>NZ_JAHMIN010000058.1 GCF_018986435.1 Hahella sp. HN01 | reverse complement strand
CTCTCGACGAGGATCAGAAAGGCTGGAGAAATGGTGTTTAACGCCGTCAATTAAAGAAGAACCCATAACAGTCCTTATTAGGGGAGAAAAATGGGCGTACTCTATGGATTTACTGTCTACTATTCAACCACATAGTGCGATTTGCCTGGATGGAGGCGAAAGTTCCTCATAAAAAATGCAGCATTAGCCTCTGGTGCAGCATAGAATTCTTCTATGTTAATAGTGTCGTTTGTGTTGTTTTTAATAATGATATTGGTAGGAGCTGCTCCTCTGATCGAGTAGGAGTAGTCGAAGCAGCAGCCGGATGAAATAGTTAGCAGTACGATAATTGTTAAAAGCTTTTTCATGATAAATATTTTATGGAGTCATCCATGTTTGTCTTTACATGTCGATTTCAGTAGGTTTTAGACTGCGAAATGGGTTAGTAACCCCGCGTATGATGCAATGAAAATTATCGAGATACTCGCTTTCCTTCATACTGATCAGATGGATTAGAGTTTAGGTAGCTGCAATCATCAATGATTATTGTGGTCAGCCAGTATTTTTCTGATTGCTCAAGCCTGAAGTTTACGCCTGGGGCTGGCTGTTTCTCTGCGCTTCCGCAAGCGCCTACGATGTAAAACTTCTTCGCCATAATGGCGTCATAGGAAGTGACCGTCATTTGTATTATTTTTGACTCTTCGCCGGGAGATAAAGTCATACTTCCAACTGAAAAAGCGGCATCTGCATCTTCTGACGCAAAAAAGCTATTGATATATACCTTGTTATTTGTGCTGTTTCTAATTATTACGTTAGCAGGGAATAAGCCGCTGTGTATGTATGATTCGCCAGTGCAGCAGCCAAACAAAGCGATGGGGAACATACTGATTAAAGCTAATTTTCTCATTTCGAAAATGACTCGCAGCTATCTATTACGACCAGTGCATATTCCTTCCCGGCTGACGCTTCGACTCTGAAACGATTCCCTGGCGCTTCATCATTGTCAAATTCGCCACAAGATCCGCTTATGAAAAAGTACTGATCCGAAATGGCCTTGTAACCTCGCCTGGTGATATTGATGGTATCCGTTTCTTCATTTGGGCGTAGGGATTGTCCAGGTATGGAAAAACCTGCGACTTCGGTGTCGAAGTTATATAGAAGTCTTATATTAACCCGGTAATCTGTTTTATTGATTACGACTAAGTCTGCAGGGACAAAGCTGTCATGCTGAAGTTGACCATCGAAGCAACACCCGTAGGCAGTCATGGAGTATAAAATAAAGAGAAGTTTTTTCATGGCGGCGCTTGATAGGAAGAGTCGCGATCTATTGCTGCATTTTTCAGGCTACATAAATTGGTTAGCTAAAAGAATAGAGCGTAGAGTCTAGCCTGAAAAATCGAAGACAAGGGACTTGCACAGCCCCTTGCACTTATTAATTACTCAACTGTTTATAACGATTCTATATCCGCTCAACTTCTACACCGATACCCATATGGTCGGTGATGGCTACGGCTTCCCAGCTTTGGTGGCTGGTGGGAGCGAACTGAGAAAGGTAGATCAGGCGATTGACCCTAACTGATTGGGTATTGTAAACCGCCACGTCGTATTTTTTGGTTCCCGTGCTGTTGGTGCCTTGAAACTCTCTATTGTGAGCGTCGAAGGGTTGTATCGATGAGCCTGTGTGCGCATCAGCGAAGGTTTGTCCCAGGGCTTCGCTGACTACGGTGTGGGTAAAGTCGTTACTTCCCTGGTTGGTGTCGCCCATGATGATGTCGATAACCCCTGCGTTGCTTTGCAGTAATTGGTTGCGAATGGCGCCGTAAAATACCTTGGCTGCGTCTGCTGATTTGGCGACTGAGTTGGGGACGTGTACGAAGACCGCCAGGACGCCGTAGCTCTTTATGGCGATCCAACCCTGGCCGTCGCCCACGAAGCGATGCTGGCTGTTATTGGTGGCGTGCACACTGAAGCAGTTACATGCTTTGGCGGGCGTCGACGTTTTGAATATCGGGCCGGCGCTATTTTTCAGTGTGGCCCATTCTGCATGCTCGCTGTTCAATTCTCCAAAAACCATCAGGTCGCAACTCTGTCCGAAAGCTTGGCCTAAATGTTGATGATTCAAGCGCGCCTTGCCTTCCACCAGGCTCCGAAAGGAAGCGTTATCGTGCTGTCCTTTATTCATTTTCCCTGCTGACGCCGTAGAAATCATCTGGGAAGGGCCATGAAGCAGTTCATGCGGTTCGACGTTGGGATTCGTCGGCGGCACCAGCAGCCAGGGCCCCTGATGATTAGTAGCGGAATGATCGTGAGTCATCCGTGTAAAGTGTTGCGAGTTTGATGCGCTGACGCCATGGTCGCTACTGGCGTTGGAGTTTAACGACTGATATGCAAAGACTGGCATGTCCTGTTACCACTTACTGTGTGCATTTGAGATTGTTTGAAACAGTATGAAGGGCAGGGAGAGGCAATCTTTGGCGCGTACTCCGTTACACTTTATCCGTTTCATGTGAGCCGACATTTATGCTTTTCAAGCGATTGATATGCAATGAAAAAATAACGAAAAGCCGCCGTGCGTCACATAATAATTCGTTAGGCTTACGCCTGAGTGTTCGGTCAGGCGTAAGCGACTTTTATTTCACCCGCGCCATCAGCTTGTTATCCAGCGTTGCGATGTAATCATAGCCGTATGCGCCTCTTTCCAAGTTGTCGTAAAGCGACTGTGAAAGGTTTTTGTCTACTTCTTTCGAGCACGCGGCCGCAGCCAGGGCGATAGTGGCGACGGTGTCCGTATCCCCCGTGTAAGCGATGCATTTAAGCAGAATGGACTTGAGGTCGTTTTCCGCTATGACCGCCGTGATGGCGGCGCGAGAGGAATCCACGCCCAAGGCGCCGACTTTACCTTTCCAGGGGACATTCCAGTCGCCGGGGACTTTGGAGGCGATGTATTCGCCAAGGTCCTGTTTCGGGCCGAGGTCGTAAATGAAATAGTGCGTCATCAAAGCGGCGGCGAGGGCGGCATTTACGCCGAGCGGGGTGTTATGGGTGACTTTCGCCTGTAGCGCGCAGTATTCGATGACTTGCTTCTCATCCGCCAGGACGCCGATGGGACTGGCGCGCATGGCGGCTCCACTTTTCTCGCTGTCGGGTTTGATGCGCGCCAGAAATTCCTCCGCCGTCTCTACGCTACAGAGAAAATCATAGAAGCCTTTGGCGTAACCCTCCCTCTGATCACGCTTGAAAGCGTTAAGAAAGTAGCCGGCGAGAATAGTCTCGTTCCAGTGCTGTTCTGCGATTAGGGCTTCCGCTACGGCGATCGCCATTTGAGCGTCGTCGGTGTACTGGCCCGGCAGAATAGTGGTGTGTCGCTGGTGTTGGATGTACTGCTCGCCGAAGTTGTTCTCGCGCACAATCTTGTTGGAAGCGTATTCGAAACCAGCGCCGTAAGCGTCGCCGATAGCGAGTTCTAATAACATGTTGAATCCTTCTGCTTATTCGAAAAAGGCTTGATCAATCGCTGCAACGATGAATCTGATCGGCTTTGGCGGCGCATCCGCTATTTCTGCGGTATCCACGCCAGCGTTAACCGGCCGTTAACCCGTTTCCCGATAGGATGTCGCCATTGTCGTATCAATCATATCGGGGTCGACGAAATTGTCCGTAGTACTTCAATTCAAACGATGCATTATTCCAGCGCTGCTGCTGTCGTTGACCGCCTGCAGTTTGACGCCGGTTAAGCAGGCAAGCAACCTGGAAAATATAGAAACCCCCGCCGCCTGGGATCAGTCGCTGGGTGAGGGCGTCTCGCTGGAGAGTCTGACAGACCTGATTGCCGACGCACAATTACAAGGCCTGTTGCAAGAGGCCATGCAGGCCAATCCTGACTTGCGTCAGACGGCGCTGCGCTTGCGTGAAAGCGGGTTCAGTCTGACGGCGCAGAACGCTTCCCGCATACCCGAAGTGTCCGCCAGCGCCAAGGGCGAGCGCTCAGGAAGTGACGAGGTGGACGCCCACAGCACCTACTCGGCCGGCTTGAACCTGTCCTGGGAACTGGATACCTGGGGGCGTCTCAGCGATCAAAGCAACGCTGCGCGTGAAGACTATGCCGCCGCGGAAGAAGACTTGAACGCCGCTAAAGCCTCCCTGGCGGCGCAGGTAATGCAAACCTGGATTGCTTTGTCCGCTGATCAGAGCCGGCTGGCTATTCAGCAGGCGCGTATAGACAGCCTGCAACTCACCGAAACCACCATCCTGGAGCGGTTTCAGAGCGGACTTGGCGACCTCGCCGATCTGGATGCGGCGCGTTTATCCACCGCCAACGCCAAGGCTCAGCTGGAACAACTGAGCCAAACCTATCATGACCGCCTGCGTACGCTGAATGTGCTTTTAGGACGGTTGCCGCAAACGCCGAATCAAACCGCGGAAACCCTGCCGGAGGTGACGTTGCCCCAGGCGGACACGCCTATGCAGGTGATCGGCGCGCGGCCGGATTTGCAGGCCGCCTATCGTCGAATTCTGGCGGAAGACGCTCGCGCCAGCGCAGCCTACAAGAACCTGCTGCCTGGTTTTTCCCTGTCCGCTTCTTTATCCGACAGTGGAGAACGTGTGAGCGACCTGTTCCAGCAAAGTCCGGCCTGGAGCCTGCTTGGCTCAATGACGGCGCCTTTGTTTAACGGAGGAAAAATCAAAGCTAATGCAGACGCGCAGGCCAGTGTGGCTGAGCGGGCGTGGTGGAACTATCGGGACACCCTGCTGAACGCTCTCAATGAAGTGGAGAGCGCATTGGAAAGCGAACGTCGCTTGAGCGCGCAGCAAACTCACTATCAAAGCGCCAGGGAGCACGCCGAATCCAGCCTCAGCCACTATCAGGAGTTGTACTCCCAGGGGCTGGCGGACATCACTGATCTTCTGCAGGCGCAGCGCAGCCTGTTCGACGCCCAGACCCAGCTGCTGGAGACGCGCCGTGACCGTATGAGTAACCGAATTACACTGGGCCTGGCCCTTGGACTGACACTATGAACGCCATCGTAAAACCCTCTCCCGAAGACGCGGCCCATAGCGCTGCAAATGCTGACGCCAAAGCTCGCCGACGCAGAAAAGCCTGGGTGTCTCTGCTGGCGCTGACGACGATTCCACTGGCGCTGTGGGCGACCGCCTACGCCATCAACAACAAGCCGGCGCCGATGCAGAGCGAAAAGCATCAGAGTCTGCCCGCGGTGACGGTGATTGAAAGCACCCCTGGCGCTTATCCCTACCAGCTCAGGTTGAACGGGGAAGCGACGCCGGAATATGAGCTGAAACTAAAAGCGGACGTGGCCGGCAAAGTGACTGAAGTGGGAAAAGTATTCACCGCAGGAGCGCACGTCACCAAAGGGGAATTACTGTTCGTTATCGACGCCACCGATTATCGCGCAGCGCTCGCCAGCGCCAGGCAGACGCTCGCCGAAGCCGATTACGCGTTGCAGCAGGAGCAGCGCGAGGCCGAACAGGCGGAAAGAGACTGGAAGCGTTCCGGCATTAAAACGCCGGCGTCGGATTTAACCTTGCATAAACCGCAACTGGCCAGCGCCAAAGCCAAGTTCGAAGCCGCTCAGGCGGCGGTGGAGCAGGCGAGTAACAATCTGGCGCGCACCCGGGTCGTTGCGCCATTCGCCGGCGTGGTGGTCAGCCGTAGCGTCGCTTTGGGGGATTATGTCAACGTAGGCGCGGAAGCCGGAACTCTGTATTCCGTCGAGGCGGTACAGGTGCGCCTGTCCCTGACCCATCACCAGTGGGGAATGTTGCAGCAGGACTTGCCGGAAACAGTCACCCTGCGCTCCATAGAAGAGGACGGCGCCGCCTGGAGCGCCCAGGTGGTGGGGCTGGATAATTATATCGACGCTTCCACACGTCTGCGGGGGCTGCTGGTGGAGGTCAAGCAGCCGTTGCAGCAGGAAACTGCATTGCTGCCAGGCGCGTTTGTGGAAGCGGAGATTCGCGGCGCCGATATGGACAACGTGTTGAAAGTGCCGGCGTCTGCGGTGACCGCAGGCGGCTATCTGTGGTACGTGGATCAGGACGACAAGCTGGCGCGGGAAACGCCGGACATTCTGTTCACTGGCGACGATTCTATCTATGTGAAAGCGGAAAGCGCCGCCACCCTGGCGGTGGTGCGTAATCCTTTGGCCGGCTACGCGCCGGGCGCGCAGGTTCACCCTGTGCGGGAGACGGCGCAATGAGTTCCAAACAGTTTAACGCGGGCGGGGGTTGGGTCGCCTGGTTCGTGCGCAATCCCGTCGCCGCCAACTTGCTGATGGCGGTGATTCTGCTGGCTGGCGTAGTGACCGCATTTGAATTGCGCAAGGAAGGCTTTCCCTCCTTGCCGCCGGATGAAGTCACCGTCAGCGTCAGCTACTCAAGCGGCTCCGCCAAAGCAGCGGAAGAGGGCGTCGCCATCAAGATCGAAGAAGCCTTGCAGAGCGTGCAGGGCATCAAGCAGATCACCAGTAAATCCTCCACCTCGTCGGTGACGGTGACGATTGAGAAAGAAAGCGACTACGACCTCGATAAGCTCAATCAGGACGTCAAAATCCGCGTGGACGCCATCAAGAATCTGCCGGAGGCGGCGGAAAAGCCGGTCATCAGCCAGGCGGAGCATGTGGATCACGCCATTTGGGCGCAGCTTTATGGCGATGCGGACCAGGACGTGCTGCAGGATCTGGCGGAGCAGCTGCGCGATGAACTGCTCGCGGATGCGGAAATCAAGCGCGTGACCACCTATGGCGATCGCACGCCGGAAATTACTGTCGAGATCAGTGAAAGCCGGTTGCAGGCCTATGGTCTGACGCTCTCCGATGTGGCCGCCGCCATCAACGGCTCTTCACTGATTCGCAGCGGTGGCGAATTACGCAGCGCGGACGGTTATATGGTCATCAAGGCCGATGATCAGAAATACCGCCGCCGCGACTTTGAAAGCATCGTGGTGAAGGAGCAGCTCAATGGCGCGCGCGTCACTCTGGGGGACGTCGCTCAGATCAATGACGCCTATGACGATACGCCGGTGCTGTCCCGTTTCAACGGCGAGCCCTCCATCGCACTGAAAGTGGAGATGATCGGCGATTCCGACATCATGAAAGTCTCTGAGCGTGCGGAACAGATTACCGAAGCGTTTCGTGAAAACCTGCCGCAAGGCGTTTCCAGCGCAACCTGGTATGACAAAAGCAGCGCCATCGCTGATCGCTTGAACCTGATGTACAAAAACAGTTTCCAGGGAATTCTGCTGGTGCTGGTTCTGCTGGCGTTGTTTTTGAACTTCCGTGTGGCCCTGTGGGTCGCCGCTGGTATTCCGATTTCCATTGCCGGCGCCGTATTTCTGATGGGGGACGGTCTGTCCGCCATGACTATCAATTCGCTCACGACCTTTGGTTTCATCATGGCGCTGGGTATCGTGGTGGATGACGCGGTGGTGATTGGCGAAAGCATTCATACCGAGCAAAGCCAGCGCGGCACCAATGTGGCCAGCACCATCCGCGGCGTACAGCGGGTGTTGGTTCCCGCCACCTTTGGCGTGTTGACCACCATTGTGGCGTTCGCCGGCCTGCAACTGGTGGAAGGCAAGATGGGGCAGCTGTTCGCCCAGTTCGGCATCGTGGTGATCTTCTGTCTGGTGTTTTCTCTGATTGAGTCCAAGCTGATTTTGCCGGCTCACTTGGCCCATGTGCGGGAAAAGAAAAAGCAGGGACGTAAGCACTTCGCCGCGCGCTGGCTGGAGGCGGTGCAGGAGAAAGTACGATTGGGCCTGGAGCACTTCACCCATCGCTACTATCGCCGCGCCTTGCATGTGCTTTTGGAATACCGTTACGCCACGCTGGCGGCGATGCTGGCGTTGTTTATCGTCGTCGCGGGGCTGATACCCGCCGGCGCGGTGCGCTTCGTGTTCTTCCCCAATGTGCCGGGAGATGTCATCAACGTGCAATTGACCATGCAGGACGATGTCGGATACGGACTGACCCAGCGCGAGGCGCTGCGTATTGAGCAGGCGGCGCAGGATCTGAACGCTGAGTTAATCGAGTCGAAGCAGATGGAAACGCCGATCATCGCCAACCTGCAGGTGAGGGTGGCGTCGGAAACTGACGTGTCCATCACTGCGGAACTGGCGGAACAGAAGCAGCGCGCACTGAGCATCGACGAAGTGGCGGCCCTGTGGCAGAAGAAAGTCGGCGCAGTAGAGGGCGCGCGGTCAGTGAAGTTCATCACTGCGTTTGATGGACCGGAAGACCTGCGCGTTGAGCTGGCTTCCAATGACAACCACACCCTGACCCTGGCCAACGACAGACTGATCGCCGCGCTGCAAGAATACGCCGGGGTGGAGAATATGGAGAGCACCCTCAAGGTCGGTCAGCCGCAGATTACGCTGTCGCTGACTGATTCCGGGCGCGCGCTGGGATTGACTACGGCGCAGTTGTCCGCCCAGGTGCAGCAGAACTTTCAGGGGTATGAAGCGCAGAGCTTTCAACGGGGCAAGGACGAAGTGAAAGTGAAGATTCGTTATCCCTCCAGTGATCGCAGTCATGTGGACGATCTGGTCAACGCCCGCGTGCGCACTGATGACGGACGCGTGCTGCCGCTGCTGAGCGTGGCGAAACTGGAGTCTTCCTATGTCGCCAACGAAATCACCCGGGTGGACCGCAAGCAGGTGGCGGTGGTGACGGCGGATGTAGACAAAAACATTACCTCGCCTCAGGAAATTCTCACGGCGTTGCAGAGCGGCGAGCTGCGTAAACTGCAACTGGATTACCCGGGCCTGACGGTCAATTTCGGCGGCGAAGCGACGGAACAGGCGGAAACCAGCGCCTCCTTCATCAAGGCGTTCGCCCTGGCGTTGTTCGGCATTTATGCGCTGCTGGCGATTCCCCTGCGCTCATACGGGCAGCCCTTGATCATCATGACCGCCATTCCGTTTGGCGTGGTGGGAGCGATTCTGGGTCATTGGATGGTGGGCATCTCTATGAGTCTGCTGTCTCTGTTTGGCGTGTTGGCGTTATCCGGCGTCGTGGTGAACGACAGTTTGCTGATCGTGGCGGAATTCAATGAAGCGCGCCAGAGCGGCATGGCGGTCAAAGAGGCGGTGAAGCACGCCTGCGCCAGCCGTTTGCGCGCCATCTTGCTGACTTCCAGCACTACTTTCGTAGGACTGGCCCCATTGATATATGAAACGTCCGTACAGGCGCAATTTCTCATCCCGGCGGCGGTGGCGCTGGGATACGGTATACTTTTCGCAACGGTCATCACTTTGGTGTTGATCCCGGTATTGCTGGCTATCAGTGAGGATATGCGCAGCCTGATTGGCGGACGACGCCATGAGGCGGGCGACAACGGCGCGGCCAGTACGGTTTTGGGCGCGCCCGATGAAGCGGTTTGATGATGGGAAAAAGACTATGAGCGGCCATTTGCGAGTGCTGCTGGTGGAGGACGATATCGATCTGGCCACCACCGTGCTGGATTATCTGGCGCTGGAGAACATGAGTTGCGATCACGCAGCTAATGGCGTGGCGGGATTTAATCTTGCGCGGGCCAACGCTTACGATGTGATGCTGCTGGATATCAATATGCCGCGCATGAACGGGTTGGCCATGTGTCGCAAACTGAGAGAAGAGGGCGTGGATACCCCGGTGCTCATGCTCACCGCGCGAGACACCCTGGACGACAAGGTGGAAGGCTTTCGCGCCGGCACTGATGATTATCTGGTGAAGCCGTTCGCCTTTGCAGAGTTGATTGTGCGTTTGCAGGCGTTGTCCCGCCGCCGCAGCGGCCAGGCGCGTTTGCTGACGGTAGGGCCGTTGCAGATGGATCTGGACCAGCGGCAGGTGCGGCGAGAGGGCAAGGCGTTAACGCTAACGCCTACAGGCTGGCAGTTGCTGGAAAAGCTGATGCGGCACAGCCCGGGCGTGGTGAGCAAGAGCGATCTGGAACAGTTGTTATGGCCGGATTCGCCGCCGGACAGCAATGCATTCAAAGTGCATTTATACAAACTGCGCATGGCGGTGGACAAACCCTTCGCCAGCGCGCTGATTCATACCGTGCCGGGGCAGGGCGTCCGTTGCGGCGAGGCGGAGCGCGATGGAGAGGAGGCGGTTTGAAGTTCGCTAAAGAGTTCGGCGTCAGACGGGTTTTCCGCTATTACCTGCTGGGGATCGCGACCCTGATTGTGATCATCTACACCTTGTTGCTGAAAGAGTATTTCGGGCGCGGTCTGGAGCAGGCAATGACGGTGGAGATGTACTTTCTGGCTCAGGATTACGATCAGCGTCTCGCCAATAATCCTGAGGCGGAATTGCCGTCAGGTCTGTATGTGCAGTCTTATCGGGACTGGTCTGCGGTGCCTGAGCCCTATCAATCGCGGCTTGATCAGTCCGAATTGGTTTCCGCCGATCTGGAAGTCCTGTTTCGCAATGAAACCTCGGAGCCAAAAGCTCCGGGGGACATCTACTTCCTGTTTCCCTTTCATCTGTCGAACGACGAATGGCTCTACATCACCCGGCATCCTACGCCGGGCGCGCTGCAGCATGACGTACGCCATCAGATCTGGCGCATTCGCGTGAGTCAGATCATTCTGGCGCTTGCGGTGATCCTCAGCGTTATCATTCTCACGCATCTGTTTTTGCTGTATGTGGGGCGACGTGTAGACCGTTTGGCGCACTGGGCGCATAACCTGAATCTGGATACCCTGACGGAAAAACCGCCGCAGATGGGCTTTGCGGAATTTTCGGATATCGCCGAGAAGCTGCACAGCGCCTTCGCACGATTGCGCACTGCTCTGCAGCGGGAGAAGGATTTTCTACGGCACGCCAGTCATGAGCTGCGTACGCCTATCGCGGTGGTGCGCAACAATGTCGAGCTGCTGCAACGCCGCAATCCGCCGGAAGAACTGACCCCGTCGCTGGCGCGTATCGAGCGCGCCGCCTATGGCATGCAAAGCATGACGGAAACGCTTCTGTGGTTGGGACGGGAGCAGCGGGAAGGGGCGCCCCGTCGCGACGAGGACTTGGCGGCGGCGATTCGCGAGCAGATCGATTTCCACCGTTATCTGCTGCACAGCAAGCAGGTGTCCGTCACTTTGGATGCGCCGGGCACATGGGTGACGCCGATAGCCATCACGCCCTGGACCATCATCTCCGCCAATCTGGTTCGCAATGCGTTTCAGCACACTGCAGCGGGCTCCGTCACTGTGACTCTGAGTGAGAACAGCTTGGTTGTTCTCAACATTGACGAAGAGGTGGATGGGCCCTCTGAAGCTACAGAGCGGGAGGAAAGTAACCGCATAGGACTCAAACTATGCCAGGAAATTGCGGAAGCCATGGCCTGGTCGCTGCAAATCGATCGCCGACCGGATGGGATGCGAGTGGAACTCAGGTTTGAAGAGGCGCGGATTAAATAGAGTTTATTTTTCCCCGGATGTTGGAGCGCCGCCTTGCAATATGGATGTTACAAGGTATAAATTGCCCAGACAGCGTGGCAGTTACTAAAGTACACCTAAATATTCAAACCTTTACAGTAGGTTATGATCAAATGGCCTAACCTAATCGGCTGTACTACTGGCCTCCTTCTTTACTTTCGGAGTAAAAATGGATTCGGTTGCGAAGCGCATATCGAGTTTGGGGACAAACCTCGATGGAGTCCCAAACGAGCCCTGTGACGGGGTCCAACCAGAACGTAATCAGTACCTCCCTTTTTTTCAGCCTATCGTCGATATTAATCGGGGAATGGTGGCGGGTTATGAGGCTTTAGCGCGCATTCGCCGCGATGACGGCGCAGTGATGTCCGCCGGGCCCTTATTCTCCGATCCCGGCGTTGATCGACGGCGGCTTTTGAATATTGACCGCATGGTGCGCAAGCAGGCGCTAGAAACCGCTCAAACCCTCCCTTCCGATTGTTTCCTCACTCTCAACATTTCCCCCGAATGGATGCGCAAAAACTGCGACGAAGAGCAGGTTCCCACGATCCGCATGATTCATGAAGCCGGCATTGATCCGCAGCGTGTGGTGGTAGAGTTTACCGAGAACGGCGGCGACGAGGCCGCGCTGGTGGAGCAGGTGGCTGAATACCGGCGCGCGGGCATGCGAATCGCCATTGATGATTTCGGCGCCGGATATTCGCAATTGAACCGCATCATTTCTCTGGAGCCGGATCTTATTAAGCTGGATATGCGTCTGTTCAAGCGCGCGGCGCGAGGGGGTATTTCCGGTGAAGTAGTGCAGTCCGTGGGTTACCTGGCGGAGCGTGCGGGCAGTCAGATCATCTGCGAAGGGGTGGAGACGGAAGATGAGTTCCGTTTCGCCATGGAATGCGGCGCCCGTTATATTCAGGGTTACATCTTCAATCCCGCGCTGGAGCGTTTTTTGGCGCCGGACGCGCCGCAGTCGAAAGTCGGTATGTTGTTGGAGAGCTTTATCCATCGCAAAGTGGAAGAGGAGCGCCGACACATTTACTACATCCATCAGATGGAAAAATGCGTGCTCGATATCAAGGACTGCGTGTTGCGCAATGAGAACTTTGTCGGCGCGCTGCCGCAACCGCCGGAAGGCTTCCTGCGTTTTTATATCTGCGACCACACCGGAGTGCAAATCACGCCCAACTTTGATTGGGACGGCGCTGAATGGTTACAGCATATGGGCAATCAAGGGGTCAACTGGGCGGCCAGACCTTATTTCTATCAGATGTTGGCGATTGAGCGTCTGTTGCAACGGCGAGTCATCAATTCGCGACCGTATCGGGACACCAACTCCGGCTTTTTGTGCCAGACCATCAGTACGGTGCTGGACAGCGAACGCACCTTGTTGGCGGATATTCGTTACCTGTGCCAATAGAAAAGGCGTTCACTCGCCTTTGCGTTAGTTCATACCTTGCCAAGACTACATAAATAAATTCGTCGACAGAGTCTGAGAGGCATACAATGCGCTGGTTTGCAGACAGTCAGTGTGGAGTCTTTCGTGGTTGAAAAAGTAGATGTGGTCATAATCGGCGCCGGCGCCGCTGGTTTGATGTGCGCGATCACCGCTGGGTATCGCGGCAGGAAAGTCCTGGTTCTGGATCACGCCAATAAAGCAGGCAAAAAAATTCTTATGTCCGGGGGAGGGCGCTGCAACTTCACCCACCTGAACTCCACTCCGGCCAATTATTTATCCAATAATCCCCATTACTGCATCTCTGCGCTAAGACGCTATACCCCTCAGCATTTTGTGGAGTGGGTGGAGCGCCATGGCATTGAATACCATGAAAAAACGCCTGGGCAGTTGTTTTGCAACGAGAGCAGTAAAGATATTCTCAATATGCTGCTGACCGAATGCGACTGGGCCGGCGCGGAAATTCGTCTGCAGTGCAGCATTGATGCAGTGGAGCAGGACGGTGAGGCCTTCCGTCTGCAAACCTCAAGCGGCGTTATTCAGTGCGAATCCTTGGTGATCGCCAGCGGCGGGCTGTCGATTCCCACGCTGGGCGCATCGCCTTTCGGCTATAAGATCGCGGAACAGTTTGGCCTCAAGGTATTGCCGACTCGGGCGGGGTTAGCGCCTTTCACGCTGCAGCCGGATGATTTGCAGCGCTTTTCGCCGCTGTCCGGCGTCAGTTGCCCGGTCTCCGTCAGCGTTAATGGCGTGACCTTCAAAGAACCCATGCTGTTCACTCATCGTGGCCTGAGCGGCCCCAGCATGCTGCAGATCTCCAGTTTCTGGAAACCTGGTCAGGAACTCTCAATCGATTTGCTGCCGGACGACGACGTGCTGGCGGAGCTGAAAACCTGGCGCCAGGAATCGCCCAATAAACGCCTGGAGACCTATCTCAATGCGAAGCTCCCCAAGCGTGTGGCGCAGATATTCACCGAATGGAAAAACTGGAACGAAACCTTCCAGCAATGCTCCAACCAACGCCTGCAGGAAGTCGCAGACGCTCTGAAAAGCTGGAAAATCAAACCCAACGGCACCGAAGGCTATCGCACCGCCGAAGTCACCCTGGGCGGCGTCGACACTGACTGCCTCTCCTCCAAAACCATGGCCGCCAAAGACATCCCCAACCTCTACTTCATCGGCGAAGTCGTCGACGTCACCGGCCACCTGGGCGGCCACAACTTCCAATGGGCCTGGGCGTCTGGGTTTGCGGCGGGTGGGGAAGTCTAAGAATGGCCTGCTTTTGGAAAACGTGTTTCCAATAGAGTCATCAGCCAATAGGAACCTTGCAATGAGAAAGTGCAGGTTTAGCGGCCTCTTTATTTTGCTTTTAAGTGGATGCGCGATGGTAAACGCAGAGGCTGAAGATGCCTCTGCGAATAAGCCAGAAAAAATATTCGAACTGGAAACCTATAAGGTTCGCCTGATACACGGTGAGTTAGAGATCGATAACGTTTGTCCGAGATTCGAACTTCTGGGCGCAAGTGGGAGTGATGTAATCCAGTCTATTGACGCCTGTGAGATCAAGCTGGACGGCTATCGAACGCTTGATGCAAGAACAGACTTCAGCTTTATAGAGTTTTCCGGATATAAAGCCATGGACGATCAAATAAGCTATGTCGCTGACATGATCATAATGAAAGGCAAAGAAATCGTCGCGAACTGCCATATCTCTCTTGCGGAAAGTAAGCTTGTCCAAGGGGAGTGCTTACCTATTGAACCGCAATCGATCCATCCGTAAACATGCGAGCCCTGCCGTTTACCTGTTCGGCATACCAATCATTGGGGAATGTCAGGTTTGATTAAGTGTCCACACTGTAAAAAGATTAATACCCTTGAGGGGCGAGGTATTAAGGTTGATCCATATACGTGCCGCCATTGCGACAATAAGTCCTACCGCATGCCAGGAGTAACTATTGCAGTGGAATTGGGCGTTACGTTTGTAGGCCTTTATCTGATTTATACATTTTTGAGAGTGGGGCTGGATAGCATTGTATGGCATGCTTTAGGGGCAACTGCGATTCTACTGACGTGTCTCTCTCTTTGGCCTAATTTGAAAGTGTAAAAGTGTAAAAGTGTGAAAGTGTGAAAGCGGAAGACAGAGGTAACAGATGTCTTTGTTTTTGAACTCCATGCTATTGAGAGCAAGCCGTATGATAAGGCTTTGTATTTTTGTATTGGCGACCCTGCTGGCATTTCCATTTTCCGCCTGCGCGCAAACAGTCTTCTCATGGAGGCATGACGGCGTTGTCGTTAACCAAGGGCAAACGCTTCAGACAGAGCTACAAAACGCCTACACAGGATTTGAAACAGACGCAGGGCTCTATCTGGCGGGCTTTAAAATTGATCAGAACGGGGAGAATCACCCCTTCATTATGTTTATCTCCCGGGACCTGAAAGAACGACCAGCTGGCCATTGGAAACGATGGCGAGCCAGCTTTTCGAGTACCAACAAAAACTGTATATGCTGGATGTGGAGGGGAAGGCGTTTCAATTCGAGAGTAATGACTGGCGGCGCGCCAATCTGACATTCAAACCCAACTCAATCATCGTCTCCACCAGCCGGGACATAGTTGCTTGCAACCCTGCGCCATTGACTAAGATCGCCAACGGGACAGGCAGTTGTTATTCACTGTTTAAACAATGGAGTGTGGATGTGAACTGGCGTGCTGCTCAGCCAAAGATTTGCGACGGGGAATTAATTATTCAAGAGCACAAAGACGGCTCGCTCCACTATCTTGCGGTAGATATCGAGTCGGGTAAGTTATTGAAATCTCTTTATACTGAGAAAGCGTTCTCCGGTTTGTGTCAGGTTAGTTTTTGATGGCCTAATCTGGCTTATCTTTACGATCACTGCCTATATTATCAAGCCCACCCAAGACTGACTCATCAGTGTCGTTTTTCATTCTTAACGACAAATTCCGTCTTTACAAAAGTTAGAATTCTATTATCGCGAGTGCAGGGGATAATCTAAATATTATCCATTGGCATATGGCCGTTTCTCAGTTTTAAAAATATTCGCGCCTTAAGTTTCAATCATTTTAGAGAGGGAATATTTATGGATATTTTCACCGAATATAATCTAAATAAAATTAAGGACAGGCAAATAGATACACTGATCGGTCTGAGTAAAGGCATTGTCGCCGATGGAAAGGTTGAGCAGGCGGAAGCGGAGTTTCTGCAAACTTGGCTGGTGCAGAGCAGGAGCGCTTCTGACAATCCAATTATCGTTAACTTGTTAGATAGAGTTAGCGTTATGTTGGAAGACGGTGTTTTGGATGGAGAAGAGTCCTCAGAGCTTCTAAGTGTTCTGAAAAGGATCTCTGGCGATGAGTCTTATCTCGGCGAGGTCGCTAAAGCAACCAGACTGCCTATTATTGAACCTATGCCGCCGATTACTTTTCAGGGACGATCTTTCCTTTTTAGCGGAACCTGTGCGCTTGGGACGCGGGAACAATGCGAGGAAGCGACTGTGGCGCGTGGAGGCAAGATAGCCAAAAACGTTACGAAATCGCTGGATTATCTGGTGATAGGAACCTATGTGAAGGATTGCTGGGTTCATGAAAATTTTGGGCGGAAAATTGAGAAGGCCATGATGTATCGGAATAGTGGCGTTCCCATTGTAATTATTACTGAACAGCACTGGGCTCAGTCAGTATGTATGTAATTGGATGATGGATATGTTGGGTGCAAGGTTGATGAAAGGTTAAATGCGATGGACGCTTTATAAAGATTGTTTCATTGCACCCGATCTTCAGCTGGAAGAAGTTCTACATGTTTTGAAAAAGCCTCTACTATCTGAGGGATTTTTTCTTTGTGCTTAATATTGAGCATCATATAAGTAACGGCTTCATATAGCATGTGGTCGTTGCACTTCTTGAAATCAACGTCGAATTTCCTTTTGATCTTTTTATAGTGATCATCGGTGATGGCGATGCCGTTTATACGGTGCGCCATCGCCATGTTCACATAAGACTCCAGATTGGGGGAAAAGACCATATTCTTCTTGATGTTTTCCGGGAAGTGATCATACGCGGAGATGCCTAATAATTTTCCGACCACTAATTGGTCTATGTTCTGCGTGTCGGGGCAGTCCAATGAGGTCGGTATATACAGATAAAAGCGCTGGCGATTCAGTGGCCAGGGTATGGCCACCAAATGACTGTAAATCTCCGTCACCTCTTTAATTCTTATGAAATCACCGTCAATACTGCCTTCATCGGCGGCGCGTATGGAGCGCGCCAAAGGAAGGTTCACCCACTCGATTCTCCAAGGGGTATCCCGAAAAGCGGCTTCAACGAACCTCTGATAAGGCGCATACAGTTGCGCGATCTCATCGTTCGCTCCGATTCTCAGCACCTCCCGCGTATCTGAAGCGGCGTAGGCGGCTGCTGTTGCGCAGAACCATAACCCTAAAACCGAAAGAACTTTCATAGCATTTTCCACCGAAGCGCATCCTGGTGAATATGGATTGAAGTTTTGCAGGCGTCGCGCATATTCAGTTTAGTAAACTACGCTGGCAATTAAAGCGCGTTAGGTGAGCCGGGTTGAGGGCTGTGGCTAAAGCGGCAAACTCGTTTTACCCATGTGGCCTAGCGCTTATGAGTAGAATAAAAAGCGACTTCGCTAATCAAAACAGCGGAAGCGTGATGGAGATCAAAGAGGAGAGAGTATTCTTGCTTCAGAAAGTATTTCTTATCGATCAGTCTGAAAAGCTGGTAAAGGCATGGAAAGAAGCCTTTAGTGGTTTTGATAACTTTGAAATCATCCAAGGCGACTTTTTCTCAAAGGCAGCCGACGCGATGATCAGTCCGGCGAACAGCTTTGGCATTATGGACGGCGGACTGGATCTGGCGATTCGAAATACGCTTGGCTTTGAAGTGGAGGAAAGAGTGCAGCGACGCATTCTTGACGACTTTCACGGAGAATTAGCCATTGGCTCCTCGGTAATTGTGGGGACGGATAACGCGCGGTGGCCTTATCTGATCTCGGCGCCAACCATGAGGATTCCCGAAGACGTTTCCAACACGCTTAACCCCTATATTGCGTTTCGGGCAGTTCTACTGGCGATAAAAACGCATAACCTTCGTTCTGAGAGAAAGATAAATTCTATTTTGTGCCCCGGTTTAGGAACGGGAATAGGGCGGGTGGAGCCCAGGAAGTGCGCAGCGCATATGAGAGTCGCCACACATCCCTTTCCAAACCAGCGCGAACTCCCAGTTATAACGAAATTCATGAGGTTCATCGGAGGCTTCAAATGGTGGTTTGAAGTAGGGGGGCGGAGGACGTCTCAGACTTCGAGCAAGATGAGATTTCCTTTTTCTAGTTTTAGTAAAAAGCTACTGGTTTTTTCTATGGAGGTGTCGAAGTAAACTGTATTTGACTCCATTCTGTCAGTTTTTCTGTAGTCTGTTTCTCGTATTATTATCCGGTGGCGCCCGACGCTGGCTCTTGCAGAGAAACCATCGATGGGTTGTTTGCCGTCTCTTGTTGAAGGAATATTGCCATCGATATAGATTGAAAACTTATCAGTAATCAGATCTGGATGACGGGCAACAGCAATAGCTATTCTGCATGGATGTGCTTCTAAGTATTGCTTGGTAGACTCCTCAAATAGTTCGTCCTTGGTCTTTCTCTTTTCGACTACCCACATTGTTTTGTTTGTAACGATTCTCCCGTTATTAATCCGGCATCGATATAGGCATTCTATGCCGCATATTTGATGCTTGGGTGGTTAAAGTATTTTTTCACCCTCGAAGGCTTCTTTTGCAACATACACATATGGGATCGAACTTTCTTTTTGAGATCCCCTTTCTTTCGTGCCGGC
>NZ_JAHMIN010000057.1 GCF_018986435.1 Hahella sp. HN01 | reverse complement strand
CTCCAGAAAGATTTCCCGGCGGGTCTTACGCTTTTTATTCTGGTATTCGGCTTCGGAGAAAGTCATCTGTTCCATGAAAAGTGTTCCTGCTGAGTTGGGCTGCCGTATTATGACTGATTCTTGGGGTTATTCAGAGGTTCCTTAGAGAATTTGAAGAGTCAGACCCAGAATTGTCGCACTTCTTGAAGAAGTGTCAAAATGTTGCATTTGATTTGGAGCTAGAAAGTTAGATATAGGCGTAGCTGATCTGTCTGGAAAAGGTGTTAAGGAGTTTAAAGGAGTGAAACGCATAATTTATGTCCACTAATGATGCGAATTTGTACGAAAAGCCGACACTAACAACCTTCAAAGGGTGTTGTCCTGGTTATCGACATTATTATGCGCTGATTGATTGCGCCAATAATGAGAGTCAATATCCTGCGATAGCTCTACTCTTTTGAGGCCACTACTTTATCTTTAAGGGGGGCTGAACGATATGGAAAAACTGGATGTTTTTCAGGAGCATGGCGAAGTTCTCTACACTAAGATAGGGCGCGCGACTATTACTTTTTTTGGATATCAAATGTCTATTCAAGAAGGCCGTTTAACTATACGTCCTACAAGCGTAGAAGTTGATATAGCTGAAGAAGAGGAAAGAGTATTACAGAACTATATGCAGCCTCTTGAGGCAAAACACCTATACTCTAAAGCCAGATCTGCGATTAAAGAAATGGTTTTGTTGGAAACCGATAAAACAGAAAAGACACTCTTTTTGAAAAAATTAAAAAAGGAGGTTAGTGCGCTCATAAATGAAACTTGAGTGTAGAAGCCATGAGAGATAAATCTTGACCAGCAACCCCAACACGTTTGAGTACGCCCTCAATCACAATGAGATAGATGACTTTTTCCGTGGTAAAGGTCGGTATTTCGTGCGTAGTCCGGATTATTTTGGACATGTGCATGGGGCTAATATCAGTGGTCAAGTCTGTCGTTTTGTGGGTGAGTCCGAAGAGAATGGTGAGATATTCGAACAGGCGTTTTTGGCCTATATGACTGGGCTTGACGTGACGGGGGAGGAGCTTTCTCATCTACTGGCGAATCTGTCTTCCTATTTTGCGGAAAAGAACCGGGGACGGATGACGGGGGTTAACCTCTTTTCGAGTCATGGCAGCCCGGCGGCGCAACTTTTACGGCGTTATTTGGCTTTACTGCATCACGCTGGCCTATATGACGCAGCGAAGCCTGACCTGGAGATTCATGCGAGCTATATCGAAAAGCTTGGAAGCGATGTGGTCTTTGCCTGTATGAGGGAGGTTAACGAGGGATGTTGAAGCTTATTTTCCAAGAAGCATATTTTTATATGCTGATGCAAGACGAAGAAAATTGGTATCTGACTTTTCTTTCAGGAGGAGTCGGGATATATGATACCAGCGTGAAGCTAAATGAGCAGGAAATAGCGAGGGTAAGAGATAATCAAGTCGCAGCAGGGCAACTAGCAAGGGAGTTTTTGCAGGATAGCACCTTGTATCAAGGGCGAAGAATTACGCCGTCCATCTATCCCAAACAAACTCCTAAGAACTAAATCAGTTCTACCGTTTAATGGGTAGGATCAGATAATCGAAAGATGGCCTGTACTGCTGTTTCGACCAAAGACCAAATTGGCTCGTCTTATGCGTCAGGTTTTATATTGAAGTAACATCAGAAGACAGTGTTATTTTCTGCGTGAGTGGGAGTGACTATAAAAGATTATCGTTAATTATTGACAGTGAAAATAGGTGCTGTTTTAAGTTTGATGCTTTTTAAGTATGCTCTTTTATCTGTGATTTTTTCATGGGTTGTCAGACTGATTTTTCCCAAACTGAAATTGGCATAATTTCAAATAAAAGCATAAGGCATGACTATGAGAAAAGGCAGTGGAAAGCAAGTTCTTAATTGCATTATTAAGGAGCTGTCGACTAGGTTGACGCCTAATGAGGAACTGCCTAGGGCCACTGATCGTATAAGGGCGGGGATGCTTCTTCATGGTTCTACCTCTGATGAATCACTTAATCTTGTGAGTAAGCTGCATTGGGCAAGCACAGAGAAAGAGGGAGAGGTTATACGTCAAGGCATAGCTACGATAAATGGAAATGTCTTTGTTGCTGATTTATTAGACAGTGTCTGGGCTAACGAAAATATTAGAGAGATGATACTGTCTGAATTTCCACATTTAACACAAGACGATTATGAGGCCTGTCTTTTTTCTATCTGGGCAATAGTAACTTCAACTCAGATGTTTACTCAGCTTCTTTCTGTTGAAACCGATGATCAAATAGACGTTGATGACTGGGTGCGTGTCGTCAGCAGGAAGCTTTCTTATTATGATGACGAAAGTAGTAATAGATAGATTTTTTTAATTACGGTAATAATCAATTATCAAAAATCAAGGCGTCGGGCAATTGCCAGAGACTTACTTTTTCTTTTGAGGTGGCTTGTTGAAGGTTGTTTTTAAAGAAGCGTATTCTTACATACTGATGCAGGATGGTGAGGTTTGGTATCTGACTTTTCTAACTGGCGGACCTTTTGTTCAGGATATCAGCGTTAGATTGAATGAGCAGGAAATCGCCAGGGTGAGGGATAACCAAGTCGCAGCGGCGCAGTTAGCCAGGGAGTTTTTACGGGATAGTGCGTTGTATGAGGGACGAAGAATTACTCCAGCTGTCCACCCAAAGCAAACTCCAAATGCGCCGTCTCATTGATGATAAGAGTGCGCTAGGGATGTAACCCATCGGCAGGCTTCCCTCCCGACGGGTTGATAGGAGTGAATCTAATCCGCCAGATGCTCTATGGCGTGATCTTCATGCAGTTTGAGTTCTTCTTCCAATTGTTTTTCCACGGCTTTGGGCGAGCGGGTTTTGCGGGCCAGCAGGCTGTACGCCACGGGAACGATGAATACCGTAAACAGAGTGGCGGCGGAGACGCCCCAGAGGATGACGATGCCGATGACTGAGCGGGTTTCCGAGCCGGGGCCGTCGGACAGCATCAGGGGTACGGCGCCGGCGATGGTTGTGACCGCGGTCATCAGAATCGGTCTGAGACGGGCCATGGATGCTTCCACCAGGGCGTTGTCGAAGGTGAGTCCCTGATCCCGCAATTGGTTGGTGAACTCAACAATCAGTATGCCGTTTTTCGCCGCGAGCCCCACCAGCATGATCAAACCAATTTGCGTGTACAGGTTAAGCGAATTGCCGGTCACATAGAGGCCGAGCATGCCGCCAGCAACCGCTAAAGGCACTGTCAGCATGATCACGAACGGGTGCACGTAGCTTTCGAATTGCGCCGCCAACACCAGAAACACAATCAGAATGCCCAATACCAAGGTGGTCGCCAGCGCGGTTCCAGCCTCCCGGAAATCGGCGGACTGGCCTTTGTAATCGATCTGGGCGTGAGCGGGAAGATAGGTTTCCACCAGATTTTCCAGATAGCTCAGCGCTTTTCCCAGGGTGAGGGAATCCTCCAGGTTGGCTTCCAGAGTGATCGCACGCAGGCGATTGAAACGATTGAGATTGCTGGAGTCGGCGAATTCGCGCAGGGTCACCACGCTGGAAAGAGGGATCAGCTCGCCGCTGCGCTGCGACCGCACGTAGATGTTCTGGATGCTGGCGGGAGTGCGTTGCGCGTCGCGTTCGCCTTCGACGATCACATCGTATTCCTGGCCGTTGTCCAGATAGGTGGTGACCGTGCGTCCACCCAGAATGGACTCCAGCGTGCGCCCGATATCCTGTACTTTTACCCCCAGGTCGGCGGCGCGATCATAGTTGATCTGCACGGACAGGTAGGGGCGGGTTTCCTTGTAATCGAAGTCCACGCCGGCGAGGCCAGGATTGGACGCATCGATTTCCTTGGACAGAATGTCGCGCCATTCCGCCAGCTCCTCATAAGTGCCGCCGCCGATGACAAATTGCACCGGCTTGGAGATACCGCCGCCGAATCCCTGTCGCATGACCGGGAAGGCGCGCACGCCCGGCAGGTCCGCTAAGGATTTACGTACGTCATCCATAATGTCCCAGGCGGAGCGGCGCTCTCCCCAGGGACTCAACGCCACCAGGGCGAAACCCGAGTTAAAGTTTTCGATATTGCCGAACCCTCGCGGGGCGCGAACCAGCACCCGTTGCGCCTCGCCCGAGTCCACGAACTTCATCAAACGCCGTTCGATCTCATTCATGTAGTCGAGCATGTAGTCGTAAGTGGCGCCTTCAGGGCCGTTCACCAGAATAAAGAGCGCCCCGCGATCTTCTTTGGGCGCGTACTCTTCCGGCAAGTCTTTGTAGAGCCAGACGGAGCCGGCGCAAATCGCCAGCATCAGCACCACAAACAGCCAGCGCACCTTGAGACAGGCCGCCAGCATGGCGCCATAGACACGCTGCACGCCATGGAAGAAATGGCCGCCTCCGCTCAGGTCCTGGGCTTTGTCGTCACTGGGCAAAATCTTTGACGCCAGGGCGGGGGACAGAGTGAGGGCGATGACGCTGGAAAACGCCACCGCGGCGGCCAGTGTGAGGGCGAACTCAGAGAACAGACGGCCGATGTCGCCCTGCAGAAAGGCGATCGGCACGAATACGGCGATCAACACCAGGGTGGTGGCGATAACGGCGAAGCCGATCTGACGACTGCCGCGAAAGGACGCCACCAGTCGCGTCTCGTTGTGTTCATGCATGCGGCGGTAAATGTTCTCCAACACGACAATGGCGTCGTCCACCACCATGCCAATAGCCAGCACCAGCGCCAGCAGGGTGAACATGTTGATGGTGAAGTCGAAGGCGTACAGGGCGCAGAAAGTGGCGATTAGGGAGATCGGCACGGTTACCGCCGGCACCAGGGTGGCGCGTAAATCCCGCAGGAAAGCCCAGATCACCAGTATGACCAGCCCGATGGCGATAAACAGGGTTTTCACCACTTCGTTGATGGCCCCTTCCACAAAAACGGAGGAGTCGTAGCTGGCTTGCAGGGTCATGCCTTCCGGCAAGGTGGGGTTGATGCGCTTGGCCTGGGCCTGCACCGCGCGGGCTACGTCCAGCACGTTGGCGGTGGACTGTTTGGTGACCCCCACGCCGACCATGGTTTCGCCATTGCCGCGAAATATTCCCCGTTCCTCCACGGAGCCCAGCTCCACTTTGGCGACATCGCCAAGGCGGATGAGATAGCCGTCCTGTCCCGCGCCGATCACCAGCTTGCGAAAGTCTTCCGGAGTGTGGAAGTTGCGTTCCGTACGCACGGTGAACTGGGTGTCCCTGGATTCGATGCTTCCCGCCGGCAACTCCACGTTTTCCGCTCTAAGCGCGCCTTCGATATCCGTCACCGTAATGCGTCGCGCCGCCATGGCGCTGCGATCCAGCCAGATGCGCATGGCGTAAACCTTGCCGCCGCCGACCCGCACGCGGGCGACGCCGTCCAGCACCGACAGGCGATCCACCAGATAGCGATTGGCGTAGTCGGTCAGCTCCGGCACGGTCATGTTGGATGCGGACAGGTTCAGCCACAGGATGACGTCGTCGCTGCTGTCCTCTTTGGCGATATCCGGCGGCTCCGCTTCCGCCGGCAGGTTGTCGGCGATGCGGGATACGCGGTCGCGAACGTCGTTGGTGGCGGCGTCGATATCGCGACCGATGTCGAACTCAATGGTAATGCGGGAGCGGCCATTACTGGACTGAGAGGAGATCGACACGATGCCTTGCACCCCGGAAATGCGCTCCTCGATCACCTCGGTGATGCGGGTTTCCACCACATTGGCGGCAGCGCCGGGATAGTCCGTGGTGACGCTGACCACGGGCGGATCAATGGCGGGATATTCCCTTAACGGCAACCGTTCAAAGCAGAGATAGCCGAAAGCGATCAGCAGCAAACCGATGACGGAGGCGAACACTGGTCGTTTGACGGAGAGGTCTGAGAGCATCATTCCGTTTGTTCCGCCTGCTGTTCGCCTTGCAACAGTTTGGCGACATTGAGGGCGCCGTCATCCACGGCGATGACTTTTACTGCGGAGCCATCGGAGATTTTCACCAGACCATGACTGATAACCAGATCGCCTTCCTCTAATCCCTTCAAAATCTCCACTTTGCCGGCTTTGCGGGAGCCGATCCCCACCTGTCTGCGCTGTGCTTTCGCGGGTTCTCCTTCGACAACGACGAAGACGTAATGGGCGGTTCCCACGGTGGCGATGGCGCTTTCCGGAATCACCAAAGTGGTGCGCGGACGGGATTGCAGATCCAGTTGCAGCAGCATGCCGGGCAATAGCATACGGCCAGGGTTGTCGAACAGCGCGCGCGCCTGCACGGTGCGGGTCACGGGGTCGACCCGGGGGGAAATGCTCTTGAGTTCGCCACTGAAAACCTGTTTGGGATAGGCGCTGGTTTCCGCTTCCACTTTCAGGCCGGGTTTCAGGTTGGCGAGGAAAACGGAAGGAATGGCGAAGTCCACTTTGACGACGCTGAGGTCATCCAGGGTGGTCAAAACGTCACTGGGCTCCACCAGGGCGCCGACGCTGATATTGCGCAGCCCCAGCACGCCATTAAAAGGCGCTGTGATCTGATGGGCGGAAATGCGGGTGCGAATGGCTTCAATTTCCGCCTTGCTCTGATCAACCCGCGCCCGGGCGGCGTCCAGATCCGCCTCGCTGCCGACGCGTCGGTTATACAGTTCCTGGGCGCGACGATAGGCGCTTTCACGCTCCGCCTGCACCGCCAGGGTCGAACGCAGATTGGCCTGTTCTTCCTCGTCATCCAGTTTGATCAGTACATCGCCGCGCTTCACGCTGACGCCATCGTCAAAATGAACGCTGATGACTTTTTCGGTGATTTTGGGGGTGATGTTCACTGACTCATTGGCGCTGACGGTGCCAAGGGCTTCGATTTTGTCGTAGTAGGGGGCGGATTGCGTGGACGCGGCGACCACAGAGGTGGGCGGCCTGCCGGCGGCGAGCGTCGTTCCTGCGATGCAAATACTAATCAGGGTCGCTGTCAGCGCCCCGTTCAGCGTTCGTGAAGACATGTCCTGAGTCCTTAGCCTGAAACGTTAATACAAGCGCATCGTGCGCGCCGGCGGAATCGGGGCGGCCTGGCGTTGTGCTCGCTTCGGACGCTGACGGCGCCGCCAACGTGGGCGTCATTGTTATACGAGAAAGATTATCACTTTGATCTGGGCGCTTCAGCAGAATTATGCGCGCCTGAATTCTTCGTAATCTTTCACCCGAGACAGCGCGTTTTCTGGCCTTTGGAGACATCGGACGCCGCTTTGCGTACGTATCAAACCAATCAATGAAGGCGCGTGAGGCGGATGCCGCAGCCAGCGGACGGCGTCGGATGCTACAATCCAATCATGAATCCGCAGCGCCAGGGCGCAATATCGGAGGTCACTGCATGAATGCCGGCGATAACAGCTTCAAAACCCCATCCATCGTCCGCCGAGGCGACGGTGAGGTGCGGCTGGTCGGGTTTGAGCTGGAGTTCACCGGACTGACCCTGGATCAGACCGTGGCGGCGCTGCAGAGCGCTTTGGGCGCGCAGGTGATCTCCGGTTCGGCGGCGGAGAAAAAGCTGCATGTGGAATCGTTGGGCCGTTTCAGCGTGGAGGTGGATTGGGACTACTTCAAACGCCAGGCGGCCCGCCAGCAGGGAGAAGAGGAAGACGAGTGGGTGCAGTTGCTGGGGCAGGCGGCGAAGCTGCTGGTTCCGATGGAAGTGGTATGCCCGCCGTTGCCGATCACCAGCCTCACAGCGCTGGACCCTATGGTCGTCGCCCTGAGGGACGCCGGCGCCCAGGGCACTGAAGATTCTCCCATCGCCGCCTATGGAGTGCACATCAACCCGGAAATTCCCTCTCTGGATTCCGCCGCCATCGCCGCCTATCTGAAAGCGTTCAGTCTGTTGCAGTGGTGGCTGGTGGAGCGTCTGCAAGTAGACGTGACCCGGCGCATCAGCCCTTACATCGATCTTTACCCCGAATCCTATGTGCGACAACTCTTGTCGGACCCGGCGCCGAACCTGGATCGGCTGTTTATTGACTATATCGCCTATAATCCTACCCGTAACCGCGCGCTGGATATGCTGCCGCTACTGACGGAAATCGACGGCGAGCGGGTGCGGCGCGCCGTCGACGACGGGCGCATTCAGGCGCGTCCGACCTTTCACTATCGCCTGCCAAACTCACTGATCGACCGTCCTGACTGGAGCCTGGCGGTTCCCTGGAACAGTTGGTGGGTAGTAGAGGAGCTGGCGTGTCGGCCTGATGATATTGAGCGACTTAGCGCTGCTTATCTGGATGCGTGGCGTCCGCTGTTGGGCGTTAGTCGCCATGACTGGATAGAGACCATGGAACAATGGATACAAGACTCCGGGTTGGCGTAACCGGCAGCGGCCGCAAGTGGTCGCCGTCGTGGTGGTGCGCGCAGTTGGCGCTGCGCATGGCGGGGGCGCATCCGGAGCGCATCAGCGTGCGCCATGCGCCCAGCGGCATTCCCCTGGACGCCCTGATTATTGGCGGCGGCGACGATATCAGCCCGGAACACTACAACGGCGATATCAATGAGAAAGTCAAAATAGATCCAGACCGGGACGCTCTGGAAATCGCCTGGATTCACAAAGCCCTGGAGCACAACATTCCGCTGCTGGGCATCTGTCGCGGCGCGCAATTGATCAACTGCGTGCTGGGCGGGGCGCTGCATCAGGACATTCGTCATATGCGCAAGCTCACCTACAACCGGCCGGGATTGCTGCCCACCAAACAGGTGCAGCTGGAAAAGGACTCACGGGTATCCGCCATCTGCGGCGCCAGAAAACTGCGGGTCAACAGTTTGCATCATCAGGCGATCAAGGTGCCCGGTGCGGGCCTGAAAGTGGTGGGGCGCGATCTGGACTTTATCGTGCAGGCGGTGGAATGCGTCAGCGGACGCAAGATTATCGGCGTGCAGTGGCACCCGGAATATCTGTTTTACCTGCCGTCGCAGTTCGCGTTATTTCGCTGGCTATTGCAGGAGCAGCCGCACCGGAAGCACGCTCACGCGTCTTCCGGCAGGGGCTGAGCGGCGTTGTCGCCGAGGAATTTATTCAGGAACTGGCGGGTGCGCGCTTCCTTGGGATTGCTGAACAGGGACTTGGCGTCGCCTTGCTCAACGATCACGCCGCCGTCGATGAATATGGCGCGATTGGCCACATCCCGGGCGAAACTCATCTCGTGAGTGACGATCACCATGGTGCGCTTTTCTTCCGCCAGGCTGCGAATCGTCGCCAGCACTTCGCCCACCAGTTCGGGATCGAGGGCCGAAGTGGGCTCGTCGAACAGAATCACATCCGGCTCCATGGCCAGGGCGCGGGCGATGGCGACTCGTTGCTGCTGTCCGCCGGAAAGGCGTTTAGGATAGGAATCCTCTTTCCCGGTCAGACCGACGCGGGCCAACAGACTGCGGCCTTTGGCGGCGGCCCGCTCACGGGGTTCCTTCTTCACCACTACCGGGCCTTCCATCACGTTCTCCAGCGCCGTGCGATGAGGGAACAGATTGAAGTTCTGGAAGACGAAGCCGACATGCTGCCGCAGCTTACGGATCAGGCCTTGCTGCGGTCCCAGAGGACGGTCGGCGTCGATGTCGGAATCCCCGACGCGGATATGGCCGCCGCTGGGCTCCTCCAGCAGGTTCATACAGCGCAGCAGCGTGGTTTTACCTGAGCCGCTGGGGCCGATGATAGCGACCACTTCACCGGGCTGAATCTCCAGGTCAATGCCTTTCAGTACGGCTTGTCCTTTGAATTGCTTGGTCAGATTGCGCAGGGTGATCATATCAATCAGGCGTCCTTTTCATGCAGGTTGACCCGGGCTTCCAGGCGATTCTGTAAATGCGCGAGAAGGCTGGCGAGCACCCAGTAAATCAGCGCCGCGGCCAAATACATGGTGAAAATCTCGAAGGTGCGGGCGGTGATCAATTGCGCTTGACGGAACAGTTCGGGCACCTGAATAGTCGCCGCCAGGGCGGTGTCTTTCACCAGCGAGATGAAGCTGTTGCCCAGCGGGGGCAGGGCGGTGCGCGCGGCTTGCGGCAAAATGGTGCGGTACAGCGTTTGCGTGCGGGTCATGCCGATACTAGCGGCGGCTTCCCATTGTCCCCGGTCGATGGAGGCGATGGCGGCGCGCAGGATTTCCGCCGCATAGGCGGCCATATTGAGAGAGAAACCGATCAGCGCGGCGGTTAACGGCTCCAGACGGACGCCCAATTGCGGCAGCCCGTAGTAAATCATGAACAGTTGCACCAGCAACGGCGTGCCGCGAAAGAAGGAAATATAGACCCGGGCGGTCCAGTCCAGGGCGCGGAAACTGGACAGCCGCATCATCGCCAGCGTGAAGCCCAGTATCAGGCCGAAAAACATACCGCCGAGACTGAGCCCGACGGTGTATCCGGCGCCTTTCAGCAGGAATGGGGCGGAGTCCGCAATCAGCTTGAGGCTGCTTTCGATCATTGCGTTACGTCAGCCTTGAACCATTTCTCCGACAGTTTTTGCAGCGTGCCGTCTTCGCGCATTTTGGCGATGGCCTTATCAATAGCCGCCAGCAGTTCCGGGTTGCCTTTACGCAGGGTGACGCCGGCTTCCTGACGGGAGAAAGGCGAGCCAGCCAGCGTGAGCGCGTCGCCGGTTTTATTCAGCAGTTCGAACGCGGCGAAGCGGTCGATCAGAATGGCGTCGATGCGGCCGAAACGCAGATCCTGGTATTTGGTGGGATCGTCGTCGTAGGTTTTCACTTCCGCTTGCGGCGCGTTTTCACGCAACCAGGTTTCATAGTTGGTGCCCAGACCCACGCCCACTTTCATGCCCGCCAGATCGGAAGGGCCGTTAATTTCGCTTTCCAGATCCTTGCGGGTCAGCGCCTGAATGCCGGACACCGTGTAAGGCGCGGAGAAGTCATATTTCTGTTTGCGCGCATCGGAAATGGTCACCTGATTGATCACCACGTCCAGACGTTCGGATTCCAGCGCCGCGAGCAGGCCGTCCCACTTGGTGGTCTGATATTCCGCCTTCACGCCCAGTTGATCCGCCAGCGCTTTGGCGAACTCCACTTCGAAGCCGGTGAGCTGGCCATTTTCATCCTGATAGTTAAACGGAGGGTAAGTGCCTTCCAGGCCAACCTGGATGGAGCCCCTTTTTTGGATGCTTTGCAGCAGGTCTTCTGCGGCGAAGCTGGGGGTGACTAACGCGGAGGCAAGGGCCAGACCCAGGCCGCCAAGTACAAGAGTGCGACGTAAGCGATTGAATTTCATAAAAGCCTCCCATGGCCTGTGATAAAGATCGGACAATTCTAGGTGTCTTCTTATATGCAATAAAATAATTAAAAATTATGTGCTAATTCGTTTTATGAATATTGTTTCTGCGCTTTCGTGACAATGTCACATTTTTGCGTCCAAAAAGTTAACTGCCCCCTGATCCACCCCTTCGTAAACTGAACCCATCCTGATGACAGGCAACGACTCAAACCAGCGTCGTTGCAGCAAGGTTTCCAGCAGGCTGCGCGGTCAGTTCATCGCGCAGCCCATGGATCATAAATGCAGGAGGCAGCTATGAAAACCATTCATTTTTCCATCGCCATCGTTTTAGGCGCGGCGATCAGCGTCGCCGCCATTAATTTATTGGGGGAGCACGCGGAGCCTGTTAAACGGGGCGTTGAAGTCGCCTCCGCGGCGTCTGTCAAAGCGACTGCTTCTGAGCGCGACACGCCCGTCTATGTCCCGGAAGAAATCCCGACGCAAGAGAACGCAACCACGCCTGCGGATGGGACTATCGATGTCGCCGCCAACGGATTGGTGTCAGTCAATGTGAACGCTTATCCCTTGTCGTTACTGACTAACAAGTTGGAAGCGCTGACCGGTGTGCGTTTTTATCTGGATGACCGTCTGCGGGATAGCAAGCTGTCCTTGTTGGTGGTCAACGCATCCATTCCCGACGCCATGAAGCGCCTCTCCCAGACCTATAACCATGCGGATCTTTACCACGGCGAGTCTCTGGCGGCGATCAGTCTGTATCCGAAAGAGCAGATTGAGCTGACGGAGTCTCTGTTGTTTCTTAACGCCAGTCTCTATGCGTCCGCGCCAGCAGAGGCAGTGGATGACAATCCGGTGACTCAGTATCGGACCAGCCTATTGAGCGCAACGTCTGAACAGGTGAGTGAGCTATTTGATCAGGGCTTGCAATCCAGCGATGCGGATACCCGCGCGATGGCGCTGAGCGCCTATGCGGAGCGGGGCGAAGCGGCGCCGTTCGAGCAACTGAGCCGGCTGGCTCGACAGGACCCATCGCCACTGGTGCGCGCCATCGCCTTCAACCAGCTGATGGGGCAGGAAGAGATTGACGTCTCCCTCAGGCGGGATCTGGCCCTGGCGATGCAAAGTGACAGCGATCCCTTCGTCAAAGAGCAGGCGACCGCCATCCTCGCCTCCCTTAATTCAACCCGCAGCGTGGCGGCTTTGACCGACAACGAGCAACAGGCGCAGACGCCTTAACCGTTAACTGACCTCAAATTTCCAGCGCATTTATTCGGAATTCACAGAGCACACATTCCCTCGTCGTCGCAGTCGCGGTTTAGACGACGAGCGGGCGGTGCGCGCCTCAATACGAGCAAACAAGAGGGCATTACTATGAAAACTAAACAAAGACTCATCTCCTTGACCGCTGGCGCGCTGCTAGGCGCAGCCTCCGCTTTCAGCTTCGCGGACGTGGAATCCAGCGTTTATTACCTCAATCCGGTAATCTATTCAGACGGCGCGGCGCACGCGCTGCCAATCACGTCCAGCGGCGGCACCATCGCCTATGTCTACGCCAGCAACGTGGACACCCGGGCGGTGTTCTTCAATGCAGAGTGCGCCGTGCAGTCTGCGGATAACTACACCTGGTTCGATATCAATCTGGAAGTGACTTATCCCAACGGAACCGTCTCCATCATTGCGCCATCCAACAGCGACAATGCATTCTGCACAGGCCACGGTAATAACATTCTGGGCACCTGGAGCAGCAACGAAACCCATGGAACCTTCTACGCCTCGCAAACCGGCTGGTATCGCATTCGCGTGATCGGCCAGTTGATGGGCTACACCAGCGGCGAACGGGTGCGCATGGATGACATGTCCCTGATCGTGATGGACTGAGCGCTCGGAAAACGCAACCTGCATTCCAGAAATACGCTGAGTTGCGTGAACCTGGGGGCATTAAAGCTGTTGCATAAATATCCGTACCTAACCTATGCGTAAACAACTAAGCGCACATTACATTGAGGCCGGCCCCGCCGGCCTTTTTTTGTATGTATGAACGGTGGCGCGGCGCTTTTTCGAACGTGGAGAGATTCACCTGGGATTCGCACCGGTCAATGCAGCGTCTTCTACGGTTTTCAGGGATGTAAACCGGGAAAATCTGGAATTTAGTGCTATATCTTATAGTTAGTCGCGATGCGGCTTTCGCATCCTGAATCGACCCAAAATATCCAGTAACCGAGGCGCATATTCGGGGAGACGTCATGTCCATACGTTACAGATACACCTTGTTTTTAATCGTGTTTCTGGCCATCGTCGGCGTATTTACGGCGTTAGGAATACAGCAGTGGGTAGCGCCCACCCTGGTTCAGGGAGAACAGAGAAACATCAACAGCGTGCTGCATGCGCTGGTGCACGAGATTCTGTCGGAGCTGGCCGAGGTGCAGGCGCAACAGCGGGTGATCACCCAGACTGTGCCTTTGCTGGAGAGCGATCAGATCGACAAGCAACTGGGCGCAATGATCGATCAATACGGCAAGAAGCAGGTGTTCGGCGGCGGCGTCTGGCCTCTGCCGCGCAAGCGGGACAGCAATGTCGTCAAGAACAGCACCTTTATTCATCGCGACGGCAGCGGCAAGCTGGTCACCAACACCTACTGGAATTCCGCGGAGTCGCAAAATTATTACGAGCAGAGCTGGTACAAAGACGGTTTGAACGCCCCGGCCGGGCAGTGCGCCTGGGCGCCGGCCTATCGGGATTCCGCCAGCCCGGAGGCGCGCACGAATTGCTCCATGGGCATTCGCGTGAACGGCGAAGCTTATGGCGTTTCCACCATTGATGTGACCCTGGGGTTCTTTAATGGCCTGGCGGCGGAGAAGGAAAAGGAGCTGAACGGCCAGCTGCTGATTTTTGAACGCGACGGCAAGATTCTCAACAACAGCAGCGGACTGCAGGGCGATGCGATTCTGAAGAACGTCAGCGAGCTGGCGTCACAGTCTCCTTTTCTGGCGGAGGTTAAAGATTATCTGGGCTCCGCGTCCAATCAAGAAACCTACTCCAGCGAGTATGAAAACGCCAAAGACGGCGAGGATTATTCCTTTTTCGTCCGCGATGTCCCCGGCACGCCCTGGTTGCTGGCGGTCAGTATTAAAACGTCTTTGCTGAGCGCGGCGACGGACTCGGTAATGTCCACCCTGGCGGCGATTCAGATTCCCATTGCGCTGGCGATCGTTTTCTTCGGCTTCCTGGCCTTCACGCAATTGAGCAAACGTCTGGGCGTGCTGCGCGCCAATATCGATATTCTCAGCACCGGCGAAGCGGATCTGACCAAGCGTATTCAAATCAGCAGCCACGACGAAGTGGGCAATGTCGCGGAGTCGGTGAATAAATTCATCAAGTATCTGGCGGCCATGATCGGCGAGTTGTCTGTTTCCAGTAAACAGATCTCCGGCATTGTGTCGGAGGTGGAGAAGCAGAGCAGAGAAAACTATCGCATGATGAACAAGCATGCGGGAGAAACTGAGCAGGTGGTCACCGCCGTCACAGAGATGGCCGCTACCGCGGAATCCGTCGCCAAGAACGCCACGGAAACCTCTACGTTCACAGAAGAAGCCAGCCGCTCTGCGCAGAAATCCAAAGAGACGGTTTCCCGGGCGCGGGTGAGCGTGGTGGATCTCAGTCGCCGGGTGTCGGAGGCGGTGGAGAACGTCAACACCATGCGTCAGGAAGCGCAGTTGATCAGCAACGTCATCAATGTGATTCGCGGCATCGCCGAGCAGACCAACCTGCTGGCCCTCAACGCGGCCATCGAAGCAGCCAGAGCAGGGGACCAGGGCCGGGGCTTCGCCGTGGTGGCGGACGAAGTGCGCGCGCTGGCCGCCCGCACCCAGAACAGCACGGAAGAAATCGACGGCATGTTGAATCGTCTGGAGAGCGGCGTATCCGTTGTGGTGAACGCCATGTCCGGCATGAAAGACAGCAGTGAAGTGGTGGTGAAGGACAACGAAGAACTCACCCAGGGGCTAGATAAAGTGCTCAGCTCTTTTGATGAGATCAACGACCTCAACACCCATATCGCCACCGCCGCCGAGGAGCAGAGCCAGGTCAGCGATAAGATCAGCGAGAACATGTCGGAAATCTCCATGATCATCAGTGAGCTGACCAAGCTGGCGCAGGATTCCGAGGCGTCCATGAATCAACTGTCCAGCGCCAATGAAGGGCTGAACGGTCTGGTGTCGCGCTTCAAGTTATAACGCAGACTTTTTTCTCACCCCAGTCGCCGCCGGAAAGCGCCTCCGGCGGCTTGACGCCTGCAGGAAAAATAGGCTAACTTCTCCCGCCTGACGCAAAGCGTCTGTTTTCAATCAGAATTTTTTATTTCATCCCAGCTAAAAACAGCGGGATGGAATCGCTTACCAGCCTTTCAAGAGGTGTATATGTTGGAGATAGCAGTAATCCGATAACCCAACCCCTGTTTCCTCAGGAGTTTCGGTTATCGATACGCGCATTTTCGTGGCGAGCATGAACGCATGCTTGCCGTGTCGCATATTTGATTACTGCTACAGGTTCCAACATGAACATTTCCAAGCCGGAACAACGGACGTTGCACGTCCTCGCCAAAGGCGGCCGCATCATATTTACACGCAATACCTCTGGTAAGGTGACATTCGTTGAATGCTACACCCGCGAGGGCTATGTGCTTGCCGATTGCACGTTGCCGGTCTTCACTAAACTCAAAAACAAACGCCTTATCCATTCAAAAAGCGGAAAGCCTTATCAAATCAATATGGCCGGGCTGAAAGCCGTACGTCCGCAATTGGATAACCAGTAAAACCTCATTCCCTGGCGGCTGGCGACAGCCCGCCAGGGCTAGCCTTGTTTGGCAAGCAACAACGAGACAACACATGAATTTCCATATTCGCAATGAACAACCCGGCGACTTAGAAGCGATCACCCGCGTCACCGAACAAGCGTTCCTGAACGCGCCTCATACCAGTCATACGGAGCAACACATCGTCAATGCGCTCAGGCAGCGTGGCAAGTTGACCATTTCACTGGTGGCGGAAGCGCAGGGCGAACTGATCGGTCACATCGCTATTTCCCCGGTGGCTATCCAGGGCCATCACAGTTCTGGGCAAGCCGATGCCGCTAATATTCAAAACTGGTACGGCCTCGGCCCGGTTTCCGTGCGTCCGGATCGACAAGGACAGGGCGTTGGCTCCGCCCTTATCAGGGAAGCATTGAGCCGCCTGCAAGCGCATAACAACGCCGCTGGCTGCGTGCTCCTTGGTGAACCAGACTACTACGGCCGTTTCGGCTTTAAACCTCATCCTGGTCTGGAGTTACCCGGCGTACCGCCGGAGTATTTTATGGCGCTGGGGTTTGGGAGAGAGACGTCAGTCGGTGTGGTGAAATATGATGAAGCGTTTGAGTTGGAGGCTAACGCCTCCAACTGAAGACCTTTGCAAACGGCGACTTAAATAACGTGAAACTTTCCCCCAAGCTTGATTCCGCTCTTGCTAATAAAGCCTCGGCGCATAAGTCGCTCCGGTTTTCTAAAGCTGAACGCTCAAGCATTGGGGGCAAGCTGTATCTGTCTAGATGCTACAGCTGTTTGACGACCAGCGCTTTCGCCGCCATAACAGCGGTGGGGCTCAAATTCCACAGCATGGGCGTGTCGAGCAGCTCAAGCTTTTTCACCTTCGGCGCGCCCTCGGGCGCCACCAGCGCTACCGCCCAAAACAGATAGCTGTCTTTACTGTTTTCATTCAGATAGTCGTCCTTCCACACAGAAGGCTGCCAATCCTTGCGGGCGCTTCCTTTTAACACTCTGTATGAGGTCGAGCCGTCTTCGTAGGTGACCTTGAGGGTGAAGTCACACCCCTGGCGCCGGCAGTAATCGGAGTATTTGGCTCTGGCGCCGCTTGAGATATCGGCGTTAATGCTGTTGAGGTCGTCCTGATCGATCGCGTCGACATACTCAATGGCGTTTCCTTTGTATCGGATCGGGTTATAGAACTGCGACGCAGCGTCGGTCCCCGCGAGGCTGTACGTGACCATGATGAAGTCAGTGGTTTCATCAAACGACACGGGGAAGTGTTCCTTGATATGCCATCCCGCGTAGTGTTTGGTTTCTGGAACAAAGTCCGCCCAGTCGCCGTTGTCGTCAAGCACCTGAAAACCATCGTTGGAGGGATTCATCCTGGCGCGATTACGCACCCAGCGCTGCATTTTTCCTGCATTAAAATCCGAGAATAACGGGAAGTCGGCGTCGGGGTCTTTTTGCTCGTCCGCAGAGTGCATCGGGTCGAATCGATAGCAGCGTCCTTCCGCGTTTTTCTGGAAAACGCCACCGCCTCTTTCTCCACTACAGGCGAAGTAGCGGGAAGTCGGCGCGGTAAGGGGAGAGCGGAAGTAGCGCTTATATTGATCATACCCCCAGACTGAACCGCTTAAACTACCCTCTGCATAGGGATAGTAGGGGCCGTTCACGTCTTTGCTGCCGCTCAACGAGTGAGGAAGACCGATGGCGTGTCCGCCTTCGTGCCAAAGCAGTCCGAGAGAGGGGTAGCCCATAGACGCCCCGGAGCCGGTGTAAGCCACGCCACCCAGTCCACGGGTTTTAATCGGACCCGTTTTGGAGTGGTCGATGAGCATGGATGGGGCGAAGGTGATTTTGTTCAGCGCCATGTCGCCCAGGGCGTATTCGATGTGCCAGACCATATCCAGAATCGGCCTGGAATAGTCTGGGTCCGCCGCGGATTCCACTTTCTTCGCCGGAGCCGAGCCTGACGGCGGTACAATCAGATAGTCCGATTCAAACACTCCCAAGGGATGGTTAACGATATGGGTCTTTGAGAAGGGCATTCCCGCAAAGCCCTGTCCGGCGGTGTCGGGGTCTGCGAACATTACTTTCAGGTCGTCGATTTTAAACGGGATATTGCTTTCATTGACGCCGTAGATCAGAAAGGGCAGCGATTGAATAGTGAGATCCAATTCAGGATGCATGGCGGGCGTGACGGTTTCCGATGCGCTCTTACCTTGCGCGACGACGCGGATATTCACGCCTTTAGACATGTCATCAGACGGAATCACCGCCGACCAGGCGTCATCCGAGTAGGGCAGATCGTCGCCCTCAGTGGGGGGAAGATCGCTCGGCTTTGACAGGTTCAGGGAAGAAAGTAACTGATGGTTTTTATCATAAACGCGCACTTCCGCAGCCTGCACGGCTTCGTCGAAGGTGGCCAATACCAGCGTGTCTCTTTTTTCGACCAATTGCAGCTCGCCTGATTCTTTAAGATCCCAGCTCAGACCGCTTGGAGGAATAACGTGAGACTGGGCGAACTCAACCGAACGCAGCGATGTCGGTTCCAGCGGGGCGTCATCATTGGATGAAGAATTATCGTCGGGCGCCACATCGCCGCTACTATCGTCGCTCGCTTGAGTCCCTTCCGATTTCTTGTCGTCGTTCCCTCCACAGCCGGACAATTGTCCAGCCAATACTAACAAAACCATGATCATAGATAGCTTCATAAAAAGCACCTCATCTATTTTCCGAATCAGTTGTTTGGCGGTGTAAGACCCCTCTACGGCGCCATCGCTGGCGTCAGTGCGAAGTCATCGAGTTTATTTTTCTTTGAATCGTCGGCGTGTTGACTGTGAAGGCGTCTGACTATGCAGGGAGAGCCGTTGTCGCGTATTCCTGATAAATACTGGATCGACAGGCTCTCTGTGTCGGCGGTGTGGCGTCACTCCCTGATACTTTTCCAAACACTTCCTCGAAGCGCGGTAATAGGAAAATACACTGCTCCACCCGATAGATGTGACGCCATCATCTGCAYTAAGGAGTAGTTTATTGGTACAACGAAACCTTAAACCGGTAATCCATTGCAATGGAGTGACCCATTGCCGCTTAAACTAATAGTGATAAGTTTCACCTACAACCCTCAATCACAACAGATTCTCCCTACCGTGACCCAGCCCGCAAAGTTGAAGAAAAGTGCGGGGCGATTATGGTGCGTAGTGGTTTTTTGTTTGGGAATCAGTGCACTAGGATGGGGCGTGGCGATCATCGCAAAGAAGACTGCTGGGGGCGGTCGCTTCTGCTGAGTCATTTTTATCAGCCTTCGCCTTATCTGAAGTTGTTGTTTATTATTAACCTGGCATCGATATAGGTATGATACACTACCCATATGATTATAGAAGACGCTCGCTCATTACCTGCCGCAGCGCAGGAAGAAAAAAGAAAACAGGCCGTGCGACTGCGCAAGCAGGGGTATAGCTATCAGGAAATAGCAGC
>NZ_JAHMIN010000056.1 GCF_018986435.1 Hahella sp. HN01 | reverse complement strand
GAGGTGGGGGTGAGTGGGGGAGTAGTCGATATTTTCTTTGGGCGTAGAAAGGGGCGTACTCCGCTGAGGCGAGTCTGGCGCGCCCTGGAGCCAACGCGAGGACGCGCCGGGGCCATATTAAATTACTAACAATATTGCCTGTTTCGTTTTACACTTGAATGAATAACAGATTATTAAAAGGATCGAGTGGTATGGGAGTTGAATTTCCTTCCGTATACCCGAGGGGACAAGTCGCTTCGGGCTATGAATCTGATCCGCGATTTATTGACCTGCGTGCATTTTTGTGTGACGCCGAACGCTGTGAGGACTTGCTTAATTACAATCAATGTCACGGTTTTTTGTTCGGATTAGCCTGTTGCCCTGTTGAAATAGACGAGCAGGACTGGCTACCCGTCGCATTGGGAGAATGCTATCAGGAGGAGCTGTGCCAAAGTGACTCGACGGTGATCGAGGACATGAAGGCGCTGTATCAGGAAATTCGCGGACAAATAGAAATCGGCGCGCCGACGCTGCCATCAGATTGTTTGTTCAGCTGGGATACCGAGGAACGCCGCAGTTTCGAAAACTGGTGCGAGGGCGTTATTCTGGCGGATGAGTGGCTGGCGCCAAATTGGGTGCGCGCTCTGGAGATGCTGGCGCAACGCGATCCCGGCGGTTACGAGAAAATGTCGCGGGATTTGGATGACACCATTTCGATTCTGAAAGTCTTTCAGGATGTGGATGCCGCACTGGAGATTCTGGAGCGTGAAGGCGCGTCTCAACAGGATGATTTTCGCGAGGAGTTACGCGGCGCTCATGAGGATCTGAATGGGTATCTGATGCGATACGCAAAAGCGGGGCGGGGCCTGTCCGTTTACTTCCAGCATCATGATCCGCTGGTGCGTGAAGAACCCAAAGTCGGCCGTAATGATCCTTGTCCTTGCGGGAGCGGTAAAAAGTTCAAGAAGTGTTGTCTGTAAGTTTACGTTTGGCCGCCGGTGATCCCGGCGGTAGGCGAACGGACTCAGGGCAAATACATTTCAAAGACGCCGCCATTCAGCGCGCCGCCGTTGCGCAGTGAAATCTTGCCTGTTTTTCCTTTTTGCATGTGCAGCTGAGCTATACGGTGGGCGAAATACAGTCCCAGATTAGTGCTGCCTGACTCGAAATCCACTTCCGTCGATAGCTGCTCGGGAATCTCCACCATCTTGGCGGGAAATCCCTGACCATCGTCTTCGATCGTGATGTAAAGGCCGTCTTCCTCTGTTCTGGCGGACACTCTGATCTGGCTGCGGCTGTAACGAATCGCGTTGGCGAGAATGTTGTTCACTACGCCAGACACCAAGTCATTATCAAAATACCCTGTTAATCTCTCGTCGCAGTCTACCTCGCAACGCATGTTGCGAGCGGCGAAAAGTGGGTGGTAGCGCGCCACTTGCTCTTCCAGAAAGTCCAGTAGGAAGTGTTCATCGATGTCTGCGGTCAGCATGTCTGCATCCAGCTTGTAAAGGCTGAGCAACTGCACCAGATCGTTGTTGACCCGCGCGGCCTCATACTGCAGCGTCGCCATGCGTTGAGCAATGGGCAGGTCCAGTTCCGCGATTTCGTGATTCACTTCGTCCAGCGAGTGCAGCAACATGCTCAGAGAGTTCTTCATATCGTGAACGCTGGCCGCCATGATAAAGCTGAAGTCCAGTTTGTTTTTCTGTGTCACGGTGCATTAACCTCGTTGAATTTGCTGGTATCGCTGCAACAAGTGTTGATAGCGCTTGTACTGTCTGTGCTGCGGCGTCAGTCGTTGCAGCCGACTCAGACACTGCTGCGCGAGCCCCTGATATTCCGCGTTCAGTTTGGACTGAGAGGCGGATTTGATCAGTGTTTGCAGCAGGTTTAGATTCAGGCCGACGTGAGCCGGTGTAATCGCCATCGCTTCCTTGAATACGGCTACCCCATCCGACAAGGCGCCTTCCTCGTATAACTGGATGCCTTTTCTGTTGAGTTCCCGAGCTTTGATTCGTTGTTTCAGGCTTACGGGTTCGTCGCGCAACTCTTCGATTCTGTCTTGAAGCTTCTCATTATCCGGATACTTGGCGGCAAGCTCGGTCAGCAGTTGTTCGGCTTCTTTCTCCTGGTTTAGCGCATACAACGTTTGCGCCATTTCCAGTGCCAGGTCCGGATTGTCCTTGGCGGCTTCGTCAAAGTAGGTTTGCGCCTGCTTCAGCGCCTTAGCGCCTTCTTGGGCTTTGCCTTGGCCGGACCAGACCCTGGCCTCAACCATGTGGCTTTTCAGCTGTGTCGCTGGATCGTCTTTATATTTTCTGCGGATGCGATCTAGCGCTGCATTGGCTTCCGAGGCCAGCTTTTGGCCTTGTGATGAGGTGTCGCCTTCCGACAGGTCAGACAGGCAGCGGGTAAAATCCAAATACAAATCTGGTGATTCGTGGCAGGAATACTCGCTCAACTTGTTGGTCTGTCGGTACGCTTTGGAGGCGGTTTCCAAGTCATGCAACGAGCGACTGATCTCCGCCAGCTCTTTTTGACGCAGCAGGGCGCGGGGGGAGATTTCCACCGCTTGTTGTAGCGTCCCCTGGGCTTTTTTACCGTGGCCGATATGACGCTGTGCTTTGGCCAGCCAGTCATAGGCTTCCACCAACAAGGGCTGCTCTTCGATCAACTCCTCAAATTTAACCGCCGCCTCTTGCGCATTGCCTTCCGCCAGCAGCACTTTGCCAAGTCCCAGGCGGGCCCAGTCCAAGCGGCGTTTTTGCAGAATATCTTCATAAATCTGCTTGGAGTGCACCAGATCGCCACTGAGATAGTACAGGTTCGCCAGGGTTTTTACGGTCCAGGAGCGGTATTTGGTGTTGGCCTTGAGATGTTGATTGCAAAGGGTAATCGCCTTGGAGTAATCCTCCAGATCAATCGCGCGATTGATATCTGCGGTGGCCTCTTTTTGCTCCATTAGCTTATCAAGGCGGTTTTGCAGTATGGATTGAGTGATGGGCTTGGTGATGTAACCATCAGGCTGGCACTCCAGTGCGCCAAACACCATATCTTTGGCGGCTTCAGCGCTGACCAGCAAGAAGATATCTGTATTTTTCAGCAGCTTACGGAAGCGCAACTCTTCCAGTACTTGCTGTCCGTTCTTGTGTTCCCCCATGTTGTAGTCACAGAACACCACATCATAATGCTTGCGTAAAAACAGCTGCACCGCATCTTCGCCGTTGCGGGCGCTGTCGATATCCTCCGCGCCAAGTCGGCGCAGCATTTGTTTGAGTGAGAAGATGAAATTGTCAAAATCATCGACCAGCAGAAACTTTTTCTTTTGATAAGTCTTGAACAGCATTGCGCTATTTCCCGGCTATTGGCTCACTGAGATGAACTTGGGTTTTCCGTATTTAAGCAGGCGCACTGCGCAGCAGACATCTTTGATGAAAGCCCAGAAAAACAATCGATGTAATGCTCTCTTTCTAAAGAATTACTTTAAGTAAGTGTAACGGATATTTATTTTCTTGCCTGAAACGAGGGCGGAGGCTTGCGCAATAGGCTCTTGAATGTTGGTGCGCTTGGCAAGGTCTGCAATGGTGGGCGAGATCAGGGAAGGGTGGGGTAATAATAAGAGAGCGCTTAAGCGCCCTCTAATTCACGGTTGCTACCGATTCTGTTAATGACTCTTTTCGTTGATCAGGTTTCTTCCATGATGGCGATCAGTTCATTCAGAACCTGTCTGGCGGAATTCACCTCTTTTTGCATGGCTTCAAAGGCGGAATCCAGAGAGTTCAACTTCAGCCCTGTCAGAATGAATACGACGATCATCGCCCATAGCGCAATGCGCAGGCGGCCATTCTGCTTTTTCAGTTCTTCCAGTGGTTTCCAGTAGCGCTCGTTTTGCTGGGTTTCCAGCTCGCTGCGTAGAGAAGCGATGCGCTGCTCCACGTGATCTTCCATTTTCTGCTGACCCGGGCGCAACGGGACGACTTTACGTGGCGCGGCGGGTTGCTCGGTAGACATAGGAGTCTGGCCGATCGCCTCCGCCACGGTGTTAACGCTGGCTTCGGTGCGAGCCAGCTCCTGCTGCATATAAACATGTTCGACGAGCAGATATAAGCGTTCGCGCTCAACCTGTTTGGTGATAACTCCCGCCGCGCCAAGGGCCTTGGCCTCTTCCTGGTATTTCATGGCGTTCTGGGAGGTATACATAATGACGGGAATCTGGTTGGTTTCCGGATTTTGCTTTAACGCTTTAAGTGTCTGGAAACCATCCATGCCCGGCATAAGATGATCGAGAAAGATCAGGTCCGGGCGTTCTGCGGGAACCAGTTTCAGGGCTTCTTCACCTGAGCTGGCCTGACGGGTTTTAACGTCCATGCTGTTAAGGACCTTGGCCAGCATAATTCGAGCTGTCGCTGAGTCGTCAACGATGAGAGCGGTTTTCTGAGCCATTTAATGTTCCTTAATCGCCTGTCTTTTCAGCAGGAGCAGGCCTGCTATACGTCGGAAGAGAAAGCGTCTCCGACATTCGACGCCGTCCAATAATCTTAATAACTTTTAATATAGCAACAGCCGAATAATGAAGCTGTTATGCCAAATAATGACGCTTCTAACATAGATTGCAGATTATTCATTTGGCGTTAATTTTAGCAACCCTATTTTAGGCCTATGAAATATAGGCGTACCGGTCGATAAGTATAGGCTTTATGGTCTATTTTTATTGTTTTGGGTTTTATTCTGTTGCTGTCTAACCCTAAAGGATTATCCTAGGGGCAGTCGGCGACCCATTGCAGCGTCGTCGTATATAGTCAGGGACGCAAACCCGGAAAGCCATTGTGAGTATATGCATCGCTTTAACTGGTAAGCATAATTAGTTAATCTAACTGGATATTTCCTTCGGACTTGAAAATCACCATGCAGGTAAAGCTTAGAGTCGTTCAATGTCCGCCTGAGAGCGAGATGGCGGGCAAAGTCGTAACTGTTGAAGAAGAAGGGGCGACGATAGGTCGCGCGAATTCGAATACCTGGGTGTTGCCGGACCCCAACCGTTACGTATCATCCGTTCACGCGAAGATTCAATTTAACGGATCAGGCTTTGAAATTGTTGATCAAAGCACCAACGGCACCTTTCTTAACAACCTGAGCCAGGCTTTGGTAAAAGGGCAGCCAACCCCTATCAGCCAGGGCGACCAGATTTTGCTCGGACCGTTCGTATTATTGGTGGAAGGGGATAAGCCGCAGGATGACGGCGAATCAACGTCTATCACATCTGATATTGACGATATTCCAGGCGGCGCAGGCGCTGCTGCCTCCCCAGGCTTGGACGATTTGGACAAGTGGCTGACCGGCGTAGGCTCGGAGCCGGAACCCAAGCCTTCGATGGGTAGGCTTAAGGGCGAACTTATTGGCGGCGACACCGGATTAACAGGCGGGGACTCTTCTGTAGATCCTCTGGTCGCGATCGGCGGATCGCAAAAGTCTTCTTTATATGATGAAGGTCTGGGGTTGGGCGTGTCGGGAGACGAGCCTCCCGCGGACAATCTGCTGGGGGATTCTTTTGGGCTTGGCGGCGGCTCTGCTGAGAGTGGCCGCATGGAAATCCCCAATGTAATTCCTGAGGACTGGGATAAGTCCCTCATTCAGCCGCGCAAGCCGGAAACTCCGTCTACGCCCAAGGCGCCGCCGCCCGTTGAATCCAAACCGAAGCCGCGCCGCGAACCGCCGCCAAAGTCCAACCCGGATTCGTTGTTGGATATCGTGAACACTCCCTCTGAACAATTGGCGGGAACGGATCAGCCGCACCAGCTTCCTAAAGAGATTGAGCCAATACAGGATTTGACCGGGGCGGGGATGAGCAAGTCCGATCCTTTGGAGTCCACCTCTCCATCCGAGTCCTCTTTATGGGGGCAGCAGCCTTCCCCTGCTGAGCCTTCCATCAAGGAACCTTCTGGTGATAGCGGCTCGCTCGCAGATATATTAAATGACGTGGCCCCGGCTGCTGAGCCTAAGTCCATTGAAAAGCCGGTCGAACAGAAACCCGAGCCCGATTTGCCGATTGCAAACACGGGCGCGCAAGCGCCGGGTAAAGTCGTGCCGCCCAGACGGCAGGTCGAGCAGCGCCCGGTCAAACGAGAGACTCCTCCTGTAAAACAACCTGCTATGGAAACGCCTCGGGAGCCCGAGCGTCCAGCCGTTTCCACGCCGCCGATTCAGGTTTCTCCAGAGCAGGCCGCTGGATTGGCGCAGGCCCTGGGGCTGGCGCGCTTAACCGCAGAACAGCAGGCTAATCTGACGCCTGTTATCGCGGATATGGTTCGGGAAACGGTTGATGGTCTGATGAAGGCGCTGAGAGCCCGTCAAACTATCAAAAACGAGTTCCGTATGAATCTCACCATGATTCAGGCGGCTGAGAACAACCCGCTGAAATTCTCGGTGTCGGCGGAAGACGCACTCGACAACTTGTTTACCAAGTCCGGGCGCGCCTACATGTCGCCCATGGAGGCGACAAAAGAAGCCTTCGCCGATATTTCTGACCACCAGTTAGCGCTCTTTAATGGCATTCGTGCGGCTTACGACTATCTTATGAGTCAGTTTAACCCCGAAAAGCTGGAACGTCGTTTTGAAAAGCAACGTGGCAAGTCGTTGTTTGGCGGCGCCGGTAAAAACTGGGAAGGATACAAGGACTTCTTCGAAGAGATGAACGAAGACGCGGAAAAGACATTCAAGCGTCTATTCGGCGAGACCTTTGCGGAAAGTTATGAGCGCAGTTTCAATGAGTTGAAGGCAAACCGTCAGAAATGACGCTTGCACTTTAAAATTGATTACTGTACCTAGAAACCCCCTTGATAAGAGTGCGGCGTTTGGCTGCATTTTTTCTCATACTCAAGGGAAGCAGTTGCGGGACGACAGAAATTGTCCTGTAAAGCATTATAATTTATAAGATTTGCTTGAGCGTATTTGATTTGATAGTGCGCTCAGGCTGATTACATAGTTTAGATGGCGCGAATCTATAAATATGGAGGACTTTTGTTCATGAGATGCCAGGCTTCTTTCAGAAATTGGGCTATGTTGTTGCTCTTGGCCTTGACGGTGGCCGGGTGTACGACTGTAGGCAAATGGACCGGACGGGAAACCACCGTCACTTTGAGGATTCACGGCGCCAACGACGTCAATCCGAACGAAGACGGTCGAGCTTCTCCCGTCATTCTGAATATCTTCGAGCTGGAAAATGATCGTCAGTTCGATCAGGAAGAATTCATCGCCTTGTTCCAGAGCGCAAAAGAAGTATTGGGCCGCGATCTGGTGAAGACTTATAAATTGAAAGAGTTGACCCCAGGCGAGTTGAGAGAAGAGACCTTCACCTTCGATAAGCGCACTCACTATATCGGCGTCATGGCGGAATATATCCGTTACGACGACGCTTCCACCAAAGTGGTCTTCCAGATCGATCAGAACACCGGCAACAAGCTGGATCTGTTCGTTGACCGCCTTGGCATGCGCATCAAGGATTAATCCGGGGCTATTCGATGTCATTTGAAAACCGCGTCGTATGGACGGAGGGCATGTTCCTTCGTCCTCAGCACTTCCAGCAACAGGATCGTTACCATGAATCGTTGTTGGAAGCCCGCTGCAAGCCTCTAAAGGCTTTTTTCTGGGGATTTTATGATCTGGAGATAGACACCCAAGTGCTGAAACTTGGAAAGTTCTCCATTAATCGCTGCCGAGGTATTTTCCCCGATGGAACGCCGTTCAACGTTCCAGACATAGATTCTGAGCTTGATATTCTGGAGCCCGAGAAAGGGCTACAGAATCAAACTGTCTATCTGGGTATTCCTGTTAAACGCCCGGGTTCGCCTGATACGCATCTGGAAGAAGACAATCAGACGCTGGTGCGGTTTAACGCCCGTGAACTGGAGACCTTCGATTCCACATCCGAGCATAGCGACAGCACTAAAATTCAGATTGGACAACTGCGTTTTCGTATTCTGTTGGAAAGAGAAGACCGCAGTGGTTACGCTGTGTTGCCTATCGCACGCATACAGGATAAGCGGGATGATGGAGAAATCGTTCTCGACTCCCAGTTTATCCCTCCCATGCTGGATGTCCGAGCGCATCCGCGCCTTGCCAACCTGTTGCAGGAAGTGGCGGGCAGCTTGAATTTACGTGCGGAAGCATTGGCTGGACGATTGAGAGACAGCGGCAGACAGGGCACTTCCGAGATCGCGGATTTCCTGATGCTGCAGATGATCAACCGAGTTGAGCCATGGTTGTTGCACTTGGCGCAAATTCGCCCTTTACATCCTGTAGACGTTTTCGGCGAATTAATGCAAATAGCCGGTGAACTGTCGACGTTCACCAGTGTGCAACGCAGACCTCCCGCGACCATGCCAGCGTATCATCATGACGAGTTGGAAAAATCCATCCCGCAGTTGATGCAGATTCTGAATCAGTACATGAATACGGTGAGTGAAACCTCCGCCGTGTCCCTGGATCTGGTTGAGCGTCGCTATGGTATTTATGTATCTCCGATTACGGACCGGTCTTTGGTGGAGAAGGCGACATACATACTGGCGGTCAAAGCGCAGATGAAGTCGGACCAGATCCGCAGCCGCTTCCCAAGCCAGGTGAAGATTGCGCCGGTCGAAAGTATTCGCGACTTGATCAATGCGGCGTTGCCTGGCATCGGGCTGCAAGCCTTGCCAGTGGCGCCGAGACAGATTCCATTCCATACCGGTTTCACCTACTTCCAGTTGGACCGCAATAGCGATTACTGGCGAGCCCTGGCGCAATCCAGCGGCTTCGCCGTACATATCGGCGCGGATTTCCCAGGTTTGGAAATGGAGTTTTGGGCAATCAGGGATTAATCGTTTTTTGCTTCGAGAGAGGCGTTTAGCCCTCGCCGCGTTTCATTGCGATACGCGGCGTTTTAATATGAAGCGAATGGACGGCTTTGAGCGAGATTAGAAGTCATGAGCAACGATTCTGATAAAACATTTTTCGGTGGCGCCGGCGGCGGTGATCGTACAGTCATTGTACCCACACCCGGAGGGCGCTCTTCTGGCGGGCTGTCAACGCAGCCTCCGCCGACTGCTTTTGCGCCCCATCAGGCGCCAGCGCCTCCTCCCGGCGCTATGGAAAGCGGGCAGGGCCTGGATGTAAAGCAGGGATTAAACCCTCTTACCGCCAGCGCTTCGGAGCTGATCGCGTTACTGGGAGAGTTGCGTCAGACCGTTCAGGTGCAAAACCCCAATCAATTGCGCCAGCAGGTTATTCAGCAGATTCGCCGATTTGAGTCCGAAGCGCAGTCAAAGGGAGTCGCCTCTGACGTAGTGCTATCGGCTCGCTATGTTTTGTGCTCCGCACTGGACGAGGCGATCATGAATACGCCCTGGGGAGCGGAAGTCGGCTGGTCGCGAGCGACTCTTCTCAGTACGTTCCATCGCGAGAACGTGGGCGGTGAGAAAGTATTCCTGATCTTGGACAAGATACTGGCGACCCCAGCCAAGTATATCGACCTCATTGAGTTGATATACGTGTGCTTGAGCCTGGGCTTTGAAGGGAAATATAAGCTGGACCCCCGTGGCAGGGACTATCTGGAGACCATTCGCGATAACTTGGTGCGCACCATTCAAATGCAGCGCGGCGAGTTTGACGGAGACCTGTCTCCTCGCTGGCGGGGCTCTACTCCTGCGAAAAAGCGTATTTCGGAATACGTGCCGCTGTGGGTTGTCGCGTCCATTATGGCGGCGGCGCTGTTGCTGAGTTATAGCGGCTTCCGTTATTGGCTGGGTACGGTGACCGACGCGCAGGCGCAGCAGCTTCAGGAACTGACGCAAAAGTATCAGTCTTAAGTTGATGAATTGATCGGACCGCTCCCCGAATCGGATATCCGGTCCTGTAGTTTGAACTCTCTTTTTCGGTTGCATGAGGAGACTTATGTCCCGCTTTTTTAAATGGATGATTGACCCACGGTTTTTGACGGTAGTGGGACTTATAGCGCTTTCTCTGGTGATATGGTTCGGGGCCGATTATGTCCGCTTCGGAGAAAAGGCGGAGCCTGCTTCAGGGGCGGTCAGACTGGTCGTCATACTCTGCGTCTGGTTTGTCGCCACCATTATCTTCTTGATAAAAATGCTGGGACAGCGCAAGCAAAACAACTCCATGGTGGAGGCGATTCAAGAAGAAGCCAAACCCTCCGCATCTGATGAAGAAGCGAGAGTTGTTGGCGAGCGCTTCCGTGAGGCAATGAGTCTCCTGCGCACCGCAAAGTTCGACACCAAGGCGGGACGGCGTTCAGTCTATCAGTTGCCCTGGTATATCATCATTGGGCCGCCGGGCGCAGGTAAAACGACTGCGCTAATCAATTCCGGCCTGCATTTTCCGTTGAAGGAAAAGCTAGGACTGCAGCAAATCGGTGGTGTAGGCGGTACCCGTAATTGCGACTGGTGGTTTACGGATGAAGCCGTATTAATTGATACCGCCGGTCGCTATACCACCCAAGATAGCGACGCCGCGCAGGACCGCACAGGTTGGCGTAACTTCCTTGCGTTGTTGAAAAAGCATCGTATGCGCAGGCCGATCAACGGCGTTCTTCTGGCGGTGAGCGTCCAAGACCTGCTGAGTTCCAGCGAAGCCGAACGCTTGCAGCATGCGGAACGCATTCGCAATCGAATTCAAGAGCTGGCGGAGAACTTCCAGGTCCGATTCCCTATTTATTTCCTCTTTACCAAAGCGGACCTTATCTCCGGCTTTAATGAGTTTTTTGAAAACCTTGGCGCCACTGAGCGTGAAAAAGTTTGGGGCATGACCTTCCCCAATACGGAAGATCAAAACGCATCTCAAACAGCGGAGTATTTTGCTCCTGAATTCGAAGCACTGGTCAAGCGATTAAATGAGAGGGTGATTTGGCGGGCGCATCAGGAGCGAGACACCCGCCGCCGCTCTAAGATTCTCGCTTTCCCTGGGCAAGTGGAGAACATGCGCTCAGTGCTGGACAGCTTTATCAAGTCTGTTTTCAAAACCAGCCGCTTCGAAAAACAATCTTTGCTCCGCGGCGTGTATTTTACCAGCGGCACCCAGGAAGGGCGCCCGATTGACCGGATTCTTGCGAACCTGTCTTCTAACTACGGCATCAACTATAACGTTGCCGCCAATGCTCCAGGCGCGGGTAAAAGCTTCTTCCTGAATAAACTGCTGAAAGAAGTTATCTTCCCCGAAGCAGAAATCGCCACGCTAAACACCCGCTATGAAGGCCGTATAAAGTGGACGCGTCGCGTCGCCTTCTTCACGCTGCTACTCGCCTTTGGCGGGGCTCTCGCCGCTTGGACTTCAAGTGTGGTGAGCACGCAGAACATGATGGCGGATATTCAGGAACTGTTAAACAAACACAATCAGTTGGCTTCGGCTACTCCTGAACCCAATGAGTTTGAGCAAGTACTGGATATCTTGAAGCCACTGGAAGACGCTCAGCAGCTTTACTCTGAAGTGGATCATCCTTGGTTGAGTAATTTGGGTCTCTACGACGCAGGCGTTGTTGCGGAAACCGAAAAAACTTTCGATGCTTCATTGCGCCACTTTTTAACTCCGCTGTTGCGCCAGAGGTTGGAAGGCGTGCTGGTTACGGAAGATAACAACGACGCCATATACGAGGCATTGCGTGTTTATCTGATGATGGGTAACAGCCGCGTCCGCGACGACAACGAGATAAAGGCCTGGTTTGCGCGTTATTGGGAAGAAAAGCTTCCTGGTAAGGCGTCTGAGCAAAGCGCTCTGAAAACGCACCTGAACCAGGTGTTGGACGACAATTTCACGGATTTGACGCTGAAAGATACGGTTGTTGAGCGTAGTCGTGAAAAGCTGAGAACCATTCCGATCGAAAGACGTATCTACCAGCAAATCAAACGTCAGCCGGAGTTCGCTGGCTTCCTGAATTTGCGTGATGACCTGGGCGTGGACTTCTCTGGCACCTTTGTCGTGGATTCACAAGTCAGCTCGGATCTGAAGATTCCACGTCTGTACACCAAAGCGGGGTATGGCAAGCTGGATCTTTCACCTGACTCTAATCTGGTTAAGCGCTACTCAAGCGAGCAGTGGATTCTCGGCGCGCAAGTGGAAGAAGACTTCTCTGAAAAAGATGTGGAGAACATTGTAGAGAAGATCAAGCACCTCTATTTCACCGATTACATCGATGTTTGGAACCGCGCGCTGAACTCGCCCAAAGTGGTCGATTTCGGCTCTATGGATGTAGCGCGTAACAAGCTGGCCAATAACCTGGATCGCACCCAATCTCCAATTCTGACTCTGTTGAACCGCGCCAGCAAAGAAACGTTGTTGACGCCTCCGCTGCCAGACGCAAACGTTAGTGGGCGCGCTGGACAGGCTTTGGATGCGGCGGCGAATCTGGTGGCGCAGCAGCGTGAGCCTACGCCAGTGGATGATGCTTTCAAGTCACTGCATAGATTAATGGAAGATAAAGAAATTGACCGCTATTGGGAAAAACTGCGCGGCATATTCGACAAATTGGAAGAGACCTCTCTTGCGCCGAACTCATCTGAGGCCGCATTCAAGTTCGCACTGGCTCGTTTCAGTGGCGGAGAAGATCCAGTCAAAGCGCTACGTGTGACGGCGTCAAGAGCGCCTGGTTATTTGAAAGGCTGGCTGGAGTCCATGGGAGACCAAAGCTGGAAAGTATTGTTGGGCGCTGGTGGCTCGCACTTGAGCGCGGCTTGGAATAGAGAAGTGTACTCTGTTTACCAGAAGACGTTGGCGAAGAACTACCCATTCTCTTCCAGGTCATCCAGTGACGCTTCCCTGAGCGACTTTGCTGCGTTCTTCAAGCCAGGCGGCATTGAAGACAGTTTCGTCAAGGCGAACATCGCGCCATTCATCACTTCATCCTGGCGCGCCAAAGGCGTGGATGGTCGAGGTATTGGCATCAGCAGCCAAGCCCTGCAGCAGATGCAGGTGGCCGACTCTATTCGTCGCGTCTTCTTTGGTGATAAAGGTGAGGACCCGCACGTACGTTTCCAGGTAAAACCGCATAAACTGGATAACACCGTTCGCCGTTTCGATTTCGAGGTCGGCAGTCAGCGTTTGCGTTATACCCACGGTCCACAGTTGAAAATGAGTATGGATTGGCCAGCCGATAAGAGCGGCGCCAGAGTGGTGTTTGAAGACTTGAATGAGACGCTTCACACGGATGCGTACGAAGGGGATTGGGGTCTATTCCGGTTATTGGATGCTCACAAGGTGAATAAAGGAAGCACTTCCCGTCTGTATAACGTAGTGATCAGTGTGGATCACCGCAATGGAGAAATGGAGCTTTTCGCCAGTAGCACGGTTAATCCATTCACGCCTGGATGGATAAAGCGATACGACTGCCCGAGCGGTTTATAGAGAGTTAAAGGTAGTGAAAACAGAACTAAATGGCTGTTCTAACTGGGTTGGGATGGTAGGGCTTGATAAGCGAATGGGGAGCAAGTGAATAACTCGTCTATTGGCTATTTTGGCAAATTGCCGTCTTCGGGGGACTTTATCCAGCTGAACCTGCCTGGCGGGTTTGGTTCGGCGTGGGATAAATGGTTGCAGAACAGTCTGTACGCAAGTCAGCAGTCTTTGGGGCAACGTTGGTTGGATTACTATCTTGTGGCGCCCTGGTGGCGCTTCATGATTATGCCCAAAGTCCTTGATGAACAGGCATGGATTGGGTTGTGGTGTCCCAGCGTTGACAGCGTAGGTCGATATTTTCCATTCACTGTACTGCATCCGCTGAGCTCTCGTATCAGTTATGTCGATACTTTGTTGAGCAATGGCGAGTGGTACGAAACATTGGAAACTCTCATTGGGCGCCTGCTTGAGCAGATTATTGATTTCGGCGAGTTTCGGTCAGAGCTTGCGGCCATGACGCCGCCGCTTGAGAAGTCTCTGGCGGGCGGCTCCATTCAAAGTCTCAGTCTGGAGATTCCTGAAGAGGATGAATCCACTTTTCCTGTGGCTATCGGGGCGTTGGACGTCATGCTTATGAAGCAGGAAGAGCCGCATAGCTTTTGGTGGACTCAGGGGTCCACCTGGGTGTCGCCAAGGTTTGTCACGGCAGAAAGGTTGCCTAAATTTCAAGGATTTACAGCTTTCCTTGATGGAAAATGGCAGCAGTGGGGATGGAACGATAGATAGGAATGGAAAATCGGACATTTTTCATCGGGCGCTACCTGCGTCCGGCGACCTGTGAACAGATGTAATTTTCATGGCGAACCACCTTAACTGGAAGTCTGAGCTGCGCACGCATGTGGGCAATGTAAGAAAACACAATGAAGATGCTGCGCTAGCCCGGGATGCGGGTGGGCTATGGGCGGTGGCTGACGGCATGGGCGGGCATCACGCCGGCGAAGTCGCCAGTCAGAAGATTGTCGAGCAGCTTGATCATCTGCCCCTGCGAGCATATCTGGTGGATGTGGTTGAGCAAATTGAAGACGCATTGATCAAAACGAACGATGATTTGCTGGCTTATGCGCAGCAAGAACTGAACGGCAGTAAAGTTGGTTCAACGGTAGCTTGCCTGTTTGTCAGGTATGGTGTGGCGGTTGCGGTCTGGGCGGGCGATTCTCGCGTATATCTCATGCGAAATCATAAGCTACATCGTATTACGCATGATCATAGCAAGGTGCAGGAGCTGGTTGATAAGGGTGATATGACGCCCGCGCAGGCTGAGCAAAGCAGCTTTCGCAACATGCTTACCCGCGCCGTTGGCGTGCATGAGCAATTATGTGTGGACGTTAACGCCATACTGGTTGAACCTTCTGATCGATTTTTAATTTGTACGGATGGCCTGTACAACGAGGTCGGAGAAGCTGGCCTGGCGAAAGCAATGCAAATTAGAAGTCTGAGCGAGGCGGCCGACACGCTGCTTACTGAAACCTTAAACGGGGATGCAAAAGATAATGTCACCTTTATCGCCCTCCAAGCGCACTGAAGAGTGCGGGAGTAAACTGCATCCTGACCTGATGAGCATCAATTATCAGCAGCTAAAAGGGCAGATTGGTCGGGGAGAAGTGCGTCGCCAGAGACGTGTGGTTTTGGAACAGCTTTTAGAAGAGAGAGCGCATGTCAATAAAGTTTCAGCCATTACCAAATCCCGTTTCAGGAATATTCTATTGACGCTGGTGGCGTCTTGCTGTGTGGCGGCTGGCGTCGCAGGTTTTTATCTTATTCTGCGTTAACATCTAGGGAACCTCTGAAAAACTACCTGTGTTGCCATTGCAGCGTCAAAAGTCGGCTCAAAATGCTCATTTATTCACGATAAACTGCGCTTTTTCGCCGACTTTTTCCTTGCACTGGCGGTCTCGCCAACGTTTTTCAGAGGTTCCCTAGATTTGATACGAGTTTGGGCCGCTTTATGATGGCCTGACGCGGGCTGGCTAATCATATATTTCAACGATAACAAAAAAGGCGAGGGGGAAATCCCACTCGCCTTTTTTGTTTGCTTGGCGAGTCGCTTGTGAAGGAGCGACTCCAGATCCAAATTAGATCTTTTTGCCAGCTTCCAGGTCGTAACCAACGCGCTCTGGAGTCTTGCCAGCGTGCTTCTTGTCAGCGGCAGTGTAAGACATAGTTACTTTGGAGAAGCTCAGGGAGATAGACTCAGCTGGAGCGGATTCAGCGCCAGCGGAAATGCTGTAGCTGCTTACCATTACGTCTTCCATTTCGTAGGAAACGTACTTCTCGATTTTGTCAGCTTGAGTGCGAACGATATCAACCAGAACTTTAACGCCAGCAGTACCAGTCAAAGACTCTTTGAACAGACCGGAAGAAGCGGTGTCCATCAGTTTGGAAACTGAAATTTCGCTGATGCTAGGACGAGTAGCTTCGCGGTTGGACATGTGGCCGGCTTCCATAGTGATGTGACGACCAACGCCGAATTGGAAGCTGTCCAGACGAATCCAGTCTTTGTAGCCTTCAGCAGTTACGTTGCCTTTAACTTTCAGACCGTCGTAGTTCATGTAAATAGCCATGTTGAAATTCCTCTAGTTGAGTTGTCTGTTTTAATTCATCTTCGAGAGTTAAAGCGTCGAAGATTTTGGAAACCCTTCAAAATTTTTTTCAGAAAATTTCTATCGCTTTTACTGCATCGGGTTACCTAAAGCGTGGATGCAGTATGAGCGGATATACTTTGATCTTCAAGGCTAAAAACCCATATTTTTCAATAAATTAAAACGACTCTGACACTATTTAAAACCAGAAATTAAAGCGACTCTGGGCGATAATTAAACTTTATTTCTGCTTCACTCTGGCACTAATAAAATACTGATGTATTCGCTTTGGATACATATATAAACGGGGCAGGGAAGATTAACTCTGACACCATTTTTATTAAGTCACTCTGACACTAATTAATAAGAATTCTTCTGTGAAAGCACCGCGACTCGCTTTCCTATTTCGCCTTCTTTTTTTGATCTAATGTGATCTGGTTGGCAAAATTTGGCGTGGATTCGGTAGACTTTTACTCCGCCACTCTCAACGAAGAGAACCTCTCCATTTTGCGTAGTACCTATGACCAGCGCTGATAGGGTGTTTGCAGGAGTGCTGTTGTTGTGCGCCTTTAGTATTCTTTTTCCAGTGTAAACAGGCTCTTAGCAAGCGTCGCTTGTCGTGGGGCTACCTATCTATAATTGGGAGAATCCTATGGCGTTACTGGGAAGATTATTGCTGCCGGCTCTAGCGGCTCTGAGTTTGGCTCCTCTGGCGCTTGCTGACACTTTTCAATACGACGCTCCAACTCGCATTGATCGCAATGCGGGCTCTGCGACCTGGAAAGAGATCGTATTGCCTGTCTCTTATGTGGATAGCATAGAGAGTATCAGCGTGAACCTGAATTTAACTGACGCTAAATCCATTAACGCCGTGCTGACAGATCCTAGTGGGATGATGGTGGGGCGCTTCGCTGGCGTCGTTGGCGCGGGAGAGGGTTCCTTGAGTAAGCAGTACGTGATTGACCATACGTCAATCCCTGAGGTCAGTGGAAACTGGACGTTGCGCATTCTGGCGTACGGTAAAAGCCTGGACGCGCCAGTCACTCTGGATAAGTGGAGCATTACCATTGACGATGGCAAGCAGACGACCGGAAATGACGACGGCGACGACCAAACTGATGGCCCTTCTATTTATACCTTTGATAAGGCCAGCCGTATTGATCGTGGAGCAGAGGGCAGCGCCTGGAAGCAGTTCAAGTTAAATGTGCCTTTTGAGAATAATGCGCAAAGCGTCGCCGTCACCTTGAACTTCCTTGATATAAAGTATGTGAATGCTGTGTTGACGGGTCCTTCTGGAACTCAGTTGGGTCGCTATACCGGCAAAGTGGGGACGGGGGAGGGCTCTGTCAGCAAACAATATATTATCGGTCCGATGGATCTGGCAGAGCTTCAGGGAGACTGGACATTGACCATCATGGGGTATGGAAAAACCTATAAAGCGCCCGTGATTCTGGATAGCTGGAGTGTCACGGTCGAGTAGATCGTCCAGGTCGCTGCGCTATCTTGGCTCTGATTTAAAAGGCGAAGGGGCTCTGATGGTTGGGTTTACCGGAAGGATATGTAGTAAGAGGGCTGTTAAGCCCTCATGCACTCCGCTAAAAAAACAATCTAATGTTTTAAGGCGCAAAATGCAGTGACTTCCAGGAGTCGGGCTCAAACTTAAACCCAGGAGACTTTCTGGCGACCTCTGGAATCTGGGAGTAGTTTATTGCCGTCTTTATCCCTTTTTTCTCCGCTAAGCGCAGCAAGGCGAATGCTTCAATGGAAAAATAACGGGACCAGGCCAATATCTCATCAGGAAGCGACTCATTTTCGGCCATTTTATCCAGTCTCGCCGCCCGCACATCCAATAGGGCGCAGATGGCGTCATGCAACGCATCGCTGTCTTCGTCGAGAAAAGCTTCGCAAACATCTCTGTATTCTGAGTCTGCGCCTTCCGCTGCTTCGTCATGACGTTCAATAATGCTCCTGCACTCATCTTCGTCTGCGTCAAGGAAAAAGTGTTTGATGATGAACAGGACAAAAAGAAAGTCCTCTTCCAGCTCATGTTTTTGATTCCAGGTCAGGCGACTATGTTTTGCGATATCTTCCGCGCACTCCCAATAACCTCCGCCGATGGCGTCATAGAAAGGCATCGCCCGGCTGGTGACTTTGTCGTTCTCCGGCGCAAAGTGAAGGTAGTGCTGATGTAGTGCGGCGCTTTGCATCAGGTTGACATACAAGGCGTCTGGCTCACCGGTTAGCAGTAATTCGCATGCGCCTCGTTGCCGAAAGTACATGCATACCGATTGCGCCTGCATGTTGGTCAGAGTTTCTTTTATTGCGATAGGAAGGGCTATTTCCAGTTCGTACTCTGCGTTTTCCTTATAATCTTCGAGGTAGGGTGAGCTCATAATAAAGGTTCCGTAATTTTGGCTTGCTCTATCTTAATGGATTTCAATTTCGCTAAAAACCAAATTTGTATGGTCGGCATTTAGTAATGCATTAACAAGCACTTCGCTGAATATGTACTCATCCGTCAGGTACTGGATACGAAACAGATGAGGGGGATTGCACATTTTGCTCTTATCAAGGACCAGCCTTTCATAGCTGGAAATGTCGCCATTCTCTCTACGACCACAAACTGTTTTCTTCCAGTTAATGCAGTCAATCCTACCTACAGGAAATTCTGAAGTGAAACAGTATCTATCGTTATTAGCGTCACCTAGAGAATTAAATATAAAGTATTTCGTCATTTAGGCGACTTCAATGTCCTTGAATACTAGGTTTGTATGGCCCTTACTCAGCAAAGAATTTACTAACTCTTCACTAAATAGATAGAGGCTACTATCTGATCCTGCCCACAAAGATTAGACACGTCATTAAGCGACTTTCGATGCTTCATAACTTTCTGGGCTGAGATACCCATTTGTGCTGTGAAGACGGGTTCGATTGTAATCCACTTCGATATACTCAAACACGGCTTCACGCATTTCTTGTCGGGTTGCGTACCGCTCCCCGTGAATCGCTTCTACTTTCAGGGAGTGAAAGAAGCTTTCCACACAGGCATTGTCATAGCAATTGCCTTTGCCGCTCATGCTGCAACGAAGCCCGTGCGCCTGAATCAACGTCTGATAGGCTTCTGAGCAATATTGGGAACCTCGATCTGAATGGACGATCACCCCTTTGGGCTGACGTCGACGCCACAACGCCATGCGCAAGGCGTCGCAGACCAGCTCCGATTTCATTCGCGAACTCATCGCCCAACCTATGACTTTACGGCTGAACAGGTGCAGCACGACGGCTAGATACAGCCAACCTTCTTCCGTCCACAAATAGGTGATGTCGCCCGCCCATTTTTGATTTATCTCCGTTGCATTAAAGTCCTGCTGAAGAAGGTTTTCCGCCACAGGAAGGTTATGTCTGGAGTGAGTGGCGGCCTTAAACTTTCTGGCGGCTTTCGCTCTCAAGCCCAAGCGTTGCATGCTCCTGGCCATCGTTTTACGGTTAGCCTGGACTCCCTGTTGCGCCAAGTCTTTGGTCAGCCGGGGCGCCCCATTACGCTTTTTGGCTTTATCAAAGGCGGCTCTAACCTGGATGTCCAAGGATTGCTGAAGCTGCCGTCGCAGAGAAGGGACTTTCTGCCGATGGAGCCAAACGTAGTAGCCGCTTCTTGAGACCTGAAGCGTTCTCGCCATGCAAGTGGTGCGGAAAAGGCCTGTGTGAGAGTGCATAAAGGCGTACCTCACTTCACGCTTTTGGCGAAGTACGCCGCCGCTTTTTTTAACACGGCAAGCTCTTCCGCCTGTTCAGCCAACTGACGCTTCAGGCGGGCGTTTTCCTGGGCCAGCTGCT
>NZ_JAHMIN010000055.1 GCF_018986435.1 Hahella sp. HN01 | reverse complement strand
AATGGAAGACGCTCTTTGCCAAATCTAATCCAACCGTCTTATGCTTAGACATGATGGTCTCCTCCTTCGTCCTTTGATTGCACTCATAATCATGGCACATTGCGATGCCGCTGCAGGAAAGGAGGAGACCATCTCATCGACCTACCCATACTTCTGCATGCGTCTTTATGACGGAATAAACATGCGACCTGTTTTGAGATTAGCGCGCCGATGCTTAATCAAATGAACGGGATAAATCTTCCAGCAACTCCATGCCTATCGACCTGGCAGTCGAATCACCATCGTCCATCTGAAAGAGGAAAGATTCAGGGTAAACCATACCCCGTTCGCCCTGAGCCTGTCGAAGGGCTTCCCAGAGCGTTAACTCAAAAAGATCCCTAATCAATAAAATTGTTTTACTACCGAATTAGCAAGGTGACGATACCCAGGCCCTTCGACAGGCTCAGGGCGAACGGTTTCTGGGTGGTTGTAATCAATCCAGTATTCAGATTTTTCCCGTTCCCATGGGGGAAAGGACATGTAATCAAACCACAAGCGATACCCACTCATCCCGTTCGCCCTGAGCCTGTCGAAGGGCCTCCCAGAGCGTTCATCCAAATCCACCCCATTCAAATGGAAATTATTTCCCGTTGAGTTATTGATTTGCTCAAGATCACTGCGGGACTGCTGCCCTTCGACAGGCTCAGGGCGAACGGTTTATTGATGGTTGTTATCAATTCAGTAGTCAGATAACTCACTTGCCCATGACGGAGAGAACATGTAAGCAAACCACAAACGGCACCCCCACCCCGTTCGCCCTGAGCTTGTCGAAGGGCCTTCCAGAGCATTCATCTCAATCCAGCCCGTTCAAGTGGAAGTTATTTCCCGTTGAGTTATTGATCTGCTCAAGATCACTGTGGGACTGCCGCCCTTCGACAGGCTCAGGGCGAGCGGTTTATTGGTGGTTGTTATCAAACCAGTAGTCAGATTTTTCCCGTTCCCATGAGGGAAAGGACATGTAAGCAAACCACAAGCGATTCCCTTATCCCGTTCGCCCTGAGCTTGTCGAAGGGCTTTCCAGAGCGTTCATCCCAGTCCAGCCCGCTCAAGTGAAAATTATTTCCCGTTGAGTTATTGATTTGCTCAAGATCACTGCGGGACTGCAGCCCTTCGACGGGCTCAGGGCGAACGGTTTATTGGTGGTTGTTGTCAATTCAGTAGTCAGATCGCTCCCTTTCACATGATGAAGAGAACGTGTGAACAAACCACAAGCGATACCCCCACCCCGTTCGCCCTGAGCCCGTCGAAGGGCTTTCCAGAGCGTTCATCCCAGTCCAGCCCGCTCAAGTGGAAATTATTTCCCGTTGAGTCATTGATTTGCTCAAGATCACTGCGGGACTGTGGCCCTTCGACGGGCTCAGGGCGAACGGTTTATTGTGGTTGTTGTCATTCCAGCATAGCCAACTCGTTTTACTGCAAACGTACTTCCCGGTGCGCCAGCAGGCTGTTGATGACGCCTTTGAGGTGGCGGCGGGTGGGTTGTTTCAGGAAGGCGGACATGCCGGAGGCGGTTGCTTTCCACCACTCTCCCCGACTGCGATGGTAATCGCGGTAGGCCGCCGCCAGTTGCGCCTGGGCCAGTCTGAGGGACTGAGGGTCCTGGGCTGTGGCGGTGTCCATGTGTCGCGATAAAATCGTTCTCACCGCCGCCAGGCGTTTGCCCATGCTGCGGGAGATGGCGCCGCGGCGAATGAGGTAGCGCATGTCCTGGGCCAGGGTGAAGCCAACGTCGCCAACAGTGGATAGTTTCAGCCACAGATCCCAGTCGCTGGCGGACAGCAGGCTGACGTCGAAGCCACCCACTGCGAAGAAGGCGTCTCGCGACACCATCACGCTGGAGGTGCCGACGACATTTTCGACGTACAAAGTCGATGTGGCGCGCGCCAATGTGCAATAAGCGTGATCGCGTTTATCCCCTGCTCGCAGGCCGCTCAAAGCGACTTCCTGAAAGTGCGGCCAGAATTCGAAACAGCCGCATATCACCGCGCTGTTGTTTTCATGGACATGCACATAGTCAGTAAAGCTCAACACCGCATCCGGGTTCTGTTGATGATACGCCACCTGACGTTCCAGTTTGCCTGGCTCCCACAGGTCGTCGGCGTCCAGAAACGCCACCAGTTCCCCTTTGGCGTAGCTCACGCCCAGGTTGCGCGCGCCGCCGGCGCCCAAACCTTTGTCGTACAGCGCAGTGACTGCTCCGTCATATCCCAGGGTGAAATTACGCAACCACTCTCTGGAGCCGTCAGTTGAACCGTCATCAACAATGATCAACTCCAGGTTTGGATAGTCCTGCTCCAGTACGGAATTAACCGCTTGAGGAAGGTATTTCAGGCAGTTGAAAGACGGAATGACGACGGAGATCAAAGGTAAAGGGGTGCTCATGTTGCTACCTCAATAGCGTTACGCTTCGCAGATTGCAAAAAAGCCAGACCAAACAACCTGTCTGGATGTATATAAGCGGGTATTTGCAGCATACGTACCAATACGCCATGACGCAGATCATCCTGGCGCATCGCATTGCGGCGTCCGCTCGGCGGCGCGCCCCGCCGCCACGGTCAACGCCAGCAGAATATACAGAGGCCAGATAAACCCCTGCGTCAGAAAGGTTCCGGATACGCAGAAGCCTGTCAGTCCGGATAACAATGCATTGGTCATCATGAGCTGAGTGCGGTCGGGCGTCGGTGAATAACTCAAGCGCCGCAGCAGGCTGAAAATCTTGCGAAACATCCCCACCAGCAACACGATGAAAAAGCTGATGCCGACAAATCCCGTTTCCGCCAACACCTGAAACCAGGTCGAATGCACTGCATGATTTTTGCCGTCCCAATGCGGGCTGTAGAAGTAATAATTGGAGTAGAAATTATCGATGCCGACGCCGGTGAAGGGATGCGCCAGCGCCATATTGAACGCGGCCTGCCACGCATATATTCGCCCCATGGCGGACTCATCAATGCCATCCTCCGCCGCGCCGCCGGAGGCGCGATCGGAAATGCCCGCGGCGGCGACCAGAACGGTCAGCGCCATGCCGCCGAGCATCATCACCAGCATTTTGTTTTGCACCCGACGCCACACCAACACGCCGGTCACCGCCGTGATTCCCAACAGACCGCCCCGACTCTGAGTGCACAAGATCGCCCATACAATCACGCCATAAGCCAGCAGCCCCAGCAGAGTCGGCCAGCGGGTTTGCCCCCGGGTCAGCACCATGCTGGCGGCGAAACTGAGGGGAAACGTCAGCACCAGCGCCAGATCGTTGGGATCGCCGATCATGGACCCGATATCGCGTCCGATGGTGACCCGCGCCCCCTCCACCAGCCCAATGCCGTTCAGCTTGTTGGAAATGGCGACCAATGCAATCGCCACGCCCGCGCCGATAAACGCCCAGGCGGCGACGGCAAAGTCCCGTGGCGTACGCGTCAGCCAGGCGATGGCCAGCACCATGATGGCGATTTTGACGTAAGTGCCGGTAAATGCGCCCATGGCCGCACCGCGATTGGTCGCCAGCATCACCCCGCAGGCGGTCAGTGCGAAGAAAAACGCAAACAGCGTCAGCTCACGGCTCCAGTACACCTCAATGGCCCTGGAAACGAATAAGCGCCAGCTCAACACCGCCAGCGACGCCAGCGCCAGCAGTTGCGGAATGCGAAACGGCCCCAGGACGGGAAACGCTTCGTGCAGGCGAAAGAAGGAAAACAGAATAAAGCCCAGGCAAACCAAAAACGGCGCTCTGAACACGCCTACCGCCGCCAATATTCCCAGGGGCGCCAGCCCCGCCAGCAAGGGATGGGGAGAAAAGTAGAATCCCAAAGACAACAGCGCCGCGCCGCCAGCGCCCAGCGTCAATTGATTGCGCCGACTCAGGGCTTGCACAGCTCCGTCTCCATAGATGCAGTCACCAGACGCTGCTTACGCAATAAAGTCGCCCCGGCGCGCGCCAGCCCTACTCCACCGACACATAATGCCGCAGTAAACTGATCCATCTGAATCAACGCCGGGGTAAACACGGCGGCGCTCAATACGATGCCGAGATCGCGCCAGGGATAATCCAGCCGCAAGCGACGCTGACTGGCGCAGACAAACACCGCGAAGCGCAAGGCGTATATCAACACGGCGGCGTACACCACGCCGAAGACGCCGCTGTGCGCCGCCGCAAGAGCGTATGCAGGAACGGCGACAACGGCGACCAGCACATTCAACCCCGTGGGCAGACGGGTGTTCGTTTCCACATAACAGCCGAGGTTCATCAAATGAGAGCACTGTTTCAGGCCCATGGCCAAGGCGAGCCAGGGCAACAACTGGGCCGCCATATCGTATTCTGGCGGCAGCAACCAGCGCAGCGCCCAAGGCCCCACACAGCCCGCGCCAATGGCTACGGACAACGCCATCATGGCGCCCGCCGCCGCGTAATGGGCGTTCAGGGCGACGCCATCCGCGCGACCCAACACGGTGAAGCGACGGGGAAACCACCAGAGCGTATAGGGCTCGATCGCCAGCGCCACCACCAGCGCGAACTGAGCCGCCACGCCATATACCGCCAATTCTTCCGCACCGCCTAATCCCGCCAGCAGCCATCGTTCAGCGCCTTGCGTCAGGAAGATGCACAGACCGCCGCCGACCAGAGGCAAGCCGTATTTCAGCAAAGGCTTGGCCAGCGCCGCCGCAGAGGAAGGCGCCACATGACGACTCTGCACCGCCAAGGCCGCCAGAGCGAGCGCCGCATTGGACACCAGCGCGCCCCACAGCACAGCATCCAGTCCCATCCCCCTGCGCAATAACACATACACCAACGCCGCATGCAGGCAAGCCTTACCCACACTGAAACAAAAGAACCATTCCGCCCGGTCCTGCATGCGCATCCAGGCCAGGGGCACAGAAATAAATCCGCTTAGCGCTAACGCCGCCAGACACAATGACAACTCCTGATCGCTGTAGCTGGCCGGCAACCATTGATTCAGCCAGGACGTTGCTGGACGCAGCGCCGCAAACACAACCACGCCCGCCAGACAACTCAGGAAATAGGCGCTGCCGATCACTTTGCGTCGCTGCTGTTCACTGGAGGCCATCCCCGCAAAGCGATACATGGCGTCCACCACCCCCAGGCCGATCACCAGCCCGAGCAGATTCATCAGCGTTAACAGGACATCAAGACGGCCGTATTCGTGGGGCGACAGGTAATGGGTGATCACCGGCAGCATTACGAAGCTAACGCCCTTCATCAGCACCAGCCCCAACCCGTAATACACCGCCTGTCTGAACAGCGACGACATGATTACAACTCTTGAATCGCCAGTGACAACAGGCGCGCCTGTCGCACGGAGGAATATTCCGCCACCACTCGTCTACGCGCGTTCAGCACCATCTTCTGCAACGCCCGATCCGAGGTATCCAGCAGATGTTGAAGCGCACAGGCCAGACTCTGACTGTCTCCCGGCGCCGCCAGAAAACCGCAATCAGGCCGAACAATCTCCGCCGCGCCCATAAACCGGGTGGTCACCACTGGTAGCCCGACCGCCATGGCTTCCTTCAAAACCAGCGGTCCAGTGTCCCGGTCGCCATTAGGCGCTTCACAAAACGGCGCCACTAAAGCGTGATAGCGGGTCATGGCGGCGCTGATCCATTCCGCCTCGCGACCGCCCAGAAATGACACCTGCTCCTGCAGCCCCAGGCTGGCGACCTGACCCCGCAGCACGGAAGACAGCGGCCCTTCGCCGACAATATCCAGACTGAGACGTTCCGCGGAAGGCATCGCCGCCAACGCTTCCAGTAAATGTTTGAGCCCCTTTTTCTCCGTCAGCCGCCCCACAAACAGAAGCCGACCTCTCGCCCCCAGGCCATGCTGATAAGGCAAACGATCCAGCTCCACGCCGCAGGGAATGTTAATGACCTCGGCTCCGCCACCGGCCAAGGAGCGAAACAGTCGTTCCATATCGCCGCAAACCGCCACGCTGAAGTCCGCGCAGGACAGCTTGAGACGCAGGTCTGCCGGGCTGACGTATACATCAAAGCCGTGGCCGACAAAGGAGCAGGACACGCCTATCAACCGCGCTGCGGCGATCGCAACGGCGGCGGAGTGCAATGCGAAATGCGCATGCAGATGACGACATCCTCTGTGCTGCGCCAGCGCCGCGACCTGGGCGGCCTGCAACAATAGCGAACGCGCGCGGATGCCATCCTGTCCCAACGCAAAACGGGCGCTGGGTCCCCAGCCGCGAAGGTTCTTCAACCAGGTGAACCAGCCCTGCCGACGACTGCAATCGCCAACGTACAAAGCGCCCGCCGCCAATGCTTCATCCCGGGGTTGTCCATCCTGCTGCGGGTAAGATAGCGAGATGGGCGTCACCTGATGCCCCAGGCGCTGCATCGCCCGCATTTCCACCCCTACGAAGGTTTCCGTGAGCACGGGAAATTGCGGCAGCACATAACCCACCGACTTCAGCGGCGCAGCCGCCGGCAGGTCCTGCGTGGCTCGGCATATCGCGTTCATAACCCGCCCTCCGCCGACCGACGGCCTGAGTTCAAATAACCCAGCACCATGTTCAGACCGCGCACATGCAACGCTGAGGCATCGGTCAACAGGGTGTCGACGCCGCGTTTGAAGTCTCCTTCGCTGAGACCTTCCTGCAACAATGACGCGCGCATGGGCTCCACGTTATCCAGGTCCAGCCAGGTGGTGTAATCGAACACGCCGCTGGACGCTTTGCCCCAACAAGGCTGACGCCCCAAGCGGGCGGCCAGCCCCGGATAGCGTTCCCGCCAGCGCAGTCCCGAACGCAAGGGTCTGCCGGTTTTATCCCAGTCAACGCTGGCCAGCGACGGACTTAGTTTTGCGATAGCTTTACGGTGAAACAGACTGCCCAGGCGCAGACGCACCGGCAGCGCGCCCAGGGTCTCAAGCACGTTGGGATGCAAAAAGGGGTGGCAGCGCTCGTAATCGTTGTCCAGCAGTTGTTGACCGGACACCACCATACGCCCGACCCGCTCCGCCAGATAGACGTTATCCATCAGATCCGCAGCGTCAGTTTCACAATCGTGATAGCGGTCCAGCATCATCTGAAAGCGCGCCTCCAGACGTCCCCCCAGTTCGGGGAATGCGCGAATAACCGGGTTGGCTAGCTTGCCGAATTCTTCCCGAATATATCGCCGCGCATAGGGCAACAGGCGTGAGGCCAGCCTTTCCACCGCCATCAGCGAATAACCCGGCGCGCCGCGATCGTAGTAAAAGGCCCGGAACGTCTCCGCGCCCGTCCCCGTGATGACGGTAAAGCCCCGGGTCTGATCCAGCAGCGTTTCATCCGCCAGGGCGTGGCCGTGTTGCACCGGCACTTCACAGCCGCCCCGCAACGCAATGCGTTTCATGGACGTCCAGCGATCCGAGCCGCGCATATCGCCGGCGAAAAAAGGCAGCCCATGGGACTCGGCGATATTCCTGGCGATGCGCATGTCCGACGAGTCGGGACAGCCATAGCTGAACGCCACCGGTTTATGCCCCAGCTTCAACGCCGCCGCCAGAATCAACCGCGAGTCGAGGCCGCCGGACAGGGAAACCGCCACCCTTGGGCTCGACTGAAAACATTTGTCCACCGCGCCGACAAAAGCGTCGACCGCTTCGTTGAGCGTGGCGCAACGCACTTTCTGCAGCCGATAAGGGGGAAAGTCCCGCAGCTGTAGCTGGCCATCGCTGGAAAAATGGAAGCAACGGGACGCGCGCAATTGCGTGACGCCCCGCATGATCGACTGCTCGTCCATCACCTGCCCGAAAGCCAGCAGGTCCAGCATCGCCTGCGGGTTGATCTGCGCCTCGTCTCCCAACAACTCCAGCATAAGACCTCGATCCGAGGTCACTGTTAACTGGCTTGAACGGTGACAATAAAGAATCGGAAACAGACCCAAGCGGTCTGTGCAGCCGGCGACTTCATTGCGTTCCCGGTCGACATAAATCCAGGAGCGGCCCCAATAAGGCTTGAACAGACCGCGACGACAATTGCCTCTGATCTCCGCATCCTGATCGCAATGCGCGGGATCTCCCCACGTGAGCAGATGAAAACCGGGACCGGAAAAGTGCGTCAACGCGCTGTGAGCGTTGCGTTTGAACATAACGGAGGCGTCACGCTCCAATGAAAGGACGGGGCGCCCCTGCTGTAGGGGAATGCTGATGCTGCAAATAGTCATACTCGTTCCTCATGGTTTTGCTACGAGTCGTTTCAACATCTGCGCCAGTTAGTTAAATTCCCGCGAATATTCTTTCACAGCAGTGACTTAGAGATACTCCCATCTCATTTTGATTTGGCGGATATCCCGCTCCATTTGTAATTTGCAAATCAAAACGCCATGACGAAGACATCGGACTTAGGTCAGTGTCGCCCCTGTCACAGGCTAAGATTCTGATACCTCGGGGATAATTCGCTTTGGCCCACAAACTGCGTAGGACCTCTCAAACCATCCGAGGAGGTCGACGATGAACACATTCTCCGGGGCGACATTAAGAGCCCGCATCAAACACAGCGACTCCATGGCGGCGAGCGCACTGCGCGCCGTCTATTTCGGAATTCGTCGCTTTCAGATTCCTTGCATTCCCGTTCTGCACAAGCCGCTGTATCTGGCTCATCGCAGCCTGAGCGGCATGCTGGAGAATCTGTCGCGCATTCTCTACTGGACGCCATTGTTTCAGTCGCGGCTGGAATCCCCCGCCCGCAACCTTTATCTGTACTCCGGCATGCCGCTGGTCACCGGGGCGCTGAGCGTGCAAATGGGCGCAGACTGTCGTGTCTCAGGGCTCTCCACCTTTTCAGGCAGAACGTCGTCTCCCAATACACCCCGGCTGATCGTCGGCGACAACGTGGACATCGGTTGGCAAACCACCATCGCCGTGGGCTCCGAAGTCATTCTGGGGGACAACGTACGCATCGCCGGACGCGCCTTCCTGGCGGGCTATCCCGGTCATCCTCTGGACGCGGCGGCGCGCGCCGCCGGCAAGCCTGAAACCGACGACCAGATCGGCCCGATCATACTGGAGGACAACGTCTGGCTCGCCACCGGCGTCAGCGTAATGGCGGGGGTGCGCATCGGCCGCAATACCATTGTGGCCGCCGGCAGCGTGGTCACCCGCGACCTCCCCGCCAACGTGCTGGCGGGGGGCGTTCCAGCTCGAGTATTGAGGACCCTGACGGAGGAGGAATGAGCCATGATGAACGCCACGCAAAAGCCGCAACTGATCGTTTTCGGCGAAGACTGGGGCGCCCATCCCAGCAGCACCCAGCACCTTATCCGTCATCTTGGCGACGACTATGAGGTCATCTGGGTCAACTCCATTGGACTGCGCCGCCCGCGCCTGACGCGACATGATTTACTGCGTCTGTGTCGCAAGCTGATGTCCCGCTTCGGCGCCAGCGCTCAACGTAAAAATCAACAAGGCGCGCAGGACACCGCGCCTTGTCGCCTGATCAATCCGTTAGTGATTCCTCTGTTCGGCTCGCGACTGGTCAGACAACTCAACGCTGCGCTGCTCAAACGCCAGCTGACGCCCTATATCCGCAAAGACAGCGCGCTGATTCTGTGGTCCTCCCTGCCGTCAATGGCGGACCTGGTAGGACGCCTCGGCGAACGTGGCGTGGTCTATTACTGTGGCGACGATTTCCGCAGTCTGGCGGGCGTGGATCACGGTCCCATCGCGGCGATGGAGTCCGAACTGGCGGGTAAGGCGGACAAAATCTTTGTCGCCAGCGAAACCCTGGGGAATCGCTTCGCCGCCGCCAAAACCGAGTGGCTGCCTCACGGCGTGGACTACCGCCTGTTCAGCTCGCCGCAGCCGCGACCAGGGGATCTGCCGGCGGAAGGCCCGGTGGCGGGATTTTACGGTTCGGTGTCGGAGTGGTTCGATGTCGAGCTGATGAGCCATTGCGCCCGCGCCCTGCCCCACTGGACCTTTGTGGTCATCGGCGCCGTACAGACTGACGTGGAGCCGCTGCGCCGCCTCGACAATGTTCGCCTGCTGGGACCTCGTCCGCATCACGAGTTGCCCGCCTACGCTCAGCACTGGCGCGCCTCCCTGCTGCCATTTCGACGCAATGGCCAGATCATGGCCTGCAACCCGCTCAAGCTTCGGGAGTATATGGCGGCGGGCGCCAGTATCGTCTCCACCCGTTTCCCAGCGGTGGAAAGTTACGGTGATCTGCTGCGCATCGCCGATTCCGCCGCGGACTTCGTCGATGCGTTAAAGCAGATCGAGGCCTGCCCGTTCCACGCCAGCGCCAACCAGCTCAGACAAGCCGCCGCGCAGGAGTCCTGGTCGCAACGGGCGCAAACCGTCAAACATTGCCTGAAGCAATTTGCGCATAGCGCCGCACAACTCGACGCAAAATGCGAGCAGCCAAATAAGGCGGCTCATAGTTCGTTGATTTAACGTACAAAAATAGTTGGAACGCTTTTTGGTTCTCTTCATCACAAGCCAGATATTCAGGCGCGCAAACTCACTCAAGCAGACGGACATCGACATGAACAAATGGGCTAAAACTTTACCGATCATCGCGGTTCTATTACAGACCGGATGCGCCATGCAAAGCGAACGGATGGACATAGAACGCGTCAACCAAACCCTGTTCGCAATGACGCAAACGCCCGCTGAAGAAACCGCTCCAGCCTTTCTGACGCTGACTATCGACGCCATAGACGCGCCCCTGCAAAGCCCAGGCTGGAAACAGTTGGAAGCACGCGCCATGGCTTTCGTCAGCCGTTGCGCCGCCTGTCTGGACAAGGGGTTGATGCTGCAAGTGGCGGCCACTGACGCCGCGCAACCGTTCCAGGCGCTCAATGAAAGCCTGCGTTGGGGCGGCAAGCTACGCGCTTTGTTAGCCATGCAAGGCCTGCCGGTGGATATCCGCTTCGACCCCAGTCTGCCCGCCTCCAGCGCGCGCCTGAGCGCCAAGGGGTAAGCGATGCGCGTCGGCGTCTTCCTGAATTTGCACTACATGGCCGCGGCGGCCTGGCGACGCCGCTACGCCATCGTAGCGCCTTTGCTGGCGGCGCCGTTTCTGGCTTTGCTGATCGGCGCCGTCACGCCGAAGAAGTACCAGAGCTACACCACGCTGCTGATCCAGGAAACGTCAAAACTGAATCCTTTCCTAGCGGATTTCTCCGTATCCACCCAGCTCAAGGAGCGCATGGCGGCTCTGCAAGCGCTGCTGCATTCGCGGCATATGCTGGGCGAAGTCGCCATGGAAATGGGTCTGGGGGATAAAGACAGCGGCCGCATCGGCGACCCGGTGCTGAACCGGCTCTCCCACTCCCTGAAGGTCGAGCTGATCGGCTCCGATATCATCAAAATCAGCCTGACGGATTCCTCCCCTCATGATATGGCGCGCACGCTGGAGGTCACTTCCAAGCATTTTCTGAATGTGCTGCTCGCTCCGGAACGCTCTTCCATCGACGCTTCCGAAAACTTTCTGGAGGAGCAACTGTTGGCGCAGCAGCAGGCGCTGCTGGCGGCGGAGAACACGCTGGCGACGTTTAAGTCCCAGTACAGCGGCAGCCTGCCCGGGCAGATGCACTTCGATATCGAGCAATTGCGGGAGACGGAAAAGCAACTACAGATCAAACAGGTCGAGCTGGCGGGCGCTGACGCCGCCATCGAAACCTTTAACACGCAGTTGCTCAAGGCCAACCCACTGCTGGCCTCCATTGAGGCGGACATCATTCGCGCCAGCGCCGAACTGAATCAACTGCAGGCTCGCTACACCGACAAACACAGCCTGGTGGTGGCCGCCAGACACAGCCTGCAGCGGCTGCGTCAGGAGCGCGATACGCTGGTGACCCAGACCCGGCGCATGAGTCCGCAGAACATCGACGAACTCTGGCGTCTGGCGGCGGAATTCGCTGACGCAGGGGAAGACCGCAGCGCCACTGGCAGTCGGGTCAGCCCGTTACTGGTGTCGCAACTGGAATCCATTCAGCAGGCGCAGTCCCGCCAGCAGCAGCTAACGCAAGAGACCGCCAGCCTGCAGCAGACCCTGACGCGCCTGAAAACCAAGCTCGACAGCTTCGCCCAGGTCGAACAGCGCCTGCGGGAGTTGGAGCGGGATATCGTCACCAAACAGCATATCTACGACGATCTGCTCAAGCGCTATGAAATGGCCAAGGTCACGGGCGCGCTGGGGCGTTTCGAAGAACACGACCGGGTCAAAATCATCGATCGCCCGTTCACGCCCCATGCCCCCATCAATCTGCCTCTGGTTGTCTATTTCATCAGCGGCGCCCTGGGCGGGTTGTTTCTCGGCGCAGCCATCGCCGTGATTCTGGAAATTATCGACACCAGCATTATCCGTCGCGATGTGGCGGAAAAAATTATCGGCGCGCCAGTCATCTCGCGCCTGCCGGACTTCAGGCAAGTCGCCATAGGATTTCAATCCGCCCGCGACCTGACGCCGGTTGAATCCTGATCGCAGTCCATTTAACGAGGTATACCCATGACATCGACATCTTCTCAGCGCAAAGTGGTCGTCCAGGTAGTGCAGCATTTGTCGCCGGGCGGCATCGAAAGCATTTGTCTGGAATTGCAGAGTTTCGCCGGCGCCAACGCCGACGTGCATCTGGTCAGCCTGGAAGGTCGGGAGTCGCAAATGGTCTCCCTGTGGCCGCGCCTGAGTCAGTATGCCGGCGTCATGCACTTCCTCGATAAACCCCCCGGTCTGCAACCGCGTCTGCTGCTGAAGCTGGCGGCGTTGTTCAAAACCCTCAAGGCGGATGTGGTGCATACCCATCATATCGGTCCGTTGCTTTACGGCGGCGCGGCGGCGCGTCTGGCGCGCATTCCCGTGTTGATTCATACCGAACACGACGCCTGGCATCTGGGTCTGGACAACCATCAGAGCCTGGCCTCCAAATGCCTGAAATTCATTCGCCCGCAACTGGTGGCGGACGCCGAAATCGTCGCTGATCACATCAGGAGCCGCATCCCTCACGCGCAGCCACGGGTGATTCCCAACGGCATAGATACGCTTCGCTTCAAGCCCGGAGACAAGGCCGCCGCACGGCTATCATTCGGGCTGCCGGATGATCAGGCGATCATCGGCTGCGCCGCGCGCATGCATGAAGTGAAGGGACATGACGTTCTGCTCGACGCCATGTTTCGCCTGCCGCCCAACGTGCATCTCGCTCTCGCCGGCAAAGGCCCGCAGGAAGCGCAACTGCAACGTCAGGTGCGGGATCTTAATCTCAGCGATCGGGTGCATTTTCTGGGCCTGGTGGATGATATGCCGCGCTTTTATCAGGCGCTGGATGTGTTCTGTCTGGCGTCGAAAGCGGAAGGAATGCCCTTGTCTCCCCTGGAAGCACAGGCCTGCGGCGCACGCGCAGTGATCACCGATGTGGGCGGCAGCCGCGAAGCGTTGTGTCCGACTACCGGCATTCTGGTGCCAGCGGATAACTCCGCGGCCCTGGCCAAGGCGCTGCGCTACAGCCTGCGCACCACGTTGAGCGCCGACCCCAGAGATTTCGTCATGCGACACCGGGATATCCGCGGCATGGTCGCCGCTTACGACCAGTTGCACAGCGTCGCCTGCTGAACGCGGACGACTGACACGACAAGAATCGCCACCAAAGAGGTAAATCATCATGACCGACACACTACTTTGGAGCTGCACGCTGATCCTCGGGCTGATCATCGTCTACCATCACGTGGGCTATCCCGTGCTGCTGCGCTACTGGGCCAACCGCAAGCGCCAGCAATCCCTGCATCATTATCAGGATGAAGAGCATAGCGATTACCCTGAACTCAGCATCATCATTCCCGCCTATAACGAAGCGGAAGTGATTGCGGAAAAGCTGCGTAATCTGGCGTTTCTCGACTACCCCACTCATCGCTTTGAAGTCCGCATTTACGACGATGGTTCGCAAGACGACACACTGTCGATCATCCATCGCACGCTGCAGGAAGCGGATGTGAAAAAGTTGCGGGTGCAAGTCATCGCCAACGAGGTTAACCAGGGCAAGGTCGCCATCATCAATCAGGCCATGCGGGAAACATCCCCGGAGTTGGTGTTACTGTCCGACGCCTCTGCGCTGATCTCTATCGACGCCATGAAAATCGTCGCGCGCCATATGCGCGACCCCAGCGTTGGCGTCGTGGCGGCCTCTTATCAGATACTCACTCCCGGTTCGGAAGGCGAGGAAACGTACTGGCGATATCAGACCAACATTAAAGAGATGGAAAGCGTCGTCGGCTCCACCATCGGAGCTCATGGCGCCCTGTACTGCTTTCGTCGCAGTTTGTTTGAAGAGTTACCTGAGAATGCCATCAACGATGATTTCATCCTCCCCATGCGTATCGTCGCACAAGGCCGTCGCTGCATCTATGACCGAGATATCGTCGCCGTGGAGCTGGAGCAAGCCAGCCTGACGATGGATCATCAGCGTCGCAAGCGCATCGCCGCCGGCAATGTGCAGCAAGCGTTGATGCTTACGCCGCTGTTGAATCCGAAGCATGGCGCCACTGCGTTCAACTATATTTCCGGCAAGTTTTTGCGGGTGTGCATGCCTCTGATTTTGGTCGTCTTTCTACTGTGCACGCTACTGCTTTCGCTGCACTCCTGGCTGGCGATGGTTCTGTTGCTGGGACAGATACTGGTTTACGGTCTCGCCAGTATTCGCGCCCTGACGCCAAGTGTTCCCTGGCCCAAACCGGTCAATCTGGTGCATTACCTGGTCAGCGGCCACTTCGCCAATGCCCTGGGGGCGTTACGTTATCTGTCTGGACAGGAAAACGGCCGCTGGCAGCGCGTCAAACTGGAGGCCCATCATGATTGATATTGTTTTCACCAAAGCAGCCAAGAACGCCTCGGAGCCGACCATGATGCAAACGCGCACCGCCGCCATTGATTCGCCAACGAACTATATCCCCGCCACCACCCTGGCGGCCAAGCGCTGTTTCGACATTGCCGTCAGCCTGCTGGGGCTTGCCCTCAGCGCGCCAGTGTGGCCATTGCTGATTCTGGCTATTCGCCTTGATTCGAAGGGGCCCGCGCTGTTCCGGCAACTGCGCGTCGGCCGTGCAACGCCGACTTATACGGAGCTGTTCTACATGATCAAGTTCCGCACCATGCGTGTCGACGCGGAAAAAGAAACCGGCGCCGTCTGGGCCACCCGCAACGACCCGAGAGTCACACGAGTCGGCCGCTTCCTGCGCAAAACGCGCCTGGACGAACTGCCGCAACTTTTGAACGTATTGCGCGGCGAAATGTCCATCGTCGGCCCCCGCCCGGAGCGCCCCGGCATCAGCAACAACCTGGATCGGGCCATCCCCTACTACATCGAACGCACCTACTTCGTGACGCCTGGAATCACTGGTATGGCCCAGGTCAGACAAGGCTACGACGCCTGTCTGGAAGACGTGAAAAACAAAATCGGCTACGACCACGCCTATTCACTCTGCCTGTCCAGCTTCAGCTCATGGCTGAAAACCGACATCGAAATAATCCTGCTAACTTTCTGGGTAATGATACGAGGCCGGGGGCAATAGCCCCTGGCGCAGGGGGATATGGAAGGGTTATCTGGGGGTATCTGATATGATCGCCGCGCTATTTCTTGCTTTCCCAAGGAGAAGGTAGCGTGCTTACTGCATCTTCCAAGCGCATATACGCGACAATTGTTTCACTTGGATCTTTATGGGCCCAACCCAACACAGGAGAGTAGCGACAACAGGCAATCGTGTTCCCTGCCCGGCTCTCAATTGCAACGAGATACTGCCCAAGCTCCTTCGGCGCATTTCCCTTGACCCACTCGGGACTCTGGGAGTGACGGGCCGACCTTACACGCAGCACAGCCTCCTTAATGGCCTCCAACTCATCGGCAGTGAATCCATCCAGATGGGTGGACTCCTGCTTATCTACCGCCCGCTTCTCATGCGGGCTCACTTCTTTACCAGGCGAAGCTTTTTCTCCTCTGGTCTGTATTCTTCCAGTTCACTCGGGAAAAGCTCCGAATCGGGTGTAAAAACCAAATCTAAAGAGCCCAACTGAACCTGTGGTTCATCTTCCATGACTGCTCCGAAGCCATCTTTTATCTCTTCACGTAATTGACGCAGGAACTCCTCATAATCGGAGTCTCGCTTTTTATCTTCAGTCATCTCAACACCTTGAAGCAAAAGTTACCGCGGCTGTTATATTCGTAGCCCTTGGAACAATAGAAGTCAATTACATTGGCGTTTACTGGTTTCATAAGTCTGATTTCATGAGCATCAATATGCTTAGCATATATTCTGGCTGCAATCTCGATTAAGTTGAAAGTGCTTCCTTTTAGAGGATTATCGCCAGGGGCAGACTCAATGAAATCAAGTCTTAGACGACTGCCAGACCATGTAGGTTGCCCTAAAGAGAGTGCGCACAGCTTCATTTCACGCCACCAAATAGCTAACTCAAAGCGCTTGGGTTCCTGATACAAAAAGTGATAGTAACCATAGTCATCTCTTTCCCAGTCCCACTCCACTCGACGACCGAAAGTATTATGCCAGGAGCGCTGCTCTATAATGGCCTTTTGGGTAATGAGGGAGTATGAAACGACCGATTTAAGTTGAACAGGAAGAATGGCATTGGCGTCGTCGATAACTTCACGGCGAATTTTCGAATACTTTGTTTCCGTCGCAATATGTGTTCGGCTTCTGGAATATGACATGCTTAAAAATCCATATTAAGTGTAGAAATAAGGGTTAGCATTCCCCGGGGACGTTGATACTACCTGGGTCGCCACAGCCAAAATACCGGCTATTAACCCTACCCCTGGCGGCCTATTGTTGATAATGGAATGTGTTGGCGAATGGTCAATGTTCAGGCTTGTTGGATCTGGAGTATACCTGTCGGATGGCGCTTCGCTTATCCAACCTACGGTTTTCCCTATGTCTATGGTTCAGTTTGGCATGGGAGGGCGTTTACGCCTTGCTGAGCAGCCAGTCTTTCAGCACGCTGGCGTTATGGCTGATCGTTTTGCCTCTGGGGGTAATCAGATAATAGTTGCAACAGGAAGGCGTCGCGGGAAGCGGTGCGATGAGGCGACCGCTGGCCAGTTCTTCTTTTACCAGGGAGCCGCGCGCAAGTGCTACTCCAAGGCCTGCGTCAGCAGCAGCGATGGCCATATCCGAGCGGTTAAAGTAATGTCCCTGCTGGCTGGGCGCATCAGGCAGACCTGACTGATCCAGCCAGTAGCGCCATTCTGCGTCCCGGGGGGAATCTGGCCAGGGCATCGCATCATGTAACAACGAGACGCTATCCCAGATTTTGGGGTCTCGCCAGTTTGCGCCCTTCATATACTCAGGGCTGATGACCGGCAGCAGGATTTCCTCCACCAGAAGCGTCGCATCGAAGTTCTGATATTCGCCGTCGCTGTAATCGATGGCCAAATCAAAACTAGCGGCGTTCAGATTAAGCAGCGCCGCTTCCGCATAGGTTTCAATCTTGATATCGGGATGGCTGAGATTGAACTCTTTGAGCATTGGAATCAGCCATTTAAAAACAAATGACGGCGTAGAGGTAAGTCTGACGGAGGAATCATTAGGACTCGTTTGTAGACGATCAATAGTCAGCCTGATGGCGTCAATTGATTGCCGCGTCACGGTCAATAATTCGCTGCCTTTAGCCGTTAATTGGATACCGGACGGGCGACGCTCAAACAGCTTGATTCCCAGCTGTTCTTCCAGTTTTCGAATTTGCTGGCTCACAGCGCCGGTAGTGACATAGAGTTCCCGGGCGGCCTCAGAGAAGCTTAATAACCTGCCACAGGCTTCAAAATAAATCAGCGTGGAAAAGGTACGCGCACCCAGTCCTGACATCGTTAACCTTCCCGTTAGCGTTTAGCCATACTAAACAGCCGTTGAATTTCTATCGTTTGCTTTCCAAGTAACGAAAACCCAAAATTCCCACAACATATTAATACAAAGCCAGGCAGCATGGACAAACAATGATTCCTCTCAGTATCACCCAAGACGAGCTTAAAGCCATCCAGAATAGCCAGCCTATAGTATGGCTAAACAACAATTATCAAAATCCGGCTTCAGCTCCCTCCACCCCAAACGCCGATGAACTCTACGCGGCGGAAGCCCGCCTCAAACGATTTGCGCCGCTGCTACAAAGACTGTTCCCCGAACTCGAACCCAGTCACGGACTGATTGAGTCTTCCCTGATAAAAGCCGATCGGCTTAACAGCAGGATTAATCCAGTGGGCGGTTCGCTGTACCTGAAAGCGGATCATGACTTGCCGGTGGCAGGCTCAGTCAAGGCTCGCGGCGGCATTCATGAAGTGCTTTGTTTTGCTGAATCCCTGGCGTTGAAGCATGGCGTGCTTAAAGGCGTAGACAGCGACTACTGTGCGCTCGCATCCCAATCAGCTCGTGATCTGTTTTCGCAGCACACCATCACCGTCGGCAGCACAGGCAACCTGGGTCTGAGCATTGGCGTCATAGGGTCTGCGCTGGGGTTCAAAACAGTAGTCCATATGTCGTCAGATGCTAAAGAATGGAAAATGGAGCGCCTTAGAAAACGTGGCGTGCGGGTCGTTGAGCATGACGCCGATTATGGCGCGGCGCTTGAGGCCGGACGCCTTGAGACGATTGCCGATCCGTGCGGTTATTTTGTCGATGATGAAAGATCCCCCAACCTTTTCATGGGCTACGCTGTCGCAGCCAAACGCCTTCAGGCGCAGCTGGAGGCGCTGAACATTAAGGTGGATGCCGACCATCCTCTGTTTGTGTATCTGCCTGCCGGCGTGGGCGGGGCGCCGGGCGGCATTACCTATGGCCTGAAACATATTTTCAATGAGCATGTTCACTGCTTTTTTGCCGAACCGGTACAGGCGCCCTGCATGCTACTTGGTATGGCCGGCGCACCGGGCGCTGTTCCGACCTCCATCTACGAACTCGGTTTAAAGAACCGCACAGATGCTGATGGCCTGGCTGTCGGCGCCGCATCACAGTGGGTGTGCGACGCCACGCGCAACCTCCTGTCAGGCGTGTATACGGCGACGGATGAACAGCTTTACCAGCAGCTTTACCTGTTAAAAGACCTGGAAAATATTGAAGTTGAGCCCTCTGCGGCCATCGGCTGCCTCGGCCCTGAAATGCTGATGACCGAGGCCGGACAGAAGTATTTAGACTCACATCACCTCACCCACCGCATGGCGAATAGCGTGCATATCCCCTGGCTGACGGGAGGCTCTTTTGTTCCTGATGAGGAGTATCAGCGTTATCTCGCAAAAGCGGTAAAAATTTCTACATGAAAACGGGTTAGAACAGAGTGGCGGCCTTCATCTGGGATCAGATTAAAGTCGCTCTCCTAAAAATAACGGACAAATTTACTGAGGGACATTTCAGGTTTATTTAGTATGATGAAGATGGCAATAAATTCAGCCAGTTATGAAAGGCGCTCAGGAAGATTATGGGAGATCCCACTGGCGCTGTTCTCAGAAAAAAATCGGTGAAAGACTTCATTAAATCGACAAAAGGAAGGAGTTCTTATGTCTGGAGAGTTAGAGGCGAAAAATCACGCGGATGCGGTACTCAACGCCTATAAATTAACTTATCTGCCTTTAAACAAAAAAGGGTTAACGATTGACGGCATCGGGCTTATGTTGCCTGATCCTGGCATGCCGCTAGGGGTTATTCTAAAGAAAGACAGCAGCTTCATCGTCCTGCTTGGCGAACAGCATAGTACGGAGACGTTATCGCCGCTTTTACCCGGTGATCAGACGTTGATGATTGCAGGCGCCAAAGCCGTGGTCGCCGCCATCGGCAAATTAGGGAGCAAACATACGACCATTGCGGCGGTTGAACTCCCCATCAAGAACGGATCTATCGTTGGATCAGGCGCCGGACTAACCAAGATGGAAAAGCTCACCATTGCCGATCCCGCCGATAAAAACCTCGGATCAATCAATCATTCTTTGTTCTATTACAAGGCGACGCTTTTGAAAGACGTGTTGTTCGCCGAAGGTGAAAATACCGTCGAAGTCGTCGACCAGGGACTGGCGGCCAAATCAGACGAACGCAATCCGGGGATCGCCGCTCATTTGATCAACGCAGCCGCAAGCGTCAAAGGACCCAGCGTAACCGTGCTGCCTGTCGGACTCTCGCACCTAGGCGGAAACAGCATACAGACACAACTGACCATGAAAGGATGGTCCATCACGACAAAGATTGTCTAAGCCGGCGATATAGCTTCGCGTGAGTTTGTTCGTTGTTCATGGAGCCTCATTGTGATGATGAGGCTCGACTATGCAGGACATTAACGAACGAACTCCAACAGCTTCTGCGATTCTCTTTATGCTTTGAGCATCACAACCTGATCGGCGCAACTTACTCCAAAGCAATAGCTACTATCTGGACTTTATAGGCAGGAAAAATCTGGAGCGTACATGTTGGATGGCGCTTCGCTTATCCAACCTACGTTTCACTCTGCGCCCATATGCAGACCGAAGAAAACGCCAGGCGTTTTGACAGAATCTCTAAGTTTCCTCCCCCCACCCTTCTAACAGAAATGGGTAGGTCGATGAGATGGTCTCCTCCTTTCCTGCAGCGGCATCGCAATGTGCCATGATTATGAGTGCAATCAAAGGACGAAGGAGGAGACCATCATGTCTAAGCATAAGACGGTTGGATTAGATTTGGCAAAGAGCGTCTTCCATT
>NZ_JAHMIN010000054.1 GCF_018986435.1 Hahella sp. HN01 | reverse complement strand
GGACTTTTCCTGGATACTCAGAACCGATTGATCGCCTACGAAGTGCTATTCCGTGGCGCGATCGACGAGGCCCATATTTATCCTCGCGAAGTGGTGAAAGCGGCCTTACGCCATAACGCTGCAAAAGTCATCGTCGCCCACAACCATCCTTCAGGCGACCCCAAACCTAGCGTTAACGACCAGCTCATTACCTACCGCTTGCTGCAAGCGTTGATGCTCGTTGAAATTCCACTCATCGACCACTTTGTGGTGGGAGGGGATCAAGTCGTGAGCATGGCGGCGCAGGGTCTTTTTGGGAAACGGCCACGGAAGCTGCCAGAGCCAGCAATGTAATAATCCTATGACGACGGGAATAGACAAGTCCCGTCGTTTCACTCGCTACCCTTTCCAATAGGTAAAAAGTCACCAGCCCCGGACTTCATCCTCTTTAACTGATACTCCATTGACGATTGGCTCATTAGACGTGTGATCTCTTTTAAGCTCAATCCACGATATGTTTTGGCTTCTTTATGAGAGATATTGCCGCTTAGTATTTGCGTTTCAAAACTACCGCAAAGTGCAGCGTCAGGCACATATTCAGGGAGATATCGACGAATCGCTTCTTCAGCAATTTGTTGGGGAGATTTTTGACTGCGCGAGTCCATATGCAATGCCCATCCTAGAGTACAAGTTAAAGCAAGTCCCATAATGTTTGTTTTATGATCACCTCGTCAAGCTAGTATTGACGGCTAGTTCAGACTTCCTATACCAATAGGCTTATACACCCAAATGTCTCTGAATAGTAAAATATTCTTGCATTGTAAAAATACGTAACACTTTTTTAGCTCTGCGTCATCTCCGCCTCAAGGGTCAGGAAAGGCGTAATACAAGGGATGTTTCCTGCATGTACTCCAGCCGCCGTTACCGCGTCAACCATTGGACCGATGGGAGAGTCGAAGAACTATCGTCGCCCAATGCCACCAGTCCTATCGAGTGATTTGAGTCTTTTCTGGAGCTGCCCAACGGCATTCCCTCCCACGACACCTTCAACAACATTTTTGCGAAGTTAGATCCCGAGGCGCTAGAGACAAGCTTTCTATCCTGGGCTTCGACGTTGGCGGAGTAGATTCCAGATGATCAGATCGCAATCGACGGCAAAACGCTACGGCGCTCATACGACCGGTCCTCTTCCAAACCCGCCATCCATATGGTTAGCGCCTGGTCGACAGCGAACGAACTGGTGTTGGGACAGGTGAAAACTCAGGAGAAATCCAATGAGATCACTGCTATTCCTAAACTGTTGAAGGCATTGTCACTAAAAGGAAGTCTCGTCACCCTGGGCGCGCTGAGGATGAAAAGCGGCGCTGCCGCGTTTCAACGAATCTGGAGGGCCTGGAAAAGCTACAAAGTCGCTGGCAAGACCTGAAGAGTTTCATCGTCGTAGAAACAGAGCGAATGGAGTCAGGACAAAGAACGCTGGAGCGCCGCTTGTATATTTCGAGTCGAGAGGGGGATGCGAGATATTTCCTGGATGCGACGCGAAAGTACTGGCACATAGAGAACAAACTGTATTGGGTGCTGGATATAGCATTTAAAGAGGATGTCTCGCGGCATCGCATGGGACACAGCGCGGAGAATCTAGCGGTGTTGAGACATATGGCGTTGAATTTACTGAAGAATGAGAAGACGGACAAAGGAGGTATAAAAACTAAGAGGCTACGAGCAGGCTGGGACCATGGTTACTTAAAAAAAGTGCTATCGGGCCTGGCTACTTTGCAGCCACAAAGTGCGATTTGCCTGCCGCACTGCCCGCGTCAAAGGGCCGTCTTGCCAGAAGGCCCGTCTCTGCCGGTCAAATAGTCCGAAACAGTCAGATCGTCGTGATAAGCGACGGTGTATAAACGCCGGCTCAAACGATGGGCCATGTGCTGCACAAAGCGGGTTTTACCACACCCAGTCGCCCCCTTGATCAGCACTGGTAAACCATGATTGCAGGCTTTTTCAAACAGCTCGATTTCACCGCCTTGGGGAGGGAAGGTAGTAAGGGCGTCCTAAGTGGCGTTTATAGGCTGGCGATCCTGTGCTGAGTCATGTCCGATCTCTGTTTTTTACCCTATCCGAAACCTGTTTTCGCTCATGCACCCACGATGGGGTATCTATCCTTGCCTTTTGCAATACATTGACCCATATCAACTTTTCTTGGAAGGCACTAGAGTAGTCTTATACCACATACAGCAGCAGGTGCCTATATAGACTGATTCTGCTCATGGAAGATGAATGCTGCTTATTTGTAACCAAGCTGTGGCTCAGTTATTTAAAATAACCTATGTTTTAAGTACCTAAGAGAAATTAATCTTATATTCCTGTCCAAACTTTGACAGGATGTCGTTCACTGACTCTTTCAGCCTGTCGAAAGGCTCATACAAATCCAAAGGCAGCCAGATGTACTTCACTTTTCGCCACAAGATCTCTATCAGGTTTAGCTCTGGTGAATATTTCGGCGAATAGATCGGCCATATACCTTTATCTATCCAGCTTTTGGTGGCGGACTCATACATCCCGGAATATTCAGCCTCTTGCTGTGTGGATAGGATTTCAGCTGCGTCAATTGGCCCACAGGGCTTCAGCCATAAGGTAACCTGAAATTGGCGGAAGGCACCTTCATTACTTAGCAAGATGGCATGACAGCGAATATGGAAACGAGAGTTCGGGCTGTAGCGGAACCCATCGGTTAGCGTTTTGATTTCAGTGGGCTTGAGATGATTGACGCACTTCACGGTGCAGAATTTAATCATGTCGGGCGTTGTAAGTGGCCTATTTTATTAGAAAATTTTTATTTGGCTACTTAAAAATTTGAATAAATTCAGGAAGTGTACTAATTTTTCATTACCTATTTCTTAAAAAGATAAGGATGGCTGCTACATGTTAAAACTGATTACAAGCTCAGCTTTAGGGGTATTTCTGGCTGTAATGTCAAATGTATCGCAGTCTGCAGATGCTGAAGCAGGAAAAGCTAGAGCTGCTGTTTGTGCCGCTTGCCATGGAGCAAATGGAAAAGCTACGATTCCTATGTATCCAAATTTAGCAGGTCAAAATGAACAATATCTGCTGGGTGCGCTGAAAGCCTACAAAAATAAGGAGAGGACAGGTGCTCAGGCGATAATTATGCAAGGCCAAGTAGCAGCTCTAAGCGATGAGGATTTGGCTAACCTTGCAGCATACTTCGCGAACCTTAAGCAATAAATATTAGCTGAAAAAGCTTCAATCAACTGAAGGAAATAAACATATAAACTGTATGAATTATGCACTTTAACCACTTTTACTTTTATATTTACAGGGTAATACGTACAGGCAAATCGCACTATATGGTTGAATACTAGACAGTAAATTCATAGAGTACGCCCCTTTTTCTCCCCTAATAAGGACTGTTATGGGCTCTTTGTTAATTGATGGCGTTAAACACCATTTCTCCAGCCTTCCTGATCTTCGTCGAGAGACGCTGCGGCATAATTTCTATGATGTTCTCATCATCACGCGGTTTGGCGACGCCAAAAAAGAGTGGTTTGAGTCTTTTCTGGAGCTGCCCAACGGCATTCCCTCCCACGACACCTTCAACAACATTTTTGCGAAGTTAGATCCCGATGAGAAGCGGCGCTGCCGCGTTTCAACGATTCTGGAGGGCCTGGAAAAGCTACAAAGTCGCTGGCAAGACCTGAAGAATTTCATCGTCGTAAAAACAGAGCGAATGGAGTCAGGACAAAGAACGCTGGAGTGCCGCTTGTATATTTCGAGTCGAGAGGGGGATGCGAGATATTTCCTGGATGCGACGCGAAAGCACTGGCACATAGAGAACAAACTGCATTGGGTGCTGAATGTCGCGTTTAAAGAGGATGACTCGCGGCATCGCATGGGACACAGCGCGGAGAATCTAGCGGTGTTGAGACATATGGCGTTGAATTTACTGAAGAATGAGAAGACGGACAAAGGAGGTATAAAAACTAAGAGGCTACGAGCGGGCAGGGACCATGGTTACTTAAAAAAAGTGCTATCGGGTCTGGCTACTTTGTGGCCACATAGTGCGATTTGCCTAGGTTAGTAAGTTTGTTAAAGCGGAAGACAAACATTTCTTACATACCACCTTAGTGATAGCTGCAAGCTTAACCCTAACCCCTTTGATATGTATCAATAAGCGACCAAGTAGACCCTTTTAACCTTAGCTGTCACGCTGCACTCCAGGAGTTATAACGTGGGATATTCGTTTGAAGGTTGCTTACGGTTAGTCTTACTTGCCTTACTTCTGCTGTTAACGCCTACTTGGGGTTACGCTGGGGAACCGCTGGCAGCGATTGATACGCAACGGATCAAAGAGATATTTCCTCAGGCTGACGTCATCTCAGATCCCCTGGGCGATCCTCCAGTCCGCACAATCAGTCGGGGCAATCACACGCTGGGTTACGCTTACCAAACCCATGACGTTTTTCAGATTCCCGCCTACTCAGGCAAGCCCATCAATCTTCATATCATTCTTGACGCTGAAGGGACCATTAAAGACGCAGTCGTTCTGGAACATCATGAGCCGATCCTGTTAGTCGGCATTCCTGAGCAAAAGCTGTTTGATTTTGTCGCCGGCTATCAAGAAGTTGGCGCAAACGATCGGGTGGTGGTGGGGCATTCAGACTCCGCGACCAAAAGCGTGGATGCGATTACCGGCGCCACGGTTACCGTTATGGTGGTGAATGAGTCAATCATGCGCTCGGTTCGTAAAGTGGCGACGTCTCTAGGCCTGATCAACGCCAACGCCGCAGCGCCGATACGTGGGGAAGTGTTGGAGGATTTATTCAATGCCGCCGATTGGACTCAATTGACAGGCGTCGGAGCGATACGTCGGCTACATCTGAGTCGCGGGCAGGTGGATGAGTCGTTTCGGGATACCGCAGCGGAAGGCGTCGACGACGCTCCGCCCGATTCAATGGATGAAACCTTTATCAACTTGTACTACGCCTATCTGAATGCGCCCACGATAGGCCGCAACCTGCTTGGCGAAAGCCAGTATCGCTGGTTGATGGAGGAACTAAAGCCAGGCGAACACGCCATTGCCGTGATGGCGGAAGGACTCTACTCCTTCAAAGGCTCCGGCTATGTCCGCGGCGGTATATTCGATCGAGTGCAGTTGCGTCAGCGCGGCGACATTATCAGTTTTCGCGATCTCGATTATTACCGCTTAAGCGACGTCTACGCTCAGGGCATGCCGGAATTTCGGGAGATGGCGATTTTTGTGATTCGCTCACATTATGATTTCGATCCTGGCGGCTCCTGGGACCTTGAGCTGCTGGTGCGGCGACAAACGGGCCCGGTGGAGGGCGTATTCTCAAGCTTCTCCGCGACCTATCAGATACCCGACGCCTACGTGAGCAGACCTTCGCCGATAGTGGTGGATGAACCTGACCCTGAGCCCATTTGGATCAGCATTTGGCGCAATAAGAGCATGCAGATTGGCGTAGTGATCGTCAGTCTGGCGCTGCTGCTGATCATTCTGTTTCTGCAGGACTATTTCGTACGCTTTCCACGCCTACTCCATAACCTGCGACGCATTTATCTTCTCTATACGGTGATATTTCTTGGCTGGTACGCGCTGGGGCAACTGTCCATCGTCAACGTTCTGACCTTTACTCACGCGGTCATGCAGGATTTTCACTGGGAATTATTCCTGATTGATCCGGTGATTTTTATTTTGTGGACATTTACCGCCGCAACCATTCTGTTATGGGGACGCGGCGTATTCTGTGGCTGGCTCTGTCCTTTCGGCGCTTTGCAGGAACTGATCAATGAAGCCGCGCGCAAGCTAAAGATCCCCCAATTTGATCTGCCGTTCGGGCTCCATGAGCGTTTGTGGGCAGTGAAATACATTATCTTGCTGGCTTTGTTCGGAGTGTCGTTGGAATCCATGGCGACGGCGGAGAAATATGCGGAGGTGGAACCTTTTAAAACCTCGATAACGCTGCTTTTCAACCGGGAATGGTGGTTTGTCGCATACGCTGGCGTACTGCTCCTGATCAACGTTTTTACCCGCAAGTTTTACTGCCGCTACATCTGTCCATTAGGGGCGGCATTGGCGATTCCCACTAAATTCCGCCTGTTTGATTGGCTAAAGCGGCGAAAAGAGTGCGGGAACCCCTGTCAACTCTGCGCCGTGGAGTGCGAAATTCAGGCGATTCATCCTGATGGCCGCATCAACGCCAATGAGTGTCACCACTGCCTTGACTGCCAGATGACCTATCACAACGAGCGTAAATGTCCGCCGCTGGTGCTGAAAAACAAACGCCAGCGCAAGAATGCCGCTGCGCCCAGGCCGGAACGCATCCCGGCGACGCAACTGGACGGCTGATTCCATTGATGAACAGGAGCTTAACTATGAAAGATGCAGACAAATCGTCACAACCTACACCGGATACCCGGGATTCTGGAATCAGTCGTCGCGGCTTCCTTGGCGGAGCTGCGGTGACAGGCGTATCCGCGGTTACCGGAATGGCTGCGATGACGGGTTTCGGTTCTTCCATCATGAGCCCCGAATCCTGGGCGGCGGCGGTAAAGACCGCGCATCAGAAAGCCTCGGTGGAGCCTGGAGAGCTGGATGAATACTATGGCTTTTGGAGCGGAGGCCATTCAGGGGAAGTGAGGGTGTTGGGGGTGCCTTCCATGCGCGAATTAATGCGCATCCCGGTATTCAATGTGGATTCCGCCACAGGATGGGGCCTGACCAATGAGAGTAAACAAGTGCTGGGAGAGTCAGCGCGGTTTTCCAATGGCGACGCCCACCATCCTCATGTGTCCATGACGGATGGGCGGTATGACGGCAAATATCTGTTTATCAACGACAAAGCCAATACCCGGGTGGCGCGTATCCGCCTGGACATCATGAAGTGCGATAAAATCACCACCATTCCCAATGTGCAGGCGATCCATGGTTTGCGGCTACAGAAAGTTCCCCGCACCAAATATGTGTTTTGCAATGCTGAGTTTGTGATTCCACAGCCCAATGACGGCACAGACATGGAAAATCTGGAAAATCATTACACCATGTTCAATGCTGTAGACGCGGACACCATGGAAGTCGCCTGGCAGGTTATTGTCGACGGTAATCTGGATAACACCGATGCGGATTACTCCGGTAAGTATGTCGCCTCTACCTGCTATAACTCGGAAAAAGGACTGCTATTGACGGATACCATGCGCAATGAGCGCGACTGGGTCGTCGTGTTCAACGTGCCGAGAATTGAGGCTGCCATTAAGGCGGGTAACTTCAAAACGATTGGCGACGCCAAAACGCCGGTGGTGGATGGTCGTCATGGTTCTGAGCTGACCCGTTATATTCCCGTTCCCAAAAACCCACACGGGCTAAATACTTCCCCTGACGGCAAGTACTTCATGGCCAATGGAAAGCTGTCGCCCACGGTCTCCATCATCGCCATCGATAAGCTGGATGACCTGTTTGACGGCAAGTATAAAGACGAGCGCGACGTGATCGTAGGCGAACCGGAGCTGGGCCTGGGGCCGCTGCACACCACCTTCGACGGCCGCGGTTTTGCCTACACGACGCTGTTTATAGACAGTCAGGTGGCGAAGTGGAATATCGCCGAAGCCATACGCGCTTATAACGGAGAGAAGGTGAACTATATTAAGCAGAAGCTGGACGTACAGTACCAGCCGGGGCACAACCACGCGAGCCTGACCGAGTCCCGGGATGCTGATGGGAAGTGGCTGGTGGTTCTCTGCAAGTTCTCAAAAGACCGTTTCCTTCCTGTGGGGCCGCTGCATCCAGAGAATGATCAGCTAATCGATATCTCTGGGGAGGAGATGGCCCTGGTCCATGATGGACCAACCTACGCTGAACCCCATGACTGTATATTGGTGCGCCGGGACCAGATCCGCCCACTGAAAATATGGAGCCGGGATGACCCATTCTTCGCCTCCGCCGTGGCGCAAGCCAAAAAGGATGGAATTACTTTAGAGACGGATAACAAGGTTATTCGCGACGGTAATAAAGTGCGCGTGTACATGACTTCCGTCGCGCCCATCTACGGCCTCACCGAGTTTCGGGTGAAGCAGGGAGATGAAGTCACCGTTTACATTACCAATATGGATATGGTGGAGGATGTCTCCCATGGTTTCTGTATGGTGAATCATGGGGTCAGTATGGAAATCAGTCCCCAGCAGACTTCATCCGTCACTTTTGTGGCGTCTGAGCCGGGCGTGCATTGGTATTACTGTAATTGGTTCTGCCACGCCCTGCATATGGAAATGCGCGGCCGTATGATTGTGGAAAAGGCTTGAGGCTCGGACATCCCATGCGCGGATTCCTGTCACGGCTGATTTCTGGCCTTAGCATGGCGCAGGCGTCATTCCTGTGCCTTGCGGCGGGATATGCGTCGGCGACTCTGCAAGAGTTGCCGATGATCCAGGCGACCAATGGAGAGTGGGTGCTGCCGGAGGGCGTTTATGAAGGCAATTTCGCCGTTTCCCGCAGCCTTCATTTTCGTTGCCTGCCTGGCGCGGTCATCAACGCCGGCGGTCAGGGGCACGGGCTCCGTCTCAGGGCGCCGGACATAACCGTCCGCGACTGTGAGATTCAAAACTGGGGACGTAATCTGACAAACCTGGACGCCGGTATTTTCATCGAGCGTCAAGCCGCTGGCGCGGTGGTGGAGAACGTCCGTCTGAGCGGGCCGGGATTTGGCGTCTGGGTAGACGCCACTCCTAACGTCACTTTGCGCGGCAACCAAATTCAAGGCGACGTCAGCGTGCGTTCACAAGATCGCGGCAATGGCATTCATCTGTTCGCCGTCACCGGCGCTCTCGTTGAAGGTAATGAGGTGTCGCAAACGCGGGATGGCATCTACATCGACACCTCCAACAATAACACCCTGGCAGACAACTTCCTGCACGATCTGCGTTACGGGGTGCATTACATGTACTCACACGAAAATGCGGTGCTGAATAACTGTACCTTGCGCACCCGCACAGGCTATGCGCTGATGCAGAGTCGTAAACTGACCGTAGAGGGAAACTATTCCGAACAGGATCAGAACTACGGCATTCTGATGAATTACATCACCTATTCCACTTTGCGCAACAACCAGGTCGTCGGCGTGAAGCAGGGAGAAATGGCGGGCGTTGGGGTAGATGGCGCTGAAGGTAAGGCCTTATTCGTTTATAACTCACCGTTTAACGTTTTTGAGCGCAACCGCTTTGAACAGAGCGATATTGGCGTCCATCTGACGGCCGGCTCAGAAGATAACTTAGTGGGGGGGAATGCGTTTATTCATAATCGGCGTCAAGTGAAATACGTAGCGACACGCCTGCAAGAGTGGTCAACCAATGGTAAAGGAAATTTCTGGAGCGATTATCTGGGATGGGATCGTAACGCCGATGGGATTGGCGATGTTCCCTATGAACCCAATGATAACGTGGACCGACTCTTATGGACCTACCCACAAGCCCGATTGCTGATGCACAGCCCATCCATCGACGTATTGCGTTGGGCGCAACAGGCCTTTCCCGTAGTGAAGTCTCCTGGCGTCAGGGATAGTGCGCCGTTGATGCGGAATACAGTACAACATGAAGCACAAACGGCGTGCCGTAAAAAGGGGAGGGGGAAATAGCATGATTCACCTGGAAGGGGTTAGCCAGTACTACGGCCGTCATCAGGTTCTGCATGACCTCAATCTGACCTTGGGGGAAGGCGAAGTGCTGGGATTATTCGGACATAACGGCGCCGGCAAAACGACGACGATTAAACTCATACTTGGATTGCTTCGTCCTGATCGCGGCAATGTGCTCACCCTGGGGCGCAGCCCGAATCAGGTGGATATGCGTCGCCAGATCGGCTATCTGCCAGAAAATGTCATGTTCTATCCGCAACTAAGCGGTTTGGAGACCTTGCGTTACTTCGCGCGGCTTAAACAAGCGCCTTTGACCCAGGTGAAGAGCCTGCTGGAACAAGTGGGACTGTCGGAAGCGGCAAACCAGAAAGTCAAAACCTACTCAAAAGGCATGCGACAACGTCTCGGCCTTGCTCAAGCGCTATTGGGCGAACCCAGGCTGCTCCTGCTGGATGAGCCGACTGTGGGACTCGACCCGATCGCAACCGCTGATTTGTATGAATTGGTGGATGGACTGCGACGTCAGGGGGCAGGGATCATTTTATGCTCCCATGTGTTGCCTGGAGTGGAGCCTCATATTGATCGGGCGGCGATCCTCGGCCATGGGCGTTTGCGTGCGGAAGGCTCTCTGGGTGAATTGCGCCGTCAGGCGCAGGCGCCGATTCGGCTTAGGTTGTCGGGCGTTAAGCACCGGGACCAATGTTTGGAGCGCTGGAAAGACCAGATTCCCGATATGCGTCCGGTTAACGCCCATAGTTTGGAGATCGCCACCGACGCGCAACATAAGCTGGAGCTGCTGAAAGTATTGCTGACCAGCATCCAGGTAGAGGATGTAGACATCCACCAGCCCGGCCTGGAGGACTTATATCGGTATTTCATCGCCGATGACCCTGCGCAAATAAAGGAGACGCAGCAATGAGTCAGATCTGGCGCATCGCCCAAAAAGAAGTCAGCGACGGCTTACGCAACCGCTGGCTGCTCGCTATCACGATGACGTTTGCGATACTGGCGATTGGCATTGCCTGGTTTGGTTCAGCGGCGTCAGGTGAAATCGGGTTCTCCAATGTGGAGACTACTATCGCCAGTCTCACTAGTCTGGCCAGCTTTCTGATTCCCCTCATTGCACTGCTGGTAGCCTATGACGCGATTGTCGGAGAGGATGAAGGCGGAACCTTGTTGTTGCTGCTGACTTACCCGCTGAGTCGAATGCATTTGTTAATAGGGAAGTTTTGCGGTCATAGCATAATTCTTGGTTTGGCGGCGGTAGCGGGCTTCGGCTCCGCCGCTCTGGCGATTGTGGTCTTCGCCGAGGGGGTCGTTGTTAGCGAGGTTTTAGCGGCTTTTGGCCGTTTTATCCTGTCATCCACACTATTGGGATGGTCGTTTCTGGCGCTTGCCTATCTTGTCAGCGCGCTGGTGACGGAGAAAAAACGCGCCGCCGGGCTGGCGTTGTCGATATGGTTTCTGTTTGTGCTGGTGTTTGATCTGGCTTTATTAGCGCTTCTGACCTCCACCGAAGGCGGGATGAGTCCTGAGACGCTTCCCTGGCTACTGATGCTTAATCCGACGGATATTTATCGTCTCATTAATTTGGCGGCGATGAATGGGTTTGGCGGAGTCAGCGGCGCACTGGCGATCGGGGCGGATTTGCCTCTGACCCATGGGTTATGGCTCGGTTTGGCGGTATGGGTGGCCGCGCCTCTTCTGCTGGCGCATGTCGCCTTTATGCGGAGAGCCATTTAGTAGCCGGCCCGCCGGAAGACAAAGCGGGATGTAATCTTTAATGCTTGCTTTAAATGAGACAGGTGACGTTGTGTACGGAATACATGAATGGACATTGAAATACTCCTTGTGCGTATTGCTGATTATCGCTTTGCTTGGCCTGGCGGGTTGCCGCGAACCTGACAGGGAAGCAAACGCCCAGCTGGCGGCAGTAGACTTTGAGCCAAGCGACGAATGTCATATCTGCGGAATGGTCATCGCCAACTTGCCAGGCCCCAAAGGAGAAGCATTGCTTGCCGATGGTCGTGTATTTAAGTTTTGCTCAACCTATGAACTTTTTACTTGGTTGCTGCAACCAGAGAATCGGCATCTAGGCTCCGCCGTATTTGTGCATGACATGTCGCGCACAGATTGGAATAAGCCAGACAATGACCACCTTATAGACGCCAGGACAGCTTCATATGTAATGGGCGCAAAGGTTAAATCAGGAATGGGGGCATCTTTGGCATCATTTAAAAGTAAAGAAGATGCGAAAGTATTTATGGCTAATAATGGTGGACGTCTGTTGGACTATAAGCAGATCAACTTGGATAGTCTAAATGGTAGCGAAGACCGGTCGATAATATCAAAAGAGGTTCACTCTCACCATTAGCTGTAGAAGTTCAGATCAGACCTGAACTTCTACAGCTTTGGCTACGTTGTTTGAGTAAAGTAAATCGCCCCAGTTTCAATACCATTATCCTAATATTAGAATGCCCTGAACTCTCAGGATGTTATTAAGATTATTGGTTAACTGCCAGAGATCATTTTTCTGTTTCGCGTTTCCAATTAAATACAAAAGATCAACCGCTTTAACCGAATAATGTCGTTTCAAACTTTACTTTACCACCCACTGAAAGGCGCTCGGCCAGATATCTCATCCTCCATCTGGCCGCCTTTCAGACCCATAAAGCAATAACATAATCTCAAACAGTCATTCTTAAATACACAAAGAGGGCTAGGAAAAGGACTATTCGGCTCTCTTACCATAACCATTTCCCTGCCATGGCATTGTCTTGACTGAAACGACTCCACGCCACTGATATTAATGGCCCAAATTATGGTTTAGACTTCAGAAAAGGAAACAGCCCAGAGTAAAGGATTCATGAGTCAGCGTTTGAGAAGCTCGTCTGCAGCGACTATATTCCAACGATTATTGACTTTCTTGTTTGTGATTCTATGCCAAGGATGCGCCTCCAACGATCTAGCTTTTCTAAAGCCCACACATACATTGTTAACGCCCAAGGGCGATCAGATTCCTGTTGGCTGGGCGGTGTCACGTGAAGAAAAAAGACGGGGGCTCAGCTTCCTAAAGGCTGAGCAGTTCCCTTCTCATCAGGGACTACTGTTCTATTATAATACGTTCCAGCTTCGCGCATTCTGGACGGCGGAAACGTATTTTAATCTGGACATTATATTCTTGGACGATAGTTATGTAGTTACCGCCATAGAAAGGAATGTTCCTAACTACCGCTATTCCGAGCCGGCCGAGCCGAGACCGCGCACAGGACTGCATCTTTGCCGATTTATTCTGGAGTTGGTTGCCGGGCGAAGTAAAGAACTCAATCTACAGGTTGGTGACCGGCTCCGTTGGACAGTCCCGGAAGAGATTGAAACCTTCCTGCTCTCAGTTTCTCAGCACTCCCGCCCGACCACGTGGCCGGGGGCCCCTGACTAACTTAGGTATAACTCTCCCCTTATAGGTTTGGCTATTCCATATCTCAGTCAAAGGCCTGATTTATCCTCACTATGCGCCGTCAGAATTCTCACCTCTGTTCCATCCATGCGAATCAATTCGAGTCCGCAGTTGAAGTCATCAATAATTTCCTGGTGTTTGAGGTTAGGTTCCGACACCCAGTTAAGGGAGTACGACTTCTCCTCTGCTGGGGCGGAGCATTGATTTCCACTGGGCTCTGATGCTACTCCGCGAGATCTAGGAAAGTCCCACCTGTCAATCGTTCAAGGTCATCTGGTTTCAGTGAAAATACAGCGAAAGGTGTTCCCGCCGCAGCCCAGATAGTTTCAAATTCTTTCAGGTCAGGATCAAGAAATGTGGTAACTTTTTCGGTATGCCCCACCGGAGGCACGCCACCGATAGCGTAACCCACTCGCTTTTTCACGAAATCACCATCGGCTTTACTTAGCCTAATTCCGGTTGCTTGCTCAATCTTCTTTGTATCGACGCGATTGGAGCCCGATGCCACTATCAACACAGGCTTATCTAAGTCAGCATCTTTGAATACCAACGATTTGGCAATCTGAGGTACGCTGCAGCCAATAGCATCGGCAGCTTCTTTAGCAGTGCGGGTAGAGTCAGGCAGCTCTTTAACTTCCATTGCAAAACCATTTTCTTGCAAAAACAGCTGTACGCGCTGAGCGCTAGCAGACAGTGACTTACTCATATCTTCACTCCACCTATTCCATTACAGGTCAAGCTAACAATGCCTAATTGATGCCATGACGAGCATTGATCAGATGTGGTCAAAATAATGCTTTAAGGCCGAATCTATAACAAGCCCAATAATGTGGTTAAGAATTCAAGAGAAGAGTCGACATTGAGTTTATACCTGATCAAATAATGTACTTTATTCTGATCTGATCCGACAATTTGAATTGGGTTTGCGTCCGGCCATTAGTTGAACTAACTTTTTTAGACAACCTCTGCATGCATGTGCAGATATAGCAGGACAGCTGTAATGGCGTTGTGGGGTCATATGAAAAATTCTATTGAAGCTCCCGAATCCGCTAACACGGAAAAAAAGAGAGAGCTCACCGTCTTCATCTTTCTCGCAGTAATTTTGGCGCCTGTCCTTAGCGTCGTCATCGTTGGCGTCTACGGATTATCTGTCTGGTTATTACAGCACTTTACCGGTCCGCCCGCCGGCTGACGCCACTGAATCAATCAGTGTTATTGGGCTCGCCGCCGTAAGAGGTTGGGACAAAGCCATCCGAAGCATCATGGCTGTACGCATACTGACGCGATCAATATGAAGGAGGAAGCATGGAACAGGATGAACATATCGTCAGTTTCCTCATTCAGTGCGCGCCGCAGCGGGTTACTTTCCTCTCACAACTGTTGCATCAGCCTCCGACACAAGAAGTCACGCATTCAGAGCAAGTCGGCAAGATTGTTGTGGTGATGGCGACTACCTGTAGAGAGATGGTTTCTAACTTTCTGAACGACACGCTCCATTTGACGGGCGTTTTTAGCGTCAATCTGATCTATCACCACTGTGAGCGCGCCAGCGAGCTCGACCGGAATATGTCTTAACGGAAGCTCCTTTCGCTATATAGCGCTCCCCAGAGCACAGGTAGTGCGATATGACTACACGAAGAGAGTTCATCAAGCGTTCCGCGGCGGTAACCGCCGCCTGCACTGCGGGCATCAGTCTTTCTGGCGAAGCCAGTAATGTCATTACTGATTCGGAATACACCCGCCTGAAGTGGTCCAAAGCGCCCTGCCGATTCTGTGGAACAGGCTGCAGCGTTAATGTCGCGGTTAAGGATAATCAAGTGGTGGCGACTCACGGAGACATCCAGTCGGAAGTCAACAGAGGCCTTAACTGCGTCAAAGGGTACTTCTTATCCAAAATTATGTACGGAAAGGATCGGCTTACTCAGCCGTTGCTGCGCAAGAAGAACGGGGAGTATCACAAAGACGGCGATTTCACGCCGGTGACGTGGGATGAAGCCTTTGACGTGATGGCGAAGCAGTTTAAAAAGACGCTCAAAGAAAAAGGGCCAACCGCTGTCGGTATGTTTGGCTCAGGGCAATGGACGGTATGGGAAGGCTATGCGGCCGTCAAACTGTATAAGGCCGGATTTCGCTCCAATAATATTGACCCCAATGCGCGCCATTGTATGGCGTCTGCGGTCGCAGGGTTTATGCGCACGTTCGGAATCGATGAGCCCATGGGCTGCTATGATGATATCGAACATGCGGACGCCTTCGTTCTCTGGGGCTCCAACATGGCGGAGATGCACCCTATCCTATGGACGCGAGTGACAGACCGCCGGTTAAGCCATCCCCATGTCAAAGTCGCCGTCCTGTCGACCTTTCAGCACCGATGCTTCGATCTGGCCGACCTCCCCATTATCTTCACGCCGCAGGCGGACCTGGCGATATTGAACTACATCGCCCGATACATTATTGAAAAGGACATGGTCAACTGGGACTTCGTTAATAAACACGTCCGTTTCAAAGTCGGCGCTGCGGATATTGGCTATGGTTTGCGGCCTGAGCATCAGTTGGAACTGGCGGCGGCGAACGCCAACAATCCCGGCGGCGCCAAAGACAGTTCCTTCGAGGAATATAAAAATTTTCTGCAACAGTATGACGCTCAATATGTCTCGAAACTATCTGGGGCGCCCAAGGAAAAGCTGGATCAATTAGCTGAGCTTTACGCCAATCCCAAGACCAGAGTCACTTCCTTTTGGACCATGGGCTTCAATCAGCATACGCGAGGCGTATGGTGTAACAATCTCGTCTATAACCTGCACCTGTTGACAGGAAAAATTTCCAGTCCCGGAAATAGTCCCTTTTCGTTGACCGGGCAGCCCTCCGCCTGCGGCACCGCACGCGAAGTGGGTACGTTCGCACACAGACTGCCCGCCGACATGGTGGTCACCAACCCTAAACATCGAGAGTTTGCTGAAAAAACCTGGAAGGTACCGCTAGGGATCATTCCTGATAAACCCGGATACCACGCGGTTCTGCAAAATCGCAAGCTCCGGGATGGCGAACTGAACGCCTATTGGGTCCAGGTTAACAATAACGTGCAGGCTGCCCCCAACATGCTGGAAGAAACTCTGCCAGGCTATCGTAACCCCAATAACTTTATCGTGGTGTCTGAAGCCTATCCCACTGTGACCTCACAAGCCGCTGACCTTATTCTGCCTGCGGCAATGTGGGTTGAGAAAGAAGGCGCATACGGAAACGCGGAAAGACGAACACAATTCTGGCATCAGTTGGTCAGCGCGCCAGGAGAAGCAAAATCCGACCTCTGGCAGATAATGGAATTCTCCAAACGCTTTACGACAGACGAAGTCTGGCCGGAAGAAATACTTTCCAGGAGCCCGGAATTCAAGGGTAAGTCTTTATTTGACGTGCTATTCGCAAACAATAGCGTGAATAAATATTCCATTGAGGAAATAGACCCAAACTATAAAAATCACGAGTCTGAACACTTCGGTTTTTACGTTCAGAAAGGCCTGTTTGAAGAGTACGCTATTTTTGGCAGAGGCCACGGTCACGACCTGGCTGAGTTTGATCGCTACCATGAAGCGAGAGGATTACGATGGCCTGTCGTAGACGGCAAAGAAACCCTCTGGCGATTCCGCGAAGGCTCGGACCCCTATGTCAAAAAGGGCGCAGGATATCAGTTTTACGGGCATTCGGACGGTAAAGCGATAATATTCGCCCTGCCCTATGAGCCGCCCGCTGAGTCTCCTGACCAGGATTATCCCTACTGGCTTGTGACAGGAAGGGTTCTGGAACACTGGCACTCAGGGAGTATGACCCAGCGAGTCCCCGAACTTTATCTCGCAGAGCCTGACGCCCTGGTCTATATGCACCCTGACGACGCCCGCAAGCTCGGCGTTCGTAGAGGCGATGAAATCAAAGTCGTGTCCCGCCGCGGCGAAATGCGCAGCCGGGTGGAAACCCGCGGCAGAAATAAACCTCCCGCAGGTTTGGTGTTCGTCCCGTGGTTCGACGCCAGTCAGCTGATCAACAAATGCACCCTGGACGCAACGGACCCCATTTCGAAACAGACTGACTTCAAGAAGTGTGCGGTCAAGCTGATCAAGGTATAGGGGGATGCAATGAAAAAGTGGCTTATTCTTCTTGCTCTACCGGTAGTGACGGCGCTGGTCTGGGCGGAAAACATTGCAACGCTGCGAAACGCGCCTTTAGATGAAAACCCAGAACCGCCCTATATCCCCCAAGTACTGAACGAGGATATCAAGCGGGAACGGGCCTACCCTATGCAGCCTCCCACGATTCCGCACAAGATCGATAACTATCAGGTGGACCTTAATAATAATCAATGCATGCATTGTCATAGTCGACACCGCACTGAGATATCGCAAGCGCCAATGGTTAGCGTCACCCACTATATGGACCGAGAGGGAAATTTCTTGGCGGAAGTTTCTCCACGACGCTATTTCTGCAATCAGTGCCACGTACCGCAGACCAACGCCAAACCGCTGGTCGAGAATAATTTTAAGGACATACGGCAGATCATTCAGGATAAGCGTAAGGAGCAATAGCTATGAGAGCTATCCGCTGGATAAAGCCGCTATGGCGTACGCTCAATCGTCCGAGCGTCCACTTTTCTCTTGGCTTTCTGGTTATGGGAGGCTTCATAGGAGGCATCGTATTCTGGGGGGGCTTTAATACCGCCTTAGAAGCGACGAATGAGGAGCGCTTTTGCATTAGCTGTCATGAGATGGAAAGTAACGTCTATCGTGAGCTTCAGGATACTATTCACTGGGCCAATCGCTCAGGCGTGCGCGCCACCTGCCCAGACTGCCATGTCCCCCACAATTGGACCGATAAAATCGCCAGAAAGATGCAGGCGTCCAAGGAAGTCTGGGGGTGGCTTTTCGGTACGATAAACACCAAAGAAAAATTTGAAGCAAATCGGCGGGAGCTCGCCGAGCATGAGTGGGCGCGTTTCAAGGCCAACAATTCGCTGGAATGCCGAAACTGCCACTCCGTTGAGTCTATGGACTTCACTCGCCAAAGCAAACGGGCTCGTGATGCGCATGCAGGCTTCCTCGTTACTGGTGAGAAAACCTGCATAGACTGCCATAAAGGCATCGCCCATCGCTTACCCAACATGGCGGACGTAGAAGACTGGTAATTTCTCAGGACAAATAAATCTGGAGCGTAGCTGTTAAGGACTGATCCAATGTGGATGTGGAAAGCGTTGTAATTGCCCCCCTTAGACAATAGCCCTCAAAGGTTACTTATTCTTTATTAAGATTAGCCATAGAGATGATTTCTGATTGTGATACAGCCTCAAATATCAGACAACGGTTATAGTTCTCAACATAACATCATACCTTGAGAACCATCTCCCTAATTTTGGTTGCCTTTTCGAAGTGATCCAGCTTGTTGGTTAAAATCCACCATTCAGCCGCCTCTGTCAGCAGCTCAGGATCGTCATTTTTATTAGCGAAAAAGTTACACCAGCGTTGGTGCTCTTCATCACGATCCCCAAGTCATGCCCAAATAGCCACAAATCACCTAGGAGAGCTTTCCGCTTACAATCTGTAAACGATATAATTCATCAACTATTATCTAAAACTATCAGTACCTTACCAACTCGGGAATTTCCTAATGAAACGGACCATTCTATTATTTTTTCTATTACTCACAGGTTGCTTCGGTCCAGAGACACTAGATGCAACCAATGACGCTACAGTTAAAAACTCTGTTCAAAAAATGTTGGAAGAGCTACCGGAATCCAAACGGGGTGAGTTCCAAAAAGCAATTATGTACTTTTCTTTGGGTGGGGGAAAAGGAGTCAAATCTCTCGTAGGCGCCGTTCTCTCCGGTGGAAAGAGCACTTCCACAGAGTTGGCTCCATTTATAAATATACAGTCCATAGACGGCCTTACCTCCGATCAGATTCTAACCAAGTACCATGAACGTCTTGCGGAAGATAATGCTATACGTGAGAGGGAAATGGCTGAAAAACAAAAAGTTCGGTCATTAATCTCCAACGCTGAAGAACTACTCAAGAGTAATAAATTTAAAGAAGCTATTGCAAAATATGAGGCACTGAGCGAGTTACCCTCAGGACGGGAAGAGGCACAGGAAGGAATAGAGAGAACCACTCAAGCGATGCGAGACTTCGCGGAGAAAGCGGACTACATGTCCAAAGTGGAAATTACCGAGTTCTTTGCTAGGAGGATTGATACCTATTCTGATAAGGGTGTTCCAGCCGTCAGGATCTCACTTAAAAATACCGGTAATCGCTCTTTGGATAAGGTCGAAGTAGTTGTCTACTTCCAGGATAAATCCGGCAATACCATTTATGAGAAAGATTTCCTTCCAGTATTAGTAAGTAGATACTCATTTAGTGGTGATAACAAGCCACTCAAGCCTGGTTACATTCAGGAGATGGAGAAAGGGAAATACTACACCATAGACTCCGCGTTATCAGAGTGGGAAGAAGGTAAAGCGACTATTAAGGTGACGGATATTAAGTTCACTCCGTAGCGCCACTATAGGCGCTCCTAAGCTTAAGTATTTTATACGCTTTACCTAGGGCGCCTCAGCTATCTAGGCTTGTATACACACAATATTACTTCTTAACGGTAAGGACACCGGCATGCCAACATTTGAGGACGAACCTCTACCGACATATCAAGAGGCAAAACAGCGAATCGCCACTCGTGTTGATCCATCAAATCTAAGAGGGGCTGAACTGGCTTTATGGATGGTTTTGGAAAAAGATTTTCCATTAAATGTCGCGTTATCTAGCGCTCAGAGGAAGCATGGCATCGTGAAAGCTAAAGTAGAACGAGCATTAAAAGAGGTCATTCCTCAAAGCTTCTTTCTGGAGAGAAGAGCCAAAGCGCTTAGCCAGATGGACAAGAGCAAAGTCGGTCCTCCCAGTGCAAAGTGGCGAATAAAGCAAGAGGAAGAAAGAGCCCACAGACACATGCGGGAGATTACGGCGGAAGATGGTTAATCTGGAAGCAAGAGTTTTGGCCTGTTAATCTGTTCAGGCTCATACATGATCTGACACTGTCAGAAATATGCCAATTGCGGTCTTTTTTACTTTGACAAAATATCAACTAAATCGAGTAGAGGGAAGGCCTGTTGTTTCAGGAAACTATTCGGATTATAACCCTATTTCTCGTTTCAGTGATCGAGACTTCCAACTATACATTTCTGAAATATTGTGGATTATTAGTGCTGGAATAGAGCACAAAAATCAGGATAGAAAGGGGGCTCTACCATTTAGACTGAGGCCATCCTTCTGAAGAATTTATTAGAACACCAAGGAAAGTATGCAGATACCGTTACTATCTATAGACAAGAATTACGAGTCTTTAAATGATGCTAAAGTGACTGCCAAGGTAATTGACAGTTACATATGCGCGAGGAGTCTGAATCTACTGGGATTCCCAAAAAGGAAAGAACACATATTAGAGTTAGTAACTCATAAGCTTCAATACTGGGAAAGACTTATCGCAGAAGCAAACGAGCTGTTTTGGTTAAAGAATGAAGGAAGAGGGTGTGCTGTATTTTATCCGAACCAAAATTGTGGCTATACGAGGGTTTATATATATAAGCCCACAAAAGAGCACGATATACGAAGAGATCAACAATGGAATATAGGGACATGGCGGAGCATTCAATCAGAAACCTCATTGTTAGATATTTTAAGCTCAATTGAATGCTTAGACATATTCTATAACTGGAAAGCACACCAATTACAAATAAATTCTGTTCCTACTGAATTTGCGGACGGGCGGATTTCTAATACAGCTGTTGATAAAGTAATGATCCTACCCACCAATGATAGACACCCTGTTAAGCGAGTACACTACGCTACAGAGGTGAACTATGACCAAACAGAAAACATCAAACTCCAAATCTCGCCAACGTTATTCCGACGAGTACAAGGCGGAAGCCCTGGCGCTAGTTCAA
>NZ_JAHMIN010000053.1 GCF_018986435.1 Hahella sp. HN01 | reverse complement strand
TGTGGAAAGAGCTGCGGATATAGGGCGATAGGCCCACTTCCGCCCTGAAAGGGGCGAAAGTTGTTGGAAAAAGCAGTATATGGTTGGGCCAAATGCACAATGGAGAGGGATATTGGGATAACTATGGGTTATTCAGAGGTTCCCTAACAGCAAAGTGCCCAAGAATTATTTTATCTAGCTTACTTTTATCTTTTTCTTTTCCAGAAATTATCGTAATCAAATAGTTAAGCTGCCTAGCTATGCTATGATAAATTTCATGATCCGGCGTTAGCTTAAGCCTTTCTTCATTTATTGCTATAGCTTCGTATAGTGTTTCTTTTTTATTCATCCAACCACCGCTTTATAGCTCCCTTTATTAGCCCTAGCGGAGATTAGCTTTGTTCGCCTACTGCCAGAGCTCAGCGCATACTGAATAATGGTCTAATCACTGCCAATTCAGCAATTATCTGTCACAAGCCTTTTATCTACATATCTGATCCTGTTCTGCGGCCCATGGCCTGCATATTCGGTATAGGTTAAAAATACCGCCTTACAAATCATGCAAATATTTATATATGACTCATGGCAAGGATAAAAGTGAATGGCTACTGGAGCATCCTTGCTCCAATAATTAGTACCATCTACATGATACTCGCTATAGCCATTCATTTTTATTGACTCTTCTGCGCCTTCAAACTCTGCCACGGCCCTAATACTTTCACTAATGTCTGGAGTAATATTTTCCCAGGAATTTAGATCTTGCTTTCTGCAGCATTCACAGAAGCCAAGATCAACTTATTCTTCCCACTAGTGGCATGGATAGAGTTCACAATTCATCCAAATGCAGCAGTCCTCGTTCCTGGGCGATGTAGGAATATGAGGATTAACCCGCATGCTCCTACAGCATCAATCAGACTCCCGAGAGGTAGTCTTTGAGAATACTCTCTACAACAATGGAGCTATCTCTTTCGATTAGCCCCAGGTATAGCTTAATAAGATGGTCACTATCATCTTGGTGCTTTAAATTCTGGAAGTATTTTTTTATTGAAACTGCGATATCAGACTCAGCATGCTTATCAAACTCCAACCCACTCAATAAGCCTTGACGCCTCAACCTAGTCACCTCCGCTAGGTTCGCCAATAGATGCCCAAGATCTTCATAAGTTGGGCTTAGTGAGTCTACAAACTTCTTAAAGTAATAGCTAAATTCATCCGCTTTCCCTGGCCCAGAGTCAATAAATTTATTGACATCTCCAGACAGACGCACTCCATAACAATGCTGTCCATCCATGGGATTGTGTGAGTAATACATCCCTTCACCCTTGAAGAAGCTATTAGTCTCACTATTGTTAACTGACTTTTGAAATAAGTTTTCTGACATTATTGCAGCCTTTTAGCGTTCTTGAAGCTCTTGGACAGTTCATCAACACTATTTTTATGGGAAATATTTTCTGACCCAACCAGAGCAGCTTCAGTTGCACCACCTTTGGTTTTCCCGCCAGGAACCCATTCATTAGGGTAAGCGCCGGCTTCATTACCATCTGGTATATCGTAGGAAAACCTGGGGTCATCTGGCGATACTGTTACATATAAAATCTTTTCACCACTTAAGTCCACATTACCTAGGGCAAGATCATCCCGCAGGATTCTCCAATCTTTTCCTGAAGCCTCGTACTTCTCTATGATTTGATCCATTTCTGATCGTAGACCCACAAACTTCCGTGGCGGTAAGTTTTGGTACAATGGGCTTCTTATCCATCCTTCCACAGCAATAAATGCAGAGCCTTCCTGTTTAAACTTCGCTATATGCGCATCAATGTATGATTGAGGCAAATATGTAGAAGGAGCCGGTCTATTAGGCTTTGACATAGCCTCGACTTCCTTCATCTTCTGATAGCTTTTTGCCGCCTCAGTACTGTTCGCAAAGTGCCCTTTAGTGTCTTTCTGGAACTGATTCCAGCTGTTTTCCTTACAAGTCAACCCAAACGGGTCCACCCACCCCGTGGGGTTCGGCGCATATTGATAGTTGTTGTCTCCCCCCAACAATCCAACAGGGTCCTGGTTGATAAACCGTGCGGCGCTGGGGTCATAATAACGGTGCCGGTTGTAATGCAGGCCGGTTTCTTCGTCGTAGTATTGGCCCTGGAAGCGCAGTGGGTTCTGTACTTCTTCGATGTCTTGCAGCGCCAGGTTTCCGTAGGCTTTGTAGCGGGCGGACCAGACGACTTCGCCTTCCGCATTGGTCATTTCCTGTGGCGTGCCCAGGTGGTCCAGGTGGTAGTGGTAGACCTGCTTGTCCTGGATGAACGCCAGCGGACGGAAGCTGTTGGGTTCGTAGACGTAGACTTTGTTCAGGTGGTTGCGCTGTTCCGAGAGCAGCACGTCGCCGTTCCAGAGGAACTCGGTCTTGCCGAAGGCGTCCTGTTTGGCGATGCGGCGTCCCAGGGCGTCGTATTGGTACTCCGTCTTTTGCCCGTCTTTTTCAATAGCGACTAGTTGGTTCTGCTTGTTGTACTGGTAACGGGTCTCCAGCTTACCGCCTTTGCCGCGTTTTTCGAGTATCAGGTTGCCGGCGGCGTCGTACTCGAAGTGGCGGTCGCCATGGAAGTTCAGGCGGTTGCCCTTGGCCTGATTCTGGCCGTCGAGAATATTGCCCGCCGGGTCGAAGGCGAATTCTTCGTTGCAATAGCCTTCAACTGTTTTCAGGCGATCAAGGGCGTCGTAACGGTAATGAGTGGTTCCTTTTTTCAGGTCGTCGATCAGCGCTAGGTTACCGCTGGCGTCATAGCCGTAGCTGCGCTCGATGATGCGCGCTTTGCTCTGACGATGACTGACCCGATGACGAGTCAGACGCCCCATGACGTCGTAGTCGTAGCGGGATTCCGCCGCGCCCTGGCGGCGACGTAATTCGCGTCCGTCCTGGTCCCGTTCGATGCTGGCCAATACGTCGCCATTGTGGCTGACCTGGGTGAACAGACCATGACGGTCATAGCCAAAGCCAAGGACGCCGCCGTCCGGCAGCAGTGATTGGATGCGGGCGCCCAACGGGTTGTATTCGTGACGCAGATGTTGGCCGTCCTGGATTTCCTCCGCCAGACGTCCCGTGGGCGTATAGGCGAACTCAAGGGTGCGGTAAGGGTTGCTCGCCTGCGTCAATTGACCGTTGGCGTTGTAGGCGAAGCGACTGATGTCGCCGTCCGGGCTGTGCTTTTCACGCAGACGTCCCATGGGGTCGCGCTTGAACAGCGTGGTGTGTTGCGCGCGAATGCGTTCGTCTTCGTGTACGCCTTCGATATGCGCCTTCAGATGGCCCGCCGGGTCATACTGATATTGCTGCACCCGACCGTCGAAGCCGATTTCCTGAATCAGGCGCTCGTTACGGTCATAGGCCAGTTCATAGCGCTCGCCCTTTTCGTTGATCAGGCCAATCAGGTTGCGCTCTTTATCGTACAGGTACTCAAAGGTCTGACCGGCCGGGTCGATGCGCTTGCGCACCTGGGCCAGACCGTCATAAACGTATTCAGTGCAACGGCCGGCGGCGTCGATAAAGTGCGTCAGCTGGTCGTTGGCGTTGTAACGCATTTTGAGGACGGAGCCGTCCGGGCGTTTGACTTCGGTGACGTTGCCGTTGCGGTCGTACTGATAGGCTGTGGTTTGCCCCTGATGATCGGTGGCGGCGCGGACCTGTCCCTGCGCGTTGTAGGCGTAACGGGTGGTGTGCTGGTTTTCCGTTTCGCTGACCAGTTGGCCTTCCCGGTTCCACTGCAGTTCCCGGGCCTGTCCCAGTGCGTCGATGATCTTTTGCGGCAGGCCCTGGGCGTTGTATTCGTATTGGGTCTGCGCGCCTTCCGGGTCAGTGATGCGGGCCAGCAGGCCCTGTTCGTTGTACTCGCGACGCCAGACATGGCCCAGTGCATTGGTGATCGCCACCGGCATGCCGTCGTCGTTGTAGTCGATCTTGTAATGGCCACCGTTGGCGTCGATCAGGGCGGTTAACTGACCGTTGTCATTGTAGGCGTAGTGGGTGCTGTGGCCGTTGGGATCGGTTTGCTCCACCAGATTGCCGGCGTTGTCGTACAGGCGTCGAGTGATTCCACCCTCGGGATCGATTTCTTTAACGATCTGGCCGCGATCGTCATAGTGGAAGGTGGTTCTGCCGCCGTTACTGTCGATGGCGTGGGATGTCTTGTTGGCCGGGTCCCATTCGAAACGGTAGTCGTAGACGCCCTGGTCGCCCCACTGACGCACACAGCGAGCGGCTTTGTCGTAGCGGCTCCACTCGAAATAGAAGCTGAAGCCGGTCTTCAGGGTGCGGCGGGTGATGACGTGATTACGATAGGCGTAGGACTCGCCCGCGCCGGCGGGGTCCCGCACCTGCACCAGATCCTGGGCGTCGTCGTATTCATACTTGGCCAGGGTGTCCACATCGCCGTCCGCGCGCAGCGACTGGATCTCGCAGATCAATCCCTGAGCGTTATGCAGCACGTACAGGCGTTTGCCCCAGCTGGTCTGAATAAGGGTGACCGGTCGCTCGTAGCCGTCCAGATTCTGCCAGTATTGAATGCGCACGCCATTGCCGACGCCATCCAGCCATCCTTCCAGACGGTAAACGCCGCCGGCGCCCACGAACAAGCGGGTGGGTTCGCCGCGTTGTTTCAGTACGTAGTGAGTGTCGTCAATCCGACGCAGCTCCAAATGCTCAGCCGAATTGCGGACGGTCTGACCCGGCTCCACCAAAGGAAAATCAATGTAGCGGCCTTCGTCCGTGGTGAAGACCAAACGCCCTTCCTGCTCCTCCAGCTGCTGACACAGCATATGAGTCCAGCCTACGCCCAGACCGCGCTGATGGGGATTGGAGGATTTGTAGGTGCGTTTCCAGATGATAGGCAGAGGGCCGGCGACGGTGAAATCGGTCAGATCCAGCAATTCCTCGCCGGTGACCATGCTGATAGGTTCGCCGCTGGTGCAGACCTTTTTGTTATCCGGCGTGGTCGCGCCATTGTCGTTGCTGCCGGATTTTTCGCTGGCCCCACTCTCATCGGCCGGTGTTGTATTCGCTTGAGGCTGGGCGGGTGTGTAAGTCCTGGGCGCGGACTGGTGACTCGTGGACTCTCTTGGCTTACTGCTCCATCCCGGATTGCCATTAAGCGCGGTTACGTCCATCACTTCGCCAGTGATCGCCGGCGGTGGCGGTGGCGCGGGGTTGGCGCGATTAATCAGACGCACGGCCAAAGTCAGTTCAGACACATTGGGCTTGAGGCCGTCTTCGCTCTCGCTCACAACAGAGCAAAACGGCTTTTTCTTGTCGGTAAAGACCAACAGGATTTCGCCTCGTTCGAGCCCTTTAACAAAGTCTTCTTTCCACTTACGCAGATGTCGTGAACCTCGGCCGGGAAACACGCCAAACGATGAACGAAAGTGACTCCCCTTCAGGTGATTAACAACATCGCCGACTTTTGCTTCGACATTCAAACAACGCTCGGCATAGCTGGAAGCGAAAAAGGGAGATTCAACAAACGGCAGGTCCGCAACGGTGATGTCAGACCAATGCTTAAATACATAACTGCGAGTGGAATACATTCGGAGTACGTCCTTTGTAAAGCGACACAGCAAGCCAAACGGGCCATGGCGTCGTCATGAAAACGGTTACTGGTAACTGGGGGCGATCAGCGAATATCCTAAAACTAACAACGACACATACCGCCCACTTGCCTTACGACACGTCGCGCCAATCTCCATGAGTTTGATTTACGCGCATACGTAGCCAGTTAAGCGTTAATACTGGGAATTTTCCTTCATTATTCAGGTGGTTATTTCGTGATGTAAGCAACGTTTTGTGATGATGGCGTCAATTATCTTCGGACTTGCTCTTAAACATCTTCAAAGGATCAGCCAGAGCTTCTGCAATTAGACTCTTAACCCTCCGATTGCAAAGGCGACTTTTCACCGGTCCCGCGAATTTCGGATCATGCATAACAATACTGATCAACGCAATGTCCGGCATCCACTCTGCGTTGTTCAATGCTTGGCGAAGACCGTTAACATGCGCGCCATGCTCTTCCGTCTCGCAACCATTCACCCACGATTTATAGCGAGGAGAGGCGCCTCCCTCACCAATAGCGGCCACTTCAAACTCAACATCTTCTGTTCGGCCTTTGAACCGGAACATTTTGGGGTTAAAAGCCCATTTTGGTCCGCTCCACATCAGATAAGCCAGTGCCAACAGCCCCTGTCTAGAGACATAACGTTCTCCATCAAACTCTACAATCAGTCCAGCGTATAAGTGAGCTAACTCAAACATCGTTTTTCTGAGCTGAAAGAAGTCAGGTAAGCGATTATGAAACACTGACGGATCAAGAGAGAGTTTAATGGAACTGCCGCTCGGGCCGTCGTACCTGAAACTTTCCAACGGCGCTAATACATCGCCTTTTCCGAATGACTGTCTCCATCGCCATACGCCATTAGAGCTTTCGATGGTTAACTTTTCCGAAACTGCATTTACCGCCGCAAGCCCAAGCCCTCCTCCCAGCACATGTATATGGGGAGCATGGTCATCCGCCGTTGGTTTATCGTGATGATGGGTGAGATAGACTTCGACAGGATTACGGGCACCATCTTCTACAGGAAATGGAAAGCCCGGACCATCATCAGTAACTACGATTTCACTATCACTAACATCTACCTTCAAAGTCGTCGCCTTGCCCGCCAAAAATAAATCCACAACATTTGCGACCAGCTCGTAGACAACATGATTGACGGCATTGTGATCGATATCGCCAAAGTACATGCCAGGACGTTTTCTCACCGCGTCTTTAAAGGACAACATGCTTCATTCTCCAGTTCCTAACTATTCCTCTTCGCCCAATACATCTGCTTGTGCCCTTTATCTTCGTAGTCTTTCACTAATGACAAAGCTTCGGATTGGGTCATGCCGCCCTGGATGAAGAAGGTATTGTTGTTATCGTCCTGACGCCAGACGGACCAGTTTGGCGTTGCCGTTTCAACAAGGTCGGACGGTTCGAAGGCCGTTTGATCCAAAGGGCATTTTCTAATGACGAAATGCTCTGTCAGGCCCTGAAATGGCGCTTGTTGGGATAAGTCTGCAATGGCTTGATCGGCCTTGGCTCGGGAGGTGAACACGCCGATAAAATCAGAAGGGGTCGTGTGATGGGAGGGGGAGAAAAATAACGCGTAGACGAGTTGCATGGCTAATCATCACCTGTCTGAATGGAGCGTTTCAACGGGTGATGATTATACCTGAAACTGTCGTCAGAAGCCTTTTAAATCTGAGACTTAAGAGAGCCAGGCGTCCCTGCCCTTGCTGCATAATCCCTATCTGAAATCCTGCTTACCGCAGTTTTTTATCAAGCTGCGCGCTTTAGAATTTCCCGGCTGACGTCCAAGGTGATTGCGCGATTTTCGCCCAGTGCGGTCATGCCGTGTTTTTCCAGCGCGTCAACCAGCGCCGGAACCGCTGTGTCGCCTTCAATGCCTGCATGGGAGAGTCTGGTGGGGATGTCCAAGCTGCTGTAGAGACGTTCGATGGCTTCGATCGTGGTTTCCGCCAGCTTGTCGTCCTGAGGCAGATTGAACACATTACGCCCCATTTGCTCCAGTTTGGCGCGCTTGTCCGCCATTTGCACGCGCAACAGCGAGGGCTGCACGATAGCCAGAGTACGGGCGTGGTCGACGCCGTAAAGCGCAGTGATTTCATGACCGATCATATGAGTCGCCCAATCCTGCGCCACGCCGGCGCCGATCAAACCATTCAATGCCTGATTGGCGGTCCACATCAGGTTGCTGCGCCATACATCGTTGTCACGCTGTGGAAACTCTTCCGCCAGACGCACCAGATTACGCAACAGCGCTTCCGCGTAGCCATCCTGCACCCAGGCGTCGCCGTTATGGGACAGGTACTGCTCACAAATATGCACGAATGCATCGACAACGCCGTTGGCGACCTGACGTTCAGGCAAAGATTTGATCACATCCGGGTCCAGCACCGCGACGCGAGGCAGCACTAATGGGGAGCCGAAGGACAGCTTTTCTTTGGTCGCGGCTTTGGTCACAACGGAGCCGCCATTGGACTCTGAACCTGTGGCCGGCAAGGTCAGCACCACGCCAAGAGGCAGCGCGCGAGCGATAGTGTATTTGCGGGTGAGAATATCCCAGCCATCGCCGTCATGCAGGGTTGCAGCCGCGATATATTTACAGCCGTCGATCACCGAGCCGCCGCCCACCGCCAGGATGTAATCCACCTTCTCACGGCGCGCCAGCTCAACGGCTTTGTCCAATGTCTCCACCGTAGGGTTGGCTTCTACGCCAGAAAACTCCACCCAGGAATGGTCTTTCAGCGCGTCTTTAATTTGATCGTAGACGCCGTTCTTTTTGATGGAGCCGCCGCCGTAGACAACCATCACCTTTTGCTCCGCGTCGATCAAAGACGCCAGCTTGGCGATGCGGCCTTGGCCGAACTCAATGCGAGTGCTGTTGGAAAAAGAAAAATTCATACTCACTTCCTTTAGTCGCGATAACTTTACAGGCGCGTCGACACGGAGCGGCGCCGGATTAATTGCGCATACTCATAGAGGGCCTTTCACTATGAGGAAGATAAAAACATCCGCGTCGAATATGGGACAGGAACATACTCCTATCCCATCAGGAAGCAAAGCGCCCAACCCTTTGCAAAGGGAAGTTAAACAGAAATAGGCAAGGATTCGACAGAATCGGGATAAAGGGAATTGCTCAACGCTGCATCGTCACTGTGAGGAAGCAGCGTTATATGACTTTAACGAATCAGGCGATTCGCCCACTTGAAATTATGCCGGGGCTTCCGCCTTTTCTTCGATGGGGGCGTCTATCACAACAGCCCTGCGCCGTTTCTTCAGAATAGAGCCATTCACCCACAAATAAAACAACGGCACAAAGAATATCGCCAGGGTTGTCGCCGTCAGAACGCCGCCCAGTACGCTGGTTCCGATTGCGTTCTGGCTTGCTGAACCAGGTCCGGTGGAGAGCGCCAGAGGAGCTACGCCGGCGCCGAACGCCAGTGAGGTCATCAGGATGGGACGCAGTCGTAAACGGGCGCCCTCCACGACTGCAGTCATTGGAGTCATACCCTGGCGCACCGCCGCTTCGGCGAACTCCACGATCAGAATCGCGTTCTTGGCGGACAGTCCGATGGTCGTCAGCAATCCAACCTGGAAATAAATATCATTGGGCAAACCGCGCCAGTACACCGCCAACAGCGCGCCCAACACACCAAGAGGAATAACCGGCGCCACCGCGCAGGGTATGGTCCAGCTTTCGTACAACGCCGCCAGACACAGGAACACAAACAGGATCGACGCCAAATACAGCAGCGGAGCCTGTCCGCTGGCCAGCTTGTCCTGATAGGACAGGCCGCTCCATTCAAAGTTGGCTCCCGGTAAACGCGCCGCCTGCGCTTCGACCTGCGCCATCGCGTCGCCGGAGCTGACGCCTTGCGCCGCCGCGCCGAAAATGGGAATGGCGTGCAGGCCGTTATAGCGGCTGATTTCCGTGGGGCCGTTGCGCCACTCCGTACCACTGAAAGCGGTGAAAGGCGTCATGGCGCCGCCGGCGCCGCGCACAAACCAGTGACGCAGATCGTCCGGCGACGCACGATAAGGAGCGTCCGCCTGCACCAGCACCTTCTTCACTCTTCCCTGATGCACGAAATCATTCACGTAATAACCGCCCCAGGCGACGCTCAGGGTCTGGTTGACATCCTCCAGCGCCAGCCCCAAAGCAGAGGCCTTTTCGCGATCAATCTCCACGCGCAGCTGCTGGACATTGCGGTCAGGGCCAGCGCGCACGTAGGAAAAGCGCTCGCCATCCTGAAGATTTCGCTCCAGCTTCGCCGCCGCCTCAGTCAGCCCCTCTGCGCCCAAACCACCCAAATCCTGCAACCAGAGTTCGAAGCCGTTACTGCGACCCAGACCTTCAATCGGCGGCAGCACCATGCTGTAGGCCTGAGCGTCGCGCAGGCGACCAAAAGCTTCTGTTGCGCGATCGGCGATCGCCTGCGCGCTGTTTACTGCGCCCTTCCGTTCAGACCAGTCTTTCAACGCCACAAACCCCATGCCCGCGTTTTGTCCCGCGCCGTCAAAACTGAAGCCGGACAGAATATACACGGACTCCACATTCGACTTTTCCTGCTCCAGAAAATAGCGTTCGATCTCTTGCGCCACCTTGGCGGTGCGGTCGTAGGTCGCGCCCGCAGGCAGGTTGAACTGAACCAGAACGGTTCCCTGATCTTCGTCGGGTATAAACGCCGTGGGCAAGCGCCAATACACCAACGCCATCACGGCCACCGCTAACAGGTAGACGGCGCTGAAGCGCAACGGCCGCGACAACATAAAACCCAGGCCGCCGACGTAACGATGCTGAACTCTGCCGAAGCCGCGATTCAAGGCGCTGAACACGCCGGCGGACACCTGACCATGACGCAGGAATCTGACGCAAAGCGCCGGCGTCAAACAAATCGCCGCCAATGCTGACAACGCCATCGCCGCCACCAAAGTCACGGAGAACTGCCGATAGATCACCCCTACCGATCCAGAGAAAAACGCCATGGGCAGAAAGACTGCCGCCAGCGCCGCCGCCACGCCGATCAGCACGCCGGTGATCTGCCCCATGGACTTCAACGTCGCCGCGCGCGCATCCAGTCCTTCCTCGCGCATGATGCGCTCAACGTTTTCCACCACAACAATGGCGTCGTCCACTAACAGACCTATCGCCAGCACCATGGCGAACAAACTGAGCGTATTGACGGAATAGCCAGCGACGGCGAGCACGCCGAATGTTCCCAGCAGCACCACAGGCACCGTAATCGCGGGGATCAAGGTGGCGCGCCAGTTCTGCAGGAACACGAACATGACCAGCACCACCAGCGCCACCGCTTCCACCAGAGTCAGCAGCACTGATTCGATGGACAACTTCACGAAACGCGTGGTGTCTTCCGGGAAGGCGACTTCCACTCCCGAAGGAAAATTACTGCGTAGTTGCGCTACCCTTTGCTTCACCGCCTCGGCGACCTGCAAGGCGTTGGCGCCAGGCGCCAGCATGATCGCCAACCCTGATGCGGGATGCCCGTTAAGCTTACTGGTTCCGCCGTAGTCTTCCGCGCCTAACTCTACCCGCGCCACATCGCCCAGTCGCACCACGGAGCCATCCCCATCGGTTTTGATAAGAATGTCGCGAAACTGCTGCGTCGACGTCAGCCGCGACATGGCGGTGACGCTCACGTTCAATGGCTGTCCCGGTCTGGCGGGAAGCGCGCCGAGTTCGCCCACGGAGACTTCTGTATTCTGCGCCGCGATGGCGTCGATAACGTCCTGGGGCATCAAGCGATAACTGTTGAGTTTGTGCGGGTCCAGCCAGATTCGCATGGCGTAGGAGGAACCAAAATTCTGCACTGATCCCACGCCGTCCACCCGGCTGAGGGGGTCCTGCAGACTGCCCGCGAGCCAGTCGGAAATATCCGTGTCGCTGAGGCGGTCGCTGGCGTCATAAAACGCCAGAATCATGAGAAAGTTGTTCTGGGACTTATTAACGGTCAGCCCCTGTTGCTGCACCGGCGCCGGCAAACGTCCCGACGCCTGCGCCGCTTTATTCTGCACTTGCACCTGGGCGATATCCGCATCGGTCCCATGCCGGAAAGTGAGCATGACTTCCGCCGCGCCGGAGGAACTGCTGCGGGAACTGAAATACATCAGGTTATCCAGCCCTTTCAGTTCCTGCTCAAGAATCTGCGTAACGCTGTTTTCCACCACTTCAGCGGACGCGCCCGGATAGTTGGCGGAGATCATAATCGTCGGGGGCGCGATATCCGGATATTGCGATACCGGCATGGACATCAGCCCCAGCGCCCCAGCCAGCATCACCACAATCGCCACCACCCAGGAAAACACCGGGCGGTTAACAAAAAATTCAGCCAATCGCTGGCGGCTCAGGTCATCCGCCTGTACAGGATCTTTCATTGTCGCCGCCTATTACTGAAGGGCCGCCGCAGCGAGATCAACGGCAAGCTCTGTAGCTCGCACTGGCTCGCCGGGGAAAGCGTTCAACAGACCTTCCACGATCACCCTGTCGCCGGGATTCAAACCAGCGCCAACAATCCAGTGACGTTCCTGCGCCCCAAGGATATGCAAGAGGCGCTCTTCCACGACCTCTTCCGCCGTCACCACCATCGCCATGGCTTCGCCGCGGGCGTTGTGCGTCACGGCTTGTTGCGGCGCAAGATAGACATCCGAATGCACGCCCCGCGTCAGTTCCGCCCGCACGAACATCCCGGGCAACAGCAGCCCATCGGGATTGGGAAACTCCGCACGTAAGGTCACCGAACCGGTCTGCTCGTTCACACTGACTTCCGTCAAACGCAGAACGCCTGGGTGAGGATAGTCGGAGCCATCTTCCAGTTTCAGCCTGACTTCTTCGCCTGCTTGAGAAGCCGACTGTTCAGACAGAACCCTGCGCAAGGAAAGCAACTCGCGACTGGATTGCGTCATATCCACATAGATTGGGTCCAGCTGCTGCACCAACGCCAGCGGCGCGCTCTGCCCCTCCGTCACCAAAGCCCCCTCGCTGACCGCGGAACGACCGATGCGTCCCGCGATGGGCGCGGCGATCTCCGTGCGTTGCAAATCCACCGTCGCCAGTTGCAGCGCCGCCTGCGCCGCTTGCACCGAAGCTTGCGCCTGCCGATAGTCGCCCTGAATGTCTTCATGGTCCTGCCGGCTGACGCTTTTATTGGCGGCCAGCTCGGCATAACGCCGACTCTTTGCGCTCAGGCTGTCCAGCCGCGCCTGGGCGGTCGCCAGATTCGCCTGCGCCTGATCGAACAAGGCCTGATAGCGATCCGACTCAATGCGATACAACGCCTGCCCCGACGCCACCCGCGCCCCCTCGGTAAACAGACGGCGATCGATAACGCCATTGACCTGTGGGCGCACCTCCGCGGAACGATAGGCGACCGTCCGCCCAAATAACTCCGTCCGAATTGGCGCATCCTGAGGCGACAGCGTCACCACCCCCACTTCCGGCGGGGGCGGTGGAGCTGGCGCAGGGGCTTCCCGCTCGCCGCATCCGGCCAGTAACAAGGGAAGCATCAGGGGGCGTAACAAGTGGCGTAACAATTGGAGTAATAGGTGGCGTAACAAGTGGCGTAGCAAATAGCGAATTTTTTCCATGATGACTGCGTTCGAAACTTCCTGAATCGGGAAAGACGCCCAAGACGCGCTTCCAAAGGATTGATGGTGGTCAACAAACACTTAATGATAATAGTTATCATTTGCGTTACCATTATATGAGTTCTGACCGCCTTCCTGTCAACGCGTTAGCGCCGCTTTTCGTCAACGATCCGCGCAAAGCCAGCGTCAGCGCGATTTAGGGCTCAATCAATCACTTCAAGGGGTAGAGATATCACAATGCTGCACAATCGCTTTTTGTTTCTTTTCCTGACGCTGTGCGCCAGCTTGCTAACCGCCTGCGGCGCAGACAGAGACGTCGCCGCCAACACGTCGACACAGGCCGCGCCCGCCCTCACCGTTCAAAATGCGTCAACCTGGCCGAGAACGCTGTCCACATCGCAAGGCGACCTCATCCTGGAACGCGCGCCGCAGCGCATAGTTTCCACCAGCGTGACCCTGACTGGCGTTTTGTTGGCCATTGACGCCCCCGTGGTGGCCAGCGGAGCTTCCTCACCCAACACCGAGGTCGCCGATGCACAGGGCTTTTTCCGGCAATGGGGCGACATCGCCCGTCGACGCGGCGTACTTCCGATCTATCAGGGCGCGCCGGACGCCGAGGCCATCATCGCGGCGGAGCCGGATTTGATTGTCATGGCGGGAACCGGCGGCGACTCCGCTCTCGCTCTTTACGAGCAACTCAGTTTGTTCGCGCCGGTGTTAGTGCTCAACTATGACGATAAAAGCTGGCAGCAGCTGGCCTCTCTCCTGGGCGCCGCCACAGGCCGCGAGCAACAGGCGCAGTCGGTAATCGATGAATTCAACGCCAGGGTCGCCGATGTGAAAGCGCGCATCCAGCTGCCGCCGCAGCCGGTCTCCGCGCTGGTGTATTACGAAGACGGCTCCGGCGCCAACCTGTGGACGCCGGATTCCGCGCAAGGCCAGTTATTGCAGGCGCTGGGCTTTGAAGTCGCCACGCCGCCCTCCCATGTTCAGGGCGGCACTCGCCAAGGCGTGCGTAAAGACATCGTACAGCTCGCCGGAGAGAACCTTTCCGATGGGCTACAGGGACGCACCATGCTGCTGTTTTCCGCCAATGAAGACAGGGTCCGGCAAATCAGCCAGGATAAGTTTCTCGCCCATACGCCCGCTATCCAGAGCAACCGGGTATACGCCGTGGGGCTGGATACCTTTCGCCTGGACTACTACAGCGCCAGCAATTTGTTGCAGCGACTGACCGACCTGTTTCCTGAGACGCCTGCCGCAGTCGCCGACGCCAATACGTCGTTTATCACCCATCCTTGAGAGCCAACCGGGTTTACCTTCTCTACCCACTGCGCCTGAATCACCACTGAGCGCAGTGGGTCGTCCCGGCATTAAGCTGGTTCTTCGTTTTCTGCGACAAAGCCACTCATAGGTTCGGTTTCTTCTGGAGGCGCGCCGGATTGCATTTTCCGCAAGGAGCCGAACCCCAAGGTCATCGCCGCTCCCGCCATCGCCACCGCGACGCCGAAGGAAAAGACGCCCAGCACCGGCGTCACCGCCCGCGCCAACGCGCCCAGTCCAACCGCGCCGACGCCGTCGCCAACCACATCCTGAGCGCTCCACAGGCTGTTCACCCGCCCCAGCAACCGATCAGGCGTATGGCTTTGCACCAGCATGAACTGCAACAGAGACGTGATAGAGCCGAGATATCCGACCAGCGCCAACGCCACAAGCGCCAGCCAGATATGACTGACTACGCCAAGGGACGCCACTGCCAGCGCTGAAGCGGTCATCGCCCCCAGCATCAACGCGCCAGGACGCCGCCAGCCGCCGACCCAGCCGCTGGTGAAGGCGCCAAGCATCGCTCCCAGAGGCACGGCGGAGAACATCAATCCGACCTCAAAGGCGCCGCCGCCATAACCTTCTTCAGCCAGGGCCGGAAACAGCACGCGAATCGCGCTCAATACCGTCTGCGCCGTGCCAACGACTATCACAGCTCCGACTATTTTGTGGCGACAGAGAAATTGAAAACCCTCCAATAACGCCTGCAGAGGATGCCCTGGCGGATGATCCCCGGGCTTCAAGGATGGCAGCCGCACCAGAGGCAGCAAGGTCGCCACGGTGCCGACGCCCGCCAGCAGATAGTTCCAGCTCACGTCGGCGGAGACGATAATCAGGCCGCCCACCGCAGGAGACATCACCGCGCCAAAACGCACGGTAAGCATACTCAACGCCCCGGCGGCGGCCAGGTTTTCACGCCCTACCAGGGTCGGAATCGACGCCATCAGCGCGGTGATGCCCATGGCGCCGAAAAAACCGTCCCAGGCGGAAACGATATATAACGCCAGCAGCGACGGCTCCGCCACGAAACTGTTTAACGCCAGGGCGAGAAACCCGACGCCACACAGAAAACGCGCCGTCAGAATCAACTTGCGACGGTCGAAGCGATCCGCCAATACCCCGCCGCACATCAGACCGACAAACATGCCGACGCTGTCCAGCGCCATGGCGAAACCGACCTGCAGCGCGGAGCCGGTAAGCTCATGTATCTGCACCGGAACGGCGACCGTGAGAATGCCAAGGGCGAATACCGACATCATTCGCGCCACGAAAACAGCGCGAAAGTGCGAGTTGTTTTTGAGCAGACTGAAGTCCACAAAGATAGATGATTTGCTCATTACACCAGCCAAAGAAGTGATGAATAGAAGTGATTTCCCTGCCTCTATTCGCAGGATTGCGCGGCAATGGTTTTACCCGGTGGCGCAGCATGATAGTATACCAATCGTTAATACAAATCATTCTCATTTGCATTAAGTGATATTTTGAGCGGCGTAACTCTCTCCCCCTCTTCCAATTCCTCCCGGCCTTATGGTCGGCGTCATTGCGTGAAGACTCGTTGGGCTATCTTTCTAGTCAGCCTGGCGCTGCTGGGTCTGATCGCCGCACTCAGTTTAATTCTGGGCGCGAAGGCGATTCCCTTCGCCACCGTGATGGGCAGTCTGTTTGGCGACACCAGCGGTCCTGACGCCACTATCATCCTGGAAAGCCGCTTACCTCGTACGCTATTGGGTCTGTTGGCCGGAGCCGCCTTGGGGGCTTCCGGGGCGTTGATCCAGGCATTGACCCGCAACCCGCTGGCGGAGCCAGGCATACTTGGCGTCAACGCCGGCGCTGGATTGGCGATGGTGCTTGGAGTGGCGTTTTTCGGTATCCACTCCCAGGCAGGCTACCTCGGAATGGCGTCGCTGGGCGCCTTACTCACCACGTTATTGGTGTTCTTCGCGGGCTTTTACGGGGCGACGCGCATGGACCCATTGCGTTTCGTGCTGGCGGGGGTCGCCATTGGCGCAGTCATGGCTGGCGTGGCGTCCGCCGTCACCCTGCTGCACCCTTCCGTCTTCGACACCATGCGTTATTGGAGCGCGGGCTCACTGAACGTGCGCAGTCTGGAGCCGGTGTTGTGGGTCGCTCCGGTCATCGTTGCCGGGATTCTCCTGGCGCTGTTCCTGGCGACGCCGCTTAACGCCATCGCCATGGGAGAGGACCTGGCGGTGGCGCTGGGCGCGAAACCACAGTGGGTGCAGGGCCTATCTATCCTGGCGATCACCTTGCTGTGCGGCGGCGCCACCGCAGCAGCCGGACCTATTGCTTTCATAGGCCTGATGATTCCCCATATCGCGCGCTGGCTAATGGGCGCCGATCAGCGCTGTATTATCCTGCTGACGCTAACCCTCTCTCCTTGTTTGCTGCTGTCAGCGGATATCCTGGGACGCTTCCTCACCGCAGGGGAACTACGCGTCTCCATAGTCACCGCTTTTCTTGGCGCGCCCATGTTGATCTGGCTGGCGCGACGCCATCACGGAGGCGCACAGTGAATCGCGCCGACTACTTTCTCCTTGGCGGAATGGACGCTCCTTTCAACCTCCCTATTCACAAACGCGCGCTGGTGTTGGGATGCATACTGTGCGTGATATGTCTGGGACTGGGGTCTGCCGCGCTGGGCTGGGGAACCTTGACGCTGCCTTTCAGCGACGTCATGAACGCGCTATTCGGCGCAGGCCCGGAACAGGCGCAAATTGTCGTGACGCAATGGCGACTGCCCCGCATCACGGCGGCGTTGATTCTCGGCGCTGCGCTGGGGGTGAGTGGAGCCATATTCCAATCGTTACTCCGTAACCCATTGGGTAGTCCTGACGTAGTCGGCTTTAATACTGGCGCATACAGCGGCGCGTTGCTGGTGATCGCTGTCTTCCACGGCGGATACTATACGACCGCCGCCGGAGCCTTATTAGGCGGATTAACGACGGCGCTGCTGGTGTATGCCCTCGCCTGGCGAAAAGGGCGCGCTCAGGGATTCAGATTGATCATTGTCGGCATCGCGGTCAGCGCCCTGCTCAATGCGCTTAACACCTGGATGATGATCAGCGCGAGCCTGGAAGCCGCCATGTCCGCCGCCCTGTGGGGAGCAGGTTCGTTGAACGGCCTCACCTGGAGCAAAGCGTCACCCTCCCTGATTTTTTGTCTGCTGGCCATCGCCGCCGCAATCCCTCTGCAAAGACGCCTGCGCCTGCTGGCCATGGGCGACGACGCCGCGCAGGCGCTGGGCGTTGCTGTTAACCGCTCACGCCTGACGCTCATGATTCTGGCGGTGTCACTCACCGCCGCCGCCACCGCCGCCACCGGTCCTATCAGTTTTATTGCCCTGGCGGCGCCGCAGATCACCCGCCGCTTGCTGGCCGCCGATGGCGTCAGTCTGCTGAACGCCGCGTGGATGGGCGCCTTGTTGCTCCTTGCCGCGGACCAGATCGCACACCACCTGTTCGCCCCCAGTCAGTTGCCGGTTGGCGTCGTCACCATCTGCATCGGCGGCGTTTATCTGGCCTGGCTGCTTATCAACGACTCACAGCGGAAAACCTCATGACGCGACAGCCCTCCCCTCTGCATATCGAACCACCGCAACGCCAGGCGCCGCGCTTGCGGGCTCAAAACCTGACGGTGGGATATGATCAACGCATGATCAGCGAGAATCTCAATGTTTCGATTCCAGATGGGTCTTTTACGGTGATTGTGGGTCCCAACGGATGCGGCAAGTCCACGTTGTTGCGCAGTCTTTGCCGCCTGCTGAAACCCGTCTCCGGCGAAGTATTGCTCGACGGTCAGGACATTAACCGCTATCCCGCCAAACTGGTTGCGCGTCAGCTGGGACTGCTGCCGCAAAGCGCCAACACCCCGGAGGGCATCCGCGTGCGGGATCTGGTGGCCCGAGGTCGCTATCCTCATCAAAGCGCCTTTCGCCGCTGGAGCCGGGAGGATGAAAACGCCGTAAACGAAGCCATGATCAGTACCGGCGTTGAGGATTTAGCCGACCGCTTGGTGGATGAGCTTTCCGGCGGCCAGCGTCAGCGCGTCTGGGTCGCCATGGCCCTGGCCCAGCAAACGTCTTTATTGCTGTTGGACGAACCCACCACCTATCTGGATATTACCCATCAGATTGATTTGCTGGAGCTGTTTCGCMCCCTGAACCGCCGAGACAACCGCACCCTCATTGCGGTGCTGCACGACCTCAACCACGCCTGCCGCTACGCCACTCACCTCATCGCCATGCGCGACGGGGCCATCATTGCTGAAGGCCCGCCCGCCAGCATCATTTCCGAAGCGCTGGTGGAAGAGGTCTTCGGCCTGTCCAGCCTGATCATTGAAGACCCCGTGAGCCATACGCCGCTGGTGATACCCAGAGGCAAGGGACAAGCGCAAGCCTTGTCGATTGCAGACAGTTAGGGAACCTCTGAAAAACGCTATCCCTTCGCCCCAGCTTGCAGCAGATGCGAGAGATAACCCTGTTTGCGAATGATAAAAGCTATCAACGCCTGCGCGAAGTCCGCATCCACCGCATCGATGACGGACTGTCTGGCGGCCAGCTGTCGGCGCCAGGCTTCGACCTTCGCCAGCCCCTTAAACAGATCGATTTTGATTAAAGAGTTAAACACGTCGAAATAGCGAAACACCGGCGCATAAACAGCGTCCACAATCATGAAGTCGGCGCCAGAAAAGTAAGGGCCGACAATCACGTCTTCCAGCCGTTCAAATCGGCGCCGAAGCAGTTCTTCCGCATGGCTGAAACTCTCCTTGTCCTGAGCGGAATAATATCTGCCGATCGCATCCAGGGTTTGTGAGCCAAATTCAATCCATGACCGATGCAGCGCCCGTAATTTAGGGTCCGCCGGGAACAGACTTCCCTCCGTGACTTCATCAAGGTATTCGCATATCACCGCCGATTCGAAAATAGCATCCTTGTTATCTACCACGAGTAAAGGCACTTTTCCTGTGGGTGAAAGCGCCAGAAACCAGCCCGGCTTGTTCGCCAGATCGATATCCGTGCGTTTAAATACAACGCCTTTTTCCAGCAGCGTGATCACAGAGCGCTGCACGTAAGGACATAACTTAAAGCTAACCAGCTCAATCGTTGCGGTATTCATTTCAAGCCTCCTTGGTGATGGCGTAACGACCATTGCCCAAGAAAACCTGGGTGGCCGCCATCAAGACCAAAACCAGTGGGTATTCCCAGCCGCCGCCTTCATTTGCAAACAACCAGCCCGCATCCCAATGCGCCCAAGTCGCGCCAAGCAGAATGGGCGCAACCATGGCGGCGGCGATCTGGCTATGAAAACCAACGATGAGCGCAATCCCGGACACCGCCTCCACAAAGAAAACGAGGTAGGCCAGAAATGCCGGCAGGCCGATAGAGCTGAAGAATTCAGCCGTGCCCGGCAGTGTAAAAACGACCAGCTTCAAATACAGGCTATGGGTGATCAACACCACGCCCAGCGTCACGCGCAATAGCAAAGCCGCCAGTTCATAGTTTCGGGAAATAGTCATGTGCGTCTCCAAGTGAATAGTGATGTTTTCATTCTATTCATTGCATTAATGCGTTATCAGTTGTAATTTTTGAAATCCTAAATTGCATAAATGCATTAGTTATGGACTGGAATTCTCTGAAGATACTCGCCCTGGTCGCCCATAAAGGGTCTATGTCCGGGGCGGCGAAAGAATTGGGCGTCAACTACACAACCGTGTTTAGACGCATGGAATCTCTGGAAAACGAGATCGGCGGGAAGTTGTTCGAGCGCGGCTCAAAAGGCTATGTCGCGACGCCGTTGGCGGAGAAAATGCTCGTGTTCGCCAACCGCATGCGCGACGGCGCGGAGCAGATCGAACGCCAGATTGTCGGCAGGGAGTTTCAACCTAGCGGCGTCGTGAAGATTACTGCTCCCTTCAATATTGCTAACCGTTACCTGCCGGAGGCATTGCGCCCCCTTGCGCAAGATTATCCCGACATCACTTTCGAGATACTCTCCAGTAACGATGATTTCAATTTGAATTCACGGGTCGCCGACATCGCCGTAAGAGCGACCAGCTCGCCGCCAGATCATTTGATAGGCCGCAAGGTCGCTTCGATCCCCTGGGCGATGTTTGTCGCGGAGTCGTTTATGGAGCGCTTCGCGCAGCCGCCAACATTAGAAACCCTGGCGGACTACCCGCTTATCGGCGCGTCGGGAAGCATGCTCAACCTGCCCGCGTTTACCTGGCTTGAGAAAAATCATGCGACCGCCATCGTGGCGAGATGCAACGAACTCACCGCCATGTCCTATTGCGCAGAAAGCGGACACGGCATTGCATTTCTGCCAGTGGATCAACGCCGCAGCGGATTGGTCGAGTTGGCGGAGTTTGCGCCAGGAAAAACCAGCGACATGTGGGTCTTGAGCCATCCAGATTTAAAAAAGACCGAGCGCATACGGATCGTTGTTGAGCAGCTTGTTAGCTATTTTAGGAGTCTGGATTTTTAAGGCTGGAATGTGGCCGGGATTGACGCCCCAGCCGAAAACTCAATTTCTGAGCATCAAATCAGCTAACTGACTTCAGTTACAACTGGATAATGATCTCCGCCTTGCTCATGGTGTCGTTCTGTATTCTTGGTGGAAACACCCTCGCTGCGCAGAAAAAAATCAAGTTCTTTGCCAGAGCCAGGGTGCGTAACCTTACCGCAGCTGGACGGGTAGACTTTAAAGCCTCTCGACGCTGTTCCTATCTGGACGGTTCTGGTCATACCACTGGGTAGTTCAGATGGCTGACAGTTGAAGTCGCCTCCGACAATAAAAGTATTTTCGCCAATATTGTTAATCAGAGACATCGCCGTTGTGGCGTCAAACTGACCACTTCCACCAGCATTAGAATGCAGCGTTCCAATCACCATACCATTGTATTGGGTATAGATTACGCTTCGTCCGGTATCGCTTTGCAGGTATTTTGAGTCAAACGACAGCCCCACATGCCGGGTTATGATGCATGTGGTGCAACGATTATTCAGAGCACCGGCCTGCCCTACACTGTATAGGATCTTGTGCGCCGAAATGGCGTCTAATTCTGCCTGAGTTAGACCGCCGCACTCTTGTATTAAAACAAAGTCGCAATCATTCAGCAGTTGCTTCAGTATCTTTTGTTTAGGGTCCGTAGTGGGCTTTCCCTGAGAGTTCCAAGTCGCTATTTTCACATTCACCTCAACTGGATCAAAATCATATTAGCCGTTATTCAATGATAAATATCAGGCGCCAACCAGAGACTCAATGGTCAGCACAGCCGCCAATATTTTCGTGAACTCAGAGGGTAAGCGGGGCTATATCCGTCATTCCTTCAGTTGATCCAAAAAATGACCCGATCCAAACAATTCCCAGAGAAATATAGGCGATGAAAATTCAGCGCTTTTCCACAAAGTCCTAGGCATGGGGCCTGGAATAACACGACAGCACTGGAACAATCAGGAGATGACAGGCCCTTACATACGCCCAGCCCTGTCGTTTGGCTAATTTGATTATCCATATCTCGCTGACATCAACGTTCTACGCGGGAAACAATCCCTCGTTTATTATTAAGGAGCCGGTATCTCTGCAGCCTGAAAGAGCGCCAACGCTGGTAAACATCGCTGAAGACTCTCTGACCCTTCGCAGATCTTGGCGTCATCACACAATCCCTATCAATTACTGACGAGTCGCCGTTACTTGAAACAACTTAAGCGAACCGATAAGAGAGTCAGGGGCGCAAGCGTGCTGAACCAGCTTGTTATAGGTCTTTTCAGCTTGTCCCGGCTCAATAAGCTTGTAGCGTATGAGGTCCGCCGATAATTGTTTAAACGAGTACGCCACAACCAGCTTCTCTCTGGCGTCCGTCAACACGGGCTGCTCGATGTGAATATCACACACTTTCAAAGCAGCCGGCATATCGTTCAGTAGACGGCTTCCATAGTCGTAATTCACCTCTTTCATCTTGCCCAGTTCAAGCACCAGCTCATTAACGTAATAGAACTCGGGCAGATAGGGATAGCAAAACAGGCAGGACACTTCCGGCTCCTCAAAAACAGCCGCTCCGCCGGGATTAAGCAGCCCTGCGACTCTCTCCAGATACGTTTGTTTATGCTGCTGGTGCATTAACACGAAACGACCGTAAACGCAGTCAAACCGGCGCTCTATCTCTGCGGTATTAATATCCGCTTCCATCAAGTCCACGTTGAAGCGTTTCTCGTTCTGGACCCTTTTCTCCGTCTGCTGGAGTTGTTCCTTAAAACAGTCAAGGCCAGTAATCGTACCCTGCTCGCCGGCAAGCAGGCCGGCCCAATAGCAAAGCAGACGCCCATGTCCACAACCTATTTCCAGTACCGTCTTGGGACGGTAACGCTCAAATACCCCATGACGAATATATTTTTCGCTTATTTCGCCATATATATCATTTAAAATATCCAGCCGCTCGACATCTTCATTCCCTATCGCCAAGGCGTAATCAGCCGCCATCGCAATCTCCCTGAATAATTAACCCGGCGGACAACCCGCTTCCTTGTGATTGCCCGTAACCTGTTGATCCGCCACGACAGGTCCTGGATATCTCTGGCACTACCTCCCTCAACATGTCGCCGCGCAAACGCATCCCTGCATCTGGCTATTAACTTGCCATACCAGCGCCATAATATTCTGTTACCGAGTAATGGAAACCGCTTATTTTACTGAGTACTTTTCAATATTGGTTTCAGGTTCATGTCCAGAATTCAGTTCTGTTTGATTGCGTCAGGGAATACGTGCTGGATAGCCACCGATTTCAAAACCGATAACTATTTCAAATGACGACGGCAGACACCAAAATGCTCGCAAGGGCCGCCACCCCGAGAGTCCCATCCACCGCCATGATTACTTTGCCGCAGTTCAATCTTTGTTCCGCGATGTCCAAATGCGGCGGCATGTTTAAAGCAGATGCGATGTCTTTCAGAACCTGATCCAATTCATTCTCGTCAGCAACGCTAATTGAAACATGCTGCGTTGCGTTTTCCAGCAGGAAGGACAAGTAAGTAGCGCCATTCTCCTCCGCCACAAACGCCCAGGATTGCACCTCGGCAATGAGGATCTGAAAGCGCGGTTTGAGAAAGCCGCAATCAATGGTCAGAACATCTTTAGCGTTTTGTATTTTCATAACACCTTCACTTACCCATTATCATCACGATGACTGACAGCTAATTTACAATACTCTTCAAACGCCAAGGCGAAGTCCGAACCAGGGCTGTAGTAAGCGCCCTCGTATGACTGCGTCACTTTAGCTGACGGCGCTATTCTCTTTATTTCATACAGAAATTCAAACAGCGCATTAACTTCTTTGGGACCCCATTCATTGCCCATGCGGTAATCAAATTCGACGCCACTGTCGCCAAGGCAAATGGAAAGCTGAGGTATCGCCACGCCATTCATCGCAAAAACATCGAGTAGATGTCGAAAGCTCTCCGCTTTCCCTTGGACAAAATATAAGGCCGGGTCTGCAATTTCAGAGATCAGCATGTCTCGATCTTCTTCCAGGCTCCATAGCATGGCGTCCCCCGCTGGCCTGGTAAGCGACATTACCCAGCCATAGATTTTCACCAGCTCGTCCTGGGTGATGTTTTCCACCCAAATATCAGGCAATGAGCCTTCATCGTCTGTAAACAGATGCCCAAGCCTCTTCCATAACGAATTTATATATTCCGATCCAGTCACAATATTCACGCCCACTTCAATTATCCATCCAGACAGCAAAACTCTCCCATAAACCCCACCACCTAGATTTACCAACTATTAAGACTACACTTATGACAACCAGGAGGTATAAGGCGACAAGTGCGCCTCTGGATCGTGTAGATTGCATTGCTTATGGAGAAAGCATCATGCAAACAGGCTCTTCTCATAGCAACCGCGGACTCGGCCTTCGTGTGGCGGTTCTGACTGTTTTGGCTTCTCTTGTCATTGTTCCCGCCGCGCACTTTGTCACTCGCAGCGCGGAAATCAATAAAATTCTGGCGCAGCAATCCGTGGAAGTATCCGGTCAGGCGCAGCTGCGCATCAGCAAGTTCAATGACGAGATTGAAGAGTACATTCACGTCACCCAGTTTCTCTCCAGAACCCCGCCCATTCAGGGAATCATTCGCGCATCGGAGAATGACGGGTATGATCCGTTGGAGAATAATCGTCTCGAAACCTGGGAGCATCGCCTGGAAGTCATATTTCGCGAATACCTGTTGATTAACGACACCATCCTGCAGGCTCGTTTCATTGGACTCGCCGACAATGGCAAAGAGCTGGTCCGCGTGGAGAGAGACAGTGGCGGAGCCGTCGCAGTAGTCGCCCGGGATAAGCTTCAGCCAAAAGGAGACAGTCCCTACCTCAGGGAAACAATCAAGCACAAAAAAGGCGAGACGTATATCTCCCCTATCAATCTGAATAGAGAAAACGGCGTTGTCGCCACGCCTTTGACGCCCACCCTCCGCTTCGCGACGCCAATCTACGACGGTCTTGGCGCTGTGTTTGGCATTGTCATCATCAATGTCTACGCTGAGCCGGTAATCGATTCCACCTTAGCGGAAGATCTGCCTGCGGATTACAACGCCTATCTCACCACCACCGGTAACGATTTTATTTACCATCCCGCCAAAGGCATGGAGTATGGATTCGATCTGGGCAAGAGAAACACCTGGGCGGACGAATTCGCCAACCCGCCCCAGGCGGGAGAACTGGCGCTGTCCCGCATCAGCGCGCTGCGCTATTACACCTATCCGTTTCAAATCGTCTCCTTAGATAGTCGCGCCAATGCGCCGCTGAACTTTATTCTAACCATACCTCAGTCGCTGGTGTTGGCCTCCGCCGCTAACGCCGCCTGGGTGCAGGCTGGAATACTGGTAGTCCTGCTGGCCCTGTCCGGCGTGCTGGTGTATTTCTACTTGTCCTATATGGGCCGCAAAGTGAGCTTGTTGAAGGACCAGGCGCGCCTGTCCGCCATCATCGACAATTCCAGCGACGCCATCATCAGCCTCTCTTCGCGGGGGGTGGTGGAAAGCTGGAATAAATCCGCGGAGGAGATGTTCGACTATGCGGAAAACGAAGTCCTTGGCAAAAATCTGGCGAAACTGATCGTTCCAGATCGCCTGAAAAGCGAATACACCGACGCCTTGAAAACGATTAATCAGGGACAGACCGTCAAGGCGTATCACACCACCCGGCAACGCAAAGACGGCGCACTGGTGAATGTTTCCGTCTCCTCCTTTCCGATCAAGTCCAGATGGGACGGCAGGACTCTCGGCGCCGCTGCGATCATTCGCGACATCACAGACAAAGTGGAGGCGGAGAATCAGATCAAGGCGCTGAACCAGAAGCTGACCAACGACGTGAAAGAACGCACGTTGGAGCTGGGTGAAGCGGTGAATAAAGCGCTCTCGGCGAATAAATCAAAGTCGGATTTTGTCGCCAACATGAGCCAGGAAATCCGCAGCCCCATGTCCGCCATTTCCGAAACCCTGCAAGTGCTGAGACGCACTGCGTTGAACTCTCAGCAGGAAGACTGCGTGGAAAAACTGGAGTCCGCCTCTCAGTCCATGACCTCATTCGTCAGTGACCTGCTCGACTACTCCAAGATTGAAGCGGGTCAGCTTGAGCTGGAACCACACGCCTTCAATCTGGACAAGCTGCTGCGGGAAATCAGTTATCTCGTTTCCGCCCATACCGAAAACAAAGACATCGAAGTCATTTTTTATCTGGACCACAAAATCCCCAATAACCTGGTGGGCGACGAGGCCAGACTGAAACAGGTGCTCATCAAGCTTCTCAGCAATGCGGCCAAATTCACCAATCAGGGAGAAATCACCTTAACCGTGAAATTATCGGTGATGACTCAGGATGAACTGGAGCTCAAGTTCAGCGTAGAAGACACCGGCATCGGCATGACGGATGATCGCTGCAAAGACATATTCGAAGCCTTCGTACAGGACGACGCCTCCGCCTCCAGAAAATATGGCGGCAGCGGTTTGGGGCTCGGCATCTGTAAACAGTTGATTGAAATGATGGGGGGCGATATCAAGGTCCGCAGCGCGCTCGGAGAAGGCAGCGCGTTCAGCTTTAACATCAAAGTGGCGGTGGRTGAAAACCGCACCGGCGAGTTGAACATCAACCGCCCGGAACTAAAAGCCTTGCGCATCCTTATCGCCGACGACAACAAACGGGCGGCGGCCTGCATCAAAGAGCTGGCGCTCACCCTGGGATGGAGTTCGGATGTCGTCCTGTCCTTACCGGAACTGGCGACCCTGTCCCAGGATTCGCAGAAGAAATACGACGCCGTGTTCGTCGATCTGAATATGATCAAAGCCAGCGGCGCCAATCCGACGGAGGAGTTGCAGAAAATACGGCGCTCCGATACGCCTCCGGCGCTGATTCTGATGACCAACAGCGGCAAGGCCATCCCGGGTCTGCGGGACGCCCAGATCGACGCAGCCTTTGACGGCCTGTTGTCCAAACCGGTCACGCCGTCGATGTTGCTGGATTCCGTCGCCGAAGCGCGGGCGTCGCAATCCAAATCCGCGCAAAAACGCCGCAGTCAGGAAAGCAGCGTGATAACCGGCGCCAGTTTATCCGACATTCGGATCTTGCTGGTGGAGGACAATCTCACCAACCAGCAGATCGCTTCCCAGCTGCTGCAGGCGGAAGGCGCGTTCGTGGATATCGCCTCCACCGGAAAAGAAGCGATCACCGCCATCACCCACGCAGGCTCTCAATTCGATATCGTGCTCATGGATATCCAGATGCCGGAAATGGACGGCTATGCGGCGACCAGAGCCCTGCGCGAGAAGTTCGGCTACAAAACTCTGCCCATTGTGGCCATGACCGCCAACGTACTCGAAAAAGACAGAGAGGAGTGTCTGGCTGCGGGGATGAACGATCACATTGGCAAGCCCTTCGACATCAACGAATTGTGCCAGGTCATTCTCAAGTACACCGATGAAAGCCGCCTGGACAAGGCCGCCCATCCGCATGCAGCCAGCGACGTCACCCTGGAATCCGTATTCAATAAAGGCGCGGAAATCGGCATTAATGTAAAAGAAGCCGCCGGACGTTTCGGCTCCAATTTCTCAGCGTATCGCATTGCGCTGGAAGGCTTTGAAGATGACGTCAACCGCCTGCTCATTCATCTAAGCGTGCCGTTCAACACGGAAAACACGCGGGAAATCGAGAAAGAACTCCACATCATGGGCGGGCTCTCCAAAACCATCGGCGCAGACTCCCTTTCCATGCTCTGCAAACGTGTAGAAATCCTCATCATGAACCACGCCCTGCGCCCACAGGTCGTATCCCTGCTGCGACGCTCACTGGAAGCCTCCCTGCACGCCTCAAGGAAAATTCTCCTCTACCTGGATGAACTGACGCCCCAGGCGAAGCGCAACGACTCCAAGTCCAACCAGGCGTCATGACACGCAGACCGGCGCCATGGGCAAATTAAGAGGACCATCTCGGCGGGAGATGATCCTCTTTGTTCTTAAAATATCCCCCACCAGTGAGATAGGATGAGAGTAGTTTGAACCTCAGGCATTCCTTCACATGACACAACTCAAAGCGCTCACACTCAACCAACTCGTCCGCGTCAATACCAAAACTATAATCCTGACCATCGGCAGCATCTTATTACTCAACGCCTGCGCCACCTTCACCTCAACGTCCACCAAACAGCATTACATCGACCTGACCTACCAAGACTTCGGCCCACCCTCCCTGGCGACGGATTTATTAGGCTCCGAATGGTGGCAATGGAATCCCCACGGCGACCCCAGACCAAGACACTACGACGTTCACGTGATCGTCTACCGCAGCATGACGGAAAACGACATCCGCAAACACTTCCCCATCGACGAAGCCACCGAAAAAGACTACCGCTACCTCCCCTACACAACCGCCATAAATTACCTCGACGCCAACATCACAGCACTCGCCTCAGATGACGAAAGCGTTGTGCAGGAGATCAGGGAGCAGTTGATTCAGACCAGAGGAGAGATAGTTCGAGCGTTGGGAGATTGAGTCGTCTAGTCATTGTAGCCAATTACGACCTGCCCACCCC
>NZ_JAHMIN010000052.1 GCF_018986435.1 Hahella sp. HN01 | reverse complement strand
AATACCGATAGGTCGATAAGGACGATACGCGCGGACAGCTCATCAAGGCCAGAGTATTACAACTCGCAAACAGGCCGGATATACGGCAGCAACCTACCTTGTTATCAAAGTCTGAAGCCCTTGCAAAACAGGAGGAGACCATATACGGATAAGCAAAGCGCCATCCGACGCATCCCCCCTCAAGCCCATACACTATCCGTTTATGAGCTTAATATAGTCGTCATACTGCGGGTAAATATCGTAATCAGGCTGCGATTCGAGATACATCTGCTCAAGCTTGAGCGCCATCGCGTCAAACTGCAGGATCACTTCGCCGGCCTCATTGCTTTTGCTCTCATCATCGCCGTCGATTTGCTCCTGGAGCCGTCTGATTTCAAGTTCGGTAAGGCGAATCAGGTTTAATATTTCTGCTGTCGTTAACATGGGGCGGTTTATCCTTCCTGCATCCATTGGCTTCGGATTTTCTCCAAAGTTCCGTCCAACAACAAGGACTCATAGGCTTCAAAAAGTTTGATCAAGCTATCCACATTCACGCCTTTTTTACTCACGCCAATAAAGACAGGCTCTTTGAGCAAGACAAACGGATGCACCACTAACGCATATTGCGGATCGCGTTTGCGTTCGAGCACGATGTCGAACGGCTCGTCGAAATATCCCAGTAGCCGCTGGTGCAAGACCTTGTCGTCGTTAAGCGGCTGCACAACGGACTCCAAACAGGCGGCGAACTCTGGATCGGTTTCTAAGCGCCGGTGAAATTCCGGCGTATATTTCACGTTGCGCTGGTAACCAAACAGGCCGCGGTTTTTCTTACACTGAGTGACCAGATCGTCCAGACTGTTAATCGGCATGTCCAGCAGCTCTTTCCGAACAACCAGATTTAGCTGCGTGTAACGCTCAGGGCCAATCCAATACAGGTATTCCGAGCGCTCCGCAGTGATATTGGCGTTCGCCAGAATGTCTATCTGGCCCTCTTTCGCCATCACCAGAGCGCGAGACCAGGGAATAGAGCGAAACTCATACTCAAAACCCGCCCGCACCACCAGCGCCCGGGCCAACTCCACATCAACGCCCTGCCAATCTCCGTTCTCATCCTGGTAATAATTGGGGAAAGACTCCCCCACACGAATGATCAGACGCTCTTTACCGTAACTCCACGACGCCGTAAGCGTCAGACACAACAGGAAAGCAATACTCGTCACGCTTCTCAACGGATCACCCTCTTCAAACGGATGGGATATCTCATTGAGTTTAGGCTAGAAAGAGTAAATTAAGAGGTGTTTCGGAAAAGAAAAACCCGACCCCAAACGAGGCCAGGTTTTCAAGATCAAAAATCTCAACCGCCCTTAAAGCATTTCCACCTTCACGTCGATCCAGGCTTGGGCGCTGTCTTCTACGCCGCCTTTGGCGATGGGGGTGATGCGGAAGCCGCCCCAGTGGTCGGTGTAGGTTTTTCCGATCACCAGTTCTGAGTCGGTTTGGTCGATCAGGGCCCAGGGGGAGTCTTTGCCGGGAGTCAGGGAGCCGGGCGTCATGTCCAGCAGGTGGGAGGTGTGTTTCCAGAAATCCGGGTCCTTTTCGTTTTCCATATACCCCTGCAGGTTGAGCAGCACGCCGTTTTTGGTGTTTTTGTAGCGGTAGTGGGTGGTGCGGTACTCAACCCAGTAGGTGTAGGCGCCGTTGCCGGATTTCAGTTTGAGGCCGATGTAGCCCGGCGCGTTGGTTCCGCTGCGGGTTCCGTAATCAAACGCGTAAATGCGATACACGCCTGAGCTGTTGATCAGGGGGACTTCGCTGTCGGTGAGCCATCCGAAGTAGCTTTTGTACATCAGGTTGTACTCTTCGAGCGTATGCGCGCCCATGCCCATCATGCTGTACACGTTGCCGTAATTGAGGCTTTCTTTGTCGATATCGCCTGTGCCGATAACCTTTCCGGGACCGGCCTCGACGGCTTTGGCGTGTCTCAGCCCCATGGCGTGCCCCATTTCATGAGCCACGACACCCGGTGTGTGATGGTAGATGGACATTAATGGCGGCCCGGCGCTGGAGTTAAAGTTACCCACCTGCGGGGCCGTCATCATAATGATGTTGGCGGCTCCGGGATTGCTGGGATCAACGCCGGTCTGACGAATTTTGCTTTCGTACAAATTTCTCCAGGCGTGAAAGTCATTGTCGTATTTCGACTTGCTTTCGTTGATGCGGATGACGGGCTGCGATAAATCATAGGTCACATTAAACCGGCCGTAGGACTGCTCCTTGTAGTACTCGTTCACCTTTTGCAGATCCTGCTCCAGGGTGTCCCACTTGAATGGCGCGTCCGTGAACTCAAAGCGATAAACCAGAATATTCACGGAGTCATACTGATAGCCGTTATTGCCCGTCGGATCAGGGGTATCCGTTGAGCCGCGACATGACGTAGCGCCAAGGTCCACGACGACCGAGGCGGCGGACTTGGCCCCCGTTACGGTGATGTAGGTCCAGTAGCTGGAGGGAGTCTTGATGATCACGCACTCGCCGTTGCCGCTCTTGGTGGAGCTGGGATCAGAGCCATCCGTTTTCGGCCAGCCGCCGTTCTTGGCGTACAGGCTTAAATTACCGCTGCCGTGTCCGGTGGAGATGGCGATACTTTGATATTTGTCGGAGTTACCGATGCTGAGGTAATTGGGCGCGGAATCCGGCATACAGACCGCCTTGCCGTTTGTCAGCGTTCTACCGGTGTATGGCGCTTCCTGGCTGCAAACATTCGGAATGTCGGCTTCAGCCGAACCGCCCAACAAAACGGTGTAGTCTTCCGTTTCGCCATATCCCACGTCGCCGCAGGCGGATTCCGATGCACCCTCATAAGTCATCGACACTCGCATACGGGTCAGCAGGGGCTCAGTAACCTGAGGAATGGCTAATCTCCCTTTAACTTCCCCCTCCCCTGACAGATCATCAAGCAGCATTTCGTCATCCTCGAAAACGCCGTTTTGATTCAAATCCAGCCAGATACGCCAGTGCTCAGGATAGCGGTTTAGACGATACCCGGGAGTCAGGGTAATGTAGCCTGAAGTGAGTTCGATAACTTGATTAGAAAAATCTGAATAGCCGTTGCGATGATTTACTTCACCGGGCTGGCCGGACTTTTTCACTACGCCATCGATATTAATACCCTCAATCCATTCATCCTGGGATACGCCACTGGCCGTACAATATTGGACATCTTTGGGCTGATCCGGCATCAGGGTCGACGCCTGCGCAATGGAACCTGTTAAACAAACAACTGCCGCAACAAAATTAAATAACGTCGAATACTTTTTCATAATAAAGTAACCGTCAATCTATGATTCATTTCGGCTTTTAGTTGTATTTAATGGTGAAGCCAAAATGAAAGTCTATGAGTGACAGATAGATCATTCGTTATGCGTTTTTGCTGGCCGCAGTGGTTAACTCTCAATCTATTCATGCCGTCTTTGGGTGGTGACAGAGTCGTTCTTCGATAGGCATCTCCTTCGTTTTGCGTTAGTGAGTGGGCGCCCGACCAAACCCTTCAGGTATGGTATTGGCGCCATGACGATCAACAAACAACCAACGCCAATATACTACCACTGTATATTGTATACAATATACGAAAGCATAAATTTTGCTCACGTCCAAGAGAGCTTAGTTATCTGGAAAATACGAAAAGAAAAGAGAATGATATGTTATATATCAAATAGATAAACCATTTATCTAGAAATAGGTTTACTTATAGGCCGCCTGCCGGCAACGCGCCAAGAACAGCATCCATGCCCCTGAAAGGCTAAATATCAATCACTACCTCTGCGCTACCTTCGGCGGGTTTGGCGCAACAAAGAAGCGCATGTCCTGCTTCCGCGGAAAAGCTTGTGGGCGTTTGATAGGCCACACTTCCCTTCTTAATGGGCGTCATGCAGGCGCCGCAGTAACCCGACCGACAACTGAATGGCGCCGTGACGCCCAGTTTTTCCGCGAACGCTAATAGACTGCCGTCATCAGGGGACCATTCGTCCGATACTCTGCTTTGGGAAAAACTAACTTGCGCTTTTGTGGCGATATTGATTGAAGGGATAGAGGGATTGATTTCCTCGATAGACCCTTCACCGAAGAATTCATAATATATATTGGCCTTTTGAACGCCTGTTGAAACCAACGCTTTATAGATACTTCTCATAAACCCTTCAGAGCCGCATAAATTGAAATCATAGTGATCAAAAGGCAATATGCGTTTCAGCAGTTCAATAGAGAGATGACCTTCCGAGTCATGATATTTATTGATTCTATCTTGCCGTAATGGCCTGGAATAAATCGTATGAAGATGCAGCCAATCGTGCTGCGCCGCCAGTTGCGCCAACTCATCAGCAAAGAGATGAGTCTGACTGTTTTGCGTGGCGTGGATAAACCAAACCGGTCTGGCGGTTGCGCCCTGGTTCACCTCATGAATAAGCCCCTCCAACATGGCGATCATCGGGGTTATACCGACGCCCGCCGAGATCAGCACGACGGCATGGTCGTTTTGCTTGAGCGTGAACTGTCCGGCGGGCGCGCCTGAATGAATCACGTCGCCAACCTGAACCTGATCGTGCAGCGCCTTGGAAACCACACCGTTTTCTTCCCGCTTCACCGTGATGCGATAACGGCCGTCAGCGCGGCCGGAGGACAAGGTATAGTGACGTTTTAGCGGTTGTTTATGGCCGGGAAGGCGTACTTCTATGGGCAAAAACTGCCCGGGAATGTAGTCTTTTATCGTTTCGCCGTTGTCTGGAGCCAGATAAAACGACGTCACCCTGTCGCTCTCTCTGCGTTTTTCCACCAGCTTGAGCGTCTGAGTTGTACTTGTGGTGGATGTCCTTGTGGCGGATGTCCTTGTGGCGGATGGTTTGCGATCTTTCCATACGCCAGTGCCGTCGAGAGCTGGGGAAAGCTCTTGCAGTTCACCGGTCACCGGCAAGAACTGTTCGAGGTAGGTAGACGTTTCCACTGTGACCGCAATGATGCGCTGCGCGCCTTCGAACTCATGCACTGAGGGATGATCCCATAACACTTCGGCGCGTCCCGCCGCCAACAGCACATTTCCTGTCGAGAAGTCGGGGAAAAACAGACCGACTCGACCGTCAGACTCGATATTGCCCAACGTATTGAAAAAGCGGTTGCCGCTGAAGTCCGGAAACAACAGGGTATCGCCCTCCACTTTCACGAAACCCGGTTTGCCTCCACGGTGAGAGGCGTCGACGCCATGGCGAGGATCGCTGTCCATTAATTTGCTGCGGGAAGCGATAAAAAAAGTATCTGATTGCGTTATCAGCGTCTTTGCCTGTTCAGCAATGCCGACGACAACCGCAGCGCTATCAACGGACAGGGCGGCGGACTCCCCCTTTATCCAGCGCAGTTCACGGGTTTGTATGTACTTGGGGCAATTGCCGAAGCTAAGCTCCACATCAATGCCGAAACCTGTCGCAGTCACTTCCGCAATCACCCCATTCATACGATTACGACGACGGGTATGCAGCTGAATGCCCAGCATCCCTACTTTCTGGCCCGGAGCGAAATCCAGGTTCAACAGGCGGGTCAGGACTGGCAATGCCTGCAGCTCCAGACGAGTATCAGTGGGAGAAGTGATAAACCCGGAGTGACCGGAGAGCGCCGCCGCCCCCGGAAACAACGGCATGCACCAGGGAAAGCCTTGCTGGTCGACAAGGCCCAGGATGACAAAAGGCAGCTCGCAGAAAAACTCCCGATGCTGCATCGGCATCGCCTTACGGATTCCCCCGGAGTACTGCGCCACTTGGTCCGCAACGCCAAGCCGCTTTTGCACCGCGATTTCCGCCGCGTGAAACGGAGAGTTTTCTTGCTGAGTCATAACCTGCTCCTCGATTGGATTAAGTCTAAGAGATCTACGCTGTCGGCAAGGGAGAACGCTTCATGCCAACAAATCCGGGATGCGCTTCAATTCTCTCTAACCAGGTGCGAATGGCGGGATATGGTTGCAAACTGACGCCGCCCTCCGGCGCATGAGCGATGTAGCTATAACCCGCCACATCCGCCAGGGTGATGCGATCTCCGGCAAGATAGTCACGGCCGGACAGCTGGGGCTCCAGGGCGCGAAACAGTGACTCAGTAATGGTTTTGGCTCTGTCATAATCCAGCTTCATGCCAAAAAGCTTCACCAGGCGCACCGCGCAAGGACCCTGCGCGATTTCTCCCGCCGCGACAGAAAGCCAGCGCTGCACTTGCGCCGCCTGCTCCGGTTGTTTCGGCGACCACTCATCGCCATTGCTATATTTCAGCGCCAGATACGTAATGATGGCGTTGGAATCCGCCAGCACGAAGCCATTGTCGTCAATGGTGGGAACCTGTCCAAACGGGTTGATTTTCAGATACTCCGGCGCCTTGTGCGCGCCGTTCGCCATATCCAGATCAATCGTTTCATAAGGCAGATCCAGGAATGAAAGCATCAGCTCAACGCGGTGGCAGTGACCTGACATGGGATTGCGATAGAGTTTGATCGGCGCTTGTGTATTGGAAAAATGGGCGTTCACGGTGTTCTCCTGTTGAGCTGAGTGAGTCGTCGTTAAGCATTATTATTCATGCAAATACCGAAGTAATTGACGCAATTTACAATTCACTCTTACACTCAGCGCAATAATCAGACAGCGAAAATCAGGGTGACAGCGTGGATAAACTGCAAACCATGCAGGTGTTTATTGAGGTGGCGAAACAGCAGAGCTTCAGTGTCGCCAGTGAGGTGCTGGGGCTTTCCGCGCCGGCGGCCAGTCGCGCTATCGCCGCACTGGAGGAGAGGCTGGGGGTGAAGCTATTTAATCGCACCACCCGGTTGGTGAGGTTGACCGAACCCGGCACCCGCTTTTTACAGGATGCAAAACGCATTCTGGAGGATCTGGAAGAGGCGGAAGCCGCCGCCTCAGGCACCTACGCAACACCCACCGGGACGCTCGCCATCACTGCGCCTGTGCTGTTCGGCGAAAAGTACGTCATGCCGATTGTGACGGACTATCTGGGGAAACATCCGGACGTCACCGTAAAGATCATCCTGCTGGATCGGGTCACCAATCTTCTGGAAGAAGACTTTGACGTGGCGATACGCATCGGCCACCTCAAGGATTCCAGCCTGTACGCCACAACTGTTGGCCACGTGAAGAAGATCGTGTGCGGCGCGCCGGCGTATTTTGAGCAGCACGGTTACCCTGAAACGCCGGAAGACCTGGCCAATCACAGCATTATTTTCCCGGCCCGCTTCGAGCACACCAACGGCTGGTATTTCCAGATTCAAGGCAAAAAAGAACTGGTTCGACTCAATCCCAGACTACGTTGCAATCACAACGGCGCGGCGCTAAAGGCGGCGTTACTGGGTCACGGCATAACCACTTTAATGACTTATCAGGCGGCGGAAGAGCTGAAAAATAAACGCCTGCAACGAGTGCTCACCGAATTTGAGGAAGAGCCATTGCCGGTCAGCATCATTCATATGGAAGGCCGCCGCGCCAACGCCAAGACCCGCTGCTTCATCGACCTGGCCACGCAAACGCTGCGGGAGAATCCGTTTCTTTTTATGCCGTGATATCTGAACGACGCTAGTCTGACTCGACAACTCTGGCGCCACCAGAGTCCGACGCCATGACCCGGTCCAGGACTTCCATATGCTCAGCAAAATAAGGGTTGAAGGTGAGTCGGGACGTTGCGTTATCAGACCCATCGCCGCCGTAGGCGGTACGCCAGGTTTCCGCGCCGCTTTCGCAGAGGATTTGATTTTCCTGCGACTGGCCGTTGTCGCAGATTCTCAACTTGCCGTTGACGCCGTACTCCGGGTTGTCCGGCGCAAACAGAACGCCCATGTGCGACCCGTTGGCGATTCTGAGTTCGGGCAGGTTCATGCTATACGTCCGGATACGAGGATCGCGGTCGGCGATATCATCGCCTTGCCAGATCAGTCGGCTGCCGGGATGGGTAAAGGACCGGCCGAAGCGATCCCGCAGATATTGGGTGTCGATGATGCTGTCGTTTGCGCTGGCGAGAATGAACACCGGTCTGGCAAACCCGGAGTCGTTCATTTTCTCCCGCACCTCTAAAACCGTTTCATAAAACATCGCCGCCGCATGCATGGGAAGCGAGTTGTAGCGGAGATAGTTGGACTCTTCATCTCTGTCCGCCCAGGTAATGAAATACTTGGCGTATTTAGAGAAAAACAGCAATCGCGAGCGGGCTTCAAATGCTGGTGAAAACAGGATTAAGCCAGCGATATCCTCGTCGTTGTAGGCCGCCGCCGTGACCAGGTTGGCGCCCGTGGAGAAGCCGCCGAGCCAGACCTCTTCCGATGTGGCTTTCAACAGTTCAATGTGATGCTGAAGGCTGGCCTTCCAGCTATCCAGCGTGGCCAGATTGAGATCAGCGACCTTGCTGCCGTGACCCGGTAACAGTATCGCCCGCACAAAATAGCCTTTACTCACGAGGTGACTGGCGACATCCGTGAACGAAAACGGCGAATCCCCCAGGCCATGAACCAGCAGAACGCTTTTATTGTTCGGATGCGTCGGCGTCAGCTCAAAAGGCAGATTAGCGTCCAGCTCTTGTTGCCGGTTTTTGGTTTTAAACGCCCGGTTCTCAAGCAGCCACGCTTTGGTTTCGGCGACGTACTCGTCAAAGCCTGACTGGTAGTCATACTGAGGAAGCTGACTGGAAGCCGTGAATTCCGGGCTTTCTTTCAAGCGGTGGCAGGAGACTAGAGCAAGGATCGCCATGAATGAAATAAGAAAACGCATCAGCGCTCTCGTGATCACGGTGGAAAGAACAGAGTTTTTTGTGCGCATCAGATGACATCAGTTTGACAAGTTTAAGTTCACTTATAGCGAAGATAAGGGGCGGTGCAAGCCCCCTGCTCTTCATCCATGCCTGGCTGACAGGTTTCAGTTGCGCCCGCCGTTCGCTTTAATGACCTGCCCGCTGACCCAACTGCTCTGCGGACCCGCCAGGAACGAAACAACTTTCGCAATGTCGTCCGGTTCGCCGAGACGTCCCATGGGAATGTCTCTGATCAAACGATCGATCATTTCCTGCGAGCGCTCTTTAAACAGAAGTTCCGTACCAACCGGGCCAGGCGCCACGGCGTTGACGGTCACGCCCCGTGGGCCCAATTCCTTGGCGAGGGTGTGAGTCATCGCCTCAACCGCGGCTTTGCTCGCTGCGTACAGGCCACAGGCCGGGATGTAATTCCCGATAATACTGGTCGACAGATTGATAATACGTCCATTGTCCCGGATACGATTCGCGCCCTCGCGCATGCCATGGAACGCGCCGGTAAGGTTAACCGCCATGATGTTATTGAAGTCCTCGTCTGAGACTTGCGCCAGCATGCCCATTTTCGTCACGCCGGCGTTATTGACGAGCACATCCACGATTCCAAAGTGGGCCTCGGCCTCATCAAACAATCGCGCCATGTCGGCGGCGCTGGACACATCGCCTTGCGCCACCAAAGCCCGCCCCCCATTTTCTCGGATGGTATTGGCGACCTTCTCGGCGTCAGCCGCGCTGCGGGAATAATTGATGACAACCTGAAATCCATCTTGCGCCAACTGTCTGGCGATCTCAGCGCCGATGCCTCTTGCAGCGCCGGTGACGATAGCGGTGCGATCATTACTCATCATGTAAAACTTCCTTAAAGTCATATTCATTCATGTGAAAACGACAGGACCTGCGCATGGAGTCATCAGTCTCAATATGGGGAGCACGTCTGCGCCGAACTTGAAAACCGTTGATATTTTTTATTATATGACGAGTTCGTCAGTTTTCGTGTTCGCATTAGGAGCGTCCCTTGACCGCATCTCGTAACTCACCGATTTCACAGAGAAAAAAGCCAAAACAGGCGCGTGCGAACGACCTGATTTCCGCCATTCTCGAAGCCTCTGTTCAGGTTTTGACGGCGGAAGGCGCGCAGCGATTCACCACTGCACGGGTGGCGGAAAGAGCCGGCGTCAGCGTAGGCTCGCTTTATCAGTATTTCCCCAACAAAGCCGCCATTTTGTTTCGCCTGCAAAGTGATGAGTGGGAGCGCACCACGCAACTGTTTCAATCCATATTGCTGGACGACCAGGGCAGCCCGCTACTGGAGCGTTTGCGTAAACTTGTCGCGGTTTTTCTGCGATCTGAGTGTGACGAAGTGGCGATCAGAAGAGCGCTTGATGACGCTGCGCCCCTGTATCGAGATGCGCCGGAAACAGAGGAGGTCATGCAGAAATCGGCGCTTATTTTTGAGCAGTTTATGCAACAGCTTCTGCCAACGACCGACGCGCCAAAGCTTCGCCTGGTGAGTAGTCTGATTTTGAATACCTTGACGGAGGTTGGCGAGCGTTTCTCCGACGCTCCCCGGAGCGAAAAAGAAATCACCGCCTACGCCAACTCCATGGCGGACATGTTTTGTTGCTATATCCAATCGCTGGAATCGTAATAGGCCAAGCAATCGAAATTCACGCGTCGTCTATTCTTCAGCGCGACTGGCGTCGTCGCGATCGCGCTCGTAATGACGGACGGTTGGAAACGGCGGCAACCAGGACTCGCGACGGCAGGTCCAAAGTTCGTAGGTAGGCGTGAGTTGATCCGGGGCGTCCAACGCGCCCAGGTTAACCTCGATTTCGTCGCCAGTGCGTGAGAAAACCGAAGAACCGCAACGAGGACAGAAACAGCGACCCTCATAATCGCCCACCTCCCCTGTCACGGTCACCGCGTCCTGCGGAAAAATCGCCGACGCATGAAACAACGCGCCATGATGCTTACGACAATCCAGACAATGACAAAGCCCCACCCGATAAGGACGCCCCGTCGCCACCAAACGCACAGCGCCGCAAAGGCAGCCGCCGGTGAATTGTTCCATGTGCAGAACCTCCTATATCTGATTTGCTGACGCTCCGCCGCGTCAAAGTGCTTTTTAGTCGGGCAGACAAATAGATTCCGTCTATTATTTATCTGTTATGACAGGGCCCGCTTATGTCAGGCCCGTTGGCGGAAAAAAACAGAAATTATCTTTCTTGCCGAGAGAGTCCTACTCTTCCTTTAACTCATAAACATAATGATATTTTAAGTACTCGCAGTCCCACTCTTCGCCAAGCAGTTCGGAAATTTTTTCTTTGTAATAGACATAGTCGTTGGGGTATTGCTTTCTATATTCATCAGGTGGAATTTCAAGCTGATCCTTGAATATCTGCTTGAACTCGTCTGTCTTTATAGTCGATTTAATCTCACTGGCGAGCTGTTGGTAATAACTTTCCGTGCTCTCGGCGCTGCCTTCCCGCCAGTACTTTTCCCAGCGCTCAGGATTATGCGCTTCACAGAAATCGCGAGCTTCCGTTGAGTGTATTGTCTTATTCGTAGCGCAAGCAGACTGAATTGCGAACAGGCAGGAAAACAGAAGGACGGTAAACGCCCTGGACTTAATGACGCCGGGTTTGCCAGAGGACTTTTTCTCACTGATATACCGCATGAAATTAACCTACCTTCCTTTTGAAATCTTTAAACGCTCTTTCTAAGTTGGTAAGGGTTGACCTTACCTCTGCTGGGTGAGCTGTAATTTCAGTAAGAATTTTATCGGCTTCTTCAAGCGTAACGTTGACTCCAGACTGTTTCATCAAATCCATTAATGCTGTGCTGGCTTTCTTTCTCTCTTCGATATTATTCCAATCTGTCTGCTGAAATAACGCCAAAATAGGACTGTAGCGCTGATCAACAGCTGTGTTCATAGCTGATGGCAACTTGGTGATGGACTTAATTGCCGCCTGTAATAGTAATGTGAATACTAAATTCCAAACTGCGAATCCTTGCGGGGAATTGACATATTTGCCATAGAGAATCCCCGCTACTTGGCCTCGAACGCCTTCATCAGTCAGTATTGTTCTAGGTAGCTCTTTAACCGTTCGCTTCACAAGAGCGTTTTTTTCACTGGTGATGAAATCAATAATTTTTCCGTAAAGAGTTGGGGCATACTGTCTTATATTTTCCAGCTCTTTACCTAGCTCGATTAGAAGACTTGTATAAGCTTCAGATTTCACTTTGCTGTCGGCGTAAAGGTACGTGGCGTTGGAACCGGTAACAGCAAGCCACATAGGAACGCTAACTGTTGAAAAGAACCCCATCATAAAATACATCTCATACTTTACGATGGTTTCAACTGGCGCCGTAGCCTCAGCTACCAGCCTCGCCACATGCCTGGTGTTAACATCGGCTAAAAATTCTTGATGGCTTTGGATGAAAAAGTGATGGTGAATATCCCCGGTTTCAGGGCTTATTTGCAAAAAAATGACGGATGAACAACCGACTTCAATAATCAATCTTTGGCCATAGTAATCAGAATATAGCCTCCCACTCTCAAGTAAATGAGTGGCTATCTTCATTCCGAATAGATTTCTCCCCGAGTATCTTGTGTTGTATTGCGTATCAAACGGCAAGTAACTATTTAATAAACTGGTGATATCCTTTTTTCCTGACACCGGAAAAAAGCGGTCAGCGCATACCTTCTTGAAGATTTCGCTATCTGGAGTATTGGAATGGACAGTTCCCATCGCTCATCCTTGTATTCGTGTAGTGTAAGGGCATGATCTATACGGACAAAATTCAAAACCGCCGTAAGAGTGATCCATAAACTAATGACTTATCGGGGAAACGTCCATCGTTCCTATGGATGATTTTTTCTTCGAAGATCAAAACCATGATGCTTAACCACTCTCCCTGGTTTTGAGAGAGTGGTCTTCTGTACAAGCTTCTCAGATTAGCCTGTTATTTTGTGATCAGGAGCCAAATCCCAGCTGGCTTTGAGCGGCTTTAAACAAATCGCCAACGGTGCGCACCACGCTTGCTCCTACGCCGCTGGTGTCCGCCCTCTCCTTAATCGTGGTCGTCACGTTTTCAGCATCCGCCCGGCTCATTAGAATTTGCATGGCGCCTCCCGGCGTTGTTACTTCGCCGCCTATTTCCTCCGTCGGCGCCACGGTGGACGTCAGTACGTCTGTCGCCTGGGTGACTCGTATCACATGAACGTCATATACATCATTAGCGTCAATGCTTCCAAGCGGTAACCCAAAGACAGCCGCGATAGATTTATTCTGATCCTCCTGCCCCACCGTAGCGATGGCCTCTTCAAGCGCGGCCCGGGTGGTGAAGTATGGCGAATAAGCGCTCGCCTCAACGCCGCGTTTGGTGATTTTAACCAACTCATCCCCGACATTAAGATGCAGTCTGGTGGGAAGCTCTTTCCCCGACATAACCTGCCCCAGGGCGATCCCCAGCCTCTTTTGGTTCCTATTTTCGAAGTTACCATTATCGGGATTATCCCAGTCAGCGGTATTCCTGGCGATGTTCGTCATCAGCAACCTGCCATCAGGATGGTTATACAGAAAATCCACCGCAGCGGCCTCTTTTACGCCTTTGGGCTCAAAAGTAGCAAAAGAAACAATATCATGGAGTTTGTGTGATTCGATGGTGTCGCTGCGATCTCTGGCGACATTAACTTTCGTCTTTACTGCTCCCCATTCTTTCCTGACTGCGCTCTCAGGTTCATATCCCAGCAGGCTGACCAGTTTTTCACGCATTTTCTGCACGATCCCTTTTTCCTGCTCGTCCTGCGCCGTTTTGGCTCGTTGGTAAATATCGGTCACTATTCTACCGGTCAGTGCTTCCGATCTGTTTTGGAGAGCCGTTCCAATCGCCTGCCCCGCAATTTTTTCTCCGAATGATTGTTCCATAACCTTCACAAACTCGTTGTTAGCCGTTACGTTTTCACCGGCTACTCTTTTATTCTCGGTCTCAGAAACAACATGATGGGGGCCCAGATTAGCTGAGGCTGATACGGTGTCACTTTTAACCACCAACCTTCCCTCGTTCTGACGGGCGGCGGTCACAAAGCTGGATAGAGTAATTGGATTGGTCATGAGATGGACTCCTGAGGTTTAAACTTTAACCAAATGATCGGTTGATTGGATGGAAGGTATTGATGGGATTGACGATATTGGGTGACTGATGGAAAGCGCCTCTGACTGTTCGTCAGCGTTCTGCAAAGTCCTTTTCAACGACTCCGCGCAGTCCACAAAAGTGACCAGCAGCGACTCCAGCGCGCGGGCATCCAACCCGTCGACGGGATGCTGGTAGCTCATGATGGCGAGGCCGTCGTCGCTCAGCCCCACCGTAGCGCCGCCTGTTTTTCGCCAGAACAGATTGGCCGCCAACAGCAGCTTGTACCTGGCGTTAAGGGGTTCAAGTGAGTGGCTGGAAGCGTCGACGACCTCACCGAGACTGCTGTAGATAATCAAAAACATTTCATTCGGGCAGAGCTCAAAATTGACAACGATATTGTCGTCAAAGACAAGCTGGGCGGGCGGCTCATCCTTAAGATGAAAGTCAGGCAGCCCAATGGAACTGCCGAGATCCGCCAGAAGAAGGGAGAACTTTTCTCTTCCGTTCATGTAGATGCTCCATATGCTGAATTACTGGGTATCTAAAAAGTGGTTGTTTCCGTGAGTCAGAATATGGAGGGAGCAAGGGACGGGTTATCCATCGACCGATCTATTTTGAAAGGCAAACTCTATCCAGAGTTAAAGTCAGGCCGAAAATGCGCCGGCCTGTCGTAGGTTGGATAAGCAAAGCGCCATCCGACGCGGCGTTCAGAATCTTTGCACTCTAATTATCAGTTAAACGCAATCTGTCAAAAGAAGTAATAACCTCAGGCCTGGCGCCGCCCAACTTGGCAATCTGCTACGCTTTTAGAAGCCACGCATGATGACTTTGGGTGATGACGATGCGCCGTTGGCGTTTACAAATGTTTCCGATTCGGCTTTTTCTGTGCCTGGGGTTGCTATGGAGCGCTTCATTGTCGGCGCAGGAGGTGATTTATATCGGCAGTGGCGAGTGGCCGCCGTATATTTCCGAAGACGCGCCCCACTTTGGTCCCACCTCGCAGATTGTCTCCGAGGCGTTTGCGCTGGCGAGTATCGATGTGGAATACCGCTTCCATCCCTGGAATCGCAGCTTCTTTCTGTGTCAGCGGGGAGAGCTGGACGCCACCATCGCGTGGGAAAAAACCGCGGAACGAGAGCAGGATTTCGTATTCAGTGAGATGCCAATCATCATCGAGCGCACGGTGTTCTTTTATTCAAAGCATCGCGCCGTGTCATGGGAAGAAATCTGGACGCCACCAGAAGACGCCAGCAGGCTGCGCGTCGGCGCCATACTGGGCTACAACTACGGGAGCAAGCTGGATGAGGCGGAACGGACGGGATTATTCACGGTCCGTCGCAGCGACTCGGAAGCAACCAACTTCAGACAATTGATCAAAGGCCATATCGACCTGTTTCCCAGTGATCTGGTAGTGGGACTGGAAGTCTTAAGAAAGCACTTTGACGCGGCGGAGCGCCAGCAAATCAGATATCTGCCGGAGCAATTGTATACCGCCAAGCTGTACCTGATGTTTTCGAAGAAATCGCCTCGCCATGCCTGGCTGAAGGCGCAGTTTGATAAAGGGATGCAACAGCTGATTGCCTCTGGCAAACTGAATCGTCTGCAAATAGACCCCAGCCTCATTCCCCCCTGAACATCCGGCGCAGTGACGCCATGGTTTCACATCATTGTTTCATATCACCGTTTTACGGCGCCGCTTTCTCTGACTCCCTGCGGTAATAGCCCTCCACGATGCCTTCCAGGTACTGCTCGTAGCGTCCGGAATCTTTCAGTTTTTGCAGTCCACGGTTAAACGCGGCGATATAGCGTTCAGCCTGGGGGTTTTTCTTGGTGATGATGACGTGATAACCAACGCTTCGCAGCGGTTTCGGATGATTAGTGATGCTGTTGGCGATGCCTGCCGGCAGGTTATGGGCGAGAATTTCATAGCCAACTTCAAGCACGCAGGGAAACAGATTGATTCGCCCCTGCGCCAGCTTCTTGAAGTTGCTTTCATCGGTGGAGATTCTTTCGACGGTGATCAACCCCTTTGCTTCCGCTTCACTGAACGCTTTGCCATAAGAGTACCCGATCGTCGCGCCAATGCGATAAGGCTTGAGATCCTCGAACGTGTTCCAGTCAAAAGGGAGATCTTTGCGATGGAAGAAGACATCCGTCAGCACAATGATCGGCTCGGAGAACACAAAATGATCAGGTCTGCCGTCGGCCTTGGACCAGGCCACAGAACCCACCCAGATGTCCCCTTCCCGGGCTTCCTGCAAAGCTCTTTTCCAAGGCAGAAAGGTGTATTTGACGTCGATTCCCTCCAGTTTGTACGCCTCCGCGACGACATGGGAAATAAACCCATAATCCTGGTAGCTTTCCGAAGTGAATGGTGGCCACTCGCCATTGGTCAAACTCAGGTCTTCCGCTGACGCCAGACATGGACAAAGTAACGCGCAACAAATGAGGGGCATCAGCAGCTGTTTCATCATTGCCTCCTGAGCGCTCGGCGTATCGGACAGGGTTCTATCAAGTTTAGTTGAGGCATAATAATTGGCGGGAGGGCTCATGGGCCTGGTCCTCCAATATCTTCTTTCCATAGCGCCTCGTAGCGGCCGCTTTCCCTCAGCTTACGCAGCCCCCGGTTGAATGAATCCAACAGAAACTGCGCGCGGACAGGGTCAATGTTCTTGGAGATCAGCAGGTGCTGGGCGTCCACGGAGATCGGTTTGGGGTGATAAGTGATATTGGCGGCGTCCTGGGCGGGCATTTCGCTGCGGGCGATCTGCAAGCCGACCTCACGATTGACGACAAACAACTGAATTCTTCCCGCCGCCAGTTTTCTCATATTCAGCAGGTCCGTCGACACGCGCTCAAATAAAAAATCACCGCGCTCCTCGGCTTTGGCGAGAGTTGGGCCATAGAAATACCCCAGTGTCAGTCCAATTTTGTAAGGCTTAAGGTCTTCAATGCCGTTCCAGTCAAAGTTCAGGCTTTTCAGATGGAAGAACACTTTGGTTTCGTTGAGAACCGGATCGCTGTACGAAAACTGCTGCGCCCGCTCCGTTGAGTAAACCCAGCCCGGCGTGCCGTCATAATCCCCTTCGGCGGCCATCCGCAGCGCTCGCTTCCAGGGCAAAAAGATGTACTCGACCTGGATGTGTTCGACAGCGAACGCTTCTTCGACAATGTGAGGGAAAACGCCATAGTGACTCAGTTTCGAAGAGAAATACGGCGGGAACTCGCCGATGGACAGCCAGACTTTCTCCTCTGCGCGCGCATGCAGCGTCGCCATGATGCTAATCAGGATGCAGGACCAGAACATTCTGCGCAGCCACACCATTACTTCTTGCCTCGCTGATGGCTTCAGACCTTCGCGCCGCTTTGCAGTGAAGTATAGCCATAAAATCGCGCGCCTAACGGCGACACTATTGTTTCCCTCGTTGACGCAGCGATAGGGACGCCTGAAACACGCCAATTCCGCCTGTCGGAGATGCGTATCGCGGATCTCGGTCTATTCTTTGAGGAGGACTTTTTACAAGAAAGGTAAAAGTCGAGAGCAGTGGTGAAGTAGAAAAGTCGAGCATGAAAAGAAAGAAGAGAATGAAGGCCAGAAAGTAAGAACGACAAAAAGGGAGGTTGTAGTGACGGAGATTTATCAGTCGACATACCAGAATGGCGCCTGGAGCCAGCCCCTGCCCTCGGCCAGCTCAGCGCAATGGGTCATCGCTTTTGGCTCTAAGAACATCATGGACGATCCCAACGTCCGCGATCAGGTCAGACAGGCTTTTCCACAGGCGCAGATTACCGGCTGCACCACCAGTGGCGCGATTGAAGGAGCCAAGCTATTCGACAGCTGCATCTGCCTGACCGCAGCGACCTTTGCTTCCTCTCGGATAGAGGCCCTGTCCGCCGACTTCCATGATTTTGGCGACAGCGGCGCCTTGGGCGCGCATTTAGCGGAGCAATTGAACACTGACGGCCTGGTGCACATTTTTGTCATGTCGGATGGACATGTGGTCAACGGCTCCGATCTGATTCGCTCCGTCTGCAAGAAGTTACCGGACAATATCTACATGACGGGCGGTCTGGCGGGGGACGGCATGGATTTCAAAGAGACCAAGGTCTGGCTGAACGATCAGTACCGGGGCGGGCTGGTGGCGCTTATCTGTTTTTATGGGCCGAACCTCAAGGTCGGTAAAGGCAATTTTGGCGGCTGGAAGCCGTTTGGCCCCAATAGAAAGGTCACCAAATCGCGGAAAAACGTGCTGTACGAACTGGATAACAAGCCCGCCCTGGAAATCTACAAGACCTATCTCGGCGAGTACGCCAATGAGCTGCCGGCGTCCGCCCTGCGCTTTCCTATCGGCCTCAAACATCCCGTCGCCACGGAACTTGTCGTTCGCACCATTCTCTCCATCAATGAAGAAGACCAAAGCATGGTGTTCGCCGGCAACGTGCCGGAGGGCGCCAGTTGTCAGATTATGCACGCCAACTACGAAAACCTCATATCGGGCGCGGGCTACGCCACGGAGAAAGCCATTAGCGATATAAAAGGCGCGACTTCACAACTGGCGATCCTGGTCAGCTGCGTCGGGCGGCGGATGGTGTTGGGCGTCAGAACCGAGGAAGAACTGGAAGAAGTCAAAGAGATGATATCCGAGGGATGTCATATGGCGGGATTTTATTCTTACGGGGAGATTTCCTCAGTGATCTGCAGCGACGGACGCTGCGGCCTGCTGAACCAGACGATGACGGTGACGCTTTTCGAAGAGGTCGGATGATGCACAAGCTGTTACACCGCCAACTGAAGCGAGCGGGCTTGGCCGAACTCCTGGCGGCGCATCCCCGCTTTCTGGAGAGCATATCGGACGCCTATACCCAGCATGAGGATGAGATACGCTTCATCGAGCACTCCCTGTTCGTCGTATCCAATGAATTGAACGAGCAAAATACGCTGCTTTCGCGGCAGGTTGATGAATTAAGTCAGGCTAATACGCAGATCAGCCGCTCCGGCGCCGAATTAACCGCCATTCTGGACGCCACCGGAGAAGCCATCATTTCCTTTGATAGTAACGGCGAGCTGTCCCTCCTGAATCGGCAGGGCAAGGATTTCATCAACCAGTTGCAGGCGGACATGATATTTGAGGAACAGCTGCTTCTGATATGCAAGAACCCCACGGTACTTGAAGAAACCTTTGAGGCTATACGCAAAGATCCCTTTATCAACGTGAATGGACTCATCGAGTTCAAACGTCGACGCTATTATGAGTTTTACTCGTCCCCGAAAGTGGTGGACGGCCAACTGCAAGGCCGGGTCTGGAGCTTCAAGGACATCACCTCGCAGAAAATCACCGATGACATCATCCGTTTTCAAGCCTTGCATGACACCATGACGGGGCTTCCCAATCGCAACTGCCTCAACCAGCTTCTTGAAAAGCAGCTCAGGTTTCACAACTTTCACCTGATGAAGCTGGCGGTCCTTTTCATCGATCTGTCCGGCCTCAAGAAAATCAATGACACCCAGGGCTTTGAAGTCGGCGACGCTATACTGATCGACTCCGTGCACCGCATCATGCTGCGTCTGCGGGATCAGGATATCGTCGCCCGTTTCGGCGGCGATGATCTGATCGCAATCTTGCGGGATATCTCCGGCAGCGACGAGGTGATGTCGATCTGCCAAAACATCGAGCGGGATATCGGCCAGCCCATCGAGTTCGGCAATCACCTTTACTTCATATCCTGCCACATCGGCGTCAGCATTTATCCAGAGGACGGCGAGACCGTGAATGATCTGGTCCGCCACGCGGATCTGGCCAAATACCACGGTTTTAACCATGGTTCAGCCATTCAGTTCTTCAGCTTTAGCATCGCTGAGGAGGAAGTGCGTAAACAGACGGTGGAAAACCAGTTGCGCAAAGCCATCGAAAACCTTGAGCTGACGCTCCATCTGCAACCCAAGGTGGATATTAAAACCGGCGCTATTAAGGGGTCTGAAGGACTGATTCGCTGGATAAAGCCGGATGGCGGCGTAATTCCTCCCGGAGTGTTCATCCCCATCGCCGAAAATACCGGCATGATAAGAGACATTGGTCGCCTGGTGGTCCATGAAGCCTGCAAGATTCTGGCGCAGTGGAGCAGTCAGGGCATTACGGACACTACGATTTCCGTCAACCTTTCCATCGCCGACTTTAATGACGGCGCCTTGGTTAACGATATCATGGGCGAGCTTGAGCGTTTCAATGTGTCGCCTTCCAGACTGATTCTGGAAGTCACGGAATCATTGTTCATGGCGAATAAAGACCTGGTGAGAAACGCCATGCTGCAGTTGGAGAGCCAGGGCGTCAGGTTCGCCCTGGACGATTTTGGCACGGGCTACTCGTCCCTCAGCTACCTGCAGGAACTTCCCTTTTCCTACCTGAAAATCGACCGCTCATTCTTACTGGGCGCGCTGCAAGACGCGAAAAAAGCCGCCATTGTGCAAACCATTATCGATATCGGCAAAAACCTGAATCTGGAACTGGTGGCGGAAGGCATTGAGGATGCCGAAACCCTGGAATTCGTAAGAGGAAAAACGGATAACTACGCGCTGGTGCAGGGCTTTTTCTTTTACCGCCCCATGCCCCACGCGGACCTGACTGAACTACTGTTAAAGCACGTCCTGTAAATCAACGCCTTTGGACTCATTTCCCGACAGCTTAAGCTTACTGTTTAATTGATAGTCTTTTTAGTTGACAGTATCAACCAATGCCATTATGGTTGACATAGTCAACTAACCTAAACTGTGAATCATGCCACAAAACAACGTCCCGGAAACCAGCGTCGGAGAGTCCCTGCACCGTCTGCTTCATGCTTATAAACGCGCGATGCGTCAGGCGTATCAGGAGGTCAATCTGACTTTGGCGGTTTCCCACATACGCTCGCTGAAAGTGATCAACCATGCCCGTGAAAAAAACACTCTTTGCACCGCCCAGGTGATTGCAGAACGCCTGCAGCGGGATAAGGCGCAGATCACGCGGGTGGTGAAAGATCTGCTGGAGGAAGGGCTGATTGAAAAACGGGATAACCCTGAAGATCGACGCAGCCAACTACTGCATTTAACCCAGAAAGGCGTTGACGCGTACAAGACAATAAAAGAGGTGGAAGCGCTGGCGGGAAGCCGCATGGCGCAAGGCCTCAATGCTGATGAGATCCGGGAGTTCGTCAAACTCGCGAATGCGATGGCGGAAAACCTCAAACACTGAATACAGCCGCTCCTCACAATGGAGCCCTATCTTTACTGAATTCACGAGGATGAAATGAGCAGACCTGCGCCCCGCGAACTGACACTGGTTCGCAGACAATCGATTACTCCCAACATGTTGCGCGTCACCCTGGGCGGCGACGGCATCGCCAGCTTTCCCGCCGACCAGGAAAGCGCATACGTCAAACTGATGTTCCCCCGCGACGGCGAGCAGCGCCCGCTGATGCGGACCTATACCGTGCGCGCGCAAAGAGAAGATGAGATCGACATAGATTTCGTCATTCATGAAGACGGCGGCCCCGCCTCCACCTGGGCGATCCAGGCGGAAATCGGCTCGCAGATTCTCATCGGCGGCCCTGGCCCGAAAAAACTGGTGGATACGGAAGCGGACTGGTTTCTGGTAGTCGGCGACATGACCGCCCTGCCCGCCATCAGCGTCAACCTGGAACAGCTTCCCTCCAATGCGAGGGGCTATGCGGTGATTGAGGTGATCAGCGAGGCGGATATCCAGCCCCTCAAGACCCCCGCCAACCTCGACGTGCACTGGCTGATTAATCCCCACCCCGGCGTCGACAGCAACCTGCTGCTGAACAAAGTCCGCGACCTGCCCTGGCTGCAAGGACGTCCCTCCGTCTGGTGCGCCTGCGAACTAAACAGCATGCGCCAGTTGCGGGACCACTTCCGCGCCCAGGAAGGACTGGAAAAAAGCGACCTGTACATCTCCAGCTACTGGAAACTCGGCGTCAGCGAAGATGAGCACAAAGTGCTGAAGGCGGCGTTGAATTAAAAAACGGGGCGTAAAGCCCCGTTCTCTTTTGCAAGCAGCGATGTTGAGCGCACTTTGGCGCCCTTATCACCGTTTATTTCCATTTGGTTTTACGATGCGTCTTCCAACTGCGTTGGGGACTTGTGGCGTTGACGGTTTCAAAACCGTGGGGAAAGCAGCGCGAGCAACCGCACTCTTCCCCCAGAACTACTCTCGAAACCGTTGTGCCGGACACCTTCTTAGGTAAATCCGCCAGCCCTGCTTCATTGCGCCCAAACGCCTTGATAAGACGAACTTCACGTTTCTTCACTCTTCTCTCCTTTAGGAAAATACCTAAAAGAGAGCACCTTTTAATATTGCTACCAGCATGTGTTCTAGCTAACCAAGATTTGACCGCGCCATCTTAACGGCATTGATGACTTCATCAATAGGCAAGTCCAATCCAACATTGGTTTTACCACTGTAATTCACGCCAAGCAGGCATTTTCGATCGTCCACACCAGACCATGTTCGGCCACCTCTTGAACAAACAGCTCCCACCGAGTTTCATTGCTTGTCGCCATATCGCTAATTAATCGCCCAATAAATTTCGGGGGCGGACTCTACCATATTCAACCCTCCGAGACCCTTTCCTCAATCACCGCCTGCACCCATTCCCGGTATTTGGCGCTGGGCCTCAGCATTTTCATTAAATCGCCTGGCTCAATGTCGTCGGGTAGTCCCGGCTCGATAACAAAGCGTTCGAACCAGGCTTCGCCGTTGCGCTCCCAGGCGGTGTCGACGATTTCGTCAATGAGTTCCTCTCGTGTGGCCTCATCGCTGGCGTCGGTTAATTCCGCCATGGTTTCCGGTTCGGACAGAATCATCTCCGCATAAGATTCCGCCGAAGCGCGCAGGCCCTTTAATGTCTCTTCTTTAAACTTATCGAAGTTCATTTTCTTTCTCCCCCCCCAAAAGAAATAAGAAATTGCTTACCCTCGACAATAATCCAGGTTAGCCCTACAGTGCCAATCTTTCGGTCGTTCAGAATAGAGAATCAGTGAAGTAGTGGAATGGAACGAAATGGATAGCATGAAAGTCATCCTGGCGCGGCATGGCCAGACGATCTGGAATCAACAAGGTCGCCTGCAAGGCCGTCTCAACTCCGGCCTGACGGACCAGGGCAAAGCGCAAGCAGACAGGCTGGCGACGGAAGTGAAGCACTACCGCTTCGCCAAGGTTTACTCATCGCCCGCTTTACGCTGCATGGAAACATGCAAGGTCATTTCGCCGGACTTTGAAGTATGCGACTTGCTGCAAGAACAGAACTTCGGCTCCTATGAAGGCCTGCCCCTGCATGACATAGACCGAAGAGACCCTTCCGCCAGGGCCATTATCCGGGGAGAACATCCCCACCAAAAAGCCGGCGAAAACTCCGAGAGCCTGGCGGAAGTCGCGCAAAGAGCAAGCCAGTTCCTGAATCGGCTCGCAACCCATCATCAAGATGACACCCTCCTGGCGATCACCCACGGCAACTTCTTAAAGGCGCTGATCTGGTGGATACATGCCCAAGACCAAACCAGCGCCAGCCAGTACACCCACTTCAATTGCGCTTATTCCGAAATCACGTATTCGAACAATGAATGGACAGTGTCTTATTGGGGCAAGGCTTCGCATCTTATTGGAGTGTTGTGAGGAAACAGGCGCTCAAGGATCGGGTTATCCGTTTATTGCGCCTGGGGAGAGAGCGCTCCCCCCTTTGCAACTTCCCTTACATATTTGGTGCAATCGCCCTTAGGTATTATGGTGCGACCGATCCCGCGTATTGATGGGACGGGCGAAGGAGGATCTGCCGCGGCCGGCGGTCATTTCCGCATAACCGGAGCGGTAAACCACGGCTTTTTCCTCCAGGCTGTAGAAGCTGCGGGCGCCGCGATCGTTGCGGTCTTCGACGCGGATAGAGCCGGTGGAGATATGCACGAACCCTTGATATCCGGTGACTTCAACAAAGACATGGGTTCTGGAAAGTTTGGTGCAGAAACGCTCCACCCAGGGGGACAACGCGCCGGCGTATCCGCCGCCGCAGGCCAGTACGTGCACATCGATGAAGTTCAGCGGCAGACCTTCCTCGCGTAAGTCGTCCGCCATCTGCTCCGTGGTGAACGCTTTGAACACCCCGCCTACCCAATGCTTCGTCTCTCTATCGTAGTGCTGACGGTTTCTCGGCAACCAGCCGTTCTCTTTGGCGGCGATGGTGGCCGTATCGCCCCTGCCCGCGCCATGAGTGAAAATATACAACGTGTCAGTGGCGTGTAGACGCGACAGACAGCCTGGCGAGGTGGGCAATCTGAGTCGCGGTTTTTGAATCACGGTGGCGTTCAAGACACCGGCGAGTTGCGCGGACAGTGCGATCATTTCCGGACCGACAACGGGAAGATAGATGTAACTAGCCATGATTAAGATTCCTTTTATGCATTATTGAGGGTGTTTCGTTCTTTTATGATTTTTAGAGAGAGCCGCCGTACTTCCGCGGCGGGTTAGCGCCCTCTCCTTGTTTCATGTACGCAGATTAACGGCGCATTCTTAACGGAACCTTAAGAGTTGTTTTTAAAGTGAAATTCAGAAATCAGAAATTTTTTTAATTTCTTTGCATCCAAACGCCGCATCCCTGTCGTCTTTATCTACGAGTTTCAAATTCAGGGTCCGAGACCCGCTAGCCACACTTAGATAGATCACACTTAGATAGATAAAGGATAGAAAGATGAAAAAGTTCGCCGCACTGACCACTCTGATGATCGCCACCGCTGGTTTCACCTCCGCCGTATTTGCTGAAGGCAAAGCGGATCGTTACTGCGATGAAAAGTATTCCAGCTCCAGCAAGAGCTACAGCGGCAACAGCTACGCCAGCTCTGACGGCTATAGCAACTCCTACGACAACACCGGCGGCCTGCTGAAAACCTCTTCAGCCAGCGCCAGCTCCTCTAAGGTCGTCACCAAAGTTTCTACCTCTGTCGGTGAAGTATTCGCCAACGCACAAGGCATGACGCTGTACACCTTCACCAAAGACAGCAATGGCGCGTCTGTCTGCTACGACTCCTGCGCAGACAGCTGGCCTCCTTTTTTCGCCAAGAAAGAAGCTAAAACCTGGGGCGACTTCACGATCGTCGGCCGTAAAGATGGCACTTATCAGTGGGCTTACAAGAACCAGCCTCTGTATCTGTGGGTTGGCGACCGTCAGCAAGGCGACGCGACGGGCCATGGCGTAGGCAACGTGTGGTACGCCGCTCAGCCTTAAGTTAATCCGGCAGACAGAGAGAGATATAGTCAGACAGATGGACAGAAAGCCTCTTCCTTTGCTGGTTAAATAGCCATATTTGAGCGCTGATAGCGACCAAGCCGTCAGCGCTATTTTTTCCCCTTCACACAAACAGTTAACGCCTCACCTGCGTTTTCTGTAGATCCCTCGACAGCGTTCAAAGAATTTACACCTTCTTAAATTTCAGGTTGTTTAAAATTCAATCTAACCCTTGCGCCAGGGGCGTTTAGGCCTATCGTTAGATCACACAAAAACGATACAAAACAGGCGCTTAGCTTTGTATACAAAACCCCCGATTTTTGCGAAATTATCCTTAATGGAATAAGCCTTTTGGCCTTTAGTGGAAATACTTATATAACGAATTTACAGTTCCCGATTGGCCACTTCCTAAAAGAGTTAAGAAACACCCCAATAAGCGGGGTTTTAAAGAGATTGGCCTGTTTTGTGCCTTATAGGTTCCCTGAGCAATCTCAAGAAATTTTTCATTGCAGTACTAAATCTAACTACAACCCACACCAGGAGGTAACAATGAAAAGACTAGCGTGCTCACTCGCCTTTACCGCTTTCCTGCCGTTTACGGCGATGGCGGACTCCATCTCTCCCACTACTTTCTCTGCGACGCTTGATGTCGGCGAAAGCGTGACCATCACCAAGACAGTCACCGTTGACGCCGAAGCGAGCACATCCAAGGTAGACGTATTCTTCCTGATGGATGAAACCGGCAGTATGAGTGGAGAGATTGCAGCGGTTAAAGCCGCCGCCAGCTCTATCTTGGGCACAGCAGCGGGCTTTGGCGACATTAACTTCGGCGTAGGCGGCTATCGTGACGCCACCGATTTCTTCGCTTATCGCACCCTGACCGATATGACCAGCGACACCTCCGCGGCGCAAGCAGCGATCAACACCTGGACCGCCGGCGGCGGTGGCGATTTCCCTGAAGCGAACATTTACGCTTTGGAACAGGTCGCCACCACCATTTCATGGCGTCCAGACGCTGAGCGCATCCTGCTGTGGTTCGGCGACGCAACGGGCCATGACCCCTCTTTGGGTTCAACCGAAGCCAGCGCAACCGCCGCTTTGCAGGCAGCTAGCATCCAGGTGGAAGCGATTGACGTCGCCAACTGCTCATTCGGCTTCTGTTTAGATGGCACTGGCCAGGCCTCCCGCATCACCGCGGCGACCGGCGGCACCTATCACGCAGGCATCGACACCACCACATTGGTAGACACTATCAATGACGCCATTTCGACCGCTATTTCTTCCTATACTGAAGTGGCGCTCGACATCTCTGGCGCGCCTCCCGGCATGGTATCCGTGTCTCCTGCGTCTTATAACGGCTCCTACACCCGCGACAGCGCTGCGACCTATGATTTCGAAGTCACCTTCACCGGCACAACTCCCGGCACCTACGACTTCGACATCTACGCCACTGTTGACGGCGGCAGAGTCGCTACTGAGCGCGACCATATCGTTGTCAGCTCAACTGTTCCAGAACCCGCCAGCGTGGCGTTGATGGGTCTGGGTCTGGTTGGCTTGCTGGTTCGTCGCAGAAAAAGCTAAGTAATCCGCTACTAATAAAGGGCGTTGTTTAACGCCCTTTTTTTTTATCCCTCATATTGGATTACACTCTGACAACAGCATGATGCTCCCAAATGTCTGAGAACTATAAGGTCCCGATCGATGAACAAACGCCTCTCTTTAGCGCTGGCGATTTTTTTCGCCGTTGGCGGCAGTCACGCCGCCATTACGCAACCCAGCTCCGCTCAGTCCGACACCAGCCTTTTCTTTCTTGACGCGCCTCCCGCCGGCGGCGAGCTACAACCCGCCAATCAGGATCTCGCCACTGCGCTGGACCTGATCCGACAACAAAAATTTATGCAGAGCCAGAAACTGCTGGACCAGATTCTCGCCAAAGAGCCAAACAACTCACTGGCGTTGGAACTGAAAGGAACGGTGCTGGCGTTACAGGGAAAACTCAAGGACGGCCTCAAGCTACTGCAAAAAGCCACGCAATTGGCGCCCACGCAAAGCTCCGCCTGGACCAAGCAAGGCGATGTTCACACCGCGTTGAAAGAACCCAAGAAGGCGTTTAACGCATATAAAACCGCCGTTGGTTACAACGACAACGATTCCCGCGCGCATCAACGGCTGGGTTTGATCTATCAGGAACAAGGCGAGGTCGCCAAGTCCATAGAGCATCTGGAGAAAGGCCTGGCCAACACCCCCGAGGACTACGTAGGAGTAAAGCTTAATCTGGCGGAGCAATACGTCAGAAATGGCGAGTCAGGCAAAGCCATCAAGCTGCTCTCCCCAATCATTGACGCCACCAGCGACAACGCCGTCGGCCTGGTGCTGCTCGCTAACGCCTATGTGGCCAATCAAAGCCCGGAAGCGGCCATCCCCCTGTTCCAGAAAGCGCTGAAGCTCTCCCCCAAACAACCTGCGCCCCTTTTGGCTCTGGGCATCGCCCAGCGCGACGCCGGTCAGTTGGATAAATCCCTCGACAGCTTCAACCAGTTGCTGAAATTAAAGTCGGACTGGGGACTGGCGTATTTCCAGCGCGCATTGACCTACGCGAAGAAAGACGATCACGATAAAGCCGTCAGTGACTATCAAAAGGCGTTGAAAGACAAAGAGCTGCCGGAAAATCTGGCGGTGCAGGCGGGCGATTATTTCGCGCAATCCGGCAAACAGGAGCTGGCGGAGAAGGTCTACAAAGATCTAATCAAACAATCCAAGGCGCCTTTCCCTTACTATCAGCGCCTGGGCAGCCTCTACCAGGTGCAGAACGATCCAACTAAAGCCAAAGCGGTATACAGCGACCTGTTAAAGACTTACCCGGACAACCCGCAGAGTTATCTGTACGCAGGCTCGTTTCACGCCTTCACTCGGGATTACGCCGCCGCCGCGGATCTGTTCGACAAAGGGTTGCAACTGGCGCCGGACTCCAGCTCCTTGCGCATGGCCAAAGCCGTGGCGTTGAAACAACTGGGAACCCTGGACAAGGCGCAGCAGGAAATGGAAATCCTGATCAAAAATAACCCAGAATCTCACGAAGGATTGTTCCTGTTGGGCTCTCTGTATGAGGAAGGCAAGAAAACCGATCAGGCGATAGACGCCTATCGCCGCGTCCTGCGTCTGAATGACTCCCACCTGGGCGCGCTGAATAATCTGGCGTACCTGCTGGGCGAAACGGACAAACTCAGCGAAGGAGAGAAACTGGCGCTGCAAGCCGCAAAACTCGCTCCCATCAACCCCACCGTTCTAGACACGCTGGGCTGGATACAATTTCGCCTGGGCAAAGTCACCGAAGCGGAAACCAACATCGGCAAAGCCTACCAACTGGCCGCCAACAACCCGACGATCAATTACCATTACGCCAAAGTGAAACAGAAGAGCGGCCAAGCGGCGGAAGCGCAAAGCCTGTTCAAATCCTCCCTCAGGCTAGGCTTGGCCTCCCCCTGGAAAACCGACGCAGAAAAACAACTGCAGAACTAACCGACCCATAAGTGCGGGCGATCCCGCCCGCACTTCCCCTTTTTAAATTGAAGCTGCCTTCATTCGATCTATTGCGAATTGCAAGCTTCTGTCATCAAATAAAGTGAGCTTGCGCTCAGCCCACTTTTTCCCTGAGGGCCAACGAGCAATACCGCCCTTGATGGATTCCAAAGTAGGTTCACACCCTTCTCTTGTTAGCAGCCAGTCAACAGTAGCAAGCAGCTCCATCCCAAAAGGTGATTCGAAGCCATTGATTATCTCGCTTGCTTTCTCTAATGCAGGCAAATAATGCTGCCCCTCTGTGTTCAAATAAGTTTCAACGTATTCTCTTTTGGTATCGTTAAATGCGATGACATCCAAAGGCTCACTGTCAGGAATGCGCTTATCAGACTTAAGGTAGCTACCATCTAGAGCATTCAATAAATGAGTTAGATTATTAGCGTAAGGGCCATAGTAATTGGCCTCAAAATGAAGCTCCAAGTCATTTTTTAAACCTTGCGCATCAATTACACGCTGTAAGAACCAAGCAAGCTTCTGGATTTCGAGTAAGCTGCATTCCATGCCTAGTATCCAATATCGGCGCACAAGCTCAGCGACCATTGCTCGAGGAGTGGTAAGCTCGCTTACACCCGCTTTTTTTGAAACGTTTTGATATTTTGCAGTGGGTTCATAAACCCGAATGTCTACTCCCTCAATATCAGTCAGGGCGTTTTCAATGCGGCGCTTCACGTCCAGCCAACTTAAGCCACCATTACCAGCACCTAACGGGGGAATTGCAATTGACTTCACGTGGTGTTCTGTAATAAATCGTCGCAAATCCACAAGTCCCTCATCAATCCACTCCATCTTGGACTTTGCGCGCCAATGTTGCTTCGTTGGGAAGTTAACAATCCACTTCGGCCCCATCAGCTCGTTTGTTTTAGTGATGAACATCTTCCCTGTGACCACATCCCCTGTTCTGCAGGCCCTGACATAAGCCTGCATATTTTGGGGAAAGCGCTCTTTAAACATCAGAGCAATACCCTTCCCCATCACACCGACGGTATTCACGGTATTCACTAGAGCTTCCACTTCCGCTTCCAGTAAGTTGCCTTGTGCATACGAAATCATTAGAAATACCACCTTGGCCGCGCATGAACTGGCATGGCTATTTGTCGCTCTCGCAACCAACCATCCAATCGTTTTTTTGTGTTTTCAGTGTAACAAACCATGCCCTTTAAGACATCGACCGGACAATGTTGATGTATCAGCGCCTCAGCCTGATATCGCTCGAATTTGGCTGGGTCATTGGGGTCCCGCTTGAAATCTCTGGACTGGATAATAGTCCAATCAATTTTTTTTAAGTCGTCTAGATCAGTGAAGAAGTCGGTCCAAGCGTAATATGCATGGCCATTGGTAAAAACAAAGGGCAGCCCCATTTCGCTGACACGGTACAAGTCGGAAACGAGAATTACAATCTCCTCATTCGGTCGCTGTTTAATCCCCCCCCATCCGCTGTGAATATTTTTCATCATTGGCGAGAACGGTGTGAAATAAAAAGGAACATAATCATTCAAGTATCCTTTGGGTCCCACAGGAACTGTATGCGTCGCACGTTTGTCAGTTAACTCGGGGTTACCAATACTCACCCAATTGGAGGAGCTAACTTGACTGTTTCCACAGTGCAAACCGTGGTCTAGAATCCAAGGGACATTTTCACGATGAACAATGCGCCAGATAAGCGCTTTCTGTGGGTTCAAACTGGTATAGATCATTGTATTAATTAACAAACATAGTCGGAACTAAGTTAACATGCAGGTCAATGCCAGCCTCCTTTAGCTGGCCAAGTACGATAGTCTTATCTTCGTCTGTTTTCACAAATATTGAATGGAAATTGGCAGCACTCACGGCTGTTGGCGATAAACACTCTGCCATACATGCCTGTTTATAATCAGAGTCTGCTCCGTAGCAGTGATCGGTGCTTTCCATCAGCGCCCAATTAATTGCTTCAATTCCCTGGTCATACTCCATAATTACGACTTTTTCGCCATTATTAAGAGATAAGGGGTGTCTTGGAATAATTTTCCAAGACCTTGCTTTTGCATGAGATCTTCGTACCGCAACCAAGACAAAAGGAACGTCTATATTCCCACGCTGAGCTGCGTAGTCAAAAGGTGTTTTTGAGAAAAAATGAAAGGGTACATAACCATCTAAACTCTGTTCGGCACGGGATCGAATTATCTCAGAATCTGCAATATCCTCGAAGGAATTTGCCTGCAGCTCAGCGCGCGGCATTAGCCCATTAGTCAGAATAGATGGCAGGTTCTCCAGCGCAGTCAGATGGTAAACCAGCATTTTATTTTTAATATCCCTCGGCATTGCATTATCCTCTTTTCCGTCAACAGTTCCTGTGCTACGACTGAGTCTGGCGGTACATAATAAAATCTAGCTCATTTAAATCACCGCACAGTAACCCTGCAATTAGGCTGGGTAGCATTAAGACGGCCTGATGCACTCCTACTGCCATTACCTCGGCAATCTGACACCCCAAAGTAGGTTGGATACGCGCCGCGCCATCTAACAAACAGGTTTAATAAACCTTCTCAATCCATTGAATTAAAATAATTTAATAACATAGAAGCGAAGCATGGCGTCGGAAGGCGCTTCGCTTTTCCGTATATGGTCTCCTCCTGTTTTGCAAGGGCTTCAGACTTTGATAACAAGGTAGGTTGCTGCCGTATATCCGGCCTGTTTGCGAGTTGTAATACTCTGGCCTTGATGAGCTGTCCGCGCGTATCGTC
>NZ_JAHMIN010000051.1 GCF_018986435.1 Hahella sp. HN01 | reverse complement strand
CCTAACGATATGAGTGATGTGGCGGTATTGGCGCAACCCGTTGAGGACAAACACGCCAACTTACTCGCTCTGCTAGCCGATGGCGAGGCGTGGTCGAGCGCCTCTATTGCTCTTGCCCTGGGTATGAGCCAGCGCACTGTGCAACGCGCCCTCGACACCCTGGCCGCGGCTGATAAAGTACAGTTCTTCGGCCGTGGTCGCGCCCGCCGCTGGTTGTCGCCGCCACTGCCAGGATTCGCGACAACCTTGTTACTCCCTAATGCACTGCCGGGTCATTAACATAAAAACCTCAATTTAACGCAATGAGGATATCGCCATGGATTCCGCAGCAATTAAACCGAAGACCGCCCAAATCATTGATGAATATGGCCCGTTTCCAGACGTTGACGCCGTGCACGGCGTCAGTTATGACGGCCGCCGGATCTGGTTTGCCTCGGGTGACCGACTCAATGCCCTCGATCCCACCAGCGGCGAGCGGGTAAAGGCGCTTGATGTTATCGCCAACGCCGGTACCGCCTTTGACGGCAAGCACCTGTACCAGATTACCGATGACAGCATCTGCAAAATCGATCCGGACAACGGTCACAGGCTTGCTACCATCCCGGCGCCCGATGGCGGCTGTTGTTCCGGGCTTGCCTGGGCGGAGGGACGTCTTTGGGTCGGACAATACAAAAACCGCCGCATTCACCAGCTCGATCCGGATACCGGAGAGATACTCAGCACTATCGAATCCAATAGATTTGTCACCGGCGTCACCTGGCTTGACGGGGAACTCTGGCACGGGACCTGGGAGGGGGAGGAAAGCGAACTCAGGCGTGTCGATCACCATAACGGTAACGTGCTGGAGAGTATAAGTATGCCGCCTGATATCGGCGTTTCCGGACTTGAATCCAATGGCCGGGACCGGTTTTATTGCGGCGGAGGAAACAGTGGCAAGGTAAGGGTGGTGCTCAAAGCCAAGTGAGTCGCTATAGCCAAGTCGATACTATCTTGCATTTTCGGCTCGGCAATAGCGGATTCGGGCGCGCCGAAGGCTTGATTGAGTTCTCTCGCAAAGTGAGCCGTCGAAACCGCGCTCACTTGAGCCAACCGCCTGACCGGCTAATTCTCGTGGGGGAGTTCTATCCATTTCTTGTGGGGAGCGCTTCCATCTGATCTTTTGGTCGCAGTAATTCGGGCCTTTGACTCGTTAATGACTCGTCCCGCGCACATAGTGGGTTTTGTTGTACACATTATATTTGCCCGACGGCTTGGACATGGGCAGTCGGGTAACTTCCTTCAGCGTTAGCGCGTCATAGACGATTAAAGCGCCATCGTTCTCCCATAAGCTTACCAGCGCGAAGCGGCCATCTTTGGTGAACTCTACGTGGGCGGCGGTTTTACCGGGCTCCGGGGTGAGGGTGGCGATAATTTCCAACGTATTTTTGTCGATAACATGGAGTTTATCTTTGTTGGGCCCAAAGAACACATCTACCCAAATGTAGGGCGAGCCGTCATGGCTACGGGTAAAAAATCCCGGGCCCAGGGTGGAAATGGTTTTCACCAGACTCCAGTCTTTCATATTGATCACAGACAATGCGCCCTCTTTGAGGTGCGGCGTCATCATCAGCGGGCCTTGCTCTGTTTCCCAACTGATGCCCGATCCCAGGTGCGGCATGCCGGGAAGGTTAAGCGTGGCGATGGTTGCGCCGGAGTTCAGCTCAATAACCAGACCGCTTTCCCCACTGCGGGAAGCGCCGATCAGATGACGGTATTCCTGATCAAAAAAGAAATCATCCAGATAGTCTTCGGTGGCGACTTTGCGCACGGGAAAATCCGGCTGATTGTAATCGATCTCCCACCACTCCCGGATGTCCTTCATGGCGGCGATAAAGCTGTGACGCTGGGGCGCTGTGTACACGGCGCTCACTCTTGAGCCTTGTTCGTCGTTGCTGACGGGGAAGGTTTTTACCGGGCTGAGCCGGTCCGCATTCAGCAGCACCAGATTGTGCGGCAGGTAATTGGCGACCATCACCCAACGTCCGTCGGCGGAGAGCGCCAGGTTGCGGGTATTCAGCCCGACCCGAATCTCCGCCACGGTTTTCAGGTTGTAAATATCGAACTGGCTAATCCACCCGTCTCGGGATGCAAAGTAAACATAGCGCCCGTCCGGTGAGAACTTGGGCCCGCCATGCAAGGCGTAGCGGGTTTTAAAGCGGTGGATGGGCTTGAAGGCGTCGCCGTCCAGCAAGGTGGCGTGATGGTCGCCGCTTTCCACCACGATAAACAGATTCATCAGATCCGCCTCGAAAACGGGTTTGTCGCTCAGGCTGGACTTGGGGAAATGAATGATATGCGAAGCGCGAATATCGTCTTGCGTCCATTGCGGCGGCGTCGGCGCGGGCTGAAACAGATAAGCGGCCAATTGCGTCGCCTGACTCTCCGTTATGCGGTCTTGGAAAGCGGGCATCTGCGTGGCCACCCTGCCATGTAATATGACATCCTGCGCCTGTTGTGGACGTAAGCGCCCCAGGCTTTCAGGCAATAGCGCCGGGCCGACGCCGCCGAGGCGTTGGGGGTGATGGCAGGCGGCGCAATGCGTTTGATACAGCGCTTCCGTGTCGCTGGCGGCGTTGTTTGAGGTGCTGTCCGCTGCTGAGGCTGGTGTGACGAAAGCGCTCAAAGTCAGTGTGGCGAATAGGTGTATGGGGGATAATTTCATTAAGACTTCCCGTGATAATCAATGTGCGTCTGAGCTTGATCGGATTTCCGCATCTGTCAGGTAACAGCCCGGGTCCTCCGCCCAGAAGTCGCCGCCGCTATGCGTATAGGCGCGCACGCGGGTGTTGCCATTGCATAGATGACGAACGGCGCAGTCTCCGCAACGGCCATGGAGCGGACGGGGGCGGGCGCGCAACCCCAGCATGAAGGCGTCTTGAGTGTCCCGCCAGATTGCGGAGAAAGGCCGCTCTTTGACATTGCCCAGGTTGTGACTCCACCAGAACGTATCCGGGTGTACTTCTCCCGTGTTATCGATATTGGCGATGCTCACTCCCGAGGCGTTGCCGCCCCAGTGCGTCAGTCGCGTTTGCAGGTCCTGCAGTCTGTGCGGGTAGCGCTGCGCCGCCCAATTCAACAGGAACGGACCGTCGGCGTCGTTGTTGCCAGTGACGTATTCGTTATTCCTCCCGGCGAGAGCGTCTTCATGAGCGCGTTCGAATAACAGCAACATGGCGTTTCGGGTGGTTTGGTGGAACGCATCGCGTTTGCAGTGGCGAAGACCGCGTCCGGCGTAATTGAGGTGAGACAGATAAAACTTATCGATATCCCGCTCTCGCATCAGGTCCAACATAGCGGGCAGTTGCATTGCGTTGTTCTCCGTCAGGGTGAAACGCAGGCCCACTTTCACTCCTGCGGACTTACAGTGCTCCACCCCAGCCAGCGCGGCTTTGAAGCCCCCCGGCATCTGCCGGAACTCATCGTGAGTGGCCTCCGTTCCATCGATGCTGACGCCGACATAGTCGAAGCCGGTGTCGCTGATCGCCGCGGCGGTGTCGCGATTCATCAGCGTGCCGTTGCTGGATAACCCTACGTAGAGACCCAGCGATTTGGCGTAGGCGCCAATCAGAAATATGTCCTTGCGCAGCAAAGGCTCGCCGCCAGACAGAATCACCGCCGGCGCGCCCATCTGTTTGAGATCCTCAAGAGTGTCGAACACTTGCGCGGTCGTCAGCTCGCCGGGAAAGTCGATATCGGCGGAGATGGAATAGCAGTGGCGGCAGGTCAGATTGCAACGCCGAATCAGATTCCAGATCACCACGGGAGCTGACGGTTTCGGGCGTGGATTGAAAGCTTCTTCATGTACGAGGGCGCGCATGTAGTGACTGATCCTGAACATCATTGTCCTCCACTGAAGCGCATGCCGGTTTTTTTCAGGATTCGAGTGCTGAGCAGCAGGTCGCTGGCGCGGCGTGCGTTTCCCAGCAGGGCGGTCATCTCCGTCAGATAGCCATCCAGATCCGCACGGTTCTTACCGTGAATCATGGCGAACAGGTTATATGGCCACTGCGACGGTATTCTGGGGCGCAGATAACAATGGCTGACATAGGGCAGCGCGCCGATACGCTCGCCCAACTCCATAACGCGGGCGTCATCCACGTCCCAGACCGTCATGGCGTTGGCGCGATATCCCAGGCGGTAATGATTAGGCGCGGCGCCGATTCGGCGAATGCAGCCGTTGGCGAGCATGCGTTCGAAACGGGCTTTGACTTCATCTGCTGAAACGCCCAGCGTGGTCGCCAGGGCGTCAAATGGGCGTGGAACCAGTGGCAGGCCGTCCTGGGTCAACAGAATCAGTTGACGATCCAGCTGCGCGAGCGTAACTGGGGTCTCGGTCTGGCCGGGGTCAGGCATGGAAGTGAAGGCCAACATAAAACTCCCTCTGTTTCGGTAGATTGTGAACAGGATATCCAGACTCCAGCGCGATGGCGGTGAGCACGGCGTCAATGTGTTCCGGTTTTTCCGTGGCGACGACAAACCAAAGGTTGAGGGCATGGTCGCGCTCGTAGTTATGGGCGACTTCGGCGTGGCGGTTGATCGCCGCCGTTACGCGTTCGACATCGTGCGCCGGGATCTCCATCGCCGCGAGGGTCAGTCCGCCTCCGAGACGTTCGGCGTGGTAGAACGGTCCGAACCGGGTCAGGTAACCGGTGTGCAGCAAACGTTGCAGGCGCTCCAGTAAATCCGTTTCGCTGATATCCAATTCGCTGGCGACTGCGGCGTAAGGCTCGTCGCAAATGGGAAAACCGATCTGCAGTGTATTGATAAGGCGACGATCCACAGAGTCCAGTTGATAATCGCTGGAGTCATGGGTAATGCGCCCTGTGGCGTGGGGATGTATTGGCTGGGCGGTCATAGTGCCTCCTTCACCGGTGCGGACGGTCTTTTATGGGCGTAGCGGCCGCCGCACTGTTTGTATTGCCGCAAGCTGAACAGCACTGCGCAGGGCGTGTCCTGCAGTCCGCACTGCGTCTTCAGACGCTGCAGTCGTTGCAGCACTTCCTCCCGGGATTTACCGTGCAGCATGCAGTACAGGTTGTAGGGCCAGTCAGGGCCGTCCGGCCTGCGCTGATAACAGAGCGACACCAATCCCGTGCGGCTGATGGCGGCGCCGAGACGGTTCACCTCGCTGTCGGCGACTTCCCACACCACCATGGCGTTACTGGTGTAACCGATTTTGTGATGATTGATGACGATGCCGAAACGACGCGTCAGGCGCGACTGCTCCCAGGTTAGCAGCGCTTCGATTACGTCCTGCTCGCTGAGCCCGCACTGCTGCGCCAGCGCCTGGTAAGGGCGTGGCGACAGAGGCAGTCCATCCTGTAGCGCTATTCGCAATCGCTCCTGCGCTGAGGTTTGATCAGGGGGAGGGCTCGAAATTACATGCATGTCGACGTCTCCTGCATCATCTGTGTTTCAATCAAAGTCCGGACGAAAGCCCAGGTCGATGTGGTAAGGCCTGACCATGGGAAACCGCCGGACCTTCAGCCCCGTCGCCGTCTCCATATTGCGTATCACGGCGTCCAGATGATCCGCATCCGGCGCGGTGACGACGAACCACAGGTTCAGGTCGTGCTCGCGCAGATAGTTATGATTCACCTCGTCATAGGCGTTAATCAGCTCGGCGATGTCCTGCAACTGCCCGACAGGCGCGCGCAGCGCCGCCAGGGTGCTGGCGCCGGCGCGTCGATGGTTAAATACCGGGCCGATGCGGGTGATGACGCCTAGTTGTTGCAAGCGTTGCAGGCAGGCCAGCACCTCGGCTTCGGTGCAGCCAAGCTGGCTCGCCAGGGTGTAGAAGGGACGCGGCGTCAGCGGGAAACCTTTTTGATAGTCGCTCAGAATAGCTTTCTCCAGCCCACTGAGTTCAATAGTGTTTGTTGATGGCGTATGGGTGGAAGTCGGAGAGGTGAGGGCGCTCATAAGCCGATCCTGTTAGCTCTGTCGGTGAAAAAGATGCCGCTGGGGTGTATGGCGGGCAAGCTGTCGGTCCGCTGCATACTGTACGGGTCGTAAATATCCACCCGGTTATCGTCGCGCAGTGAAATCCAGAGTTGGTCGCCTTTCGGCGTAAAGGCCATATGCAACACGGCTTTTCCGGCTTCTATTGTGTTAATGACCTGCAGACTGTCCACATCGATGACTTGCACCTGGTCGTTATCCGGATGGGCGAAGTTGACCCAGACTCTGCGGGCATCCGGCTGCGCCATCACAAATACCGGCTGACTGTAAGTGGGGATGCGACGCAGGATGCGCCAGTCGTAGGAATCAATCACGATGACTTCGTGGTGGCCCACGCCGGGAGCGAACAGGTAGCGCCCAGCTTGAGTCCATCCTTCCAGGTGAGGCATTTTGTAGACCGGCAGGCGTTGCTCGCCTGGACCATAGGTCGGCATGATGCGCTTCACTCCTTCCTGCGGTCGCCATAAGTCGAGCTTGGCCATGCCGCTATCGCCAAATAATCCGGCGAGGTAGTAGCGGCCTTCGGGGGTAATCAGCGCGTCGTAGGGTTCACGGCCGATCTGAGTGAACTTGGTAATTTGCGGTTGCAGACCTGGCGTGGGGTCGCTATCCGCCATATCCAATACCCATATTTCGTCGCTGTCGAACAGGCTGACGACAAAGCGGTTTTGGGGCGCGTCCACCAGGCCGACGGTTTTCGATCCTTTGGCGACGCCGTCTTTTATGACCGATGTGGCTGGAATAGTCGCCACGAGCGCCAGGTCTTCGCTGTTAAAAATATTCACGCCACCGGGGTCGTAGTTGGACACCGCCACATAGGCTCCGTCCTGACTGATGGCGCCGCCGATGCTATTGCCGGCCTGAATGATGCGTTTGACTACTTCGCCGCGCAGCAGATCTACTTTGCTAAGGCCGCCGTCGCGACCAAACACGTAACCATAACGTTGATCGCGGGAGTAGACGATGGAGGCGTGGGACAGATCGCCAAGGCCCTGGATGCGTTTGATCACCTGGCGCTGGCTGGTGTTGACCAGCAGGACGCTGCCCTCGGTGCGTTCGATGATCAGGCCAAGGTCTCCCGTACCGCCCTGATACCTCACATCATCGCGTGCGTCGAGGTGCGTACAAGCGCAGAGGCCTATGCTGATCAGCAGCAGGGTAAGGCGTTGGAATAACCGCAGATGGGGGATACTCGCTTTCATGGGCTTTCCTGAGTGCTAGTGTTGTCGCTGATGTAGGCGCCGCTCAACAGGTCTTGAGCGATGTGGCGAATGTCCTGCTCCGTCAGCAGATCGCGCCAGGGCGGCATGGCGGTGTCCGGTTTACCGTCGGCGATGATGAGGCGAATGGCTTCGCCGCCTAACGCCTGCATGCGCTCAGGGCGTAATGAAGGTCCCAGGCCGCCTTTCAAACTAAGGCCATGGCAGGAGCCGCAGTCCTGACGCACCAGATTGCGTAATTGCGCTGCGCTGTGATTGGCGTCTGCGGCGTGGACGGATGGCGAAGCGCAGACGATTAGCATCGCCAATGCGCCTGTGATGAGGGTTACCGGTTTTCTCATGATGGATGCATCCCGACGCCGCTCGCGCGAGAGGGTCTCGTCGCGAGCGCGTTCTCCTGGTCATGAATCAGTAAATATCGTGTTGGGTGTTGTACACGTTGAACTTACCTGTCGGCGTCACCAGCCGTGGGTCCTTGATGACGGTTTTCAGGGCCAGCGTTTTGTCATCCACCACGACGATGGCGGATTCCTGTTCCTTGCCGTTCCATACCGAGAACCAGACTTCATCGCCAGCTTCGTTGAACTCCGGTTGCACAACGCGTTTGGGGCCATCGCCCAGCTCCGCCCATTGGGCGATAGGCAGCACCTTATATTTGGCCTCGATATCGCTGAGGTCGAATACCGCCACAGACTGACTGATATTGGCGTCCGGATTCAGGGGCGTGTCCACGTACAGGTGTCTGGAGTTGGGATGCGTCTTGATGAACAACGATCCGCCGCCTTGGGCGGACAGCGAGCGCACTTGTTTCCAAGCGTAATCGCCATGTTTGTCCGGGTCTGTGCCGATTACGGCGATACTGCCGTCGCCCAGGTGGCTGGTGGCCCAGACCGGCCCGAATTTGGCGTCCGTGAAGTTGGCTCCGCGGCCAGGATGGGGAATCGCGCCGACATCGACCAACGCCTCCAGCGCGCCATCTTTGGAATCGATGACCGCCACTTTGTTGGACTGGTTGGCGGCGGTGAGGAAGTAGCGATGGGTGCTGTCCCAGCCGCCGTCGTGCAGGAAGCGCGCGGCGTCGATGGTGGTGACTTTCAGAGCGTTGATGTCTTCATAGTTAACCAGCAGGATTTTGCCGGTTTCCTTGACGTTAATAATGAACTCGGGCTTCTCATGGGACGCCACAATGGCGGCGACCCTCGGCTCGGGATGATACTCCTGAGTGTCCACCGTCATGCCGCGGGTGGAGACGATTTTCAGCGGCTCCATGGTCTCGCCGTCCATGATCACATATTGCGGTGGCCAGTACGCGCCGGCGATGGCGTAGGTGTCTTCGAACCCCTTGTATTTGGACGTCTCCACAGAGCGCGCTTCCAGGCCGACTTTGATTTCCGCCACCGTGGCCGGGGTTTTCATCCATAGATCAATCATATTGACCTTGGCGTCGCGGCCGATGACGAACAGGTAGCGACCAGAGGAAGATAAACGTGAAATGTGTACGGCGTAGCCGGTTTTTATAATCGTTACGATGTTCTTGCTGTCGCCATCGATCAACGCTATTTGGCCGGCGTCACGCAGGGTAACGGAGAACAGGTTTTTCAGGTTGAGCTTGTTGAGCTGTTTGGTGGGACGATCTTCCGGTTTAACTAACACTTTCCAGCTGTTCTTCATTTCCGCCATGCCCCATTCCGGCGGCTGTGGCGGTTCATGCTGCACAAATTTCGCCATGAGTTTGACCTCATCGGCGGTGAGATCGCCGGAAGTTCCCCAGTTCGGCATGCCGGCGGGGGAGCCGTAGTTAATGAAGGCTTCCAGATAGTCCGATCCTTTGGCCTGAGTAATGTCCGGCGTCAGAGGCTTGCCTGTGGCTCCTTTGCGCAGTACGCCATGGCAGCCAGCGCAACGTTCAAAATAAATGCGCGTCGCCTTCTGGAACTCATCCTCCGTCAGGTCCGGAGCGCCGGGAGAGCGCACAACGCGCAGACCTTCCCCGGTCATCGCCGTGGGGGCGCCTTCGTATTGTCCGGGTGGGGAATTAACAAGGTCGCTTTTAGTGTCCGCCCAGGCATGGCTCGACAAGCCGGCGACCAGGGCGAGTGAAAGGGTGGAGTAACGCAGGCGCAGTGGCCTGGACGGCGAGCGTTGGCTGCGTTTTGGAGCGCTGTCTGTATGCATAGCACTGTCCTTCTCATCAGAGTCTTGCTATTTCGATTCTTTACTGACGCAAAACCGTCCGATCCCGGACGCGCCTTGCGAAACTACGGCGCTTTTTTTAACGACGATTCAGGTGGCGAGGACTCCTATTTGAGTTGGCTGTAGTAGGCGGCGAGGTTGGCGATGTCATCGTCCGACAATGGCTTGGCCATGCTGGACATCATCGGGTCGTTGCGTTTGCCGTCGCGAAAATCCTTCAGTTGCTTGACCAGGTATCCCTCTTTCTGTCCGGCCAGATTCGGCCATACGCCGTTGTTGCTGACTCCTTCCGCGCCGTGGCAACCGGCGCAGGTGGCGGCCTTCGCCTTACCGACTGCCGGGTCGCCGGCGAGGGCGTTTCCTGAGAGTGCGGCGGAGAGTAAATACACGAGTGTTGCAGGTTTGAATATTCCCATGGCTGTCCCCTTTTTGCTGCTGGGTGAATGTCCTTGAGCGCAACGAGAGTAGGTCAGCGGCGGCTGGGCAAAGTTGATGAGGGTCAATGTTTTGCGAGCGGCAAGGGCAAATACCCCATCGTAGGTACATGAGCGAAAACAGGTTTCGGGTAGGGTAAAAAAACAGAGACCGGACATGACCCAGCACAGGATCGTCAGCCTATGAACGCCACTCAGGACGCCCCTTTCTACCTTCCCCAAGGCGGTGAAATCGAGCTGTTTGAAAAAGCCTACAGCCATGGCTTGCCAGTGCTGATCAAGGGGCCGACCGGGTGTGGCAAAACCCGCTTTGTGCAGCATATGGCCCATCGTTTGAGTCGGCGTTTATACACTGTCGCCTGTCACGACGACCTGACCGCTTCGGACTTGGTGGGGCGTCATTTGATCGGCGGAGACGGGGCCTTTTGGCAGGACGGCCCTTTGACCCGGGCGGTGCGGGAAGGCGGGTTGTGTTATCTGGACGAAGTGGTGGAGGCGCGCAAGGACACCACTGTGGTCTTGCATCCACTGGCCGATGACCGCCGCATCCTGCCCATCGACCGCACAGGGGAACAATTGCAGGCCGCGCCGGGCTTCATGCTGGTGGTCTCCTACAACCCCGGCTATCAGAACGCGCTTAAAGGGATGAAACCCAGCACTCGACAGCGTTTTGTCGGCGTCAGTCTGAGTTATCCCGCGCCGGAACTGGAAGCCCGGATCGTGGAAAAAGAGGGAGGCGTCAGCCCCTCGTTGGCGCGGCGGATTGTCGACGTGGGAACGGCTTTGCGGCGTCTTGAGCAACATGATCTGGAAGAAGCGGCGTCCACCCGTTTGCTGATTTACGCCGCGCGATTGATGGCCAGCGGGGTCGAACCGACGCGGGCCTGCCAGGCCTGTCTGGTGGAGCCGTTGACCGACGACAAAGAGACGCTGCGCGCCTTGTCGCAGGTGGTCGATGTTCACTTCGGCAGAGATTGACTGACCGGAACTCCGGATGGGAGATCCCATGCCGCAACGAGCGTATTTATGGCCGCACATTTTGTATCTGATGAACCTGCTGGCGCTGCCGGGAGCGTCGTTTTTGATCTTGCTCGGCTGGTTTTGGCGCAGTCGTCGGAGCGCGCCTGCCGCGTTGTTGGCGGCGCAGAGGATTGCGCTGATTGGCGGACTTATCAATGGCGTCCTGCTGGTGGTCTTTCCGTTGCTCGTGTTGTGGTTGAGCGACCGAGAGCCGATCACTGTCACCTTGGTCCTGGTCTATTGGGTGGCGACGCACGGCGCCTGCGTAATCTGGGGCGTATATGCGCTGACCCGCGAAAACGCCGGTCGTCCGCTGTCTATTTGGGGGCGGAAGTGAGGAGCCGTTCATTGCCGCCGTAACAAAGCCAAGTTTATCTCGAAGTCCGGATGTACCGGGCTTCCACCTCATCATCAACTTCGTCAGGGAGCAAGCCATGCCGGAAAAATTCAGTAAGAGCGCCGCCCGTAATATCTATTACGGCGGCAGTCTGTTTTTTATTCTGCTGTTTCTCGCATTGACCTATCAAACCACCCAGGCTCTACCGCAGCGTGATCACCGGGATCAACTGACTGAGGCGGTGGCCAGAGGGAAGGAAATCTGGGAAGAAAACAATTGTATCGGATGCCATACGTTAATGGGCGAGGGCGCGTATTTTGCGCCGGAGCTGGCCAATGTGTTTGACCGCCGCGGCGGCGAACAGGCTTTCACTGCGTTTCTGAAAGCCTGGATGGCGGCGCAGCCACTGGATGTGCCCGGGCGCCGGAAAATGCCGCAATTCAACCTGACCGACGAGCAGGTGGAAGATCTGGCGGAGTTCCTCAAATGGACCTCCAAAATCGATGACAACAATTGGCCGCCCAATATTGAAGGCTAAGCGGGACAGCACGGAGAAGAAGGCATGAAATACCAGTCACAGGCGGTAGCCAAACCCTATTTTGTTTTCGCCCTGATCCTGTTCGCCGGGCAGATCCTGTTTGGATTGATCCTGGGCCTGCAATATGTGATCGGGGATTTTTTATTTCCTGAGATTCCCTTTAACGTCGCCCGCATGGTGCACACTAACCTGCTCATTGTGTGGCTGCTGTTCGGCTTTATGGGGGCGACTTATTTTCTGGTCCCGGAAGAGTGCGAAACGGAACTGCACAGTCCCAAACTGGCGTTGATCTTATTCTGGGTCTTCGCCGCGGCCGGCGTGCTGACGATTCTGGGCTATCTCATGGTTCCATACGCCAAGCTGGCGGAGATCACCGGCAACAAGTTTTTCCCGACCATGGGGCGGGAGTTTCTGGAGCAGCCCACGCTGACCAAAGTGGGTATCGTGATCGTGTGCCTCGGCTTTCTCTATAACGTGGGCATGACCATTCTCAAGGGCCGCAAAACGGTGATCAATGTGGTGTTGATGACGGGCTTGGTTGGGCTGGCGGTGATGTTTCTATTCTCTTTCTACAATCCCAGCAATCTGGCTTTAGACAAGTATTTCTGGTGGTGGGTGGTGCATCTATGGGTGGAAGGCGTGTGGGAACTGATCATGGGCTCGATTCTCGCGTTTGTACTGATTCGGGTGACTGGCGTGGACCGCGAGGTGATTGAAAAGTGGCTGTATGTGATCATCGGCATGGCGCTGATTACCGGTATTATCGGCACGGGGCACCATTATTACTGGATTGGTCCAGAGCCTTATTGGCATTGGCTGGGTGGCTTTTTCTCCGCACTGGAGCCATTGCCGTTCTTCGCTATGACCATTTTCGCTTTTAACATGGTCAACCGTCGGCGTCGGGTTCATCCCAACAAGGCCGCCACCCTTTGGGCGATGGGTACCGCAGTGATGGCGTTTCTGGGAGCGGGCGTCTGGGGCTTCTTGCATACGCTGGCGCCGGTTAATTATTACACTCATGGCTCCCAGATTACCGCCGCCCATGGTCATATGGCGTTTTATGGGGCTTACGCAATGATCGTATTGACCATTATTTCTTATGCGATGCCGATAATGAGCGGACGCACGGAAGGCAACAGCAATCGCTCGCAGGTCGTGGAAATGTGGGGATTCTGGTTGATGACCGTGGCGATGGTGTTTATCACACTGTTTTTGACTGGCGCCGGCATTCTGCAAGTATGGCTGCAGCGTCTTCCCGAGGCGGCGGGAGCGCTGCCGTTTATGGTGACCCAGGAAAAAATCGCCGTTTTTTACTGGTTGCGGGAAGGCGCGGGACTGGTATTCCTGGTGGGGCTGGTTTGCTACTTCGCCAGCTTCTTTGTGAAAGGTCCGCAAGCTCAGTCCGCCTGAGCCAGTCGTCATGTTTGAAGTGGAAGAGTGGGTCGGCAGTCTCTGGCATCGGGCAGTAACCCGGTATGCGGACGATCGTTACGCTGAGGCGGCGGTAACCTTGACGCAGATGCGCAAGGAAGTCGGCGTCCTGTACCGCGCCCTCGGCGGCGAACGCGCTGTCCGCATTGAAGCCGCCGCTGAGCGCCCCGTGACACTGCCGCGCTCATTCTGGCGTCGCGTGGCGGGCAGTCATCGACGCTTGGCGCTGGCTTATCTCGATGAGGAAGTGCTGGCGCTGCCGGAGGAGATCGCCCTGTTCCCCAGGGCTGAACTGAATCGGGAAGTCTACAGGATGCTGGCGGCGATGGCGGCGCAGTCGCTTCCGTATGTTTCTGGTTGGGCGCAAAACGCCTGCTTTCGATATTCCGCTCTGCGCGCCGCCTATCCAGCAATGCGCGCGCGGTATGACGCCATGGCGGCGGCCTATATCCCCCTACGCGAGCCACTTGAAAGCCTGCCGCCGACGCTGCGGAGCAAGGAGGCGCGTTTGCGCGCTGCATTACTATCTCCCGAAACCGCCCAGATCCAGGATGCGGATATAGATGGCGTGCAGCCGCCTCCGTTCTGGTTGTATTCCTCCTTGCGGGCTTCTGATATGTCGGTGCGGCGAAATGTGGCGTCGGACGCGCAGATGCAGCGGCCACAGGCTGCGCCAGAAGAGAAAGTAGAGAAAAAGGCGAGGGGAGAATATGTGCAGGATCACGACGGCGACAAAGGACTATTGGTCTTTCGTCTGGAGAATCTGTTTAGCTGGTCTGAATACCTGAAGCTGGATCGCACCGCAGATGATAGCCCTGATGAGGATGCGACGCGCGTCGCTGAAGATTTGGACCATCTCAGTTTGTCCACACAGGAGTTCGGCGGCGGTCAGCGCATCAAGCTGAATCTGGACCTGCCTTCCGCCAGTGAAGACGACACGCCATTGGGACCCGGTTTGCGTCTGCCTGAATGGGACTACCGCAGCCGACGACTGCTTCCTGATCATTGTCTGTTACAGCCGATGTTGGATCACCGCGCGCCGCCCTGTGCGCCGCCATCCCGTCTGCGCGGAGGGGTGCGAGAGGTGCGCGCTCGCTTCGAGATGATGCGCCCCATGCGGGTTTGGCGTCGCAATCAGGCGGATGGCGAAGAGATCGAAATGGAGCGTTGGAACGAATTCTGCGCTGACAGAATCGCCGGCGGCGCCGTTGAGCAGCCCATGTTCAAGAGTTTTAACGGACGATTACGGGATCTGGACTGTCTGTTGTTGGCGGATCTGTCTATGTCCACGGACGCCTATGTGGATAACGACAGGCGTGTGATTGACGTCATCAGCGATGCGTTACTGCTGTTTTCCGAAGCCTTGGACGCCGTTGGCGATCGCTTTGCTCTATACGGATTTTCTTCCTGCAAACGCCAGCATGTTCGCTTTCACGTCATTAAAAACTTTGCAGAGCCTTACACGGATGCGGTGCGAGGCCGGATAGTCGCACTGCGACCGGGATTTTACACCCGCATTGGCGCTGCGCTTCGTCAATCCACAAAGATTCTACGGGAACAGAAAGCGTCACGAAGACTGTTGTTGATTCTCACCGATGGCAAGCCCAACGACCTCGACCTCTATGAAGGCCGCTATGGACTGGAGGACACCCGTCAGGCAGTGATGGAAGCGAGAAGAGAAGGGCTGATTCCATTCTGTATTACGGTGGATAAGGAGGCGGAGGAATACCTGCCGTACTTGTTTGGCGACAAAGGCTATGTGCTGGTCAACAATATCAAGCGTCTGCCGCGGGAGCTGCCGCTGTTGTACGCAACGTTGTTAGAAACAAAGTAAGCTTTGCTTAACCAACTAACTTAACCCAAACTCAGCTCGAAGAAAAAGCAGCTGAAAAAATTCCAATCACATAAGGCTGCCATGATGTAGTGGTCACGGAATTAAGTGTTTTAGTTGGAAATTAAGCATTTGAGTTAAATGAAATAGTGTCTTTTGCGGCTCTTATGTCCACTAATGTCAATTAGTGGACATTGCGTGTATGACGAATATTGCTGCTCGCACTGCGCCTTATTTACGCTCATCACACAAAATCCAAAATTCACCATCCAAAAAATCACCGACCGCAAAGCCACTGCTTGCAGGTGCAAGTTTCAATTAGAACTGTTCTGAGTGAGCCGACTTAGGCCAATTATCTTTCACCAGCAAAAGTTATTAAGATCCCTCACATGATTCACGCCCGCACCAGCGATGGTGATTGAGGCCAACACGCACATAAAGGAGAAATTATTCGTGTTTGATCATGTCGTATTTGGAGTCAGTAATTATGCTGTCAGCAAAGCATTTTACCTCCAGGCGCTGACGCCACTCGGCGTCACTGTTGTTCAGGAAGGTCTGCTTGGCATCGAGCTCAGCACAGACGGTAAGTCTTCACTGTGTCTATTCGAGGCCAAGGAAAAACCCGCACATCTGCATCTGGCTTTCATCGCCAAAGACCGTCAGCAAGTCGCGGATTTTTATCAGGCGGCCCTGGAAGCTGGCGGTAAGGACAATGGGGCTCCTGGTTTGCGTCCTCAATATCACGCGAGTTATTACGCAGCATTTGTTATTGATCCGGACGGACACAACATCGAAGCTGTCTGCCATGAGCCCGAGGCTTAGCCTTAAAGAGTCGACATGAGGGATCTTAATAACTGAGGCGCTATATCCACAGACGCCTCTGCCTCGCTATGCATATCCATGAGTGCGCATAATTTAATAATGTTATGTTCACCCTTGCGGCGGCCGCCCGGCCGATCGGTTGCCGGGATAATCTCCACGGCCCGGCAATCGATTGATACATAACATATATTATGCGGCGGCTTCAGCCGCGGACATTTGACGCCCTTCTCTCTGCCTGGTTATCTGGTTACATTGTGACACATGCTCACATATTGACCGCCACTTACGATAGACGATATTATCATGCTCGTTCAATCGAGCATCAGGCGCGTTCGTGACGCCCTTTTGTTTGCATGCGCCCTTACGCGCCGTTGCGCGCAGTCCGAAGGACGGAGGCCACGCCTTCATCCGGCTTAGCAGGTATCGCTAAGTGCTCTCTCACGCTCAAGGATGGCATATATCGTGATTTCCCATCTTTTAAGCATCGAGCATCGCGAGCCGCCGAAGCGGAGCGTAGGCTAAGCACGTCTGCGTCTGTCGTTGCGTTTGGTATGGTCGGCAGGGTCGCCCCCGTTAGTAATACGGGGGTAAAGTTTTCGGGCACTGACGCCGCTGGCATGTTGCGCGGCGTCGAAGTAAGGGATCGCCGTAGGCGACCTGTAGCGAAGCGGAAGGCGGGGCGGTCGCTTAGCGACCGGGCAAGTCCCGCGCAGGGATTGGTTTTTAAAAGGGGTTGGTCAGATGGGCAGTATTTATCATCTTGTTTTCTTGGCGTTTTCTATGTCCTCAAGCGTGATTTTCGACGCATGCAGGAATAGTACGGCGTCAACTATATCTGTTGGTTTTATAAATCGGTTGGCTTGCTGGCTTAGTTTCCATGCATGCTTTTCTATTTTTTCCCATCGGGTTTCACGTACTCGAACACTGTGTGATTTGTCGCCCATCTCTGACTCGTTCATGGTTGTTGCCTGTGTGCGTGTGATTCTGCGATTTTTTTACAAATCTAAAAAGCAGACCTTTACACGCGATTTGCGATGTGTCTATAATCGCCCGCAACGGGATTTGTAATTTTTATACATTTTTCGAGAGGCAATAAAAAAGCCCCTCGTCGGCAAACGAGAGGCTTTTAGGATGGCGAATCAGGGCGGCAACCCTTTTTCGCCGGGTGTCCATAGTTTTGGTTCAGGGACGTTTTTAATGTTATTACGGGATCATCCTGCTTGCAAACCAATTGAATGCGAAGCGTTCATAGATACGGTTTCTATTACATTCCCGCTCTCGTATGTCTCCGATTTTGGCGACTGGGGAATGAACATCGATTTGCACAATATTCAGGATAAGGATTTTTGGTTTATCCGGGCGTTGTCGCGTCTCATTCGTTTCGTTTTTGGCCGTTCAATCGAGCTGGAACCCACTGTTCGCGGGCCTCGCAACAATTTCCAACACTGCATCCATTTCAAGGGTAAGGCCGGTTTTATCGCCTACGGCGGCAACAATATTGTTCGTAATGGAACCGGTGACGAAGTTGGTCGCCGCCCTGAGCGTTGCCAGATATATCTGGACGGCCAAGGCTGCGCGATGGTCAATAAATTCCCGCAACTATGGCAACGAGTTAAGACGTTTTTTGAGGCTCGTGAGGGTCGTTTGACTCGTCTGGATATCGCTGCCGACCTTCATGATGGCCGTTACGGCGTCAATGACGCTCGCGAGTGGTTCGCCGCTGGGTTGTTCAATGGTCAGGGCGCGCCGGTTAAGAAGTGCAAGTTTATCGATGACTGCGGAACTAATGACGGCTGTACGTTTTATGTCGGCTCTCGTAAGTCCGGGAAGATGTTTCGCGGCTATGAGAAGGGCAAACAGTTAGGTGATCCCACGTCTCCATGGAACCGTTTTGAAGTGGAGATGACCTCCGAAGGCCGCGTGATTCCGTTCGATGCCTTGGTCCGTCCTAAAGATTACCTCGCCGGCACCTATAAGGCGTTGTCATGGGTAAGTTCGACACAGGAGGTCGTCAAGACAATGCAAAAAAAGTGCGCAATCGAGTACGAGAAGGCCGTGGCGTACGCGCGTCTCGCCTACGGCAAGTTGTTGCATTACATGCAGGACGCGCTGGGAATGACGCCTGATCAGGTGTTCTTTGAGATTCGTCGGACGGATGACCAACAACCTTATCCGGCTCGTTTGCAGTTGTACGCCGATCATGACGAAGTAGAGCCGCCAGAGATAGACCCAACGCTTCCAGAGGATCGCGGGCGGCCAGTTGTTACCAGATATCAGGACACACACGCGCATTTGTTTGCGTCGCGTGCTGACGGTGTTCCTAGTCCGTCTCTGGCTAAGGCCATAGCGGATTTGCAGATAGACCGGGAGATTAGCGTCGGTCGTTATGAGATTTGATGCCGCTGCGGCGGTTAATTTGAGTGATATTTCAGGAGTGTTAGCAATGGGTAAAGAGACAGGTTTGATTATTCGTGGTCGCGTACTGGGTACGCGTGAGACTAGCGGCGTTTCGGCGTCAGGTAAGCCTTGGACTCGTCACGAGTTGGGGATTGCTTCGGAGTCTAAAGACGGTTACGGGCGACCGAGTGAACGAGTCTATGACCTTCGTATTCCTAAGGCGGCCATTGATCAAGGGATTATGCAGACCATAGGCAAGTTGCTTGATCAAATCGTTGAGGTTGCTGTCTGGGTGGAATCCTTCACAGGCAAAACGTCTGCGCTGACCTGCTATCACGTCCAGCCGCACGGGAATGCGATTGTCCCGTTGACTCCTGCGGCTTCCGTGGGTCTGCCCGATAAGGGCAAGAATGCGGCGTAAAGGGGTTACTGAGTAATGAATACGGTACTGGTTTGCAAAGATGGGGATTGGTCTGTCGTGTCGGGCTCGGTGTCCTGCACGGGGACAATCGCCCAGGTCGTTCAGACCGTGCCAACTGAGATTACAGGACCGGCGTTAGTCGAAGCATTCGCGCAGGGTTACGCCGTCTGTCTGCCTGTAATTGCCGTCATTTTTGGCGGTAAATTTGTGTTATCGATGATTAAGTAAACATTTAATTTAAAAGGAATATTTTATGCGTAAGATTAAAACTCAATTTGGTGTTGTTTCCGCGTCTCTGGCTGCCGCTCTGGCGTCTTCCAATGCGTCTGCATTCGATTGGTCTGCGACCATTGGCGGCATCAAGTTTGACGGCGAGATTGCCGCAGTAGCGGCCATTGTTGGCTTGCTGGCCGGCGTCTACGTTGTTCGTAAGGGCGCCCGTCTGGTATTGGGCATGCTCAAGTAATGGCGGAGCTGTTGGAACTAGCGTTTTTCATACTGGGAATGGCCAGTTGCTGGAAGACGTTTTTTTAAGGGCTCGCAACGAGCCCTTGTTTTTTAGGGATTAGTCATGCGTTATCTGCTTTTGTTTCTAGGCCTGTCCTTGTCTCTCAATGCGTCGGCTCTTGTTAAATATTGGACTAACGTTGCAGGTGCGCCCTTCGGCGCTTTTCCTGATCCGGGCTCGTCGTGTTCCGCTGCTCTAGGTGCGTTGGGTTATGGTAGCTCATCGCCTCTGGTTGTTCGGGGCTCTTACGAGACAGATAAGCGCTGTTACAGGGTGTTGAATGAGATTAATTACTACATAGGCTCAATGACGTTTGTCCAGGCGTCGGAATGTCCGCAGGGTAGTGTTCAAAACGGTGAGACGTGCGAGCCGGACGACCCAGACAATCCCTGCGATAACAAGCGTGGCCAGTATGCTGAATCGTTTCTAGAGCCTGTAACTACCATTGCTAAGGGAGGTTGTTTCGCATCTTGTCAGGATAGCGGTAACGTTATGCCGTTTCAGGATGGGCGCCAGTTGCCCATTTATGAGTGCCGTTATACCGGCGATAAGGTTGGTAATAGTGACAATGGCGACGGCGGTGGAGATGGCGGCGGCGGTGATTCTGGTGGCGGCGATGGCGGCGGCGATTCTGGCGGCGGCGATACGGGTGACGGAGACGGCGGGGATACTGAGCCCGATGGCGGTAGTTATGATGATGATGGGTGCAAGGTGCGCATGGCTGGTCAGTGCGTTGATCGCGAGGGGGATGAGTGCCCAGCTGGGACGGTTTCAGGGCAGTTCAATGGCACGCAGGTTTGTATACCTAAGATTGATAACCCGGATGACGGCTCAGACAGCGGGACGGATGACGGCGGGGACGACGGCTCAGGCGGTAGCAATGGCGGCGATTCTGGCGGGGATGACGGCGGGTCTGGCGGTGACTCTGGCAGTGGTGATGGTAGTGGCAGCGATAACGGTGGCGGCTCTAATGGCGGTTCAACTGGGATTGATTTAGGTGACGGCGATGTTTCTCCGCCTGGAATAATAACGGACGATTCAACGCCGACTCTCGAACAGTCCGCTGACCGTTTGTTTTCGGGTATTCGTAACGCGCCGATCGTCACGGCATATTCTAATCCGCCTTCTATTTCATCCGGCTCATGTCCTATTTTCGAGGACAATGTTAAGTATTTGGGCAATGTTCGATTTGATATGCATTGCACGATTATTGCCGATAATAGGTCAGCTTTAGGCATTGCATTTATGGCCGCTTGGACGTTGTTGGCGATCATGATATTTCTGAGGGCGTAATATGACGGAACTATTAGAATCACTCTTAGAGGCTTGGCTTGATGTTGTTCTTTGGCTGCCACGCAAAATATTCGAATATGTGGTTGATGTTGTTTTATACCTTATCAATATGATTCCGGTCCCGGTTGATCCCAAGGTGTTGCAGACGCAGCTTAATAGCATTGATACGGGCGTGTTGTGGTTTCTGTCGATAGCGGAATTTAATTATGCATTGACGGTTATTTTTGCTGCCTTATTGGCTCGTTTTATATTGCGTAGGATTCCGGGGATAGGCTAATGATTGCGGGATATGCGGGCTTTCCGGGTTCGGGAAAGTCCTACGGTGTAGTTGAGAATGTTGTAATTCCTGCGCTTAAGTTAGGTCGAACTATCGTTACCAATTTGGCGCTTAAATTTGGTTATCTTGAGGAAGATTTTCCAAAGGGTAAGATTATTCGTTTTGATCGCAAAGAGGTTGAGCCGGATTTCTATGATTTGGATCGTTATCCGGGCGCAGTTTGGATCATTGATGAATGTCATCATATTTGGCCTGCTGGCATAAAGGTTAACAATGTTGATCCCAAGGCGCTGGAGTTCTTCACGGAGCATCGTCACTCGGTCGGCGAGGATGGCAAAACGACTGATATCGTACTGATCACGCAGGATTTCGGGCAGGTCGCCGCTTTTGTTCGTAACATTGTCAACGAGACCTATATAGCTGTAAAAATGGACCATTTAGGCCTTTCTAAACACTATCAGGTTAAGGTTTTTCATGGCTGCGCGCAGGGCCAGAAGCCCGGCAAGCCTTTTAGATATTTAAAAGGTAAATATAAAGCGGACGTTTATAAGTATTATCATTCTCACACACGCAATAAAACGGATTTTGCGGCGGGAATGGAGGAGATCATAGACGGACGGGCAAATATATTTAAATCGCCTATATTTCGCGTTGGGATTCCGTTAGCGCTGATTGTGGCTATATATTCTTKCTATAAACTTTATGGTTACTTTTGGTCTGATAAAACCGACTTGGATAATGATTCGGTTCCAGTTCATGAGCCTGCGCCGGTTGAGCCTCATCGCAATTACAATCCCAAGTCGAATACGACGCTTCCAACGTCGCAATATGTAAAAACGTCTGAGAGCGCGAACGTTATTCCTGCGCCGACGCCTAATCACCGTATACAACAAACGATAGAGTTGGATTTGGACTATTTGGAATACAGCGATGATTGGCGGATTGTCGGCACGGTCAACGATAAATTTATATTGTGGTCTGAGCGTGGTGAGCGTGTAATCAATCGCAACATGTGCAGTCATTTTGTCAGCACTGGAGAGGACTATTGTGTTATTAAGTCTAAGTTGGTGACTTGGTATTCTGCGCAAATACCGGAACAGCCGGATGATGATAGACGTTACGACGCTATCGATGATGTGAAAAAATCAATGTAAGCGAGCGGAGCGACCTACATGATTTTTTTCACATCGATGCGATATAATGCTTTTATAGTCTTTTGCTCCTGTGGGGATTTTTGATATGGAAGGTTTCGTTTTGGCTTTGGTTCCTTTTCTCGGGGCATTTATTTTATATAAGGTGCTTTTTAGTCGGCGCTTTCATGGTTGGTTAGATAGGATCAGCAGAAAGATGTAAAACAGGGAATTTTCAGACGGGGCTTAGCGCCCCGTTTTTCGTTCTTTATAAATGCGCATAATATATATTATGTTAAATTGGATATTGGGATTAGGGATGCCGTATCGGCGTTTCTGTTTGTCATGACTATCCCACAGACTTTGGCCCTTTCGAATCGCTCTTCTGTTAAAGACTGTTCGTCGTTCACAACAAGCCACATCTGATTTCCAATTTCCAAACTCTGTTGGTCACGCCTTTAGATTGCGATACCAAAACAAAGCCGTTTCTCCCGCGTTTTCGCTGTTCGCATAAAGCATCCGATCAAAACCTTCCAACCTGTATCCTGCACGAGCATATAGCTTGGCACGCCGCTGGATTGGTCGATTGAGTTTCGAGGCGAATGAAACGGAAACCCTGTTCTTGCGCCCATTCTTCTGCAGCGCCAAGTAGAATCATACCTACGCCTTGGCCGCGTGCGTTACGGTCGACGGCTATCTCCGCAATTTCCGCCATGCCATTCCAACTCTCAACGATCAGAGCGAAACCGACTAAACGTTTGTCTACGTGAGCGGCGAATAATGCGGACTTACCTGAGGATTCATCGACAGCACTTACAGGATCAAAGCCGTAGTCTTTGCGACGTCTGTCGATAGAACGGATTTTTTCTACGTCATCATATGGAGAGACAATCTCATGCGTGATTTCGAAGGAAAAATCGCATGACTCCAGCTCATTGGCTGCAATAGCCGTTACCAGCAAAATGTGAGGTTTGGGGGCGGATTTCACAGGCGGCGTCATTTCCTTGTGCGGTTTCTTCTCTACTTTGGCCATTGTAAATGATGATCATCGATTACAAATACGTGCCTGTGCTTTACACCGGAATGTTGATGGGGATGGCTGTGCGGCTCTGGTCCCTCCCATCCCTCATGCTGATGCTGGTGATGCTCGTCATGGAAATGCATGTGTTGGTGGGCGTGCGCTGCGTGATAATGCACTAATTCAGATTCGTCCAATCGCGGCCATATCAGAACAGCCGTGACTGTTGAGAGTAACGTAATCACGCCTAGAACAAAGAAAGCGCTCTGTATTCCACTCAAGCCGCCCAGCCAGCCAGATAAAGGATATGCGATCAACCAACAGGCATGCGACAACGCAAATTGGGCGGCGAATACAGCGGGCCTGTCGGTCTCCCGGCATGACGCGGTGAGTAGTCGACCAACAGGCGTTAAAACGGCCGAGGAGCCGACGCCCAGCAGAAACCACAAGCACAGCAGCCCCGTTATTGATGGCTCCAGCAATCCCAGGAATAACCCTGCGCTCATTAAAAAGCCGCCGCATACCATCAGGTTTCGCTCGGCAACCTTTAACAGCACGCGGGGAAGCGTCAAGGCCACCAGCATCGAGCCTGCTCCAGCCGCAGCAAACGCCAACGCTACCCAGACCTCATCCAATTGCAGAACAGTGCGCACATAAACAACGGTGTTCACAATCTGCATAGAGCCCGCCGCCGCCACAGCCATACACAACGCAAACATCGCTCGCAGGCGCGGCGTTTTCAGGTATATAGCCACTCCGTAGGTCAACCGTCGCCAAAAGCCTGTAACCGCATTTTGCAGCTTTTGGTCAGGGAGCCTAATGGAAAGAACCAGTAACGCTGACGCCATGAATGTCAGCGCATTAAGCTGGAATAGAACGCCAAAGCTCGTTACCGAAATCAAAGCCGCAGCGAGCATTGGACTTAGCAGATTTTCCAGGTCATACGCTAAACGGGAATATGAAAGCGCCTTCGTATAGCGATCTTTGTCCTTAATGATGTCTGGAATAGTCGCCTGAAATACAGGGGTAAAGCCTGCGGAAAATACATTCAGGAGAAACACCAGCAAGTATATTTGCCATACCTGATCGATAAACGGTAACACACAGACCACGGCGGCTCTGAAAATATCCAGGGCGACTAACAGTTTTCTCCTTGGGAATCGCTGAATATACGCGCCAATCACTGGAGCGATGGCCACATAGGCAAGCATTTTGAGAGCCAGCGCGGTTCCCAAAACGGCCCCTGCCTCTCCCCCCGCAATTTCATGCGCCAATAAAGCCAGCGCTATTGTTGTTAATCCGGTTCCAAATAGCGACGTGACCTGAGCACAAAATATGCGCTGATATCTCGGATCGGTAAGTGGCGAATTCAGCATTAGGCATCCATTAAAAATGATGAGAGGGGTTTACCTTGGAATGGTAATAGCCTGCGCGGGTGACGCCCCCTTCCCTGTTTTCTCCGTGACAGGTCAGGCAACCGCCGCGATATTAACTCGCCCTTCATATCATTACCTCTTTGTCCTTTATATGAGTGGGTCGGTTATGACTTCTATTGTAGACATAGTAACTAACAGTGCTGCAAAGAGAGAATTGCGCCCTTCGCCCTCCGGCAAGACGCTACGCCTCAAACATCGCAAGCCGATATTCGCCGGGAGTGATATCGTAGCGGCGCTTGAAGGCGCGGATAAATGCGGCTTCGGAAGCGTATCCCACCTCAAGAGAAACCTGTAATAAAGTACGATGACTCTGCCGAAGAATCTGGCGGGCCTTATAAAAACGCCAGCTATTGAGGTACTCCATCGGACCCTGTTGCAAGTTTCGTTTAAAAAGAACGCTAAACGCAGAACGAGACATCCCCACAGAGCCGGCGACTTGCTCTACGGTAAGGGATTCGTGGTATCGACGATGGAAAATACTCAGCGCCCGGGCAATTCTCTTATCCTGAATGACAATCGCCGACTCGCCTTGCTTTGACTGCTGCTGAAAATACCCTTCCAGGAAACGGATCATTAGTGCTTCCGCCAAACGATTGCTGACTGGGTTTCCATGGTTTTCAAGTTCGTTGCTTTCCGTGAGACCTCTCAGCGCGCTTGCCCATTCCACAGCTTTAGGTTGCTGGCGGACAACAACCAAGTCGGGCAGTCCTGTAAGAAAAGGAATTGTATCTCGATCCGCAATGGCGAAGTGACCGCACAGCAGCCGATTATTCAACACGCCTTCGCGAAATAACGGCGCGCCCTGCCGCAGACTCTGTAAATACTCCTGATCCGTCGCCAACGCCACATCAGGAGTATAAGAAAGGGTGTGAATTTGTCCTCGCATGCACAGGGCGATATCGCCAGGCGACAAACGAACCTGCTCCGTTACGGTGGTTAACCAGCAAGCGCCTGATGCGACGCAATGAAACTGTATATATGGAGAAGCGGCGACCGCCATTCCCCAATCGCCGTGTAAGTGGCTATCAAAGTATAAGCTCCCATCGACCCTGAGATTGAAAAACACCTGACGCAACAACTGCTCTGGGGGGGATGCATGCGCATCGGGCCCTTCACGCCCCACGCTATCCATATGATTTTCGCTCCTTCTTTGGATCATGGGTAATTGCCAATCTTATTCAGACCCTCTTATCGATATGGAGTTCCTCAACAGTCAAAACAGAAGATCAATACAACAAAACAGGCTGTCATGGTCCCAATAAACGCGAACCGGGATACTGATTTCGCCGCAGAAAGCGGCAGGAAGAATAACTTGGATAGGAGCGATACATCATGAACTACAAACTTCTGACCGCTACAGCTTTGTTGCTGGGAACCAACGCCGCTCTGGCGGCTGGAACCAACACCATCTGCGAGTTCCTCGGTTCAGGCCGAGTAGCCTGCGACACCTTTGTTTCCGATAGCGGCGCCTATTTAACCTCTCAAACGTGGCGCGCGGAATATGGCGCAATCATTGAAGATCAGGGCGTCGGCTATATGGTCGCGCGCTGCACATCCAGTACGTCAGACGGCCGTTACTATTTCATGGCGACTTTGAGCGACGGCGGCAGCGTCACACAAAACGGCGCCTTGGGATGTTCCGTAGGCGGAGGAACCGGCACGCCAGGTCCGGGACAGGGCTGCACCATCTGGGTGAATGACCAGTGTCACGAACCGCAGTAGGTTTAGAAGGTCTGGCGGTCTGATAGTAACCTTATTCATCAAGAAATAAGGAAGAGTGGCTGGCGGAGTGTTTGCAGAATCAGCGCAGTATCCGTCAGCCAAATTAATCACCGTAGTGAAAACAGAGACAAGCCCCCCGGCCTCTGTCACTTCCCCTGCTCTAACCATGAAGCGCCTACCCACCGGCCTGATTAATCAACACCGACGGAGTCAAAACCTGGGGCAAGGTCAACGGTGTACCTGTCCCTTGTTTATACCATAGATAGAGAGGCACGCCGGATCGGCCATGTTGGGACAAGAATTCGGTTATCTTGCTATCGCCGCTGGTCCAGTCGCCAACCATGGTGACGACGTTGCTTTGCTTAAACGCTTCTTTTACGTCTGTTTGGTCGATGGAGGTCTTTTCATTTACCTTGCAGGTCAGGCACCAATCGGCGGTGAAATACAGAAACACGTCTTGTTTTTCACGCAATGCGCTCAGCTGATCCTGATTAAACGCAACCGCTTCTGAGGCTTCTTTCTGCTCAAGTTGTGAAGGGACATGAGTGGGCGGTATCCAGCTGATCACCGCCAATAACGGCAATAGCGTTAATGAGATAGCGGGCCACCATTCACCTCTGCGTTGCGATTGTTGCCATAAGCCGGTCATCCATAAACCAAACGCCGACAACATCGCAGCTGCGAGCACGGACAAAACATAATCGTTGTTTGATTGCCGCATCAAAACCCAGATTAAGCCAATGACCGTCACAAACATCGGCAGAGAAAGTACGCGTCTGGCTGTCGTCATCCAGGCGCCAGGCTTCGGTAAGTGTGCGCGTAATGCGGGAATAAAACTCACCAACAACAACGGTAATGCCATGCCAAAACCCAGGCCCGCAAAGATCGTAAATGAGATGCCGGCGGGCAACACCAAGGCCGCCCCCAAAGCGGTCGCCATGAAAGGCCCCGTGCAAGGTGTGGCGATAAATGCGGCTAAAACTCCGGTCCAAAAGTCGCCAATCGGACCTTTTTTATCTTGCAGCCGAGACCCGGAAGTCATGGTTCCGATTTCAAAGAGGCCAGCCAAATTGAATCCAATGGCGCTCATTAAGACAATCAACGCTGCGATCACCGCAGGGCTCTGGAGCTGAAACGCCCAGCCGATTTGATGCCCCAGCGCTCGCAGTCCCAGGATCACGCCGCCCAATAAAACACATACCAAGACAGCGCCAAACGTATACGCAACAGCGCCGGATCTGGCGTCTTTTTCAGATTCCTGATGCGTAAGGCTTAATATCTTCAAACTTAATATAGGAAATACGCAGGGCATGATGTTGAGCAGTAAACCGCCCAGAATTGCGCCGAAAAAGGCCGTGGAGCCCAGAAGCCACGTATTTTTGATCGATGAATCGCTGCGGTTGTTTTTCGCTTCAGATAGTAAGGTCGCGCGCTCGGATTTATCCGCCTCAAAACTCAGCGCTATGCCGTTATCCAGCACCAGGACGCCCTGAAATCGTTCACCCAGCTCATCGCCCGCTTGCGTTTGCATGCGAAGAACATCGCCGTCATGGGAGAGAGTCTGCTTGGCGTTATTTGCAATCGTATGATTAATGACGGGATAGATATGAGCGTTATCAATCTTGATTGAGCCCGGTAACGGCAAGGCCAGAGTAAACTCTCCGTTTTCAACGGAAAACCGTCCTTTGGCGTCCAGTGGTCTGGCTAACTTTTGTCGCCATTGAGCGAATTTATGCGCGCGATCTTCGGAAACGCGCCCGTCACCGACAATCAGCGTGGTTTCAACCCGTTGCTGTTCAGGCAGGCACACAGAGGGACTGCAAACCAGATAACTGACATCGAGTTTTATGGGAAGCGAGCTTCTTTCCGCAACGCTGTTATCAATCTTTACCCGTGTCAGCAGCGTGAATTCGCCGGGATAAATGTAGTTCATGATATCAGCGGTTAAGAGCTGGCTTGGGGCCGGGTACTGCATCTCCCCTACTGTCACGCCATCAGGAAGCTGCCAGCTAAACTTGGTTGGAAAACCTGCGTCGCCAGGGTTAAGCCAATAGCCATGCCAGCCTTGTTGGGGCGTCATTGTTAACGCCAGCTCCAGCGTGCCGCCAGCGGCGGGATGATCTGATTCCAGCGCAATAGCGATAGAAAGCAGACGCTGATTTTCCAGTGGTTCATTCGCTATGGCTTGTTGCGAACATAGCAAGACAACCAGCAAGGTCGTCACTAATTGCGTGAAGAGTTTCATTCAGCGCCTGCTTCCTATATTTCTGTTAGATCAGCTATTTCCCGTTAGTTCAGCTATTTCTGGTTAATTCAGCTTATTTGAAGGACGAAATAGTTTGTAAGGCGGTATCGAAATCCTCATCCTGGATCGAAGATTTCAGGCTAATAACCCCGTTAGGCTCAATGACGGTGATAGTGGGTATTTGATTGACGCCAAATTGTTTAAACAGCTCTCCATCGTCATCGAATACAATTGGCGGGATGGCGGCATAACTCTTGCGATAATCTTTAAGATCGGCAGCCGACGTCCATAAGTTGCTTGAAACGGTCACCCACTGCACATCGGTCGATTTGGATTTGCTTTCCAGCAGTTCGCGAACCTGAGTGCAGGCTTTTGAGGTCTTGGGTTCCGTTTCCTCTAGATACCATTCACACCATGGCGCGAAGAACACAACAGCCACTTTTTTGCTGTTTGACCTGTTAAAGCGAAAATTAAGCGATTGCTCATCGATGGTTGAGAAAGACATATCCTGCGCCGTATCTCCTTTTTTATAGCCTTCATTGTTGAGCGCCAGGTCAGGGTTGTTGAGTGGTTTTCCGGCAGACTTTTCCGCGACGACGCTCTCCAGCGCCTGATGGAGCGTCTGATCATCTTTATGCCCGAAATAGGCGAACTCGCCTTTTTTATCGATTAACACGTGCTGAGGAGTAACGCGTAATTGAAAAGCGCGCGCCAATTCTCCATTGTCGATGGTAATTGGCATGGTTAATCCCACTTTTTTACGAAACTCAGTAACGGATTCCAGTGTGTCGCTGATCCCCGTATTAATTGCGATCACTTGAACTTTATCGCCGTACTTTTTGTAGATCTCTTCAAACCCTTGCATCTGTTCACGACAAGGTCCGCACCAGGTCGCCCAGAATTTGAGATAAACAGGCTTTTCGCCGTAAATTTGAGCAAGATCGATCGTGCCGCCGTCAATGTCCTTGATCTTGAATGTCGGCGCCGGCGCGCCCAACAGTGACTCACCGGCAACCTTAGCCCGTCGCTCGCCTTCGGCGGCATAATCCGCGTCTTCCGCATAGCCGGCTTGGGAAAACACACTCAGATATAACGCAATCAACGGTATTTTCATCAAGCCTTTAAGTTGTACTCGCATGGTAATTTTCCTGGTCTTTATTAATCAGGCATGCGCCTGATGATTAAACGTAAAAGTTTGGAGATCGGAATCCGGGTAACTAGATAGGCATTTCATCAACGCTGGAAATCGCGTTGGGAACGGCGGATTTGCGGGTCAGCGGATCGTGCGTGCCATCAACCCGCACGATATTCACATCGGTGACGCCGATGTATTCAAACGCCACTTTTACATAGGGGGTAAACTGGTCATGACTGACAAAGGGGCCGCTTGAAAAGACGCTTCCACTCGCCATGACGACGTACACTTTTTTATCCTTAACCAATCCTACCTTGCCGCCCGTTTCCGTAAACTTGAAGGTCCGCCCTGCTCTGGTGACATGGTCAAACCAGGCCTTTAACACAGAGGGCAATCCCAGATTCCACATCGGTGACGACAGGACGATCACCTCGCTGGCGAACAGCATGTCGATCATTTTGTCTGAGAGTTTGACGGCGTTTTGTTGCTGCTCGGTCCGCTCTTCAGGCTTGGTAAAGAAGGCTTCAATCGTGAATCCGTCCAGATGCGGCAAAGGTTCTTGCGATAGGTCGAGCACATGTTCATTGATATCCGGGTATTTCATTTTCAGGCGGTCGACAAGGTAGTCGGACACTTCCCTCGACGCGGAACCATATAGATTTGGACTCACTTTGATGTGCAAGAGATTCATACTACTCACCTTCGGGATCAGGATATCTATGACAGCTAGGGGCCAGACAACAATAAGGCGCTTTACGGGTCGTCCCGGACGCCAATCAACCTGGCGGACTGGTGATGAATTATGGGGAAAAATGACGTATTTTAAGGGTACAAAAGTCGTATTTTTAGGTAGGACATAGGGTGGGCTACAAAGATATCTATGATCGCTTTATAAACGCCATACATCGAGGCGATCTGAAGCCCGGCGAGCGGGCGCCATCCATACGCAATCTGGCGCAGGAGCTCGGCGTCGCCAAAAAAACCGTCGAGTCGGCGTATGATGTTTTGATTGGCGAGGGCTACCTTGTCAGTCGAGGACCCAGGGGAACCCTCGTTAACCCGGATTTGGTCATCGATGCCGCTTACCGGAATCATGCGCCAAACAAGCTTGATGACCCGGATTTAAGAAAGATCGTGGATTTTCGGGATGCGCGCGGATTCTTTCAGCTCGGCATTCCGTCTCTGGATGAGTTTCCATATAAAAAGTGGCTGCTTCTATCAGGAAAAGTGGCCCGTTCCATGACCTATGAGGACATGAACCATCCGTCTGTGATGGGACACCTCCCCCTTCGGCAGGCGATCGCAAACTACCTGAATATTTCACGGGGCATAGACTGCTCCGCAGACCAGATCTTCATCACCAATGGCTATAATTCCAGTCTTAGGCTTATCTTTGAGGCGATAGCGTCAAACCACGATAAAGTCGTTTTTGAAGAGCCTGGCTATTTCTTTGGTCAAAAGCTGTTAGAGAGACGCGTCCCAAACCTCTTCTATGCGCCCGTGGATTCGGACGGTCTCAACGTCGACTTTCTGGTCGCCCATCATAACGATGCGAAATTTGTCGTCACCACGCCCTCCCATCAAAGCCCCCTTACCGTCAGCCTGTCTTTACCGAGACGGCATCAGTTACTGAACTGGGCGCAGGAGAATCAGGCGTGGATCATCGAAGATGACTACGACGGGGAGTTCCACTTTGCCCGCAAGAATATCCCCTCGTTAAAAAGCCTGGATGTCTTTGACCGGGTGATCTACGTGGGAACCTTCAGCAAGACCATCATGCCGTCATTGCGTACCGCCTATGTAGTGATCCCCAAAGCCGTGCTGCCACAGTTCTACGAAACGGCGGAAATGGTTGAGACAGGACTGCCGCTGCTGCCACAGAAAATTCTGGAGTCATTTATATCGTCCGGCGCTTTCTACAAGCACCTTAAGCGCATGCGGTCTCTGTATGAATCCAGAAGAAGAATGGTGCATGACGCGTTTATGGAAATCTACGGCGACTACTTCGATATGCCGCTTCAGAATGGCGGCATGCATATTGTCGCCTTCCTGAAACACGGCGCCAAAGACAGAGAGCTTTGCAATATCTGGCAGTCGCACAATCTGCAGGTGCTGCCGCTTTCAATGTGGTACGCCCAGAAGAAAGACAGGAAATACGGACTGGTCATTGGCTACACCAATATCAAATCCAAAGAAGACGCCCTCTCCGCCTTGCGCCTCCCCTATCGACAGACGCTGGAGTTAGTTGCCTAGTGTTAGTGTTTAGGTAGTGAGTATTTAGGTGGTTAGGTGCGCTTGTGGCTGAACGCTGCATGGGGGCTATGAAATCAACAATATAACGCGGTCGCCGGTACTCAATCACTGCTATAATTACCTTTATTGCTCTTCCAGCATCAGGGTCTGTTAACACTACTCGTTTTTTACTCTTTGCATGGACGTTACAGCGCAACCTAGCTCGGCCGTTGGGCGAAACCAAACACCCCTGACCCAGTGTTTCGCGCCCGTTGGAGGCTCCCATGAAGCGAATAAGACTAGCGTTGTTAGGCGCACTTCTAATAACCACTTATGTAACGGCTGATGAAATTTCTTTTCTGACTCATAACGTGGAAGGACAGGTTTATACCGACCAGGCTGGTGAACTTAGAGGCATAAAGCATTCCGGAAAAAGGGCTTTCAATATCGAAGTCGTTAGAGAATTGATGCTTGCAATGAAGCATCCCACTAAGTTTCAAGAAGTCCCCTTTGCCAGAGGCATGCAGATGGTCACGAAAAACAATGACCTGGCGATGTTTAATGTCAGCAGAACTCCAGATAGGGAAAACATGGTTAAATGGGTTGGCCCCATTCAGAAAGAAGAAGATTATTTTTATGAAATGAAATCGGCTCCAACAGGCATATCAAAATTAGAAGACGCCAGAAAAGTTTCCTCAATATGCGTTCTGAATGGCGCAATACACCACAAAATCCTTAGCAGCTATCACTTTAATAACATCTATACCAACGTAAGCTATGTTGGCTGTTTCAATATGCTGAAGAAAGGCAGGGTTGATTTAACGGTTTCAGCCTCAAGCACAGTATTAAGCAAGCTAAAAGAGGCGGAAATATCGCCAGATCAAATTCAGCAAACGCCAGTGGTGCTTTTAGTATCAGAAGGATATATTGCTTTTTCCAACAACATCCCTGACGAAACCGTTGATAAGTGGCAAGAAGCCCTAGATCACCTGAAGGATTCTGGCGAGTATGAAAAACTCTACCAACTCTATTTTTTACCTGATGATTGAGACACCCGGCAGTCACAATGTCTGCTTGGCGCCGCCGTGTCCCTCCGCGAAAAGAACGTAGGTCGATGAGATGGTCTCCTCCTTTCCTGCAGCGGCATCGCAATGTGCCATGATTATGAGTGCAATCAAAGGACGAAGGAGGAGACCATCATGTCTAAGCATAAGACGGTTGGATTAGATTTGGCAAAGAGCGTCTTCCATGTCTTCCATTTGAT
>NZ_JAHMIN010000006.1 GCF_018986435.1 Hahella sp. HN01 | reverse complement strand
ACATATGGCGTTGAATTTATTGAAGAATGAGAAGACGGACAAAGGAGGTATAAAAACTAAGAGGCTACGAGCGGGCTGGGACCATGGTTACTTAAAAAAAGTGCTATCGGGTCTGGCTACTATGTAGCCACATAGTGCGATTTGCCTGACTTGCAGGAGGAGTGGTTTTATATCCTTTCAATAGTGAAACCCCATAAATTTCCTCACCATCTTCCTCAAACCCTAACCCCAGCAAATTATTTACAAAACCACTATGATTTCTGACCGGCTCAATCAATTTGGGAAGGAGCGCTAGCTCCACGGGGAGTGAGTGCAGTTTATTAGAGCTAACATCTAACATTGTTAGGTTTTTTAAATCGCCTATTTCCACGGGAATTTCTTTAAGGTCATTATCGGACAAGGAAAGCCCTATGATTCCAGACATGTTACTTATAGATTTCGGAATTATGTCAATGGAGTTTGTTCCCAGGTCAAGGATTTTCAACCAGGACATCTCTGTGAAAACATGCGGAAACTCTTTCAGGTCATTATGTGAAATAATTACTCTTCTTAAAGACTTAATATTCTTCAACCCCTCACCAACGCGAATTATTTTATTTTTTGAAATATATACATCTTTTAGTCCACCTATATTAAACAGCTCAACTGGAAACTCCTCAAACTGATTCCAACCTAAGTGAACACGCTTAAGACTTTTCATTTCAGATATAGACTTTGGCAAGCTAGACAATGCATTTTCGCTAAGATATAAAATTTTGACATGCTCCAGGCCATCAAAAATGTCATCGGGAAGAGTATCAATATTTAGCCCCTTCAGGTCGAGGGTATGGTAATGTGTGGCTTTATTCAATCTCACACATGCCCTCACAATATCCATAGGGGACTTCCCATCGTGCTTGTCACACTGATCCACATATCGTTGGATCTCAGCCTCAGAATACTGAGGAGCATTGTTAGTCTCTGGCTCAGCTTTTTGAGGTTCGGATTGCCCGCATCCAAAACTCGCCATTAGCGGAGCGATTATAAAAAGATACTTTATAACATTGATAAATATATCCGCCTTGGAAAAATATTGCTTCCAATCACTCTGTGACTTTATTTTCACCGAGTATTTTAAGCTCATTGAATCTCTTATACTCATCAAAACCTTTAAACAAAAAACCAAAAGTGCAATTAATAACCAGTCATTTTGTTTAATTACGACTCTTTCTAGCTCAGCTTGAGACTCAATTTTATCCTTGAATCTCACAAGGCCACTTCGTAATTATAAATAAATCTCCATGCATTAGTGGCCCACCTATTATGAGCAGATGAGATGCCATATTTAGACAGTGTCTACTTGAGACTTTACCAAATTCTTATTTAATCCCAAATAAAATCTCATCCGCAAACCTCAATAATTAATTGCACTCAAGTAAAGCATCAGTATCTTTCTTCAAGAAAAACACTTTACAGAATGAAGAATCCAGCCTTTCAACATTGTTAAAAAGGATATTCAAACCTGAATACTGAATCGGAGGGATAACAGTTTTTTCTCCGTTTAAAAGGCCAACCCCATGAATTTCCTTACCGTCTTCTTCAAAATCCATTGTTGCAAAATGCTTTATAGAGTCTCTATGCCCTTCAACCTTTACAACAAGGTTTGGAAGAGCCGATATCTCAACTGGAATGCTTTTCAACTTATTGGAGCTAAAGTCAAGCATTGTTAGACCTTTTATCTCACCCAGCTCTTTTGGAAGAAATTCAACACTATTGTCAGCAAGAGAAATCCCGATCAATCCCTTCATTTTATTGATATCTTTGGGGACATGAGAAATCGAGTTTAGAGACAAGTCTATAATTTTCAAATTAGATAGTTCCAAAAAAGGAGATGGAAACTCCTCAAGCTTATTCATGGAAAGAACGACTCTTCTAAGAGAAATCATTTTGACAACGCCCTGATCAACACTCTCAACCATATTTCTGGAAATAAATATATCTTTAACATTCGATAGAGAAAAAAGTTCATTGGGGATACTTTTAAAGTTATTCACATCCAAGTATACAACTCTCAAACTCTTTAACTCTGAAATTGATGAAGGCAACGATGAAAGTTTATTCTCGTTCAAACTCAAAATTGTGACGTGATCTAATCCAGAAAATATATCGTCGGGTAGCTCTAACAAATCTCACTGTTCTAAATTAAGCCAGTAAGACTTTGTCGCCTTGTTTATGGCAACACATGCTCTGACACTTTCAAGGGGTGATGTGCTTTTATCATTTCTACATGAATTGGCATATTCTTGTAACTCAGCCTCAGAATACTGAGGAGCATTATTAGCCTCTGACTCAGCATTTTAAGGTTCGGATTGTCCGCATCCGGCAAGCAGGGTGAATATCATTAGAGCTAGAGTGCGCTGAAGCATAGAAAGGGCTTGTTTAACAGTGCTTATATAAATTGAGACAATAATCGAAGGAGTTCTTCTCTCCGTGAGCGCCGAAGGGTGCGGATGTTATCACTCATGATTGTCTCAGCAATTTTTCCCTTCAACGAATCAAACTATAACCAATTTGTATAAACGAACCAGCTTACCAACAGGCTTTCCACATAAAATAAGATGCAAACCAGCGCAACAATGGAAAAGCATCTTCAATACTTACTATTTTGTTTTATTACCTTCTTCTGAGCCTCAGTCAAGCCAAATAACCCCGAGTCTCTCGTCAAGATAGGTCTATCTGACCCTACAAAAGGTTGATGATAAGGTTGTCCAAGAATGTTCGCCAAATTCTCAGCCTTTACCAATGACTCTCTGCTAGGCCTTGATCCTGTCCATGCAGTCACTTCAACAATATTCCCTTGATTATATATTTTATTAGCCAGACGATTAAGTTCCTCCGCCACTTTTGATCCGTAAGAAGAGTACACAACTTTCTGCTCTATTAATCCTGTATTGTTATAAGCATCGATACGTTCTGGTAGCGTGTTGGGATATCCGATCTGAGATGGAGAGTAGTTAATTGAGGTGCGAACATGTGTTTTCTTGATTGCAGGGCTGTTCATATACCGCTGAACTAATACATCCGTATCCATTAATCTTGCCAAGTACATTGAAAGCTCGATCTTTTCTTGCACCCTTGCCGCTCTTTGCTCAGAGAACTGTCCTCCTGCGCTAGATACAGCATCTATATCAGGGGGAAACATGAATTTGCAGTTAATAATCTCACTTATCATATTGTTATAATCCGCAAGCCTTCTTTGCTCAAAATTAGTGCCAACGGCATTTATATATGCATTTGCAGACACTCTAATAGCTCGCCTGAGGGTTTCACCTTTATTAGCCACATAAGTCATCATTCCAGAAAGTACGCATATAGAGCTATTTTTTGACGGTTCATTTTTGTACTTATACTGCCTAACATTTTCCTTTATTGTGTTTACAACTGATTGAAGCAGAGCGTCCTCCCCTTTCTTAACAGCACCACCAATTATACTTCTAACACTCTCATTAGAATACACACGATTGAAAATAGTTTCTAAGTTATTCTTGCATACAAAAGACAGCGACTTATCATAGATATACCCTTCAATTCCTTTTGCAATAGTAGCAGTTAGCAAGTTACCGCCGGCTAGAGCTAGAGCAGTAAAAGCGTAGTCAACGGCCTTCCGCTCAATCTCTTCTTGCTTTTCTATTGTACTTTTAAACCTTAATAACGCAACCTCATAACTTGATATAAACTGCCATGCAGCAGTTTCCCATATCTTTATTGAAGCCTGGATACTTCCTTCTATAGTGCCTACCTGATGTCTTAACAGATCAACATTAAGCTCAGAGTCAAACTTCATATTTTACCTCACTCACCATCGCAATTAATTAAGGTCTTATCATCAGCATTAATAAAAAACACATTGCAAAACTCTTTATCGAGCTCATCAATATCGTTAAATAAAATATTTATCCCTGAATACCTGCTGACAGGTAGTGTTGTCTGATATCCCTTTAACAACGTAACTCCATATATTTCCTCTCCATCTTCCTCAAAACCAAGCGCCGTAAGATTATTTACAAAGCCACTATGCTCTTTTATATGTTGAGTCAAATTTGGAAGCCTGGCTATTGTTACAGGCAATGTTTTTAGTTTATTTGCGCTTAAATCCAACATGGTTAAGTTGGAAAGCGCCCCAATCTCCTCGGGAACCTCTTCTACCTTGTTATCAGCCAGAGATAACCCTATAAGGCTAGACATACCCCCTATTTCTTTAGGCACACGCGAAATAGAGTTTGACGCCAAATCGAGGATTTTAAGATTAGGCATTTCAGAAAACACAGCCGGAAACTCTTCCAATTTGTTAAATGAAAGAATAATTCTTCTAAGCTTTGTAGAATTTTTCAAGCCTTGATCAACTTTAGTTACCGAATTATGGGATATATATATATCTCTAAGCCCATCTATCTCAAACAACTCTTCTGGAACCGACTCAAACTTATTCCAATCCAACGTGATAACCTTTAGATCAACAAGGTCTTTTATTGATTCAGGGAGTGCTGAAATTGAATTTTCATTAAGGAATAACTGCCGAATATGAATCATTCCTTCAAAGATATTCTCTGGCAGTTTCCTAATCTTTATTCTACTCAAGTCCAACGTATGGAAACGACTATATTTATTTAGTTTAATACAAGCATTCAATTCATCCATCGGGAACTCTCCACCCCGATTCTTACAAACATCGATAAGTCTCTGAACCTCAGCCTCAGAATACTGAGGGGCATTATTAGCCTCTGGCTCAGCTTTTTGAGGTTCGGATTGTCCGCATCCGGTAAACAGAGTGAATATCATTAGAGCTAGAGTGCGCTGAAGCATAGAAAGGCCTTGTTTAACAGTGTTTATATAAATTGAGACGATAATCGGCGGAGTTCTTCTCTCCGCGAGCGCCAAAGGTGGTGGATGTTATCACTCATAATTGCTTCAGCATAATCCTTCATAGAACAACGGCCTATAACCTATTCGTATAAACAAGCAGGCTTACCAAGTTGAGTTTGCTTCTGGAATCTAAAGCACATAAAAGGCATGAATCTGGGAGGGATATTGTTTGAATGCCTTCTTGCATGTTGTGTTCCGAAAGAATGAGACAAAAGTATTTTTATCCTAACGATAGATAAGCACTTGTCTCAATCGGCAAACTGGCGGGGGCTATATGGCTGATAGGGAAGACCCTAGATGGTGATAAAAAATACTTCAGGCGGTCTGACATCCTAACCGGGTTTCGCCAGACCTCAATAATGTTATTTCTCTTGCTTGTTAATCCCCAACCACCATCTACACTCCTTTAACAGCCATCTGATATGGCATGGCGGGTATCTGATTAACCAAAGGGAGTGTGTTATGACGAACAGCAGCAAATCCGACGACCAGATTGTTTACGCCAGGATTCATCCCTCCATCGGCATCGCTCGTGTTGGTAATTCCCTCGCAGAAGACGGTTTTTATATTGGGCCGCAGGTGTCGAACCCGCCTCCCAAGGAACCCGGTGAGTATCGTGACGCCACTGGCGCTTTGAAGCGCGAAGTGGCGGAGTTCCGCATCTATGGTTATGACGGCAACGGCCAGGTAGTGCGGGAGTTGTCGATTGATGATGTCACCCAGATCGAGTGGACGGTGGAGCTGGCCAACCATAAGGCGGCCTGGTACAACTTTGAACTGGCGCTGGATATCCCGGAAGCCGCAGCGGCGACGCCCAGCACCTTGCGTAACGCCAGCGTTAAAGACCGTAGCGAGCTATCCATTACTCCTGGCCCCCGTTCTATCAACACCCCCTCCAGCTACGGTCCGGAGTACCAGTTTCGCGGCGGCAAGTTCATGGGGATAGAGGTGCCGCTGGGAGAATTACGCACTGACTCGACCGGTCGTCTGATGGTGTTCGGCGGTCATGGCAAATCCGCTTCATACGATGGCAAACCGCCCACAACCTTCGCCAATAACGACGGCTGGTATGACGACACCAGCGATGGTCCGGTCACCGCTACGGTCGTTTTCAACGGTAGAAAACTGGATGTGGCGCCAGCCTGGGTGGTGGTCGCGCCTCCCAATTACGGGCCGCAGCAAAAGTCCGTGCGCACCATGTACGCATTGATGACGGACCTGGCGATCAACGCCGGTATGGCGCCCGCTCCCACCTGCCCCTCCTTTCAGAATGACATTCTTCCCGTCCTGAAAGCCATGTGTGACTTGCAGTGGATGAACGCAGGATTTGCGGCAGGTTTCGGATTCGGCATGCCGCAACATTTTCTCGACCCTGACTATCTGCGCAAGCTCTCCATGCCCGGCGATGACTATGCCGAGCTGCGGCGGATCGTCGCCAACGCATTTCGCCATCCCGGTCGCAACGACATATCTATGAACCTCTGGCCCTGGGTGTATGGCGACGCCATGAACGTCCCCATGCCGCCGGTCAGCAACGCCATGAACGCGTTGACGGAAACCCAGTTGGCCATGCTGGGATACTGGGCGCAGGGGCAGTTTGAGTCAGATTACGATCCAGACGCCAACCCGCCCCGCTCCATCGACGACGTGCCGATCAGCGAGCAGCCCGCCTGTCTGGACAAAGCCGCGTTGGAATTCTGTCTGGCGGACGCCTTTCACCCCGGCTGTGAAATGACCTGGCCAGTGCGTCACGCCACCATGTATAGCGAACCCTATCGGTGGCGTCACCGCGCGGCCAACAATCCAGAGCCGAACTACGGCAGTACGCTCACCTCGGCGGAAGCCTTGTCCTATAACGGGCCGCTCTACGCCCAGTTCCCCGGCTCCATCACCCGCTGGATGGCGATTCCCTGGCAAACCGACACCGCGAGCTGCCGGTCCGGCTATGACTCGCAATATGATCCTTACTTGCCCACCTTCTGGCCTGCGCGGGTGCCGAATCAGGTGTTAAGCGAAGAGAACTACAGCAAGGTGATGGATACCGGCCTGACCCGCCAAGAGCGTATCGCCGCCTATCAAGAGCGCTCGGATTGGGATCGCACCCTTGGCGTCGGTTACGACAACCAGTTGGCGAACATGATTGATCGCTTCCCGGAAATGGGCATTGTGGAAGTCCGTCCCGGCGTGCCTAATGATCCGGATTTCCCGCCGGTCATGCAGGTCGAGGATCGCGGCGGTCCCGATATGACGAAAGAAGAACGTCGACTCACCGACCACGCCATGCGCCGTGAACTCATGCGGCAGAAGGCGCCACGGCGATAGTGGTTCATGGCCACAACGACAAGCGCGCAGGATAAGCGCCGCTGGGACGTCATTATTCTGGGCGCCGGTCCTGCCGGTTCTGCGCTGGCGAGGCTCCTGCGTCCGTCTCATGACGTACTGGTGATTGAGCGACGTGCGACTCGAGAAACAGGTCCACGCATTGGCGAATCGCTGCCCGGCGCCGCCAGCGTACTGTTGCGCAAGCTGGGTCTGTGGGAGCGCTTCCTGGAAGGGCCCCATTTGCAGCGGGGCTCCGCGTTATCGGTTTGGGACACAGAGACTCCGGTGTGGCGCGATGCGTTATTTGACCCAGCTGGACCCGGCTGGCTGTTGGACCGACGCGGATTCGACCGTCTGTTATATGAGGGCGCGCTCGAATCCGGCGCCTGCATTCTGGAGGGGCTCAGGCAGTACGACATTGATCGCAGCAATGACGTCTGGTCAATACGACAGCCTCAAGACAACCTCGTGCATACTGCGCCCGTGCTGGTGGACGCCACCGGTCGCTCCGGCGCCATTGCCCGTCGTTTAGGGCTGCCTCGTCAGGCTGACGACGATCTGCTTTGCGCCTTCACGTTTTTGCCTTGTCTTGCCAACGATCAGGAAGCGACGCTGCGCACCTGCGCGGACGAAAACGGCTGGTGGTACAGCGCACGCATTCCTCACGGGAAACGGGTGCTCGCCTATCATTTTGACGCCCATGATCCATTGCGACATCAGTGGCGGGAAGCAGGCGCTTTTCTGGCCCGTGCTCGCCGCCATCCCATTCTGCGGGAAGTCATTACCGAGTCAGAACCAGCTCCCCTGCGCTATCATCCCGCCGGCGCCGCAACACTGGATCTCACCGCTTCCAAGACGCAGGCGCTGGCGCAGCGAGGGTTTCTGGCTATCGGCGACGCCCTGATTTCGTTCGACCCAATCTCCTCTCAAGGACTGTTTCATTGTCTGGCGAGCGCCGTCAGCGCCGCCAACGCCATTAAAGAAGGTTTCCCCACCCAAGCTGGCGCCTGGCAAGCCTATCGCGGTGAAATGCTGCGCGTGGCGGAGCGTTATCTCAAGCATCTCGCGCTGACATACGCCGGGCCGGAGAGATTCGCGTCTTTCTCATTCTGGGCTAAGCGGCGGGAAGGCAATGGTGATTTATTAGACAGGCCGTACGCCTCCATGCCGGCATCTAATAAGGGAGAACCCTTAGCGCCATGAATAGGGGTTGCATAAGCTAATTGTAAAAAGTATAAGTCACCTTTTGAGCGACTGAGCGCGCTCAACTACACTTCGAGACTATCCCCCCTTAAGGAGTAACTTTTCCATGAAGGCCTTGAAAAATGCAGCGCTGGTTGCGCTGACCATTATGGTTTCCGCTTGCGCCACTGAAAGCCACCGCGCCATCGAACCCCAGAAAGTCGCCTCTTACGGCACCTCCTACAACGGCGAGCGCACCACCATGGTGGTCGGCAACTTCCAGAACCGCTCCAACTATATGCAAGGACTGTTTTCATCGGATACAGACCGTTTGGGCAATCAGGCCAAATCCATCCTGAAAACCCACATGCAGCAGACTCAGCGTTTCAATCTGGTGGACCGCGACAACATGCAGGAGCTGCAACAAGAAGCGCAGATCGCAGGCGTTAAACAGAAGATCGCCGGCGCCCGTTACGTTATCTCCGGCAGCGTCACCGAATTCGGCCGTAAAGAAGTGGGCGACAGGCAATTGTTCGGTCTCCTGGGCCGCGGCAAGCAACAAGTGGCTTACGCGAAAGTCGCCTTGTCTGTGGTTGACGTAGAAACCTCCGCCATCATTTATTCCACCCAGGGCGCAGGCGAATATGAACTGAGCAACCGGGAAATCATTGGCTTCGGCGGCACTGCCGGCTATGACGCCACGTTGAACGGCAAGGTACTGAACTTCGCCATTACCGAAGTGGTCAACAACCTGGTTCGTGACCTGGATTCAGGCTCACTGAGACTGAAATAACCGCTTACATTCGCTGTCAGGTAATTCTGGAATGAAGAATACTTTGCGCCTTATTGCGCCGGCTTTGGCCCTCGCCTTATTGGCCGGGTGCGCCAACCAACCGCGCAGCCTCTATTACTGGGGGTCTTATCAGGACGTTTTGCTGGACATGTACACCAAGCCCGGCGAAGCGGACAACAATACCCAGATCGAGAAGTTGACGGTCACCATTGAGCAGGCCAACAACCACGGCCAGCAAGTCCCTCCCGGATTGTACGCGCATCTGGGCATGATCTACGCCAGCGCCGGAGAGCCCGGCATGGCGGTAGAGGCGTTCAATCAGGAGAAGGCGCTCTACCCTGAATCCGCACAGTTTATCGACGGTATTCTGGAGAGAGCCAAAAAGGGGGCGACTAAATGAGATCTTTGCAACTCTGGAAGTTTCTCGGCCTGTTGTCGCTGACCGTTGTATTGAGCACCGGCTGCGCCACACAGCAGCCCTATGACTACTCCGCGCTGTTGGCGAGCAAACCGCGTTCGATTCTGGTGATTCCGCCGCAAAACAACACGGTGGAGGTGAATGCGCCCTATATCTTCCTGTCCACGATCTCTGCGCCGCTGGCGGAAAAAGGCTACTACGTCTTCCCGGTTGCGGTGATTGATCAGTTCATGAAAGACAACGGCCTGCCCACCCCCGCGGAAATGAACAGCGTCCCTCTGGACAAACTGCGCGAGCATATCGGTCCCGACGCGGTGCTGTACGTCACCATCGACGACTGGGGACAGCAATACCAGATCATCTCCTCCGTAGCAGTGGTGTCTTCATCCTGGCGCCTGGTTGACGCCCGGTCCGGCGAAACCCTGTGGCAAGGCCGCGCCTACGCACAGCAATCCTCCGACGGCGGCAACAATGGCCTGGCGGGCATGCTGGTGGCGGCAGTGATTGAGCAGGTAGTGAATTCCGTAAGCGATAAAACGCCGGGACTCTCCGCCAACGCCAACTACAGAACCATCAACTCGCCCAGCAACGGCCTGCTGCCAGGACCTTATCTGAAGGTTGAGACGCAGGGGCAGTAACAATCAGCAGCGGACTGAAAGCGTCCGATCTGATGCGATAACCAAAAGGCCTTCCAATACAACGGAAGGCCTTTTTCGTTTACATGAAGTCGAACATTCCTCTTTAACGCCTCTCCCTAACCCGCGTCCCTGAGCGCAAAATCCACGTTAAAAACTATCATAAACCTTCAACGTCCATTGGAAGGCGTCGACTTTGTTGCGTTCGTTGATGGGGATGGCGAAGTCCAGGTGGATGACGTTGCCGGTGCGGGCTTTGCTGGAGATGAGGCGCATGCCGAGGCCGATGTCGAACAGGACTGGCGGCGCCTCGCTGTCGCCGGATTCCCAGGCGCGGCCCATGTCGATAAAGGCGACGTTGCCCAAGCGGAACAGGTTGAATACGTGGGTGGTGGAATAGAAACGGCGTTCAATACTGGCCAGGAAGCGGCGGTCGCCTCGTTCAAAGCCGCCCGGGTAGCCTCTCAAGCCGAATTCATCATCCAGGGTCAGTTCCTTGTCCTGGTCCAGATTGTCGCCAAGGTCCGCCTTGAAACCGAAAAACCAGCGGTGCTGATCATCGGTAAGATGTACGTAGGATAAGTCGGCGCCGACCAGAGTGTTTTCCAGTGCGCTGTCTTCCGTATCCCAATAGCCGTCCAAATGGGCGCCGACAAAGAACAGGTGATGCTCGCCAAAACTGTAGGCGTCGCTGTACTGACCATTGAAGCGCCATTGGGTGCGATCATTGCCCAGAAAGTCGCCGCCGTAGCCCAGTTTCAAGTAGATATTTTTCCCCAGAGACACGTCTTCCGTAGTCTCAATGAAGTCCAGGTTGCGATAGGTGGCGAACAGGTTTTCGACTCTTTCGTACGCCACCCAGGGATAGGTTAAGGCGCGGTCTTGCGGCGTGCCGCTGCGGGTGGCGTCCACCGCGGAAAAGTTATCTTCCTCGCGGGTGATCCCTACATACCAGCGGTTGGCGAAGTCGCGCCGCAGTCCGTCTGAGAGACCAAAGTAGAGATTGTAGAGATTGCTCTCGTGACGATAGGCGTTGACCTCCTCGCCTTCATCTTTGATTTTGTCCACCACAGAGTCTTCATGCAGATCGCCGCCGGCCGCCCAGCGGCTGTCCAGCGCGTAGAAAGGCCGCTCCAGAGAAAACAGTTTGGTTTCTCCATCGCTGGTGTCGCCGTATTGCATCTGGGTTTTCAGGCGGGTTCCGAACAGATGATTGGAGCCGAACATGTAGTCGACGCTGCTGCGGTCGTCATCCTTGTTGTAGGCGACGGAAACTTGATTGCCCGTCCCGAAGATATTGTTATCGCTCAGCTCCAGACCCACCTTGCTGGCGCCATCCGAGTGACTGAACTTCACACCCGGCTCCAGCGTCCAGATATCCCGCGTCACCACCAGCAGGTCAATTTTGCCGTTGCACTGACGAAACGGCACGATGCGCGCGTCGATGAGATAACTGTTTTTCCTGAGAATCCTCTCCGACTCCCGCAGCTGGTCCACATCCAGTCGATCGCCGCTTTTAAACAGGAGTTGTCCGGAAACCACATCCGTGCGCGTCAGGATATGAATCTTGTTCAGCAGGCGATACAGGAAGTTATTTTCCTCTGGATCGGACTCGTCAAACACTGGCAGCGGCTCCACCCAGATTTGTCCTATCTCGGCGCCGGCGTACTCCTCCAGTGAATAAGCGCCGCTTAGCCCGACAAAGTCGAATTTCGAGGTTTTCTCCGCATCGTAAATGGGCTCGCAGTCTGCGTCAGAATGATCCTTTTTCTCCTGCGCAACAGCCTGCGCAACAGCCTGCGCGCCGCACAGCGTCGCCAACCAGCACAGGCTCACGCCCAAGGTCCGCAGCTTTCTGTTCGCGCCCATGCGCGGGCTTGTCTTGTTTGCGCCTTCCGCCGGGTTATTCACGGTTAACGTCACACGCCGATTAGTAGATGACAGCCTCATCCTAATCAGGCGGGGAGCAACCAATTATCAACGTGACATCAAGCAAACATCAAAGTTGGAGACTCTTGATCATTGCTTGATATTTTCTTGAGACTTGCTTGGTCCGCCCTTTCCTAGAATGCTTCATACAAGCTGTTAGACGGACGATACGATTTTGAAAAACTGGCAAGACGATTCAACGGATTTTTATCGAACTCACTTCTGGTATCCGCTCCTGGCTTTTCTGGCTCTGATAATGCTGATCAACGACCTGCATCTGGATTTGTCACTGGCGGATGCAATCTATAGCTGGGAGGGACATCAATGGTTTTTACGGGACGCCTGGGTCACCAGCGACCTCCTGCACAACGACGGGCGACGTCTGGTCGCCGTTATGGCCGTCGTGCTGTTGGCGTTGCTGTCAGGCTCCTTCTTCGTGCGACGACTCCGCCCCTATCGACGCGCCCTGGTCTATCTGTTTGCGAGTGTGGCGATTTCCCTGCTCAGCGTCTCCCTGCTCAAACGCCTCACCCAGGTAAACTGCCCCTGGGATTTGCTGCGCTACGGCGGCGCGATCTCCTTTGACGCCGCCAGCCAGGATGGACAATGTTTCCCCGCCGGCCACGCCAGCGGCGGCTACGCCTGGATCGGCCTTTACTTTGTCGCGCTGGTTCACTTGCCTCGTTGGCGCTTCAGGGCGCTGGGGTTTGCGTTAGCCCTGGGGGCAAGCTTCGGCGTCGCGCAACAACTGCGAGGCGCTCACTTTATTTCCCACGATATCTGGACCCTCGCTATCTGCTGGTTCGTCGCTTTGGGCGGCTACCGCCTGGCGTTCCCTCATAGTGTCGCCGTCACGTCGTCTGTTTCATCACCGCAAAAAGCGGCATGGCCGAGATTACAGGCGGCGTCTAAACTTGCAGAGGAATAGTGTTGCTCTGATTCCGGCCAGAAATCAGAAAGGCTGTTGAAATCTACTCAGGCATAGTATGGGCGGATCAGTTCCGCCCCAGCTTCAGCCCGATCGCGGTGATTACGCCTTCTTTGACCTCCTTCACCACAAACTGCACGGGTCCGAGTTGGACCCGGTCCCCCACCACCGGCTTGCCGTGAAATTGAGTGAGCACAAAGTCGGCGACGCTTAGCGCGCTATCTTTATCCCGCACGTCAAAACAATACAGCTGCGCCAGATCCGCCAGCCTGGCGTCGGGGTTGATGGCGAACTCGCCGAAAAACAGACTGGTCTCCAAATTGAGCGGCTGTTCCGGGGCGAAGAACCGCCCCAAAGCGCTACTGCTTCCCTCTGTCGCCAGCGCCATCACATAATCATCTACCGCCAACTTTTGCTCCGCCGGCGCCGCCAACAGGACGCCCAGACGCATCACGCCAACCAACTGCGCGCCTTCCGCCATTGGCAGTTGCTTGCCTTGTATTCCCAGGGCGCGGCAGCTCGGCGTCACCTGATACAGTAATAGTTCTTTGTCCTGAGAGTCGGGAATTTTCAGAGTCAGATGCTCCGGTTCCCGCACCGGCGGCGGCAGCTCCACGCGCAGCCATCGGGCGATGGGCGCAATGGTCCAGCCTTGCAGAATCAACGAAATCAGCACGACGAAGAACACCAGGTCAAAGTAGATGCGGGTTTGCTCCAGCCCCGCCAAAGAAGGAAACAGCGCAAGAATGATCGGCACTGCGCCGCGCAGCCCGCACCAACTGATAAAGACCTGCTCTCGCCACGGGAAGTGGAAAGGCGCCAGAGACAACAACACCGCCAGAGGCCGGGCGAAAAAGATCAGCACGAAGGCGATGGCGATCGCCGGCGCGATAATCGACGTCATTTTGCTGGGTGTAATCAACAGTCCCAGCATCAAAAACATGATGATCTGACTCAGCCAGGCCAGCCCGTCATGGAAGCGATGGATATCCCCGCCATAAGGCAGCGATTTGGAGCCGATCATCACGCCCACAATATAGATCGCAAGAAAGCCGCTGCCGCCCATTAAGTTGGTCACGCCGAACAGACTCAGCGCGCCGGTCAACGCCAACAACGGATACAGCGAGGCGGACAACTGCAAACGACTCAGCAGCCACGACAACAGATAGCCGCCCGCACCCCCCGCCGCGAGTCCCAGGCCCATTTGAATCGCCAGCTCGCTCAACAGGGACCAGCCGGGATTGCCCGTGGGCGCGCTTATTAACTGCACCAGGGTGATGGTCAGAAATATCGCCATTGGATCATTGGAGCCGGACTCGATTTCCAACGTGGCGCCGGTGCGCTCTTTCAACTCCAGTCCCGCGCTACGCAGCAGGCCGAACACCGCCGCCGCATCCGTGGAGCCGACAATGGCGCCGATCAGCAGGCCTTCCTGCCAAGTCAGGTCGAGAATCCAGTGGGCGGCCAGCCCGGTCAAACCCGCGGTCACCAGAACGCCTACGGTGGCCAGCGACAACGCCGGGCGCAGACTGACGCGGAAAGTATCCTGGCGCGCGCCCAGGCCGCCGTCGAAAATGATCACCGCCAACGCCAGGTTGCCCACCAGAAACGCCAGTCCGAAGTCGTCGAACTTAATGCCTCCGGGTCCGTCCTCCCCCGCCAGCATGCCCAGCACCAGGAACACCAATAACAATGGCGCTCCAAGTCGACGCGACAGCACGCTTGTGAACACGCACAGCAACGCCAGTAAAGCGCTGCCAAAAATAAACTGATAAGTGGTTTCGATCGTCATCCGTTAGTCAATCCGCCGCCTGTCTCGCGCCATTCCCCGCTCCCGTCAAAACCGGACGTACAGCGCCGCTTAGGCCTGCGCCGCCACCTTGTTTTCTCCGGTTGCTAATTCCCCTGACTGTACTAAGATAGCCATCTCGCGACCGCTGTCTCTGAGTGGACGATTTCACGCCGTACTGATCAAGCTTGTTTCTGATTAGGAAACACCCGCCTTAAATATCGCGATTCCCCAACATTGCATGTAAAGCACAATAAACGGAGATCCCGTAATGGAAATGACTTCCCCAAGAAGGAAATTTGTCTCACGCGATGTTCTAAAACAAGTTAAATCCCATTTAAAACAAGGCCTAGTCAGTGCGCCCCTATTGGACGACACCTCTATCGCCGGCTGGTTTATGGGCACAAAAGGCGAAAATCTTGACGTAGTGAAGAAGTTATTGAGCGCCGTCGTCGAGAAAACCCTGGAAGGACGCACCAATCAGTTTCCGGAAGATCCCGGATATATCACAGATAAAGTGAAGTCTTCCGATGCCTACGTGCAGGCGCTGCAGAATATCGAGCAGCGCAGCGACGACCTGCTCAGCCTGTTGACGCAATACTCCGTGCCCTTCTCCAGCCTGCGCTATCAGGGGCATATGACCTGGGACATCACGTTGCCGGCGATTATCGGCTACCTGTCCGGCATGTTGCAAAACCAGAATAACGTCACGCCGCAGGCGGCGCCGGCGACCACATTGCTGGAAATCGTCGCGGCCAATGACGTGGCGCAAATGGCCGGCTTCAACGTGCGTCCGCTGGAGAATGACAGTGAGTCCACCGTGCCTCGCTCCTGGTCGCATATCACCAGCGGCGGCACGGTCGCCAACATCGAAAGCGTGTGGGCCGCCCGTGAACTCAAGTACATGCCTCTGGGCATTAAATACGCGCTGGAGGACGGACAGCCCTACGCCTCCATCCGCAGCAGCCTCACCCTGTCTGACGGCCAGCGGGTCGCCGACGCCAGCGCCTGGCGTCTGCTCAACCTGATGCAGGACGACGCGTTGAATCTGCCAGGCAAGATAGCGAGTTTGCTCAAGGTGGACGAAGCGACCGTCTGGAAAACCCTGGGAGAAAACTACTCTCTCAACGCCAGAGGCATGACCTTCTTCCAGAACAAATACCTGGCGGCGGAAAACATCAAAGCGCCAGCGATCATTGTGCCCTCCACCAAGCATTACTCCTGGGTGAAGTCAGCCGCCGTGCTCGGCCTGGGCGGCGGTCAGAAAGGCCTGACCGAAGCACAGATGACGGACATCAACGTGATTGGCGACGACGCCGTGTTGAATGTTTATGTGGACGAAGAAGGCAGAGTGAAAACCGATCTGCTGCAGACCGTATTGAACACCTGTAAGCAGAACAAAAAGCCCATCCTGCTGAACGTCGCTGTCTTCGGCTCCACCGAAGAAGGCGCCGTGGACCCGGTGGAAAAAATACTGCAGATCCGCGAGGACTTCCGTCGCGATGCAGAACCCTTCGAGTATGCAGTGCATACCGACGGCGCCTGGGGCGGCTATTTCATGGCCTGTATTCGCAAGCCATTTGAGATGGGTTCCGAGCCGCAGCAGGGCAATTTGCCGACGGATCAGTTCGACAACAGCGACTCCTGGTTCCGCCAGTCCGTCTACGACAGCATGGCTCATGTCCACCGTTGCGACAGCGCCACGATCGATCCACACAAAATGGGCTACATCCCCTACCCGGCGGGCAGTCTGACTTACCGCAACGAGAAGATCATCAACTTGCTCAGCTTCAGCGCGCCTTATATCAGTTCCGAAGGCGACAGCGACAGCATCAACACCCGCAATATCGGCGAGTCCGGTCTGGAAGGCTCCAAGCCCGGCGCGGCGGCCACCGCGGTTTACCTCAGCCATCAGACTATTCGTCCAGACAAGCGCGGTTATGGCCATATCATCAACCAGAGCATGTTGAACTCGAAGTTGTTCTACCTGTATCTGGCCACCATGGACATCGCCTTCCCGGACGACAAGTTCGATCTGGCGCTGCTGAACCCGATGCCCAAGGATCAGGAAATGCAGCGTAAAGCTATCGCGGAAATGTTGTGGAAACGTCAGGTCTCCAAGCGTGACCTGCTGCAACACCGGGAAATCAGCGCGTTCCTGCGTAAAGTCTCCGGCGACCAGAATATCGTGGACTATGTGTTCGTCGATAAGAATGACCGCTCAGTCGAGCGGACGCTGCAGCTGAACAACGCTCTGTTCGACAAGCTCAGCGTGCCGCCAGGACAACCTGTCTCCCCAGACCAGGTGTTCGTATCGATGACCACGTTCAATCGGGATGATTACGGCGACGACTTCATGAACGCCCTCGGCGAGCGTCTGTTTGAAAATCCCCAGCAAGTGAACGCGATTCCCTGTATCCGTTCCGTCATCCTGGACCCATGGGCGATCTATACCCATGAGCATGACCAAATGGGACTGTACAACTTCTTTACGGATATCTTTTTGCCGAAACTGAGAAAAGAAGTGAACCTCTTGTGCAGTCAATAACGTCTATCGACGCAACGGAAGTTGTGTCGTAGATGAATAGAGTGTTCGAGACAGATGCTATGCAGTAATCAAGTGTAATTGCTGTATTTTTCACGCGGCCGCGCCTTCCCGGCCGCGTGTTTTTTGAACCGCCCGTCTTCTTTCAATTACAGCCCGCTTTCTCTCAATTGCGGCCCGCCTTTTCTTGCAATTACTGCAATTTTTACGCGTAACCGTAATTATTCTTGCCCTGACGTTTGATCTGATACATCGCCGCGTCCGCATTGCGCAGCAGCGCTTCCGGGTCGTCTCCGTTATGAGGAAACGACGCCACGCCAATGCTGGCGCCGATATACACTTCCACTTCGCTGCCGTCGTTTGACGTCACGGTCACCGGCATGGAGAGCGTCTTGATGATTTGATGGGCGACTACGCCGGCATGCTCGCGCTGCTGCAGGTCCGGGATCAACACGATAAATTCATCGCCGCCGATTCTGCCCACGGTGTCCGAGGCGCGTACGGAGGATTGCAGTCGCACCGCCACTTCCTTCAACAGACAATCGCCGGCGTCATGGCCATGCTGGTCATTCACCGCCTTGAAGCCGTCCAGATCGATAAATAACAGCGCCGCGATGGCCTCGTTGCGCCTGGCGACGGCGATCATGCGGTCGAGGCGGTCCTTGCACAAACGCACCGTAGGCACGCCAGTCAGCGCATCGTAGTGGGCCAGCTTTTTCAGTTCCGCCTTGGCTCTTTCCGACTCATCCAGCGCCTGCTGCAAAGCGCTGATATCGTATTCGGACACCAGTATCACGTATTCGCCGCTCACCGGATGCCGGCTGGCGCGCATATCCAGAGTATGCTTGCGAACACCGCGCCGGGTGATCATCAAATGATCCTGCGAACTGTCCAGCAGCGCCTGCCCCTGTCGCAACCTTTCTCTACCTTCTTGCAGATCATGAAAACGGCTTTCGAACACGGATACGCCCGCCGGTGCGTCATCTCTCACCGCATATCCGTAGAGTTCGGTGGCGATGGGATTTTCAAACAGCGGCTGTCCTTCCAGGGAGAAGCTGGTCACCGCAACCGAGGTGTAATGAATCGCTTCCGCGAACAGGCATTGCTCCGGGTTGTCCCCCGAAGGGCCGCCGTCGGAAATAAAGGCGATGGTGCCGCGATGGCGCTCAGGCCCCAATAACACCGCTTTGTGGCGAATGTGCAGGCGTGTGGGTTGCTCGTTGGGATAAGCGGTCCAGGGATCAACGGACACGCCTTCCAACGCCGCCTTTTCGAAGGTCTGCTGCATGCGGCGTCGCGCGCTGGCGGTATCCCCCGACATATCCTTGTCAATCACCTGCTGGACATTATCCAGGCCCCAGAACGCCACGCCCGCCGCATTGGCCCACCAGAAAGCGTGCACATCCAGATCCAGAATGAAAATGACGTCAGGGTGCAAGTCAAACAAAGCAACGTCAGCGTGAGACGCCAGCACCGGCAAACGATTCAAATCCACGGTTTTATACAAAGGACCCTCCTTCCGGCCGCCAGCGACCAGGGCTCAGCGTCTCAATTTCGTAGTGAAAGTCCAAGATCCCTGTCCGCTCATCCCTGTGACTGACTATGTATAAGAATTGGTCAGAATTCGCCGAACTTCCAGTGGCTGTAGTCGGATCACGGCTCTTACGAAGGTTATGCGCAGTTGGTCCGTCCCCCTGGAGGCGGAACCTGAAACTTCTTGCGATAGCTGCTGGGCGTCGTCCCTACCCGTTCACTGAACAGACGACGAAAGGAGTTACTGTCCTCATACCCGACTTCAAAGGTAATGCTTTCAATGCTCATGCGAGTGGTTTCGATCAGCCTTTTCGCGTTCTCAATGCGTAAGTTCTGCAAATAGTTGATCGGAGTTTGCCCGGTGGCGTCCTTGAAGCGCCGTTTGAAGTTACGCACGCCGAAGCCGAATTGTTTGGTCAGCTCTTCAATATTGATAGCGCTGGCGTAATGGTGATCCAGCCAGTCCTGAACTTTGAGTATTTCCCTGTCTTCATGATTCTTGTTGAAGGACAGCATCACATAGGGCGTTTGCTCTCTGCGGGTGGTGTCAATGAGCAGTTTTTTGGAGCACTCAGCGGCGATCTCCGGAGCCGCATAGCGACGAATGATATGAAGCAGCAGGTCGATGGCGGCGGAAGCCCCGCCTGAACAGATGATGCGGTTATCCTCAGTAATGATGTGCTGCTTGCTTACTTTCACTTTGGGATAGCGTTGGGCGAATGCGTTGACGTAATACCAGTGGGTGGTCGCCGCCATGTCATCCAGTAAGCCCGACTCCGCCAGTAAAAAAGCGCCCGTGCAAATCGTGGCGATAGCCGCCTGCTCTGCAAACCGCGCTCTGAGCCAGGGGGCGAAGTCCTTAAAGGTCGGCAGCGCCGGCTTTAGGTTGAATAAGAACCCCGGAATGACGATCAGGTCTGTGCCTGTAATCTGCTCTAACGAGACATTCGGCGTCAGCGTGAGGCCGCCTGAACAGGAGACAGGGTGACCATTCAGCGAGGCGGTCTGAATATTGAAAAGAGGCTCCTGCGACCGATTCCGATAAGCATGAAACTGATTCGCGCACGCCAGTGTTTCCAAGGTAATCGCAATACTGGCGGATGAGCATTGGTTCACCATCAGAACAGTTACATGCATACCATCCTCTTATTTATCAAATCACTACAGATCATATTTAATTTTATTTTGAGATATTTCGGCCTGCAAAAGCGTTTGTCAGCCATTACTCAAACAGCATTATTAGCGCTATTTGCGCACTGACGCAACGCTGTCGTCAAGGGCTTGGGCCTCACTTGTTAATCATTTCAAAAATATGGAGAGAGCTACCGCCATTTGCGCTTTTCGCATGAAAAATGTCATTTCTGCATGTATCGCCAAAAACCATCTCCCACTATCGTAGCTATCGACCGGCAGCCCTTTTATTCCCGATGGAGTTAGACAATGAATTTGTGGTTTCGTCTGATTAAAGCGTTATTCATGGCAATGCTGAGAAAGCCTGCGCAACCGTTCGATACGACCGTAGTTAAGATGCGCGTCTGGCCCAATGACCTGGACCTCAACCTTCATGTCAACAACGGGCGCTACTTCACCATGGCGGATGTTGGGCGCATAGATTACATACTGCGCAGCGGCGTCGGCAAAGTCGCGCTGAAACACCGGGCGCTGCCGATCGTCGCGGAAGCAACCGCCAAATTCCGCAAGGAACTCAGGCTTTTCGAACGTTTCGAGATACATTCCCGTCTGGTGGGCTGGGATGATAAGTGGTCCTATATGGAGCATCGCTTTGTTCGCAAAGGTCGCGTGGCGGGCGTCGTGTTCATGCGTGGATTCTTCAAAGGGGCGCAAGGCGCCATAAAACCGGAAGACCTGGCCGAATATCTGGGCGTACCGTCCATGTCTCCCCTTTTACCTGAATGGGTCACCATCTGGGCGGAAAGCTGCGACGGCCTGACAGAATCCATCCGCCTGGAAGAATCAATCGCCGCCACACAGGAACAGCCCGTATACGCATCCCATTCTTAATCGGCGGCAGATGGCCGGCATATAAATCTGTGAATGAGACCCTGTACGTTGGAAAAGCGCAGCGCCTTCCAACGTTCCGGACAATAGAAGGCCCCGGGGCGCCCTGTCATAGAGCATCCGCCCAATACATTAACAACTTCCCATTGTGTTATCGTTCAACGTCGATTGTCGGATGGCGCCTTGCTTATCCGACTTACCTTCTTACAACCGTTCTTACACAGTTAGCCAGGCTCAATCGGATACCTTTCGCGCGAAGTTTTATATGATTAAATTCAAATGTAACGTTCAAACAATGATCGTTAGCGGAGTCCTGGCGATCTGCTGCGCCAGCTCAAACGCCACGCCTCAATCTTCACGTCAGATGCATGTCATCGAAGCTTTCGCAATCTGTGAAATTTACAATCCTGAATACTGGGATTTAAAAAATATCGACTTTACTGAGTACAACAATGCTTTGAGCGAGAAGCTTAACAAGGCCATTTTGACGGACGAGTTGCGTGAAAAGCTCTCGGAAATCGTTGAGTTAAGTTATGGCGACTTCAAAAAACATTACGGTGGCAACATCCATCAGTTTAATAAAGCAAAAATCCGGGAAGTGCTGAACGATCCCTCGTGGGACTGCCCGGATATGGATCTGCATCCTTACCTGCAGCTGGATTGATTCGTAACCCGTTGGGGGGGGCAGAACCTAAATATACGAATGAGTGTCGGTAGGTTGGAAAAGCGCAGCGCCTTCCAACACGCCAAATCAGCAGATCACGTTTTGCTTTTTGTCGCCAACTATGGGGCAATGTCCCGTAGCTTAAACGCATTCCCCTGAGCTAATTGTGACGCCCACGTTGGATGGCGCTTTGCTTATCCAACCTACGGTTAGAAAGTTCGGAGAGTCACAACCGTGAGGCAAAAAAGGCGCTAAGCGCTATGTGGCAAGGTCACCAATATGGGCTGGCCGTTGGTGATCACCATTGTATGTTCAAACTGGGCGGATAAATTCCCTGCGGCGCCAACCAGGGTCCAGCCGTCGCGGGCTTCCGTTACGTGTTTGCTCTTGGTGGACAGGAAGGGCTCGATGGTGATGACCAGCCCTTTGTGCAAGCGCCGTTCTTCGCGAGGATCGTAATAGCCCAGAATCTCCTTCGGGTCTTCGTGCAGACTGCGCCCTACGCCATGACTGCACAGATTTCTGATAATTTTGAAGCCTTTGTCTTTGGCGACTTTCTGGATTTCCTTGCCGATGACATTCAGATTCTCCCCCGCCCGCGCTTTCGCTGCGGCGTTGCGCAACGCCAACTTGGTCGCGTGTAACAACCGGTCTTTTTGCGGCGTGGATGGCGGCACGATAAAAGTGCCCCCTGTGTCCGCGAAATAACCGTTCTTTTCGCCCGAAACATCAATATTAACGATATCTCCAGGACGAATAACGCGATCGCCAGGAATGCCGTGCGCCGCCTCTTCGTTCACGCTAATGCAGGTGTAACCGGGAAAGTTATAGGAGAGTAACGGAGCCGATTGAGCCTCATATTTTTCAAACAACGCCTTGCCAATGGCGTCCAGCTCTGAGGTCGTCATCCCCGGTTCGGTGCGCGCTATCATCTCCTGCAAAATCGTCGCGACAATGCCGCCGATATGTTTCAGGTGTAGTAAATCTTGCTCTGTTTCTATGGTCATCAACCGGGTCCTCAGGTATGTGGCTTATCTCGCACTCATATCAAAAGTCATTGAAAAGATAAACAAATTAGACGTTTTTCTTATATAGTTCGCCACCAATGCGCTAGTTTTGAAATGATAAAGGCTTTTCCCGCATTCTATACTTGCAGGCCGGCCGCAGGGGTTAGACGTGATCAATAGCAGTGAAAATTACCAGAGAGCATTCGAGTTTCTAAGAGACTATGTTCCTGATAATCAGCCGCCAAACCTTCCCAATGCACTTGGAGAGCTTAAACAGCTTTCCGAGCTTTATCTGTCGGATCGAATGCTGGAGGAGCTATCCCCCGCCATCAGCGCTTTTCAAAACTTAGAGCGACTCAGCCTGTCCGGTAATCAACTTCAACAATTGCCAGAAACGATAGGTAGGTTATCCAGACTCAATCATCTGTATTTGGATAATAACAAACTAACAAGCCTGCCATCTTCCATCGGAAGTCTATCTCGGCTAAAAAGCCTGACGCTCCTGAACAACAGGCTGGAAAGCCTGCCAGAAGATATAGGTGATCTGGCGGAGCTTGAGCTTCTCTCCCTGAGTCAGAACGCCCTTAGTGCGCTCCCCAACAAAATAGGCGGGCTGTCCAAATTGAGCCAGCTGTACTTACATAACAACCGCCTGGTAGCGCTGCCCGAAACTATTGGGCGCATGCATTCACTCAGCACGCTGGAGCTGAACGACAACAAACTGGAGCTTTTTCCTCAGAGTATTGAAAACCTGTCCTCATTAAGTTCTCTATCTCTGATTGGCAACCTATTCAGATCTGTTCCTGGGGTGCTTTTGCAACTGGAAAAGCTGGCCTATCTATCTATGGATATCAGCTGTATCACCATCTCGACAGACCTGCCCGGCAATGTCACTCATTTATGCCTCAGTCTTGACACGGATAACATAGACCAAGCGCTACGATGCCTGGAAAAATTCGCTGGCGTTAGATCTCTAGCGCTGAAAACCCATAATATGGAGACACTGCCGCCGGCGATTGGGCTACTGAAGAATATGCCTAACCTTGCGGAATTAGACCTAAGCTTCAACAAACTCAAGAAAGTACCTCCAGAAATTGGGGAGATTACTCAGTTAAAGCGCCTGCACCTGAATGACAACCAGCTCACCGAAGCGCCATCAGAAATTCTGAATCTGAAGCAGCTGGAAGAAATAAACCTTTACAGCAACAATATCCCTGAAGAACAACAACGAAAGCTGTGCGATCAGCTGGACGCCGAACTGGGGATCATATTGTTTGATTAAGCCCCGCCGTCGCTTCTATCACCACCGAAACACCAACGGCAAATGAGGCCGGAAGTCGTGATGCTTTCCCTCTTTTTCGTGATCAAAGCCTATTTCCAATAGGCTCTCATCCGCCGTCGACATCTCAAATCCGCCCGCAGTGGTCGCCAGAATGGCGGCGTCGGAGGGCGTTTCTCTATTGGGGGATGTTACGCAAACACGCGTGATTTCTCTGAAACCGGTGGCGTGCGTTAGTGGTTGTGCGCGCTCTGGGGCGGCTTGGTCTGGTCTGCCGGCAAACTCCAGGTAAAACCACATGGGCTCGCTTAATGGCGATTTCCCGACTTCCACGCGCAGGGTTTCCGGCAGATATTGAGGTCGATAATCCCAGCTTTTGAATGGCGCAGGGCTTCGCTCCTTGCCTGTCTCAGGTCGAAAGCAAAAGCCAAATGGCGAAACGGCAGCGCCTCTTTGGGTCAGCCTTTCCAGCAGCATCGTCGGCCGAGTCAGCGCACTGTCAGCTTCTTCAGGATCGTTTAAATACAACAACTCGATAAAAGCGTTGTGGAAGAAAAAACGACGATTAGCCGTACCCTGACCAGGGTGAGTATTCGCGGAGCCTTCCGTCAAACCAAAGGCGGTCAACAAATCCCCTTCCGGAGCTTCTTCCGATACGCAGATAAAAATATGGTCCAATTCCATGGTGATACTCTTCGTTGTATGAAAGTTCTGGACGCTTAGTTAGCCGGCTCTTCCTTACGCGCACGGAACGGAAACCAGCTCGCCAGCTTTCTAATTCCGTGGATAATGGCGAAATAGCCCAGATACTGTCCGAGTATTCCTACAGTAATCAATGACCAGCTAGAGTCAAGAACGCCTTCCATTAGCGAAATAAATAACCCTCCTGGCGCTAAAAAGATAACAAGAAAAGTGAAAGAGCCATGCGCCATTGCATAGCTGAAATAGCCTGCAAAAAGGGTGATTGGAATACAGATTAGCGCCCACAGGGCGGATTTATGGACATCCTTCATTCTTCGGTCCTATCAATATGGCAGGATAGCGTTATAAAACTTTTTGAGGGGGACCGCCCATACATCTTTGTTTTGTATGGGCATCCACAAGAAGTTCAATTGACTTAAAAACATCTATTCAAGTTCAGAAAGCTCTTGTCTGATCTCATCAACTAACGATAAAAACGCGTCAAGAGGGAATTTCATAGCAGGCGGCTTGTCCAAAAGCCATTGTTCGTGGAAAAACTCTATTTCCACGTGTTCAATGCCTTTATCCCTATTTATTTGGCAGAGTATTTGGCCACCATACGAAATTTCAGCAGTCAAAAGGTTGTATTTTGTGTCGCTAAAATAGTCAACGCTAAACGTATCGTTCATGATCGTTTCTTTTAAAGCCAAATCCATCTATAAAGATTCATCAAGGAACTATTCCTATAGTATCAATTCCATCAACCTTGAAAACCACCACGTCCGTAGTCTTTATGGAATATATAACCTCAACATCAGCGCCTTTTGGCGGTTCGTCAAATCTCTTCGATAGCGCTTTCACAGTATGCTGTATCCCATCCAGGAAGCCATTGTCTCGAGCCACCTGCTCTTTGCGCGCCAGCTCATCCATGACGAAAGGATAGATAATTGAGCAGGTCATTAACGCGCCTACAACAGCGCCTATCAAATACGTTTTCATTGATCACCGTGGCAGTGCAAAAGACGACCTTTTCGAGGACGCATGTCTTAAACCCTAAAAACTCATTTGTAGGGGAGCCGTAATGGTTTACAAAGGCTGAATTCATAATTTGAGACCGTTCCCCAGCTTCCGTTTCTGGCATATTTAACCAGTCATCCACTGCCGCAAAAACACCCAGCCCGGACTCCCCCCCTCGCGAAACTTAGCTAGTTATATCGTAAAAGCGCATTAGGCGCTCCCTACTTAGTAACTTTTCCCCTGCAGCTGTTACTTAATAGGGTGAAATTCTATTAATCGCCCTCTTGCAATTATCACAATAACTTGATTTCCTTAGCATATTCTCAATTAAAATTTTTTCATTTCACTTTGTCGAAAATCGCGTTCGCCGTTCGACAAGGTGTAAATCCCCACTCTATTCCAGGCTTCCACTTGCCTGCCGGAGTCCATTAATGACAGCCGGGACACAGGGATTTGACAGGTTTATGATCATATTTTCACCACTTTGCTGGCTATTTGGCGAATGTGATCCAACGCTTTAACTCACTTTGCAGAGGAAGTGCATATGCTTAAAAAGCTCCTATGGGTGTTCGCTGGCCTAGTCGTCGTGGCGCTCATCGTTGGAGGGATCATCCAGGTCAAGATGCAGCAGTTCGACACCATGGGGGCCGCCGCCGCGCAGATGACCATGCCGCCGACGCCGGTCAACACCTATACCGTCGAACAGTCGCAATGGCGACCGCGCGTCTCCCTGGTGGGCTCCGTCAAACCTGTACAAGGAACGGTGATCAACACGGAAATTGATGGGACGGTGAAAGAAATCAAATTCTCCGCCGGCGCAGACGTGAAAGCCGGCGATGTTCTGGTCCTGTTCGATGACCAGATCGAACGCGCCGAGTTACGGGAGGCTGAAGTGGCCCTTGACCGCGCCCAGTTAAGCCTGACCCGCGCCAAAGAACTGAGCAAAACGCGCAATATCTCCCAGCTCGAATTCGACAACGCGGAGAACGACGTGAAACAGGCGCAAGCGCGGCTGAACTACAATCGCGCCGTGATCGCCAAGAAAACCTTGCGCGCCCCCTTCGACGGCAAACTGGGGATTCGCCAGATCAGCGTCGGCCAGTTCCTGGACAGGGGTACGCCCGTCGTGTCCCTGCAAGCGTTGAATCCGGTGTATGTGGAGTTTTCGCTGTCGCAGCGTCGTCTGGGCGAGCTGGCGGAAGGTTTGAAAGTGGAAGTCGTCACCGACGCCTACCCGGAGCAGAAGTTTGTCGGCAAAATCACCGCGTTCAATCCTGACGTCGACCCCAACACCCGTAACGTCCGAGTGCAGGCGACCCTGGACAATCCCGAAGGCAAACTGCGTCCGGGCATGTTCGTGGCGATTGAGATGATTCTGGCGCAGGCGCGCGACGTGCTGTTTATCCCCTCTACGGCAGTGTTGCACGGCCCTTACGGCTCTTCCGTCTATATCGTCGATGAAGGCGAAGCCAAAGACGGCGGCGATGCGCCGCTGGTATTGCGGCAACAACTGGTGCGGTTGGGAGAAACCCAGGGCGACTTCGTCATCGTGGTCGAAGGCGTGAAATCCGGCGACCGTGTGGTGTCCACCGGTTCATTCAAGTTGATGCCCGGCATGTCCGTGCTCATCGACAACAAATTGGCGCCGGATTTCAAACTTAATCCGCAACCCAAGAACACCTGACAGGGCCGCCGATTATGAAAGCTTTTACTGATATCTTCGTGCGGCGTCCGGTGCTGGCCCTGGTGGTCAACATCGTGATTATCATCGCCGGCGTGCAGGCCTGGAACTCACTCAGCGTTCGGCAGTATCCGCAGAGCGAGAACGCCTCCGTCACAGTGGCCACCACCTACGTGGGCGCCAGCGCGGACGTGGTGCGGGGGTTTGTCACCACGGCGATTGAGCGCGCCATCGCTTCCGCCGACGGCGTGGATTACATCGAGTCCAAGAGCATGCTGGGGCTGTCTCTGGTGACCGCCCGGCTCAAGCTTAACTACGATCCCACCAAAGCGTTGGCGGACATCACCGCCAAGGTGAATCAGGTGCGCAACGAATTGCCCGCCGGCTCGGAGCTGCCCGCCATCAGCGTGCAATCCGCCGATTCGGAATTCGCCGCCGCCTACCTCAGCTTCTGGTCGGAATCGCTGTCACAGAGCGAAATCACCGACTATCTGGTGCGCGTGGTGCAGCCGCGTCTGGCGGCGCTGTCCGGCGTACAGCGGGCGGATATTTTCGGCGCCCGCACTTTCGCCATGCGCATCTGGTTGAAGCCGGATCACATGGCGGCGCTGAACATCAGCCCCGCGCAAGTCAATGCCGCCCTCGCCGCTAACAACTATCTGGCGCCGGTGGGCAGCACCAAGGGCAGTTTTGTTCAGACCTATCTGACCGCCAACACCGACCTGCATACCGTGGAGCAGTTCAAGGAACTGGTCATTCGCCAGGAGAACGACACCATCATCCGTCTGCAGGACATCGCCGACGTGGAGCTGGGCGCGGAGGAGTACGACACCGAAGTCAGCTTCAACGGTCAGACCGCCGTGTTCATGGGCATCTTCCCGCTTCCCAGCGCCAACACCATCGAAGTGGTGGAGCGGGTGCGTAAAGATCTGGAAGCGATCAAGGAAGACCTGCCTCCCGGCCTGCAGGGCGGCATCGGTTATGACGCGTCGGAATACATCAATAACGCCATTCATGAAGTGGTGGGCACCCTCACTGACACCCTGCTGATCGTGGTGGTGGTGATCTTCCTGTTCCTGGGGTCTTTCCGCTCTGTGCTGGTGCCGATTGTGGCGATCCCCGTGTCCCTGATTGGCGCAATCTTTCTGATGCAGATGTTCGGGTTCACGTTGAACCTGCTCACCCTGCTGGCGATAGTCCTCTCTGTGGGACTGGTGGTGGATGACGCCATTGTCGTGGTGGAGAACGTCGAACGGCACTTGCGCGAAGGCCGCAGTCCGGTTGAAGCCGCCCGCATCGGCGCGCGGGAGTTGATTGGTCCGGTCATCGCCATGACCATCACCCTGGCGGCGGTGTACACCCCTATCGGCCTGCAAGGCGGGCTGACAGGCGCCTTGTTCCGCGAGTTCGCCCTGACTCTGGCGGGGGCGGTGACCATCTCCGGCATCGTCGCACTGACTTTGTCGCCAATGATGAGCGCCAAGCTGTTGCGCAGCGCCGAAAGCGAGGAAAAAGGCTTCACCGGCTGGGTGAATCATCGCTTCGACCGTCTGCGCGATCTGTACGGCTCTGTGCTGGAGAAAGTGCTGCATGCGCGTCCGGCGGTGTACACCATCTGGGCGGGACTCAGTCTGATGGTGATTCCCATGTACATGTTCTCTCCCAAAGAACTGGCGCCGCTGGAAGATCAGGGCTTTATGTTCGGCATCATCAATAACGCCGCGAACGCTTCGGCGGACCAGAAGGCGCATTTCGGTCACGCCGCAGAGCAAATCTTCCTGAACGCGCCGGAGCGGGATCTGACCTTCCAGATACTACTGTCGCCTTCCGATCCGTTTGCCGCGGCGCTGGGCGTCGGCGGTTTCAGCGGCATGGTGGTGAAGCCCTGGAATCAGCGCGACCGCTCTATCTCGGAAATCGTGCAGGACATGCAGTATCAGTTGAGCCAGATTCCCGGTCTACAGGTGTTCGCGGCGCAGCCCCCCGCCCTGCCCGGCGGCAGCAACTTCCCGGTGGAGTTCGTCATCGCCTCCACCGCTGAACCTGAACAGATGCTGCAACTCGCGCAACAACTGCAGATGAAGGCGATGGAAAGCGGCTTGTTCTACTTTCCGCCGGATATCGATCTGAAGTACGACCAACCGCAGTCTGAAGTGGTGATCGACCATCGCAAAGTGGCGGCCCTCGGACTCAATAACGCGCAAATCGGCGCGGACCTGAGCGCGGCCCTGGGCGGCAACTATGTCAATCGTCTCAACATGGACGGACGCGCTTACAAGGTGATTCCACAAGTGTCCCGAGTGGAGCGTTTGAACCCGGATCAGCTCAAAGACATCTATGTCTCCGGCCCAGAGGGACAACTCATGCCCCTCAGCGCCGTGGCCACGATCACCGACAGCACGGTGCCGCGTTCACTGAACCGCTTTCAACAGCTTAATGCGGTGAAACTGTCCGGCATGACCGCCCAGTTGGACGAAGGCTTGAAGGTGCTGGAAAAAGCGGCGGAAGAAGTTCTGCCGCCGGGCTACACCATCAACTACACGGGAGAGTCCCGTCAGCTGCGTACCGAAGGAGGCAAGTTCCTGCCTGCATTGGGACTGGCGATTCTGATGATCTTCCTGGTGCTTTCGGTGCAGTTCAACTCCTTCCGCGACCCGTTCGTGATTCTGTTGGGCTCCGCGCCACTGGCTATGTTCGGCGCTCTGATCTTCACCACATTGAAGATGCCGGACCCGAATATGCCCTATTGGACCAACGGCTGGACCACGACCATGAACATCTACGCTCAGGTGGGACTGGTGACTCTGGTGGGATTAATCTCCAAAAACGGCATCCTGATCGTAGAGTTCGCCAACAAACTGCAAATGCAGGGCATGGATAAGCTCAACGCCGTGCATGAAGCCGCCATGACCCGTTTGCGACCGGTGCTCATGACTTCCGTCGCCACCGTGGCGGGCCACTTCCCGCTGACTTTGGTGGAAGGCCCCGGCGCCGCAGCCCGTAACTCCATCGGCCTGGTGCTGGTGGGCGGTATGGCCATCGGCACCCTGTTTACGCTGTTTGTGACCCCGGCGTTGTATGTGTTGCTGGCGCGGCAGCATAAGGATGATCCCGTCGGTGACGAGATCGAATCCGGACACGCTCAGCCGGCGGCGGGCTAATCAAGCCAGCTGTTAAGCTTCTACAACAGGCCTGCGCAATGCAGGCCTTTTCTTTTCCCTCTTTCTTTCCTTTTACGTACTTTTTCTTCGTGCTTTCCCTTGTATTCTTTTCCTGGTAAACAGCTTTTCCTGGTAAACAGCTGGCGGTTTCGACGTTTACTTTATAGCGCTTACGCGTTAACTGGCGCTGTCATCCTTCTGTTGCAGCTTCTGCTGCTTTTTCGGCTCTACGGCGGATTGCGACTGGAAGTCCTCGTCGATGACGACGCCACAGGCGATGCGCGCGCCGCCGCCTCCGAGATCAGGTTTGTCGGAGTAGTTGTCGCCGCCTTCGTGGATGATCAGGGCGTGTCCGCGCATGTCCTCGACTTTGAGTTTGGGCGCCAGCACTTGTTGGCTGGCGTTTCCATCTTCATCGACGAATAGCGCTGGCAAATCACCCTGGTGTCCCGGACGGAACGGACCGGTATGTCCGCCCTCTTTGTCAGGGTCGTAATGCCCTCCGGCTGCTGCGCCCGCGGTCATCTCGCCGCTCTTTTCCGCCGCTTCGCAGCTCCCTTTTTCATGCAGGTGAAAGCCATGCATTCCCGGCTCCAGTCCTTCCAGAATAGGACGGATTAATACGCCATTGGGAGTGGGCTCCAAAATGATTGAGCCTATTTTGTCGCCAACGCCCTCCTCGCTGATTTTGTTAATGGAAACCCGTGTGGCGTCTTGCGCCTGGACGCTTAAGGCGCCGCTCAGCGCCAGGGTTGCGGCGGCGACGGTAATGGCCAGTTTATGCATTGTGTATCCTCCTGTTCGAATGCAACGGAAGAAGCCCGCATTCACCACAGGCTTCATTCACTTCAGGAGTTATCAGTCAAAGTCCATGCCAGCCGTCCGACAAAGCGCAGCAGGGCCGCGATCAAAGCCCGTCCCGCAGATGCGCATCAGGCTCATAGACGGCGAGTGTTTGTAGCTTGTGCAATTCAGCTGTAACTTTTGCGGTCTGCACAAGCCGCTGGCGCACTGCTTCCAACTAATACGTTTGACCGCGACTATAAGCGTAACGGCAAAAAATATAGGCGGCGGGTAAGGATAAGGTCAGTCCGACAACGCCAAGGATGGGCTCGTCCAGCATAAACAGAACACTGACAAACAGGCTGATTGCATACACAAAGAACGGCCCTGCGTAGCCGAAAAATCGCAATATCAACAGCAAGGGCGTCAGCACGAATATTCCCATTCCAAACAGGATAAATATCCCCATCAATGCGCCTTCCGCCAATTTGGGAAACCAGTCACCCAGAGAAAACGCAACAGGAGAAGCGATCCCTACCGCGCCAAACAGCGCTGCGCCGCCAATGCCGCCCGCCGCCAGACTGGCGATGGCCACGCTGCCGATCATATGCGTAGGCCGCCCGGTATACAGCGGCGTTTTCGCTGGTGCGGAGGGCGCGCCCGTTTCCACACTGGTTTCCCAACCGTCGTATTCGCCGCCGAATTCATGCGCCTTACGATTAGAGAGCGTCGTATGAAACGATATGTCGTCCAACCGCATGCTGCCGTTATGGCTGAATGTCACCTGAAACCGGTCTCCATCCTCTTCCCTGGCGCAGCAACTCACCACGTAATGCTCTGCCACCGCCCAATCCACAAACTGCTGCGCCTGAGCCTGCGTCGGGAAGTGCGCCCAGTGCGTGACTTCCCTTTGGATGTCCGGTTGATCGCCGCTTTTCGCCAGCGTTTGTAGCACCTCCAGGTCCTGAATAACTTGCCAGTCGTCTTCTGACGGATAGAGATCCCGCCAATAGGACTGCTTTTCCGGATCTGCGCTCACGTCGAATTCCAGGATATAACCGAATTGGCGACCAACGTTGCGGATAATCGCGGCGGCGATCTCTTCATCGCAGTTCATGTAATAAAAGAAATACCGCTGGCTGTTTACGGTGATGCGTCCCGCATAGGCGGCGTTTTGCGCCTCCAAGCCTTGAAGGAGCGCCTCTTCAATATTATCCAGCGCCGCAAACTCCTCAGAGGTTGGCAGCCCATGGGCGTTGGCGCGCTGCAATTCCAGCTTTACCGCCAATAGAGAGTCACGAGCGTCCGTCCGCGCAATCTCCTCATACCCCAGGTTTACCAACACCCAGGCTTGCCCCTCGTCGGTGAATCGGGGATAGACATTCCATTTATCCTGCATTGTCGCTCTCTTCTTTTTGAAATTTCGCTGCGGCCTGACTGGCTGTTTCGCCGTCTATGAGTGCGAATGTCACTGGCGCTTTTATAAAATCGCCCGATGTAAGTCCGATTTACAGATTAACCCGGGATCGCCCTGATTATTGCCGACCCGTGTCCAGTGGGTCTTGATGCTATCAGTTATGACAGACCTTGCTCCCGCATTGGAAAAAGCCTCATGCAAGGCTTTCTGCGGCACTCTCGGATTGTTGTGGTGACTGTATGTCCAGAAATTAACATCACCCTCGTATGCCAAAGCGTGAGCGGCTTCTCTGAGAGCAACGCATGTGTTTTCGTATAACCTTTTATTGGCGTTGACCAGGGACGCACACGGCTCATCTCCCATATCCAGATTCTTGGTGTAGACGTCATGCAGCAGAACATCCGCCGTCACGTCGAAAAAGAACATGCCCACGCGAATGGCCCGAACGATGTCTTGCGTTCGCGTTGCGTTCACACTGAAAACCCAGACTTCGCGACTGTCCACGATAGCGGCCTCAACGGTTTCACCGCGTATCCAGGCGAGAAACGGAAATGGAAAGCCGTAAACATGGCAGGTCGCCCGCCATTCTTCATAAGAGTGCAGGCAAGTTCTTATCACAACCTGTTTTTCCTGCTCCTCGTTATCCAGCGCGCGAGATACATCGGTTTTGCAGTCATAGCGCCCTTCAGCGAGGGTCAGCGCGCCTCTAATCTTCATCATGGCCAAGCTGTTCTTCATACGCCAACGCTTCAGAGGAAATGCCGCCAACACAATAGATGCGTTCATTTTCCAACGCCTGAGACGCTGCAACGCCCAGCTCAGGCTCCGTCAACGACGGCACATGAATAGGTCCGCCTATCCCGATAGGACCGCGATACTGTTCGCACTTCCAAAGGTCCATCAGTTTCATCCTGTTGTCAGCCAGATACTGATCAAACAGTTCCAGAGCCTCTTTCATGGAGGTAGCGGGAACAACGGCGACACCGACCATGTAGTCTGAACCATCGAAATTAGCTGGCGTCATCGGCTCCATGGAAGCCCGGTGATAAAGCAGCCAGGCGGACACTATTTCCATCATTTCTCTCCTGATTCAACAACGCTATACAGCAAAAGGCTCCCTACTTTACGGAACCCGAAAAGTTCATAAATAATAACGTCCTATACCCGGTAAGCTATACTTTTTCTGCAACCCGAAAATATTCCTCAGCGACGCTCACGCCACACTACGCTTTAACTGCAAAGGGTAAACCTTTATGAATCACAGAACCTGGAAAACCGAAGGACTTATCGCCCTGATCATTGGCGTATTCTTCCTTTCCGGGTCGGTCTTTGCGGAAAAAAGAGCGCTCGTAGTCGCCGGCGATGAAGAAAAGAAAGGCGGCTATCTGGTTGAGATTACCGAAGCTGCGTTCAGCCGCGTCGGTTACGCCACGGATTTTCGCTTTGTTCCCTGGTCCAGGGCGCTCACCAAAAGCATCGCCGGGGAGTACGATGTGCTGCTGGCCGCCTACTACACCAAGGAACGGGCGGAAAAACTGGCGTACTCCAAACCCATCGGCGTCGCGCAAGTCGTCCTGTTGAAGCGCAAAGACAGCGCTATCGCTTATCACAATATTGAAGACCTCAAACCCTACCGCATCGGGCACATCAGCAACTCCAAAGTCAGCCCCGAGTTCGACAAGGCGGAAGCGGAGTATCTGAACATGGAATACGCGTTCGACGCGGAAACCAACATTCGTAAGCTGCTGGCGGGACGGCTTGACCTGGTGGTGGAGAAGAAACAACGGATCGTACAACTGGTGAATACCGTATTCGCCTCCGAAGCCCACAAACTGGCGTTTGTGCCCCCTCCCCTGCACACTAATTACTTCCATAATTGCGTGTCAAAAGTGAATCCCGACTACCAGAAAATCATTCACGACTTCAACCTGGGCCTGGATATCATCCGCAAAGACGGAACCGAAGCGCGAATACTGAAAAAGCACGGCGAAGACAAGCAGGAACTATAACTCATACGACTTTTCCCTTGCACTGACGGCCTCGCCAACGTTTTTCAGAAGTCCCCTTATATTTTTAATGTCTGTGGTACTAAAGTATGAACAGCATCGCCAGCCCCCAAAGTAAGATTCCTCCATTGCTTAAATAATTGCATCTCTAAAGAAGCAAATAAAAAACCATAATAAGATCGACAAAATTATGCGCCAATGAAATTCATCTTTATTACGAAAGGACAACTTGATGGAGAGCTAGCGCATGGACACTATGGATGTTTGGGAGGTTGAAGTCAGACACCAAAAGTTAGATAAGTTCAGAATAATCAGGGGGCATGATAAATATCTGGTTAATAAAAAAATAACGATACAGCAGCAGATATGGAACGAGATGTGGAGAAAGAAAGCCGCTCTTGCTGATAAGAAGAAACAAATGAAGGTAGCTCGCGCACAGCAAGAAAAAATAGCGCTCGCCAATAGCATAAGTATTGATACGAAAAAAGAGATAGCCAACCTGGTAAATCTCTTACACACGAAACTCTCAGATAACTACACGTCCACATGGGGCCGGCTTCTGGACAAAGAGGCTTTTGCTATCGCCGAGCCCGACCTCCCTGAATTGCAGGATATTCCTCCAGAGCCGGCCAGAACTGACGCTATTTATCAGATTCCACATAGCTTCTGGCATGTGCTGTTTCCCAATCGGAAATATAAAAAAGAGCAAGAGGCCGAGAAAAGATATCTGGCAGACAAGGAGTGCTGGGCGCGACAAAAGAAAGTCGCAACAAGCAGCAACAGAGCCTCCTTGAGTTCATTTGCGCTTAAAAGAGAAGCCTGGTGCTGGAGAAAGCTAAAGCATGAGAAAATTCAACGGGAGATAGGCATCAATATATCCCGCACCAAAGAGGCTTACTTTGAAGGAGCCCCTCATGCAATCGTTGATTATTGCGATGTTGTTTTAGGCTCCATACATTATCCCGAATACTTCCCACAATGCTGGGAGCTGCGCTATAACCCGGAATCCATGACGCTCGTCATTGATTACTCTCTGCCAGACATAGAATCATTACCCAGTGTCAAAAGCGTGGCTTATTCATCAGCTAACGATACTCTGGAAGAGACGCATCTATCTGCTGCAGAAAGCAGGCATTTATATAGCAATACGATTCGTCAGGTTTCCCTCATCACCCTTTATAGCCTTTTCAAAGCAGACGCCGCCAAGCGGATAAGATCCATTGCATTTAACGGATGGATCGATTCCCTGAACAGGTCAACCCGGGAAGAAGTCAAACGATGCATTTTGACTTTATTTACCCATAAGCATGCATTCCCTTTCAAGCAACTGGATAACATGGACCCGCGGGCCTGCTTTAACGCCCTTCACGGCGACTGCGGCGTCGAACGCGAAAAGCTGGCGGCGGTCGCGCCCATTATTATGGGGAACGCAGAAAACCGCTCATTCAACAGCGCCTTCAGCGTCGACAATTGCGCTAACATAGCAGAGAAGAAATCAGAGGATTATATGCAAGGGCTTGAGTCTTTATTCACGAAAGAAAAGTCTCTGTGCCAATAGCGCGATCAACTATGTCGGAGAGGAACGCCCGCACTGCAGACGTCTATGCCTCGGCCATCTCTTGCAGCCTGGCCCGAATGTCTTCAGGAATCGGCGCCGCTTTCTTGTTGCGGTAGTCGAAGTGGACCAGTGTGGTTCGCCCCGTGGCGCGCAGACTGTCGTTTTGCATAATGCGCTGGGTAACCGTAAACGAGGCGTTTCCAATCTCCGCGATGGCGGTAAAGATAGCGACATCATGTTCGTAGCGAATTTCGTCATGAAACTCGATCGTGTATTTCACAGTGATCAAATTGGCTTTGGATAAGTCACGCCCCGGCATAAACAACTCAAAAATGGGGTCTCGCGCTTTTTCCAGCCATACTGGCGCCACGGTGTTGTTGATATGCCCCATGGCGTCGGTTTCAGCATAACGGGGAGAGAGTTCGTATCGATACATGCGCAGTCCTTTTTCGCCACTCGCGGAAGGGGTTTAAATTCCCAGGGTCCGCCGCAGCGTAGCAATTCCTTGCGGTGATTCAAAGCCTTACTCGCGCTCCGCGTTGGTCTCCTGCACCCCGGCGCCCTGCCACTTCGCGTTGATTTTGTAGAAGATCCCCTTCTCTACGATACGTCGTTTCCCTGCATCGAATATGTCCAGCAGTTTCTGACCGTTAGGATTTTTTTTGGCGCTGACGGCGAATTCGTCCGTGGAGTCGAACACAGGAAGCTTTTTGTAGTGATTGCGCCAGTTCGCCTGCTGCAAGGCGTAGTCAAAGCTCAGTTCATACCCGGCGAGGCCATCCAGGTGACCTTTGTCCAGCATGGCGAAGCCCTGCAGAATCTCCCCTACGTCATATTTGACGATGCGGGACTGACGTTCCCATTCCAGACCGTAATTCCAGCCACGCAGCACGCCAATGGTTTTGCCTTCCAAAGACGCCAGTCCGTTCCAGCTCAGTTTGACGTCAGGACTGACGTAAACCAGAAAATCCACATGATCGATGGGCTCTTTAGAGTAATTGAAGTAGCTGGCGCGCTCCTGATTGAAGCCCGTAGGAAACAGGATATCCAGCTTGCCGGCCTTCACCTGATCAAACGCGCGAATCCAGGGATAGATATAGAGCTGAATGGTGTAGCCCATTTCATGATAACTCTCCCTCAGAACATCCCAGCTATAGCCTTGCAGGCGCTCTGAATCCAGGCCGGGCGGGATGATTTCCTGCTGGACGGCTTCAGCGTAGCGCCTGTCGAACGTGAATGGCGGATTGTTGGTCAGGGTGGCGACCCTCACCAGCTTATCCGCGCCAGGTTGATGAAAATGATCTTTCGCCCAGGAAAAAGGCGCGCCCAAGAGCAAAGCAAGCAAAAGAAGAATCAGATACTGCACAGGCATCCCCCGCATGTCGACGACGATATACCCCAAGCTGGTTTCATCCAGAGCGGCGACGAGGGGGCGCAAGTCGCCGTGGTGAACTTCCGTGCTTACTTGCCAGTATAGACCCTCAACGGCGCTTGGACCTCGCCATTGCGTCGCGTCATTATTTTGCGGTGGGCCCGGTGAAGCGACTGGGCTTGACCACTTTCCGCTCGGGCAGGTAGGCGTCCTTCACTTCAAAAAACACATCGCTGGAGCGCTGCAGAATCTGGCCTGGCCGCATCGACAGGGTCACAGGAACGCTGACGGCGCTCTCCGGCCCAACCTGTATTCTGCGTTCGCCGCCCATCTCCAGGCCTTCCAGACCCGATGCGCTGATCAGGAAGGTTTTCGGCTCATTTTCTTTATTCAGAATATCCAGTATGTAGCCGTTTTCTATACGGTTTTCCGAGTTGTACCGAAACAGTCCGCGGTCTTTGGCCACATCCAGAGATAACAGCGGACGGGACGCCATAACCCAGGCGAACACGCTGATCATCAGCAGCAACACAGCGCCGTATCCCAGTAGTCGCGGCCGAAGTATGCGCGCCTCGCCGCCTTTCAATGCGCGCTCGCCGGTGTAGCGCACCAGACCCGCGTCATATCCCATCTTCGCCATAACCGCGTCACAGGCGTCAATACAGGCGGCGCATCCGATGCACTCCATTTGCAGCCCGTCACGAATATCAATGCCAGTGGGACACACCTGCACGCACATGCTGCAGTCCACGCAATCCCCCAGGCCTTGCGCGCGATATGGGACGTTTTTCTTGCGCGGTCCACGGGATTCGCCTCTCGCGGCGTCATAGGTCACCACCAAAGAGTCTTCATCCAGCATGGAAGACTGGAACCGCCCATAGGGACACATATGAAAACACACCTGCTCGCGCAGCCAGCCGGCGTTCAGATAGGTGGCGACGGTGAAAAACCCGATCCAGAACAGACTCCAGCCGCCAACGTCCAAGGTCGCCATTTCCGTAACCAGAGTGCGGATGGGGGTGAAATAGCCGACAAAAGTCACCGCCGTCGCCAGGCTGACCAACAGCCACAGCCCGTGTTTGAGTCCGCGTCGCGTCGCTTTCTCCAGGCTCAAGGGCGCTTTGTCCAGCTTGATGCGTTGATTGCGGTCGCCTTCCGTGACCTTTTCCGCCCACATGAACACCCAGGTCCACATGCTCTGCGGACAGGCGTAGCCGCACCATGCGCGCCCGGCGAACACGGTCAGGAAAAACAGGCCAAAGGCGGCAATGATGAGAATACCGGAAAGCAGAATAAAGTCCTGGGGCCAGAATGTGCCGCCAAAGATATGAAACTTGCGGGAAGCGATATCCCACAGCACCGCCTGTCGACCTTCCCAGTTCAGCCAGGCCACCCCGAAGTACAGGGCGAACAGCAGAAAACCGCCCAGCAGACGCAAACGCCTGAAGCGACCGCTGAAACTGCGGGTATGAACCTTGGTGCGGGACTCATACAGATCAACCGTCACCGCCTCGATATTGTGAACCGGGATATGTTCGCTCATTCGCCGCCACCTTCCTTTTTACATCCAAAAGTCAGGCGGGATTATTCAGGCGTACGCGGCAAACAAACAGTTTCAGAAAAGATTTAAAAAACCATATCAGATGGCGATTTATCGCTGACAGACATGACTTTTTTTAAAAGGAACGGACCAGACGACCCAGTACCTCCATGGCCTGCTCAAACTCCGGCCCCCAGGGGTGGCCATAGTTGAGCCGGATAAAATTGCGAAAGCGGCGCGTAGCGGAGAATATTGGCCCCGGCGCAATGCTGACGCCCTGCTCCAACGCCAGCTTAAACAAGGCCAGCGAATCCACGGCGGCAGGCAGTTCCAGCCAAAGAAAATAACCGCCGTCTGGCCGCGTCACCCGGGTTTGCGACGGGAAGTAGCGATCTATCGCCGCCAGCATCTGGTTCTGCTGCACTTCCAGATTATGGCGCAGCTTGCGCAAATGCCGGTCGTAGCCGCCGAATTGCAGGTAATCCGCGATAGCCGCCTGGGCGGGAATAGATGCGGAAATCGTCGTCATCAGACGCAAACGCTCCACCTGCTGGGCGAAGCGACCGGCGGAGGTCCAACCAACACGATAACCGGGAGCAAGACTCTTCGAGAACGAGCCGCAGTGCATCACCCAGCCGTCTTCATCAAAGGCTTTGGCGGGTTTGGGCGCATGGGCGCTGAAATAAAGCTCGCCGTAGACATCATCCTCGATCAGCGGAACCTGATGCCGTCGCAACAGGGCGACCAGCCGACGCTTCTTCTCCTCCGCCAGGGTGACGCCCACCGGATTCTGAAAATTAGACATCAGCCAGCAGGCTTTGATCGGGTGATTGCCCAGCGCCTGCTCCAATACGTCCAGGTCCATGCCTGAACCGGCGTCCACGGGAATCTCCACCGCTTTCAGCTGCAGACGCTCCAGCACTTGCAGGCTGGCGTAGAACGCGGGGGATTCAATGGCCACCAGATCCCCCGGCTGCGTCACCGCCTGCAGACACAGATTCAGCGCCTCCATGGCCCCGCTGGTGATGACCAGCTCCTCCATCGGCGCGGAGACGCCCTCCATGACATATCGCAACGCAATCTGACGGCGCAGATCCCGGTTTCCCGGGGGCAGATCTGCGACCACGGAGCGTAAATCCATCAAGCGTGTGGCCTTGGCCATGGAGCGCGCCAATCGTTGCATGGGAAACAAGGTTGGGCTGGGAAAGGCGGAGCCCAGTGGGGTAATGGCGGGATCGCGTACGGAGCCCAGTACAGAAAACACCAGTTCGCTGACGTCCACCGAGGTGGAGGCCAATGTCTGCCGAGGACGTTTTTGCGCCGCCGGCGCCGCTTGCTTGGCMTGATTGCAGACAAAATAACCAGAGCGCGGTCTGGAGCGGATCAGGCCGCGGTTTTCCAACAGGTAATAGGCTTCAAACACGGTGGAAGCGCTGACGCCATAGGTCTTACTGGCGTTACGCACCGACGGCACGCGGCTTCCCGCCGGCAGCACGCCAGAGCGGATCAGGTCCGCGATCTCATTCGCCAACTGCTCGTAACGTTTCATCTTGCGGCAATCTTGATGGGTTCAATGTCAGTGAAATCTGCGCTAGTCCTGCGCCAATATTCGTCGGGCTAGCGCCGCCACCGGCGCATCCAGCATACGGCCGTCCAGATTCGCCGCCCCCAGGCCTTGCTGCTCCGCCTGCGCCAGGGTGGCGATAACCCGCTGCGCCCATTGCTTCTGCTCCTCGGTGTAGGCGAAGGCGTGATTGACGCAGGGAATCTGATTGGGATGGACGCACAAAGCGCCGCTGAAGCCTAAGGCTTTGGCCTTGGCGAGATTGGCGGCATAGCTGTCCAGATCTTTGAATTCTCCCATGGATCCGGGCAGCCCCAGGGCGTCGATGCGCCGCTCTCCCGCCACCAGCGCTATTTGCTGGCAGGCCGCCAGCAGACTATCGGGCGAGGCCATCGCTCCCAACTCCGCCGCCAGATCTTCTGAGCCCATCGCCAAGGCCTTTATCCGCGGCGACGCCGCTGCAATGTCGCGTAGCTCCAGTACGCCTTTGCAGCTTTCAATCTGCGGCGTCAGCGCCGTGGAGCCCGGCTCCAGCGACTGCCGCGCTTCCAGGACGCTCAGATACTGACAGATCAAACGGATCACGCCGGCTTCCTGAGTTTTGGGCAGTAGCACCGAATGCAGATCCGCCAGCGGCAGCGCCTGCAGGTCCGCAGCCATATGCTCAAGATCGCCATTGATGCGCACCGCCACGCGTTTGCCGTTCTCCCGCAGCGCCGTCACGATCTGCGGCAGCACCGCTCGAGCCTGGTGTTTATCGTCGCGAGGCACGCTGTCTTCCAGGTCGATGATAATCACGTCCGCGTCCAGACCGCCCGCCTTGACGACAAACTCAGGCCGGTTGGCGGGAATAAACAGGTAACATCTGGCGTGACAATAGGAGGTAGCGGCAGGTTGATCCATGAGAGCGCCTATCTAATAAATCGATTTGAGACGGAATGATGAAGGCGTTTAACATGATAAGCTACTTTATTGTTATATTTGAGCTTTTATCGCTTAATCCAGTCACGCTATCACTGGCGTGCTCAGGACAGGGCCGCTGACGCGCCCGCCGGATTCATCGCTCAATAGTTAAGGAACCTCTGAAAACAGGGTTGCTGTATGGACTTAGTCGTAAAGCATTTAGAGATCCGCAGAATGCGGGACGAAGACAAACCTGCGGTGCTGGCGCTACAGGTTCACGAAGAGCAAGTCCCCTATGTCGGACACACGCGGGACATTCTGCAGGTGGCAGGTCCCAACCATCACTGTCATGTGCTGACGCTGGGCGAAGACGTAGTCGGCTTTTTTATTATCGATGTCGCCTATCATCAGAAATTCGACTTCACCCTGGCCGACGAATTAGGGTTACGCGCCTTCCTGATCGACGCAGGCAGACAGGGACAGGGCCTTGGCAAGAACGCTACGCGGGCGTTAAAGCCCTATCTGGATGAGGCTTACAGCGACAGATCGTCCATCGCCCTCACCGTGAACTGCCGAAACCCGGCCGCCTATCAGTGCTACATCGGCGGCGGTTTCACCGATACCGGCGAGCAGTATCTGGGCGGCAAGGCCGGCCCACAGTACATCCTCAGAATGCCTGTGGGCGCATCGCTTTAAGCCATCGCCTAGCTCAGGCTGGGGTAATCCACGTAGCCTTCCGCGCCGAGCTGCATAAATGTCTCAGGGTGCGGATCATTAAAGTCAGCGTCGGCTTTAAAGCGCGCTGGCAAATCCGGGTTGGCGATGAACAGACGACCAAAGGCCACCGCCTCCGCCTTGTTATCCGCGATCAACTGCTCCGCGCGCTCCTTGGACATCTCTTCATTGGCGATAATCGCGCCGCCGAAGTTCTTACGCAGGGTTCCGCCCAGCTCGTCATCAACGATAGGGTCGCGAGAGAAGATGAAGGCGATTCCGCGCTCGCCCAGTTGTTGCGCGACATAGCCAAAAGTGGCGACCGGATTGGAGTCCGACATGGAGTGCGAAGGACTGCGCGGCGCCAGATGCACTCCGACGCGCCCAGCGCCCCAGACAGAGATACAGGCGTCAGCGACTTCCAACAGCAGACGCGCGCGGTTTTCCACGGAGCCGCCGTAATCATCAGTGCGCTTGTTCACGCCATCCTGAAGAAACTGGTCCAGTAAGTAGCCATTGGCCGCGTGGATTTCCACGCCGTCAAATCCTGCCTCTTTGGCGTTTTCCGCGCCTTTGCGGAAACCTTCCACGATAGCGGGAATTTCATCCCGCTCCAGCGCTCTCGGGGTCACAAAAGGACGCATGGGACGCAACAGACTGACGTGCCCTTCCGCCGCAATGGCGCTGGGAGCGACGGGCAATTCGCCATCCAGGAATACCGGGTCGGAGATTCTGCCCACATGCCAGAGCTGCAGAATGATTTTGCCGCCGGCGGCATGCACGGCGTCAGTGACTTTCTTCCAGCCCTGCACCTGCTCCGCAGACCAGATGCCCGGAGTGTTAGCGTAGCCAACGCCTTGTGGAATCACCGCGGTCGCCTCGCTGACGATCAGACCCGCAGAAGCGCGCTGTGCGTAATACTGCGCCATGAGTTCGTTGGGAACGCGCCCTTCCCCGCCTGCGCGGCTACGAGTCAATGGGGCCATGACGATACGGTTGGAAAGCTCAAAATCGCCGATGCGGATCGGATCAAACAATGAAGCCATCATTCAGTCTCCCTGGATAGCGATGAAAATAATAAGAGGCTGCTGACTGAAACAGGTCGCCGCCCCGACAATGGGAAACAATGTAACCAACACGGTTACACATAGCAAGAAATTTTTTGTCGCTTAATCGACGTCTTCAGACATCTCCTGCTTGGCGCAGTAGTAATGCACGCCCGCGTTATCGGCGACCTGTCGCGCCACATCCGCAATGGTGGTCTGCGCCAGTGAGGCGTCCATGGTGGCGGAAATACGTTGAAACTCTTCTTCCAGCACCGAGGTGATGTTGCAGCCGATATAGCATTTGGGGTTGGGTTTGGAACGATGCAGGACGAAATAGTTGGGCTCTTCCACCGCCTGATAAACATCCAGCAGCGTAATTTCGTGAGCAGGCCTGGCCAGCAATGCGCCGCCGCCCACGCCCAATTGCGAGCGGGTCATGCCAGCCTCCGCCAACACGCCCAAAAGCCGCCTCACCACCGCCGCATTGGTGTTCACGCTACAAGCGATATCCTCCGAACGCACCGCCTTGTCTTTGTGTAGAGCCAGGTCGGCGAGAATATGAATCGCTACGGCGAAACGGGTGGATGTAGGCACGGTATTAACCTTCGTCATCAGTGAAATCTGGCGTAAGCCGCTTATCTCAAGGGCTACGGGCGCAGTATTGTATTTTAGGGTGCAAAACGCAAGTTCAGCCCTTGACGCTCGCATTGAAGCATTACGAGTAGGCAATCTCTTCTTCGCCACGCTTCCCTTTGTATTTTAACGCCGCCCCGCAAGCGCCGCCACGTCAGGGATTAACTCAATTCGCCGCTCACTTTATCGTTAAATAACAACAACTTGTAGCGTTTCGCCCCGTAGCGTCGTTATGAGGCTTTATGATCTAATGAATCCAGCAAACCACTGCGTTTCCGCTGCAGTCTGGCCGGGAGAGTTGTTTCGCTATCCCCGCCCACTCCATGGCCAAGGCTTCCTTATAAGCCGTCCGGGCCACCAGCGCGCAACCATGGTTATCACACTATTTCCGGCAAGAATGGCGAGGAACTCCACGCCATTCTCGCCAACATGGAGTTCCTTATGGACGCCTTATTTATCGAAGAGGGACGCTACACCCAGGACACCCGCCCCATCCGCATCGACACGCCTCTGGGTAAAGACGTGTTTCTGCTGCGCCATTTTCGGGGTCAGGAAGGGTATTCGCAGCTGTTCCAGTATGACGTGGACCTGCTGTCCCACAAGCGTGATATTCGCGCGGAAGACATCATCGGCGAATTGGCGCAGGTCACCATTGGCGCCGACGGCGGCGCGCCTCGCGTATTCAGCGGGCATGTTAGCTATTTCGAGTCCACCGGACTGGAAAAGCGGGGGCTGTACGGTTACAAGGCCGTTCTTGTTCCCTGGTTATGGTTCCTGAACAAGAATACCGACTGCCGGGTGTTTCAAAACATGACCGCCCCCAAAATTCTGGAAGCGGTGTTCACGGAAGCGGGCTTTTCCGATTTTCGTTTCAGTGGTCTGTATAACGAGTATCCAGAACTGGAGTATTGCGTACAGTACCGGGAGTCCGACCTGAATTTCGCCCTGCGTCTGATGGAGCAGGAAGGCATCTATTTCTATTTCGAACAGGCGCAGAAGCGGCACATGCTGATTCTGGCGGATGATAAGTCCACCAACGCCTTTATGGAGCCCCGCAAGATTGAACACAGCTCCCGGCCGCGCAATGGCGACTATATCCAGGAATGGCGCCGCAGTTATCAATATTTCTCCGGCAAATGGAGCCTGAGCGACTTCAACTTTGAAAAATCCGATCAGTCCCTGCTGGCGGAATGCTCCGCGCTGACTGAGTTGCGAGGAGCCGCGTCTTACGAACGCTTTGACTATCCCGGCGCTTTCGGCGACCAGGACCGCGGCCGACGTCTGACCAAACTGCGCATGGAGGAAGAAGAGAGCCGGTTCACCCGGGTGAGCGGCAGAAGCAACCTGCCCCATCTGCTGGTAGGCAGAAAGTTCGCTCTGGAGTCAGAAGAATGCGTCACGGACAACCGTAAAAATTTTGTCGTCACAGCGGTGCGTCATTACGCTTATGAAGGCGGCTACACCAGCGCCGACAGTCCAGACAGCGCGGACAAAGAAAACAGCGTGTACTTCAACCGCTTCGAATGCCTGCCGGACAACGTCAGTTTCCGCCCCGCCCTGAACACGCCCAAGCCGCGTATAGACGGCGTCCAGACCGCCATCGTTTGCGGCAAAAGCGGCGACGAGATTTACACTGACGAATACGGCCGCATCAAAGTCCAGTTCCATTGGGACCGCTACGGCGAACGCAACGAAAACAGCTCCTGCTGGGTGCGGGTGGCCACGCCCTGGGCGGGCAAGAAATGGGGCAGCATGGGCATACCCCGCGTTGGCCAGGAAGTGGTGACCACCTTTCTGGAAGGCGATCCAGACCGCCCGCTGGTGATTGGCGGCGTCTACAACAAAGGCAACATGCCTCCCTACTCCCTGCCGGACAACAAATCCCGATTCGGTGTGAAGTCGCAGTCCACCAAAGGCGGGCAGACGTCCAACTATAACGAGATCTCCTTCGACGATAAAAAAGGCGAGGAATCTCTCAATATCCATGCTGAAAAAGACTTCAACATGGAGGTGAAAAACAACATCGGCGCCAACGCCAAAGGCCATTCCAACAGCAGCGTTGGCGGCAATGCGTCTGATTCGGTGGCGGGAAACAGTTCCCTCAGCGTCGGCGGCGATCATTCCGTCGCCGTGACCGGCAAACAGAACGTGTCGATCACCGGCGCGCAAACGCATTCCGTGACTGGCGCGCAAACCTTGAATGTGGGCGCGGATCAGACCGAGAGCGTTTCCGGCAATATCACCCAGACCGCCACTAACCAGACATTGAATCTGTCAGCGGACCACACTATCAGCGCCACTAATCAGAAGATCAATCTGGGAGCGGCGCATGAGGTCAGCGCCTCCAGCCAGAAGTTCACCATCAGCGGCCTGCAAACCACACAGGCGGACGCGCAGACGGTCACCGTCACCGGCAAGACCGCCACCACCGCCACGGAAATCGACCTGGCGGCGGGAGGCAATATTTCCCTGCGGGTGGGCGGAACCAGCATCCAGATCAACGACGGCGGCGTCACCATCACCATTGGCGGCAGCTCCATCAAAGTCGATGGCGCCGGGGTGTCCGTGTCCGGTCCGATGATTAAATTGAACTGAGCCTCGTGACAGAGAAAAATCCAATCGAAAAAGAGCTGGAAAAACTCGACGCGCAATGGGAAACGTTCGTGGAGAGCGGGCGCCCTATCCTGCGCTGGAATATCGACCCGGACGCCAACCAGCTGATGGCGGGGTTTCTGAAGATGCGGGAGCAATTCGACGAAACCTCAGGCGAATTCTTCGTCGCTCTGCATTCGGAGTTTTCCTCCCTGGAGCGTTTCGGCTTTGACCTGTCGGATGAGCTGAATCGGGAGATCGCAGCGGGCGTCGCCGCCAGTGCGGAAGACGAGGACGATGAGAACCCGGAGGACGCTTTCACCTGGCGCGCCCCTGACCCGAAAAAAGCGCTGAGCGGCCACGACGCGCTGTACAAAAGCTGTCACCAGATTCTGGAAGCGTTCGCCGATTATTTCTCCACTCTGGTGATCGCCATCTGGCCCCACGAGGTCAAAGACCTCAAGGCGTGGCGACGCTGGCTGCAACTAGCCTGCGAGATTCATCGCGATTACAAGCTCTGGGGCGACAATCTGAAGTGGATCATCATCGACAACGCCCAGCGCCCTGCATTCGCCAAGCTGGCGCAGGATTACCCCATACAGATTTTCAGCCAGACGCCGCTTCTGAATCTGCGCGAGGCCATGAACAAGATCATGGAGGAAGCGGACAACGGTTCGCCCGGCGCGGCGTTTCGCCAGTGTTTCGTGGACATGAATTACGCCGTGCAGAACAACGATATCCCCGCTTTGCAAAGCCGTTCCGAACGCGCGCTGACGATCGCCGGCGAGCAGGCGTGGTTCGACATGCAATGCTCCGTATTGCTGCTGCGCGCCTCCGGCTATCTGAACGCGAAACAAGCCGAGAAAGCGTTACAGGATTATCAACAGGCTCAGCAGTGCGCGTTGCAGGGCATCGAAGCCGAGCGTCCCGGCTGCGACAAATTACTGTTTCAGGCCCACATAAGCGAGGCCAGCGCCTATTTGAGCGAGAAGCGCTATGAAAAGGCCGCCAAGAGTTATCGCCGCAGCGCGGATATCGCCGAGGCCCAGGAGGACGCCATGATGTGCATGGAGAGCTGGCGCTTGCAGTGTTATTGCCTGGAGCGCCTGAAGCTCAAAGGCTACGCCTGGGAGAGCGCCTTGCGGGGACTTAAGGCGGCGGGGCTGATCGAGCCTGAGCAGCGCCAATACACCACCCTGCCTTACCTGGGAGAAACGCTGTTGCGCGTGGCGCCGACCCGAGAGGATAAAGATTACGTCCATGAAGCCATGGCGGCCTTGCTTGGCGAAGGCTGGCGGGAAGCGCACGCCGCCAGGGCGGAGACAGTCTGATGCTGGCGGCCAAACATTTTGACCCGATACTGGGGATCGATATTCACCTGCTGGCGCTGCCGCCAGGAACGCCCATTCCTATTCCCCACCCGCACATCGGCATTATTTTCGATGTCCTGGATTACCTGCCGATCTTCGGCGGCACGGTGAAAGTCAACGGCGTGCCCCGCGCGACGGCAGGCACGGCGGGCAAGCCCATCCCGCACATTCCCATGGGCGGCCCGTTCGTCATGCCGCCGGGGAACGAAGACGAGATCTTCATGGGCGGCGCCACTGTAGTGGCGGACGGAGCCCCCTTCAGTTTCACCGCGCTGCCGGTGCTGAGCTGTCAGAGCGTGGGCATGCTGGCGCCCATTCGCGCCAAGAAACCCAAAAAGTCCTATGGCATGGTGCTGCCCACCACCACCGTATTGCCCATTCCCATTGGCGCGCCGGTCATGATCGGCGGGCCTCCCACCGTGGACGCCATGGGCGTGGCCACCACCGCCGGACTGGCGGGATTGGGCGCCGCATTCAAAAAGATGCGCAAGATGCAGAAAAGCAGTAAGCGCGTCAAAAAGATCTCCGACGCTATCCATAAGAAAGCCGACAAGCTCATGGATAAACTGGGCGCTCCGCCCAGCGTCCGCAACCGCGTTCACAAAGGCGTCTGCGCGGTCACCGGACACCCGGTGGATGTCGCCTCCGGCAAGGTTTTTACGGATTGGATCGACTTCCAGTTGCCCGGCCCGTTCCCTCTGTCCTGGGAACGCACCTGGTTCAGCTCCTCGACTTATCAGGGCTCCCTCGGTCACGGCTGGCATCACAACTATGACTGGAAACTGATCGAAGAAGACGGCGCCGTCGCTGTGATGATGCAGGACGGCCGGCACATGGCGTTTCCAGCCTTGAAGGCGGGTGAAGAGAGCTTTAACCGCCAGGAGCGCATGACCTTGCACCGGGACGATCAGGGCTATCGTCTCAGACATCTCGACGGTAACTGGTACCGATTCACCCCGGCGGCGCCCTCGGCTCATCCGCAGGCAACGGCGGTGCATTATCTGAGCGCCATCACCGATCCCACGGAAAACGCCCGCATTCAGTTTCACTACACCGCGGGCGGCTGTCTGAGCCGTATCATCGACAGCGGCGGACGGCGCATTCAGTTCGAAAGCGATGCGGACAACCGTATCCGTCGCATCCTGCTGCCGCACCCGGATAACGCCGGCGAGTTTTACTGCGCCGTGGAGTACGAATACTACGGCGGCGATCTGGTGGCGACCCGGGACGCCCTGGGCAGCGAGTTTAGCTATCAATACCAGAACCACCTGTTATGCCAGGAAACCGGCTACAACGGACTGAGCTTCTATTTCAAATATGACGGCGCTGACCACAAAGCCCGCTGCATTCACACCTGGGGCGACGGCGGCATTTATAACCACCAGCTTGTCTACGACGATGAGAAAAGCCTCACTATCGTACAGAACTCCCTCGGCTATCAGACCGTTTACCACCACGACGGCGCCCTGCCCCATAGAATCGAAACCGCTTCCGGCGGCGTGATCGTCAACGAATACAACGAGTATTACCAAGTCACCTGCGAAACCAACGAACTGGGCCTGTCGACGCGCTACGACTACGACCCCCGCGGCAACCTCACCCAGATCACCCAGCCGGACGGCTCCACGCTGCAGATGGAGTTTGATGAGCGGGATAACTTCATCAAAGCCAAAGACCTGAACAACGGCGAGTGGCGCTGGGAATATGATGAGAACGATCAGCTCGTGGCGAAATCAGACCCTCTCAATCGCCGCACCCGCTATGCCTACCAGAATGGAAAACTGACCTCCGTCATCAACGTATCAGGCTACGAAACCACTCTTCAATACGATGGTTATGGCAATCCCTGCGTTGTGTCGTCGGCGAAAGGAGTCAAGCAGGAGTGGGTTTATGACAATCATGGACGCACCACCATCACCACTAATCCGCAGGGAAATCAGAAGCGCGTCCAATACGACTTGCTCGGCCGCGTTACTGAAATAGCTGAAGCGGACGGCAATGTTAAATCCTTTCAGTATGACCCGGAAGGCAATGTGGTTCGCGCCACTGACGCCCACTTAGACGTGCATTTCAGTTACCAGGGATTGGGCAAAATGGGGTCTCGCACCCAGGCGGGAACCACGCTGCAGTTTGAATACGACACGGAAGAGCAGCTGATCGGCATCATCAACGAGCACGGCCACGCCTATCGTTTCGAACTGGGTCCTTCAGGGGAAATACTAACCGAGTCTGGCTTCGACGGCTTGCTGCGCCGCTGTGAATACAACCCCGCAGGACAGATCCGACGGGTGACGCGCTCCAGCGGTCGCTATTCTGATTACGCCTATGATGCGATGGGGAGAATTGTGCGCGTACTGCACAGCGATGGCGAAGAAGAACGTTATCAGTATCGCGCAGACGGCAAGCTCATGAAGGCGGTAAACGTCGATGCGTCCCTGGAGTTTGAGCGTGACGTCATTGGAAGAATCATTAAAGAAAGCAACGGCGAACACTGGGTGCTTTCAGAGTTTAATCGCGAGGACAAACGCACTCGACTCACTTCCTCACTGGGCGCTGCGCAAAGCATCCAGCGCGACAAGTTTAACAACCCTTCGCTGATCGTCATGGGCGAGGACGCCTTCACGATTGCCATTGATCGGGACAGTTTGGGAAGCGAGCTGGCCCGCCATCTGCCTGGCGGCGTATCAAGCCGCTGGAAAAGAGACAAATTCGGACGTCCTCACCAGCTCACCCTGTCTCAAGGCGACAAGAATCAGCTTGCCAGAACCTACTTCTGGGGTATGAATGCGCGCCTGGAAAAGATTCACGACTCCCAGCGCGGCGTCACCGTATTTAGCCATGACGAGCTGGGTCATCTGGTTTCAGCTCGCTATGGCGATGGCGAGATGGACCTGCGTATGCCGGATGCCGTGGGGAATCTATTCCAGACGTACAATCGCAAAGACAGGGAGTATGGCGCCGGCGGCCAACTGCTGTGGATGCGCACTAATCAGGGTGTCGTCCACTACGAGTATGACCTGGAAGGCAATCTGATCACCAAATCCGAGCCTGGCGGCAAAGTCTGGCGCTATACATGGAGCGTCTCAGGCAGGTTGATGAAAGTCTCGCGGCCAGATGGACGCGAGGTTGCGTTTACCTACGACGCCCTCGGCCGACGCCTCAGCAAGACTTTCAACGGCCGCATCACCCGATGGGTCTGGGATGGCGATACGCCGCTGCATGAATGGGTGGAAACGCCTAATGCCAGCATGCCACGCACGGCTTTTGATTTATCCTCTTCGCCAAGGGAGACCGTCTCTGGACGCCCGGATATTTCGAGCCAACCGATTCAGGCCCAGGCCCCTCCGCAAGGAACAGAGGCGAATGAGAGCAAACTGATCACCTGGTTATTTGAACCTGAAGGCTTTACGCCAATGGCCAAACAGGTCGGAGACGACTATTTTTCCATCGTCGCCGATTATTTGGGTACGCCCTGCGCCATGTATGACGAGACCGGTCAATCTGTGTGGTCGGCGGATGTCAGCGTATGGGGCGATCTCAAAAACCTCAGCGGAAGTAAGTCCGACTGTCCCTTCCGGTGGGAGGGGCAGTATGAAGATGTGGAAACGGGGCTATATTACAACCGCTTCCGCTACTACGATCCGCAGAGCGGACAGTACGTCGCCCAGGACCCATCAGGACTCATGGGCGGCCTGAGGCTACAGGGCTATGTAAAAGATCCCCTCTCGCAACTGGACCCATTCGGTCTGGTGAACTTCAACAAAATTGTTGGGGATAAAGGCGAAGAGTTCGCCGTAAAATTGCTGGAGGACAGTGGGTACACAGAAATATTTCCTATACAGAACAGCAGCAACAACGGTATTGATATTGTCGCCCGCTCGCCGGCGGGACGCCTGACATTCGCAGAAGTTAAAGCCACTGTTAAAGATACGGTAGGTAAGCCGTCTAACCGCCAGGAGTACTTTCACAACTTTGTCGAGTTGGTGTTAAGAGAGGCTTCAACGGGAACCGGCGCTTACCAGAACACATCAAGACAATTTCAGAGACAGGCCAGATCGGTTCTTAAAGAATTCAGGAAAGATCCGTTAAGTGTTTCAGGCTTGTTGATTGGCGTTGAGCTGGATAGAAATTCAAAGGGGCACCCTGTTGTGTTGAGGGCGATCAGAGTTTCTCCCTGGCCCAGATGTCCCGATGGATAGCAGGACAGCCAAGTGGTTACGCATGATTTCCCAATGATTTTTCAGATATTGAGCAGCTTATGAGCAAAGTAGAAACAATTTTAAAGAACAAGCGGAAATGGCTTTCCGAACGAGATGATCTCATCGACGAAGAAATAGAAGACGCTGAGGATTGCTTCGAAGAAGTCTCTCTCGAGTCTTTTATAGACCTGTCCGACACCCTCGACGTGTTGGCCAATTACTATGGAGCCAGAGGATGCGTCAGAGTCGCTGATGGAGAGTCCGTCGGTTGGGATGACATTGATACGGCGGTCGATTATTTCTTTTGGTCTTTAAAACTCCGCTCAGAGAGTTATTTCAAAATCCAATTTCTGAAGTCGCTGAAAGCCGGACCAAACCTGACCAATTATACGGGAGACACCGCCTGTGTCCTGGCTTGGTTTATCGCCACAGGCCAGGCTTCCCAAGCCACAGAGGCCAGTCAACTGTTAACCCGGATGGCCGCCAGCGATGCGATTGACCCAGGTTTCTGGGCGCAACGGACGTTTGAGCCATTCATGCTCTGGCTTCATGGGATGAATACTGGAGACAGCGCCCCTAAAGAACTTGTACACAATAGCTTGAGCGTGTACCAACAGGTCATCGACGCCTGGGATAAAACAGATGCATTGACAACGGCCATCACGGGCGTTTGTGACTATCATTTATCTCATATCGACCGTTCAAAACAGGTAGCCATACCGGAATTCAAGTTCGCTCCATTTGATATTGTCCCAGTCGAAGTGATGGCCATTCAACAAATCAGAGGCAAACATGATCTGGCAACGCCTGAGATCAAACATGACCTCATGACCTTGGCGGATAAAATACCGGGGGCACTTTCCAAACCGGTTGAGCAGGATTTCTTAACCCGGGTCAGAATGGCCTACTACGATTTTTTCGGCGCAGCATAACGCCCCAAAAACATCTCCACCGCAGCGGCGACGATCTCACGTCGCTCCGCCCGCGTGGGGTTGGGCGCGTGGCCGACGATTTGCGGCCAGAAGGAGAATGCTTTTATCAGACTCATGAATTGCGTGGCGGCGAATTCCGGATCGACTTTGATCACTCTCTTATCCGCCATGGCGGCCTTTAACCAGCGTTTGATACCGCCCTCGTTCTCCTGCATTTTCTGCATCGCCTGCCGCGCCAGATCGGGTGACAGCATATATTCCGCCAGCACCATGCGCGCCATGCCGATATAGCCTTCCGATCCCAAGAGTTCCAGCTCCTGTTCCGCAATGGCTGTCAGTTGCGGAGCCAGGGGGGCGTCGCTTTGGTAAGGAAACTCCGTGGCGTCCATCGCCTTGCGCCATACCTGATCGGTAATTTCAATAAATAAGGCTTCTTTGCTGATGAAGTGGTTGTACACCGTGCGTTTGGACACCTCCGCCCGCTCGGCGATGCGATCCATACTGGCGCCCTGAAAGCCGGACTCCTGAAACACACTGATCGCCGCGTCCAGAATCGCTTCCCGTTTACGCTCGCTCAGACTTTTTTTCTTTTCCATTGCCTTATCCAGGTCGTATTGAAGTGAACAATGCGGACAAGTTTACACTCTCCAGTTTACTTTTGAAAATTTACGAGTAAACTGCTCGGTGTAGTTTACAAATATCCGTGTAATTTAAAAATGTCTGTGTAGTTTACAAATTAGTTGAATGGACCGGTTGGATACACATCATGAAAAAACGCCTGCTATTCGGCTTGGTTGTTATCACATTGGGAGCTTTAGCCATGCACAACAACGATACTCTCGCCACCTTGACCGGCTTGGGCGCACCGTCACCGTCCGACGCTTACAGCGACAACTTCCGCGAAGGCAAATTTCATAATTCCATTCCGACCCGGGCGAACGCAGGCATGGGAAAAATACTGAAAAGCTTCCTGTTTGATAATAACGCCGCCACCCGTCCCGATAAGGCGATTCCACTGCAGCCATTGCAAACGGAACAACTGCTTGGCGATGAGCGCAGCGCCGTTTATCGTTTGGGACATTCCACCGTGCTCATTCGCTTTGAAGGCGACTTCTGGCTGACTGATCCGGTATTTTCAGAGCGGGCCTCCCCAGTACAGTGGGCCGGCCCCAAGCGTTTCCACCCTGCCCCCATTGAGATGGAGCAACTGCCGCCGATCAAGGGCGTGTTGATTTCACACAATCATTACGATCATTTGGACGAAGGCTCCATCAAGGCGCTGCATTCCCGCGTCGAGTACTTCTATACCCCGCTTGGCGTGGGACGACAGCTAAAAGCCTGGGGCGTCCCTGCGGAGAAAATCACCGAGCTGGACTGGTGGTCATCCGTGAAGGTTGGACCCGTTACCCTGGCGGCGACGCCTGCGCAACATTTTTCCGGTCGCGGCCTGTTCGACGGCGATAAAACTCTGTGGGCGTCCTGGGTGATGCTGGGAAGCAAAGAACGGCTGTTTTTCAGCGGCGACAGCGGCTATTTCCCCGGCTTCAAAGATATTGGCGACAAGTACGGCCCCTTCGATCTGACCATGATCGAAACCGGCGCTTACAATCAGAACTGGCCCGGCGTGCATATGCAGCCGGAAGAAAGCATGCAGGCCCATATCGACCTGCAGGGCAAGCAGATGATGCCGATTCACAACAGCACTTTCGACCTGGCGATGCACGCTTGGTATGACCCCCTTGAACGCATTGCGGCGCTGGCGCGAGAACATCAGGTGACATTGCGCACGCCCATGATCGGCGCGCCTCTGGTGCTGTCTGAGCCCGCGCAGCAAACCTATTGGTGGCGGGAATTGATGCCTGCAAACGCAGAAGCGACCGAGTACGCGGATAAAGAACCATCTGCGCAGCCCGAATACCTGTAAGTGCTCAGCCATTATTAATATGGCGATGATACTGACCTGTTATTAATCCGGTGATTTTTACAATGACGACCTCGTTACCCACATGGAACCAAGGCGCCTCTCCAGGAAAGACCCACAGCGTCCACTACCTTGTCGCTATCCAGTACCCTGCTGGTTTGGTGTATGACGTGTTGCCCTGGGCTTTTGATCCGCCGGATTACTATTTCTGGCGCGGTCTGGAGAGCGTGGCGGCGAAGGTGGTGGGTTATATTGATCTGACGCGCGCGGTTGAGTGGGCCACTGGCGTCGAATGCCAGCAGGATATCGACTCCGGCGCCCCTGATAGATTGCAATGGCGCAGCGGCGAGCCGGAGGACAAAACTATCGGCTACGTCGTCTCCCTGCCCTCTCACTACAACATACTGAGCTGGGAGGAAGACGGTGACGATGGAGAGTGGACCTTTCCCACCCGTGAAGAACATGTCACGGGGTATGACCGCTATGTGCCCCTGCCGGAATTTTTGCGGCTTGTGGCGACCCGGCTCAGCATCGAAGACGTGACCTGATCCAGCCCAGTTAACACTTCATGCTTCCACAGCAAGAGTGAAGCTAACGGCTGATAAGTACCGACAAAGCGGCGCCTGAGGATTGAAAAGGTTATAGAACCAGCCGCGCTGTCGAGTGATATTGACGGTCAGCGCGGCGTATCTCTGTAAATAATCCGACACTTATCGTCACTGCCCAGCCTGTTCATGGTCAGGCTTGGTCGCCCTGTCTCTTCTTTCCATTTTCGTGCTTATGGGCGTTTAGCTTGTCGGCTTCGGATCTCAGAAATTTCTTATATTTTTCTATCGAATGCTCCAACGTCTGTGAGTTATTTTTGGGCGCTGACGTAGAGTCTGTACCGCCAGGGCGCGAAGACATAACGTCTTCATGCCTTGCGACCGGGCAGACTGAACTCTCATCAGCCCAATTCGGCCACACTTCCCAGTTGATCACTGTTAGATCCCTCTTGTTGTGTTTTCAATACCGCTATTTGATGTCGTCATGACAAGATTAGAAGGAATGCGAATACCTGGAAATACCCCAATTGGGGGCGCTTTCCGCTCATAAGACAGCCTTCACAAAATCACGGCATGGTGATGGTCAACACCAGACGCACCAACTCCGACTGCGAGTGCACGCCCATCTTCTGCATAGCTCTTTTGACGTGGGTTCGGACGGTTTCCGGCGCCTTCGATAACTCAGAGGCCAACAGCTTGTTATGGGGCTTTTGGGAAAAGTGCAGCGTGGTTTCCGCTTCCGTTTTGGTGAGCCCATAGCAATCCATCAGTTTCTTTAAATGAATCACGCAGCGGTGACAGTCATAAACGGCGATCACCAGGCCGTTGGGCGGCATCTCCCAGGGAAGAAGCCCTTTCAACAACGACGTAGGCGCCACCGCAATGTCATAAGAGAAGTCTGAGTCTATCGCAGAGTATGTCAATGCAGCGCCGAAGCGGATGGACATATCGATGATATTCGCCAGTTCCGGCTCATAGATATGCACCTTTTTGTTCTCGATTTTTATCTGCTTTTTGACGAACAGAAAAACCAGGTCGGAATCCATATCCACCAGATTCATCCTGTCGTCCACGATGACATAGCCAAGCAAACCGCCCAGGCTCCCCGTGGCGTTGAGCAGTGAGCGCGCAAAATTCCGGCGACGCTCATTATTCAGTATTTCCTGCACCGTCAAGCGAATGGATTGGGTTGAGCGGATCAACATCGCCTTATCGTTTTCCGAAAAGACGCCATCCCGGCACAGATAGAGGTTCGTCACGTAATTATTACTGCGTGGGAATGCAAAGACGGCGCGCCCTTTGTAGCCATTGGGCGCCATAAATTCCGACTCCACTTCCCGGCTGGTCAGCTCATCAGGGAGATCCTGCACAAACACCAGATCCTGCTGGCTTTTCGAGATGGTCTCGTTCGTCGTGTCTATCTGATTGTAGTAACTTTCATAGATATTTTGATGTTCTTGGGGAACGTTATAGATGTAGTCGCTGTGAGAGTCGCCCAGGTTATTCAGGTCGGTGATCAGAAATACTGCGCTGTCGCAGCTGGCAATCTCAGTAATCAGCTTCAAAAAAGACTGGAATAACGAGTCTGAGTTAGGAGATTGCGCTATTAAGTTCAGTATGGTCTTGTAATAACTTTCCATCGTCGACATTCCCTAATCATTTTTCCTATATTCCGTACTCCTGCTATAACTCTGAATTAACGCATAAAACCCGGTTCTATAAGTACCCTAACTTTAGCATATTGATCATAATTTGCTCTATTTTTGACGAAAATGCCGGAGATTTTATTCCGACTCATTCGATAGTTAATAGTTATTGATTTAAAAAAGTTACCGGTAACAAATTTATTAGAATGTTACCGGTAACACGCCTAGCATGAATTGCGTTAACCCTGATGCCGCCTGCAACTCGCGGCGGCGATACTCCGTTAAAAATAAGAATTGGAGCGATCATATGAAGTTATCGACCTCTCTCGTAGCGGGCGCTTTGGCGACTGCTCTGTCCTTCGGAACCGCTGGCGCAGCGGATTTCAATTTCAAGTTTCAGTCCTCCGACCCTTCCGGGGTGAAGAATTTCAAAGTGCAGCAGGAATGGGCCGAGCGCGTTGAGCGTATGAGCGGCGGACGCCTGCATATCGAATTGCTGCCTGTGGGCAGTGTGGTGAGCCACACTGAAACCCTGGACGCCATGGGCATGGGCATTCTTGACGGGCATATTTCCGTTACCGGTTACTTCTCCGGTAAAGATCCCGCATTCGGCCTGATCGGCAACACCGTGGGCGCCTGGTCGTCGCCGGATCAACTGATTACCTACATCAACTACGGCGGCGGTTATCAGCTCATGAACGAGCTGTACAAACCTTACGGCGTCAAATTTGTCGGAGGCGGCGCCACCGGGCTGGAGGCTTTCGTCTCCAAGAAGCCATTGAATGGCGTGGCGGATCTGAAAGGGCTGAAACTGCGGGCGCCGGAAGGTCTGGTGCAGTCGGTATTCGCCGCCGCCGGAGCCGCGCCGGTAAACCTGCCCAGCTCTGAGGTATTCACCGCCTTGAGCAAAGGGGTCATCGACGCGGCGGATTACACCGTGTTCTCCACCAATCAGGAGGCGGGCATGAATGACATCGCGCCGCATCCGGTGTACCCCGGCTTCCACTCCCTGCCCTTGCTGGAAATCGCCATGGGCATGAAACAGTGGGACAAACTGCCGGCGGATATTCAGGAGATTCTCACCACTTCCGCTCGGGATTTCGCCCACGACATCAGCACGCAGCTCAGAATGGCGGATATCGAAGCGGTCAAAACCGCCCACGCCAATCCCAAAATCACCATTCACGACTGGCCGGCGGAAGAGCGTAAGAAGTTCCGCGAGATCGCCCGTAGCCAATGGGAGGAGTTCGCCAGGCAATCTCCCAACGCCAAAAAGGTCTACGAGTCTGTGACCGCCTATCTACAGCAACAAGGTCTGCTGTAAGCGCTCTGATATGTCCTAAACCAAGCCTGGGCGAACGCCGTATTGTTTCGCCCTGACTCAGGAGCTTCTGTCATGTCCGATCTGATGCAAGAGCTGGAGGATGCGAAAACTCCCGCTCCCGCCAACCTGCTCGACCGCTGCATCAACTGGGTGGGCCGCCAACTCAGTCTGCTGTTCATCCTGGTTGTAGCGATTTCTTTTTACGAAGTGGGGATGCGCTATGTGTTCGATTCCCCCACTATCTGGGTGCACGAAACCGCCACCTTTATCGGAGCGGCGCTGTTCGTCATCGGCGGTCTTTACGCCTTCGCCAATGACCAGCATGTGCGGGTGGTGGTGCTCTATGACGCCGTCGCTCCCAAGGTTCGCGCCTGGCTGAAACTGCTGCATCATCTGCTGGGGCTGAGTTTCTGCGGCATGATGATTTACGGCTCCTGGTTCATGGCGCAAAAAGCCTGGTTCGCGCCCTGGGGCGACCTGCGTCTGGAGTCCTCCGGCTCCGCCTGGAATCCGCATTTTCCTGCTTACCTGAAAGGTCTGATATTCGTCGCGTTCTGCATACTGGCGGTGCAAATGATCCTGCACCTGATTCGCGACATCAGACGGCTGTTCGCCACTCACAATCCGTCCGCCAAGGAGTCGTCCGAGGATGTTTGATTTATCTTCCATCGGCATCGCCTATGGCAGTCTGTTGATGCTGTTTATGTTGATCGTTCTGCTGCTCACCGGCATGCAACTCGCCTTCGCCACCGGGCTGGTGGCGCTGACCTTCGCCCTGGGCTGGTTCGGCCCCCAGGCGCTGCCCCTGGTCAGCAGCCGCATGTATAGCTTTGTCGGCAGTTACGTTTTTCTGGCGGTGCCCATGTTCGTGTTAATGGCCGCCCTGCTCGACCACTCCGGCATCGCCCGGGACCTGTTCGACGCCATGAATCGACTTGGCCGCAAGGTGCGCGGGGGCGTGGCGGTGCAGACGCTGTTAGTGGCGGTCATCCTTGCTTCCATGTCCGGCGTCATCGGCGGTGAAAMCGTCCTGCTGGGCCTGCTGGCGCTGCCGCAAATGTTGCGTCTGCGCTATCACCGTCGTCTGGCCATCGGCGTCACCTGCGCTGGCGGCGCGCTGGGCACCATGCTGCCACCCAGTATCGTCCTGATCATTTATGGTTTGACCGCGAATGTGTCCATCGGCGACCTGTTCAAAGGCGCCTTCGCGCCGGCGTTGATCCTGGCGGCGCTGTATATCGCTTATGTGCTCATCGCCGCCAGGATGCGTCCTCATTGGGCGCCATTGCCTTCGGATAACGCCGATAACGCGCCTGATATTGAGCCGCAGGCGGCCACGCCTAATCTGGCCAAAGCGCTGGTATTTCCGATTCTCACTGTCGCCGTGGTGCTGGGCAGTATTTACACCGGCGTCGCTTCAATTACCGAGGCGTCCGCGTTGGGCGTGGTCGGCATCGCCATCAGCGCGTTGATTCGCGGCGAACTGAACAGAACCATGCTGAAGCAAAGCTGCGTCACCACCTTGCGCAGTTGCGGCATGATCATCTGGATCGGCATTGGCGCCACCGCCCTGGTGGGAGTCTATAACCTGATGGGGGGCATCGATTTTGTGCGCGAGACCATTCTGTCCTTCAGCGGCAGCGACGGTCTCACCACGATTCTGCTGATGATGGCCATCCTGCTGGTGCTGGGCATGTTTCTCGACTGGGTAGGCGTGGCGCTGCTGACCATGCCGATCTTCGTGCCCATCGTGGTGGAGCTGGGCTACAACCCTATCTGGTTCGGCGTGGTGTTCTGCATGAATATGCAGGTGTCGTTTCTTTCGCCGCCCTTTGGGCCCGCCGCGTTTTATCTCAAATCCGTAGCGCCGAAAGACATCTCTCTTGGTGAAATATTTATCTCCCTGCTGCCGTTTATCGGATTGCAGTTGATCGCCCTGGCGCTGCTTATCGCCTTCCCGCAACTGGCGTTATGGTGGGCCTGATGGAAAGGAAACCCAACTCGATGGAAGCCAACCTAGAGGCTAATGACGCCGGCTCAAAAACCCGTGAAACCTGTTCAGTAGAGAGAAAAAACGGTTTGAAAATTATCATGATGGGCGTCTCCGGTTGCGGCAAAAGTCGCATCGGGGCCGCCCTGGCGCACCGCTTAGCGCTGCCGTTCTTCGACGCAGACGATTTTCACTGCGCCGCCAATGTGGAGAAAATGTCCCGCGGCGAGCCTCTTACTGACGCCGACCGGGCGCAATGGCTAGCGGACCTGTCCGCTCTGATCCGGCATAAGCCCAGTCTGGTGTTAGCCTGTTCCGCCTTGAAGTCGGAGTATCGCACTCTTCTTCGCGCAGGCGCGCCCGGTTTGCAGTATGTTTATTTACAGGGGGATTTTGATACGATCCTGCAGCGCCTGACCCAGCGTCGCGGCCATTATTTCAAGGGACCGGAAATGCTGCTGAGCCAGTTCGCCGCACTGGAGGAACCTCATGAGAACGAAGCCATCGTTATTGATATTCGTCAGTCAGCGGAAGAGGTTTTAACGGCGTGTTTACAGGCGCTGGATTATTGTGACGCATCACGCAGTCGCCCCGCATCAGATTGAAAGGGAACGCAGTGAAAAAAAGAAGACCGACGCTACAGGACATCGCCGACCAGGTCGGCGCCACCAAAATGACGGTAAGTCGTTGCCTGCGACAGCCAGAGCTGGTTTCCGAGCCCCTGCGACACAAAATCCAGACGGCGGTGCGGGAACTGGGCTATATCCCCAACCGGGCGCCGGACATATTGTCCAAATCACGCAGCCACGCCATTGGCGTATTGATTCCGTCCCTGACCAATCAGGTGTTTTCCGATGTGATCCGGGGAATTGAACAGGTCACGGAAAGTCGCGGTTATCACTTGATGTTCACTCATTACGGCTATAGCCCGGAACTGGAGGAACAGAACCTCGCCAATTTGCTCGCCTATAACGTGGATGGATTAATCATGTCAGAGAGCCGCCATACTGATCGCGCCCTGCAAATGATCAGAACCGCCGGGACGCCAACAGTGGAAATCATGGACACCCGCAGTCCCGCGCTGGATCAGGCCATTGGCTTTGATAACGTGCAGGCCGCCTACGACATGACCCGCACGTTGATTCAACGGGGATATCGCTGCACGGCGTATCTCTCCGTGCGACTGGACACGCGAACGCTTCAGCGTCAGGAAGGCTATCAACAGGCCATGCGCGACGCGGGGCTGGAGCCGCGCACCATGCAATATGCGGCGCGTTCGTCTTTCAGCGTGGGGGCGCATTTGATGACCCGCATTCTGGATGAAATGCCGGAAACCGACGCCATCTTCTGCACCAATGACGACGTGGCCATCGGCGCGTACTTCGAATGCTTGCGGCGCGGCATCAAAGTCCCCCAGGAAATGGCCATCGCAGGCTTCCATGGCCACGACGTCGGTCAAGTGATGACTCCACAACTGGCCAGCGTGCTCACCCCTCGTCACGAAATGGGCGCCCTCGCCGCCGAGGCCCTCCTCGCCCGTCTGGAGGGGCAAACCGACTTCGAACCAGTGATGGATTTGGGCTACGTGATTTCTCCCGGGGGGACGATTTGAGGGGTGTGCCCCCCCTTCAACGCCAACTAAGTCTAATGCGGCAAGGCTTCATACAACCGAAAATAACCCAATTCCCAGACGGAGCGACCGTCGTAGTGCGCAGTATCGCCAAGCGTTAAACCATCAACATTGGCGACGCGATAAGGTCTGCCGAGCGAGTGGAAAAAGTCCTGTACGCCCAGATTGTCGTGGCCCACATTATTATCAATATAACCTTGTGAAATCGGCGCCGTAACGGTCATGGGCGCGCTGATCTGGTTCGCCACTTGATAAAACGCCTGTGCGTATTCGGTTTCATCCATGCCAGTGCGCAAATCCACCTCGCCCTGCAACCACACAAAGTATTGGACATTATCCCGACTCAGCCCAGGCTCCGATGCAATCGCCTGATCAACGACTTTGTTCACTTTTGCTGTATAACCGCCGGTCACCCAATTCTCGATACTCGCGCCGCCTTTCCCTTCAATAACGACGTAAACCGGAACGCGCTTTTCATGCTGTATCCTATTAGCGAAAGCGATCGCTACGTTGGCCTTGCCGCCGCCAAAGCTGTCGCCCAGCACGGTCCGATAACTTTTGTGTTGAAGGTCTGCGACTTCGAACTGATTCCAGTCGTTGTTATAGACGTACAGATTTTCGTTATAAACAAAGGGCCCCTCGCTGATTCGCCCTAATGCGTTGGATTGACCTGATGCGACGATCACAATGGCCTCAGCCGCAAACGCGCTTTGTATTGAAGCAAGGACAAGGATGATGGAAACAATGATTCTACTTAGACGTTTCATGTTCTATGGCGCTCCTGATCACTGATTAGCGTTTTATGCTGCTTTGCTCATATCAAGCAGGCTTCCCTAAAGTACCTGACGGAACGTCTATCCCTGTCGGGTGGGCGATAAAAATATAGCTCGCAGCATGAAGGCATTACCCCTCCAAAAGCGCCTTATATTCTGCTTACACAGCCTTGCTCCCGCAGCGCTCTGGCTAAGAGAGCGAGCCCTCTATGCATCTGTCAAAAGGAGAAGAAAGATGGCGAGCGGATTAGGTGTTTTGGTAACAAGCGGAGACAGTCAAATCGGCGATATCTTCTCAGCGCTTGAAGGCGCTCTGGATCGCACGACATGGCGAAGCTCCTCCCTCCTGAATGAACGCAACGGCGACGGCAAGCTCCCTCTGGTGCTACTCGGCCACGCCAATGAACTCAGATTCAAAGCCACCTCAAACGAACGCAAAACCGGGTCCGAAGTCGTTAATCACCTGGTGGCCACGCGCAAGTTAGCCCCTTCAAAATTCGGATTTGTCTTCCTGGCCGGCTGTCGCGGCGCGCATACCAATCGCGAAGGACTTTACATCGACGTCGGCAACGCCATCGGCCTGCCTGTGTTGGCGTCTACTACCTCGGTCAGCATGGGAAGATCAGGAAGCAAAGTATCATTCACTCCCATCGAAAAAGGCGAATGGAAAGTCTACTACCCAGATGAAGGCGTGGTGTACAACCTTCGACTTGAACGCTGCAAACACTTCCGCGACGTATTGGCGTCAGTGGAAATACAAGTGAACGACGCGGCGTCATTTTGAGTTGAGTTCTAATTGTGGTTTCGAGGGGAGTTCGCTCTCCTCTGCCAAACTGTTTCACTCATCAGAAGAAAGCCCCTCACTAAACTGAGCATCACAACCCCAGACAGGATACGGGCTTGTCCATTCCACTCGGCTTACAAGAAGCAATACATGACATAAGCATCGACAAGCCCAAGTCGCTTGTGCTTGAACGCTTTTGGCAGAGTGCCTGCAATGAAAAAACCTAACGACTTATACAGCTCAACCGCGGCGACATTGGTGCTGACCACATAGTTAAACTGCATGGCGGAGAAGCCTTCTAAACGCGCTCTTTCAAGGCTATGGCGAACTAACGCACGCCCCACTCCCTTTCCTTGAGCATCTGGACACACCAGATATGTCGCGCTTGCAATATGAGATCCCAGGTCAGGATAGTTAGCCCCCATACTATACATCCCGACAACACCCGCCTCATTTGTTGCGACATATGCCGGTTTTGAAGCAAACCAGTTCTGATGAAATGCTTCCCGATCAAAGCTTTCGCCAAATGGAAGCGTATCACCAGTTTCGATGACTGACTGGAAGATATTCCACATAGCGTCGAAATCATCCATTGAAGCGAGTCGAATATTTATCATTGATAGTCCTTTATAATTTGAGGCTCAACCAAAAAATCCCAATAAAACATGCTACTTATAGAAATAGACCGAGGAGCCTGCCTGCCCTGAATCAGGCATGAATAGCTTCTTCGCTCCATTCAAACACTGCATTTCCTACAACAGCTTTGGCTTTATGAATATCCGTGATGTGGCGCACGCCATCATGTTCCTCTGACTCTACATCCGCAACGACTGTCACTGTCTTATCAAAAAAGTCTCTACGTTTAAGGAATTTTTCCAGAAAACGACGAGGGTTTTCATCAAAGCTCACTTTACCCTCATCTACTGCACGAAAGCACAGATCTTCCCCATCCAGACTTATATCACCGCAAATCACACTATCACTTTCAAAGTCAGTTAAAACTGATTCAAGCGAGCGAATATTATCTGGTGAATATATAAAAACTGCAGTTCCAATTCTCACGCAGAATTTAATATAGCTAACTTCGTCTATATATAAGCCATCCCTATCCTCTGCAACCTTACCGTGCAGCTTAACATCATAGTTGAGGAGAGATCTTCCACCGACCAAAACAGACAAGAACTCGAAAAAAGAGTCTTCAAAGCTCTCGACATTAAGTTTTACAGTGTTATCCAGACTAAATGGCGGCCCTGAAAAACACCCTTTGACGGTTTGAAACGTGTCAATGTAACGGAGTTTATTAGTTTTAATTTCTGAAGCTAAGACTGACATTCTGCTTTATCCGATTATATCGTCATATCCACCAATATCAGATGTCCTTTTAAAACCCTACCGCCATGGCGACTTTAAGTCTGTCAACAACGTCGCTTTTCTCAGGATGCTTTGATGCATACCAGTCCAAAGCGGATGCTAGTCTGGAGTAAAACACTTCATCGTTATGAAAAATCGAGTACTCATCATTTTCGTAATAGCCATGCTCATCGCCTCCTAAAAAAGCCATAAAGCCCTCGTATGGCTCGACTTCAAACTCTTCACCCACTTCATCTGACCATTTTTGGATTGACCAGTTCAGTTCGCCTGCTACATAGCCTTCTTTGATAAATCTGTCGACTTTTTCGAGTGCTCTGGGTGAAGTGAACAGTTTATAAAGGCAGTGTTTGAGAATCCACTCGGGATCATCAAGGCCACCAATTTCATCAAACATCCCATCTGGCATGATCACTCTTCTTAATTTACGAGTAAAGTTAAAATAAAAGGTATATTCGTCTTATTTTTCATTAATGCATATGGTTAGAGAATTATTGCTATCCGCATCTTTAATGATCGTTATCCAACCTGCCTTCTCCCACTCGTGAATCAATTTTTGATACAAGGGAGCCAAGCTTGAATGATCGACTTTTTTAAGCTCCGCCCCACTGACTTTAATAAAGCTCTCAACTTTAACACTACCCTCTTTAACACTCAAAAATGGCTCAGCCGGGGCAAGGATGTAATTCTCAATCACGTCTCTGGAGAAAATATCAAAAATATTGTATTCCGAGACATCAAACTGACTCAATTCAACGACTACCGCATCAGCCAACATCCATTCTGGCTGATAATACTCGACGCAGAACTTTTCTTTTTCCTTCAGTTTGATAACAACTTCATCAATGTTAGCCATGCTAACAATCCCCGAATTTAGTCGAAAATCTCTTCGCAATCACTTCAAAATTTTCAACGCCCTCATTTGAGACGATCATCCACACTCCAGTCTCGTGAAATTTCTTTATATCTCTATTTATTTCATCCCTTAACCAAGAGGGAACACGATCATAGTCTTCTTGGCTCCCTTCAAGCGCCAGCCGCCTGATGACATAGGTTTTCAGTATATGAATAGTCAATATCCCTTGATTGTATAAGTCAATATCATGAGAAAATGATAGTGCCATATCAACCACTCCCGCCAACTAAAAGCCTATGGCTGAAACTCCACGTTTTCACCTTGGTCATTAAAGATTTGGGCATAAACTATATTACCAAAGACTCTTTCACCGTCCTCTTCATAACTATAGCTTCCTTCCAGGACGGCTTTATTTATATATGAATAGCAGTTCCCACAGAGAGGAAAAACTGTATCTCCGAGTTTCTGGATGAATTTATCGTCGGCAATTCTAATAAAATTTTGTTTGACTGCTGAGATATGCTTTTCAAATTCCGCATCGATTGTAGACCCCAGATACTCAATCACATCATCGCCGCCCTCAATCAAAAAGGGCCGAAGTGTCCTGGCGCCCAGAACCGCCAACACGCCCTGAATTCTCGTCTTATCTTTCGTCTGAACACTCATTCACGTCTCCCCCTTATTCACCACAGCATTCGGCCAGCCATCAACGCAGAGGCTACAAACCTTGCTCTTTAAAGCTATTCATATCTGCTGCGTGGGCCTTAAACCAGTCGCCTACGGAGTCAAAAACTTTTTTGAAGGTATCCAATGGGTAATTGTAATAGTACACAGGAGAGTCAGCCTCGCTATTGGCGATAATGTAATTAAACTCATCCCCATACCGTTCCATTATGAAAAAGATGCTGTCAGGATAAGGATCAGTCAGTTCATCTCCTTCAACAAGTAACCTCTGGCGACCTTTTTCAGGAGTTCCGTCATGTCTTTGACATGCTCATACTGATAATTGAACTCATTATCGTCAAGCGCTTCACAGGAGCGTCCACACCGTCTCAGAAATTCTTTATAGGACTGAGGCAAGGTTAGCCGTACTTGTGTTCAATTGCAGCGATTTCAGAGCTTGAGCAACCAATATTCGCCCCAGAGATAATGCCTTCAGTGAGCATTTCCTGGTATGCGTCTTCAAAAGATGACAACAATTACTCCCCCCACGTGTACTCGCCCTTCCCGTCAAAGGATATGACCAACGCCCCGTAATCAACCTTAAAGCGTTCAATATTAGTTACTTCAACAGATCCATCTTTTTCAGCAAGCTCCGCCAGAACCATCACCTTCTCACGAATTTCGGGCCAGTCAACCGTCGGGTTAAAGTTATTCTCAACCACCTCGTGAATATCAGGTTGAACGATTTTAATAACGTCAGCATCACTAATATTGGCGTCGATACTATCTGACAGATAAACACCCTCCTTTACGTCAATAAGATAGCCGCTTATCCATGTTTTTCCTTCTTTTTCAACCACTAATCGTCGCATCACCTCTGACACATCAGCTTTCAGATCTCTCTCGCGACCATCAAAGTAGAGATCATAGCTAATCCACTTTGTTTTCAGCGTCATGTGTTTTATGTCAGATAACGTCGCTTTCCCATCACATATCAGAAGGGTTCCGCTGACTTCACAATGATCGACATACTCCCATTCGCCGCCAGTTCTGGGCTCAATGTATTCAGACAAAACTTCGTAGACATTAACAGTGGTTAGTGCAACTTTGTTTGCTGTCGAAAAACTTTCTGAATCACATAAAAAAATTGATTTTCTATTTGCAAAAATTATTCCTGATACGGTTAATTTTTTATTTTCTAAAACATCAAGTTCATTTATAACTTCGCCTAAATTCATAATATTTTTAATCCCTCGGCTTTGTTGTAATAAAGCTTCCACCGTAAATATCCTCAAAATCCGACCTCTCTAAAGCATATGACTGATTTGGACTCACGCCTCCTTTTTTAGGACCTGAAGGATTTCGGATAACCACGAGTTGTTGACCATCTTTCAATATCAAAATTTCATCAACAATTATAAAGTGACCGCCGTTATTTGTCTCAACACGAACAATTGCAGGATTGCCCTGTGACGTATGCTTTATCAAAGCGTCTACAGCAGCAGACGGTCGCCTGATAGGTACAACAAAAGCATCACCATTAGACTGGCGCATAACCTTCGCTAGATCTCTCGCGGTGACACCTTTGTCTGTAAAGTCAAGCGCAAGCAGCCTGCTTAGATCATCAGGGGTAATTGTAGTTATACCGTTTTTATTTAGCGCTAAAGAGCCGCATGTAGACCCACAAGAAATTTGTGGATTAATTTTATTGTCAAGCTGATTTGCTAACGGCAACTTTGTATTTCTTGGCAAACGCTTATAGAAGTCTCTTGGTAGGCCAATATCTGAATCAGTGCCAGCACTGACCGGAAGGCCTTCTTGTGAAACCGCCAACTTTGCTCCACCAAGCGCCGGATGTCCAACCACCGCGGTGATAGCTCCAGCATAGATCTCTTCCAGCTCTCCCAATCTGGGCGGAATTTCGGTGACAAATGAGCCGACGTCTTCTAATGCTACGCGTTCGCTTAGTCCATCCAGTGAGTTGACTTCGATGCTGCGTCTGGCGGCGATTGGGTCTGAACTGGCGTTGATCAGATTCTTACGGATGTCTCTGATCTTGTTATCGAATGTTCTTACATCGTCAACCGGGCTTCCCCGTTCAATGACGCGTAGCCCCTCCAGCATCAGCTCCGCTCGTTCCTTCGGTATAGCATAGTACTTCCCGAAAGGACCACCCCCGCCAGTTTCCAGTGAGTGGTAAAACTCATCCCCCAACTTTTCTTCCATTGCCAGAATAGCGGAGGCGTCTCCTTGTTTTTTGGCCTCCCAGAATTCCCTGTAGACCTCCTCACGCTCATCCTCGGTCAGACCTGTCGCCTCATCAGGTTCTGCTTGAGCGATCTCAGGCGTTTCAGATCTTTTGGATGGCGGGGGGAGGTAATTGCGGCGCTCTGCAGGGACACTTTCCCACCACAAGTTACCATTCAATGAGGGAATGTCTTTTAGTAGTCCGTTTAACATCGGCGGCGGCGGAGGTGCAGGATTCGCCCGCGCTATCAGTCTTTCCGCTAATACGGGATCTGAGTTTGTAGGGAAGACGCCTTCGTCTTCTTCGCTTGCGATCGGGCTAAATGGTTTTTTACCGTCTTTAAACACCAGAAGAATGTCGCCACGCTCAACCAGCCTGACGAAATCTTCTTTCCATTTCTGAAAGTACGGCGTCCCTCTCCCGGGAAAGGCGCCGAAAGCAGAGCGAAAATGGGGGCCTGAGAGGTTACCGACAACTTCGCTGACCTTCATCTCATTGTTCAAACAGCGTTCAGCGTAGCTGGCGGCGAAGAATGGGGACTCAACAAAAGACAAGTCAACAATGGTTAAATCTGTCCAATGTTTGAACTCGTACCGGCGAGTAGAATACATGAAGAAACATCCCTAGTTATGCAAAATATCCAGTCATAGCAGCGATATAGCAGGACAATCGCGACAAGATACAATCTATTACAATGCAAGAATATTTTACTTTTATAGGGGATCACTCTGAATCGTCCGCACCCTCTAGGACATTGGGATTACAAGTAGGCTTGGGAGGCATGAATAAGTCGTACTTAGCTCGTATCACTGGCCCCAGATCTCTCTTTTGCATAGAGCGACCTAACGAGGAGAACGACCGAGTGATATGCGCAGGAAGAAGTCTGAAGACAGGAAGCAGCCGCCCACACACTACAACCAGCGTGGGCGGCGAACTTATTTAGGCAGGTCGGCGTTGCTCAGCGCTTCTGTACAACCGCCTTGATCAATCCATCACGATCAAAGACATGTCGTCCATATCGACGCTCTCTCCTGCGCCGTATCCGATCAGTTGTCCCTGCACGCGCACGCGGTACCAGCCTACTGCGGAGGCGTAGTAGGTTCCGTGGGTTTCGTTGCTGGACCAGTTGCCGAGCACGCCATTGCCTTTGCCGGTGCAGAAGGCGTTGTCGCTGTTGGAGGGCGCGATAATGGTCACTACGCCACTGGGGCTGGTGACTTCGATATTGACGTCATACCAGGTGAAGTTGTCGTTGGACTGCACCGCGCATTCGCCATTGAAGAAAATCGCTCTTGTGCCGGTTGTGCTCGCATAAAACGACAGGTTTATCGGCAAGTAGTGCGCCGCCCCGTTTGCGGTGATTACATGATTCAGATAGGAGGTGGAGCCTTCCACGTCTGCATAACTGGCGGACGAAGCAACGGTGATCGCCGCGCCCATGGCGAGAGAAATGAGTGTTGTTTTCATAAAGAACCCCTATATCCATGGAGGTCGATATTATTCGGCGAGCGCGCAGAAAAATGTCGTCATGCCGTCCCGCCGAGTTCCATCTCACAGAGCCGACGCCGCGCCTGCTAACGCAAATCCCAACCTGCGGCGGTGGTCTCTTTCAGGATGTATTACGAGTGTACGGATGGGCGGTTTGGCGGGCAGTTAAATACTGGACGACGATTTTGTGACTTTTTATCTGTTTTTTGGAGGAAAGTGCTGCGCGTCATGGAACCACTGTATTGACGCGCAAAAAGAGTGAATTATAAAACAGCCAGGTTACACCACCGCCGCCAACACACCGCCAAAAGCTTCCTTCAGCACTTTCAGGATGGCGTTCAGCGCTTTTTGCACTGTGATCAGGGTGAGTTGGGTAATGGCGACCAGCACTGATTCGCAGGAGGTCTTTTGCATCCTGACCAGTATCTTGCCGGTTTTCGGCGAGTAGCCCTGGTTTTTGTCGATCTGATACAGCGCCACGTTCTGCGCCACGTCCGCCAGTTGTACGGACATTTTCTTGAACTCAGCGGGGGCGTATGACTTTACGGCCAGCCAGCCTTCTTTGAATGAGGCTTCCGCCGCCTGGATGATTTTTTCGTAGATATCGTTCGCATTGATCTCCATAGCAGTCTCCTTTTCTATCAAGAGTTAGCTCTTCCAAGGCTTGGTTCTTCAAAGTTCTGGTTATTTAAAGTGCTAGTTCTTCTTCGCGTTTTCGACGACGGATACAGCGTTAATCGACTGATTGGCGATAGCCATCGCTGATTTGGAGGTGGCGGGTCTCAGGCAGGATAGCTTTTTGGGGCCGCACTTATCGCTTTCGCGATGAATCTTCTCAATGGACTGCAGTTGGTCTTTCACTAACGACAACAGCTTTTCATTACAGCCGTCCGCATTGCCGTCTGCTTCCATACCACTCTGTGCGATTTCTGTGGGAATCTTCTCGTTCATCATAGTGGTCACCCGCTTATAGAGCTTTTTCTCCAGCTTGCAGGCTTTGCCTTCCGAGGCGGCGGAGGCGCGGGCGATCATTGCATCCAGCTTGGATTCCAGCGCGTTATAAGCGGGTCTGTTCTTCTCATAGGTTCCTTCCGGCGTGCCCGCCAGATCCGCCATGTTCTTCACATGGGTATTTAACTGCTCGGAAAACTCCATACTGCCCTTATCGATAACCTCGTCATAATCACTGACCAGGGTGACACCTGAGCAAGCGCTTAAAAACAGCGCCAAAACGAAGGTCGCCAATGCCTTATTCATTGTTGTCTCCTTTTCTTTGGATCTTTTTGCAGGTTTTGCGCGCCGTCTTATGCAGGTTGCAGTTTGGCCTTGAAGCGTTCACAGACGGCTTCGTTCATGAACAGGCCGTGCTCGATGATCACGCCGATGGTGATCAGATAAGCGGACATACTTTCCGCGTCGCTGATGGCCTGCCCCAGGGTCGCGATCAACGGGGCGATCACCATGACGCTCAAAGGAATCGCCACTAGAAACTGGTGTTTCATAACCGGACTTTGCGGGGATGGAAAAACGGTTTTGCGGATATACACGCCGAGAAAATAGGCGGCGAAAGGAATGAGGCCCAGAAAGAAAATCTGGGTGATAAAAGGGGTAAATTCGTTCATTGCCGTTCCTCCATCAAAATGGATTCGCCGCCATCCTTTCCGATATAAACCCAGCCGCTCCTGTCGCTGGCAGTTCCGGGCTGGGCCTGCTCAACGTTGATCCAATACTGAGTCCCCGTCAGGGTATTGATCTTTTTGACTTCTTTTACAACGACGCTGTCGTCTTTCGCTACGGAGCCTTTTTTGTCTCCGAGGATGTAGAGAAAAGTGCTGGGCGGTGAATCACGTAGATTGGCGGGCGCGGACAATGAATAAGCGCGATTGGCCTCCACTTTGGAAGGTTCCGTCGACCATGCGACGGTAGAGACCATCAACGCCAGTACCAAGCCTGTATATCGCATAATTCCTTCACTCCTTGTCCGATGTTTTGAGGCAAGCGGCGAAAGCTCAAGGAAATCGATGTACAGCCTTTATCATTGACTTCTTTTTGTTCAGTCTACGGCGTCGCCCCCAGACCTGTCACCGGGGACATTAGGGCTAAACTAACGCTTAGGCCGCTCTCTTAGCGTACTGTCGCACACCTGGAAATGGTGTCTCAGAAGTCTTCAGGTGAAGGGAGTCTTCAGTGGAAGGAGAAAAGTCGGAGGGAGAGCGGCGCTGCTTGCGCTAGCGCCAAAATGCGCCGCTCTTTGTTTACATCACATTCATTACGCTTATTACATTTCGTCCAAGCGATTGCCGTTTTGCGACATCAACATCGCCTCGTGCTCTTCCAGCTTCATCAGGTTCTCCAGAAGCTCCTGCGTGGAAGGCGTCGCCGCTTTGGCGTGCAGATAGCGATACAGCTCGATAATGTGCTGATGTTTCTCCATGACGGTTTCAATAATCTGCTGGGAGTTCAGCGACTCATAATGAATCTCTCCGTCCGCCAGCGGGTGCGTAGGATGCATCTCCAGGTATTCGTAGCACCAGGTATTGAGCGCCTTTAACTCGCCGGTATGTTCAAAACCGTCGATGACGTTGGAGAGCAGCGTTTCGTGCCGAGCCAGATAATCCAGCAGCAAACGGGACCCTTCGTTCTCATGGAGCCCTGCTGACTGCAAAAGGGATTTTGAAAGCTGTTGATGAAATTCCTTGGTCCAGTGCAGAACGTTTCTTAATGTCTCGGCATGCATTCAGAGCTCCTATCAGACTATTTCTCTTAGATTATTAATCTAATACCCAATAGAGAAATCTCAATGTCTCCGGTCATAAAAAACTCAAATCACCAGCTTTGATCGCAACGACCGCTTTTCTCACGATAGCCGCTGTTGCACTCCCAACCGTTGCCGGAATTATCAAGATGGGCATGCTGGGGAAGTTTAATGGGGTCACATGCGTCTCTATCCGCCTTAAAGCCGCGAGCGCATTCCCAACCGTCGCCTTTCTCCGTCAGAAAAGCGTTTGCGGGCATATTTACCGCCACACAGCTATCACCGTCCTCCTTGAATCCCCGCAGGCAGGCCCAGCCATTTCCATACAGTTCATAGACAGGATGGCCATTGGCAGGAACCTTTACCGCCAGACAAGCGTTATCAACTTCCCTGAAGCCGCGTTCACATTTCCAGCCTCTGCCATGGGTCTCATAGGTGGGGTACGCATTCGTCGGCACGAGCACAGCCGCACACTGATCGTCCTGCTTTCTAAAACCGATCTCACAGCGCCATCCCTGAAAGGCGCTTTTGTCCAAATAGCCATTGGTTGGAACAGTAATCGCCACGCAGCTTTCGCTTTCCTTGCGAAACCCTCTGTCGCAGTCCCAGGAACGGCCGTAAGCACTCAAGTAAGCATGTGCAGGAACTTCGACGGCGATACAGGATTTATTCTTCTGGCGATAGCCGCGATCGCATTCCCAGTTGTCGCCATATGGGAGAGGATGAGAGTTGGCGGGATGCCCTTCTTTAGCATTGGCGCCGCCGACAATGCAGAGTAACAACATTAGGCTGCTTGCCACGCTACGCCAGATCGAAAAGTACTTCATAATTCGCGTCCATTTAGTTTATGGACTCTTAGGAAGCCCTGATTCCTCCAAAATAGCACGCTTTCACCTGGATCGGGCGAATCATTTCAAGAGCGTAAGCAATTTAAGCCGCAAAACGAAAACGACGCGCCACCGAGCAGTGACGCGCCAAAAGGGAGCTGATCAGAATCAGCGTGCGAACTCGCTTGAATTACATGGATTTCAAGCCGTCATCCAAAGTGAAGGTAAGATTGGTGACCGTGTCGTCGTAGCTGTAGTCATCCACGCGCACGATTTCCATCTCCAGATTGCCGCCCAGGCTGCGTTTGGTGCGAGCGGACTGCTGCGCCATCTGCATTTCAGAACTATCCAGAGAAATAGGCGCACTGGCGTCGATGTTGAACTGACTGCCATCGACTGTGGTGAATTTACCAGTCAGCGGCGCGATAAAACGACGCTTGCTGATATTGCCCACCGCCCACTTCACGCTGTCGGCGCCATACTGGTTCAGCATCCAGTTCCAATCCCACTGACCGTAGTTCTGGATACCGCGATGCGCGTACTGATCCAGGATATCTTCCGCGCCGTTCAGGTTATTGCGACCACCGAAGGTGAAATTCTCCCAGGGACGATCTGTCGGGTGGTCGTTTCTGGCGTTGCCGCCCCAGCGCAGGAAGTTCTCCAACGCGACGTTGTACCCCAGGACCATTTCCGACTCATAGGGAATATCGGCTTTCTGTTTGAAGACCGTGAGAGTGATGATGCGCTTGGAGTTCGCCGGCATCAGTGCGCGATACTGCGCGGACTGGGTGACTGTCTCACTGTTGCCGTTGGATTCGCTCCAGCCCTGATTGGCGGTAAAGCCTGCGGTAATTTCCGTACTTCCTCCAAAAATCTTAAGATCAAATTTATATGTATTTTTGATGCTTATTGATTCGGAGAAAGAATAATCTTCCTGTTTCGACCAACTTTTGGTTTCGTCATATTGTAAAGTGGCGACGGCGGTATCTTCCGTATTGCCACGGTTATATACCACCGCAGTAATGGTTTTTAACGGCTCGCGGTCATAGACCTGGGGATCGCCCAGTTTAAGTGAGCCGGGGTTGGTATAAAACTTAAGTCCGGATAACGACATTTTTAAGCGTTTATCCGCCCAGTATCCGTCAGTGTATGGATCACTGCTATTATAATTAGCCTGTAATGTATATTGTTCGTCGCCATTGCGGGTAATACTGAAATCTTCACCCACATTCTGAGAGGCGGTTCCGCCGCACCAGCCGTAGCCCAGGTAGTGCGACAGATAAGCCAGAGGGACATAGAAGTCCGGATCGCGAACGATAGTATCCTTCAGGGAGGCGAGATCCTGGGCGGCGTATACTTTATCTTGATACTTCGGTATATCGTCATTCGCCTGAGCGGTCGAGACGGGCGCTAACAGTGATAGGATGCTGGCTGCGAGCGCTGAGGGAACAAAAGATTTCGACAGGTAATGCATAATTAGGTCCTTATATTTATTTATCGTCCTTTTACTCATTTAGAGAACGATTCACCAAAACGTTTCTATATATCTATCATTAGGCCTATGCTGCGGTTTAATTGATTAATACATATGGTTTATTTCAGTAATCATTTCATCCAAACAAATAAACGCGAACTCAGTTAATCAATCAAAAAATAATCAGAAAATTAGCCTTTAGTCTAATGCCTATTGACATTCAAAAAACCTAATTAAGCCGAATCTAATTTACCATCCAGATAACTATTACAAGTCGAAATATTTATCTTATTGAATATTCATAAGAATTAATTAATCGACGCTCAATAAAACTTGTCTAGATAGACAGATTATGTTCATTCACCCTACCCACAGAACGAACATTAAAATTTAAATTATCAATCACACAGCGTTGTCTGACTCGCTATGAAAAGCATTTCATAACAATATATAACTTGTTTCATTTTGTAACCCAACCAGAAGTCGTTCATTTATTGATCCAAATAATAGAAATGAAAGGAAAGCAGCGGCGATAAAATGATTAAATTTCACTTTAGTGGAAGAGAAATTCAGTGAGGGGTTCAGGGAGAAAAAGGAAAATAGAAAGAAATGAAAAGAGAAAAAAGAAGGCCGCTTTCACAGCGGCCCCAAAATCCGTCAGGCCCTCGGCTCCTTGCGCGCCACCATCACCTGAACCGGCGCCAGGGCGAAATGGCGGCGCCCAGCGGACTGAACCACGGAGAAGCCCGCCTCAACCAACAACTCCCCGACTTCCCCCTGCCGAGGGACAAAACAGCCGCGCAGCAACATGGGCAGATAGAAAGGCAGCAGCTCTGCGTTGCGACCGGGGTCGTCGGAACGCTCGCCGTGGGCGCAGATAAACACGCCTCCCGGCGCCAGAGCGTCTTTCACTCTCTTGAGAAAGGCGACTCGGTCATGAATAAAGTGCAGAACGGAGGAACACCAAATCAAAGCGTAATCGTCACCGAATGCGTCTGTCTCCAGGTCGCCCTCCAGCACGTCAATTCTGTCCGCCATACCTGCGGCGCCGATAGAATCTCTGGCGACCGCCGCCGTCATGGGACCTTCAAACAGGTAGGCCTTCATATCCGGAAAAGCCCGCGCGAGCTTTTGCGTCATTATCCCTGGCCCGCCCCCCAGGTCGATGAGACGTCCTTTATTTGGAAGCGCAGGAATTTGCGTCAGCAGTTCCGCCAGGGCCGGCGCGCTGATGCTGGCTTGCTCGTGGGCGATCTGCGCCTGCGCCGCTGCCGCCCATCCGGCGTCGGTGGCGTGGGAAGCATTTTCCAGCATCTCATCTGCACTTATCCGGTCCCGCGTCATCGCGTCAGCGGCGGTTTTCAACACGTCAAAACGAAAGCGCCAAGCGGAAGCGAGACTGTCTTCAACGTCTGGAGCGAAGTACTCACGCGCCACTGAGGTAAGACTGTACTCGAAGTCGCCTACAGGCGCCTCGCCACAGCGATGCAGTAATCCCATGCTCCACAACATTTCCAGCAATAACCCCAGTTTCTCCGGGCGAGTGGAAGTTTTCCGCGCCAGTTCAGACGCGGTAGCAGGATGCTGCAGCAACCGGAACACGTCCATTTCGATAGCCAGTTTCAACGACTGTCCCTGTACCGGCGTCGCCGCAATATTCCAGTATGCCTGCATGGGATGGGGAGGATTGAACGTCATAGTTATCATGTCTCCTGATAGATAGTAGACATACCCTATCAGCTAATGATAATTATTATCATTTGAATGCCTGTGCCATTAGGAGCAATCACTGTGATAGAAGGTGAGCCCTGTTCAGACCCTGATTGGCGCGATCGCGTCGGTCCCAACCTGAACGCGCGCATTACCGACATGGAGGATGGATTCAGTCTGATTCATCTACGCCAGCGCTTCCCTGCCCCTTATTCAGAACACCAACAACGAGAAGGCGGCGCGCGGCTGTATGTCATCACTTTTGGGCTGGCCGGTGAGTCCGCCTATCACAGTCGCTGCGGTTCAGTGACGGCGCCGTTCAAATCAGGCTGCGTTACTTTTGCTTCTTATCAGGATGTCCAGGGGCGCCGTCAGTTCAATGCGACGAAAAATCTGGAGCAAGTCAGGCTCGCCTTCTCCGCGGATCGTTTAGAGCAGTATCTGGGAACGCCGCGAATGCAGCGCATCGTCCACTTGTTGTGCAGGAATAAAGATACGTCTGTCCTGCTGCATCGCCGGACGAGCGAAGCGGAGTTGGCCAACCTACATGCCTTACGCGCATCTCAGGCTGATCCACTCAGCCAGCGTATTCAGGCGCTCACGCTGCTGGCGGAAACACTGCGGCAGACGGCGCCGATCGATGACGTATGTGACATGCAGGCCGAAGATATCCGCAAACTGGAGCATGCAGTGGACCTCATGCAAAGCGCAATGGAGCAGCCGTTGTCCATCGCCTTTTTGAGCGCACAGGTGGGAATGAGCGACTATCGGTTTAAGACCGGTTTCCGCCGCTACTTTGGCGTCTCGCCGGGAAGGAAATTACTGGAATTGAAAATGCAGCGCGCTAAAGCCCTGCTACAGGCCGGCAAGCAAGTCGCCTGGACCGCCTATACCCTGGGCTATCGACACCCGGAGAACTTCAGCGCGGCCTTTCGCAAGTATTACGGTTATTCGCCCAGCGAAAGGTAACAGTCGGGGGCGTTCCTATCAGTCCCCGCCGCCATCGCCTCCACACCCTCCATCGCCGCCAAAGAAGCCGCCGCCTCCGCTATCACGCGAGTAGCCGCCGGAGCCCTTAGTGGATATGGCGATTTTCAACGCAATGGATATCAAAAACAGCATAACCAGAATAGGACAGATAATGCTTGTAAAAAAAGACTCGGACGTCAGATCCGTGAAATAGAAGGACAGACATAATCCGACAACGTTAACGACCCATGAAATCATATCGCCTCCACATAACTATCAGCTTGGCTGTGAGTCTAACTTGAGAGTATATCGGCTTCCAGGTAACCAGGCGGTAAACCATGAGACAGCGTATCTTTAATGCTGAACCCATCACTTCACTGCCCTTGCTGCTTCACCAACATCCCCAAGGTGCGCTTGGCGATAAGTTCAACATCCCTCGGGGATTCAGGGTCCAAAGCCAGTTCTCCCAAAATAGCGATCGCCGTTTGACTGTCGCCACGGTTAAACAAAGTGACCGCTTTATTCAGCAGAAGAAAACCTCGTGTTTCCTTATCCGGATTGGCGGCCAGGCCTTTATCAATCAGCGCGAGTTTCTTTTCCTCGTCCTCATACAGGTCTGCAAGTTTTTGCAGGGCCGGGGCGTAGTCGGGAAAGCGATTGAGAATATTCGCGAAGATCTCCGCTTGCTGTTCCGGGCTCTTCCCCCATTCATGGCTGAGGTAATACAAATACAATCCCGCCGGATACTTGCCTTCCTTTTCGAGCTGCAGATAGTGATAGGCGGTTTGCGCTGTGAAAAATCCTCGGGGAGACAGCTGATTTACTGTCTTGTATAGCGCCAAGGCTTGTTCCGGATCGCCCGCCAGCAGATAGGTATACGCCAGATCGTAATAAGGATAGGGCCACTCCGGCGCCAGCTTTATAGCCTGCTTGAAGGCGTCAATCGCCTTATCGTTCTCCCCTTGCTGACCAAACTCCCTGGCCTGATTGTGCAAAGCGACGGCGGCCTCCGGTATATCTCCCCCACTCTGAACTTCCCACTCTGCCTGACCGTCTAAGTTCTCCAACTCCTGCAAGGTCAGCACTCTGCCGTCAGCTGATTTATAGACAATATCCGCCGCCATCGCCGTCCCCCAAAAGGTCATGAGAATGAACAAAATGCATCGCTTCAAGCAACTAGTCACCTTCCCCACTCCCCAACGCGCTCCCCGCCAGGGCGATATTCAGCGCGATGGTCTTGGCTTCAGCGTAGTTCATAACCTTTCCGCCGGGTTGCGGGGTGGCTTTTTCGTATTCGTCTTTGCTGCAATAGAGCGCCAATGCGAAGGGGATGAATTTGTTGGACAACTCCAGGGCGGCCAGGGCCTGTTTTACTTCGTCGCCGCTGTAGAATTTTTTCTTGTCGTGCCGCTTTCTCAGCTCGGGGCCCAATACGCCAATATATTTGCGGATGGCGTCTTTTCTTTTTACTTTATCTACGATGTTCATCGATTACCTTGTTACTTACAGGGACTGTTCACACTAAGTAACTTATCAGCAATTAATGCAAACTGGATGAAAAATTTAAACACGACATCCAGCTTATCAAATCGGGAGAAGATACGTCTGGAGCCTTTTAAACGCCAGAGCCGTCTCTCGACCTCGTAGACCTTACAAACCTGAGCGCATTCTCCCCACCCACAGTTTGTATGGCTTTTCAGCAGTTTTGTCCCTTTCGGGGCGTTGTCCGCCCAGACTGTAACCCAATGAAATTAAATCGCCGCGCGGTAACTCCCACGCGGCGATTTATACGGTTAGCGTGAAAACAGCTCCCTACGACCCTCCCGCCCACACCTTGGGTGTTCTCGTGTTCCACGGCGCCGCCCGTTCGATCTGGCCCGCCAGGCTGAACAAGGCGCTGTCATCGCCAAACTGGGCGGTGTACATGGCGCCGATCGGCAGTTGCGTCTGTTTGTCGTAGCCTGAGGGCACGGACATAGAGGGGACGCCCGTGAGGTTCGCCAATGCTGTGAACGGCGACTGTCTGAAGACGTGTTCGATCCAGCCGAGACCATCCACCTGATTCTGAACCTTGTTGTACTCTCCGATCTTGAGCGGAAGCTCTGGCATGGTGGGCGTCATCAGAATGTCGAAGTTTTGGAAGTAAGCGCCCAGACTACGCGAGACAATGTTGCGCGTCCCCAAAGCGCCAAGCACATCCATTCCGCTGACGTTCTTGCCGTATTCATGCACCGCGAGCGTCGCCTGTTCCAGGGTGTCTGCATTGATTGGGCGGCCGGTGAGTTCCGCAATCAGTTCCACCCAGGAGGCGGTATTCAGGGTCCAGAACTGGGCGTTAGCATGTACAAACGCTTCCCAGCTCACGCCAAGGTCGAATTTGACTGCCTCCACCTGATGACCGAGGTCTTCAAGCAGTCTGGCGGTTCTGGCGACTGATTCCGCTACGACAGCGCTGGTTTTAGTCCCGTTGGCGGGGTCCATCATCAGGCCGATGCGAAGCGGTTTCGGGTCTCTGCCCACGGAGGTCAAAAAGCTCTCCGCCGGCGGCGCAGTGTAATAGGGTTCGCCTACCCCGGGAACGCTGATCGCGTCGAGCATCGCCGCGCTGTCACGCACGGTGCGGCTGACGCCAAGCTGAGAGACCAGTCCGCTCCATACCTCATCAAGATGAGGGCCATTAGAGACCCGCCCGCGTGTGGGCTTCAGGCCAAAAATGCCGTTTACGGACGCGGGTATGCGGATGGAGCCTCCGCGGTCGGTAGCGTGAGAAAGCGGAACCATGCCAGCGGCCACAGCCGACGCTGATCCGCCTGTTGAACCTCCACAATTGTAGTCCGTATTCCACGGATTACGGCTTGGACCAAATGCGCGCGTTTCCGATGTCGTACTGATCGCAAACTCAGGTGTAGCGGTCCGTCCCAGCGTCACCAGACCCGCATGTTTGAAGTGCGTCATCAGGGTGCTGTCGAAGTCTGGCGTGAAGCCTTCCGCCAACTTGCTGCCCAGCTCGTTTTTCTTGCCATTCATGACAACACCGAGATCCTTGATTAAAAATGGGACCCCGTATAGCAGCGAGTCTTTGCGCGCTTCCGCCGGCGTGACGCCCTCCCAGTTTTCCACCACCGCAAGAATTTCGGGGTTGGTTGCATTAATGGCGGCCGTCGCAGCCTCCGTGACTTCAGACAGACTGACCTCGCCTTTTTTAATCAACTCCGCCAGCCCGATACCGTCATATTTGACGTACTCTTCCGCTTTCATACTCGTCTCCGCCATTGCTGAACATTGCCCATCGTTACCATCATTATCATCGTCACCATCACTCCAAAGGTTTCTGCGTCCATATCAGTCCTTTGAGAAAAAGGCGTTCATCCCCGGCACATCCGATAGAAATGTCTCAATGGCTGCAATCTTGTCGCCTCGTAGCACGCAAACCGTTGCGAGATGCTCATCCAGCCGGCGCGCCCCGTTCACAGCGGTGTTGTGTAACTGCAGGGCTAAATTATCGCGGCTGACAAGGATGTGTTTGAGGTCGAAATTAACGCCATAGCTGACAATCAATCGACATTGATCAAGTATGGCTTCGCGACCATCAATCATTCCTGAACCAGAAGCCTCATTCGAGCCTGGCAATGTCCAGGTGGCGTCATCCGTTAGCACAGCCTCCAGCAGCGACCAGTTCTGTGTGGTCAGCGCTTCATGAAACTGCCGGCCGATAGCGATTTTTTGATCCAAGGTAGTCATCTCAAACTCTCCTGATTAGGTTGATGTGGAGCCAATTTAGGAGGTATTGAGGTATGCTTGAAATAGATTGTTTGACTAGTACCTATAAGAGATCTTTATATGAGGCCGTCGGATTTGGGGTTATTGGTATCTCTGTCTGTGCTTCTGGAAGAAGCGAATGTCACGCGAGCGGCTCAGCGGCTGTTTATGACGCAACCCGCACTGTCAGCCCAACTCGCGCGGCTGCGGAAGTTATTCGATGACCCGCTGCTCATCCCCGCGAGCAGTGGCCGGGGCATGGTGCTGACCGCCAGGGCTCTGGCATTAAAAGAGCCGCTGAATCGAGAGATACGGGCATTGACTGAACTCGTCGAGCGCGCCCCAGCTTTCGATCCGCAAACCGCTCAACGCACTTTTACTCTTGTCGCGAACGACAACCTTGCGGTCATGCTCTGCATTGATCTTATCGCCCAGGTCAGTCGCGAGGCGGGGCCGGGGATAAAAGTTGCTATACGTCAGATGGGCCCAGAGCTGATACAAGACAGCCATGAGGGGCGCCAAATTGACCTCATGCTGGCCACGCCAGCCTCTGCACCGGGATCATTAGTGCGCCAAACCCTACTCACAGACCAGTTTTGCGTCGCGCAGCGAAAAGGTCACCCGAGGGGGCTGGGAGCCATCGATGTGGACGACTATTGCCGCTGGGGCCACCTCATGGTGTCCGGCATGGGCGGCGGGTTCCAGAGTAAAATAGATGACATATTGAATGGGCTGGGCGCGCAAAGGCGCGTCGCTATTTCCGTCCAACACTACAGTCTGGCGCCCCTGATTCTCGCGCAAACAGACTATATTGCAACCCTGCCCCGCCGTTTTCTGGCTCGATTTGCAGAAGACCTGGATATGTTCGAAGCGCCGTTTAAACAGTCCTGCTTCGAGGTTGTCATGGCCTGGCATCCCCGGGACGACGCCGACCCTGGAAGTTTATGGCTCCGTCAGATGCTGATCGCTATCGCCTCGAAATAGACTATCGCCTCGAAAAAGATTGCGCAGAAATTCATTCCTCGCAGATTTCGTAATACCTTGCGACGTTGAGGGTCACTCCGCCCCAATGGGAGTTTTTCACTCTGGCTTGATGCGCATTGAAGGCGGCCCGATCCACGAACTCTTCATAGACGTCGAACCGGTTGGGGTCGCTGTCGTGCTTCGTTACTTGGAAAATCAGACAGCCTTCCTCTTCAAGGGTCAGTTGTGTATGGCTGGGCAACGCCTGCTCTACGGCGTTTAAATCGTCATGGGGGACAATGATATATCCCTTGAGAATCACCTTGGACATTTGCTCTCCGCGCCAGGTTGAATCAGGCGTCTTCACCATACAAAAGTTAAGGATGGTTTCCCATCCTTAACGGACTATACAAATGCCCCAGTGTGCAAGTACGCATTAGCTTGCCTCTGCCGGCGCCTGACACACCCGGCCCACCATCTCAGTGAGGAATGGGGATCTTATAGCAGGTATAAACGATGCAGATGAGGTAGTAGTGATGTTGGCTGACGCCAATTTCGTCAATAGTCGCGGCGGCGCTGACTGCATTCGTCGCAGTCGTGGACTGGGCGTTGGCCGGCGTCACAACACTGAATACAGCGATTAAGGACATTAGAGCGATGAGTTTCTTCAACATGACACAGACTCCTTCTGAGTGTGTTGAGAGGATGAACGCCGCAAGCTGGTCGATGAACCTCCGGGGCGCAACCCCTGCCCCATTATCGTCAGGCTGGCGGCCTGCGCCTGCTTAACGCGCCTCCAAACGGGCTGACATCCGCGCTTAATGAGCAGGCGTATGTTGACCCTAGCAGTGGTCGCCGGCGCCGCAAAGGCACTAATACGCTGGCGCAGAGTGGGATTGTTCCTTGCCGAGTTAGTTTGAAAACACTGCGACGAGGGCCTTCATGCCGCCGTTGACGCGATCTCGCTTGCCGCCTTTGTGTTATTCACCTTTCTCGCCAGCAAACCCAGCTCGTGAGCGGTAGTGATGTAATAGGCGCATACGGTGAAGACAGGAACCAGCAACAGGCCAATCCCGGTAAAAGCCAGTACGGAATCCGCCAGAAAGATGCCCAGTGACAGCAGCACCCAGTAAATATAGAACTTCAGAAAGTAGTGCACATGCCGGACGAACAGCAGAAAATTCGCCGGCGCATTGAGCAAGGTTTTCCAGTCTCCGCTCAGGGCGTAACGGATCATGCCGGATTGAAATACCGGAAAGGAAATCACGCCCCAGACGAAGTAGACCAACAAGGTCAACAACCAGTCCGACGGCTGCGATTTGGCCCAGGCGCTGAATCCGTCGGTGAGAATGTCGTAAATATCCGCCGCGAAACCTAAAGGTCCGCCGATCCCTAAAATTGAACACAGCACGCCGGGAATGAACATGTGTCCCATCATGACCACCCATAACAAAGCGCCGGTTTTCAGCATGGGAATGGGACGAAAGGGAGGAAGTTCATGGGAGCCCTGCGCGATGCGTTTCACCATCTCGAAGCGCCAGCCTTTCAGAAGAATGACGCTGATCAGGCCCAGCACGGGAATGGCGGCGATCAACGGTAATGGCCAGAGTTTGCTGACCCAGTCCCGGTCCTCAAATGGATAAATCAGGCTTTGTTTTATTCCTTCTATGAACGGCATCGTCGCCCCTTCTCTACTCATCAATGATTACGGACATGATCGGAATCCCGGTTCCGACGGCGTGAAATGACCATTGATCAGGGAAGGCGACAACGGAGAACTGTCGCGCGCCCCCTACGATGGCCAACGGGAAGCGACAGGAATGTAACATATTGTAAATGCGAGACTAAAGTAAAAAAGACGGCGAGCCGGCGCCCGTCCGTCTTCGTTAAGTTTTAAGCGGTTCTGCTCTTGTACGCCTCGTATATTTCGTTAGCTTTGTTGAGGCGTTCCTGATCCGCCGACGATCCTACCGCCGCCCGTTCAAAATCCTGTCTGAACACCACCATGGCGTCGGAAACGGAATCCGTCTTCTTCAATTTGTCGATCACCGCGCTTTCCGAGGTGGAAGACAGCTCGTGCTTCAGGAAGCCGTAGTTGGCGGCGGCGCTGCCAGGGTCCATGCCGTTATTCTCCGCGAAGGAGATGAGTCTGTACTTGCTGGACTCGCCCCACTGCGCCCAGCCATACCCCGTGCTGTCCTGCACCCGGTCATTCGTGGGCGAACCAAATGCGCGAGGATCGGAGGCGCCCTGGCCAAACTGGGAGTATTGGTTGATGTGCGGATTCATGCCGTCGCTTTCCATATACAGGTTGCCGACTACCCCCGCCGCCTGCTCTGGAGTGAGGCCGAAATCCTTGATCAGGTTATCCATGACCTGCATCGCCACATCCTTGCCTTCCGACTCGGACAGACGCCCTTTCGGCATGGCTTTGCTCAGGGCGGAGTCGAAGCTGACCGGCGTATCTTTCAGATCAACGTCAGCGATTTTATTGGACTTATGCACGCCCAGGTTCAATGCAGGCGGATCGCTGACGCCACAGACGCTGTCAATGCCGCCGGTTTTATCATGCTTGGACGGGTTAGAATCCTGGGAGCCGTCCATTTTCAGGATCGACCGCAGTTGCTGCATGATCATATCCAGCAGCTCCTGCATCGCTCCCAGATTGCCGCCGTTGCTTTTCAGCTGGTCATACTGACGGTTGAATTCATCGCGGTAGATTTCCGCCAGCGCGGCCACCTGCGAATCGGGACTTCGTTGGCTCACGTCATCCAAGTAGGAATTAAACTCTTTTATATCCATCGCCTTTCCTCTTTGACTGATTTTGATTAGCGGTTGCAAAAAGCGGGATGGGCGGCGATGGCGGGGCCCACCACAGAAGGACTTAATCGTTCTGCAGCCAGCCGCGAATGGCGTCCTCGGACAACAGGCCGCTGCGGCCTTTGCGCTCGCCGTTGGCGGAAACGAAATAGCTGCGCGGCAATTCCCCATACCAGGAAGGATCAATCGCCTGTCGCAGACGCGCTGGCACTGGATCAGCGAAGCGCCAGTTATCGGCGGATTCGATCTTATAACGGGCCAGGGTTTCCATAACCTGAGTTTCAGGCATGTCCTGATCCGTGGACACCAGGGTCACCGCCAGATCCGGGTTGTCCTTTAACAGTCCGCCCAAGGTCTCCAGTTCTTTGTGACAAGGCGGGCAGTCAATGGACCACAACACCATCAGGTAAGGTTCGCCGTCCCACTGTTGCTGCACCGCTTTGACGCTATCCGCCGTGAACGGCTTGACCTCGGCGCTGGCGACGGCGGCGAACAGCAGCACCGCCAGGGTCAGCAACATTCGTCCCATCACAACGACTCCTTGTGTTCATGGTGACTCTCCGCGTTCTTGATCGAGGCGTTGGCCGCGACTTCCGCGTTGGATTCCGGCAACGCCGTCAAACGATAGCCCTCCTGCGCCGTCTGCCAAGACAGATAAATCTTGTCGCCATCGTTAACCAGCAACGGATGATCCGACGCGCCTTCGGTATTGACCACTTCCGTGGCGGCGCTCCAGGAATCGCCGCCGTCCTCGGATATCTGCATGAAGGTGCGGGTGCGGTCGTCGGCGAAGGCCTTCCAGGTGAGAACGACGTGATCGCCCAGCGCTTCGATCATGGGACGCTCCGCCCCAGGACCGCCAAAGGCCATGGGCTTGCTGAAGCCGTCTTTAGAGGAATGGGCGTAGAACAGACCCTGACGGTTCTCTCCCGCGGTGAACCAGGCCAGATGTTGTCGGTCGCCGCTCGTCGCCAGCGCCGGACCGTGGTGGGGACAGCCATCCAGCTTCCACTGATCATCGCTCACCCGTTGCGGCGCGGAGTGCGAGGTCAGATCGCTGAAGGTGATCACCGCATGGTCGCGCACGCCGCCGTCGAACACCTGTCGATACAGAATCACCGGCAGCCCCTGCTCGTCCAGCTCCATGGCGATGCGGCAGCATTCGCAGGAGTTGTCCGATAGTTTGCGGCTGGTCTGGAAAGACGCGCCGTTATCCGTGGAGACGCCGTAATAGAGCGCAGCGCCAGCGTATTCCTTGTTGGCGGCCTTGGCCGCTTCCAGATCCCGCTTATCCACCCACACCACAAAGATCTCGCCGCGATCATTCACCCGGAAGGTAGGAAAGCGATGGGCGATGACGTCTTTGTCGTCGTTCACATTGATCGGCGCACTGAAGGTGCGGCCGCCGTCCAGGGAGCGGCTGAAACGGATATGCCCGGTGTAGGGTTTATCCAGCTTGCGGGTCCACAGCAGATAGATTTCGTTACGCGGCCCCAGCGCCACTTGCGGCCGATCTTCGCCCTGGTCGTCCACTGGCTCCGGGATCGGGTTCACCGCCTGAGGCGCGCTGAACGTGGCGCCGTTATCGTCGGAATGCTGGATGTAGATATGTCCGCGGGAATACCAGGTGATCCATAGTCGCCCATCGTGGCCGAACGCCGGCGTGGGCGACTTGGCGCAGTTTAATGACGGCAGCGCGGTGGGATCGGCGCAAGGGCCTGCGGGCGCCGCCGCGCCATGATGGCCGCCGCTCTTGTCATTGTGCGCGCCATGCTTGTCGCCGTGCGCGTATACGCCGCCGCTTGCAAGGCCCGCCGCGGCCGCCATCACAGCGACGCGCAACAGGCGCAGATTCAATATTTCCATTTGACCTCCGCATAGTAGGTTCGACCCGGATACGGGTGATACACGTAATAACGTTCGTCGGTGAGGTTATCCACTCCGCCGGCGACTGAGAAATGCTCATCCAGTGCGTATGCCGCACGAGCGTCGAACACCAGGAAGCTGTCGGTATAGCCGAAGCCGCTACGGTCGCCGTCGCTGTTGTCCAGGCTATCGTAGGGATCGCTGGCGTAACGAACGCCGCCGCCCAGGCGCAACTGCTCCGTCGCCTGATAGCCCGCCAGCGCGTTGGCGCGCCATTTGGGAACGCGGGGAAACTGTTTACCCTCAGACTCCGGAGCGCCGCTGTTCTTGAGGATTTCCGCATCGGTGAAGGACAGGTTGAAGTCCAGATCCAGCCCGGGCGTCAGCACGTTCTGAAAGCCGGTCACCAGCTCCACGCCGCGAGAGCGCACACGATCGACATTCTGATAATTGGTGACGCCGGTGAGCACATTGGTCTGCCGGTAGATGGCGTCATCCACGTCGTTTTCCCACAGGCTGACGGTCACCGAGGCGCTGTCGAAACTGCGTTTGACCGTCAGGTTCTTGGCGAAGCTTTTTTCTTTCTTCAAATCAGGATCAAAGCTGGCGTTGAAGGCGCCGGTATTGTCGATGGAGCCCTGATACAGCTCGCCCACGGTGGGATAGCGATAAGCCAGCGCCAGAGACAAAGTGGCGCTCCAGTCCGCATTGGGGCGATAGCTGAAACTGGCTTTGGGGGACAGATCGGATTCGCTTCTTTCCGGATAGGCCGCGCTCACCCGATCAGGGCCGAAATCCCGCGCCAGCTTGCCGTCATAGGCGCGCCACCACTCCTGCCGGGCGCCCAGCGTCATTCCCCAGGCCGGGGCCAGCGTCCATTCGTTTTCCACGAACAGCGCATGGGTGCGGGTGGTTCCTTCCGTGTCGCCGCTCAAGCTGGCGATGTCGTCGCTGCGCCAGTGAGTGGTGTTGTAGTTGGCCTGATCCAGCCGATAGCGATCAAAGTGATAGCCAAACAAAACGCGGTCGCCCAACCAGCCGCCGTCGTGACGATGGCCGAATTTGACGTCGGCGGTCTCCCAGCCCGTCCCTTGGTCTTCCGTCAGGGTTCCCGCGCCGTTGGCTTGCGCGTCTTCGTAGTTGGTTCCAGAACGGCGTTGCTTTTGCTCCAGCACGTCATACAGGGACACGGCGGACTTGATTTCCCATCCGTCTCCCAGCGCGCCTTCCAGTTCAGCGCCGTAGATCAGGTCTTTCGCTTCGGATTCGCCCAGGCGCTGACTGCTGACTTTGTAACTGGCGCCGTCGATATCCACGTCGCCGTTATACACGGGCTGGCCTGCGGCGTCGCGCAGATAGGTTTCCGGATTGAGGCTGTCTTCGTTGCGGTCGAGATACGCCAGCGTCAGTCTGGCTTGCAGGCGCTCGTTGATGTCGTAGCCCAGCTTGATTTTGCTGACGCTTTCGCCGATGTCGCTGCGCCCGGCGGAGTTATACAGATAGCCCCCGGCCGGATAGTCATGGGCGCCCTCGACAGGATTGCCCACCGGGGCGCCGCCGGCGCCAGAGGCGATGCCGAAGCTTTGTGGATGTCCTTCGTTCTGCAGCCAGTCCGTCGCCAGGAAGTAACTCCAGGGTCCCTGGCGGTCGCCAAATGAAGCGTGGGTTTTGTAGCCAAAGTAGGTTTCATCTGTGCCGTAAGCGCTGAAATCCTGCAGGAACGCGCCCGCGCTCACCTGCGCCTCACGCTGTTCCGGCATGCGGCCGTGCATGATCACCGCGCCGCCCATGGCGTTGCCGCTGTATTCCGCGGAGTAAGGTCCATACAGCACTTCGATCCACTCGATTTCCTCCGGCTGCATCAAGCTCCATCGCGGCGCGAAGTTGAAGCTGGAGCCCAGGAAGTTGCTCAGCATGACGCCATCCCCCATCACCACGGCGCGCGCGGTCTGGGTGGTGTGCGTCTCACGGAAGGATAAGGTGGCGTTACGGTCGCCGATATAGCGTTTGCGCACGATCAGGTTAGGCTCGTATTTAAGCGCATCGGATACCTCTGGACTGTTGATGTTCTCCAGTTTCTCCGCCATGACTTCCGTTTGTAAAGCCGTCGGCTCGGTCACCAACGCGGGCCGTTCTCCCACTACTTCCACCGCTTGTAACACCGTGGCCTCTTCCGCCGCGGCCCCCAATGGCAGCGCAAGGCTTGCTACAGCTCCAATCGCGCGGTTCAGGCGCATAATGTCCCCTTACTATGAATGTTAGAAAAAGGGCATAGTAATGAAGCCTTTACGGGAGATGGATGCGGCAAAATGTCGCAGGGATTTTTGAGCTAGGCCGGTTAGGTGAACAGAAATAGCCCAGGCTGAATTTGCAGCGGCGCCGGTTTTTTTTCTGTTTTCCAAACGGAGCCGCCGATCTCAACCCACGGTCTTTGTATAGAAAAAGGTGTTCCCGGACAGATTCATGCAGATTTATCGAGCGCCTGGGAGATCGTAACTATACTGTCACTATTGCCTGGGAGGGAAAGTAATGCGTTATGGTCTGTGGCTCTGGTTTGCGCTGTTTTCGCAGGGGGTGCTCGCGCAGACCTTAATCATCGGCATGGAGGACGCCAACAACAAGCCCTTTGAGTATGTGACGGATTCCGGTGAGCTGACTGGCTTTCATACTGAGGTCGTCAAGCAGGTGACGGCCAGTCTGGGATGGAAGGTCGAGTTCGTGCGTCTGCCCTGGACCAGCGTCATCAAGATGCTGGAAAGCGGTGAAGTGAACGCCGTGACCTACATGGCGAAGTCCATTGAGCGCGAGAAGTTCGCCCTTTATCTGCCCGACAATCTTCTGCACATTTCACAGAGCACTATCTACATCAAAAAGTCCCGCGCCAATGAAATTCTCTACGACCCGCCGCTGGAGCATTTCGTCACCCGCTGGCGCGTCGCCGTCCCTACCGGCTATCACATCAATGACGAGGCGGTGGCGTTAATCCGCAACAATTATCCGCTGCAACAACGCACCGTCACCATGGCGCAACTCTTCCTCATGCTGGTCAACGACCGCTACGACGCCATACTGGGCGGCTCTAACGCCATGCTGCGTAGTAAAACCGCTATCGAAAACCTGGAAGACGTCGTACAACCGCTGCAAGGCGCCCTATTCCCCTCCGAACCCATGTACATTGGCTTCAGCCGCCAAAGCGACACGAAACTCGCCTATGAATTCGCCATCGCCTACAAACAATTCCGCCAGCAACCGGCATACCGGGAGATCGCCGAGCGCTTTAATGTGATTGAGTGGCTGCCCGGCGAGCGGGATTTTGATTAGGGGGCGCGCAGGTCGTTTTTGGCGCTTTTTTCGTAGGTTTGGGGGCGCAGCTGCTGCATGTTTTTTCGTCGGCGTCGAATGTGTGGGGGAGATGAATCAGGCCTTTTTTGTACGTCTTAATAAAGTCAATAAAGTCGCCTGCTTTTTGACCTTCCGTTAGGTTGCCATAGACTGATGAGCCCTTGGGAACAGAAGGCCGAAGGTGGTCTGGAATCACCAGCGGTTTGCGGCCGAAGTAATAAAACGTCTTCGCAATCAACACATTCTCACCAGAGATATCTTCCTTCTGACACCCCATATGAGGCTTGTCCTGCTTTATATCCCAGTGGCTAGGATTCTTGACCTGCCGATAGTGTGTGTAATCTTCTTGGTCGCCTGACGGCAGTAATTCGTAAATATTATCTCCGGCTCGCTCTATCGCGCTCTTCGCCGAAATATCTGGAATCTTATTCTGAAAGCGAGAGTCTTTATAATAGTCCCCAATGGGTAGCTTCTCCGACACTTCCATCAAATAGACAAGTCGCTCGCAACCTACTGCATCGCGATTTAAAGCAACGGATGAGAATCCAGCAATCCACGTTCCCTTCTCAACGTTATCGTTCATTCGGATATAGGGTTTGCAAGTCGCCAAGGTTAAGCACTCGCCAAATGGATTGGGCGCAAAGCCTGAATCGTGGGTCATTTTGTAGCTATACAAACGCATAAAACCTCCCTCAGCCAGTATTACCACCGTGTTTAAAAACTAGGCTAGAAAGAGGAATTGGCAAGGGCTGCAAGCCCGGAAAGTTGTTATGTTTGGTTGGCTTTTGCTACAGGAAGAAACTGAGTGCGTATTGGCGTATTTTGGGGTGATGAGAAGGAACCCAGGTGGTTATCAGAGAAGGGTTAGTCTCCGCCTCCTCCATCGCCACCACCGCCGCCATCAGACCCCATATCGAACATGCCACTATCATGACGCGCGCTGATGGCGAAGTCATATGCAGTGCCTGCTGAGTTGTCTACGCCGCCGTTGTAAGCTTGAGACGAACTGCTTAAGAAGCTTTTGAACGGCCATGGAATCAGCCGATGCGGTATGGCTTCAGGCGAGTACTGGTTTACCAGATAAAGCGCCATTAAGGAGCCGAAAAGTGGCGCCACGAGTATGATAAAAAACTGTAGCGCTTTTTGGCTCGTTTCCAGCGTGTCATCGTTCTTCACCGCCAGAATGGCCATTAGGGCCAGCCAAAGCCACGCGGCCACCGTTAAGCCAATCAGCGTCATCAATACGATCGCCATCATTCCTCCTCCAGTCCGTATTCGCCTGATTTCTGGTTCGTTTTCGAATAACGAGATAAATCAGTGAAGTAGCAACAGATTAATCACCATATAGGGATTTCTCTCTGAATGCTAGCCGGCGGTGGTGGCGCTTCGTGCCGGTCACTGGTCTATATTCTCTATGTTTGGTCATACAACTCCTGTACTAGTTTTTCCGATGGAGCATGACCGAAACTGATGGGATATATTGTGATCTAGCCCGTTTCTCGGAAAGAAATTAATGGCTTCCAACAAACACGATCAAACCATGAATATGCCTGAATTACTGGTGTTCGTGAGGCTGTTATTCATAGGTTTTGTGGGAGCTGAAGTTGGGTGGTCCGCATACTACCTCGGACACAGCTTCGCTAGGATCTTGTCAGACGTCCCCCTCTGTATCAGAGCCACGGGGATAGTAGTCATATCACTAGCCATATTTCGCCTCTGTCTAACCTACGCCATCAAACGAGGAGCACATCTTGCTACATCACGGATTTGCTCAAGTCTTCGCGTCGACTTGCTGATCATAATTATTGTAGGCATCTGGACAAACTATTTGATCTCTCCCTTGCTATCCAAAGTCCACGAAACACTAAAACATGTAGATCCTTATTCAGGCCCAACGGTATTGCTTTTTCTCTGCACGATACTCTTGACACCTCTAGTTCAGCGGCGACAACAAGGACCCAATACTGCCCCTCCACAACTTCGCTTCCTTGCCGACGAGGAAGTCGATAACAACAAGGAAGATCTGCTAGCCAGCGACGAACAGGTCAAATCATTCGCGGATACTGTCCTTGAAAGCAAAGCCCATTCAGGACTTACCTTTGGGGTCGATGGACCATGGGGAGTCGGCAAAACTAGCTTTATCAACCTTGCTCAACATTATTGGGAAAAAGCAAAAGATAAAGTCATTGTTTGCCGATTTGAGCCTCTTCGTTATGCCTCAGAGCCTGATCTTGCCGATCGTTTGATTCGCGACTTGTCCTCAGCAATTCAACAAAAAGTATTCGTTCCTGAGTTTCGCCCTGCTGTGTCGCGATACTCTCGGTTGATAAAGGGGAAAGCCGACATTTCATTCCTTGGCTTCAAGCTCACTTTAGAACCATCGCAAGAGACCGCTGATGAGCTGCTTGATGATATTAATGACGTCCTGAAGCGCATTAATCGTCGTGTAATAATCGTCATTGATGACCTTGATCGCTTAGACACTAAAACCATAAACAACGTACTGTTTGCGATACGCCGGACATTTAATCTTTCTCAGGCGACCTATGTTCTCTGCTACGACACAGAAATCCTTGCAGGAAGCCAAGAGGAAAGTTCGAGGGCGAGAGAGTTTCTAGAGAAATTTATAACTGTGAAGTTAAGCCTATTTGTTGATAGCTTACAAATTCGGAATTTTTTACAAACGGATTGGAAAATTCAAGCTAACCAATCAACCACAATTCCGCCTGATACAATGCAGAAGCTAGGCTCAGTGCTTAATGAACTAGCAGATATTCTGGGCAAAGATAAAGACAACGCCACTCAGTATTTACCGCTTGTTGGCGACTTACGCAAAGTGAAGCGTTTTGTCAATGCTATGCTGCTCATGCAGCTTGAGAAAAGCGATCTAGGCCGGACAGACTTTAATAAGCGTGATCTTATTAATCTAATACTCATACATCTAAACTACCCTGGGCTGTTCAGACGTATTTATGCCGAAGAGACACAGGGACGCAGTGGCATCTTCTCAGTCAATCGCAATACGAAGGAAAGCAGTTATGAGAATACAGGTGAATTCTGTGCATTAATACAAGAACAAAATACTGCAACCTTTCTCTTAAAACAGCTTTTTCACACAGACACCCTGAACTTAAATTGGAGTATTCCAGATGAAAAGGATTTAGCCTCACGCGCCTGCTTCAATCAAACTTCTTTCAGGACCTTAGAGAAGTACCTTAATCTAATTGTACATTTCGCCACTCCTGAGCCAAGGGAGACTTTTATACTTTACCAAGATGCAGTGGATCAGGTTCTAAAAGGAGCATCTATTGAATCAGTTCTATCGTCCCATTACTTCCGGTTGGAACAAGGAGATCATGCCCACGATCAGTTTTGGAGGATACTTGCCAATCAGGCTCATAGCTTCACTCGTGTAATCACTGACAATGCCATAGATACGCTTGTCGAGTATCTGCCTCGCTACTCATCAATTGATATTAACGATAGAGGACTGAGACAGAGATCCATCTACACATTACTTCAACTTTTGGATAGTGCCGGCTGGGGAGAAACCCAGATTCATCGCTACCGCCACAAGAATACTGATACTAATGTTATGGAGATAGCATGGCGGGTTTTCGGCGAACATTCCTACAAGCGTAAAGGTCTACTCCAACGCTTAGTAGCCAGTGCTCGCGGCGTCCTTGGATGGCGTGACCTCATGACATTCAGGCTCTCTTGCTCAATAGACCGCCAATCGCAGCTGCACAATTTATACGCAGCATTGATTCGTCATAATAATAGTAATGCCCCTATAGAAGGGGATGTCAAAAAGCTCGAATTGGCGGAAATGAGAGAGATATCCCAGAGGATATTTTCTCTATTCAAGCGAGCATACATAACGCCACGAAAGAACTTCTATAAGGAAATTAGTGAAACCTCTGATGAAGTATTTCTAGGAGACGCCCCCCCTCCAATTAGCAGCCCGTCACCACGGAATGGTCAATCCAAGCAGGATTCTATTTCGTTGGAGAAATACATTTCGGCGTCGCGTTCCAACGTAGCCATATTCGTGATATATCAACTGAGTAGTGCGTTACCTCCTAGCGGCTCCGGTGTATGCTGTGGATTTTACGACGAGTCTGGAACTACCGATAAAGGCGGAATTGCAAAGCTAATGAATAAGTACATATTTAGATTTTGTTTCGAGCCTCCAGACGAAAATAATATCTTTTACTTCTTAGATTACTGTCTAGAGCATTTGGGTAACGCTTTCTCGGCTGGAGAGGTCAATGATGGTTACTACCCAACAAAGTCTGGACTTCCCGGAGGACTCGATCCAAAAGAAATGGGACTTTACTGGGAGCGAAATGGACAACTTATTAAAGATAAGAATCTACAAAAGGAGGACCGAAGCGTAGTAACATAAAATTACATTGCAACATACCGGGAAGACTTGGATGGGGTATTCAAAGTACTGGATGAATTGGCCAATGATGCAGTATCTGGTGATAATGAAGCCGAATAGCAGTCAACTTGAAAAAACGGCTGCAGGACTTGTAGCGATTCACACATGAGAGAAGCCAATGACCCAAGATAAAATCACAAGCATTCTCACACAAGGACTAAATTTTCTTGAGGATGAAGGGTTTAAGCTAGCAAGAGCAGACATAACAGAGAGCAAAGCTTCTGGCATTTTATATACAGTAACCTATCATTTTGAAAATGCTAGACGCGGCATTATTGTCTCTTATTTCACCAAGCCAGATATTGCAATAACGTCGATAGAAAATTTAGACAATGAGTTCAACTTTTCTGATTCTGGTGCGATGAGAGTACCATTCCCTAAATATGAAATAATGGAAGGTGAAGTAGAAGAAAAGTTAACCAAGTATCTAGACACCCTTAAAATTGAGCTTCTAGATAAGTATTTGGATATATTACGTGGCGGGAGTTTTGAAAATGACGCTTTTGATTGGTCGCGGTATAAATAGCCAAATTTTTGACATTACCAGGTCCGGGATCGCTTTAACTTGCTAAAATTATTCAGATACGCAAAAGGAGCTATTTTTCCCTTCACATCCGTAACGAAAGCGATATGCGTCAGAATTTTACGTCAATTGTAAATCAAATTAAAAATGAGATTCTCGATCAACTTCAACCACCCTCTTCATTATTAAAATATTTCAAATAGTTATCTAGAGAAATTATCTCATAGCCCTTATCCTTAACTTTATTAAAATAAATAAAATTCTGAGAAGGCAAGCACTTCATTATATCAAAATAGTCACTTTCAACTTTAACTGAATCCCACAGGGAAAAACACAAAACTATTATATCTCGAAACCCTTCATATTTAAGTATTTCTCGCGCAACAGGAAAACACCATCCCCCACCTGATTTGATTAAAACCAAGTCAGTTTTACATGCATACAACATAGAAGGATATCTAATCTCCACCTCCAAGTAATCATCGCCATGAGTATCCAGCCAATTGACCGTAACTCTGTCTACTACAGCATCATCAATTAGCACACCTTCAAGCCCTACGAGAGAGTCAAGAATGGGTTTTACAATATTATCAATATCATACGCACCAGGATTTTTCATTCTTTTTATATGCTGACAATAGTAATCGATCGCAATCCAGCAACTAGAGGTAACGATGTATCTACATTTCGATGTAATTTTATGCACCTCTGATTGAAAAGTTTTCTTTACGTCATTTTTACTCTGCGCAGAAACGGGTGAAGAGTCAATAAATATTTCAATTAAACCATGATCGAAATTATCCTTTTCAAAAAAGCTTTTCGCCATAACCTTTCATCCATTTAAATTTATTTCCATATAAAGACATCACTGAATCCTTAATTATTTAAAAAACACATCAGACAGAATGGAATTACTTAGCGTCGCTTAAAGATAGCACACCCCCCAATACCTGCTTCATGCAGCAACTGCCACACTCAAGCGCTCCTCGCTCGTACGTTCTGGAAAACCCTTCGACAGGCTCAGGGCGAACGGGTGGAGAAGAAATCCCTATTTCTAGGAAACGTCGTTAAGCCACTCTACTTTTTCGCTCTCAGTTGACTCTAACGCTCCTAACTCTCTGGCTAATTCGAGTTGTAGCCATGTGTGCGGGACAACAAGACTTCCTTCCAATGAGTTTCGCGCGTAATAACTTCATTTTTATTGGCGTGCACATCCGCCACTTCAAGAATTGAAAAACGGAAGGCTTCAGCACTTTTGGCGCCAAAGTTGTTCAAGAGCGCTCGGAGTTCTACGTTGTTGTCATGCCCCGAAGACGAGTACTGCGACCAGCGGCTCCATATACCGCCTTCTCCGTATGCACTACCAACATAGAGTTTTCCCGACATCGTATCTGATATTACATAAACTCCTGAGACTGAGGAGAGCGCGCCTTTCCAAGATGGGATGTTCTGACGAATAACACAATCTAATTCACGCTTAGACAAATTCACTGATTTAAAACCTGGAAACTCCGATAAGGTGAGTCGCTCTGATTTGAGTTCCGATACCAAGAGGTCTTCACTCCACCGTTCAGCCAACAAATATGTCGCCCGAAAATTTCGGCTAAATTTAATAACCAAGCGGCCGGAGAGCTCAGCACAGTCTCGCACTTGCCCTAAGTCATAATAGAAACAGTTTTCTTCGTTCTTGAACTCAACCCCTGTTTGTTCGTATAGACCGCTAAAAAGCCAGTTGTCCGTGCCATGAATGTTAATAAGAGAGACTACAAACCGGCGCTCAAAATTACGTTTCGTTTGCCATCGCTGCCACTCTTCAAAATCTCCTGCAAGAAAGACATCAAGGGGATGCTCCTTTCCATTCCACACGGCCATGTGTAACTTGCAATCGGTTGGTGACAATGTGGAGCTAAGCAGTTGTAATAAATCAAATAGTTTGAACATGCTTCCACCCCTCGTCAGCGCTCAATCGCCATAAACTTCGATAACATGTCTAGTTATGAGCAAAAGATAGCACACCCTCCAATGTCTGCTTCATGCAGTGACAGTGCGGCTCAAGCGCTTCTCGCTCATACGCTCTGGGAGGCCCTTCGACAAACGGTGGACATGGTAGAGAGGGTGTTGGTGTTGGTGTTGGTGTTGGTGTTGGTGTTGGTGTTGGTGTTGGTGTTGGTGTTGGTGTTGGTGTTGGTGCGGGATTATGTGATGTTGTCTGCGCCAGTGAAGAACACTGGCTTTGATGATCGTAAATCACTTTTCCCCCGCAAAGCCATCCCAGTTTTCAGGGGTTATTATTTTCATTCCGGTAAATCCACTGGACGCCAGTGCGGCGGCTAGAGGGTCTTCCAGGACTATCACTCGCTCGTAATAGTAGAGTCTGTAAATGGGCCCGTAGGTCTCTGAGTTCAGCACAAGGGTGTCGACGTCGTTGATGAACACGACTTCTCCGTCTTCCATTTCGATCTCAAGTTCGCTTTTTTCGAAGTCGATGCAGTTGGCCATTCCTATGATATTGCAGGCGAAGTAATCGTGGTTGGGTTCTGCTCCGGCTTTTTTCAGTACTGTGGCGGGGTAGTAATCGATATTGTCCACGCCCAGGTTGTCCAAAAAGTCTTTCAATGTTTTTGACACAATCGGGCATCCGGCGTCGGAGACAGCGAAGTCCGTGAGTTTTCCCTTGTGTCGCCTTTCACAGATGAATTCCAGGCGAGAAAGATCATGATTATTGGGATTGAGGGGTTTGCCAGTTTCCCAAATCATCCCATAACAGGTGCAATTATCCGTGCCGGTGATGGCTGGAGAGCGTTCAAGGTCAGGGAATAGTAGTTTTTTAGTCATACGTCTTTGCTAGTCTTTCCGATAGTCATTCTGTGAGCTCAGGTTTTCCTTTCTCATACAGTTCTCATACAGTCGAACGGCAGGCGCTCCACTACCCTTCCCCCTCCAATAATCTTAGTAGCCTCCTCATGCACTCATCCAGTTGTTGGCGTTCTTGTGGGGTCAGGGGTTGCAGGATGTTGTGTTCGTTTTGTACGTGGGCGTCGACGGCGCGGTCGATGAGTTCGAGGCCTTTGGGGGTGAGTTGGACGAGTTTGCTGCGGGCGTCGTCTTTGTTGGCGGTGCGTTCGATGAGGCCGCTGGCTTCCAGGCGTTGCAGGCGGTGGGTCATGGTGCCGGAGGTGATCATGAGGGTTGAGAACAGGGTTGTGGGGGCCAGGCAGTAGGGTTTGCCGGAGCGTCTCAGGGTGGCGAGGACGTCGAATTCCCAGCCGGTCATGTCGAATTGACTGAAGGTGGCGTCCAGTCTGCGTTGCATGAGGGCGGCGCAGCGTTTCAGGCGTCCGATGGCGGCCATGGGGGTGACGTCCAGGTCGGGGCGTTCTGCGTTCCATTGTTCCAGAATCTTATCTACAGCGTCGGGCGGGCGTTTTTCAGTCATCAGAGGCTCCATTTATTTTATCTTGATATCAAGATTTATCTGTGCAAAACTGATTTTATCTTGAATTGAAGATAAATGCATTGCTTAGCCGTAAATCAAGGAACCTGATATGTACGAGACTGTAAAAGACCTTATCGAAAACCGCGTATCCACTGGCCGTTACGACGCCGAGAAATCCCTGTCTGAAGAGCAGATCACCGAGTTGGTGAGACTGGCCACCCGCGCGCCCTCCGCTTACAACTTTCAGAACTGGAAGTTCATCGCGGTGCGTTCGCCCGAAGCGAAGGCCCGTTTGCAGGCGGTGTCTTATGGGCAGAAGCAGGTGGTGGACGCCGCGGTGACCTTTATCATCTGTGGAACACTGGCGGCGCATGAAGGTCTGGCCAGTGCGTTGCAGCCTTCCGTCGCTGCGGGTTTTCTACCGCAGGCGTTCAGTGACGGCTGGGTTGCGCAGGCCAGTTCTTCTCATGAGAACAACCCCTCGCTGCAACGGGACGAAGCTTTCCGTTCCGCTTCTCTCGCCGCCATGACGCTGATGTTCGCGGCGCAAGGTATGGGGCTGTCCACTGGCGCCATGAGTGGTTTCGACTCACAGGCCCTGGCGCAGGAGTTTGGGTTGTCGGAGCGGGAGGTGCCGGTGATGTTGGTGACGGCGGGTTACCCGACTGAGGGCAATTGGCCGCAGAAGGTGCGTCGCCCAGTGGAAGAGGTGATGGCGTTGGTGTGATCTTGGCCTCGCAGGGACGCGTGGCTTTCCATTTCTCTTTTCCGCTCCTCATTTTTTAATTCTTCCATTACAGTCTTCTTACATTCATCCATTTTTCAGTTACACCTTTTTCGATTACATTTTTTTCCGTTATACCTTTTGTGGTTTCACCTTTTCCGACTGAACCTTTTTCGATTTCATCTATTTCGATTACTCGGTATCACATTACTCTGTGTTCTATTACTCCGTGTTCCATTGCCTCATTTCGGTTACTCCCTTTCCATTCGCTCTTTCCGTCCATCCGGTCCATTTATCCTGTCTTTTCATACTTTCCCGTTGCTCCTGCTGCCGTTCCTTCTTGTCCATTTAGTCCCTTAAATTTGTAATAGCTTGGACCCCGCCTATATTTATTAAACGAACGTTTTGGCGTTCATGTAAGGGAATTTATGTGAGCAAGAAGCCTAAACTAAAGACCGTGAGGAACGGTTTTACGCCAGAGTCAGACAGTCGGGTGCGCGCGATTGTCGAAGCGGTGGTGGATGGCATCATCACCATTGATAGCAAGGGCGTTATTGAAACCTTCAATCCCGCGGCGGAGCGCATCTTCGGCTATGACGAAGAAGAGGTCATCGGCTGCAACGTGCATATGCTGATGCCCTCCCCCTTTCGCGAACATCACGACGACTATCTCAACAATTATCTGCAAACCGGCAAGGCGCAAATCATCGGCATTGGCCGTGAAGTGATGGGCCAGCGCAAGGACGGCAGCCTGTTTCCTCTCGATCTGGCGGTGACGGAAATGCAGGTGGAAGGCCGTCGCATGTTCACCGGCGTAGTCCGCGATATCAGCGAACGCAAAGCCTCCGAACTGGCGCTGCAGGACCGGGAAGCCCGCGTCCGCGCCATTGTCGATACGGTCGTCGACGGCATTATCACCATTGACGGCAAAGGCTTGATCGACACCTTCAATCCAGCGGCGGAACGCATTTTTGGCTACGCCTCCAGCGACGTGATCGGGTCCAATGTCAGCGTCCTGATGCCGGAGCCTTATCATAGCGAACACGATGGCTATCTCGCCAAGTTCATGCACACCGGCGTGGCCAAGGTCATCGGCATTGGCCGGGAAGTCACCGGTCGCCGTAAAAATGGATCGACGTTTCCCATGGAACTGGCGGTGAGTGAAATGACCGTCGACGGCCGCCGCATGTTCACCGGGGTGGTGCGCGACATCACGGAACGCAAACGCATGGAACGGCAAAAAGATGAGTTCATCGCCACGGTCAGTCATGAACTACGCACGCCGCTGACTGCTATTGGCGGCGCTTTGGGGCTTGTGCTGGGCAAGCACGGCGGCGAACTGCCGGAAGTCGTGCATAAAATGCTAAAAGTCGCCTACCGTAATTGCGACCGCCTCACCCTGCTCATCAACGATATTCTGGAAATTGAAAAACTGGAGTCCGGCGCGCTCAAGTTTGAGCTGGAGGACCAGGATCTGACAACGCTGATTCAGCGCAGCCTGGAGGACCACAAGGAGTTCGCCGGCAAGTATCAGGTTCACCTGCACTTCGCTAATCCCTTGCCCAAATCCTGCGTTCACGTGGATGAACGACGCATCCATCAGGTCATGTCCAACCTGATCTCCAACGCAGTCAAATACTCGCCGCGAGGTGGACAGGTCGACGTAGCCATCTCCTGCCTTAAGAGCAAACTGCGCGTTCACGTCAAAGATCAGGGCAAAGGCATTCCTGAAGAGTTTCAATCCCGCGTCTTCGAACGATTCTCGCAGGCGGACAGTTCCGACACCCGCGCGCAAGGCGGCACCGGGCTCGGGCTTAGCATCGCCAAAGCCATCGTGGAGCAGCACGGCGGCGAAATCGGTTTTACTTCCAAGGCTAACAAGGGTACGGAATTCTTTTTCGACCTTCCCGTTCGACTGACGCCAAAGCCGCTCAAAACGTCGCCACACCCCTGCGCGTTGGTTTGCGAAATGGATAAAGACCTGGCGGATCTGTTAGCGAAAGCGGTACAAGCAGAGGGGCTTTGCTGCGATGTCGCATCCGACGCAGCGAGCGCAGTACGCCTTCTCTCGGAAAATCCATACTGCCTGCTGGTTGTGGACAGCACGATGACCGATGATGGCGGCTTCACCTTTTTAAGATCCCTGCGCCATGTTGACCCAGCCTCTCAACTGCCGCTGGTGGCGATTGCAGAGGACAACTACCACTCGGAAGCGGACTCCAGACTGGAAATCGACGGCGTCGCTCCCCTTGCCTGGCTGAGCCGCACTCACCCCAAACTAAATGAGTTCAGGGCTATCCTTCATCGGGTGTTATTGAAGCAGACACGCCCTAGCATCCTGCATGTGGAAGATGACCCCGATCTGGTGCAAATCGCCCGCTCCGTTCTGGAAGAGATCGCCGATATACATCAGGCCGGCGCATTGGAGCAGGCGCGACGTATGCTGCAGGAAAAGAGTTATGATCTGGTGCTACTGGATCTGGAGTTGCCGGACGGCTCCGGCGCCGAACTGGTGGACGAGATCAATACCGATGATACGCCCGTGGTGATTTTTTCCTCTTMCCCCGCCCCGCCGCAACTATCGAATAAAGTACAGGCCACTCTGATCAAAACTGTGGCGGATAACGCTAAGTTGCGAATGACCGTTCGCAATCTTCTGAGCACGCTGGATCAAGCCGGCGATTCCGCCGCCGAAGCCAATACGCATCCAGGCTCCAACGTCAACGGCCTTAACGGTTGAGCCAGTAGCGCTGCAGCAGGTGACGCCAGTCAGGATGGTCACTGAGCGTCGGCCACTGAGCTTCCATAAAGTCCCTCACGCCCCTGAGCCCTTTTGTCACCAGCATCTTACGCTGGTATTCCTGGTGCGGTTGTTTGGAGATATAGAGCTGCGCGCCGACCTGTTCATTCGCCATCAGGTAAAACAATTCCTCCCGGGGAATCATGGTGACCTCGATACGACGCAGCAGGAGCTTGCCGAAGTTGCTGGAGAATGAGGAGGCGTTCTCCCGCTGGATGCGCCCTTCCTCCACCAGCTCATCTATGCCGACATAGCGGTGCCCCAGCACGCCGCCGAAGCTTTTGCCGACCAGGGACTCCGGGCCGTGGTATTCCACCGGGTGAAGTTTCAGAGACACAATTTCATTGCGCCCCGTTACCACGCCGTGGGTCCAATCGTAATGTTCCTCCTGTTTATCGCCGAACCAGGAAGGATTCACCCAGGCCACCACCGCCTGATCGCCTCGCTCCAGATAGCTGTCTATGCGTTTTCTGGGCAGACTCTGAGGCTCAAAACGCCATTTGCCACTACTGAGTTTGCTGAGTTCAGCACACATAATGCTGGTCAGATCATAGCCGTCGCTGTGTAGGCCGTATGGCGGCGAGGTGTAATAGGTCCACACCGGCACGACGATTTCCGCGCGGCTGCTCAGGCTTGCCGTCAAGCCTATCCACAGTGTCAGTCCGAACAGTCTCCACATAGTCGGTCAATCCTTGGAGTCAGTCTCTCGTTCCGCGTCACAGCGTTCCCAGCGAGTTCTAAGGCATCAGGGTTTTAAACCGTATTTTTCCAGCAGCGCCCGCCATTCCGTGTCCTCATTCAACGCCGGCAGTTGCGCGTTGATGAAATCCCGCACCGCCTCCAGCTTCTGCGTCGCCAGGATCTTGCGCTCATATTGCTGATGAGGTTTGGAGGAGATGAAAAGTTTGTCGCCCAGATGGCCTTGCGAGACCAGGTAAAACAGCTCGCCGCGAGGTATCAGTATGGCGTCGAGGCGGTTGCTCAATAGTTTGTCGAGATTCTTGGAAAACGAGGTGGTGTCCTCCCGCTTGATGCGGCCGGACTGTGCGAGATCGTCGATTCCCACATAATGATGCCCCGCCACGCCGCCAAAGCGTTTGCCCTCCAGGGATTCAGGGCCGGTATACTCCACCGGATTTTCCCGCAGGGACACTATCTCATTGGCGCCCCAGACGACGCGATCACTCCAGGCGTATTTGGTTTCTTCCTTATCCTGAAACCACAAGGGATTCGCCCACAACACCAGCCCTTGCTCAGCGCCGCTTTCCAGATAGTGATTAATGCGTTTGCGGGGAAGGTACTGAGGTTTGAAAACCCAATCTCCGCCGCTTTTTTCCGTCAGCACCCGGCACAGGGTGGACGTGAGGTCGTCGCCTTTAGGGTCAATCGCAAACGGCGGCGAGTCATAGTAGGTCCACACCTGCACCGTGGTTGCGGCTTGAGCCAGCGCGCCGAACACAATGCAAAACAACCCAAAGACAGCGGAAGTCAAAGAACGTGGCATGCCATCCCCCATGTCTGTTAAACCTAGTCAACGAATGGTGAAGCTTGAGCAATAAGTATAGATCAGGGAAAAGAAGTGAAACGGCGGCAATCAGGCTCTATCTGCTTCTACCCGTCTCATCTAAGCGGCAGGCAAGGATGCGGAAACAAAAAAACCGCATGGGCGAATGTAGAGCCGCATGCGGGGATGAAGCGAGGTGAAGCTGGCCTGTTCTCATCCCTGAGCGCAGGCCGCAAAATTCATTGGCGGTTGGCTCCGCAAGCTTAATCACGGAGCCGATTACAAGTCGCTGGAATTAAAATTTGTAGCCAACGCCGACCATGTACACCAGCGGATCGATGTCCACGTCGGTTTTGATCTGCGCGCCGGAATCCAGGTCGATGGTGGCGGTGGTGTCGATGCCAATCTTCCAGACCGCCGCGTTAACCACCAGGTTATCGGTCAATTGATAGTCAACGCCCAACTGGAACGCCGCGCCGAAGGAGTTGTCCAGCTTGATTTTGCCGTCGCCCATGGCGTCTTTAAAATCCGTGGTCAGTTCTTCATCAAAGAACAAGGTGTAGTTCACGCCAACGCCCACATAGGGCTGGAAGGCGGAGCCAGCTTCCATCGGGTAGTACTGTACGCTGACGGTGGGAGGAAGGTGTTTAACCTCCGCCGTTTTCAGATTGTCGCCTGCGACTGAGCCATGAGCGCTGACTTCATGGGAAAACGGCGTCGCCGCCAGTACTTCCAGACCGATATGCTCACGCAACATATAGGTGAAGGTCAGACCCAACTGGGTATTGCTGTCCACTGATACGCTGGAGCCGTCCAAGGAGGCGCCGTTCAAACGCAGGGTTGAGCTGTCATCCTGGGGGTCCACCATCGCGGCGCCGACGCGCAGCACCATATCTCCCGGCTGGTGCGCCATCGCGGAGCCCGCGCAGGCCAGCAGTCCCAGAGCCAACATAGATTTACTTAGCTTATGCATAACATACCCCTACTCTTCACATTCAACTGCAAAATTAAGAATTGATGACGGGGCGGGAGTCTATGCCTTTGCCGGCGAATAATTATGATTTGGATCAAGTGATTAGGGGGGTTAAGGCGCAGCCCGGGTCAGCTTTGACCCAGATCAACGGAAACGCTCTTTCTGCGCCGCCAAGCAGACATCCCGTTATCTTGCGATAGCGCGGGAGCGTGCTATACGTTGTTTAACAGGTTAAGGGAAGAAAGGATGCGGCCATGGAATCCATCATCGATTTTTTCACCGGCAAAGGGTACATGCCTCATGGACACTGTTACCTCTGGAAGCCCGGCATTCTCTGGCTGAACATCAGCTCCGACGCGCTCATCGCCCTGGCGTACATGACCATCCCGATCACGCTGATCTACTTCATCCGTAAACGCCAGGACGTGCCGTTCAACTGGATGTTTATGTCCTTCGGCGTCTTTATCCTGGCCTGCGGAGCCACCCATGTGATGAATATCTGGGTGACCTGGTATCCCGCTTACTGGCTGATCGGGGGGGTGAAAGCCGTCACCGCGGCGGCTTCTGTGATAACCGCCCTGCTGCTGGTGAAGCTGATTCCCGCCGCCCTCTCCATTCCCAGTCAGGCGCAACTGTCCCGGATCAATCAGGAGTTGCAGCGCTCCAATGAAGAACTGATGGCGACCAATCGCATGCTGGAGGAAACGCAACGCCAACTCATGCAACGAGAAAAGATGGCCGCCTTGGGACGCCTGGTGGCGGGAGTGGCGCATGAGATCAACACGCCCATCGGCGTCATCGTCACCGCCTCCACATTGCTGACGGAGGAAACCGAGCGCTTGCACAAAACCTATGCCAGCGAGTCATTGTCGGAGGAAGAACTGACGGACTACATCGACGCCGCCAGAGACTCTACCCGGCTGATCGCCGCCAACGCCGGCCGCGCCGCCAACCTGATCCAGTCTTTCAAGCAGGTCGCCGTCGATCAGTCCGCTGGCGAAGAGCGACGCTTCAATCTCTCTCAATATCTCCATGAGATCGTCACCAGCCTGTCTCCGGCGCTGAAAAAAGCCTCCTCCAGCGTCAGCATCCATGGTCCGCAAGAGCTGGAGGTTTACAGCCATCCTGGCGCACTGTCGCAAGTGTTGACTAACCTTATATTGAACTCCCTCACTCATGGCTTCGCAGGAGGCCCGGGGATCGTGGATATTCGTTTTGACGTGGTGGACGATCAGGTAGAGCTGCTGGTGTGCGATAACGGCGTGGGAATTCCCGAGTCCTTACGAGACAAAGTTTTTGAGCCATTTTTCACCAGCAAACGTAATGAAGGAGGTAGCGGCCTTGGCCTGCATATTCTTCATAACCTGGTGACCAACGTCCTGAATGGGAAAGTAAGAATCGCCGATACTGGCGCCGAACAGGGCGTCGCTTTCGCAATCGAATTTCCCAGGGACGGCGGCGATAAGCGTCGCCATGATGGTGACTTTACAGCCTGACAGAATTTGGAATGACGAGACTAAAACTACGCTCCAGCCATTCCGGCGACATCGATGGCGCTCTCCCAAAGCCGCCGCCTTGCTGGCTAATATTAATCGTCGACGACGATGAAGACCTGCACTCTATCACCCGCCTGGCTTTGCGCAATGTGGAGTTCCACAACCGCAAGCTGCAACTCGCCAGCGCCTACAGTGCGGAGGAAGCGCGGAAAGCTCTACAGGAAAACGCGGGCGTCGCCGTTATCCTGCTCGACGTGGTCATGGAAAGCGACGACGCCGGCCTGGAGCTGGCCCGCTATATCCGCGAAGAACTGGGCGACCACAATGTCCGCATTATCCTGCGAACGGGACAGCCGGGCATGGCGCCGGAACGGGACGTGATTCTGCGTTACGACATTAATGACTACAAAAACAAGACCGAGCTGGACGCGCAAAAGCTCTACACCTCGGTCATCAGCGCTCTGCGCGCTTATGAAAGCCTGTGCGCCCTGGAGACCCATCATCGGGGGCTGCGACAAATCATTGAAGCGCCGGATTACCTTCAGCCGGGAACTACGTTACAGGATTTCGCGAAGGACATTCTGTCGCAACTATTACGCATCACCGGCTTTGAAGGAACGGGCCTGATACTGAGCCCACCACCGCCATCCGAGCCCCCAGACGCCTACACCATCCTGTGCGGCTCAGAGGAGATCACAGCAGGCGCGTCCTGGTCGCAGGCGCCCATACCCGCCCCCGCACGGGCAGCCATCAAAGCAGCCTTCCAAACCGGCGAAAGCCAGTTCACCCTCACGGAGACAGTGCTATTCATTGGCCGTCACGACGAACCAGGTCTCGTCGCTTACCTGGACGGACATACTCCTGATGGGCTGGCGCGCAATCTTCTGGAAGTATTCGACGCCAAAGCCGCTATCAGCCTTCACAATATGCGCCTGCATAACCAACTGGCGGACGCCAACGCCACCCTGGAGGAAAAAGTCGTCGCCCGCACCCAGGAACTTGAGCAAACCCACCTGCAGCTTCTGCAAAGTGAAAAGTTAGCTTCTATCGGACAATTGGCGGCGGGCGTCGCTCATGAAATCAATAACCCTATCGGCTTCGTCAGCTCCAACCTGGGCTCGCTGGAAAATTACATCAAAGATCTGATGAGCATTATCGACGCGGCGGAAGCCGTACGACAAAACAGCGATGACGAAAATCCGCAATGGAGCGACTTCAAAACCATCATCAACGATCTGGAGCTGGACTATTTACGCCAGGATATTCCCGACGTCATCGCCGAAACCCGCAATGGCCTTGAGCGAGTGCGCAAGATCGTACAGGATTTGCGCGACTTCACCCGCGCCGGCGAGGGGGAAGAATGGCGTCACTCCCCCATTGAAGCCCAACTGGAAAGCGCCCTGGCTATCGCCTGGAATGAAATCAAATACAAGGCTGAGGTGATCAAAGAGTATGGCGATGTGGGAGAAATCGAATGCCTGCCCGGGCAATTAAACCAGGTGCTGCTGAATCTACTGGTCAACGCCGCGCAAGCGATCGAGAGTTCAGGAAAAATCTGGCTGCGCACCGGATTCTGGGAGCAAGGCGTATGGGTGGAAGTGCAGGACAACGGCGCCGGCATCTCGGAGGAAACCCGCAAACGCATCTTCGATCCGTTCTTCACCACCAAACCTGTCGGCAAAGGCACCGGATTGGGGCTGGCCATCTCTCACAGCATCATTGAACGCCATGGCGGCCGCATTGAAGTGGAAAGCGCGCCAGGACAAGGCTCCCGCTTTCGGCTTTGGCTATTGAGCAAGCGTCCGCCGCAGGAGGAGCCCCCGACGAAGGCGGTTTAATCCATGCAAAACCCCGGCGACACGCGCCCGGACAGGGCGCGTATCGTTGGCGGAAAGATCAATAGACCTGTTCCACGCCGCCTTCATTGACGATCAGTACTTCCACTCGACGGTTGTCAGCGCGGCCTTCCGTGGTGTCATTGGTGGAGACCGGACGTTGCTCGCCGTACCCCATCGCAGTGATTTTATTGGAAGGGATGCGACCGATTTCTTTCAGCATCTTGGCTACTTCTTCCGCCCGTTGTTGCGACAGGCCCTGGTTCAGCTCAGTAGAACCGCGATTATCCGTATGACCGGACACCACAACCCGGGCATTGGGGAACTCTTTCACCGCTTCGATGATTTTGTTCACCAGGGCGAAGTTTTCTCCCTGAATCTCGCTTTTGCCAGAGGGGAAGTTAAACCCGTGGGCGCGAATCAGCACGTTGTCTTTCTGTCTGTACACGTCGGCTTCTTTCTCCGTGAACAGAGACTGCACTACGGCGAACTTCGCAGTAATGGCCTGCTTGCGCTGGTCTTCCCGCTGCTGTTGCGCCATCAGTTCGTCTTTTTCCGACGCCGCCCTCATCTCACGAGTCTTGGCGTTTTCCAGCGCCAGCAACGCGGAATCGCGATCGGTCATCAGACCTTGAATATTGGCGCTGACTTGACGCACCACTTCCTTGTTGGGCTGATCAAAAGGCAACTGTTGGTTAATCGGACGGGAGGCTGTCGCCAGTTGCTGCTGATACCACAGCACTTTGTCTTCTTCGTTGAAGTCGGACTCATCGAAGTATTTGACGGTATCGGCGATGTACTCCGCGCGCATCACGTTCCACAGGGATTTTTGCGCGTGGGTCTGCGCCCTTTCGGTATCGGTTCTGTCCGCATCCAGGGTTTTCAGAGCCAGTTGATATTCTTCCTGCGCCATTTCCATGGTTTTGGGGGCCAGATCGTCGATGTCGCGGCTTCTGGCCGACTCCAGCGCGTCACGGGCGCGATCCACAATATTGCCCTTGAGCGCGTTCAATTCGGCCTGGGAATACTGGCGCGCTACTTCCGCACGCCCGGCTTTGGCGTCTTCGACGCTGCCTTTTTCAATCATGCCGGTGAGTTTGACAAGGTTATCCTCCGCTTTCATGAACTCGCCGGGGATGACTTTGTCCGCATTGGCCGCCAGGGCTTTCTGCCGCGCGTTGAGCACATCTTCCAGATTGTAGGCGGCGACGTCCGCGTTGGTGCGGGCTTCGCTGATAGAGGCCAGTCCCTGTCTGGCGATGCCGGTGGCTTTGGCGTTATCGGCCTGAGCCCACTTCAGCGCGTCCTGATAGGACTTTCTGGCCTGGCTGTAGCGCTGCGGCGACAATACGTTGAGATTCTGTGATTTCCCCTGCTCGACCTGATCCCTCAGTTCTTCCAGGGCGGGATATTGCTGGTAGGCGGCCTGCTCAGTGAGCGCGGTCTGCGAAGCGCAGCCAGTGAGCGTTACGGCGGTGATTACTGCGGCGAGATAGGCGTCTACTCCTTTCATTCTGAAGTCTCCTTACAATGGTTGGATACTTACATCGTGTTGACTGATTTTTTACAGCATGAAATCAGTCATACGGTAAGTAGATACAACATAGATTTATTTTTGTTCGATTCTCCTGAACATCCTTGGAGGGTCAATGCACAGAGTAGTCGAGATAGCCAGGAACCGCCATTAATTGCGGCCCTGATCGACTTAGTGAGTTGTACTTAGGGCGGCGATACGCCGTATTAGGCGTCACCCTGCCCGAAACAATTAAAGACGTTCACCAGCCCTGAATTCGGGGCCAGATTTCCAGCAGTTGGTTGGCGTCGTCCAGCACGTGATATTGCAGGAACTGTCCCGCCGTGGCGCAGGCGTGGTTGGGAAGAATGCGCAGGCGCGTTCCAATGGGCAGTTCCGGGAGCGCCTCCCTGCATCCTTCACGCATGCTCCCCCCTTCTCGCATGCTCAGGACGCCGTGTTCCTGGTTGACGGCGCTCACCAACAAGCCGTCAATGACCCGCCCCTGTTCATCGCACACCACGCCATAAAGCTGATCCACTTTCTGCTCAGCCGTGCCGCGATCCCGGGATAAGGCCGACCAGCCCGCGTCCACAAAGACCCAGCCTTTGGCTTTATTGTGTCCGGTCACAGTGGTCACCACTGACAGCGCAATTTCGTCCAGCTCGCAGACGCCGATGCCCGCCATCACCAGATCAAAGAAGGTATACACCCCGGCCCGCACTTCCGTCACGCCCTCCAAGTGAGTGTAAGACAACGCCGCCGGCGTCGAGCCGACGCTCACCTCGGGACAGGCCACGCCCGCATTGCGCAACACCTGCGCTGCAGCCACCGCCGCCCTGCGCTCCTGCTCTGCGGCCATCGCCAACTGTTCCGGCGTGTCGCAGTCATAGGCTCCGCCGGAATGACTCATCACCCCGCGCACCTCCACGTCCGCTTCATGCAACAGGCGTCCGATGGCGACCAGTTCGGGATCTTCCGCGGGCAATCCAGCGCGGTGGCCGTCGCAATCCACCTCGATATACACAGGAATATTGGCGTCGTTTTCCCGACAAAAGGCGATGACCAGTTCGGCCTGCTCGCGGCTGTCCAGCAGAATAGAGATATTGACGCCTGTACGCTGTAGCGCCAGCACGCGGGGGAGCTTTTGCGGGGATATGCCGACAGCGTAGAGCAAATCCGTATATCCCGCTTCCGCAAAGGCTTCCGCCTCTTTCAGGGTGGACACGGTCGCCGGGTCCTGCTTGCTCGCCAACACCAGCTCCGCGGCGGGAACGGACTTGATCGTCTTCAAGTGCGGCCGCAAGCGCACCTTAAACGGCTGCAAATAAGCGCGCATGCGCGAAATGTTGGCTTGGAAACGGGTTTTGTCCACCGCCAGAAACGGCGTGTCGATTGTATTCAGACTTTCTTTGGGCGTTGGCGTTGCGTTCACAAAGTTCTCCCGTTGGGGTTGCTCGTTCACCACAAGGCGCATGACCGCGCCTATTCAGCGTCGTTCGCCTTATTCAACATCCCCATAAGCGCTGGCCAGCACCACCACGTAGCCATCCGGGTCGCGCAGCCAGATTTCCCTATGCTGGGCGCGGGAGTTCAGTTTTGGCCCTTCAAGAATGTCCGCCTGTAACTCCCTTGCCCGCGTCACCGCCGCATCAAACTCATCCACCTGAAACCATAACAGTACGCCGTAGCCATGGGGCGCGGCGTCCGGGTCGCCCAGGTTAGGATGGTCGTGGGCATGCCAGGCGTGCAGTTGCATAAACATCTCCTCATCCTGCACCAGCTGTTCATATTCCGGGCCGCCATGCCCGCTTCGGCAATCGAGCAAAGTCTGATACCAGCGGCTGCTGGCGGCCACATCGCGGACGGCGATAAGCGTCTGTGCTTTCATCTTACGCTCCTTATCCATGCTTTAAAAAACAAGCCTAAGTTATTGTTTGAAAGATACAAACTAATCCCCTGACGTCTCATTCTCTCTCACCAGTCGTAACGCCAACGGAAACCTCTCCGTGTGCCCATCTATGTCGCCGGTCATAAAATCGACGAAGTAATACAGGGTTGGAACCTCTTCGACCAGAGTCTGGCTCCAGTAGGGACTGCCTTCACCCAGGTCCCGCACATCCGGAAAAACCTCAGCGTTGATCGCCGGTTCCGAGCAGCCCCGTCGCACCAGGCTGTATAACTCCTCGATAGTCGGAATGCGCCAGCCGTGGCCCTGCAGTTCAGCAAAGTGACGCGCGCCTTCCAGGGTGGAGATTTTCACTTTGCCGACGCAGCCTGAACCCTCCCGCCAGGTCAGCCCCATGCTGCAGCGGCTCCAGGTCAGCCCGGTTTTCGTATCATAGACTTCTGCGCCCTTCAGTACGAACTGGGAGGTCGGCGTGACCTCCGAGGAGCACGCTTCCTGCGCGACGGCCGCCGCTGACGCCAGGGAGAACGCGAGCATGAAAAGCAGTTTATTTATATTTAATAACATATGGTTAAGCCATATTTTTAAAGTAATAGATTACATTTTTTTGGCAGTCTATCACTCATGTCGACATGGCTCTGTTAACAAACCGTCAGCTTATCCCTGGCGCATTCGCCGAGCTGGCCTCGCGCACGGTCAGGTGCACAAACTCCAGTTTCTGCAACACCTGCGGCCCCAGCATGAAAGGATACGCATGGGCGTGGCCCATACTGCGGTTGAGGCTGTTGAGCGCGAAGGTCAGGGGCAGCCAGTGGTCCAGCAATACGGAAAACGCCTGCTGATTGTAGGGATCGAAGTCATGGCTTACGTCCAGGGTGGCGTCATCGCCGGCGCGGGGATGAATCATCAGGCCGAACTGATAGGCCGTCTCCAAGGTATCGATCATATGCAGGTAATGCGCCCAGGTTTCCGCCCAATCTTCCCAGGGATGACTGCTGGCGTAGGCGCTGACGAAACGCTGCGACCAGTCTTGCGGCGGCGCGGACTGATAGTGACGCTCCAGCGCCTCGCTGTAATTCTGCGTTTCATCGCCGAACTGACGGCGAAATTCCGTTAATCGGTGGCTGTCCCGTATCAAGCGGTCCCAGTAATAATGCCCGGACTCATGGCGAAAGTGCCCCAGAATCGTACGATACGGCTCGCCCATCTGCTCACGCATGCTTACCCGCAGCGCCGGGTCCGCCTCCGCAATATTCAGAGTGATAACGCCCTGGGCATGGCCGGTCATGACTCGGTCGCGCTCATTGAAACTGGGATCTGGGTCCGCCAGAAAATCAAACGCCAGCCCTGCGTCATCCTGACTGCGGGGCGTCAATGGCAACCCCAGACGCATTATGGTGAACGCCAGACGGCGCTTTTCCGTCTCCAGCGTCCGCCACAAAGGAAGATTCTCCGCAATGCTCAGGTCAGGAATGGTCCGGTTGAGCTGACAGGCGGCGCATAACTCCACCGGCTCGTTTGCGTTCAGCATCCAGTTGCACGCGGCGTGAACGGCGTAATTGGAGCACTTTTTGTACTGCCCATGGGTGTCCCCTACGCGTCGCCAAAATTGGTCACCATCAGGAATAAACGCCGCCATGGCCATCTCACCAGGAACGAAGCCCAAGGCGGCGCCGCAACGGGTGCAGGCGACGTTTTCAAAATAGACGAGATTACCGCATGCCGGACAGGTAAATAGTTTCATAAAAGGCGAGGTTCCCTGCGACCTTCATTTGATGAGTCAGCGAAGATTCCAAGCGCGTCCTGAAACATCGACGCGCCGGTCCAGTATAACTTTTTAGCTTTGCAGCGCCTGCATAATGGTGGGCCTGAAGATAAAAAATACGGCGCCCAGGATACACAGTCCCGCCCACAGAAAATCCAGTCTAAGCGGCTCTTTCATATAGAAAAAAGCGAATGGAATAAACACACTTAGCGTAATTACTTCCTGTAATATCTTAAGTTGCCCCAAACTGAGTTCGCCGTAACCAATACGGTTGGCGGGGACCTGCAGCAGGTACTCGAACAAGGCGATGCCCCAACTCACCAGCGCCGCAATAATCCAGGGCTTGTTGTTCAGCTCTTTAAGATGCGCGTACCAGGCGAAGGTCATAAAAACATTACTGACGAGCAGCAGAGACACGCTCACCACAACAGGAGAAATAGTCGGCCACATAGACAACCAGCGATATAAAGAAAATTGATGACAACGAGAAAGACAAGCCGGAACGGCTTAGCCCGCGCCGCAGAGAGCAGCGGGGGCGACTCATTTCATCATAACCCGGCTGGGTGTCAATAGTTGCGCGTCAATAAGAGCTTTGAGCGGGTCAATGCGTCAGCTGGTCGCCGCTTCCAGCGCCTCTTCCTCTGCGCCCTGTTCCGAGTAGACCGGGAAGCGGTCCAGCTCCTCCATCGCCCTCACCTGGGCGACGTTTTCGGGACTCACCAACACCTCTACACGCACCAGCCCCAGCGCTTCAAGACGCTTGGCGTAGTTGGCCAGTACGTTCTTTTCAATCTGGCCAATACGGGTGTTCGACAACCCTGTGCGTCGCACGATCAGTTTCCTGCGAACGCGTTTGACCAATAAGTCGTGCGCGATAATACGATTGGATTCGGCCAGTTCCATGCCGGAGATGGCGATCCGGAATTGTTCTTCTGTCATGGGAGCGATTACCACCTGGATCTAAAAAAGAGATGCATCCTTAAGCTTCATTGTTGTCTCGGCGTCGCCGCTGCTATCGAAACGGCAATATACCCTAAGCATATCAGAGATATAAATGGGGATTATTGTTGTAGTTTAAAGTATTAAGTTAAATCAATTGCGTTACCCGGTAACATATTGGAAAATGAGCAAAACTCAAGCAGGTTGCCACAATGCGAAAGAAGTACGACATTCAAGCGCTGGACTATGAGTACGCCAAACGCTGGATCGACAATAAATTCCGCGACGCCGCCTTCCCCGGCGGAGCCGAAGCCTCACCCGATCGTCGCAGACGCGCCGCCAAGGCGCTGACCCGGGCCGCCAGCCACGGCTCCCTGAACGCCTGGTGCGAAAAGTGGATGACGTCACAAGAATGGAACTCAATGAAAAACGCCATCCGCGCCGCCCGCCTGCGTAGAGAAAAACAAAGAGGAACCGCCGTCCCCACCCGCGGCGTCGACTTGAACGTCATGGCCCACCAGATCGTCAGCGCCCTCGCCAAAGCCGAAGGCGTCACCATTAGTGAACTGATTGAAATGAAGTTGAAGAAGGACTTCMAAAAGCTGAAAAGGAGAACCCGCCGTTAGGTTTCATGTCCTGAACAGGAAGCGATTTGCTTCCTTCACGCAGCTTTGGCGTACGCAGCCAACTTTTCTATACACCCCGCCATCATTAAAGGCTACGCCGGGCTATTAATATGCCCATTCAACGCCTTACGGAAGACCTGAGCAATTTTTAAGCGGCTAATGAGGCAAGCAGAACGAGCCGCTTCCTGCCGCGTTTTTTTCATGCTCCAAGTGGAAGAACCCAGGAAGGGGCGCTAGATTTATTAACAGAAGTCATAAGAGTGCAGTCAGGTATAACAATAAACTTTTTCAAGGGAACTTCATGGACGACAAAATACGTCATAACAACCAAGAAAAATCAGTTGCCGCATTACTTGTCGAGGGGCTGAAGAGCAGCCCACAAGAATACATTCTGACCTATCTGAACAAAGGCGGAGAGCTTGGCGAAACCCGCTATTCACCAAGTCAGCTGCTCTCCGCAAGCGCCGCCTATGCAGAACGCTTGCGCCGCGCTATGAATGGCGCTCACGTGGCCTTACTCTCCATGGAGCCAGGCTGCGACTTTGTAGTGGCGTTGCTGGGATGTCTGTTTTCCGGCACAACGGCTATTCCTGTGCCAGCGCCCCGATCAACCAAGGAGATGAACCGACTGCAGGCGATCATGGAGGACAGTCGTACGCGCCATGTCATCTGCGACGCAAACACACTGGCGTATTTTCAGGAGAATGCCGCAAGCGCCGAGGGGCTTCAGTTAATCCATATCCCCACTAGCGGCGATGACGTCGACGGTCAGCAAAACGCGTCGGTTCAAGAGCCGATGATAATGCCGTTCGCCTTTCCTCACGAGCCCGTCATTATTCAGTACACGTCCGGCTCAACCAAAGCGCCAAGAGGCGTCAAAGTCACAGAGAAAAATATCCTCGCAAACCAGCGTATTTCCGCTGAAAAGTGGCGCTTCGCGCCCGAGAAGAACATGTTGTCTTGGCTGCCTCACTACCATGACATGGGACTGTTCGGGAGCATCATTTACCCGCTCATGTCGGGCATGCAGTGTGTCTTGATGAGCCCCGTTGATTTTATCAAGCAGCCATTGCGCTGGCTGGCCGCCGTCAGCAAGTACCGCGCAGCCATCAGCGGCGGGCCCGCCTTCGCTTATCAACTATGTCTGGATATCGCACCGGATGAGTTTATCAACGGACTGGATCTTTCCTGCTGGCAAGCGGCGTATTGCGGCGCTGATTATGTGCCGCATCAGCTACTGGAGAATGTCAGGAAGCGGTTCAGCGCAGCCGGGCTGCATCCCCGTTCTGTGCTGGCTTGTTATGGACTCGCGGAGAGTACGCTTTATGTGGGAGGAGAAAAGGTCTGGGAAGATCCGCCTGAGGTATTCGCCCAACGCAGCAACGAACTCACCACTTGCGAAGGCTGCTACCTTGGACGTACGTTTGATCACATAAGAATTTTGTCGGCCGAGGGAGGCAGCGACAAGGAGGCAGGAGAAGCCGGCAAAATTTTCATCAGCAGCGACAGCGTGACGGAAGGTTACGTCAACGCGCCATTGCCATCATTCGTGGAGAATGGAAGAACCTGGCTGGACACAGGAGATATCGGTTTCATCAAAGACAACTACCTGTTCATCACCGGACGTGAAAAAGACATGGTAGTCATCCATGGCAAAAACATATTCACCAATGATCTTGCGCTAAACGCAGCCAATATAATCCACACACTAAACCCCAACGCCTGCGTGCTTTACAAACGTGAGCCCGACCATCGTCTGACAATGTTAATTGAAACCAAAAACAAAACCGCCGAGTTTGATGAAGAGAAGGTCGCCTTAATCAAACGCCAGGTATTTGATGAGTTTGGCGTCAGCCTTATCGACGTATCCATACTTCCGAGAGGCTCAATGCCCAGAACGTCGAGCGGTAAGGTGCAGGCGGAACTTGTGCGTCGCAGCTACGCGGAACAGGTCGTATGAGGCCAGAGGCGATACAAAGCCAGGAGTTAGCTCTCAAGCTTTTAAGCCATAAGAAGATGGCCGCATTTTCCATCGAAGACTATGTGGAAAAGCTGAACAAGAAAAGCGGAGAGGACTTCTCTTACCTCCTCCGCGTCGTTCGCGCCATGTTGTCTTTTATGGAAGGCCCTGCGCATATCGCGTTGAAGAAAGTCGTTCTGTCCTCGCTGCAGCAGGGACTTGTGATGATGGATAAACAAAGTCTGCTGGCCGTCACGCGAGAGCTGTTGCAGGGCCTAAAGCACAGGCCGCAGGTGGATTTGGTCAGCGACCTGTGCGACCCGCTGTTTATTGCAATGATCAGCAAGCTGTTTGGTCTTGATATCCCTGACCGAGAAAAATTTCTGGCGTTGATCGACGCAACCGCCGCGATTACCGAGCCACTGCTGCCAATAAGGCGTTTGAAAGCGCTACAAAACGCCTTTTTATCACTGAGGGACATGATCAACGGCCAATGGCGGACGCTCAGCCCCGGAATCCTTCTCGCAATGCAACAGCAGGGGGACCACCTGAATCAGGAAGAGCTGCTGATACTCATGGCGACGCTGGTGATAGCGTCTCGCACCACAACGGAGACGCTGGCGGGAATCATGCTGGAAAACAGTAAGGAACCCGGTATTCGTCATGTGTTGCTAAGCAATCCTCAATGGGTTGAAGAGCATATCGAGGGAATGGTAAGGCTTTGCGCTTCTACAGAGTATTTGACCCGCGTCGCCAAGGAGCCAGTCAATCTGGATGACCTAGCCGTCGCAGCGGAGGAGCAAATTCTCATCCATGTCCCCTCCGCCAACCGTGACCCCGATTATTATCCCGACAACCGCTTTTCGGGGCTGGAGCACAGCCGTCAATGCCGCCACATCGCCTTTGGCGGCGGCAGCCACCGCTGTCCTGGGGCTAATCTGGCCAAGGTCGTTCTTAGCGCAGTGATACCCATCATCTACTCAACTCTGGAGCTTATCGACATCGATCCCGAAGCAGTGCAGTACAAGAAATCCACCTTCGCCAAACGACCTGCGAGTATCCCGGCCTATGTTTGCTGAAGAAGAAATCCAGGCGCGCAGAAGCAAATTTGAAGAGAAGAACGGCATCGTCATTCTTGACGATTATCATGACGCCGCGACCGTTTTATCAGATAAGGCATTCAGGGTCCCGGATCTCCCCGGTTTCCTGCGCAAATTGGAAGCGCACGCCCCTGTGGACTTGCGCTTTCTGAAAATGTACGTCGATAACTCGCCGTTTTTCCTGGAAGGTCCAAAACATAAACGGCTAAGAGAGATCTGCCTTCGCTACCTCAGCGGGCAGGCTTTGAAAGAGATGGATGACGTCATCGTCACTCAAACCGGCCTTATTCTGGAAAAACTACCCAATACGTCCTTTGATGTTGTCGCGCTTGTCGGGAAACCCATATTTACCCTGATCATCAAGCCACTGCTTGGATTAGCGCCCCTCGAAGCCGAAAAGTTCGACCGCTTGGCCATGGTTCTGCAGCGTTTGATCGAACCTATGCTGTCACTGAACAATCTGGCGCGTATCAATAACGAACTGGAATGGCTGACCCAACAGATCCAGCAACAACTTCAGTTGGAAACACCAGCCAGCGGCGTTTTGGCGAGCTTATTAGCGGATGACGACGCGCCGCTGTCTCATGAGGAGAAAATCGCTCTCGTCATCACGCTCTATGCTGCGGTAGCGCCTCTGGCGCAGACGCTTTGCAATATGATTGAGATCCTGTACCGGGATGGCCCACCTCCCCCTTCTGAACCAGCGCATATTCTCGAAAGCCTGCCGCTCTTACTTCACCAAAGCGCCGCGCCGCGATTTATTCATCGAGTGGCGGCGGAACCACGCAGATTAGGAAACATCGTTATTCGTCAGAGCGATACCGTCATGATTAATATCGCCAAAGCGGCCCTGACGGAATCTGATGTACCTGAGTCGCGCTTGAGACACTACAGCTTCGGACATGGCGCGCACTTCTGCATTGGCGCGCCGCTTTCCAAACGCATTATCAGTGAATTTATTCCAAGGTTTTTAAAGCAGTTCCCTCGCTTGCGCGTCCTCAATAAGCAGTACGACGAGAGTAATCACATCGCCAGAGCATTAACTTTATTAACTGTGAGCCCTGATCAATGAAACTGGAAAAAGAATATATCGTTAGTTTTATCCTTGATCGCGCATCTGAACTGACCAAGACGTCCCGAGAACAACTATTTGGCGATACGCCGCTGGCTTCGATTGGCGTAGACTCATTATATGCGGTGTTGATTTGCGGACGTCTTGAAGATCATTTCGGAATCGAGATTGAGCCCATCGTCATGTTCGAATACCGCACCGCCAATGAAGTCGCCGACGCGCTGCTGAAGATGGCGCAGCCTGTATGAGTCGTTATTACATTGGACTGTCCACCTCCGGCCATGATCCTTCTTTCAGCATTGTAAATAGCGATGGGCAGGTGATTTTCGCCGAGGCGACTGAACGCTTTCTGCAGGACAAGAGAGCCTGGGGCGTCATGCCAGACCATATAGGACACATTGAGAGCGTCCTGAAACCCTTAATAGCTTCCGACCCCCGAGCAGAGTTTCTAGTCGCCACCAGCTGGAAATCCATCAAGGAGGAACTACCCGTACAGATATCCGATGCGCTGTTGCCCGCTTCGCTCGGTGAATGGATTCGGCGCCAGCAGGGCTATATTCAGGCCAGAGCGGGAAATCATTGTCGAATGATTTTGGGAGAACGCCTGTTGGGCGAGGTGCGTCACTATGATCATCATATGTGTCACGCCGCCAACGCGTTGTACTCCTCGCCATTTTCAGACGGTCTTTGCCTTGTGTTGGATGGAGAAGGAGAAGTGGGCGCCGCCAGCTTATTCGAATTGAGCGATAGCGTGCTGAGAAGGGCCTGGCGCTCGTGGGGACCCGGTAGTTTAGGCGCGCTTTATGGTTGGCTGACAGAGCTGTGCGGGTTTAGCACCCGTCACGGCGAAGAATGGAAAGTAATGGGATTAGCCGCCTACGGCCAGGCGGATGAGAAACTTGTCGAGGAAATCAAATCAATCATGCAAGTCGACGCAGGTCGGCTGCTGCTATCAGACAAAGACCGGATCAAGACAGTCGTAAGCGCCTTGCAGCGGCTCGCCAGAAAGCCTGAAGATCCGATCTTAAGCCAAGCCCGCCTCGCGATGTCCGCACAGCAGGCCTATAAGGAACTCGTCGACCATATCCTCGACGACATAAAGAATCAATACCCAGACGCATGCAACCTGCTGCTCTCCGGGGGGTGTGCGCTGAACTCCCTCTACAATGGCGGCGTCAAACGACAACATGGTTTCGGGCAAGTCCATGCTCCGTCAGCGCCGGCGGATGATGGCAACTCTCTAGGCGCAGCCATCCTCACCTGGGCCGAGGATAACAAAACTACCCAATTGCCACATGGCCATCTATCGCCTTACCTCGGTTCGTCAATCGCCGCCACAGAGATTGACGCCGTAGTGCGTTATTCCGGGCTTACAGTCACTCCGCTGCCTGAAGGAAGCGTGGACTTGATCGCCCATGAGCTTGCCGCAGGAAAAGTCATAGGGGTGGCCCGTGGGCGCGCGGAGTTCGGTCCACGCGCGCTGGGAAACCGGTCCATTCTGGCGGACCCAAGAGCGCCTGAGATGAAAGACAGAATTAACGGGATCATTAAAGGTAGAGAGTCATATCGCCCTTTCGCTCCCGCCTTACCAGAAGAACTGGTTCAGGATTGGTTTGATGACGCACAGCCTTCTCCCTATATGTCTTTCGCGCTTCCGTGGAAAGAAGAAAAGCGCTCTCTGGTTCCCGCAGTCGTGCACCACGATGGGACAGGACGATTGCAAAGCGTCTCCGCCGGCGTATCGCCCTGGTTCCATAGTCTGCTAAACGCTTTTGGCGAAATAACCAACGCGCCGGTCCTCTTGAACACCAGTTTCAACGTAATGGGAAAGCCCATTATCCACTCGGCTCACGACGCCGTTTCGGTACTGATGTCCACAGACCTGGATGCGATTCTTCTGGACGCTCATTACATTCAGAAAAAGAGGTAACGCGGAAGGGATGAAAATCTCCTACCTGACCTTTTACCTTCTGGTGTTTCCGGCGATCCTCTGCCTCTTCTCACTGTGTAGAAGAGTCGCCCCAAGATACGCCAGACTCTGCGTCGCCCTGGCTTCGATGCTGTTCCTCGCCATCGCAGATCGGGTTTCATTTGGCATTTTGCTGGGCGTGGTATTAATCAACTACCACTTGATTCGAGGCATGGAAGTCGCCCCTCATCGGAAACGCCTGTATAAGCTGATCGGGGTCTCGCTCAGCCTAACGCCACTTATCTTTTTTAAACTGTTTGGCGGAACGGTCTACTTTGATGGAGATCTGGCTCAGTCTCTCCTGCTTCCACTGGGTCTGGCGTTCTATTCGCTGCAGCAGGTCACAGCGATAGTCGATTCCGCCAGCGGGCAGGTAAAACCAATCCAGATCAGCGATTACCTGTTCTTCTCCTTTTTCTTCGCCACGCTGACCTCGGGCCCGATCATTACCTACAAGGACATGATGGGACAGTTGCAGCAGGACGATTCGTCGTCCATTTCTCCCTATAACATTGACCTTGGCGTCAGCCTGTTCATTCTCGGCTTCGCGAAGAAAACTCTGATCGCAGACCCTATTGAGAGCATGACCGGCGCACTATTGCAGGTGAGCAATATCAATCCGGAAACCTACTATTCCATCTCAGAACTTTTATACATTTTCTGGGGCGGCATGCTAAGTTTTTACTATGTGTTTTCCGCCTACTCTGACATGGCCATTGGCATCGCTCTGCTATTCGGGGTGCGTCTGCCCGTCAATTTCAATTCGCCTCTCAAAGCCAGAACGCCCCAGCAATATGTAATGTCCTGGCATATGAGCTTCATGGCGTTTGTCAGGCAATATGTATTTCAGCCCGTCTATCTACTGCTGAAAAGGACGCCGATAAAGGACTTGAATACGCGTTACCTGCTCGCCTGGGCCGGGGCCGTATTCTGCTCCTTCGGCGTGGTGGGCGTCTGGCATGCGCCGGATATCGTTACAGTCGCCATCAGCCTGGGCGTCGCCATTACGATCGTGGGCGTAGAGTCCTCATCGCTTGTATTTAGAAGACGTAAACCCGCCTCAGCTCGCACGCCAAGACTTCTATCAAGAGCTATTTTGCTGATATTTATCTGCCTCTGCGCCATGAAGTTCACCCACCCTGACTTTGAGATAGTGCAGTCCTTCACCAATATGCTTACTCACAACCCTACTCTTTTCGTGTCCGACAGACTCGATTTCCTGTCAGGGTATCTCCATGGAGCATGGATCGAGTACTACAGTTTTTTTCCAACTCTCACCACAGTCAATCGCTATGAAATAGCACAACCGACGCTTTCGCCGGACCTCAGCATGCTTCATATATTGCTCGTCACTCTGATTACGTTTTACTGCCCAAACTCAATGCAGATTTTCGGCCTGTTGGAGAAAAACGAAGAGGACAATATGAAAGCGCGTTGGAGCAATCGTATGCGCGCCGCCATCGCCGCGGGGGTATTGCTGTGCATCTCCCTATCCTTCACCAATAACGGCTCCAGCTTCAGCTATGGCGGGTAACCAGTGACCCGTTATATTAGGTGCATCGCCTGTGTCGTCTTCCTCTGTTACGCCGTGGTTCTTCCGGTGAATATTTTAATGGACCCACTGGGTCTGGGATGGGTCACGGAGGTCGCAGACGAACCTGCGATTTACGATGAGATAAATACGCGCCTTGACTTTGAAGAGATAAAAACGGCGCTTGCGGAGACATCCGCAACCAAGGTGCTGATAGGGTCCTCTCGCGTCATGAGGGGCTTCGACACCTGCGCTCTTAACTCTGTACTTAACATTGGCGTCAGCAGTATTACTTCCGCGCAAACTGAATACCTGGTCGACTACGCGGTAAACCTGAACAAGTTTGACGCCATTCTTGTGGAGGCTTTGCCATACACGCCGCCAGAGAAGATCCTGTCCGCGCAAAAAGACCTTATCGCCAAACTGATCAGCCTGAGGACATTCTTCATTTCTTCACAGGCCCTATTGGATCAGTTCAAGCCCAAATCTCAGACTAAGTTTGACTGCGGCCATTCCAGCGCCGCAGGCCCCTACTTCACGGAAGTAAGCACATTCGACAAAAGGGTGTACCGGCAATATCGCGATATTTCACGATATGCGACAGACATAGCGCTGGCGATTAAGCGTATACAAAGCAAGGCCAGCCCCAAGACCAACGTGATTCTTTTCATCCCTCCAGTACATCCAGATCTTCTTAACCCAGAAGAAGTTGACCAATTGATTACGGAGATTGACAGGGTGCTGGGAGAGAATAAGAGTCTGGTGTCTTACTCGGAAATATACGATCGCGAGTTCCTGAATAAGCCCAGATTATGGCAGGACGCCAATCACTTTAGCCCGGAGTTGGGAGCTAACTATCTGCAGTATCTTGTACAAATCAGTAAGTCAGGAGATAAGCATCCTATGCGCGACCACGGCGACCTTAAATTCAACTAGACTTTTCTTACAAGCATTTAGACTCGCTCACGCAGCCGAAGCCAGCAAGCGCCACATGTATATCCCCGTACTTCCAAAACAGACGCACCGTCATTGCGTTAAACACGTTTTATGCGCCTTTTTTGTCATGTTGGGGATAGCACAGGCGGCGCTATCCAATGTCGCTCAGGCCCGGGAAACCATTTCCATCGCCACTGGCGAATATATTCCCTGGGCCTCTCAGAAAGGTCCCCATAACGGCTTTATCGGACACATCATTACCGAGGCCTTTAAACGTCAGGGCATCGACGTCACGTTTGAGTATTATCTGTGGGCGCGCAGTTATGAACAGGCGCGCCAGGGACTGCACAACGCCGCTTCGTACTGGATATGCAGCGAAGAACGCCAGAGAGATTTCTTCTGCAGCGATCCCGTGGCGGAGGAAGACATTGTCTTTTTCCACCAAAAAACCACACCGTTAGACGACTGGAACTCTCTCGACGACCTTCTCCTATACAGTATCGGAGCCACCATTGGTTATACCTACACAAAGGAGTTTTGGGCGGCGGCGGAGTCTGGCATGTTGCGGGTAAGCACAGTCCCCGAGGACGAACAGAACTTCAATATGCTGGCGTTGAATCGCATCGACTTGTGCCTGATGGGCCCGGTCGCAGGCCTGACATTGCTGCGCCAGAAGTTTCCCAAGGCGATCAGAGAGTCCATCACTTACAATCCCAAGCCCCTCGCGACTACCCGCCTGAGCTTGTTGTTCCCCAAAGTCCACAAGGATTCCGTACGTCTGATGCTGATGTTCAATGAGGGACTCAAGCAGATCCGCGCAGAGGGGATCTATGATCGCTACATGGCGGATCTGCTGGCCGGGAAATATGATCCGAAAAACTAGCCGCCCTGAAAAATGTTGGCGAGGCCACAGATAGTTTTTCAGAGGTTCCCTGGCGGATCAGCCCTGTCTGTAGCGGATATCTCTGTAGAATTCGCGGGAATCCTCATCAATCTCGTCCCCCGCTGCGAACAGCGTTTCCTGTTCTTCGTTTGTCAGCGGGGCCTCAACATAAGCGCTTGATGCGGAATGAAATCGAGTCGTACAGATCATCCATTCCTGACTCTGGTTCTTCAGAAATCCCCGCCCTTGATGGGCTCCGCAAAGCCAGCGCTGGCAATCGGTACAGGCGTTAAAATACTCGCTGTTGTCGTTCATGGCGAAAAACACCATATCACCCAGCTCCTCGCCATAGGCCATCGCCAGATAAGCCGCGCGGTTTTCCGCGCAACCGCCAGTTCCCCAGTCTGTTGTATTCAATTCCGCCATGTTGTAGCCGACATAGCAGCGGCCTGTAACTGCAGATACCGCGTAACACATGGTGAAACCGCTTCTGCTGGTGTTCGCCTCCCGCAGACGACGCTTATACATACGCTGGGCGATCGCTTCGATAATTTGTTTGTGGGATTTGGCCATGGGACACACTCCTTGCAGTGAGAAAGATTGCTCCTTCGGCGCCAAAAAACTGCATGAGCCGATTATCAATATAGGCGTGAATAAGTAAGCGAAGCCTTCAAGAAAAGATCATATTTTGTACAACCCTCTTCTCCATACCGTAATAACTACGATTCGCCTTGCCAACGCCGCCCGGCCCCACGCCGATGGGCTATACTTCTCCAAAACAAGAACAATCCGGAAAGATAAAAGCAGGAAGCAACATGGACACTTCATTAGCGCTTGAACTGGTGCTCGAATTCTGGTTTTTAGCTCCATTGGCGGTCATTATCGCCCTATTACAAACCTCCTGGTTCAACAGCGTGATACAACGCCTAACCCAGCAAGAGGAAACGCCGACCTCCACGCCACTCCCCATCATGCGCATCGCCGAAACCAACGAACGCAAGCCCGCAAACAGAATCAGAATCTGTCCCCAATGCGGCGCACAGATGGTCAGCCGCCGAATCAAAAAAGGCCCCAGCGCCGGCCGCGAATTCTTCAGCTGCAGCGCCTCTCCGAAATGCACCGGAGTGCGGGCGGCTTGATAGAAAAGGCTGTTAGTCGGTAGAGTTCGACTCTGCTAATTGGCGGTTTTGGCGTCACCGAACACGCCAAGCTGAGACATGTTTGATAGGAGTAATCACTTGGCTGACGCCCCACCTGAGCTGCTTCTCAGCCCAAACCCAATATGGCATTACTATTGGGTATTTTGGGGGCTGGTTTTATTTTCAATATTATTAGTCCAGCTTCCCGTCGCCTATTTCACGCTCGTCAGGCCCTTCGATAAAAAGTTTGAGATTAAACATTACACGCTGGAAAAAGGAATTTCTATGTCAGCTTTTTGATGCGGCTTTTCAATTACGTGGCGGGGATATTAGTGCAGCCCTATAAAGACAGGCCTTTGAAAGGTCTCGCGCAACGATTTGTCAATGGACGCCTCAGTTATCAGGAGCGTGTCTACAAGAAGACCGTTAACTTTCGCGCCCATGCCTCCGGGTTTCAAATCGCGCTGTGCTATATCATGCTGGTCAGCACAGTCATATAGTTTGCAGGAACAATCCCCTTGCTCATACATGACTTTATTCTCTACCCTGACTTCGCCGCAGCGCGAAATAGCTAACCTCTTTACCGTTTTGAGTCACAGAAATTGCCCACGTCGCCTCCAGAGTTCTTGTTAAGCCCGAACATTTATTGGCATTACGGGCTGCTTATCTGGGCGCTGGTCATGTTCTCAATTCTCCTTATTCAGTTGCCTGTGGCTTATTTCTCCATCGTCAGGCCTTTCGATAAGAAGTTTGAGATTCAGGAGTTCACGCTGGAGAAAGGCATCTTCTATGTCAGTTTCCTGATTCGACTATTCAACTATGTATCAGGTATTTTGCTGCAGCCTTACAAAGGCAGGCCTCTTAAAGGGCTTGCCAAAAGGTTTGTGGATGGGCGCTTCAATTACCAGAAAAGCGTTTACAGGAAGACCATTAACTTTCGCGCTCACGCTTCAAGATTTCAAATCTGTCTCTGTTATGTTTTGGTTGTCAGCACCGTCATTATGTTTGCCGGGCTGATTCCATTGCTTATCCATAACTTTATTCTCTACCCGGAGTTCGCCGCGGCGCACGGAGGATAAGTCTCCTGCGCCCTGAGGGCGCGCTTTACTTGCCCGGCATTTTCATCACAAATTGCGTGTGGTTTTGTTCTGAGTTGGCGGCGATGAAGCCGCCGTGGGCTTCTACGATGGATTTGACGATGGCCAGTCCCAGGCCGGCGCCTTCGTCGGTGCGGCATCGGGAGTCGTCGACGCGGTAGAAGCGGTCGAACACGCGGGACAGGTGTTCCGGCGGTATGCCGGGGCCGGGGTTGGCGACGCTGACTACGGCGAAGCCGGGGGTGTCGCACAGGGATACTGAGACGGTCCCGCCTTCGGGGGTGTGGCGTATAGCGTTGGACAGCAGGTTGCTGACCGCGCGGCGCAGCATCATGCGGTCTCCCCGCACTTTGCGGCAGCGTCCCTTGAGGGTCAGCGATACGCCCTGGGCTTCCGCCCAGGCTTCGAAGTAGTCTAACAGGTCCTGCACTTCCTGGCGTAAGCTGACTTTTTCCAGCGACAAGCGACCCAGGCCGCTTTCGGTGCGCGCCAGCAACAGCATGTCGTCGATCATTTTGGAAATGCGCTCGAACTCCTCCAGGCCGGAATAAAGCACCTCTCGATATTCCTCCACGCCCCGCCCTTTGCTCAGCGCCACCTGAGTTTGCGTCATCAGGTTGGTCACGGGGGTGCGCAATTCATGGGCGATATCCGCCGCGAAATTGGACAAACGCTGATAAGAGGTTTCCACGCGCTGCATCATGTCATTGAAAGAAGCGGCCAGCTCCACCAGTTCGATCGGCGCGGCATCCAGCTCCAAACGAACGTGCAGCCTATCCGAAGAGACACCGCGGATACGATTACTGACCCGCCGCAGCGGCGCCAGCCCCCTGCCCACGCCGACCCAAACGCCGCAGATCCCCACCAGCGCCGCCAATAAAGTGGACGCCCATAAGGTATGGCGATAGCTCTTCATGAATTTACGATGGGCGCTGATTTCAAGCGCCAGCGTCACCAGATAGTAGGAAGAAGGCGCGGCTTCCGGCGCGCTCAATTTGAGACGAATACCCCGGTACAGATTCTGGCCGTCACGCCACATACGCAGGTTGTCCGCGGTAATGACCGTGAGCACTTCCAGATCCCCTGGCGACCCTCTGCCGCGAAACTCAGGGGACGCATAGATGACTTCACTGGAGGGCTTGCTGAGTTTGCAGATAACGCCAAGGCGGCCAGGCAGGGCGCGATCCAGCTTGCGCTGCAACATATCGATATCTTCAGCGGGCCAGTGCTGGAACAGGATGTCCTCCACCACCGCCGCGGCTTCTTTCAGCACCGCGCTGTCCTGCTCCATGAAGTGCTGGTCGATGGTGCGCTCGATCAGCCAGCCGAATACCAGAAACACCGCCAGGATGGCGATCCCCACCAGCGCGGTGATGCGGACTGCGAGGGGCAATGGCCGTTTAGTGGAGCTCATTACGCACGTCCAGCCGATAGCCCATGCCCCGTACGGTCTGGATCAATTTAATATCATGTCCGTCGTCCACTTTCATGCGCAGGCGACGCACCGCCACATCAATGACATTGGTGTCGCTGTCGAAATTCATATCCCACACCTGGGAGGCGATCAGCGACCGCGGCAACACCTCCCCCTGACGCCGCACGAACAGCTCCAGCAAAGTGAATTCTTTCGTGGTCAGCTGAATATCCGCGTCGCCGCGACGGGCGCTGCGGCGGGAAATATCCAATGTCAGATCGCCCACGCTCAACTGATTTCCGCTTAACGGAGCCAGACCTCGTCGCAGAATATTACGCACGCGCGCCAGCAGTTCGGAGAAGGCGAACGGCTTCACCAGGTAATCATCGGCGCCGGATTCAAGCCCCTGCACCCGGTCCGATACGCTGTCGCGGGCGGTCAGAAACAAAACCGGGGTGGCGTTGCCCGCTTCCCGCAAGGAGGCGAGCAGACGCCAGCCGTCCAGGTCCGGCAACATGATATCCATCACGATCAGGTCGAAGTGCTCCGTCATGGCCAAATGCCGGCCATCCAGACCATTGGCGGCGGTATCGACGACAAAGCCCGCTTCCGTCAGGCCTTTCCGCAGGTATTCCCTGGTTTTCGCTTCGTCTTCCACGACCAGCAGTTTCATGTTGCGCCTCCGGGCTGCATGGGGTTGTCGCATAAGGGACATGTGAGGGGGAATCGAGCCGCGCGTGCGGGCGCGGCGGCGCAAAGATAACCCGTGACGCCGTGCGTAAAGATGACGGCCGCATTACGACCCTGTAATCCATGCGTCATGCCTCCGTCAGCGCCGACGCGACATAGTGTCGCCATCCTTTTCGAATTACCGGCGCAGCCGGCCTGTTGCGAGGGAGTTGCTAGCAGCGGAAACCAAAAGGATTCGGATTAAGCCGGGCCAAACCCGTAGCGAAAAATACTGTCCGTAAAGGTTTAACGAGATACACACCCTGTAACTGGAGAATTGAAACGATGAAAACCAAAGCAATGATTTTAGCGACACTGATGGCGACCAGCTACGCCATGACTGCAAGCGCCAGCGAAGAAGGCGGCGGTTACCTGTGGGAAAAGAAAGCGGAACAAAAGACGCATTCCACAGCGAAGTCCGGCAGCTCCGTCGCCAGCCAAATGGGCCACACTGCGGTTCAACACAAACGCTGGACATTTGACGACGCGCCCAGCAACGACACCCAGTCTTAATACTTTTTCCAACACCCTTAGCATTTAGAGCGATCAGACATCACACAACGGTTCCACCTGAGATGTCCACTCAGTCGGGGGCTTCCCAGCCCCCTTTTTTTGAGCGCCAGGCGACTAGCCGCCGGACGGCGCTGCAATGGTCGCCAGCTTTTCGGTCAAATCCTGCAACGCCTCGGCTGCGACGACAAGGGGCACATGCAACCCTGACATCATCAACCTGAACTCCTCCACAGTGAAATCGTCTCCTTCTTCCAACTGTTCCTTGATCAGCTGCAGCATAGGCAGCAGAGAGAATTGCAGATTGGTCAGATGAAGCCCTCCCTGCCCTTCGCGAACCGCCTTCTTGTGCGCCCGAATAATCTCGTTCCAGGGATTATTACAGGCAAGGTCCTTGATGGCTTGCAGCACATCTTCCTCTGACGCAGGAGTCGTGTCTGGCAGCTCCCATGACGGACTGGCCAGGGTGGTAAAATTATAGATTTTGGTAAAAATATTCAGTTTTTCCAATACCTTGGAAGGGACATTTAAGGTCAGCTCCAATATTTTGGGCGACAGCACAGAATCGCCAGAGCGAGACACAATGCGACCACCCACTTCCTCTTCCAGCTTCCAGGCCAGCCAAGGGCCCTGAGCGACTTGCCTGGCCGCCACTTCACGCAAAACGGGATTAGCGACCACCATGGCAGGGCAATCCAGCAGCGCTCTCCAACTGGCGCTAAGCATGGGCGGAAAACTCACGCCCTGTGAGGCGAGCGGCGATTCCCCTTTGAGCCCAGCCAAGGCCAGCCTCAACGCCTGGATATCCGGATTATCAACGCCGATCATTCCTGCGGTGTTGTGTATCACCGTCTCTAGCAGGTCCTGATTGGGGCGCGGACTCAAAAGCAGCAAGTGGGCGGCGAACAGTCCAAACAGCGGGTTAAAGAACTTGTCTTGCAACAGCGCGTTCATTTCCTCCCGGGTAATGGCCTGCCTCCCCTGCAGCAATGCATAACGGGCAATCTCGGTAAGCCTTAAATACCGTCGCAGTTCGTAATGTGGCAGACCCATTCCCGAAGGCGTCATCAACATGGCCCGATCGCTGAAGTCCTGATAACCAAAAGGTCCCTCGTCAGGAAGCTGAAAATAGATCTGACTACGCCACCCCGTCACAACATAAAAAGGCGTCAAAACCGTTTCGCCCTGCTCATCCTGATAGCCCAGCAGATAGTATCCGGCCTTCAGCTTAAGGTTGACGGCGGACAGCCCCAGCTCCGGCAAATGGACTTCCTTGCGGCGAAAGTCAGCGAGCTGATTACCCATGGCGTCCCGCAGCTGCAGTCGATCCATGGTGATGCGCAAACGGTCCGCGCTTCGCCCCTCGTCGTGATCGAGATGTATGTCCTGACGCAGGCTCAGTAACAGTCCGCCGTCCCATCCCAGTCCCACGTCCTCTGGTTCACTTGCAACCAGATCAAACAACGCCGATTGTTGACGCCTGGTCCAATCCTCGCCCTCCTGCACCGGCGCAGGGTTGGCGAAGTCGATAGCGTTCAGAGGCACTGTCAGCGTCTTTGCTTGCGGCTCAACCAGGAACAACGATTCCGTGCGACCGCCGCCAGCCTGCGCGCGCGCTTTATACAATCCCGGCGCCAGATCCACAGTCAATGCGCCAAACCCGTTAGCCACCACCTGAAAAGCGCTGTCCACCACTTCGATTTCACCTTGGCGGTCGGCGATATTGACGGTAACGGATGCTTTAGAGTTCGACATCGTCACCTCCGGTTTCAAATTTCTGTTGAATCGAAGCGCCGCCGGTCGCCATCAATAGAGAAACCGGCAACGGCAGTTCAAACTCGCCATCGACGACGGCAATAACCAACTCCTCGCTGTCGTCGCCTCCAAACTGGGCCTCACGCTTAACTTTTACCTGATCCCCGTTAAGTATCAGTTCGGCGACCACTTCAAACTGGCCGTTCACGATTCGGACTTTCTCGCCATCGCTCCAGTTCTTCACTTTGAAGCGCTGCGGCTTCAACTTACCGGCCTTGCGCTGGAAATAGATTTCGCCAATGGTGGGAACCACCACCTCCGGCGGGTCCGCCGGACTTCCTTCACAAAGTATGCTCCACTGACTTTCCAGATAATTCTTCACCGCCTGGGAAGGCACCTCCGTTTTTCCCCACTCCGCATGCTCCAGCGCATCCAGAAAAGCGTGTGTCAGCAGCCCGTGCACCTCGCCATTGCGAGCGGCGATAGCGCGCTCCTGCGCCTTGCCTCCTCGCGGCGCCCCATACAGTTCAAACAGCTTTGGCGCGACGCTGACGCCGATATTGGTGGGTTGCGGCAGGGGCGGCGGCATAGGACGTTGCGTTAATTTCGCGTCACGGCAGCAGTCCATGATCAGCACGATCTCAGAAAACAGCCCCTGATCCTTGGTCCATTGCGCAAAATAGGTGCCGTAGATATTCCAGTTTTCTATCGGGCTGCTATTACCTACGAATAGCGCAGCATGGGCTTCACGGCGATATTTCTCACAAAAGCCGTGCCCGGAGAAATACAGATAAAGCCGACCTTGGCGATAAACGTAGCCGCTGCGATCCGGCTTGCTGATCAACTTGAGGAACTTCTTGAAGAAATCCTGGAACAGCGGCGGCATGGCGCTGTCGTCACCGTCATCCCTCGCTGTCAGATCAGCCAGCGTCATGCCGGTTTCGTCGGATACGATTTCTATGACCTGAGCCGGCGGCACATCCCCGCCGGCAGGCGACGTCAGCCAGTTGCGCATCAGCTCAACGTCACGAACCGGGCCTTTCAGGTCAGGCAGGCGATCAGGGTCCGCATATCGGCTGATGCCCACCAGAATAGCGTAATCATTAGTGGCCATGACGTTTAATACCCATGTTGAAGAATGTACGCCACGCTCCCCATGGTGCAGAGGTCCTCGTCATCAAAGTCCCCATGCTTTCGGCCGTCGCTATTGCGGCCGTCTCCTGCAACGCTGGGCGACCACACCAGACTGTTGGGGTATTTGGCGTAGAACTCGCGACAGGCCTGGATATTCGGGAAGGCGTCGGCGTTGTAGACGTCGCTCTCGCTCAGATAGCGCTGCATGCCGACCAGCGGCTCGTCCGGTTCGTTCTCCAGCATGCCTGAGACGAAGTACAGCAATGAGCTGCAATACAGTATGGGAACCAGAGTATCTCCCGCCTCACGCTCATCGCACATGGCGAACTGGCGGAAATGACTGATCCTGCCGCCATGTTCAGCGACCGTCGCCGCCATCAGCGCATGGGTGGCGGCTGGCGCTTCGAATAGGACGTCAAACTGCTGATTGGGCAACAGACGGGCGGCGCTTCTCAGCAGATGACAGATATAGATGGCGCCGGTGCTGTGCCCTACCAGAGTAATTCTGGGCGGCGTCTGCACGCCCTCCAGTTCTTCCTTCAGCGCAGACAGAAAGACATGGCCGCCATATTCATTTCCTTCAGTAAAGGCGTCGGCGGTGTCTTTCTTCATTCGGTCCCACCAGAGCGAGCGTCCGATTTTGTCGATATACAGTTCTCGCAATGCCTCCTCCACCAGAGTAACGTAGGGCCCGTGCGCCCGCCCGGCGCGAAAACGCCGAATAACGCGCAGTACAATGGCGGCGACCACCTTGGCGACTTTCCACCAGGCGATAGCGCCAAACCCTCTGGTGGTTTCTGCCAGCTCAGGCTCGAACAGGCGATCCGCCGCTTCCTTGCTGATCTGCGAATTGGAGGCCACCCTTGTCCCCTCTGACCGCGTGGCCGATTGCAGACCATTTCGCGGCTGCAGGCCGTTATAGACTTCCGTCACCGCCTCCTGAAAGACCGGATCACCCTCTATGCTATCGGTAATATCCGCGTTCAGTTCGTCCACATCCAGCGCTGCGCTGCGGGTATTGGCGGCGATCACAGCGTCAGACAGGCTGGCGGATTTATGCAGGGCGTCAGGCGGTGTGTCTCTGCGCCCGGCGAACCAGTCGTCGAATTCCTGCCGCAGCTTGATTTCATTAACCCCCACTCCCCCTGCGCCTTTTATACCAACGCTTGCGGGAAGTTTTTTCAGCACCCATTCGGAGATTTTTTTCACGAATTCCCTGAAGATTTTTTCGTTGGCGATTTCCCTCAGATTATTCATGGGCGCTTCGAAAAAGCCGGACTCCCACACGAAGAATATGGGATAAGCGCCGGCTTTATCGGCATATAAGGGATACAGTCGCTGCTCGGCCGTTTCCCTGGCGCTGTTTTCGCTGACCAGTCCGCCGTGAAAGTGGATGACGATTCCCGCCGCCGGGTTCTGTTGCAGCGCCTGACGCACGATATGGCGCACGTCCGCCGCAGAGGTGGTGGATGCAGGCTGTAATCGCCCGTCCGCCAAGTGGATGATATGGTTTTTGGAAATGAACATGCGCACCTCCTTCAAGCTGACCCTGCCATGACATGTTCTCAGAAGCCGCCTTCCATAACGGCGAAGGTTCATCCCGCATCGGCTGCTGAACTTCCCTTCGCGTCCATCGCCTACAGCCCGCAAATACATCCGGCGCCCAGGAAAGGCGTTAGTTTTAGTATAGATGAAGAAGTCGTTTTGTGAGGGGGATTCCCTCATGCCGGGGAGCAGGCGCAGGCAAGACAGGGCCTGAAACGCTCAGACCCTGTTAAGAGATAAAACGGGCGCTACTTCACTTGCGCGCTATAGTTCACCGGAATCCACTCAAACGCGCCGCCGTCCCGTTGCACATGGCCGACGCCAGGGAATGGAATGTGCGCTGCGCCGACCAGGTAACCGTCTTCCACCGCATCGTTGAAGGCGGCGAGTCGTTGACGGGCGGCTTCTGGCGAGTCGACGTCGAAATCGATAGTGATTTCCGGTCTGGCGAACTGGATGTCCCGGATATGCAGCAGGTCTCCCAGGAAACGGATGCGCTGCCCCTGGCTTTCTACTTCGTACACCGTATGTCCGGGCGTGTGGCCATGCGTGGCGACGGTTTTCACGCCTGGGAACAACTCGCCATCGCTGTTAAAGGTTTTCACTTTATTGGCGTTCATATAAGGCCTGACGGATTTCTCCGCCCAGTCGAAGCCGCGTTTCAGGGTGTCATTCACCTTGGCTTTATTGGCTGGATTCATCCAAAAATCCACATCGTGCTGATCCACATAGACCGTCGCATTGGGGAACGCCATCTTGCCATTGCGAGTCAACCCGGAAGAGTGATCGCCGTGGATGTGGGTCAGCAGTACGGCGTCGATCTGCTCCGGCTGGTATCCGGCGGCTTTCAGGTTGTCCAGCAAGTGGCCGCCCTTGTCGCCGAAGATATCCCCTGCGCCGGTGTCCACGATGGCCACATGGTCGCCGGTGTCGATCACGAAGGTGTTAATGGAGGTTTCCACCTGCGGCCCCAGATAATGGCGGGCCAGCAGCCGCGTCACTTCTTCCGGCGTGGTGTTGTTCATCAGTTTGGTGAAGTCGACCATCACGGAGCCGTCGGAAACCGCCGTAATTTTGAAGTCGCCCAGCTTCATGCCGTAATAGCCAGGGTTGCTTTGCGCCGCCGCAACAGCCTGGGTGGATTTGGCGTTCGTAGCGGATTCAGCGTAAGCGGATAGCGTCGTCATAGATACTCCGGCGGTCAGTAACGCAGCGCCCAGAAACAGACTGCGCGCCAGGGGTGTTTTTTGAGTGGTGTGGGAAGTATGGAAAGAGGTGCTGAAAGAAGAGGTAGACATAGTATTTCCTTAAAAAATTTTTACTGCGGCGCGGCGCTTTCGCCATTGCCTTTGACCGGATGCAATGATTCAATATTCGCAGTTATCACTCAAATCGATTGTTACAATAATGAATATCACCGAAAGAGATTTTAGGGGCGTCGACCTTAATTTACTGGTCACCCTGCTGGTTTTGCTGCGTGAGCGCAGCGTCACCCGCGCGGCGGAAAAACTGCATCTGGGGCAACCTGCGGTAAGTGGAGCGCTGTCGCGACTGCGCGAGCTGTTTGACGATCCGATTCTGGTGCGCACCGCACAGGGCATGTCCCCTACGGTGAAAGCGCTGCAACTGGAAGCAGAGTTGCTGCCGGCGTTGGGGAAAATCCATTCCGCCCTGTTCGAGCCGTCGACCTTCGACCCCGTCACCAGCGAAGGCGTCTTCACCGTGGGCATGTCGGACTGGGTGGAAGTCTGGCTGGGGCCGCGTCTGATCGCCAAGCTGCATCAGCAGGCGCCGTCGATCCGCCTCGCCATTAAATCCGTCGACCCTTTTCAGGGACCCGCCATGCTGGAGCAGAATGGCATGGACCTGGGCGTTTCCTGCTTTATGGACGGCGGACCCGCCTGGATGCTGCGCAAACGCCTGTGCTCCATGGGCTTTCTTTCCGTTTACGATCCCGCCCAGGTCGCCATCACAGAGCCCCTCACGCTGGAGCAATATGTCAGTCACCCGCATTTGATGGTGACTTACAAAGGCGCGTTTGAAAGCAATGTGGACGTCGCTTTGGCGGAAATGGGCCTGCGGCGCACCGTTCAGTTCGCGCTGCCGCGCTTTTCCACCCTGCCCCAGATCCTCAAGCGGATTCCCGCCCTCGCCACCGTACCCAAGGTCGTCGCCAGTTGCATGTGCGCCGCGTCGGGGCTGCGCGCGACGGAGCCGCCACTGGCGCTGGCGGACACCAGCGTGGATTTAGTATGGCGCGCCACCCGCGATAAAGACCCGGCCTTGCGCTGGCTGATGTCGGTGATAGAGGAATGTCTGCAGGAGGCCATGGCGCTGTGAAAACGCCTCTAACTAAGATCCTAAGCGTTTGTTTTTAGTGACAACTTTGCCAGTTGCCAGCGAGCTGGAAACAGGCGTAGTATGAATTCGTCCCCCTTTTTATTCGCCTTGTCGCGCAACGATAGCGTCGCCTGACAGGGTCGCTGCAACGTCGTCGATAGGGTTCGGCGCGTGTGGCGTAACAGGCGGGACGGCTTACAAAGCCCGTATATCGCTGCCAGAAACATGGATTGCAACGGAAGGAACTCGATATGTGGCGAAATCACCCTTTTGCTCTCGGCATTACCGCGATCACCGTCGCGGCGATTTTGTTCGGCGTCGCCGGCGCTCTCGCCAAAGTGCTGTTCCATGCGGATATCTCGCCTCTGGATCTAACGGCGGTGCGTTCCCTGGTCGCCTGCGCAGTATTTTCGCTGGCCATGCTGCTGACGCAGCCCGCCACCTTTCGGGTCAGCAAATCGGCGGTTCCCCTGCTGATCGCCMCCGGCCTGGCTTTCACCGCCGTGAACATCACTTTTTACTACGCCATCAGCATGATCAGCGTGGCGGCGGCCATCACCCTGGAATACACCGCGCCATTTTTCGTGCTGTTGATCAGCGTCGCCTTCGCCTCACGCCGCGTTGACCTTCGCGACGCAGGCATCGTCGCTTTGAGCGTGGTAGGCTGCTTCCTGCTCACCGGCGGCGAGGCGGAGCTGTTCTCCCTCAACGCGGGGGTGCTGGTGGGGTTGGCCTGCGGTCTGGCGTTCGCCATCTTCAATATGCTCGGCAACGCCTGTAAGCAACGGGGCGTCGGCGCCAGCACGGTAACGCTCTATGCGTTTCTGGTCAGCTCCCTGCTGTGGCTCGCTGCGCTGCCCGCGCTCAGCGTTCATACCATTGATTACTCCGGGGACGTTGTCCTCTACATCGCGTTTATCGCGATTATCGCCACCATCATTCCGTACTGGCTGTTGATGTACGGATTGCGCCACGTAGACGCCCTACCCGCCACCATTATCGGCATGTTCGATCCTCTCGTGGCCGGGCTGGTCGCTTACGCGCTGGTGGGCGAACGCCTGACCGTCGTCAATATGGTCGGTATCGGCGTCATCATCGTCGCCGTCTGCCTTATCACAATAAAAGAAAAAAACGCCCAGTCCTCGTCCCAGAAAAACAAAGCGAAAAAGGAACTGGACGAGTCCTCAGGGACACTGCAAGAACCCACTCAGAACGCCTACTAAATCCACAGCCGCCAATTGCCCGCCACGGGCTCACGGCGCTGAAGACGAAAGGGATACGCCTCATGGAATAGCAGTAACGCAAACGGATCAAAAAGGAATTCAGTCATGGATAAGAATCACTCAACGCTGTTGAACGTACATCTGATCGACGCCGCCGAAGAGCGGACTGATAATCTTCCGAGTCTGCGTCTCTCCCCCGATGTGGACCGCAAATCCCTCCCGCATATCCAGGCTGCGCAGAGCCGGCTGGAGAACCTGTGGGCGGTGGGTACGGATTACTGCCAGGAGACGATTCGCCGGGCTCAGGCGGAGAATCGTCTGTTGCACCTGGACATTGATATGACCGGCGAATGCAAGCTGAAGTGTTTCTATTGCGACCGCACCCCGGACCGCTACAGCGATGTGCCGGACCGGATAGAGCTGAGCACGGAGGAGCGCAAGGACATTATTCTGCAGGCGCGCCGCCTGGGCGCCACAACGGTCGAATTTCCCGGCGCCGGCGAGCCGATGATCGATCCCGGCTTCTGGGAGATCGTCGAATACATTCATAGTCTGGGCATGACCACCGTACTGTTCACCAGCGGCTACCATCTGGACGCCGCCGGAGCGGATCGCCTCTATAAACTGGGCGCATCCGTTTTCCTCAAGTACAACAACATCGACACCGCCGTGCAGGATCGTATGGTGGGCGTGCGCGGCTACGGGGACAAAGCGCGCAGCGCCATGGGTCTGCTGTTGGATCGGGGTTTCAACCAGTCGATTCCCACCCGCCTCGCCATCGATGTAGTGGTGACGCCGAAATTTCACGACTTGGGCGATGTGGCGGACCTGTTTCGCTGGTGCCGGGACAACAACGTGCACAGCTACATCATGACGCTGATCCCCGAAGGCATGGCGGATCATAAATCCCTGTTGCTGGAGAAAGAGCGCGCCAATGACCTGATTGAGATGATGCGCAAAATCGACGAAGAGGAATACGGGCTGATCTATTCCCCCAGTCGTCCCATGGGCGGCGGATATCGCTGCCGGCAGGTTAACTGCGGCCTGTTCGTGAATTTGTTTGGCGAAGTGTACGACTGCAACGGTCTGTCGCGACTGGTCGGCCATTTGCGTCAGGATTCGCTGGAAAATGTATGGAACTCCGCCTATGCGGAAAAAATCCGCACGCCGGATCAAAACGGCTTTTGTCTGGTGCGGGAGCGCCAATGGCAAGGCCGCGACCTGTCCGCCATGAACCGCAAGGTTGAAGAATACGAACGCTGGCGCGCCAAACACGGCGACGACGCAGTGGTGGAAAGGGCCAAACAGGCGGTCGGCATTGGCCACGTGGAGCTGACGCGCAAGGGGGCCATGGTGAAAACGCAAACAATCCAACCGGTGTGATGAGGAAGCCGCCATGTACGAGAGAGTTGTCAACGATCAGTCGCTGAAATGGGTGTCCGAAGCCTGGGTCAAGGATGTAGAGGACGCCGCCGGCGCCGACTTCGGTTCAGACTTGATCACCTTTGTGGAGATTCCTTTCGATTTCGCAGTGAGCCATCGACCCGGAACCCGATTCGGACCCGCAGCCATTTTGGAAGCGCTGAACGGTTTCAGTCTTTATTGCACGGACAAACGCGCGGACCTTTCGTCCCTGCGTTTTCGTCGCGGCGCGCCGGTGCCCGTCAGCAATGACATTCACCAGACCTATTCCCGCATCGAAGAAGCCGTCACAGCCCTGCCGCCCTCGACCATGCCGGTATTCCTGGGCGGCGATCATTCCGTCACTGATCCGATACTGCGCGGACTTCTTAAACGTTCCGGCGGTCAGCGTTTCGGTCTGATCGTGTTTGACGCCCACTTCGACTCCCGTCCCCCGGTGAAAGGTCAGGAGCATTCGGGGCATTGGATGTATACGGTGCAAGACGTGTACAGCCACGCCAGCAGCGTACAGCTTGGCGTCAACGCGCCGATTTATTCGCGGGAATATATGGAGCGGGCGGAACAGGCCGGCGTCATGGTGCGCACGCCCTATGAGATACGCCGCGACGGCTGGCGTAACACGCTGGAGGAAGCCATCGCCCACGCCTCCCGCGATACCGACGGCGTCTACGTGTCCGTGGACATCGACTGCCTCGACCGCGCCTTCGCCCAGGGCACCAGCGTCCCTAACGGCTGCGGCCTGATGGCGTATGAAGTGGCCGACGCACTCTATGAAATCGCCCGCAAAACCAAAACCATCGGGCTGGACATTGTGGAAGTCAGCCCGCCCCTGGACGACGCCTCCAACACCGCAGAAGTCGCCGCCCACTTCGTCATGAACTACCTCGCCGGCTTGACCGAAAGACGACGCGACTGACCGATTTAACCCTTCGTCCCCGACCGGGCCCTTCCGCACTCGCCTGTCGGGGGCGTTTTTTTACGCCTCCGTTTAGATGATGGCTAATTCAATATGTATTGTTGATTAACACTCCTATCTACCATATATTGATCTGAGCATTTTTTGAGCAGATGACTTTTCGGAGTGAATATGGATCAATCCCTTGCCGATCAGATACGCGAGAGCCGCCGTCTTCTAAAAAATCCTTACGCATACCTTGATGATGAAGGGGGCTTCAGTGCAATTTCCTCCGTTAAGAAGCCCAGTTTTTCAATATCATCCGACATAATTTTGAATGGAAAACGAAAAGGCCAAAGATTTTCCAAAACGGATATAGAGAGGTTCGCCCGTAATCTACAAGCCGAGATGTGGCGCAACAGGTCTCAACTCTTCCCAGATCAAACTCTTACTTCCCCCATCGACATTTTAGATCCAATAGTGGCATTCAAATGTCTTGGGTATTCAGTGAACATGCAAGATACGCTCGGCCAATATAAACCAGATGGCGCAGAGTTATGCGAAGTTGCCGGCTCAATAGATACCATTAGTTTAGAGGTTGCTATTTCTCGGAAGCCTCTACCCAATTTCAGGAATTTCACTGCCGCACATGAACTCGGGCACGCTATCCTTCACGAAGGCGTAGGATTTCATCGCGACCGGGCATTGGATGGTAGTGGCGGCGGGGCGTCCAAAGCCCCAATGGAATATGAAGCAGATACTTTTGCAGCGTTCTTTTTAATGCCAGAGAAACAAATTCGAAAAGCATTTGAGGAGAGATTCTTAACCCAAGAATTTAGGTTGAATGACACGAGCGCATTCGCACTTGCTCAAAGCCTTGAGGAGATATCCCGCAAACTGAAAACCCGTAGAGACCTGAGCCAATACTTAGCTAGAGTTACGCGTTATAACAGAGTCCAATTTATTTCATTAGCTGATCAGTTCAACGTCTCAGTGGATGCAATGGCTATAAGGCTTGAAGAACTAGAGCTGGTTTAGAATTATTCCTACGAAGCGCTCTAGATAGAGTTTTAAAAAGCTGACTTTTCTCGGCTTCCTCTATAGCACCTAATTAACTAGGGATTAATTCTCTAGTTAGTCTTGACCACGATCCATCAATTTACCGCTGCTATACTTCATCAAGCCAATACCTTTTCATCAACAAATATTGGTAACAGCAAATTGGAATCCCAATGCCAAATAGACGGCTGTCATCCCCTCCGAGCCTTTCTTGGATCGCCTTACTACTTATACTTGGCGTAAACCTACCTCTATATGCCGACTCCACCATTCGCATCTGCACCCCCATCTGGGAGGGCTACACCAACCCGGATGGCACGGGGTTATATCACGAATTGTGGAAGCTTATTTACGAGGACAACGGCGTTTCTGTGGAAGTGAGTTACATGCCTCCCAAACGATGCCAGGCCAACGTACAAACCGCAAAACTCAACTTCGACGCCTTTCCCGGCGCTTACAAAGGCATGCGGGACATCTACCTGCCACGCTGGCACATCTATGTGGGCAGCCTCTCCATCGCTCACCTCAAGGGCAAAATAGATCACTGGATCGGCCAGGAGCAATTGAGAGGACAACGCGTCTCCTGGGAACCCAACTCTGGATTCGACCAAAGCGGCATCCTGACCGTTCCCGTCCAGGTCCACGAATTCGTCGACATAGACGCCGCCCTGAAAATGCTCGACCTCAGACGCATCGACTACATCCTCGACTACGAAGAACGCCTCGTCGACGCCGTCATCGACACCCGCCTGGCCCACCGCGTCGTCATCCAGAAAGACGTCATCCCAGGCGCAAAATTCTACCTCGGATTCAGATACGACGACGAAGGACGAAAATTCGCGGAGATTTGGGACAGGGAGATGGATCGTTTGATGGAGAGTGGGAAGCTAAAGGAACTGTTTAGTAGGTTTAATGATCCTACGTTTGAGTGAATGCCGCCGGGCCTATTCGTATGAACGCACACCCGAATGCTCCAATGCGGACAGCACCGTTTCCTCATTCAGCCCCCACCATATTGGCCCAGTCAGAATAGTTTGCTTCACTTCTCCCTCTTTCAGGAGATAAACAAACAAGCCGCCATTTTCATAACGGATGCCCTGAACTCCTTCCGTAGGATTAAACCCAAGCGACTGCACCGAAACGCCATACCATTGATCAATCAAGGCATGCGCCTTGCCGGATATCGTATAGGTATGACCACTGGATACCAGCAACATCAAACTGGTCGCTCCCAAACCCACCTTAACAAACTTGCCCCAAATGCTAAGGGCAGGTTTTGAGAAAACGAGATAGAAGAAAGCCATACAAAAGAGGCTTACAGAAATCCATTGAGTTATGGGTTTTGGGGTAACGACCACGTCCAACGCGTCACTGCCCCCAGCCAGAAAAACGGGATCACGGATCGCCAGAATGAAAAAGGAGGCTATAGCCGCCACGAAGATAATAACTACTGAAAATAAGATTTTTGACTTCATATCAATGCTTCAGCGCCAGGCTCTTACAACATCATGCAACGTCAACACTGCTTTTATCCTGGAGCCCTCTCCACCATCGGCGCCGTCTCCAACTCGGCATCCCACTCCGCCCTGCTGGAGACAAAGATATGCGCATTGGGTTTTATCGTGACTTTGCTATCAAGGCTGCCGGCGGGAACGGCCAGGAGTTGGCCATTCATCTGAATATTCGGCAACGCTGAGCCGCAGTGTGAACAAAAGCTTTTGCAATGCCGGGTTCCTGGCAGCGTGAACGTTTTGACCTGCTCTTCTCCGCTCAGCCACACCAATTGCGCCGTGGTAGAGAATAAGTTTGAAGCATGCGCCGACCCGGTGTCTTTGCGGCAATGCTCGCAGTGGCAGAGATAGAAACTTTCAAAATCGCCCTCTATCTCAAATCGTACTTCACCGCATAGGCAGGAGCCGTGGTGTCTGGCGCTCATTTCACTCTCGATATTTATCTAGATGATAGCTAGTTAGCTGTATCTAACAAACCAGCAGTAATACACAGAACTGATGACAGCATCATTCTTCAGAAAGAAATTCTTCTTTAAATCTTTCTGCATTGAAACCTTTAAAGTTGACCAATATACCTTTTGTATAGTCCAGATAAAAATAGACCGTACGCAAGAACTCCTCATAATCAACCAAGCTGTAAGTTTCAAACGAGAGAGATGTTACACCAAGTTTCTCTATGTCACTAATAGCCTTAACATCAGCATATCGACCCTGATGTTTATAATCTATAAAGCGCTTCAGGTCATCATCTTCTAAAATAGCAGGCTCATAAAGCCGATCAAATTCCCAATAAACACTCACGGACAAAGAGCTTTCCTTCCCATCTGGCTCTCTCTTAGTAATGGAAAGACTTGTCCAACGGCCATTAATATTATAGTAATAATAGTCTCCATCTGAATCAGTATCATCTGCCCTCCAAAGAGAGGCGCAAAACATCTCTTCTTCAGGCATTTTCTGATCTTTGTGAAGAACAATAAATTCTGTGGCAATTTTCACAAACTATAATCCAAGTTAAATCCCTTAAACAATTGAGACAATTTGCACACTCTGATCAATAACAAAACTTCTTTGCCAGATTCTGGCTTGAAAGCAGCCTCCTACCTCAAACCACTCTCACCTTCAGCCATCATAGATCGAACTTTTGATTCCATACTTCAATAAAACAAACCGGCCGACCAAATCAAAGAAAATTTCTGTCGCTTCTTCTGTGGATGCCGTATTGGCGACTATTGCATTGGCCCATCCTCGCGACGTGCTCCAGCCTAACGCCTTAAATAAATAGTTATTAAATTCAGCCCTAAAATTACACAAATCGCCTTCAATAGCATGATTTTTTAACGCGACTTCATAGCCGTAAATCATCATTTCAAGAGAATTAAGCGGGTTGTCGCCGTATAAATACATTCCCGGCCTTTTCTTTACCTTGTCAATAAATTCAAGCAGCTTCATCGCTCTTTATACCCTCTATTTTTCCCATAATAGACATACTAATCCTTAGAAGCCCCACCCTCCCCGACATACTGTAGTTCCTTCATCTTAAGCACGCGGGTGAATTCGTCGAGGCTGTCTTGTTCGTCTTTTGTCAGGGTGACGCCGCTGCGTTGCGCTTCTCTGATTGAGGCGATTCTTTCGCCGAGGTAATTGATATCCCTTTTCAACTCATTACGCGAGGGGCTGCGGTTTTCGAAGGCTTTGGTGACTTCCACCAGGCCCGCCATGAGGGAGCAGCTGTCGTGGTAGGCTTGCATGTCCAGGACGGCCAGGGACAGTGGGTAGTCCGCGGTGGTGTTTTTCATACCGGCTTCCAGTACCGCTTTGTGTTTGGAGCGGGCCACGTCGATGGAGCGCAGTATGGTCGTGCCCAGGGCGTCTGCGTAGACTTCTTTGTTCACTAAAGATTGAATGCCGGACGTGGCGGTGGCGGCTGCGGCCAGATTGCCGGCGGTTTTGGCGTGAGACAACACGGAGGCGGTTCCTGAGAACAACATGGCGGCCGAGCCCGTGCCCACGTTCCAGGCGTTGGCGTTTGAGATAATGCCAGCCTTGTGCAGGGTGCATTTTCTATCGGATAGCGCGATCGCTTGAGACATCACCTGATTGCGATAGGTTTTACTGTTGCTTTTCAGGTTCAACTGAGACAAGTCGATCATCCCTTCATCGGTGATATAGGGATGGGATGAGGAATTTTTCGCCGGCAGAATCAACTCACCGGGCAGATAATTTTTGGCGATGGACTCACACCCGGACAGTATAAGCGCGGCTGCGATTAACATGATTTGACGCATCATCCTTATCACTCCTGTTGACTGACATTTTCTGATACCTATCCCTACATTCCCACTTTCGCGCCGCTCACCTCCCTAAACACAACAGATCCACAAATTTTCCACTTAAATCAAAGAGTAGCTCACACTTGTGTCCGAGACCAAACAGACACGGGGTTTACTGCCTCTCCTGGGTGGCCACGGTAGCTGGAGACGCTTGCAACGCCCGCATTAACAGGCTGCGCACTTGGTCATGGTGATGAAATACCCTGCCCATGTTACGCACCGACAAGGAGACATTCTCCAATACCACCAAACTGATTTTGCGTTCCGGGAAGTAAGACAAAGTTGAGATATAGCCCGGCACATAACCGCTATGACTGTATTCACGCGGACCCTGTCGCGACACTTGCACGCCATACCCGTATCCCAGCTCTCCCCAGCGGTGGCTGCGCGTGGCTGACGCTTGCGTCATCCTCCCATACCACTCCGGAGCCAAAGCGACGCCATCATGCAAGCACTGATTCCAGCGGACCAAATCCATCGCCGTAGAGACGACGCCCGAAGACGGCGCACGCTGAAAAGAGCCTTTTATATCCGCCGCAGCCAAACCGCCTTGCTCGTCCTCGCTGTAGCCCTGCGCCAATCCGTCGGGATAGATCGCATTATTCGCCTCTGGAACGACGCTTTCCGTCATGCCGCAACCTTGAAACAATTTCGTCGCCAACTCGCGATAAGAACGTCCGGAGACCCGCTCAATCAGTTCGCCCAAAATCTCATATCCATAATTGGAATACGCGAAGCTGTCGCCGGGCTGAAATTTCAGAGGCGCGCCAGGACGAGTGACGCCGGACGTATGATTAAGCAACTCGCCTACCCGCACTTGCTGCAACCAGGGCTCTGATAGCGACAAGCCATAGTCAGCGAGAGACGCATTTAATCGGAGCGCTGCAGCTTGCGCCTGCTGCAGCGTCAGAACGGCGGTGATTTGCTTACTCAACGAACCGATAAGGAAGCGGCTGTTAAGGGGGATAGGCGTACTCGCGCCATGGGCGTAGCTGTACAGAATACGCTCTCCTTGCGCGATCACCGCAACGCCGCTAAATGGTCGCGTCTTTTGGTTGGACAGCGCTGCTGCCAGTGTCTGTTCATCCAGCATCGTCTGCTCATTCAGTATCGTCTGCTCATCCAGCATCGTCTGCTCAGACAATGTCGCCTGTTTATCCAGCGTCAGTTCGCCCATGGCTGGCGATGCAGCAACGGCTTGCGAGGTATGCGCCAATGTCGTGACCAGACAGACAAACAGCCATATCTTCATATCCCTGAAACCTCTTACTCCTCTCTCCAACTCGGATTTCGACAAAAGAGAAACCTAACACGAATGAGAATCAAATATACCACTGTTTTTGTCTATATATCAGCTGGTTACATTTTATGCATGGCGACAACTAGCCTATAATGATCAAACCGTGATCAACGAGACATATCCCTCAGGGGCGTCGACTTTTATCCCCTGAGGATCAATGGGAGGGAGGTTACGACGATGAAAAGCGATCCGAAAGTCATCACGCATCTGAACACTGTTTTGGGCAACGAGCTAATCGCCATCAATCAATATTTCCTGCACGCCCGCATGTATAAGAACTGGGGTCTGGAAGAACTGAATGAGCACGAATACAAAGAGTCCATCGACGAGATGAAGCATGCGGACAATCTGGTTAACCGCATCCTGTTTCTGGAAGGCCTGCCCAATCTACAAAAACTCGGCAAGTTGCGCATCGGTGAAAACGTGCGCGAAATGCTGTCCTGCGATCTCAGCCTGGAAATGGACGCCGCCAAAGACCTGCGCGCCGCCATCGCTTACTGTGAAAAACATGCGGATTATGTGAGCCGGGACCTGTTCCAGGACATTCTTGAAGATGAGGAAGAACACATCGACTGGCTGGAGACTCAGCTGGATCTGATGGACAAAGTGGGCGAGCAGAATTACCTGCAGTCTCACATGTGAGATCGCCGCGAGCCTACTGCTGCGAGGGCTGTTGGTAGCGATAGCGTTCCAGAATACGGGCGTATACGCCGTCGTCCTGCATGGATTTGAAGGCGGTGAGCCACTTCGCCGCTTCCAACGGCCCCAACCCTGGCGAGCCCGCCAGATAAATGCGCACCCGAATGCCCACGGCTCCGCGGCGTAGTGCATCGTCAGGATATCCCAGATCCCGCTGCGCCTGCCGCATGACGTTCCAGGAGCCCAGCCAGGCGTCTATGCGCCCCGCCGCCAGTTTCCGCACGTTCAGCTCTTCCGTGTAGACTTCCTGCACATGAACCAAATGCTGATCCTTGATGATCTGAGCAGCAGCGCCGCCAATCAATACGCCAATATTCAGCTTCCTGGCCGCATCAAAATTGGAAATGTCCGCCTGACTTTCACGCAAGGCCGCCAGCAGAAACTCTTCCTGCAGTATTTCCGTCAGCCATTGGTAATCCGGCGCTCGTTCGTCCGTGCGGGCCACCGGAACCATCAGCGCATCCTGAGTATTTTTGGTCTCATGCAACGCCCGCTTGAAAGGCATCAACTCAATTTCCCCTGAGTGCCCCACTCGCTGCGCCATCTCACGCAACAGGTCACAGGCCACGCCGCGCACTTTATCTCTTTCCATATAGCAGAATAATGGCGCTTCGCCGGCGATCAGGCGCGGTTCAGCCTGTAGCGGAGAGGTCATCAAGGCAAGCATAAAAATCGACAACAACAGCCTGTAACGCATCGAAGGTTCCCCTAACCAGGGTAATGCGCCAATCCCGGGCGATCTGATTTTTGCAATTGAAACGGAGCCGGAGATCACCCTGTAACAGGCAAAATCTATGGCCCTGATTAACTAAAGGTAGGAGCGCAATAACGCCAAGTCAAAGTAAGCGGTCTAAACAATCCGGCGATTTCATTGATGGAAACAGGGAAAAGCGGCAGGAGGCTTTCCGGCCGCTTGTTTGCTCTATTATGTAGAACTGGATTGTCGATGATGTGCGTCCACGAGATTGTCTATGATGTCCGTCTATGAAGAGTCGCCTTAGCTTACGTCCGCCGCTTCCACCTGTTTCACCGGGCGCCCCTGTGGCGGATAAGGGTTCTGAGACAAAGACTGTCCGGACATTTCCGCCAGATACGCCAAACGAGTCTTCGCAGCCTGCTTCTCCTTGGCTTCTCCTACCAGAACCGCTCCCCAGGCGCGCAGACGCTCAAAGCCATACAGACAGACGCCCACTGCGCCCACCGCCATCAGAACGCCAGCCACGCCAAGGGTGTGACGCTCTACGGAGCAGGTCCAGATAAACTGCCCCACACACAGCACCGCCACGAACAACAGCGTCGGTTTACGCCCAATCAAATCTACGATGTAGGCGCCCAAAGGAGCCCCCAGTGCGACAATCGGCGCCGCCGCCAGCCAGTTTTCATACACGCCCGGCTGCATGCCAGTAGATAGATTTTTCACCACCACGCCCAGCACGGAAGTGAACGCCATAATCACAACGGAGGTCGGAATCGCGATCTTGAGGTCCGCGCGGCACAGCAACACCAGTGCGCTATAAATCACCATGTCGATGCCAACGCCAGTGACGGAAGCGACCGATGCGCCAGCGCACAGGCCAAGCATGGCGCCGACACGAAAATCCCAGTTCTCGTCGAACTCGGTCATGCCACTATGGCCAGCGATCTCACGAATACGATACAGATGCAGAATGCCGAAGCTGGCCCAGATCACTGCAAACACGACTTTTATCAACAAGCCAGGAACATAAGGGGCGATGAAGAAAATTCCCAAAGGCGTGCCGATCAGTGCGCCAAACATAGCGCCGAACAGCATAGACCAGGCGAGAGGCTGGCGACGAGCCAGTATGAAAATGCTGGCGCTGGTCATCCCGATCGCCTGTACGGCGAAACTGAAGTCCCGCCCCAAGGTCGCCGGCATATCAAACAACAACACCAACACAGGAAACCCAACAGTGCCGCCGCCCATGGGCGTAGAACCAGCGGCGTAACTCCCCAGCGCCATCGCCAGAGCGATAGGCCAGTGTTCCGTCACCGCCCTCCATTGATCGAGGCCGAACACCAGGAACGCCCAGATGCTATAAAAACCAACCAGCCATAACAGCCAAACCCAAATGAATTTCTTACGCGGCGCTTGTATCGTCATAGAAGTTACCAGGCGTTAATTGCAACTGAGCCTAGATACTAAAATGACGCTCCCACCGGCTGCTATGGACAAAACCGGGACTTACTGTCCCGGTTTTGGTTATTGTCCTGTGTGACTTTTACTGAAATTCCGACGGGAAGACGTAGAAGACAATGCGTTCGATGCAACCGTCTCCGTCCCGGAAAGGCTTGATCAGAGTCTCGGTTTTCAGTGAACCGCCGTCCTTGCGACGCAGATGCAGCTCCCCCTCCCAACATCCCCGGTCCACCACATCGGCGTACAACGCCTGATAGGCTTCGCGCGGCTGCTGGTCCGACCGCATGGTGGAAGAAGCCACGCCAATCAGCTCATGGGCTTCATACCCCAGCCAGAAGCACAGCTTTTCATTGATATCGGTCACCACGCCGCTGCGATCGATCACCACCACCCCTTCCCTGGCGTTGTCGAGAATATCGCGAAACGTCTGCGCATCCTCCCGTCCCGCCGCGGAACGCAACGACTGGGTCACTACGCGCACCAGGTCTTCATCGTCCCAGGGTTTGGTTATAAAAGTACTGACGCGGGCGCTGTTGACGGCGTCCCGCAACATGGAGAATTCACTTAACCCGCTCATCAACACTCTCTCGATGCGTGGGTACTTGTGACCGACTTTTTGCAGAAACTCCACCCCGTTCATGTAGGGCATGTTGAAGTCAGTGATCACCACGTCAAAATCGTGCTGCTGCATAAGCCGCAGCGCAGCCACGCCATCATGAGCGGAATGAGTGCGGTAACCTCGTCGGTGGAGTAGACGGGTCAGGGATTGAGTCACCCCGGGTTCATCATCAACCAAAAGGACTGCGCCGTTCATAGAATCACCCTCTTTCACCTGATTGTGATTCAAGTCTAGGCCTCAGTCCCCGGATAGTAAGCGAGGATTTGGTAAATTAGGGAAACGGTTTGTTATCTCTTATGACCGTATTTGCAGCGCTCCCAAACCCAATAATCCCAAGCCGATAAGGCTGAGCCCGAACACCGCCGCCACGGTCGGATTGGCGGACGCCGAGGCGCCTGACACCGACTCTGTCGCCGTGATCGCAGCGCCAGTCGACGCAAGGTCGGAGGTCTTGCAGAAGTCTGTGTTGACGTATAGCCCACCGCCGATTCCGCACTTGCCTGCTGGCAAGCGATCAAGCTGCGGCTCTTCATAGGCATACTTGATATTCATGCTTTCGAGGGGGCGTTTAAGATCGTACTCCGCAGAGTCCGTAGAGGTGACATAAGCCGCCTCCGCGTCCCACGCCAATAACAATAAGAGCCATAGCGATATTGTTTTCATGGTGTCCTTTCCTTGTAAACCGCAAAAGCGCTTCCTGGTTGTTCCAAGATCTTCGAACGGCATTACTCCATATGATTAGATTATTAATCCTTTGGTTGAATCCCGTCCATCACTTTTTGCGACACAGGTCACATTTTTAATATAAAACTTAACAGTGTAAATTTATAAAAAAGGAAACGCTTTCATAACTTGAAAGCCTTTCCACCTCTCGTTTCTTTCAATAAGCATAGCGCATACCAGCTTAAACGTTTTAGTAATTTTACGTATGGGATGTGTTACAGAAAGGTAATTAAAGTTCAACTCCCTGGTAACAAGGGCTGCGCGGTTAGTGCGCGGTATACATCTCTATTTTGGTTCTCTGGAAATTATAACGAATGAAAACACGTAGCATTGCTTTGGTATCGGTTTTGGCTTTGCTCACAGGATGTGGCGGTGGGGGCGGCGGCTCCTCATCGGGTAATGGATCAACAGCAAATAACACAATCAGTGCGTATGAATTCTCACTCGCCAGACAGGCGTACGCTATCACTTACGTGCCCCTGGCGGATGCGAGACTGTACAGCTTCCACGCAGTTGAGCTAAGAGATAACAAGCTGCCTGGTCTGTTAGATGGCGCGAAAACCGTCACCTGCCCCAAAGGCGGTTATTACACGGCGGAGTTCAAGTCGCTTAAGGATAAAACGAGCACATTTACGCAGAAGTTTTACAGCTGCTCTATGGACTATGGCCTCATGGACACCATCACTTACGTCAGCGGCTCCCGCGACATTTCGTTCATACTGCCAGAGGGCGACGTCCTTGAACTGACGACAGAGTCCGTCAACAACGACGTCAACGTCACTATCGATGGTTTGCCGCTGGAGTACTCGGGCACTATTACGACCAAAGTCTCTCGCACCAATGAAGACGGTAACTATCCATTCAAGATGGAAGTTACTCTTGGCGGTAACGTCACGCTCCTTTCTGAAGCGTTTTTCACTTTGAACGATATGCATAAGAGCCTTTCTCCTGTCCAATTCACTATCAAGCCAAATGGTGTTTTGCCAAACCTCATGAAAGTGAAAACCGACGGCAGCATCCTGCTGGAAAGTCTTTCACTTAAACAAGTGCTGGTCTATCCAGGCGTTAAAGAGGGAGAAACCGGCGTATTTGGCGTTGAACGCGACTCTCTATTCGAGATGGATAAAGGAAGAGTGATTTTCACCACCAATAAAGGCCTGGGCGGGCGCTCTGTCGTCTCTCGTCTCAATGATCATTTCAATGACTTCTAATTAAAATTTGAGGCGGTGAGCCATGAGATTATTCCTACGCACAATAAGTCTCGTTGCAGGCATGGCCATGCTCTCCGGCTGCGGCGGAGGGGGCTCCGCCTCCTCTTCCGAAGACAGTCAACGCAACGAACTGGCGTCCCTGGCGCGCAAGGCGTATCACGTATCCTATGTGACCATCGCCGAGAGTCGTCTGTATAGCTTCTCCGCCATGCAGAACGCGTCCGCGGATCTCCCCGACGGGATACAGACGGAGGTCACCACCAACTGCCCCAACGGCGGCTATTACGACATCACTTACAAAGGCGAACGCAACGACGGTCGCAGGGTGAAAAAACTCTACAGCCAGCGCTTTCACGGCTGTGTGCTGAACGTCGGAGTGGATGGCCTCGTTGAGTTCGTCAGCGGCGTCCGCGACCTGGAAATGTGGTCGGAAACCCTGTGGACGCCCAATACCGATGAGGTGAGCGCCACCTATGATAATGTCGCGCTCAACATCGACGGCAAGGCGTTCAACTTCTCCGGCAAGCTGCGCATGTCTGTCGGTACATTGACACAGGATCAGTATCCGCTGGACTTGCGTATCGATCTGCTTCCAGGCATGGCGATGACCGTGGACGGAACGACCTATCACCTCAGTGGCGACGGGTCTCATGATTTCATCAGGCCGCAAAAGAACTCGCCCAATCTGATGAAAGTTAATCCCGATGGCGGGATCTGGCTGAACGTGGTGGGAAAAGGCGATTTCGCCGTACTGGCTGGCGCACAAGACTCTGCGGACCTTTTCGTGCGGGAGCTGCCGACTGTCGACGCCATCGACACCGGCTGGGTCAGGTACGCGCAAGGCGACATTAGAGGCGAATTTAAAGTTCAACGCCGCAAAGGAGAGATTGTCTCCGCGCAATAGCCCCTTTCAACGATTTCGATCGACCGCTCCCGACGCATTACGGTTTGCTACTTATTCATTGTCGGGAGCGGCTTTTTTTCAGCGCCTGGTCTTAATTACCCGTTTTATCCGCTTCGCGTTCCTGTGTTACATCGCGTCGCTTTCTTTATCCTGAACTTGTCTTTTAGACGGTTCGGTTCGGCTACAGGCCCAGACCTTTATAAGTGTAATAACCGGTAATAATCTTGCGTTCGCCTTCTTTCAATACGGTTGAGCGGTGTAATGCGCGGGAATCGAAGATAAACATCGTCCCTTTCTTGCCAGTAATGGTCTTTTCTTTATATTTCCAAAGTTTTCGAATCGTCGCCGCTTCATGGGGCCAGAACATGCCGGAATAGTCGGTCATTTCTGTGTAGCGGTTATTTTCGTCCGTGCGGAAGTGCAGAAAGTAATTGTATTCCGGCCAGTAACGCCATAAATGGTTCTTGTGGCTGCCCAGGGTAATCGTAGTCGGCGCCTGGTTTTCTGTTACATCAGTCAGGTACACCCACACTTTAATGCGATGACGCCAGTCGTCAAAGTGGTGGTGGTTGGACTGGGAGGATGTCCCCACTTCCCTCTTCTCTTCATAGAACGTTTTCAGCAGCTCACACTTACTGGAGCAATAGCCTTTGATCAGGCTGAGGATCATCGGGTCCTCAAAAATCTTACGGGTCATTGGCGCCACAGTGGCGACATCATAAACCCGCGAAATACCCGTATCGATGTGGCCATTGGCGACAAGGGTAAGATCCTGACGTCTCTTGGCGGCCTCTATATCCTCCAGGAACTCGTCCACCTGCTCCGGCGAAAAGTATTCCTCGAATACCACACAACCGTCCCTGTTCAAGGTGTCCAGGTGCGCTTTGTACTCCTTCGCCACCGGAAAGGGGGAAAGCGCGCAACGAATTTTGTAGTCCAATTTCTGTACTAAAAAATCCACCATTGAATCTTTAGCGTACAAGCTCAGCATGTCAGACTCCTTCGGCTATGCGGGCGTCGCCGATAATCATAATAAAAATTAGCTTACCGCTCACAACTGCAGAATGTCAGCAGGCCGCTAAGATATAGCAGAGCGAACGCAAATGACTGTAAGCCTGTGTGGAAATTTGCAAGCAATATCCCCCGTCCGGATACACAGATAGGGAGCTGAATCGTCTTATGTATCAGAATTTGACAATACATGTCTCACAAAACTTCCATCACTTCCTCGCGCCCTTCGCGATCACAGTTAATAATCTAAGTTTACTAATCATTTCCAATTATCGCCGTTATGCAATGGCGAAGAATTTAGACCATGCTATTTTCTATGGCGGATTTGTACTGTTTGTCACCAAGTGAGGTCACTCCAGATGTTCATAGATAAGAACGAAACAGCAGACGTAGCCGCGAAAACTGTTCCCTTCGTCAAATACACTTCCTGCGGCAATAACTTCGTTATTGTTGACGCTACCGAGGACAGCGTATTGGCTGAAATGGAATGGTCGGCTTTCGCTCCCAAGGCCACAAGCACGACTTTTGGCATTGGTTGCGACAATCTGCTGGTAGTGCAACGATCAAATGCACGGACGCTGGACGCGATCGCTAAGGATAGAAACTACTGGGACGCAAAGCCGGATTTATCCGCTGCGGACTATGTTTTCAGAATGTTTGAGCCCAACGGCGAAGAAGCCGCCTGCTGCGGCAATGGCTTGATATGCATCGCTGACTTTTTGCGCCGCAAGCACGGCGTGACAGTGTCCAATATCGCCACTGAAATCCCGTTGTCAACGCCCAACATTATTTCCATCGGCAGCCTCGGTTACGACGGCAGCTGGGTTAACCTGGGCATGCCTCGCCATACGCCAACCCAGTTGGTCAACCGCGACAGCCTGCATCCGCTGGACGACACGATCGACGTTATCGAGGAACTCACCATTCAGTTCCGTCGCGACGATCTGAAGCCCTATACGGATGAATCCACGCTGACCATTAAAGGCTATCTGGTGTTCACCGGTGAACCCCATCTGGTGATTTTCCCGGATCATGACTTCTCAGTGCCTGAGCTGGCCAACTTCATTTTCGGCGCCACGCCTGAAGGTCATGCGCCGGAAGACAGACGCCGCGGTCTGGGCGCCTGGCTGGTGCATCGCATCGGTTCTTTTATTAACAGCCGCTGCCGACACATTTTCCCTGAAGGCGTCAGCGTCAACTTCGCCCGTATCCACAACCTGGACTCCGTCTCCAACCGTTGCTTCGAACGCGGCATCAATCGTGAGACCCTGGCCTGCAGCACCGGCGCTCTGGCGGTGGCCTACGTGGTGCAACAGTTGTTCTCCATGCCGATCACCAACATCAACCTGCTGCCTATCCGCTGCCGGGAGGAAGATCCCGATGCGGTGATCAATATTCAGCAGACGGAAAACGGTTGGGTGCTGACGACCAAGCCTTACATGTTGTTTGAAGGCCAATACCGTATGCAGCCGATCAATGTGGTGGCGCCAACCGCCAACGAGTACCTGATGGCGGAAAGCGAAGCGCGCTTATACAAACAGCAGCTCACCCTGGAGGCGGCGAATTCGTCCATCATCCGTAAGCGTTTGATGACTAAGCAGTAATCTGATTTTTCCGTAGTAGCCTGGAGGTATTTCAATGAGTTACGATCGCCACACTTAGCTATGAGGACCGTCACTAAATGGACGCGCTAAACCCGATGCGGTTTTCCGCAAGAATGACGCTATTGCTGATTCTCACACTGCCCCTCAGCGCTTTCCTTTCTTATGTTGTGTTCGAGCGTTTGCACGAGCAGCACTTTCTGTCCGCGTCGCTGTTTGACGCGGGAATCAAAGAGATCCGTATCCAAAATACGACAGATCTTGAGGATTTGAGTCAACGTCAAACCGAGTTGTCGGAAAAACTGCGCGCCTCCGCCGTGTTCAAGGCCGCCGTCCAGAATATGGGCCGACAGACCGGCGATGCGTCCTCCTTCGCCGGGCCGGAGCTTGCTCTGGCCCGGAATGGCGTCGTCACCCTGAGCACTGACGCCAGCCAGATCGGCGCCGACCTTCCCAATGCTTACCGCTTAAAGCGGCTTCCTGGCGACGAACTGAAGTACGCAACCACCCAGGATCGATTCGAAATCATTCTTTCTTCGACGCAGCCAGACTCTGACGTCACCCTTATGGTGACCCTGGACAAGGCCGTTACCGCCGCCAATGGCGAACAGCGCGCACGTCAAGTGTGGGAAAGTCTGGCGCGAGGATTCGCAGCGGGGTTCGCCGTACTGGCGGGCATGACGCTGCTGCTGGTTTTGCTCAATCGCGTCGCCAACACTTCGATTGAGGAAGGCGACAGTAAAGGCGCCCGTCGTTTCGCCCGACTCGCACGCGCCGGGGCCGGCATTCTCACCGCCGCCAGCGCCCATGGAGCATTGTTCGTCACCGCCTGGCTCTCCATTCAGGCTGACCTGACCTCGGCGCAGGGCGACGCAGCCTACAGCGGCGCGGAGTTCATTGCGCTGGTGGCGGATAACGCCACCATCATGTTGATCGCCTTGCTGATCGCAGTGGAAATGTCTGTGGTTTTGTTCGCCGGGCGCACGCCGGCGGAGCCCTCACATCCCCCTGACACTGCGCCTTCTGCGCCCCAACCCGCGGCATCTGAGCTGTACAAAGCCATGCGGCCGGCGATTTTCCTGTTTCTATTCGGCGTGGACCTGTCCATGTCGATACTGCCTTTGCACATGGAGCGGCTTTATGACGTCATTCCCGGCGTGTCCAGAGAGTTTGCGCTCGGGTTGCCTGTTGCGGTGGAGTTTTTATGCGTTGGCGTCGCCATCTTTGTTTCCGGCGCCTGGCTGGACCGCAAAGGCTGGGTACCGCCCTTCGCAGTGGGGCTGTTGCTGACGCTGGCGGGAGGTCTGTACTCCTGGCAGGCGCCGGATGCGCTGCAGTTCGTATTGTCCCGCGCCATTCTGGGCTTCGGTTACGGCCTGACGTTGCTGGCGGCGCAGGGCTTCGTCGTGCGTCACACCGACACCCGTACTAAAACCCAAGGGCTGGCGCATCTGTTCGCCGGTCTTTATTCAGGCAGTATCTGCGGCGCCGCCACCGGGGCCCTGATCGCCGAGCGCTTTGGCTACGAGGCGGTGTTCCTTACTGGCGCGTTGCTGGTGTTCACCGTCGTCGCCTATGCGGTCATCTACTTGCGACGGGGCGTATCCGGCCCCGCTGCGCCCAAGGCCGCCGCCAGCCCCGGAACTCATAGTGGGGAAATCAGCATCTGGCGCTTTCTGGGGGATCGTAATGTGATCGCCGTCAGTCTGCTCAGCAGCCTGCCCGCCGCCATCGCCGCCATTGGCTTCATGCACTACTTCACGCCGGTCTATCTGAGCCGCATTGGCGCGCCGGAAGCCAAGATCGGGCAGATATTGATGCTGTTCGGGCTTTGCATGACCTTTCTCGGTCCTCTGGTCGGACGACTGGCGGATCGTATGCCAAGCAAGAAAATTCCCATTTTTATTGGCGGATTGCTTGGCAGCGTCGCGTTTCTGTCTTTTATCGGCCTGCAGGGCGTCGCTGCGACCTCCTGCGCCGTCATTCTGCTGGGATTATCCAACTGTTTCGTGCTGTCCTCCCAGAGCGCCTACGTCCTGCATCTGGACGTCAGCAAAAAACTGGGGGAAGGCAAAGCGCTCGGCCTGTTCCGGGCGTCCAGCCGTATCGGTCAGATGCTTGGCCCGATGTTGTTCGCCGGGCTAGTGGGGTTGTCTGATATCCGTCACGGCGTGGCGGTATTGGGGGGCGCGTATCTGATCACTGTCATTCTGTTCCAATTACTGGCTGCGCGGGAGACGCCCGCCGGCGACAGCAGCAAGACCGAGGAAAGCGCCGCGCCGGCGCAGCCCAAGTCGCAGCAGTCGCCCTCCCGTCAAAGCCAGAGCGCTATTTCCAGCCGCAGCAAAACCGCATAAGGACCTCTTCATCATGGAATCACTCCTGTCGGAAAGCAGCCTGACCGATTCGCTGCTGACCCAGATTCGCGCGCGTCTTCCCGTCGTCGACGGCGCACTGCAGGCGCATGCCCGCTCCCCGGTCTGTGACTACACCCGTAGCGGGTTTCGCATCGCCCCCAGCAGTTTTCAGCCTCGCCAGGATCTGGCGGACGTATTGCAACGCTATGTCTCGCCCCTGCTTGGCGAAGCGGTGGCCACGGCGGTCAGTGCGGATATTCTCAGTCATCCCGTCGCCCTGACCGCCAATCATCACGGCGTGGATTATTTCGCCCAGTCCGTGCAAGGCACGCTGCTGTTTGGACTCTCCACGGGGGCGACTACCCTGCCCGTGTTCGCCTGCGCCAATATTCCCCTCAACAATCTCACCTATCCCCGGGGAATGCTGCTGTATCCTGAGGCTAAGTTCGCCGAAAGCGCCGCCAATGGCGCTTTTCCGCTGAAAATACCCCTGTTTCCCGACCGCCTGAAGCGCACCATCGTCGCCCGCGCCCCCGCCCTGGACGCAACCATGCTGCAAAACGCTCGGAAACGCCTACGCGCCGTCAGCAACGACGCCCCCCGACTGGCCGAGACCGCTCTCAGCCTGCTGCAAGAGGAATACGAGGCGGAGGCGGTGATGGCCGCCGCGGATTACTCGGATCAGGCGGTGATGCTGAACCAGCGTGTCTGGAGCCGTCTGTTCGCCGCCAACGTATCCGCGCCAACGCTGGTCTATCTGGAAATGGAAAAAATAGCGACTATGCTTCTGGAATATGACTTGGCTAACCCGGATAGTCTCGCTTCCATTCTCTTTTTCGAGCAGCCTTTGTTGCGGGCTCTGGACGCTGAACTTAAGGGAGTCAACGGTTCCGGCACCTTTCTGTTCTGGGGCGTTGACGACGCCGGGCGCAGAGTATCACTCGGCCTGACGGCTGAAGACGGAGGCGCGGCGACATTGCGTGCAGTGGACGGACAACAAAGCGATTATGCAGTTCCCCTGACGGCCGGTTTGTTATTGCAGGAACTTCACTCAGGTCGTCTATTGCCTTCATTATTCACGAATTTTCTTGTCATCGCCCTGGCCCGCGGCGTAACCTGCGCCGGCGGTTACTATCAGGCTTCCTACCTTCCTCGGATGCAACGCGGCGTGCTGAACGCACTACAACGCCATTTTGGCGAAGACGCCCGCTTTCAAGCCATCGCCCAGGCCTTCACAGGATTCTATCTGTCAGGCATGCAAACCGTAGTCACCCGCACTCGCGACGATGGCTACGTGCCGGCGGGTCCGGTTGAGATCATCGCCGCCGGCGGGCTGGACGCCAGCGCCGTGGCGCGCATTCGCGCCATGACCGTGGAGCAGGCGCATATCGCCTCGTTGCTGGAAACGACGGCGGACGTGATGACCGGTCAGGGGGCCATGCCGGAAGGCTGGGCAGCCACCCTCGCGGGTGAATGTCGACATCGCCTGGCGGGCGTCCCGGTGACCATTGAGGCTTGAGAACGCCCAAAGGTCTGAGAATGCCTGATAGTGCGCCATTAAGAGCGCAATAGAAACAAAGGGTTATATGGAAAAGTTGCAGTAGCGCAGTAAAGCAGTCAAAGCGAGTGAGGTGTTAGGGAACTATAATTGCGAAAACGAGTTTGGGGAGCATAAGGAGAACAGCGAATGAGGATAAAACTTTATCTGGTCGCTCTGATATCACTGACATTGACGCTGTTCACCAGCGTCGCCACTGCGGCCACATCCGCCAAGGCTGAAGCCGCTTCGAAGTTCAGCATGGAGCCGACGACCAATCAGGGTCAACGTTGGCGAATTGGCTACTACGAAGGGGGCGAGTATCCGGATTATCAACGGGAGCTGATCGTCACCGTGCGCTCGTTGATGGATATGGGCTGGATCAAAAAGGCGGACATCCCTCCCCAAAAGGGCGATCAGACCAGCGATCTATGGCGCTGGCTTTCTGAGTCGGCCCAGAGCGACTATATCGAGTTCGTCAAAGACGCCCACTACAACGCCAATTGGGACGACAACCTGCGCGCCCAGATGAAGACGGACATCATCAAGCGGCTCAGCGAAAAGAAAGACATCGACCTGATGATCGCCATGGGCACCTGGGCGGGGCTGGATCTGGCCAACAACGAGCACAGCACGCCGACGCTGGTGTTTTCCGCCAGCGATCCTCTTTCCGCCGGCATCATCAAAAGCATCGACGACTCCGGTTATGACCATTTGCACGCCACCATGGACCCCTTCCGTTATGATCGCCATATCCGGGTATTCCATGACATTACCGGTTTCAAAAAGCTCGGCATCGCCTACGAGAACACCCAGAACGGCCGCAGTTACGCAGCCGTAGACACCATCGAGGCGTTGAGCAAAGAGCTCAAGTTCACCATCGTGCCCTGCTACACCAAGAGCGACATCGCCGACGTCAGCATGGCGGAGCACAGCGTCATCGACTGCTTCCAGAAGCTGGCGCCGAAAGTGGACGCCATTTACATCACCGAACAGGGCGGCGTCACCCGCAAGACTTTGCCGGTGATCGTGAAAACCGCTCAAAAATACAACGTGCCCACGTTCTCCCAGTCCGGTTCCGAAGAAGTTCGCTATGGCGTGCTGGCCAGTCTGTCGCAGTTCAACTTCAAGTATTTTGGCGAGTTCCACGCGCAGACCATGGCCAGGATATTTAATGGCGCCAAGCCCAACGAACTGCCCCAGTTGTTTGAAGAACCGGCGAGAATGGCGCTTAACCTGAAGACCGCAGAGATCATCGGGTTCAACCCCTCCCTGTTGTTACTCGGCGCCAGCGACGAGATTTACAGAGAGGTCGAAACGCCCCAATAAGCGTAACCGCCCGCTCTCAGAGCGGGCGCCAGCAAGATGGAGCATCTCATGCGCAATTCGATCATCAGGATTGTCTTCCGCTTCACAGGCGTGCTGGGACTCACTCTCCTGCTCGCCATGACGCCTCCTGCCGCCGCTTCGCACCCGCCTGATACGCCACAGGCGCAAAATCCGCCCGCTCACGCCCCATGGCGTCTGGCTTATTACGAAGGCGGCCCCCATGGCAACTATCACGACTACCTTGAAGCCACCATCCGCGGCCTGATAGCGCTGGGGTGGATCGAACCCGTGGAGCTGCCAAGCAGCGAGGCAGACGCCCGCACGCTCTGGACCTGGCTGGCGCATAACGCCAAAAGTCAGTACCTGACGTTTCTGGACGACGCCTACTACTCCGCAGACTGGGAACAGGATTCCAGGGAGAAAATTCGTGCGGATATTATCGACAGGATGAACCGGCAGAAAGATATCGATCTGGTCTTCGCCATGGGCACCTGGGCGGGTCAGGATTTGGCCAATAATCGCCACCACACCCCCATTTTCGTGATTTCCGCCAGCGATCCGATTCAGTCCGGCATCATCAAAAGCGCCGAAGATTCCGGCTATGATCACGTGTTCGCCCGGGTGTCGCCCCAGCGTTACGAAAAGCAACTGCGGGTGTTTCACGAAGCGGTGGGCTTCAAGCGCCTCGGGGTGGCCTACGAAAACTCGGTGGACGGGCGCGCCTATGCGGCGCTGGAGAATATCGAAAAAGTCGCCAAGGAGAATCGCTTCAAAGTGGTAAGTTGTTATACCCTAAGCGATATTCCGGACAACAGCAAAGCGGTGGAAAGCGTACTTTCATGCATCGACAAGCTGGCGCCGGAGGTGGACGCGCTGTACATTACCATGCAAGGCGGCGTAAATGAGCGCAGCATTCCGAAAATAGTTAAGATCGCCAATAAGCATAAATTGCCCACTTTTTCCCAACTGGGCTCGGAAGAAGTAAAATATGGCGTTTTGATGAGTATGTCGCGGCCGGACTTCGAATCCGTCGGTAATTACCTGGCTTCCTGCCTGGGTCAGGTTATAAACGGGGCGAGCCCCAGAGCCCTGAAACAATTGTTTGAGGAGAAGACCAATATATCCCTTAACCTTAAGACGGCGGAAGTCATTGGCATCTACCTGCGCGCAGACTGGCTTGCCGCTGCAGACGAAATCTTTCGAGAAATACAGGTTCCCGATTAAACATGGTTCGAGCTAACAGCCGTTTTTTCAGCCGCTACCGTTTTTACTCGCTAAGAACCAGGATCATTTCTCTCATCCTGTTGATCATGTCCATAGCGGCGCTGTCGATTCTTTATTTCACGCATCGTGACGTGGGACGCGCGATGCTTCATGCTGAAGAATCCTCTGCGCAAAACGTATTAAAGCTGGTCGAGCTGAACATCAAAGCCGGTTACGATCAGTTGACCGGCGACAAAATAGAAATCCTCTCCAATCTGCAAAGCGACTTGCAGAGCGTGTCGGAAATCGCGCAGTCCTCCTTCAAGGTGTACGGGGATTTGTACAAATCAGGCAAGGTCTCCCAGGAAGAGGCCGAGGCCATGGCGTTCAAGTGGCTGCGGGACGTGCGCTTCGGCGAAGTGGAGGTCTTTGTGTTCAACCGCCAGGGCGGCGTCATGGCGCACCCGGACCCCAGCGTGGAAGCGACGTACATCACTTCACTGCGGGATTTTAAAGGCCGCGTCATCTACCAGACCATGGCGGACGACAATCTGGATTCTTCCGGGGACAAAGCCATCTTCAACTGGCGCAAACCCGGCAGCGACCGCGACAGCCGCCATATTGGCTACTTCCTTCCCCTGCCCGACTGGAAACTGACCCTCGTCGCCATGGTGGACTTCGAGTACGTCGAAGCGGAAAGCCGCAAGAAGATGAGCGCCATTATCGACAGTCTGCGTAAGACGTTCCCTGACATCAAAGTCGCCAACACTGGCTACGCCTATCTGTTTGACGGCCAGAGCGAAGTGCTGGTGCCGCCGCCCGGCAATGGCGAAGAAGGCGACGCGCCCAAGCCGTTGAATGGCGAGCAGCGGGATCTGCTGGCCGAGTTGATCGGGCAAATTGCGGCGCAAGAGCAAATCGGCCAGGTGGTGTATCACTACCAGGACCCCTTTGTGGCCGGCTCCAAACGTGATGAAGAAAGGCAGGTAGTCGCCTACGTCAGCTATTTCAAACCTTTCGACTGGTACCTCTCCGTGGTGGTGCCGGTCGAGGAAATCTCCGCGCCGGCGGAAAATCTGGTGAAGAGCCAGAGTCTGGTCATCGCCTTTTTCTTCATTGGCAGCATTCTCGTGGCCTTCATCTGGGTGTCGCGCATTTCCCGGCCATTGGACTTCCTCACCAATTACGCCAAACAATTGCCGTCACAGGATTTCCTCAAGGACGACCAGCCGAACAGCACGATTCAATCGTTGGCGGTGCGCTCTCGCGATGAGGTGGGACGTCTGGCGGAGTCGTTCATCTTCATGGAAGTGGAGCTGAAAAAGAACATCAAGGAAGCCTGTCGCGAGAAAGAAGCCGCGGAACAGGCCAATCAGGCGAAAAGCGAGTTCCTGGCCAGAATGAGTCACGAAATCCGTACGCCGATGAATGGCGTGCTGGGCATGGCGAGCATACTTGCGGATACGCCATTATCGGAGAAGCAGCGCAAATACCTGGACACCATCGTCAGTTCCGGGGAGTCGCTGCTGAATATCATCAACGACATTCTGGACTTCTCCAAGATCGAAGCCGGCAAGCTGGAGCTGGATAATCACGCGTTCAAGCTGCCGGAGTTGCTCAACTACCTCGTGGATATCTTCTCACCCCGGGCGCACAGCAAGGACATTGAACTGGGTTGCGCCCTCAGCGATGGCATTCCTGAGACCCTGATCGGCGACAGCGGCCGCCTGCGGCAGATCCTCACCAACCTGGTGGGCAACGCCCTTAAATTCACCCAGCAGGGCAGCATTCAGATCATCGTGGAAATCAGCGATGAAGACGCCCGCAACATGAAGCTGAAAATATCGGTCAGCGACACCGGCATTGGCATCCCCCTGGAGAAACAGGAAAAGATCTTCGAATCCTTCTCTCAGGCTGACGGCTCCACCACCCGCACCTACGGCGGCACCGGACTTGGCTTGAGCATCTCCAAGAGCCTGGTGGAACTGATGGGCGGCGAGCTGGGCGTGGAAAGTCGTCCCGGCGAAGGCTCCACGTTCTGGTTCTCCGTGTGGCTGGAAAAAGATCCCGCCACCAGCGGCGTCTCCACCTTAACCACCAAAACCAGCGGAGGCGCAACTGGCCGCACTCAGAATCCGCCGCTTAGCGGACGCGTTTTGTTGGTGGAAGATCACCCCATCAATCAGGAATATGCGGTAGAGCTGCTGAATATGATCGGCATCACCGCTGACATCGCCGAGAATGGTCGCGAAGCGCTGACGCGCCTGGCCAAGAACCACTACGACATGGTGTTGATGGATTGCCAGATGCCGGTTATGGACGGCTACGAAACCGCCATGGCCATTCGCGCCGCGGAGCAATCCCACCCCGGCAGCCGACGCCTGCCGATAGTGGCGCTGACCGCCAACGCCCTGCCAGGGGACCAGCAGCGCTGCATGGATTCCGGGATGGACGACTTCCTCGCCAAACCTTTCAATATCCAGCAACTGTACGCGTCACTGGCGCGCTGGTTGCCCACCGCCAAAGCGCGCATCGCCGACCGCAGCGCCAAATAGGCGGGCGTCAACGAAAACTTCTCACCGGGAAAAGTTAAAACAGGGAACGGATCGGAATCAGAGCAGACAGGGCGGGCAGATAAAGATCAAGGCGTCATCCGACGCCTTTTTCATATTGTTTGAACGCGGCGCTAAGCGTATCCAGCAAATGCGTATTGTCCCAGGGCTTGGAGATATAACGGTAAATTTCCCCCTGGTTGATCGCCCGCTCCAGACTCTCCGACGAGCCGTGCCCCGTGAGCAGAATGCGCAATGACCGCGGATGCATGGTTTTGATTTTGGAGAAAAACTGCACGCCGCTCTCTCCTGGCATCTGCAAATCGGAAACGATCACCGCCACTTCGCGCCGCGCCAGCACTTCATAGGCGTCTTCCGTATTGCTCGCCACCAGCACTTCGTAGGCCTCATCTCGCAAAATGCGCTTGATGCTGCGCAGGATATTAGCGTCATCGTCCACCACCAGCACCGCGCCTCTGTCCCGGCTGCGACCAAACTCGCTGATGTCCAGGCGCGGACGCTCTTTGAGCATGGCGCAGATCTGTTCTTCAGGCAGCGGGCGACTGAAGTAGAAGCCCTGTATCGCATCGCAGTTTTCCGCCGCCAGCAGGGCGATCTGGCCCGCCGTTTCCGCCCCTTCCGCAATCGTCTTTAAGCCCAGGCTCTGGGACATGCGGATAATGGCTTTGACGATGGAATAATCGTCCGGGTTATTGGTCAGGCCAGACACAAAGGATTTATCAATTTTCAGCTTGTTAACGGGAAAGCGCTTCAGGTAACTGAGGTTGGAGTACCCGGTGCCAAAGTCGTCAATGGACAGGGACACGCCAATATCCTTGAGCCGTTGCATTAAAGAGATAGAGGTGATCGGGTCTAACATGGAGAGAGACTCGGTCAGCTCCAACTCCAGGTATTTCGGCTCCACCATGTATTGATTCAAAGCCTGCTTCACCAGTTCCTCGGTTTTCTGCTCCATGAACTGCAAAGCGGAAATGTTGATCGCCACCGGCACGATTTTCAGACCCTGCCGCCGCCAGCTTTCCAGACGTTTACACACGGCGAAGATGACCCATTCGCCAATAGCGGAGATCAAACGCCCCTCTTCCGCCGCAGGAATAAAATCCCCCGGCGGCACCAGCCCCAAGGTGGGCGACTGCCAGCGGATCAAAGCCTCAAGCCCAATGATCTTGCCCGTGCTCAAATCCACTTGAGGCTGGTAGTGCAAGACGAACTCGTCATTCTCCAGCGCCTGTTTCAGACTGCTTTCCAGCTTCAGACGCTCGTTAAGGCGATCCTGCATCTGGTGAGTAAAGAACTGATAGGCGTTACGTCCAGACTCCTTGGCCCGGTACATGGCGATATCCGCATGACGCATCAGCGCTTCCACGTTGTCGCCGTCTTCCGGAAAACTGCTGATGCCCAGGCTGCAGGTAATCGAATGACTCTGTCCCAGCAACAACACCGGCGCGCTGACGGAGCTGATCAGACGCGCCGCCAGATGAGTCAGATCCCCTTCACTTTCCAGGTTATCCACCAGCAAAACGAACTCATCGCCGCCGAACCTGGCCAGGGTATCGCAGCTACGGGTGCAATCCTGCAAACGCTTGGACATGATCCGCAGCAACTCATCACCAGCGTTATGCCCCAGGGTGTCATTGATCAGCTTGAATTTATCCAGATCGATGAAGATCAGCGCCAAACGGGATTCGTTACGCTGCGCGTGATTGATCGACTGGGTGACTCTGTCCAGGAACAGGCTGCGGTTAGGCAAACCAGTCAATGCGTCATGAGTCGCCTGAAACTCAATCGCCGCTTCCTGACGCCGACGCTCAGTGATGTCCCGTAACACAAACATATGAGAAGGCGAGCGGTGATAGGTAATAGGAATGCAATTAACCTCCACCTCAACGCGGCCCCCGGTAAGCTGTCGCAACAGCATGACTTCCGGCGGGCCGGCGCTTCGGTCCATCGAACAAGCCTGTTTTAGCTGTATAGCCGCGTATTCCTTCTGGTCCTCCGCGACAAAGTCCAGCAACGCGCCGCCCAGCAGCTTGTCCGGGTTATCCGCTTTCAGCATGCCCACCGCTGCGGAATTCAGAAATACAATGCCGTCTTCCCCTTCCACGAGAATGGCGTCAGGGGTGGTCTCAACTAATTTACGGTAGCGCTGCTCACTGTCCTTAAGTTGCTGATAGGCGACTTTGAGAGCGATATGGGTGTGCACCCGAGCCGCCAGCTCCTCGACCTGGAAAGGCTTGGTGACGTAATCCACGCCGCCTGCGTCAAAACCCGCCTTTTTGCTTTTAACGTCGCTGAGAGCCGTCATGAAAATCACGGGAATATCGTCGCAGCCATCCAGTTTCTTCAGCTTGCGGCAGGTTTCGAACCCATTCATTTCCGGCATCATCACGTCCAGAAGAATGAGGGAGGGTTGGTTTTGCGCAGCGATTTGCAGCGCCTGCATGCCATTTTCGGCGGAGAGAGTGCGGTAGCCCCGGCTTTCCAGGCAGGCCACCGCCACATCCAGATTGAGAGGCGAGTCGTCGACAATTAAGACCGTGAACTCAGAGAGATCCTCGATCGTGGCGCAATCCTCGAATCCATCAGCTTGCAAGATAGTCGTCATGAAAGAGACTCTGATTCCCGTTAGCCCTTATCCAAAAGATAGCCCTGCGGCCGTGGATTTCAAGGCCGCTTGTCGTCTCCCCCCGTTCAGTAACGCCGCCCACTCCGGCTAAGCGCCTGTCAGGCGGCTCATCCGCCGCTTTGTTTTTGTTTGTATCGATCCATCAACTCATGCTGTAGCTTCGGCGGCGCGTAATCATAATGGCTGAATTCCAGCGTATAAGCGCCCTCTCCGCCAGTCATGGATTTCAATTTGGACTGATAATTGTCCAGCTCCGCCAGTGGAATCAACGCCGACACCGCAGCCCTGTTGCGGCTGAGCGCGTTGCTGCCCGTCACCATGCCCCGGGAACCGGAAATATCGCCAGTGATATCCCCGACGCTGGCCGCTGGCGCAGTTACACTGAGCCTCACCATGGGCTCCAACACCACCGGCTGCGCTTTGGTCACCGCATCCAGAAAGGCTTTCTTGCCGGCGGTGACAAAGGCGATCTCCTTGGAGTCCACCGAATGATGTTTGCCGTCGTACACCGTCACCCGCAGGTCCTGCAACGGAAAGCCGGCGATCGCGCCGCTTTCCAGCACCTGGCGCACGCCTTTTTCCACGCCGGGAATGTACTGAGAGGGGATGGAGCCCCCCACCACTTTGTTTTCAAATTCAAAGCCCTTGCCCCGCTCCAGAGGCTCCACCCGCAGATAGACTTCGCCAAACTGCCCTGCTCCGCCGGTTTGCTTTTTATGACGGAAATGTCCTTCCGCAGGCTTGGAGATAGTTTCTTTATAGGCGATGGAAGGCGGATGAGTGACCACCTCCACATTGAACTGCTGCTTCATGCGCTGCAACACAACCCGCAGATGCAAGTCGCTGACCCCGTACATCACTGTTTCATTCAACGAAGCGCGGTGCTCCAGCTTGAGACTGGGATCTTCCGCGCACACCTTCTGCAAGGCGTCCGACAGTTTCTGCTCATCCCCTCTGCGCACCGGTTCAATGGCGATGCCGCAGATCGGCGGCGGAAAGTCGATGGACTTGAGGTGGTATTGCTCCTCGTCCGTCGAGTCATGCAGCACGGAGTCGAATTCGATATCATCCACCTTCGCCACCGCACAAATATCTCCCGGCACGCCATAGGCGGTCTCCCGGGTTTTCTTACCCTGCAGTTTCAGCAGATGGGCGACTTTGAAAGGTTTACGGGCGTCGCCCACATACATTTGCGAGTTCGGGGAGATGCGTCCCTGATGAATCCGAAACACGCCCAACTTGCCCACGTAAGGGTCCACCGCGACTTTAAACACATGAGCGATAGCGTGCTTGCCCGGGTCCGGCTCCACCGCCACCTTCTTGGCTTCGGCGCCCTCGCCTTTCAAAAATTGCGGCGGGTTGCCTTCGAGAGGCGTCGGCATCAGATGGGAAATCACCTTCAATAACTCTTCCACGCCGGCGCCGGTCTGCGCCGACACGAAGCAGACGGGAATCAGATGCCCTTCCCGCAAGGCTTGTTCGAAGGGATCGTGCAACTGCTCTGGATTGAGTTCCTGTCCCTGCTCCAGATACACCTCCATCAACTTCTCATCTACCTCCACGACCTGATCCACCAGCGCACTGTGCGCTTTCTCTACGGATGAAAAGTCCGTGGCGCGACTCTCGTCCGGGGCGAAATAGCAATCCACCACCCCATGACCGGATTCCGCCGGCAGGTTGATCGGCAGACATTCAGGACCAAAGGCTTCGCAAATGCTCTCCATGAGTTGGGCGAAGTCGATATCGTTCATGTCTATCTTGTTGACGATGATCATGCGGCAAAGCTCACGCTTTTTAACCGCCGCCATCAGACGCTCCGTCACCATTTCCACGCCCGCCTGCGCATTGATGACCAGCGCGGCGGAGTCCACCGCAGGCAATATGCTCAATGTCCGCCCAAGAAAGTCGGGATAGCCGGGGGTATCGATGAAGTTAATATGCGCCGCGTCGTAATCCAGGCTGCATACGGAGGTGTAGAGGGAATGCCCCAGCTCTTTTTCCTGGGGATCGAAATCGCTGAGAGTGGCGCCTTTTTCAACGCTGCCGGCGCTGGGGATTTCTCCGGATTTAACCAGAAGCGCTTCCAATAAGGTCGTCTTGCCGCAGCCGACGTGTCCCAAAAGCGCGATATTGCGGATGTTTTCTGTGCTGTACTGCGCCATAGCTCTTCCTTTTGGTGAGTGGAGACGACTTGCGTCGTCAAACGGAGCTTCGGCCAGTATCCCGATCGTATTCCGCACGGAGGACCCGTCGTAAAACACGAACTGCGATGGATTCTGGAAGGAGTATTTCTATGAATTAAAGMAGAAAATCCGGGATTTGGGAAAATTGCGGGGTTAGCAAAAACCGATAAAGTCGTAATGGGGATATTCAGCGGAATAAAAGCGCAATTTTACACAGAAGTATCCGAGCGCTCTGGAGATACTATCCCTGTCCGACAGCGGTTTCAGAAGCGCTTACCCCGTTTCTGACTCCCCCTTTCCGCTTACGGCGGCTTCTCCTGGCGTCTGCGATCGCAGGAGAGCCTCCCAGCGACCGAGGCGTTAATGAGCCAGGGTGGGCGCCTCGGTTTTTTTACTTTCCTACAGACTGGCCGCTACAAACTGGCGACGTCGACCCTGACAGATTTCTGTCGCCTATTCAGCCAACAGCTTGAGCCCGGAGGGCAACGCTTCGCCGAATACGCGCTTGGTTTCCGCCTCATCCAGCTCCACCACCTGGGACACCATGTCGACCCAGACCGCCGGCGCCTTGGCGGTTTTCAACGCCGCAGCAACCGCCTTGCGGTCCGCTTCGGACAGATCCCGTACGCGATCGCCGCTCATGCGCGATAGCATCACCGTAGCAAAGGCCGCTTCCTGATTCTTTTTCCAGTCTTGTTTGAGCAACTGCGGCAACCAGCCGGACACTGTCTCTGCAGTAACCACATTGTGCGCGCTGCCATGGAAAGGCTGCCGCGAGGCGATGCGTCCGAGCGCCCACCAGCTTGCAACAGGTTCGCTGGGTTTCTGCAGACGCTGTAACAGCCACTTGGCGACTTCGACCTTGGTTTCCACTGGCAAGCGCTCCAGCGCCGCCGCCAATCGCACCATGTCCTCGTAGGACTTGAACGCCGGCGTCGCCACCAGCTTGCGGCTACGCAATGCGGCCGGATTAATGTAGACCGCCGCATCTTTGTAAACGCGCTGCTGCTGCTCACTGTTGAGCCCGCCAGCGACACGACGCCAGAAGGTCCACCATTCGCTCCACAGCTGCCCTTCCTTATCGAATTGCAGCCCTTGCTGATAAATTTTCCAGACTTGCTGCACCCGCCAGTCATCCAGGGGATCGCCAAAACCGGGACGCAGGCAGTATCCTGCGAAATTGAGCCAGATACGCTCATGCGCTGCGGAACGGCGACGATTTTTTGAGCCTTCCAGAAACTTGTCGAAAACGGCGCGCAGCGTGGGCATATCCCATTGGTCGCGCTTACCAAGCAGCTTTTCCAGATCATTGCGCAGCGTTTTGATGGAGTCGCCGCCTTTTTTGTTGGAACTGTAGGCCGCTTCGATTTTGCCCGCCGCTTCAGCGAACTTGGCGGGCAATTGCGCGCTACTGTCTTCCACCGGCGTCTGTTTGCGTAATTGGAAATCCAGCCGCCAGCGTTGTGGGCTGGCGTCGCCGCCGGCGATTCCCACGCACTCGACCTGTAACGCGCCGGCCTCCGTCAGCACCGCGCTCAGTTCCACTTCAACTTCTGCGCCGCTGTCCTCCGCATCGGCGCTCAACGCCGACACCATGGGCGGCAGGAAGATGAAGTCGTCATCGTTCATTTCCTGCAGATCGCCCGCGCTGAATGTCCTGTCGCCCGTTGAGGACGCCAAGTGGAAACGCACCGGGCGTCCGATACGCAACGCGAATTTACGACCATGCAGACGGATTTCTTCGCCTTCTTCCGTCGCTTTGGGCAATAAGCAAACGCCAAACTTCTTGTCTGCGGCGGCGTCAGTGGACGCCTCCACAATCAGAAAATAAGAGCGCGCCGAGCCGCCGCCGATTTTGATCTGCGCGCCTTTACGCGCCAGCCCGTAGGCCACTCCGCCAAAAGCCACCGCCAGATTGGGATGGGCATTATCCAGCAGCTTAACCGGGGCGCCATTCCATTGACTTAACAGCGCCTGCGCCCGCTCACTGAGTAACGGGCTGTTGAATACGCCGCCGTTCAGCAACAGCACGTCGGGAACCGCCGCAGCCGTTTCACTGGTCTTCAACGCCTGTCGGCAGGCCTGCTCATGACGGGCCAGGAATTCCGCAATGTATTTGCTGACGGCAGGGTCCGGCGCATAGGGCAAACCAAACTCCACCACCGCGCTGCGTCGCCTGGCGGGACGCTCGCTGAATTCACAAAGAGGAAAAAAGCCGTCCACGGCGATATGGTGGGCTTCTTCACGGGTCAGCTCGCAACTTTTAGCGCCGCCGATCAGCTTGGCGCCGCCGCCCAGCACCGTCACGGAAGCGGCATCAGGCGCTTCCGGCGACAATAGTAACTCTTTGGCTTTTCGGGTTTGCTGGATCAGCTGGGAAAGCGCGGCTGCGCTGAGCTTACGCGCGCTGGCGATGCGCTGTTCCGCTATATGGGCCAGCGCCAGATCGATATTGTCGCCGCCGAGCATAAGGTGGTCGCCCACTCCGACGCGATTGAGGGTCAGCTCCCCTTGATCGCCGGACCCGGCCGCCACGCTGATCAGACTCAAATCTGTGGTGCCGCCGCCAACATCGCACACCAGCAAGAGTCTGGCGTCCTGCAACAGTGATTGCGCCTGTTCTTTATTACGCGCGCACCAGTCGTATACGACCGCCTGCGGCTCCTCTAACAACAGAACTTCCGGCAAGCCCGCCAGACGTGCGGCTTCAAGAGTAAGGGAACGGGCGCCTTCATCAAAAGACGCCGGCACCGTGATGACGACTTCCTGCTGTTCCAGCAGGTCCTGCGGATGCTCCCTGTTCCAGGCCTGTCTGACGTGATGCAGGTAGCTCGCGCTGGCGAGCAGTGGAGACACTTTGACCACGTCCTCCGCCGCCGCCCAGGGCAGAATGTCCGCAGTGCGCTCCACCTGGGGATGGGACAGCCAGCTCTTGGCGCTGGACACCAGTCGGCCATCGACTTTGGAGCCCAACTCCCGCGCCCATTCGCCGATCACAACCTGATCGATCTCACCGGGTAACGCCTGAGGGCGCCAAGGCAGTTGCAGATGATGCTCCGCAATCTCGCCGGGGGCCGGATGGTAGCGGAAAGACGGCAGCATGGGCTTTTTCGCCAGCTCGCCCGGCGCCACCAACTGCTCGATTTCAAACAACTTGGGAACGGCGTTTTCCGCTCCTGTTGAGATGTCCGTATAGGCCACCACCGTGTGAGTGGTGCCCAAATCTATCCCTACCAGATATTTCACTCTCAGCCCTCGCGTACGTCGAACTCAACCTGCCATCTTGCATCGCCGTTTCTGGGAATGGCCTCCAGACACAGGGTGCCGACTTCAGTGACCCGCGCCGACAGACGCACCGGCACGATTTCTCCCGGACGACGCCCTTCCGCCGGTAGCGAGGCCTGGATTTCCGGCAACTCTTCCAGTTCATCCGGACCCCAGGCGTCCAGCACCATGCCCGGCTCGTCATCGCGACGCAACGTGGAGCCAAAAAATTTGAAGCGCACGGGTTCGCCAACGATCAAGCCCAGTTCCTGGCTTTCCACTTTCACTTCTGAGCCTTCTTCCATGCCGAAAGGCGCGACGCACAGGGCTTCCATCGGCGCTTCCATACCAGGCACCGCCGGCATGGCGCTCTCGATTCCCACATAATAGGCGCTGGCGATGCCGCCGCGAATGCGTACGCCGCGTCCACGGCGCACATAGCCGTAATAAGCCGCCCCGCAGGCTACCGCCAGGTCAAGATCGCTGTCCTGCAGCAATCTTGCGGAAGGCGCGCCAGCGTCGCTCAGCCAGTGGTTGATGATCTTCATCAGACGCGAGGACAAAGCCGGCGCTTTAAGTACGCCGCCATTGAACAACACTGCGGTGGGTTTGATAAATTCGCTTTCATTTTGCGCCAACAGTTCGTTGGCGGCGGCGTGCTGACGACTCAAAAACGCCGCCAGATGACGAGTAACCGCCGCGTCCTGGGCGTAAGGCAGGCTGATTTGTGTCAGCGCTCGACGCATTTGCTGTTTCGGATGTTCGTGAACGCCGACTTGCGGGAAAAAGCCTTCCACCAGGGTCTGCTGTACTTCTTCACGAGTCAATTCCGTGCGCAAGGAGCCGCCCAGCAGTTTCGAACCTCGGCTGGGCACCACAATCGGAACCGCGTTCACGTCCTGATCCGACAGCAGTGCTTCTTTGGCGTCGCGGCAACCATGTACGATCGCCTGAATCTGCCAGGGCTGCAGTTCTTTGCCTTCCTGCGCCAGCTTGTTCTTCACCCGATAAGCCAGGGCCAGGTCCATGTTGTCGCCGCCCAGCAGAATATGTTCGCCCACCGCGACGCGATTCAGTTCCAGTCCGCCGTCCTGCTCGGTGACCGCAATCAAGGACAAGTCCGTGGTGCCGCCGCCGATGTCCACCACCAGCACGATATCGCCAACGCCAACCTGGTCGCGCCAGGAGCCGCCACTGGCCTTGATCCAGTTATAAACCGCTGCTTGAGGCTCTTCCAACAGAGTCAGATTGCCAAGACCGGCGGCTTTCACCGCTTCTACGGTAAGATCCCGGGCAGCCGGGTCGAACGACGCAGGCACCGTCACCACCACGTCCTGTTCATTCAGCGGATAGCCCGGGTGCTTATGATTCCACGCGTTGCACAGGTGCTCCAGATAACGAATGGTCGCCGCCAGAGGAGAAATGCGCGTCACTTCTTCCGGGCTGTTGAGGGGAAGAAAATCGGAACGGCAGTCGACACCGCCATGACACAGCCAGCTTTTGGCGCTCGCCACCAGACGCATCGGCGTTTTCGACCCCAGTTCACGGGCGACGCCGCCCACCAGGGCATCCGCTCTGACCGCCCAGGGCAGGGCCAACTCCCCTTCTCCCAGCTCGGATTCATGAGGTTGATATAAAAATGACGGCAGTTGCTTCTTTTCCTCCACACTGCCCGGACGGGTCAGTTGCGGCACGGTCATTACGTCCTGGCGCAGTTGATCTTCGTCCAGCGCCTGACCGCTTTCATCGGTCAGTTCAATGTAGGACAGCACGCAGTTGGTGGTGCCCAGGTCGATGCCCACACTATAACGGGGCGATCTATCGGCGTTCATATCGCTCATAGTTCGACCTCCGCCGGCGCGATAATGGAGGCGTCATGTTCTTTGGCGAGTTTCGGCAGCTTCACGTCCACCGCCTTCCAGCCGCGATGCACCAACACGCCGGTGAATGGCGCCTTGCCTGCGACATTGCCGGTCAAACGCACTTCAGAGGCGTTGAATCCTTCCGGCAGTGTGACGCTAGTTTCTTCTTCCTCCTGACGCAGCGGCGCAAGAGTGAAGTATTCGTTCAGGGTCTTTTGCCCGCCTTCGTGCACGACGCGCGCCGCCGCGCCGATATCCGCATCGCTGAAACCGGCCAGATCTTCTTTCAGGAAGTCGATAAAGCGGGCGTTTTGTTGTAACAGGGCCAATAACTGCAGAGCTGAATCCGGCGTTGAATCTTTAAAGGGGTTAACAGGTTCCGGTTTGACTTCCGGCGCCGGTTCGGCGGGTTTTTCAACCGGTTGCGGCGCAGGCTGCGACGCGACGCTCTGTGATTTCGCATTTTTTCTGGCGCTCAGCCACGCCGCCAGAAATACAATTGCGAATACAGCCAATCCCAAATGCAACAGATCAATTGTTGTGGGCATTGCGGTTAAATTCAGATTCATTATTTTCTCTCTTAATCCTTAGCTATGTTGATGCTGGATTCTGTTGCTGATCAATTAATATACATATGCGCATCATAGGAAGCGCAAATACGCGCCGGGCTTGTGATACGACAGCAACAGACAAATAAACTTGTTGGCCCGGGCGGCGGATAATTCGGGCGTGCAGACGCAGTGCGGCGGCTCAGCCGGCGCATATGATAGCAATAACTTAAAGACGAAGTAACACCGTACGGCGGACGACTCGGCGTCTGCCATCATTCTACTGCTCACTATAAAGACTGCTCGTGAAAGAGACGGTTACGCGCGGGAACTTTATTTAATCTGATTTATGAATTTCGTTAAGAGACAGAATATCAATCACGTCGGATATATCCTTGTGGTATTCCTCCATTAACTGATCCAGTTTCCGCTTGAAGTCGTCCTGTTTGCGATCTTTCATGCTTGAGTCCATTTCCTGCAGCGCTTCTGACAAGCGTTGCGAGACTTCCCGTGGGCTGAGCTTTTTCAGATCTTTTAAAATCTTTAACTGCATGTATGAGTAATCGTTTTTAGCTATCGAGTTAATTGAAAAGCTGTCCGGGAGGTCGAAATCCGACAGTGGACAGGTTTCGTTCAATATAGTGGAGGCGGCGCATCAAGACAATTTGAGGCCGATTTATATTACCCTGTTTGTCGTCCAGAACAAACATTCATTTGTTTATAATACCACGGCGATCTTAATTGATTACTTTAAGATTATTAATAAATGTATCAATCGGTCAAAAAGTCATCATCCTTTTGTGATTTTACCCACTCGATTGGCCTCTCCCACTCGGCCAACCGCTGATCCCGTCCTGTCGGACAAATAGATCCTCCGACTTAATACTTCTAAGCGCCGGAAGTTGGACAAGAACCTCATCCATTTGAAAAATCCCGCGCTTACGCCACAATAAGCGACTGAGCGGGACCTCATAGGTCCTCATTACCTTGTTATAAACAGGAGAAAAGCATGGGCCTGGGCTCATTTTTTAAATCCATGTTCGGCGGCGAAAAAGCCCCTGAGCCAGAAGATATTATCGAACACAAAGGTTTCCAGATAATTCTGAAGCCGCGTAATCTGGGCGGAAATTACGGCGTCGGCGCGATTATTCGCAAAGAGATCGACGGCGAGATTCGCGAACACCAGTTCATCCGCGCCGACCAGATCCCCAGCAAAGAACAATGCAATGAAATTACCTTGATGAAGGTAAAAACCGCCATCGACCAACTGGGCGACGACCTGTTTCAACCACAATGATCTGACCGCTCAGGTGTCAGTGGTAATAGCGTCCCAGTCCTGATTCATATAACGAATCAGCCAATTAAGCGCGTAATGCCGTTCCATAATGATTTCTTCATTAATGGCGGCATTGCTTGCGCCTTTCATGCGAAGCTCAATCGCCGCCCAATGCAGACGATAATAAAAGTCCGCCATATCAAGCATCTCATCCATAGAGCGAAGCTGCGCTTGTGTCGCCAGAGCGTCTCCTGGATGACTGACAATGACGCCAACGTCTGACTCAACATCGCATATCTGATCTGGCGGCGGCAAAGCCTCTTGATAACCCAACGCCCATAACAATACGTCCAGCCCTTCATAGCGCCAGCTGAATTTGCTCCGGTCTTTTTCCGATGGCGTCGCTGTATTCACAAACGCCAACTCTTCCGGAGAGAAATAGGATTCCGCGCCCCAATTGTCGATAATCCCGCGCACCTGTTCATGGGGCATGCCTTCCGCCTTGACCGCCGCAATGGCCACGGCAATCGCTCTGCGCGCAACGTCGGCCTTCTCTCTTGGTTCAATTGCAGCAGCATCTTCCACTACCGGCAGATTCTGATTCACTGGGCCGCCCAGCGCTTTCACCTCAGCCGTATATTTGCGTTTTCTCTCCAGCTGCGCCGAGGTCGGCTGCGGCGAATCCAGATTAGTTCTCACCACGCCTTGCAGCGCCTCCTCAGCCACCTGAATACCCCGTTCTTCCGTCACAGCTATTGCTCCTGTCAGTATGAAATTAGAAACGAGCGGCGCCAGACACACGCCAAATAGTTTCAGTTTCAATGCAAACCATCCTTAGGTACATATTTAAAGCGTACAACAAGTTACAACTCATTACTTTTCATCGCAATATAAATGACAACTCATAGTCTTCCAGACAACTTTTACAGTCTGTCGCCGGACACAGAAAAGTCATCTTTTTCTATCACTCCATCACGTTTATAGGTGGCCTTATAAAAACACTTAGCCAGCCATTCATTTAAATCAGGTCAAATATCCTTTATATGAGAATCTTTTAATAAAAAACAGGGAACCAAAGTCAAAATGCGTTGTTTAATTAATTCGAATGCGATGGCATTCGCATTCAAAACGAGAAGATATATCACAATAGAGGATGTTTTAATGCCTATTCAGGTTTATCGATGGATATTTAAACAACTGTCCTTTTGGACATTAACGTTACTGGTTGTTCCACTTTCTCATGCCGCACTATTCGATCGAGTCGCCGTTACCTGGAACTTACAGGGCTCCAGCCATGCATCGGAAAGTAAATGGAATGTAAGCATCCGCCAGTTGTTGAGCGGCTCTGATCGCGCACAAGTGTTGGCGATTCAGGAAGCTGGTTCGGTTCCTGATTCCGCTGAACTAATGCCGCAACTTMCCCCGCCGCGACTGGATAATCCCCATGCCGTTCAGGTTCCGGTTGAAGAATACCGTTGGAATATTGGCACGCGCTCTCGCCCTGATTACCGTTGGATCTATTTTTCACGCAACGACACTGGCGCCAACCGGGTTAATGTCGCCATCGTCACGGAAGAACGCGCCAACCGGGTTATTATCCTTCCTCCTCCCGCCCCTTACCCCAGCGCCCGCCCCATTCTGGGCGTTGAAGTGGGCGCCGCTGGAGACACTTACTTCTCCATTCACGCTTCCGCCAACGGGGGAACGGACGCCGCGCTGATCGTGAACACTGTGCATAACTACTTCGCTACAGCGAACAACAACGCTCCCTTCATGATCATGGGCGACTGGAACCGCAGTCCTCAGGCGCTGAATACGCAACTGGCGACCAACCACCCGGTGGTTCACGCCAATATCAATCTGGTCAATCAAGGCTCCGCCACCCAGCGCAGCGGGGGCAACCTCGATTACGCCGTCACCGGCTCCATCGCAGGCAGCGCCAATTTAATGCGGGCGCTACTGGGTATCGCCTCTCTGGTCGGACAACTTTCTTCAGACCATACCCCTGTCAGATTTCAACGTTATTAATTAAATAATCAGGACTATTAAATATGTTATCTCGAATTCTACCTGCACTTATCATCAGCGCAGCGATAGCGCAAACCACTCACGCCGAAGATTATGTCAATGCGGCCTTAGAGAATGTTTATACCGGACAATTATTAGTTAACTATCATAATGGCGCAGGCTATGTATTTACTTACCCTGCTTATGAATATACGGGGAGCGATTTCGAACGCATCAACTGGCGGACGGAATATCTTACGGACGGTTCACTGCGTTTTAGAAATGCTTATTACACAGATGTATGTCTGCATGTAGACAGTGATTATTCCGGTGTTTATACGCAGGCTTGCGACAACTCCGATCATCAACGTTTCACGCCGATTTATACTTCTACTGGCGCAGTGCAATTGCAGAACCGCAGCAATTCCAACTGCCTTTATGTGGACTCAGGCAGTTCCAACTCAAGCGTCTACCATAAGAGCTGTTCCACAGGCTCCATCGACGCCAGCGAGTTATGGGTGATTACGGTTCCTCGGGGCGCGGCGAAATCGTTGCCGACGCAATAAACATTATTGACGAAGTCACTGGATTGCCCCGTTAACAGCCAGGCGCAGGGATGCGCCTACTCAACAATCAAAAGCCTCTATTTCCTTGCGACTACTTGCGCAAGGGCTATGCGTCCCTCTTGCAGGTTACGCCCTTGATTCTCGGCCATAGCCCGAAACCCCTCCCCCATCAGGACATGAACGCCAAGCGAAGGAAGCCCGTTCTTCCGTATCTTTTCGAGCTGCGCGGCGAACCAGGAACGCGCCGCCTCTGTGACGTCCACCCAGACTGAAATAGTGAAGTCAGCACTTTCAAGCAGGTTGCGCAGCGTACCCGGCCCGATCAGAAAACTGGTGTCAGACGTACGCGCCCAGGGCGTTGGATACAACACCGGACTGGTGGGACCAGCTAGAACGTCGTGAATCGCCAGGGAGCCTCCTGGTCTGAGAACCCGGTGAATCTCATGATAAAGCCGAGATTTATCTGGAATATTCATAGCCGCATGCTCGGTCCAGACAATATCGAAGGATTCATCCTCAAACGGCAAATGAGCAGCGTCCCCCTGACGAAATTCTGTCAACGCCTCAAGACCCACTCTGGCGGACAACATGGCCGCAGCGCGACAGTATTCCTCCGTCAGATCAATGCCCGTAACGCGACAACCATACTCCCGCGCCAGATAACGCGAGGTTCCGCCAATGCCGCACCCCACATCCAGCACACGTCTGCTCGCGTCCAGCGACACAATCTCGGCCAACTCACGCGTCGCCGCCCGGCCACGAAGATGAAACGCGTCCATCGGCGCCAGATCCTCCAGCGTAAGACGATGCAGATCTTTCCCCGCGCCTTCCAGCGCCGCCAATATAAGGCTCCCCACATCTTGGCGGGCATAGTGGCTCTCTATCGCTTCATTGACTTGATTGGGCATATAAAGTCCTTCTCTTCATAATCATTATCATCATTCTTGCGCTTCACTCACTCATAGCGCCATTGGATGTTCCCTGCAGATTGTTTTTCATACAAGTCATGAATAAACGTTTAGGCCACCTGCTCAATTTAGTGTTCTCTCCTTTGTTCCTCTCTGGCAAACTCCCCAAAGAAGTTCGAAGCTAACTTAACCTGCTTTCTCCGGTCAAAGTATATTCATCCGCCAAGCTAAGGTATTTATGTCCGAAATACGCACTATCGAATGCATCGTAGACAACCGCACCCTGATTCTGGCCCTGGACGAGTTGTATCGTCAGCGCATGCAGTCTTTTGAAGTGAATACGCTCCTGCCAGCGGCCAAAGCGGTGGCGAAGGTATTGGATGTAGAGCCATGTAGCGGGCCGGTAGAGGGTTACTATGCAGAGACAGAAGCACTGACAGAGTACTTTCAGTTCATGCGCTCTTTACAGCAACAAGAAGCGCACTCCGCAGACAAGGTGGAAGAGATGCCTGAATACCGTCAGTTGCTGAAAGTCTGCAACGCGGCGATTTATGGCGCTGGAGCCAACCATAGCGGGCTCTTGCCTTCACGACATGATCCCCTCTACTACGCACTAAATGCGCTGCCCCCTGATGAGTGGGCGTTGGCGACATTGACGGAATTGGCGGCGAACATCGCCCAGGAGAAAGACGATTATTCACTGGTCGGCATCGCCTCTTTATCCAAGGAGCCCTTGCTTATTGCGGCACTACGTGAAAGCTGCGTCTTATATGGGGCGGTTGCGGCAGGATGCGCGCCCGGCGTTTCACCGGTTCAATACCAATACATCTGGAAAGTCGACCAAGAAATTGAAGACGCCTGCAATCGATTCATCAACGAGTTCAATGCATTGACGCAAAGCGACATCCTTCCTGCGACAACTGATAACGCTGAATATTTCTATGACGCCGCGCAGGATGCGGATATTACCGGTCGCTGTGTTCGCATTGGCTATGACGACAGCGTTTATCCCACCCGACATTACCACTGGGCGATTAACGACAGACGAAAAGTCGAGGAATTTTGGAGCGATGAGTTGTGGACGACGCAGCGCTATTGCAACGAAAAGCTTTGGCCATGACACAACTGTTGGCGAAGCAGAAATGATCACACACGGACTCAGAAAAGGGGTGGCGGCGACATCTGTCGCCTTTTTTGCTCCGCAGGCGTTAGCGCAAGACGACACAGCTTCCACCTCGACACAGAACTGCAGCGCCATACACAAGTCCCTCGGCGCCTACACGCTCATCCTGGAAGACCTTAAAAAGCGCTACGCCGGTGTGAGCGATGGAGAGATCACTAATATAAAAGCGACGTCCACATGGAGTTACGTCGTCTCAATCGCCCGCGAAAAACGCATTGAGAAAATCACCTACAAGGTCGACTTAAACCCGGATTGCACCATACAAATTCTTGAGCGCGCCGAGACGGCGGTCACTCCTGACCTTGGCCATTAGCCTTTGCTGGAAAACTTTTCTTGGGGATACACAGACAACGATGGGCAAAGTATTAGAGAAAGTCATAGACAACCGCATGCTGTTAATCGGGCTGAGCTAAAGACGCTCCCCTCACCCCGTTCGCCCTGAGCCTGTCGAAGAGACTCCCAGAGCGCTAGTCCCAATAGAGCCCCCTTTCAGTGGAATCTATTCCCCCCCCTGGATCAGTAACACTTCTTGTATCGCGGGGTACTGCCAGCCCTTCGACAGGCTCAGGGCGAACGGAGTCTTGGTTGTTGTGATGTCAATCCGGCATTCGAATAGCGTCCTTCACCAGAAAGGAAGGAAATATACTGAGCGACTTCCTAAGCAACGCCCCACCCCGTTCGCCCTGAGCTTGTCGAAGGGCCTCCCAGAGCTCTGGTTCAACAGAATCCCTCTCAGAGGAAGCCATTTTCCTCTCTTAAAGTACTCGCGTCATACACCAAAAAATCGCTGCGAAATCTCCACCGGCGGTAATGGTCGGCTATACAGATATCCCTGCGCCTGGTCGCAATGCATGCTGGTGAGTATACGGGCCTGTGCGGCGTCCTCGACGCCTTCGGCCACGACAATCAGTCCCAGTTCCTGACTCAGGGCGATAATGTGTTTCGCCAACGCTTTGCATTTGTCAGAGTGATCTATTCCTGACACGAAGCTGCGATCTAGTTTCAGTTTATGCAGCGGCAGTTTGTTCAGATAACTGAGGGAGGAAAAGCCGGTTCCGAAGTCATCGATCAGAAATTTGAAGCCGAGCTCCAGCATCTTTTTCATATTGCTGAGGGCGCTATCGAAGTCTTTCAGAAAACAGCTTTCTGTGACTTCAAGCTGAATCAGCGCGCTATCCACGCCAGCGCGCGTCACGATTGACTCAATTTCCTGCGCCGTCTCCGATCTCATTAACTGGATGGTGGACAAGTTGATCGTCACCGGAACCAGCTGATCTGGATACTGGCGTTTCCAAGTCGCCAGTTGTGAACACACTTCTTCCACCACCCAGCGTCCTATCTCGGCGATAACGCCGGTCGCCTCCGCCACGGGAATGAAGTCTGCGGGAGAGACATTTCCCAGCGCCTCATCCCGCCAACGCAACAATGCCTCTAGCGACTGCAAACGTCCTGATTTGAGATCAATGATCGGCTGATAGTGCAAATGAAGCGATTGGTTAGCGATCGCTGAGCGCAAACGCTGCTCAATGGCGAATGCTTTTGAGGCTTCGTCGGACAATGTTTGTGAGTAGTACTGCACGTGCGCGCACGCCCCGACGGATTTGGAGCATCTGGCGGCGTTCTCCAGCAATGAAGTAGCGTCCTCACCGTCATGAGGATAGCTGGTGACGCCCACATTGGCTTCCAGATGCAGTTCGACGCCGCCCACATCCACGGGCTGGTTAAACAAATCATTCAATTCAAAAGGAATGGGATCGCGCAAATGCCCCGGGGTCCTTTCATAGCGAGCGCTTTTCGATTTGTTGGTGAAAACCGCAAAACGATCTCCGGACAAACGTGCGACCGATCCTTTGTTTTTTATCGCCGCCTTGATCCTCTTGCCAATAACGACCAGCGCTTTATTCGCGTTATCTTTCCCCCAGGCGTTGATGACATTGGAGAAACGGCAGATATTTACAACGCAGACGGTGACGGAGTCCAGGCTGCCGGCGATCTTGAGACGCTGTTCGAGACGGTCCAGAAAAAGGCGCTGGTTAGGCAGTCCGGTCAGCGGGTCAAAATACGCGGACATCACCGTTTCCTGCTGCAGCCTCGTCAGTTTCACGGACTGCAACAGTTCGCTCTCCAACAGTTTTGCGAAGTTCACCAAGCGCTTTCGGTCACGTTCAGTCAGTTTGCGTGGCTTTCTGTCAATCAGGCAGCAGGTGCCGACCGGCAGGCCCGACGGGCCTCTGATTACCGCGCCAGCGTAAAAGCGGATGTTGGGCTCGCCTGTGACCAGGGGATTCAAGCAGAAGCGCGGGTCATCGTGAGCATCCTCCACCACCATGGCCTCGGGCTCAAAGATGGCGTGACCGCAAAATGAAACCTCTCTGGAAGTTTCGGGAACATTGAGACCATGAATAGACTTAAACCACTGCCGATCGCGATCAATCAGAGACAACAGCACGATGGGCGCGTCAAAAACATCCGCAATCAGCGCGGTGATGCGATCAAACCGTTCTTCAGCATCCGTGTCGAGAATTTTTAGGCTTTCAAGGTCTTTTAGACGCAGCGCTTCATTATCAGGTATTGGCGGGGGAATGAAGCCTTTGGAAACACTTTTATTCTTCGCCGAACACATGCTTCGCCCTCTCTCCTCCAGGTCTTATTGCCTTATCTGATTACGGGGTAACTCCTGGCGCAGCTCACTTCAACACGCTATCGCGGCTTTTATGAGCCGTATAAATAAATTTAGCCCAACCCGTCATCATTCCCTATTCGATTACGCCAAATTCTTCCTCTTTTTTGATCCAACTCAGCCGACGGCCGCAGATTCAGGGCTGCGGTCGTCGTGACGACTTTGCTCAGTCGATCAATGGGGGAACCGGTGCTTCCGGCGTGGATGCCAGCTATCCGTTTCTATCATCAGCGGCGGGAACTGGCTGTTGGCGACGTCTTGCCAGGGTACGAACTTGAAGTTGGTGTTATCCCTTTTTTTGCCTTCGTCATCCAGCTCATCCGGGGTGTTGTCGCCATCCTGCACAACCAACAGGCCATAGGGGAAGTCAGGTCCCATATTGACGTTGATGACAGCGCCGCCATCGGTTTCCTGGGTTCCGTCCGTATAAGGGCCGTCGACTATGGCGAATTCTCCCACATAGGCGTTGCTCCCCTGCCGATCATAGACGACGTAGCGGTCGCCCCCCTGACTGGAGGCCAGCAGATAGCCGGATTTTCCTGGTCCGTAATAGATCGTCAGCCCTTCGACGTCCGCCTTCAGGTGCTGACCGCCATGTCCTGGGTCCTGATCCCACAACAGCGTGCAGACGAATTCCTCTTCCTGCTCATCCCACTCTCGCGTGTAAGGCACGCCATAGGACGCCACTACATCCACCAGCTCCGTCTCATCAGGATCATCCATGGGGATGCGCCAGACGCCCACTTGCTCCTGTGCGGCGTATAGCACCTGATTGCGCTCGTCGATCACCATGCCTTCCACTTGCGGGTCCTGGTCGTCATCGTCCTGGCAGGGGGTCCATTCCACATCATCAGATAACTCAAATTCATCGGGCAGGTCCGTCAAATCATCCACTTCATAAGTCATGAGACCTTCTTTGGTCATCTTGAACTCAGCAATAGCCAAATCCGAGTCTTTACGCTGACTGATCACCGCATAGCCGTCCTTGTGCTTTTTCCGTTTGGATACGGCTAAGCCATAGCCCGTGCGCTGCTCGTTCACCTCGTCCTGATCATCGGAGAAAATCCAGGGGGCGTCTGGCGAGGTCACATCCGTCAACGGCGCAATATCCTCACCGTTGTAGTCTGGATTGATGCGATAGAAACGCAGCTTGTCAGCGCCGCGATCAATGACCACAGCGAAATCGTTTTCATGTTTGCGGCTCTTTAAACCGTATACCAGATCCACATTATTGAAGCGTCCGGGCGCATCGCCAGCGCTGGGAGGCAATGGCGCGTCAATGTGCTGCAGCGTTTGTCCCTGCATGTTTAATACAACGAGGCCGCCCTCTTTCAAGGTGGCGATAACCAGACTTTTAGCGGGATCTTCAGGGTGCGCCCAAATGGCGGGATCGTCCGCGTCGGAGTTCTTACCGGCGTCATCGTCATAGAATGATTCCGACTCAAAACGAGCGACAACTTGGGGAGGAGCGGCAAGAGCCTGAGCAGAGAGTGCGGCGAGAGTAAAAGGCAGTAATTTAGCGAGTTTCATTCCTTCAATTTCCTTGTAATTTCTTATCCTGGGCGCACAATGAATTTCCATTGCATTGAGGAACTTAGCGCTTTTTTATGACAATTCAAATCGCCTCTTGAGGTTATCGCTTTTGACCGTCCCCAGACGATAGTTCACAACATAAACCGGTATTGCGCACGGCCTCCAGGTCTTCTTCCAGCGTCAGGGTTTGCTCCGCCCTGGCCAGAGCCAATCGGGAATGCTTAACCGCCATATCGCGCATGGACCCGTCGCCAAAATGGGCCAACGAATACAGCGTTTCCTGCAGCCGGATGTGTACTATCGGCGCGTCCGCCCCTTCTCTGGCGATCGCGGTGAACGCATCGTCGAACATATCCCACAAAGACAATTCAGGCGCCTGCACGCGGTCAAATTCACAGCTCTCAGCAGCCTCTGTCTTTTCCTCCGGGGACATCCATTGCACGAATAAACGCCCCATGGCGCCGACAATGTCCCGCGCCGTTCCAGGATCGTTCACCGCGGGAGATAATCCGCGAATAGCGATCTCGGACAGCACCGTCAAACCAAAGCAGGGGTCTTCATCAAATATTCGGTTGCGCCCGATGACAAAGGCGTTCTCGAACTTATCCGTCTCAAGCTCCTTATCGCCCCCAACGATAAAGGCGATAGGAATGCTGGGAGAAACAAAAGCGCCCGGCAACGCCGCAATCCGAATATGCACATCGTATTTCTTTGCGCAGGCTTGCAGTTTGTTGCACTCGATATGCTGGACGTAGCCGACTTGCCGGGTATATAGCGGGCGCCCGTCACCAGAGGAGCCTTCGATTTCCGCACAGCGCATGGTGGGCTGCGCGCGTCGACGCTTCAGCGACTGCGACGTGGCGGTCTCAACTTTTTCGATCACCGAACCCAGACGCCCCAAACGGGCGATGCGATCCACCCAACGCACGAAGGTGACGATCACCACCGACAATATCGCAAGCGTAATGGAGCACAGCACAAATCGCCCGCTGTTGCCGTAATAGCCGTTCATCAGCGCGACCAGCGCCACAATGCTAAAAATAAAGGCGCCAATAAAGGTGGACAACGCATTCTGCGAAACATCATCGGCGATCACCAGCGCGAACGTACGAGGGGTCGCGGTACTGGCGGCGGACGCATAGGCGGACACCATGGAAGCCACCGCCAAGGTAGCGATAACCAGCATGCTGGCGGCGCAGATCTTCAACAGCTCAATCAAGGATTCCTTCGACACCTCCGGCGTCCACTGCTCCCACCCCATCTCAGCGCCAAACGAATCCGCCCCCCTGGACGCCAGCGCCGCCGCAATGGAAAGCAAACAGACAATCAACGGCTTGATCCAAAGCCGCTCCCTGATACGGTTGAGAATAAACTCCAACTTATCGAGCATTCCGTTTCTCTCCTTGGATAGCGGAAGTTATTGCATCTCAGCACTACGCCCTTATTTTCTCTGACTATCAAAGTATATAGCTTCTATTAGTCGTTTACTTACGGGCAATGTTGAAGATTATAATACTGAGAAAGCACACTCCAGGCCGGCCTCATTACAGGTTCGTCGTTACTATTGAACCCAGAAACAAGCCCATACCAGCGATTATCTTTATACGGATAATCGTTCCCACCGACCCAGGCAAACTTTGCATATTTATTTTTACGCCAACAGACTGAAGCACCCAAAAAACCTTCGTAAGCCGCTTTTTGATCAGCAGTCGTTGAGTCCATACGAATGTTCTTTCCAAACTCATCAATCCATAAAGGCTTATTAGTCACGGAGTGATATGCTTCTAGAGTATTATTCGTAACCTCAGCATAATCGACCCAATGTGAGCCGCTTGGCAAGTCTATGTATATTGAAGCCGCTATAACTGGAACAGTTGGGGTATTTTTTTCAATCCAAGTCGCCAATATACTAATCAGCCTTGGGTCATTAATCCCCTCTTCATTACCGATGACTTCATAAGTTGAATTCAATTCTGGATAGTACTGCTCTTTCCATGACCACATTTCCTTAATCCAGCTGGCATGACTTTCAGATATCTCACCTGGTTGATCACATCCCTGGACAGAGCATGGAGAAAGGTCGCCACCAATTACAACCATCCCCAAGTTCGTGTAGTCTAAATTATCCAGCCAAGTCTTATACCAGAGCTTGTCTCTGTCATAGGGATGTTTATCCTGCATCTTGCCATTATCCTTATTACCATCTTCCATCTTGATCGTATAAGGATCTAAAACCAACTCTATGGTAAACCAATCAGCTTGACCGCCAGTCCGAGTTATCCTCATAAAATCATTGACCTTTTGTATCAATGATAGGCTTGGAACCGGATTCTCATTCGCCTTACCATAGTGGTCAGCGTCAACTAAAATTCGTATCCAATTAACTCCAGCGTTATGATATTCATTCAAGAGACTGTCAATTTTCCTCCTGACTTCCGGGTCGTACTGGTTATTTAACACCCATGGAAAGTCCTGATGTACACCATCCAAATAGAAAAACGTCACCCCTCTCACATCACCACTAACATTAGCTGATGCTGACAGACTACATACTGAGCCAATTAGCCAAGTAAACAAAATCAAAGCACGTGATAAAATTTTCACCGAATCATTCCATTTAAATTAATAAAAGCATAGCCATTTGTTCATTAATCGTTCACAACTTCAGTTCTCACTCTCCTATTTACAATGCCAACAAGAACGACATATTGTGTCACTTAATTTAAATAAGTTTAAGTCTATTCAGACTAAATTCATTATGGGTGACACTCATTTATTTCATTTAATCTCTTTCTAGAAGGCTTGAGCCCAGCTCCAATCCAAGCAATAATCCCCGGCCCCGTTTTTATACGTTATTTACACCCGTTTTAGTCACTACGGGGCGGTCATACAGGTAGCTAAGATGTACGATTTATCATTGAAAGTTAAAGGTTTTCAGAATACAGCGTCAGCGAAGCACGGCAGTTGCCTTGCGCAATGCGAGACGCTGGCCGGAAAGATTTTTGTGGATACGGATCAGCGTTGCGATCTGTATGCGCTGAACGCCATGCATTATCACTTGCGCCTACCCAGCAAGCTGATTGTCGACCCCACCATCAGTCAGTTTTTTGATGTTCCGCCCAATTATCAGCCTGAAGTGTTCGTGGGCGATATGATGGATTTGAAACGCTGCCTCAGCGACATGATGGCCCGTTTCGGCATCGCCAAGCATCACCGCGCCATTTCCGACAATATGAGTAGCGTCGACCAGTTGCTGACGCTTTGGTCCACGGCGACAGCTAAGAAAACTGGGGATCGTCTGGTGAAGCATGTGGGCTCCGCCAGCGGCAGAATCAGGGCGTATTATTCGTGAGACCGCTGACATTGGTCTTGCGGACGCCCAGTCCAGACCAAAAGTCTTCGGGATAACTTAGCTCCGGGGTTCCCACCCAGCCTCGGACGATATTCAGCTCATAGCCCTCCTCCAGCTTTTTGTAGCTGACGCTATGAGCGACGATCGCATCCCAATCCCCGGTGTATTGAATGTCAGAGAACGTCTCAGGGTAGGCGCCGGTGCGAACCTTGTGCAGTTCGATCAATGCGATGGCGGTTTTGAAATGCTGGTCGCCGAATTTCTGGTCTGACTCTTCCTTCAGCCCGTCGATCATGTCGCATCCGCTTAACGCCAATATCAACAGCAGAAGGCTTAGTCTTTTATTCAATGCGTTTGTCATCATTCCGTCCTTGTGCGCTGGCTGGGCGAACCACTCGAACCGAGTCGCCACGCCAGAAATTGAATACCCGTTTGGTTATTCAAATAAGGTAAAGGACGAAATTATAACGAAGGACGGCGCGGCGACCCAACCCACGCCGTCCTTTTAGATAACAGAGAGTTCAACGGCTAACCTAAACCGTATCGCTCCTTACAGCTCATATTCCACGATCAGTTTGGGCGCGCGGCTGCTCTCTCTGCTTTCGATGTCCACGCCGTTGCTGGTTCCGTCAGAAGACAACACCAGGCCGTTATTCGGCGCGCCGGATAGCCAGCTTTGCACCAGTTCTATGCCAGCCGCGCCCAAATTAGCCGACAGCGAGCCATTGTTGGACGGGGTGAAAGTGGCGACTTTGCCGCCGGAGGTTTCCGCATCGCTCCATTGGGCGGCGCTCTCGCTCCAGTCTCCTTTGGCGGAGTACAGGGAGTAAGAGCCGCTGGAAGGGTCGACAATGGAAAGTTCAGCTTTCACGCTGGTGATTTTCGCCTGCGCTGGCAAGTCGCTCAGATTCCAATGCATCAGTACGCGCAGTTCCTGCCCCCCGTCGCTGCCGTCCGCCTCCAAACGACTGCTATTGCGTCGACGACCTTGCGAGCCGACCGAAACGTCCTGATCGGAGGAAAACGACTTGGCGCCCCGTCCCGAAGAGTCATCACCGGCTTGATGAGCGACAATAAGTTTGGCGGCCTGACCGCCTTCTCTGGAGACAAAATCAACGCCATCGGACGTGCCCATGCTGGCGATAATCAACCCGTTATTGGCTTCTTGACCGTTGATCCAGCCCTCCACCAGGCGACGGCCTTCCTCGTTCAGACTAATGCTCACGCCGCCTTTGCTGGAAGGCGTAACGCTTCCTACTTTGACGCCGGTAGAGGCGTCATTCCAGTCCGCGCCATTTTCCGACCAGGACGCGGAGCCAGCGTAAACGCCATATTCACCGCCTGAGCTATTGACCACCTGCAGGGCCAGCTCCACGGAGTCTACACTGGAGTCGGCAGGTATCGCGCTCAAGTCCCAGGACAACAGCGCGCGCAGTTCCTGACCGCTGTCGGAGCCGTCTGCGTAGACTTCATCGCCGTTGTTATGGAAGCCGTTACTGCCTACGGTCACGTCTTGCGTCGCGGCCAAGGTTGTGGAATCGCCATCGCCTGGGTCGCCCGGACCAGGATCATCTCCGCCGCCCTTGACCTGGGTAAGGCCGTCGCCGGACCGCGTTAACGTCATGATTTCACCGACGTTCTGCGGCTTCCACAGGTTAAGACCGGATGGTAGCGCCAGAGGGTCGGCGTCCCGCTGCGCCTTGGAGAGCACCGTCACATCGCCCTCTCCGGAAAAACGCGCTGTGCGCACCAGCACCTCGTCGCCAGAGAACTGCACGATTTTCAGTTGCGCGAAACTGTCCTGATCGATAATCCAGTTTGCATAACGATCCGCAGACCTCGTGGGCGCGCCCCAACTGCCCTCGCCCACATACAAGGTGCCGGCGGACGCCTGCGCATAACCGCCATTGTCCGGAACCACCGGCCAGGTGTATTTCACCAGGTGGCTGTCCGACTCGAAAGACAGGTTCATCTTGTAGGCGTAAAACGGTTGCGCCCATTCGTACATCTTGTCGTATTTGGACGGCTTCGATGTCGTGCGAGGAAACATCGGTTTGTGGTACTGGGTCATGCGCCAGGTCACGCTGGAGCCGTCGGAGGCCAGATCCGCCTTCAACCAGTCCATCTGCTCGCGCCATTCCGCTTCATATCCAGAGTTCCGAAACTCCGTGTTAAGCGTGTAGAAACGAGCTTGTCCGCCGCCGATGGTGAAAGCGAAGTAGGTATCGTCGAGAGAGCAGGAACCATCTTTGTTGGCGTCCACGCCGAACACCTTACAGATAAAGGTCTGATCGTTATCCTCGTGGTTGCCAACTGTTGGAACCAACGGATACACCCGTTTGTAATCCACCCCGTCGATGACATCGTTGGAGTAAGTTTCGGTCCAGTTATCCAGCCATTCGTCCACTTCGCTGGCGCGATTGTCGTCGGTAAGGTCGCCCCCAAAAAGCACGAACTGAGGGCGCACTTTACTAACCAGACGGTTACCCTGACGGCGCGCCGTCGGGTTACTGCGGGAGTCGCCGCCGGCGATAAAGGTCAGGTCCGACGCGTTGTCCGACGCCGTGGTAAACCAGAAACGCTCGCCGCAACCTTTACTGTCACAGGCGCGAAAATAGTAGTTAGAGTCGGGCTGCAGGTTCGTCAGACGCACGAAATAACTGCGCAGGCTACCATCGAAGGTATAGTTCTTCTGGTAAGCAGTATTCTCCCAGCTGTTCTCATCCGTGCTGTCGCCCCACAGAAGATAGGGTGATCCGCCAGAACCCTCGGAAAAAGCGACAATGGCTTCATGGGCGGGATCGTGGTCCCAGACCACGCGAATCTGCGTCGGCGCGGCCAACGCAGTGGACCCGGTCGCCGCCAGGGTTAAACCGGCGAGCACGGCGATTATGGGTTTATCGTTATTCATCGGTTGTAGATTTCTCCAGGTAGTTTAAGACATCGCGACGTCCGGCCTGCCGCAGCCGGATATTCCCCACGTCGCTCCCTTGCTCATCTCCGCTACTGCTCCATGGAAGACACCAGTCTCGCCCACGCAGCCGTACGCGGAGGCAAGGCCTGTTCACTTCCCTGATAAAAATTGAATGTCATGACGCTGAAATCGCTACCCTCTCCATCCCGCATCGTGGAGGACCAATAGGGCCCAACGGCGGTTCGGGGAAACAAGTAGGCGTTAATCATGGGKTGGCCGGGATAGGTTTCCCGGTCCATCAAGGAGCGCAATTCCTCAATGGTCGGCAAACGCCAGGAGGCGACGCCGCAGTATCGAACCCGATTCAGCGCCGCAATCAGATCATCGGTGTCGCAAGGCTGAATATGGTCGCCGAGAATGCAACTGCCCCGCCCCGTTTCGCCGCGGTCATTCAACCGCCAGGAAAAACTGGATTTGTAGTGATGGACATTTTCCTGCCAGCTCTTCACTTCCCAAATCACGTTATTGCGGGCGTCCGCCACACATGCCCAAGGCCCCACCTTGGGCGCCACCTCCGCGCCGTTTGCATCCAGCTTGCGCCAACGCGCCAGTTCCGCCTGTATGCGACGTTGCGCATGTTCGCTGGAAGCGCCGGCGTCCTGCCCGCCGTTAACGGTCATGGCCACGATCATCGCCGCCGGCGCCAGGATGCTGACGCCAATGGCGGAAATTATCTGGGTGCGCTGTCGTTGACTCATGGCCGCACCCTCAAGCGAATGGGTCGATGGTGATAGGCATGGCGGGTTTGCGCATGATCAAAAGGCGCCACCCACATAAACACGCCATCCTCAATGGGAATATCAAAGGGCGACCCCGTCTCGCGGGCGCGCGCCAGCTCCAGATACCAGCGTCCGCCCTTCCATTGCGCGCGGCCGCGCACATCTCCCCGGTCGCCTTCGTAATGGCTCATCCACAGCACCGAGGGCAGACTGCCGCCCACCGGCGTCTCGTCTCGTTCCGCCCGGTAGGTGCGCGAGCCATACCAGGTCATGGCGTTATCCTCCTTGGTAACGCCCGGTCCTTCTCGCGGAATGCGCAGAGGCGTCACGCCGCTGGTGCGGAACCAGTCCCAGTTCTGACGCACGCCGCCGTCTTCCACCGGATCGGGTTGATAACCCGCCTTGTAACGGGGACAAAATGCGCAGGCCGCTTCCGGTTTACCGAAGTGATCATCATCCAGCACCGCCATGTCGCCCCCGCGCACCGCCTTCCAGTGCCAGACATCGCGAATGGAGCCGTCCGTCGTGTAGTGATAACCGCGCCCGGAGCGACTGGCCGGATAGCCCTCCAGAGGATGTCCGCCCAGATGAATGCTGTTATCGCCGCCAAATCCGCCGCCGTTGGATAGCATCACCGCCAGCTTGTCTTCGTAATAGACGCGCTCGTCATCTTTCTCGAACCCCGCATGCAGCGCCTTCCAGCCGGTCTCCGTCTTTTGCAGGGGAAGATGACTGTAATCGGCATGAGCATCCGGCCAGCTAATAGAGAAATACACCGTGTAAGGATTCGCCAGGGCGCGCACTTCAACCGGGACGGCTGTATGGTAGTCGTTGCCTTGATAGGTAGTGACCGTCACTGGCTCAGCAGTCGCCCAGGCGGCTTCATCCGGCGATCCGTCAATCTGAATACGCTCTTTTTCCGCTAAGGGCGCCACCACCAGTTCCTGACTGTCCGCGCCGCCGCCCCACCAAATCGCTGCGCCTGCAGCGCAGGAAACAGCCAGCAGTCCCAGACCCTGAGAGAATTTGCGAGGGATAAAGACCGCAGGCAAAAACCGCCCGCCTCGCAACGCCAGTTGCTCCGTCAGGTGAGCGGCAATCAGGATCAGCAGCGCCAGCGCACCCCAGTAATGAATCGCCAGGACCCAGTCCAGCACGCCCACGCCGACGCCCAGATAGAACACGGCTCCACTGAGAAGCTGCACCGGCAAGGTGAGATACAACGCTCGTATCAGTAGCCCTTTAGGACGGGTTGGAGCTACGCCAGCGCGATTTTTAATCCAGGCGAATAAAACGGTAAGACTGACGGCCAGCCATCCAAGCGCAGAGCCAAGATGCCAGGAAATCATGTCGCCTTGCGGCGCAAGAGCCGTCCAATACTGTTGCAATGGCCAGTCGCCATCCGCCGCCAGACGCATGCCGCTGGCCAGACTGACGGTAAACAAAGAGATCGCACAGAGGTGAAGTAAAACGCGTAACCAATGAGATGCGGGAAAGATCATTGTAGTTTCTGTTGTTATCGGTTTAATGCACTCCGCCCGCTGTCAGGAATGGGCTTAAGGAGATGCGTAATTAAATGTGACTATCAATAGCGTTACTTCAATATAAATCATTGTCGAATAAGGACTTTTCATCCTAGAACCCGAACGCCGCCGCGACAATTGCCTTTCCTGCATAGTCCAATCGAGTGAAATCAACAGGCGAGCCTGCATTGCCGGACGGCAAGCAGCCTAGAGGTTTGCTGTTGCAAGCGCATGACATTCCGGGAGTCGAACACCGGGAGACCCGCTATGACGGCGATAGCCCGCCGGTGAGACCTTTCTTAACGGACAATGAGCCGCAGCGATATATGAAGTAAAAGAATGAGCCGCAATAGCGCAGGCTATCTGGAAGAGCCGCGCGTAACGGCAAGCGATGACGCCGGATGGGTGCAGTGTGAGCGTTCATAAAACATTCCTTATTTCATGAAAACAAAGTACGAAGCACGTGATGCGCGTGCGGGCGTTGGTCCTGCTTAAATTTTAGCCCGCACGAAATGCAATTCAATCTCATTTACGCGTTTTTCACAACCTGGATCACTGCAGGGAGTGAGCCTGCGCACAAATTGATGCTTTCAGGCGCTTCAGAAGCCCAGGCTGGCGCCGGCGCCCAGCAACGTCGCAATCCCCAACGCAACAAAGATCAACGCCGCAACGCCGTGCACCAGCCGCACCGGCATGCGATGGGCGATGCGGTCGCCAAGCAGTACGGCGGGAGCGTTGGCGATCATCATCCCTAAAGTCGTACCGGCCACCACCCAGAAGAAAGAGGAGTATTGCGCCGCCAGCGCGACGGTGGCCACTTGGGTTTTATCCCCCATCTCCGCCAGGAAGAAGGCGATGACTGTCGTGCCGAACACGCCCAGTTTGGCGAATTTGGCTTCACTTTCATCGAACTTGTCAGGAACCAGCATCCACCCCGCCATGGCGATGAACGACACGCCCAGCACCCAGCGCAGTATCTCCGGCGTCATCAGAGAAGTGACCCAGGAGCCCAGCGCACCGGCAAAGGCGTGATTGACGATGGTGGCCACGAAAATGCCAAGGATAATGGGGACCGGCTTGCGGAATTTGGCGGCGAGAATAAACGCCAATAATTGAGTCTTGTCGCCAATCTCTGCGAGGGCGACGATGCCGGTGGAAATCAGGAAAGCTTGCATTCGGGATATCTCCTGGGCCGGATTAACCATATGACTACGCCACGCCCCGGCCCAACCGGTGCGGCATAGTCAAAGGTCTTGCCAAGTTATGGAACCGTTTGCGCCATGGCCTGTGGGCCAAGTGTGTTGACGCAAACCTCTTCAGGGTGAAGAGAGGCTACTCCCCAGTGACGCCGCGCATACTAATGCAATGCGTCGTATAAATCCAGCCGGTGTTTGTATCCAACACCGGCGTTCCGCCAGGACGCCGCCTTCCAATGAGAAAACGCCCTGGCGACAACTCAACGGCTAGGTTTCAGAACCCAATTCATCTTACTTGGAAAACGACTGTCCCCTGCCCGCTCTGGATACGATGCCTTTTACTTCATTGCTGGGAAACTGCTGCTGAGTGTTGATAGGCGCGCCGGGTTGCAGCGCGATGTCGCCCAATTCCAACACGTGTCCGTATATATCCGTGATGCGAAAATCAAAAGGACCCGTCCCCATGCCTGAACGTTCGACAAAGTAGTTGTAGTCCTCTCTGCCGATCTCCTTATAGGCGCTGGTTGAGCCGCTTTCCCGATACGCCAGACTGGTTACAGGATACCGTTGTTCGCGCACCTGTACCGCCGTCCACCACTGGCTCGATCCTTCCATGAAATACAACTGCAGCGAGGGGTAATCACAGGCCACATAATCCCAGCTAATGGGAATGCGCCCCGCCTCCAGGGGTGAAATCTGCGCGAAAGCGGCATCGGTCAGGTCCACATCGCCGGGGTTGCAACCGGGACAACTGTCATCCACCCGCACCACCACGGACTTGCCGTTATTACGATTGGTCACTCGCACGCAGCCGCCGCAGGCTTGAGAGCCGTTGTAATCGGTCTGGTTCATCGCCGCAGTGAGCATCGCAGGCGCGGGAACGCTGCAATGTCCGCCGCCGTTATAGAAGTAGTACGTCCCTTCGCCATGATGGGAAGCGACAGACGTGTGCGGCGCAAGAAGTTGAGTCTCAGCGAGAGAGACCCGTACAAACAGCGACAACAGAATACTGCCGAGAATCAGGAAAGTAGGTTTGTTCATGAGCTTCCTTGTCCTTTGTCATTGGCGATTGCAAACCTGGCTTCACGACGGTTTGTCAGAAGCCTGTTCGGCCCTTCCTGCGCCGTGGCGAACATCGTGTCTGGTCCCGCGGCTGCAGTACTGCAAGGGCTCTTCGCACACTCTGACACAGGCGGGCTCGGGCTCCCAGCGCCAATGGAACAATTGGGATGAGACGGGAATCAATCGTGACATTATCTATCATAATCAACAGGTTACAGGCATAACCTTATCGGACGATCAGTTAGTCCATACGCCCGGTTGTTCCCGCTTCGGTCAAGTTTTACTCTGCCTTGCCATGTTAACTTCAAGGATCGACATGCAGAGTCTTCAACAATCCGTAGGAGTCGGCGGCGTCAACAGAAAAGCGGACGTCGTCCTCGCGCAGACGCTTCTCAATCGCTTCGCCAAAACCCACAGTTCACGCCTGGCGGTGGACGGCGTCGCCGGGGGCGCCACAGCCTCCGCCATCAAACGTTTCCAGCGGGATAAAGTCGGTATGACCAAACCCGACGGCCGCATCGACCCCGGCGGGCGCACCTTGAGCGCACTCTTGGGAGGCAAGCATTTGCGAATCGCGTGGGGCGGCCGCACCTCCTCCGTTTTCAACAATAAAGTCATTAAAATCGCCGCCGCGATGGATATGTCGCCAGACTACCTTATGGCCTGTATGGCGTTTGAAACCGGCGAGACGTTCAGCCCCCGCATCACCAACGCCGCCGGCAGCGGCGCTATCGGCCTGATCCAGTTCATGCCCGCCACCGCCAAGGCGTTAGGCACCAGCGTTCAGGCGCTGAAGGGGATGTCGGCGGTGCAGCAATTGAAGTATGTAGAGAAATATTTCAGCCCTTACCAGGGGCGTTTGCAGAATCTGGAGGATGTCTATCTCGCGGTTCTGTACCCCGCTGCGGTGGGCATGAATCCGTCCCAGGCGCTGTTCCGGCGCGGTACGCTGACCTATACCCAGAACAGTGGTTTTGACAAAAACAAAGACGGTATCATTACCCCCGCCGAAATTTCACTGAAAGTCCGCGCCGCTTACGAAAAGGGTCTTACGACGGGCTATATGGGATGAGCTATGACCGCACGCCAACGTATTTTATCGCTTTTTCTGATCACTACCGCCGCCTTACCGACGTTCGCTGAAGATACCGATGACTCCACGCTGATCGTCAATTGGGACGGTCGCTACCGGTATGAATCCCAACAGGGAAACACCGCCGGAGGCACGCCGATAATCATGATTCACCTGTTGACCGTGGCCAAAGGAGAAACACCCTGCCGCCTGGAGATCAACGGCTATCAGACGGCGGAAAATCTGCTCTGCGCCGCGGAAACGTCCGGCGCGCGCATCGATATCAATTTTGTCTCCCATGCCGGGGGATCGGTAAAAAACAGTTATGGCGTGGCGATCTATAAGCCGGGAGAAACCCTGTTTTCCCTGGAGCGCAGCGCACAGGACGGCGACCTGATTACCCACTGGGGCGCGCTCACGCCAGACGGCGTAAAAAGCCAAAGCGGCGCCTTCTTCGTCAAAGAAGCGCCGGGAGAGCCCCTTTCGCCGCCGCAACAAAAACGCTTAGACTTATCGTCTCCAGACAAGCAAAAGAATGAGTCAAGTGAATGATGAAACTATCCAAAAGGACCTTTACCAGCGCACTGCTATCTCTGCTGATCGTCTCCGCTCCCACTCTGGCCTGCGATGAAGATCACGCCGGACCGCAAGCCGGGGCGCCGGCCAACATCGAAAGCGTCATCAAGAAATTGCGCAACGAAGGCGCCATTCCTGAGAGCGCGACTTACGCCGAAGCGGAGGAAGCTGCGCGACAATATTTGCGGGAAAAAGCGCATGCTTCCGCGCAGTCAAAAAAGGCCACCGAAAAAACCAAATCCGGAATCAATTCCGGTCAACCTCAGTTCTCGCCCGCTCCCTCTCCAAACAACTCCTGACAAGCACGGCGCGGGCTCCCGGCTCGCGCCACTCATCTTAAAGATTATTTATCCAAAGTACTGATATTGTAGATTTTTTCTGGTTTACTAAATAACGCGACCACGTAAGCGCTTGCTTATGGGGGCGTTTTTCATGAAACAAGGACGTCTTCGGCGTCCCTCAATAATGTGCGTTATTGGGGATGTTTGACCGCTAAGGAAATACCTTATCGGATCGGCAGGGAAACAATAAAACCAAATGGCTTTTGTGAGCGTCGACAATGACCGTTAAGCGGTCGTTCCGGCAATCACTAGGCGTCGCGGGGACTTGGCGTTTACCCGACTGGCGCGGCATCCGCGCCTGACCGGGCGAACTACTTTATTTATCTCGTTTTGAGATTCGCCGGCAATCCGTTGCCTGCTTTCCCCGCCTGGGCCGAATATGGCCTTACACAAAAGGGCAATCAATAAAAAAGGAATTAATCATGCATAAAAAAAGCATACTGTCGCTCGCTATATCCGGGCTGCTCGCTTCCGCCTCGCCATTTGCGGCCAGCCAGTCGCATCAGCATGGCGCCGGCGCCTTCGATCCCAGCATCGCCAATGAGGGCCGCCTGATTCAAATGCTGAAGGCCGGCGGCAAAATCTCTGAAGGCGCTACGCTGGAAGAAGCCACCGCCAAACTGCAGGACTGGTTGAAAGACCGTAAAGCCCACGAACTGCAACGCGCCCGGATGCAGGCCACTACCTCCGCAACGGCGGCGGCGCTGGCCGAAGAACCGCGTCGCGTTAACGGCAACCATCTGCGTGACCAAAGATGGCGTGAGCTGGATAACCGCAAACTGTTCCCTGATAACCTGCAACTGGAAGAGTGGACCGAAGGCGCCCGTAAAGCCAAAGTGCTCGCTATTCTGATGGAGTTCCCGGACTTCCCGCACAACTCCATCCAGCCCGGCGAAACCGACATGTACTACGAGGACTACAACCGGGAGCACTTCCAGGATCTGCTGTTCTCCGACTCCGGTTACGCCGGTCCTAACGGTGAAAACCTGATCTCCATGCAGCAGTACTACATCGCCCAGTCCGGCGCCAGCTACTCTGTAGAAGGCAACGTAGCGGGCTGGTACATGGCGCAGAAACCAGCGGCGTTTTACGGCAACAATGTGGACGGCGACGCCCGCGCTCTGATCCGCGAAGCCCTTTTGGCCGCGGCGGCGGACCCCAATGTGGATCTGAGCGACTATGACATTGAAGACCGTTACGACCTGGACGGCGACGGCGACTACTGGGAACCGGACGGCCTGGTCGACCACGTGATGGTGTTCCACTCTGCAGTCGGTGAGGAAGCCGGCGGCGGACAACTGGGCGAAGACGCGATCTGGGCGCACCGTTGGAACCTGGGCCAGATCTTCCCGATCGAAGGCACCACTTCCGACTCCGGCAACTGGGGCGGCATGATGGCGGCGTATGACTACACCATCCAGCCGATCTCCGCTGCAGCAGGCGTGTGCGCGCACGAATACGGTCACGACCTGGGTCTGCCGGACGAGTACGACACCCAGTACACAGGTAAAGGCGAACCGGTTTCTTACTGGTCCATCATGTCCAGCGGCTCCTGGGCCGGCAAGATTCCGGGCACCGAACCGACCGGTTTCAGCGCTTACGCCAAAGAGAAACTGCAAGGCATCTGGGGCGGCAACTGGCAGCACGGCGCCACCTTGTCCATCGATGAGCTGGACCGCAAAGGCGAAGTCCTGCTGCTGGATGAAGCGGTAAGCAAAGGAAGCAACAACGATGTCATCCGCATCGACCTGCCGAAGAAAAAACGCATTATCACAACGCCTACCAGCGGTCAGTACGCGTATTTCGGCGGTAAGGCCAACGACCTGCACACCAGCATGTCCTATGATCTGGATCTGACATCCGCCACTTCCGCCAAACTGGCATTCAAAACCTGGTACGACATCGAAGCGGACTGGGATTACGGCTACGTGATGGTGGAAAGCGAGTCCGGCAAAGTCAGCATACCAGCGACGATCACCACTGACACCAACCCCAACGGCAATAACCTGGGTAACGGCATCACCGGCGCATCCGACGGCTGGGTGAACGCTGAATTCGATCTGTCCGCTTACGCAGGTCAGACAGTTAAAGTCAGCATCGAGTACTTCACTGACTCCGGCACGCTCAACCCAGGCCTGTACGTGGATGATATCGCTCTGTCCGTAGACGGTGCGGTGGTCGCCAGCGACAACGCTGATTCCGCGCCAGTGTTCACTTTGGACGGCTTCACCGCCGACGAAGGCTTCACAGTGTCTGATCGCTACTACCTGATGGAATGGCGTACGCACAACGGCGTTGACATCGGTCTGGAGCGTCTCAACGTGTCCGGTCAGCTGATGTCCTTCAACCAAGGCCTGGTCGTCTGGTTCGTGGATGATTCCTGGGATAACAACCACGTGGGCGTGCACCCTGGCGAAGGCTTCCTAGGCGTTGTTGACGCAGACCAAAGAGTGGTCAAGTGGGAAGACGGCAGCGTCGCATCCACCAAGTTCCAGTTGCATGACGCGGCGTTCAACGTGATCGCCTCCGAGCGCCTGAAACTGGATCTGACGGACGTAGACTCCGTAGGCTCCACGCTGAAAGACCAAAACCGTCGCCCCTATCCGCGCTTCATCGATCGCCTCAACTACATGAGCGACGAGATTCCTGATGCGGGCCGCAACATTCCGGAATTCGGCCTCAACGTCCTGGTGCTGTCACAAAGCGCCGACGGCAAAGTAGGTAAAGTTCTGGTGAGAAACACTTCTTCCCGATAGTCACCCTTACGACTATTCGCTAAGCGCCCTGCGGGGCGCTTTTTTTATGGGCCGCACGTACAGATAATTCTCAGGCGCAGCCCTTACAGGTCCGATATATATCCAGCTTGAATTCGAGTTATATCCAATGCTTGATTCTCTCACTCCCGGGTCGTAAGATCGGCCTTCAATCACTTTCTACAAGTTGTAAAGCATGAGCTCATCCAAGGACATCGCCAAAGCCGCCTGCGCATCCAGCCTGGATGTCGGCCGCATTAGCGTCCGGGACATTTTCATGTTTTGCTTCACTCCCCCGCCCCGTCGCCTTCAGGCCGGCGCGCCACCGCCGCCGCCCGTATTCCACTGAAATAAATTTCGCGCCTTCCATTTGAAGTCAGCGCAGCGCTGAGGTGGTCGGCAATGTCTTATTCCCTGCGACGGGTAACTAATTATGTCTATCAACCGAACGACGTTACTGTCTTATTGCGCAACCGCGCTCTTCGTACTGCTGTGGAGCAGCGGGGCCATCTTCTCCAAAATGGGGCTGGAGTCAGCCTCCGCGTTCGCCTTTCTTCTTCTCCGTTTCACTATCGCTTTTGTTGTGGTGCTGGGTATCAGTTTAAGCCGTGGTCAGTGGCTGCCAGCGCCCGGTACACGACTTCGCGTGGCGGTGACCGGTTTACTCATGATCGGCGGCTATTCCATCTGCTACTTCAAAGCGCTGGAGCATGGGGTAACGCCGGGAGTGCTCGCCACCGTGCTGGGCGTACAGCCGATTCTGACCTTGCTGGCCACAGAGTCCGCCTTTTCGTTGCAACGTCTCTCAGGGCTGTCCCTGGCGTTATCGGGATTGGTTCTGGTGGTGTATCACAGTATTGGACTGGCGCAAATCTCCACAACAGGCGTTGTGTTCGCCCTGGCCGCGCTGGGCTCGATCACCACGGGGGCGATATTGCAGAAAGGCGTCAAGCAGGCGCCCGCGTCGGTGCTTCCCCTGCAATACGCGATGACCTTGCTTCTGTGCCTGGCGTTCACGCCCTGGGAGCCCATCACGGTGGAGTTCAATCCGCGCTTCTTGCTGGCGCTGTTGTGGCTCGGCGTGGTGATCTCGGTGATCGCCACCTTGCTGCTGTACCGTCTTATTCAAGCTGGTAATCTGGTGAATGTCACCAGTCTTTTTTATCTGGTCCCCGGCGTCACCGCCGCCATGGATTACCTGTTCCTGGGTAACCAGATGTCTTTGCTGAGTTTGCTTGGAATGGGCGCCATTCTGCTGGGACTGACGCTGATCTCACGGACGCGTCAAACGCAGCCTGAGGCGCTGAAGCCGATTGCGGCGACGGAAACATGATCATAACTACGCCAGAGCCTGGCGCGTAAGTCCACTCGCAACTATACAGCGCCCCATTGGGGCGCTTTCTCAACTGGCGGACGTTGACGGGATCAGTCTCGCGTCGGGTCGTGATGTTTCAGCAACTCGTCCAACGTCAGCAAATAGCTGTCCACAAAGGTCGCCATAAAGTATTCCACCTCCGGCATTTGCAGCGAGCGGATACGCGCCTCCACATCCGCCTTGGCGTCGTCGAACTCTTTGTTGCCGGCGGCCACTTCCATCTGACATTTGAGATAGGCGCTGATCAGGTCCGCAGCCTTGACGAATTTCACGCTGGCGGCGTCAAACTTGTCATGCAGCAACAGGGGCTCAAAGGGTTTCTGCAGCTCGTCCGGCAGTGTGGACAGCACTTCTTTCTCCGCCTCACGTTCGATGGCGTGATACGCGTGCTTAATTGCATCAGAGTGATACTTGATGGGACTGGGCATGTCCCCGGTGATGATTTCCGAGACATCGTGATACAACGCGGCTACCGCCAGGGCGTTGGGGTCGACGTCGCCGTTGAACTTGCGATTGCTGATCAGCCCCAGTACATGAGCGATGGTGGCCACCTGCCAGCTATGCTCCATGACATTCTCCTCCACCACATTCCTTTTCAGCCCCCAGCGTTTGATCCAGCGCAGGCGTTCAAGGTAGGCGAAGAATTTACTGGTCATGGGCGAGTCTCCTGGGACAATGTCGGCGGCCGGTGATAAAAGGGAATTATAACCGTCCGCCGTAGCATCCGCCCAGACGCCTTAGGCTTCCGCCGCCGCTTCGTGATCGTGGCGCAGCTCTTTTCTGGCGTGGCGCAACACTTGAAACGCAGCGCTTAACGCCAGGCAGGCCATAATGCCAGCGACAATCAAATCCGGCCAGGCGGTCCCGGAGCCGAATACACCCAGCGCGGCGAACATAACGGCGATATTGCTTAGCGCGTCGTTACGGGTGCATAGCCATACGCTGCGCATATTGCTGTCGCCCTCACGATAGGCGTATAACATGGCGGCGACGCCCAGGTTGGCGACCAGGGCCAAGGCGCCAATGACGCCCATGGTGGCGGCTTCCGGCATCGTGCCCGCCATGGCGTTCCAAGCCGTGCTGGCCAGCACCCACACGCCAAACGCGCCCATGGAAAAGGCTTTTAAGAGGGACGCTTTCGCTCTCACCGCCAGCCCCATGCCCAACACCCAAAGGCTGATGCCGTAATTGGCCGCATCCCCGAGAAAGTCCAGCGAGTCCGCCAATAGTGACACCGAGCCGGCCTGTAAGCCGGACAGCAACTCCACCACAAACATGACCGCGTTGATCAACAGCGCCCAAAACAGAATCTTGCGATAACGTCCATCGACTTTCGGCTTTTCTTCGTGCTCGTTATGGCAGCAATGCACACCCATTCGTCATTCTCCTTGCATTTGAATGCGCTCAGGTTAAAGTCTGGAGCCGCTACAGGGTCAAGGCCTCATTGCAAGAAAATGAAAGAAGCGCGCGGGCGCTTTTATGAGTTCGGCGCGTCGCCATGGCAGGGACACTCGCCTTCAGCCGGATCATGGCTCAACCCGGTCAGAATGCCGCATTCGGCGGCGCGATTGTGGATGCGGCACTGGTCACGCAGGGACTGCAACTGCTCCCTTAGCTTCTCCAGATCGGAGATTTTCTGTTCCAGGGCCAGCAGGTGGGTGTCCACCAAATCGTTGACCTCGCCGCAATCCAGGGAGGGATGATCGCGAAAATACAGCAGAGATTTGATTTCGTTGAGGGACATGTCCAGAGAGCGGCAATGGCGGATGAAATTCAAGCGCTCCAGATGGCTGCGCCCGTACTCGCGATAGCCAGAGGCGCTGCGCGGCGGAGCCGGCAGCAGGCCTATTTTTTCGTAGTAACGGACGGTTTCCGCATCGCAGTTTGTCGCTTTCGCCAACACGCTGATTCGCATGATTTCCCCTTGTTCACTAGCACCGCTGATTAAGGCGGAAAGCGACGCTATCGGGTGACCATATAAATGCGCGTTTTGCCGCCTTCCGTCTTCTGATAATACAGTTCAGAGCCGTCACCGGAAATGGACGGCGCTTCCGCCATCACATCTTCCCCTACTCCCATAACCTCCACCGGAGAGTCAAACGGCTGACTGGTGGAGCCGCGCACCGCCCGCATGATCAAGGCGCGATCTCGGTTGTTGGCGCGGTCCGCCAACAGGATACGGGTAAAGAACAGTTCCAGTCCATCCGTCGAAATCGCAGGACTATACTCGATATCGCGGGAGTTAACGTTCTCCATCACCCGCTCCACCTCGCTCTGATCGTAATAGTAAGTGGCGCCGCCACGATGGGTGGCGAAGTGGATATTCGCCCGCAGCAGTTGGCCGCTCATGAAGCCGCCAGCGCCCCAGGCCGCCTCAGTGAAATACAGCACGCGACTGTCCGGGCTGACTTCCGGCCCCATGTTGCCCTGGAATTTGCGGGCGAACGCATTCGCCTTGCGAGGCGGCAAGCCATCGATAGCGCGCACGGAAGAAAGCTTGCCTCCAGAGAAGCGACCGCTGCGCACCATGGAGTCCACGCCCGTGTCGGAGAACACCAGATTGTTGTCCACGTCGATAGCGGGCGCGCCCTGAACATATTTCTCATCTTCGCCGCCCAGACTGATCTGGCCGCGGTAGGTCCAGCCGCCGTTGGCGCCACGTTCGGCGTAATGCAGCAGACGGTGGTTGTTCTCAGCGCCACCGTTGAAGAAGAGCGTTTTACCATTGCGGGAAATGTAGGGCTCTTCCTGGTTCATGGGTGAACCATCAGGCCCGTTGGGGAGACCGGAAATCGTCACCTGCACAGGATTTCCGAAATCAGCCGCTTGGGAAAACCCAGCAGCGGAGGCCAGCGTCAATAAACAGGCGGTCAAAACTTTATATCGCATATGCATTCTCTGTATGGTCTTTCGTTTTTCTACTCCCTACAGTGAACATCCCTGATATTTGTTCTAGTTTTTCCCACAGCTTTCCCCATTCTGCCGGGCCTTGAGGGCAAATAAACCAACCTCCGTCACAAAGAAACGAAAACTAGTTCACGTAATGCGCCGCCCCATATCGGCGGGCGTCCAGGGAGGGAGCCAGTAAGGCCACCAGTTATGCAAAAATTACGCCCCGATTACTGCTTTAAATACAGCACGTAATAGCGCAATTTTCAAGTTATCTGGCGCCACAGAACGTAAAGAAATGCACTAAATTGGTGTTTTGGCGGAGAGATATAGCGCCACTTTGGTGCACTTTGGTTTTCAGGCGAAGAAGCGCCTCTTTTTAGGGCTGGCGTTAGGAGGCAGAACTGGCGGCTTGCGCGACCACTTCATCGCGGGGATTCTTGGGATAATATTTTTCCGGCAACCGCTCAATATGAGAAAAGAATTTGGTGTCTTTGTAAGGCATCTTCATAAACCCTGACACGCCCAATCCTTTGATCAGCGGAATGGCGGCGATGATAGCGTCCAGGCAATAACGGAACTCCTGCTCCCTGGACGGGTCCAGCAGACGGTAATAACTGTGGATCTTCAAGTGCGTGGGCAAGCTCTCGAATATGATAAGCCCCGTGTGATGTATATTATTAAGAAGCTCTAGTATCTCCATGATTTCTACAGGAAGAACCAGAAACTCTTCCGGGTCGGGGCCGTCTTCAAAATAAGAATGCACCCGACTCTGATCCTCCAGATCCGGCGTCGCGCTAACCTCATAACCCAGACTTAAACCCGACTCGGGAAGAAAGGGTTTATCCGGCCCGTCGCGATCTACGTGCAGGGTATCGCGAGCATTAAACAGACAGCTTTTGAACACCCCCTGGCGATGAATCGCCCGCGCCAGATTCACCATATTGTTCACCGCGGTGACGAACGCAGGCTTTAAATCCGGGTCGCGCAGATTGAGGCTGGTGTCGATGTACACCCCTTCCTTCTCCCAGCGCACCGCCAACCCACCCACCACAGGATAGCGTCCAAGACGGCTGACGGCGGCGATGAACGCCTTTTCGATCTCCCCCATGCCTTGCATGAAGTTCTTGTAGTAACGATCCAGTTGCACATCGTTGATTTCTTTCAGCTCTTCCTTAACGCCTTCCTCCCGAAGGAACGACTTGCGCGAGCTGTACACCACCGTATCAATGCCCCGTTTCTGCGGCCGCACCCAGACCGGGGCCAGCGGCGTCTCCTGCACCGGCGGCAGATCCAGCATGACCAGTCGCGCCATACGCGGCATATGACGCAGGAAATAGTCGCCCGCCTTGGCCCGCACGGAAGGATCATCGTCCATCATGGCGTCCAGCATGCGCGCAAATTCCGCCGGCAATCCCAGAGATACGGCAGGCAAAGCGCGATGACCAAAGCGGCAGGATTGTCCTGATGCGAGGGCGTACAGGGTCCCCGCAACGCCCTGCTCGTCGAAGCGCGGCGACGAAAGCCCTCCGTTGAGCTGCTCATCGCCAATGAAGTAGACATCGCCCAGACGCGCGTTGGTCTGTTGCAGATCGCTGGACATCAGCTCCATGACATTGGCGGAGACGTATTGGTTGTTCTCATCCAGTTGCGCGAAGACGGCGGAGCCCCAATCGATCAGCGCCACCTGTTCGGTATTAGGGTCGTACACCAGATTGGAAGGCTTGATGTCGCCATGCACCAGAGGACGCCCGGCGGGTCCTTTATCAGAGCGAAGATTTCTCAATATATCAGCAAGTTGTGCAGCAATCTTAACAACCAGTCTAGGCGGCAGACGCCCCACTTTGAGCGAGTATTGCTCAAGATCTACCCCCGGCGCACGCTCCATCACCAGAATGGATTGGCGACGAATACGCTGGAAGGCGATCAGACTGGGGACTCTGGGGTGCTCCACCAAACCCAGCATAAACGCCTCTTCTTCCAAGCGATCCTGTAAATGCTGGGGTAAGGTGATGCGGGAGAATTTGAAGACGTATTGTTCGCCTCCTGCGGTGACGCCGGCGAACACAAAACCGTAGGCGCCCTTGCCCACCATTTCAATATCCCGGTAACCAAGCTGCTCAAGCTGGGCCTGACACAGGGCGACCCAGTCTTTGAGCTTTTTGGCGTCATTGTGACTGAGCAGATAGATCGACTGCTCTTCCGGAATATAGAACTGTTGTAGCTTAGGCGCGCCAGTCATTCACTCTCGCAGGGTTATCAGCTCAGATGCAGCAACATCGAAGTCGGGTCCTGCAGGTAAGATTTCCACATATTGCTGAAGCGGGCAATGGTTCCGCCGTCAATAATGCGATGATCGCCGGACCAGCTGATATTCATGATTGAGCGCGCCACCACCGAACCTTCGCTGTCGAACCTAGGCACTGTCTGAGTTTTGCCCAGCGCCACAATCGCTACTTCCGGCATGTTGATGATCGGCGACGCATACGTGCCGCCTAACGCTCCAATATTGGAAATGCTGATGGTGCCGCCCTTGAGGTCGTCCTGACGGACCGAGCCGTCACGGGCCGCATTGGTCAGGCGCTCCACTTCCCGCGCGATGTCGAGAATGCTGCGACGCTCTACGTGCTTGACGTTGGGCACCAGCAGACCGACTTTGGAGTCCACCGCCATGCCGATGTTGCAATGGGGCAGATAGTGAATCTCCGAGCAGTCGTCATTGACCCGACTGTTCATGATGGGATGCTGCATTACCGCCATCGCCATGGCTTTCATGATGAAAGGCATCAGCGTCAAACGTACGCCCGCTTTCTCCGCTTCCGGCTTAAGCTGCTCGCGCAGGGCCAGTAATGCGGTGACGTCAACCTCATCGCCAAAAGTGAACTGCGGAATGGTCGTGGCGGCTTCCACCATGCGTTTGGCCATGACCGCGCGCACGCCGCGAATCGGCTCCACCCGCACTTCGCCAACGCTGGCGGGCGTTTCCGGGGTTTTGTTTTGCGCGGGTGCAGCGTCAGCCTGCAAAGCTTTCTGATACTTATGGATGTCTTCCTTAAGCACCCGCCCATGTTTGCCAGAGCCTGGCACGCGGTTCAGATCCAGAGACAACTCTCTTGCCAGACGGCGCACAGCCGGGCTGGCGGGGACTTTGACGCGCCCTGAGACCTGGACTGGTTTCTGCGCTGATGACGCCAGGCAGGCGGCCTTGGGGGCGCTGTCGCCGTTGACCTTGGCGGGCGTCGCAACAGCCGCTGCGCCGTCCGCTGCAAAGGAGAAAAGCGGCGTATGCACTTTCGCGATGTCGCCCTTCCCGTAGTGCAGCTTCACGATGCGACCTGCGCGAGGCGCCGGAATCTCCACCACCGCCTTGTCAGTCATGACGTCGACGACAGGCTGGTCTTCTTCCACGTGATCGCCTTCCGCTACACGCCATTCAACGATCTCGCACTCTACAATGCCTTCGCCGATATCCGGCAGGATGAAATCATCCCCGTTTTTTCCGGCAGGCTGAGACGCCGACGCGGGTTTGCTCTCCGGGGCTGGCTTGCTGTCCGCTTGTTTGTCCGCCGCCACGGGAACGGATTCTTCGTTAGCCGCTTTCGCAGCGCCCGTCATGTCCACCGCAAACAGAGGGGAATGCACCTTGGCGGTGTCGCCCTCACGATAATAAAGCTTGGCGACGCGACCGCTATTGGGCGCGGGAATTTCCACCAACGCCTTATCGGTCATCACTTCCGCCACAGGCTGGTCTTCCTGTACGAAGTCCCCTTCCTGCACCAGCCACTTAACCAGTTCACACTCAACAATGCCCTCGCCAATGTCGGGCAAAATAAAATCAGTCACCATCTTCGCCCTCCTAGAAATTCACGCTCTGTTTAATCGCTTCGTAGATCTTCAGATGATCCGGTAGATACTCTTTCTCCAGCACCAGCGGGAAAGGCGTGTCCAAACCGGTCACCCTGGCGATGGGCGATTCCAGATAGAGGAAGCAGCGCTCCTGAATGGTGGCGGCGATTTCGCCGGCGAACCCGCCGGTCAAAGGCGCTTCATGTGAAATAACCAGCCGTCCGGTTTTCAGCACCGAATTGACGACGGTGTCCACATCCCAGGGCAGAATGGTTCTTAAATCGATCACTTCGCAGGAAATGCCGTCTTTTTCCGCCATTTCCGCCGCTTTTTCGATGTATTCCATTTGCGCGCCCCAAGCCAGCAGAGTGATGTCGGAACCTTCCTTCAACACCTCCGCTTTACCCAGAGGCAATTCGTAATCTTCCTCAGGCACGTCGCCGACGGACGCGCGATAAATCCGCTTCGGCTCGAAAAACACGACCGGGTTGTCATCGCGAATAGAGCTGAGCAGCAGCCCCTTCGCCTGATAGGGATTGCGTGGAACCACGATTTTGAGGCCTGGCGTATGCGCGAAATAGGCTTCCGGCGATTGCGAGTGGTAATGCCCGCCAGAGATGCCGCCGCCGTATGGCGTACGGATGGTCAGACCGCCGACATCAAACAGATTGCCTGAGCGATAACGGTATTTGGCGGATTCATTCACGATCTGGTCAAATGCGGGAAAGATGTAATCCGCAAACTGGATTTCCGCCACCGCCACATGGCCTTGGGCCGCTAATCCATTGGCGAAGCCGATAATGCCCTGCTCCACCAGCGGCGTATTGAAACAGCGGGCGCGGCCGTACTTTTCCTGAAGATGACTGGTGGCGCGGAAAACGCCACCGAAAACGCCGACATCTTCGCCGAAACAGATTACTTTTTCATTCTCCGCCATCGCTATATCGAGGGCGTTGTTGATCGCCTGTAACAGGTTCATCTTAGCCATGCGTCATTCTCCCCGCGCTCTTGGGATACGCATCCGGGTACTTGCGGACATGCATCTTGAGTTTTTCTAATTGTTCATGCAGTTGCGGGGTCACTTCGTCGTACACGTCCGTCACCAGCGACTCCACCGGCGGCGGCGGCCGTTTCTCAGCGTTCTTCATTGCGTCCAGCACTTCCTGGCGCATGCTGTCCTGAAGCTGCTTTTCCTCTTCCTCGGACCACCACTTTTTCTTGATCATCCAGTTACGCATACGCGCAATGGGATCTTTGGCGCGCCAGACGTCTTCTTCTTTCTTGCTGCGATAGCCGGATGGGTCGTCGGAGGAGGAGTGGGCGGCCAGACGGTAAGTCATGGCTTCGATCAAAACAGGTTCGTTTTCTTCCACCGCGATTTTGCGCGCGGCCTGAGTCGCCAGATACACCGCCAGGATATCGTTGCCGTCTACGCGGATGGCGCGCATGCTGTAACCTAACGCCCGCGGCGCAATGCCGTCTGCGGCGAACTGTTCGCTGGAGGGAGTGGAAATGGCGTAGCCGTTGTTACGGCAGAGAAAGATAACTGGCACTTTGTGCACAGAGGCCATATTCAGAGCGGCGTGGAAATCCCCTTCAGAGGCGGCGCCTTCGCCGAATACAGTTACGGTGCATAGCCCCTTGCCTTCCAGTTTCTGACCGTAGGCGTAACCGGCGGCCTGAGGAATCTGGGTGGCCAGAGGCGAGGAAATCGTCATGTAATTGAGTTTGGCGGAGCCGTAGTGAATCGGCATTTGTCGGCCCTTACCATAATCCAGCTCGTTGCCGAACAGCTGGTTCATGAACTCATCCACCGAGAATCCGCGATAGGCCAAAGCGCCCTGCTCCCGGTATTGAGCCATGATCATGTCCCGGTCATCCAGCGCCGCAGCGAAGCCGACAACCGTGCCTTCTTCACCGGTGGATTGCAGGTAAAAACTGAGACGCCCTTGACGTTGGGCGGCCAGCATGCGTTCATCCAGCACGCGGGTGAACACCATGGTGCGGTAGATCTTCAGGGCTTCTTCCTGATCCATCTCCGGCAGCTTAGCCCCTTTATAGGTCGCGCCATCCTGTTTCAGGACCTGAAAGATGGGAAACTTAAATTCATTTCCCTGAATGAACTCAGGTTTATGAATAACTTCTATTGTTTTTGTTGTTTGACTCATAGGGTCCTCTTCCTGGATACGTTCGGAGGCAAGGCGGGCCCCTTTTGAAGGCTCCGCTCCACTTTCTACTGTAGACGGTAATCCACCCTGAGGATAATAGACTTTAGTGACGTTGACGTAAACGTCAGCATTGAAAAAAATGCGCGAAGCACTCCTCAGTCATTGACAAAAAAATCAGTAAAATCATCGGTTTTCCCGGGTCTCTTTGACCCGGGTCGCGATCAGGAGGCTTTGGCGTCGTAGGTTTTGCCGCGCCGCAGGGCCCGTGGAAACGGGAGCTTCATTCCGTTTTTCACAGACACCATGAGCACGGACAGGAAGATCACTCCGCTGCCCAGAATTGTGTACATATCTGGCGTTTCATCGAAGAACGCCCAGCCGATCAGGTAGGCCAACGGTAAAGAGAGATAGCTGATATGGGCGGCGATGGCGGCGCTGCCGATACGCAGGCCGACGATCCAGAAGTAGCTATACACTGAGCCCAGCACGGCGATCAGGCCGATAAAGGAAAAGTCTTTCAGCGATACCGGCGACCAGTCCGCCACCGCCATGGGGCCCGAGATCAGAATCGTCAGAATCGCCAGCCAGAACATCAGGCTGATGGGGCTCTCCTCGGAGCCGTATTTCTTCGTGCCAATATGTAACAGGGCGAAGCCCAGGGCGCCGGCGAACGGATAGATGATTTCCAGGGGCGTGAAGTCACCGCTGGGGCGGGCGATCAGCAACACGCCAATAAAGCCGATAAGAGTCGCCAGCCAATGCCCTGGCGCGACTTTCTCCTTCAGCCAAAGCGCGGAAATCGGCACGATGAACAGAGGCTCGGCGAAGAAAATCGTCACCACCACCGCCAGCGGCAGGTTGGCGAGGGAGTAAAACAATAGAAAGGAGGCGACGCAGTTGAGCACGCCGCGCATCAAATGCGCCTTCGGCGACTTCCAGACGAAGATGCCCGCGCCTTCTCTTACCGCCATGGGTATCAAAAGCAGCGCAGCGAAGCACCACCTTAGAAACAGCAACTGCCATGTATCGACTTCTTCCCCCACCTGTTTAACGAACGCATCCATCCCTGTGCCCGCGACGACAGCGATAAAAACAAACGTCATGGCTTTGCTATTTTGTGTGTTTTCCATTTTGGTATCCCTTTTTTATCCACGGTTGACCGCTCGGCGTTCACCCCCTTGTGAACGCCCCAAACCGCATCGCGTCACGCCTGCGTCAAAGACACAGGCTCGCCGCTCTGGCGTCCGCCTCCGCCCGGGCTTTGTTGACCCGCCCGGAAAAGGCCGGCCTCAGCCAGCGGTTTAACTCCTGATGCACGCGCGGCTCGAACAGGCCCCTCTCGCTCATCCACTCATCATTGAAAATTGTCGGCAGATATTTTTCTCCTCCGTCACAGACGATGCAGACCATCGTCCCGCTTCCGCTCAGGTTCTGAGCGATTTTGACGCTCTGATACACTGCGCCTCCCGCCGAACCGCCAATCAATAACCCGCGCTGACGCGCCAGGTAGCGACAGGTTTCAAACGCCTCTGCGTCCGTCACCTGATAGCCGTAATCCACCAGTTCCCGGCGAAACGCCGCGCCAATGGAATCCCCCGGGGGCACGCCAGTGCCGGACTGGTAATAAGGTCCGCCTTCCTTGCGAAACACGACTGACCCCACTGGCTCCACGCCGAAAATGCGAATGTCGGATCGATACGTCTTCAGCGCTGAGGCCACGCCGGTGATGGAGCCGCCGGTGCCGACGCAAGCCACCAGAGCATCGATGACGCCGTCTGTGTCGCGTATCAGTTCATGAGCCAGGGTGCTGGAGTAGCCGCCTGGATTGGCCTGGTTATTGGATTGATCCATAAAACAGGCGCCCTCAATTTCGCTGGCCAGACGCGCCGCCGTCAGCTCTCTTTCCACCGTCGCCACTTCGTCATCGGCGTAATCGCCTTTGACAATATGCACTTCTCCTCCGTAGGCCTTCACCGCCATGACTTTTTCAGCGGCGGCGTGATGATCCATCACTGCGATAAAACGAAAGCCCATTTCCGCGGCCAGCAGGGCCAGCCCCGTCGCGGTGTTACCGGAAGACGACTCCACGATAACGCCGCCCGGCTGCAAACGGCCTTCACGCACCGCCGCTTCGATCATGCTGCGGGCCATACGGTCCTTCATGCTCATGCCGGGGTTGAACTTCTCCAGCTTCAGCAGCAGTTTCCAGGAGCAGTCCTGCAAAGGCAGCTCCAGTAGAGGAGTTTCGCCGATTAATTCCGACACCTTTGTTTTAATCATGTTCATTCCTTATTCGTTATATATCAGTGCTTTCCAGTCCTGATTGCGAAACTGCTCAGAACGACTCATCCAATCGCCATGACCAATCGCCATGCCCTCCTTCATGGTCGTCGGTTGCGATTAATGCAAGTTTTTGCGGTGTCGGCGCACGGTGAAAACGGGTCTCCATTAAATCCATCTGATAACCGGCGGTGTTTACAAAGGCCAGACAATCTCCCGGTTGCGGCAGATTCTTGAAAGGAATCCATCGCTTTGTCAGCACGTCCGACTCCAGGCAACTACCACCTGCGATATAGGCGACGCCCGCATCGCCCTGGCCTGCGCCAATCACGATCGGGTCCACCAGAAACTCTGATTGAAACCAGGGTTCACAGGCGCTGAAGCTGAAACCGTCGACAACGATGACATGCTTGCCCGCTTCCAAACGCTTGACGCCTTTGACGCGAAACAGGGTCGCTCCGGCCTGATCCACCAGGCCTCGTCCCGGCTCCACATATAGCGCCACGCCCTCTTGGCGCAGACGCTCACGATTGCCGCAGGCCATCACAATATCCTCCAGCGCCTCCTCTTTTACGCGGGGGGACCAATAAGGATAGAAATTGTCTGGGGAGCGGCCATCCATATAGTAATGAGGCCCGTTGTAACCCTGGAACGCCTCCCAAGAGCCTCGGGAAATATAGCGAGTCGGAAAACCGCCCCCTATGTTGACGCTGTTGGCGTCAAAGCCCAATCCACGGAAGTAGCGAATCATTTCAATGGATACCGCCAGCGCCTCCGCCCGCTGACGGATGGAGTAGCCGCCCAGGTGAAAGGCGACGCCTTCCAGTTCCAGTCGATGCCGAAACGGCTTCAGCGCGTCAGCCAGAGCCCTCAGCGCTTCGCTGTTCATGCCAAATCGACTGACGCCAACATCGCCGTTCCAACGCAGCTTGATACGGGTTTTATCGCCTTGGCGAGAGGCCAGCAGCAACGCCTGCAACACCTCAAATTCTTCCGCAGAGTCAATGGCGACAATCGCCCCCACTTTCATTCCCAGTTCAACAAAGTCCGGGCTTTTAAAGGCTCCGGATAGCGAGCATCTTTCACCCTCAACGCCGGCAGCCAGCGCATCCTGCAGCTCAAAAAAGCTGGAGACGTCCGCTCCCGCGCCATTAATCGCAACCGCTTTGAGGAAGCTATGGCAGCGATTGACTTTCATCGCATACAGCACGTCGCCGCGAATATCGGCGTTGGCGTAAACCCGCCGAAAACGGTAGAGATTTTCTTCAAATATCTGCGGAAACATCAGGTGCGCGGGCGAGCCGTGCGCATCCATCAGCGCATTTAAACGAGCTGGATCGGAGCCCAGCACATGTTGCATCAGGGGATGAATCAACGGCGTCAGATATGGCGCAGCCTCTCCCCTCACGCCATCCCTCCGGCATGATTTAATTGTCACCATTACTTCCCGGCTCCCCTGGTTAACGCACCAACGCCATAGAACGTTGCGGCCAACCGGAGGGGAAGTAACCTGTGATATTGTCTTCAAAGCCCCCGCTGTATTCATAAGCCCAATCACGAATTTCAGCGAGCATGGGGGTATGGACATTCAGCCTTCTGGCGGCTTCCAGGAAGAAGTCCATACCGTAAGGCACATCTTCCGTAAAGATGCGATGGCGACGATTGACTTCAAAGCCGCCTTCGCAGGTCAGCATGGGTATCTTGATGCCCGCGTACGCCGGGTTAGTACGGAAGGTGGAGTACAGCGTGCGCGGATTGGTGATCTGTCTGCCGTATATTTTTACGATGTCTTCGTGCAGCGGCAGCGCAAACGGGAAATCAGAGCGATACACCTCTTTCAGCGCCGCCAAAATGGCCTGCTGCTCTTCGTCGCATTTCTTGATCAGATAGGCGGCGAACTCAGTGAGATCTTCATAAAAGCTCAGTCGCTCTTTGAAAGGTCTGCCATCCCACTGCGAATAAGGGCCGACCAGGGAGTACAGGATAGGCAAATGCTCAATCGGATTGCCCGCGCAGGCGCTCAGTTCAATATAGTGCTCCGCACGGCTGGCAGGCTGGTAAAACAGTTTTTCCAGGGCTTTCTTAGCCAGCTCCACCTTGATGTGAGTTGGATTGGAAATGGCGTAAAACAGCTCCTTCTTGAACCCGAGAATGCTCACGCTCTGGCCAGGCACAAGATGGGACGCCATTACCGGCGTGTCCTTGATGCCCCAGGCGTAAACATTGGAGCGTCGGCCGATGTGATAATCCACCATCCAGTCGAAAGCGCCCCAACCGGGTATCGCGCATAGCTGCACGACCTTATCTTCAGAAATCAGATTGGCGATCTGCGCCAATACACGGGGACGATCGTTAGCGGGATTGGTGATAAAAATCAGATCCGCCTGGGGTATGACTTCAGCGGGATTGTCCGTCACCCGCACCGGCTTGGCGTGCAGATCCTCTCCATAGGGGGTGGAAACGACAATCTGGCCATTGGCGCCCAGTCTTTCGTTTATCTCCTGGGCTTTCCGGGTCAGCATCGAAACTTCCTGCCCTCGTGAGGCGAAGATACCCAGAAGCGCGTGGGCTTGTTGGCCCCCGCCAATGATTACGATATTCATATTGCGAACTTCCTTTCCATTACTTCTTGACTTGGAACACGGGTTTGTCAGGTCAAACGCGTTACCTTACGCTTGGCGTTGCTGCGTTATATCGCTCTGAGCCGGGTCCTGCAATTGCCTGCAACATCCGGGTTTGCGGCGGGCTTTCCATGTGCGCCCCTGGCCAGGGCGTCCTACGCTGGAAAATCGTTGATGATGTCGGGATTGGACGCCCGTTGTGTCACAAGCCTCCAAACCTCCATCCACGTAACCAGCGACGAAATGAGCGGTGCGTGGACGGAAAAGTTGAAATACCAAGCCGATCAGGAGGAAATCCTCCATAAACGGCATGACGACACACCTATCCGGCCGACGGTCCGCCTCTCACTGCGCCGATCAAATCGCCGCATTCCGAGAACAAAACCTGTCGCCGCGAACAGTGACAACCTTGTCAGTACTATGCAAAAAGCAACGTTACAATTTGTTTTTATTTGGAAAAAGATATTTTAATCGACTCAAAAAAGTAAATTGATTATATTGCACATCGCTGTGATATTTTTTCCAGGAGGGATGTATGAGGAGTAACTCACGGCCTTCATTAAAAGCCTTGGAAGTTTTTGAAGCAGTCGCCCGCCACCAGAGTTTTTCTAAAGCCTCGGAAGAACTGTGCATCAACCACAGCGGGGTCAGCAAGCATATCAAAGCCCTGGAGCTGCATTTCGAAAAGCGGCTGCTGGTGAGAAACAACAAACAGGTGCAACTGACTGACAGCGGTCAGCGTCTGTGGGAACAACTCACCCAGGCCTTTGAGATCATTCGCGGCGCCTGCGGCATTCCCCACGAAAAGAATTTTATCGAGATCAAAGTGCCAGTCACCTTCGCTATCCGCTGGGTGCTGCCGCGTCTCAGCCGCATTCGTGAGGAAACCGAGCTTAACCTGAAGGTGACGACCGCCTGGCGTCATTCCGTCGACTTCCTGAAAGAACACTACGATATGGGCATCATCTTTTGCGATGAGCCGTCCGACGAGTTCTTTTATGAGGAAAATCTGGTCGCGGTGTGCTCCAAAGACTACTACGAGCAATTACGGGGGCTGTCCGATCAGGAAATACTGGATCAGGCGAATTTCATCAGCCCCAACCCATCCATGTCCGACTGGGAGTTATATTTCTCCCACACCGGCCTGCCCGGCGCGCAAATCAGCTCAGACCGTATGCTGATCATGGATTCCATGGAATCCGCCATCACCGCCGCCGTGAAATTCAGCGGCGTCGCCATCACCGATGTGCTGTACGTGCAGAGTGAGCTGGCCAATGGACAATTGATCAACGTATTCTCCCGCACCGTGAAGACCGGCCTGGGCTACAAGCTCACCTGCGTCCCCTCGTTACGGGACAGCAGGGAGTATGAAACACTGCTGCAATGGATCACCCGCGAGACCAATAGTCAGCCAGCGCGCATCTTGAACAAAGAGGCCGTGACAGCCGAATAGCTGTGATCACGGTCCTTCTTCCTCGCCCTCTCTCCGCCACACTGCATTACCGCCTCTACCGCCTGCGCTGAACCTTTCCGCCATCCTCTGCGTATCTTTCCCAGTATTCGCCAACAACATTGCAATAGCCTCAAACAGATAGCCCAACATGACTCAACACCGCATCGTTATCGTCGGCGCTTCCGGCGCTATTGGCGCCGCCCTGACCTATGGGTTCGCCAGCGAGCCCAACGCCCAGGTATTTGCATTCTCCCGTTCACCTCGCACCTGGGAGCAAAGCAATACCCAATCAGGCTATCTGGACTTCAGCGATGAAGACTCTATTCAACGGGCTGCGGAGATCGCCGCCGCTTCGGGCCCACTAGATAGAGTGATCGTGGCGGCGGGTCTTTTGCACACGGCGACTATGCGACCGGAGAAGGCGCTGAAAGAGTTGGAAAGAACGAACTTTGAAGCCTGCTTCCTCACCAACGTGATTGGTCCAATGCTGGTGGCCAAGCACTTCCTCGGCCTCTTACATCCAAGCCGTCCTGCGGTTTTCGCCGCCTTATCCGCCAGAGTCGGCAGTATCTCCGATAACCGTTTAGGCGGCTGGTACGCATACCGTAGCTCAAAAGCCGCCCTGAATATGGCCCTCAAAACCGCCAGCATTGAGGTGGCGCGCCGCAATAAACAAGCGATTGTCGTCGGCCTGCACCCCGGCACCGTCACCAGCTCGCTTTCCGCGCCCTTTCTTGAGCGCGTCCCGCCACAGCGGCTTTTTACGCCGGATCAGGCCGCTGGACATCTCATGAAGGTTATCAAACGATTGCGCCCGGAAGACACCGGTAAGCTATTCGCCTGGGACGGTAGCGAGATTCCGTTTTAACGCCGCAATGGCGTCGCTGGTAATTATTCAGAGGCTCCCTAGAAAATATCCGCCGAGTCATCGTCTTCTTCCGTGAAGTCAATGATGGCGCTATCCAAGGATGCAGCCTTGGCGCGGCTGTAAAACTCTCCCGAATAGTCACCGCCCAGCAAAACTTCCGTTCTGTCCGTCTCGCCGAATAGATAAATCATGCGGTCTGACGGCGCCGGCGCAGAAGTCTGGTCACGCAGCCGCGTAATGGTTTCTTTAAAGACTTCTTTGGCGACAGGTTTGTCGATATCGGCGAAGCGTTGCTCCACTAGTGGCAAATACTGTTTGGCGTCCAGGTCGGCGATAGCGCATGCGGCGTAAGAAAGATTCTTGGTATTTTCGGGATTCCCGAGAAACGCCGCTGCGCCGTCTGCGTCACGCTTGATCATCCACAACGCATAGCGGGTTTCCATGACGAATTGGGCGCCTTCATAACGCCACTCAAAACTTTCCAGGAAGGACTCCAATACGCTCACGTCCCCCGCATACCCGCACAGCGAAAGCGCGATCGCCACAGGGCCGGTCTTGCAGTTCAACCCATAGGAGGCGTCGTCATCGCTGACCTTCTGCAACACCCCTAACAAGATATCGGTCGCGTTGGGTATGTGGTGGCGCGTGTACGCCATAGCGAGAGCGCCTACCAGCCCTTTGTTGGTTTCATGATATAGCGATGGCGTGAAGCCATAGGAGTTCAACTTTTCGCTGCGCACTCTTTTGGCGTACTCGAAATGCCGCTCAAAGCTGGATTCCAGAAACGCTGTGACTCTGCCCGCGTATTCCGCTTTCCGCCCCCAGCCATGCAACGTGGGCAGCCAGCCGGAACTATAGTCGTGATCCTCCACTTCCAGCTGCTGCGTCAGTTTGTCCAGCAACATGGAGAATGTCGTCTCGTCACTCATATTCGCAAACAGGTAATAGCGATAGTCCCGTTCTGTCTCCGCCATATGCTCATGCAGCGACTGCATGAACGTCTCCGAGGCGTTCGCCCTGGCGATGAGCGTATCGCAGAAGGTGTGCAGCCCGTTTTCGACTGCGGTAAAACACTCTTTGCTCAACTCCGCGCGGATATCCCAGTCAATGTCGTCAGTCCATAATTCGTCGTTATTGAGAAAGTCATATATCGGGGAGGTCTGACGGCTGATCGTCGTCAGCGTCGCCGCAAAATCCGTTTGGAAGGCGTTGACCGCCGCCTCAATATTGTTTTCGATTTCGGCTTTGAGGGTGTGTATAGCGTCGTAAGGAATCGTCACAGGATACCATCTCTAATGTATTTATCAGACAGTGCGCGATTTGCGCCACGGCGAAAATGTGCATGGAAGTCCAGGCGCATTAACCGGCTATTAGAATGCGGGATAGCAACGAGGAAATAAATCATTCGCGGGCGTCGGGAACCCATCCCAACGCCCGCTTCGATCTGTTTAAGCAGCGGCCACTACGGTGTAGCCGAGGTAGCTGGTGTAAGCCAGGTACACCGCCAGCAGAATGCCGCCTTCGACGCGGTTGATGCGGCCTTGTTTGCCTTTGAAACCGAAGCCCATGACGAACAGCGCCAGGGTGAGGCCGGCCATCAGCGTCCAATCGCGATACAGAACTTCCGGTTGCACTTCCAGAGGATGAATCGCCGCAGCGATGCCGACGACGGTGAGCGTATTAAACAGGTTGGAGCCGATGACATTGCCGATGGCGAGGTCATGCTCGCCCTTACGGATCGCCGCCAGCGAAGAGGCAAGCTCCGGCAACGAGGTGCCGATGGCCACGATGGTCAGGCCAATGATCAGGTCGCTGACGCCCAGGCTGTGCGCCACGGTGACCGCGCCCCACACCAGAATGCGCGAGCTGATAATCAGTAGAATCAGGCCGGCCACCAGCCAGAATATGGCGTTTTTCAGGGGCATGGGGTGCGCGATCATTTCATCGTCCACTTCCGACGCCAACGCATCGGAGCGCTGCTGCATACCTTCGCGAATGGTCCAGCCCATCAGCCCGGCGAACACCACCAGCAAAATCGCCGCGTCAACGCGGGTCAGGTCGCCGTCCCATAACAAGCCTGCGGATAACAGGGTGATGGCGGCCAGAATCGGCAGTTCTTTGCGCAGCACCTGCGAGTGTACGGCGATGGGACTGATCACCGCCACCAGACCCAGAATCAATGCAATGTTGGTAATGTTAGAGCCATAACCGTTGCCCAGCGCCAGACCGGGGTTGCCCTCCGACGCCGCCAGCGCCGACACCACCATTTCCGGGGCGGATGTGCCGAACCCCACGATCACCATCCCAATCAACAGGGGCGGCATGCCTCCATGCTTCGCCGTCGCGGCGGCGCCATCCACAAAACGATCTGCGCTCCAAACCAGCAGCGCCAGGCCAGCGACAATAGCAAGCAATGCAAGCATCATGCGATCACCTCGCAATTAACGGAATTCGGCGCATACGCCTTAAGAGTAACCAAGTTCCATGGAACGGAATCGGCATTATGAAGAGCAAGTATATTCATCATTTGCAGCCTCTGGGGTGGAAAGATAAACGCCAAGACGCACGAAAAACATCCACCCCTGGCTGCTTTTCGTGCGTCTTAGGTCTCATCAATCCTGGGAGGGACACGATCGCCACGGACTTTGCGCCCGGAGACTGTTGACGACCGTTCCGGCTGAAGCCGGGAGACTACTCCCCTAAGAGTGGGCGAATCCTAGCAAACTCCTTCAACAGGGACAACCTAAAGCTTCCGCCGCGGCCGCCTCCACCGCTAAAGCCCTTGCGCCCCGCGGCTTTCGCCGCATTAACAATCGCTCAGGTTACATTGCATTGCCCACCTTCACTGCTACAATTTTGGTAACGGACCTGCTCAGGAAGAGAAACAAGATGAAAGGCATCGTTTTCACCGAATTTCTGCAACTGGTGGAGGATAAATTCGGGCTTGAGGAAGTCGACGCCCTTATTGAAGAATCCGGCGTTTCAGGGGTATACACCTCCGTAGGCACCTACGACCACAGTGAAATGGTCGAACTGCTGAAAACGCTTAGCGCCCGTCACGACGCTCCCATCCCTGACTTGTTGAAAACATTCGGTAATCATTTATTCGGCCGTTTCTATGTCCTGTATCCGCAATTCTTCAAGGACATCCACGGCTCCTTCGACTTTCTCAGCAAAATCGACGTTTATATCCACCAGGAAGTGCAGAAGCTCTATCCAGACGCGGAACTGCCGCGTTTCGATTGCAGTCAGCCGCAGCCCGACCAACTGCTGCTCTATTACTATTCAACCCGACATCTGGAAGATCTGGCGGAAGGGTTGATACAGGGCGCGCTCGCCCACTTCAATGACGGTGTCGTACTCAGTCAGCGAACGGAAGAAAAGGACCATATCACCTTCGAGCTGAACAAAATCCAATGACCAAAATCGCCGTACTTGAACGCGCTCTCGCCCGGGAGCGCGCCGCCCGTCATCAGGCGGAGCAACTGTTGGAATTGAAAGCCACTGAACTCTACGAGAGTCATCTGTTGCTGGAGGACGCCCTGCAGAAAACCGCAGGCATGGTGCACTCCCTTGGCGACATGGTCAAAGACCGCACCAAGAAGCTGGAAGAGGCGCGGGATGAGGCCATGGCCGCCAACAAGGCAAAGAGTCTGTTTATCGCCAACATGAGCCATGAGATCCGCACACCGCTAAATGGGGTGATCGGCATGCTGCAGGCCATGATGCATGGCGATCTGTCACGGGAACAAAAGGCCCGCGCCAAAACCGCCCTCACTTCCGGCAAACTGCTGCTGACGGTGATCAACGATCTGTTGGACTTTTCCAAGCTGGAGGCGGACAAGGTCAACCTGGAGCGCATTCCCTTCTCGCTTGGTCGTCTGCTGGACAGCTGTCTGCCGGTCGTGTGCAGCCAGGCGTCCGATAAAGGTCTCACCTTGACGCTGACCCTGGCCGCCCATCTGCCGGACCAGATCATGGGAGACCCTACCCGACTCAAGCAGATCATCTGCAACCTGCTGTCCAACGCCGTGAAGTTCACCAAACAGGGAGAGGTGTCATTGTACTGCTACCCGGTGGAGGACCGCCTCATGTTCGGCGTGGCGGATACCGGCGTCGGCATTCCCGCAGACCGGCAGCAACAGATTTTCGAACCCTTCAGTCAGGCGGACGATTCCCATACCCGGCGCTACGGCGGCACCGGGCTGGGACTGTCCATCAGCTCCCGTCTGGTGGAGGCCATGGGCGGTCGTCTGCAAGTGCGCAGCGAGCCCGGTGTTGGAGCCGACTTTTACTTCTCCCTGCCTTATCTCTCCCTGTCTATTGACGGATCGACCCGGGAACCGCCGCCGGCGCCCTGGGCGGACAAGCCCATTCTGTTGTTGGCGGAGGAGTCCATTGCGCCCTTCCTGAAGCGAGGCCTGCGTGAACTCGGCGTGGATATACTGGCCCCTTCCAGCTCCACCGAAGAAGCCCTGAAAGCCCTGGAAAGCGCCTTCCGCCCCTTTGATCTGATGTTGATTCACCAACAGACGCCGCCGCGGGAAATCCTGACCTGGCTACGGCACAAACACGGCGACCAGAACCCAATCGCAGTAAGGGTGTTCGGCGCCCAGGTGGATTTGAATAACGAGGACGTCCTGTACTCCGAATTGCGCTCGCCTATTCGTCCCCATGATTTGTTCGTCCTGCTGCAAAACCATTATGTAGGCGAAAACTGCCGCGCCTGTTGTCTGGATGACCATGACGACGATGACGACGCGCAAAGCTGGTGGTTCGGCGGCTCCAAAGTGCTGTTGGCGGAGGACAATGTGGTCAATCAGGAAGTGGCCATCGACCTGCTCAGCTCCGTCGGCGTCAAGCCGGATGTGGTCGACAACGGCCTGTCCGCGGTTCACGCCGTGCAGGGCAAAGACTACGATCTCATTCTGATGGACGTGCAGATGCCGGAGCTTAACGGGCTCGACGCCACCCGCGCCATTCGCGCTCTGGGCGGGCGTTTTCAGGAGATTCCCATTCTGGCGATGACCGCTCACGCGCAGCAAAGCGATCGCGACCTGAGTCGTGACGCCGGCATGAACGGCCATATCGTCAAACCGTTCGCGGCTGAAGAGCTGTTCGAGACGCTGGGTCACTGGCTGCGCAGTAAAACCCCCGCGCCGGCGACGCGGGAAAGCATCATTACCGCGCCAGCCGGCGGCCACGATATTCCCTCCCTGCCCGGTCTCAACATCACCGAAGCCTTGCAGCGCCTGGGTGGACGTTGGCCCCTGTTCCAGCGCATCCTCAGCGGCTTCTACGAAAAGTGGGAAGACGCTCCCAAGGAGTTGCAAACCCTGATGGAGCAGAACGCGCTTGGTGAAATCGCCATCATTACCCACGGCCTTAAAGGCAGCGGCGCGACCATTGGCGCGGAAGCGCTGGGCAAAGCCGCCGGCGCGGTGGAAAGCGCCGCCCGCGCGGGCAATCAAAGTCAGACCCACGACCTGATGGCGCCGTTGCTGCAAACGCTGGAGGAAGTATTGTCCGGTCTGTCGCGCCTGGAACAAAACGAAGCCGCTCCTGCGCCATCGATGCTCAGCAAAGATCAGCGGCCATTGCTGCCGCAGTTGCTGCAATTAAGAGACTATCTGGAAAGCGATCTGGGGCAGGCGCAGAAATCCCTCGCCCAACTCCGCGCCACCGTCAGCGATCCACCGCAGGTGCAAGCGCTGTCGCAGCTGGAGGAAGCGTTGTTTCAGTTCGATATCGAGCAGGCTCAAACCCACTTATCCCAACTCATTCAAACTCAGGGTGAACCACAATGAGCGACGAAAAGCCCCATGTGATGATCGTCGACGATTCTCCAAACGACCTGCATTTCCTGCTGGAGAACCTGAAAGACGAATATGCGGTGCAAGCCGCCACCAGCGCCGCCAAAGCTTTGCAGATGGCGGAAAAAGATCCAGAGCTGGATGTGGTGCTGCTGGACGTGACCATGCCGGAAATGGACGGCTATGAATGTTGCCGACGGCTGAAGGCGAATCCCGCCACGCAGCACATTGAGGTCATCTTCGTCTCCGCTCACGATACGGTGGAGGAAAAACTGGCGGGTTACGACGCCGGCGGCCGGGATTATCTGATCAAACCGGCGCAACCGGACGTGCTGCGCAAGAAAGTACGCATGGCGATACAGCAGATGCAGCAGGCCAAAGCGGGCCAGGAGGCGCAACAAGCGGCCATGTCCACCGCGATGACCGCCATCACCGTCGCGGGCGAACAAGGGGTGATTCTGGAGTTCCTGCGCCGCAGCATGAGGGTGGACACGCTGGCTGATCTGGCAGGACTGATCATTGAGACCCTGGAGGAATTCGACCTGCAGGGCACCGTACAGATCAATCTGGAGAACGACAAAGTCAGCCACAGCAGCAAAGGCTTTGTCTCGCCGCTGGAGTCCGAGCTGCTGCTCAAAGTCAAAGATCAGGAGCAGCGGCTACTGGAATTCAATAAGCGCTTACTGGTCAACATTCCGCCGTTTTCCCTGCTGGTGCCCAAAATGCCTGACGATGACGAGAAGAAAGGCCGCGCCCGCGACAATTTACTGCTGTTGCTGGAATGCGCCGAGTTCCGCCGTCAAGGACTTGAAAACCAGTCATTGATCGCGTTGATAGAAGGCGTGCTACAGGACAGCCGTAAAGCCTTGAAAGACATCAACGAAGTGCGCGAACGCCAACATAAAACCGCGTTTCAGGTGCTGGAGCAAACCCTGGATGAACTGGTGATCGCCTACGATAGTCTGGCGTTGCTGGAAAGTCAGGAAGAGACTCTCACCAAGGTGGTGCGCAACGGGTTGGAGCGCACGTTCAAAACCTATGAAGAAGTGACCGGGCTGGATGAGCAATTAGAGGCCATTATCCATCGCATGGAGCACTGTCGGGGGGCGTGATCTCGCCCCGTTTTCAGGCTCTCACGCCCCTAATCACGTCACCTCTCCATCCCCTGTTTGTGGGCGCGCTTTGTGTTTCATCCCCGCTGGACGCTGGCGGTGAGCGACGCTCCCATATCCAGAATGCACTGAGGGATGCGATCCAAAGAGATTTCCCGGGCTACCGCACCTATTTTCGCCGCCTCTTTCGGCATGCCGTAAACGATGCAGGAGCGCTCATCTTGACCAATGGTCAAAGCGCCGGCATTGCGTAACTCCAACAGCCCTTTTGCGCCGTCGTCCCCCATGCCGGTCATGATGATTCCCAACGCGTTGCGGCCCGCCGCCTGGGCCACCGACCGAAACAGGACGTCGACGGATGGCCGATGTCGATTCACCGGCGGCCCGGACATGATCTCCACAAAATACTGCGCGCCATTACGCCGCAGCAGCATGTGCTTTCCGCCAGGAGCGATCAGCGCGCGCCCCGGCGCCACCTGGTAGCCGCTTTCCGCCTCCAGGATTTCCAATTCACAGATACTGTTCAAGCGCTCAGCGAACGCCGCGGTGAACTTTTCAGGCATGTGCTGCACGATCACAATGCCTGGACAATTACGGGGCAGCCGCGTCAGCACATATTCCAACGCCTGGGTGCCGCCGGTGGAGGTTCCCAGCGCGGCGATTTTGTTGGTGGAGACCGTCGAGCCGCTGGAGCGTAGAGGAATCACCGCGTCCGCGGAGAATTTGGCGGGAGTCGTCACGGCTTGCGCCGGCGCCGCCGTTGCGGTCGGCATATTGCGCATATTGGCTTTCGCCGCCGCTTTGATTTCCATGATCAACTGGCCGGCGGCGCTCTCCAGATACTCCTTCACTCCCACGGTCGGTTTCGCCACCACCGCCACCGCACCGGCGGCCAGCGCTTTCATGCTGGTCTCCGCGCCCTTGCTGGTCAGGCTGGAGCACATCACCACCGGCGTGGGCCGCTCCGCCATCAATTTCTTCAGGAAGGTGATACCGTCCATGCGCGGCATTTCCACATCCAGCACAATGACATCGGGCCACTGCTTGCTCATCCTCGATTGCGCGAAAATGGGGTCCGCCGCCGCGCCAATTACTTCAATATTCTTATCCCGCTCCAGCACTTGCTGCAGCACCTGCCTGACCACCGCCGAGTCATCCACCAGCATGACCTTGATCTTAGTGTTCATCGGCTTCCCTTCCTTAGCCACACATCGCCGCTCCAGACGTCAAACACCAGATTGCGATGCGCCCGGCCGCCCAGGTCTTCGCCCATTATCCGAAATCCATGGTGTTTGAGCAGACGATACGCTGCTTCAATGTTGCGTTTACTCACGTTGATTGAGGACCCTTCCAGCATAGAGCTGCCTCCGAATATTTTCACTTCGTACTCCTGCGGCCGCGTACGTTCCTTCTTTAAGGCGTCCACCAGTAATTGCATCGCTTCGTCCGCATAACGCCCATCCAGCCCCTGATTGGACGCGCCGCCGTTGCGTTGCGGAAGCATGTAATGACACATGCCGCCCAGGCGCTTTTGTGGATGCCACAGCACCACCGCCACACAGGAGCCCAGCAGCGTCTTCATGCGGGTGTCGGCGTCGGAAAAATACCATTCGCCCGGGTCCAGATAGACTTCCAGAATGTCCTGCGGCGCTTTGCCGGCGTCGATCATGCTGGGAGCGTCTTTCTGAATCCATACGTCTCCGTTCCAGATATCAAACACCAGATTGCCGCTGCCGTTGTGATCCATCGCCAGCTTGAAGCCAAAGTCATGCAGCAGCTGGCCCGCCTCTTTCGCCGTCTTGCCTGCATCCGGTCCATCGAAGACAAACAATTTCGCCTCAAAGCGGCGAGGCGGCGCGCCAGCGCGCACCATCTCCAATTGCAGCAGACTCAGCGCCGCATCCGCATAGGCGGCGTTCAGCGTTCGGCCGGTGGGCTCGCTGGCGTCCATGCGCACTTTTTTAAAGTGGCACATTCCCCCGAGCTTCAGGTGCGGGTGCCACAGGGTGACGATACCCCCCTCCCCGAGCAGGCTGCGAATACGCGTGTCGGCCTCCGCCAGATACAACTCCCCCGCATCCAGAAATATCTCCAGGGGCTCCTCAGGCTTGGTGATTACGGTTTGCGATACACGGCGGGACATATCTGCTCTAGTTGCTCCGTCACGCCATTCAGACTCTCTGATCGACCGATGAACAAGTGACCGCCTTTATGCAAGTGTTGTATCAATTTGGCGATCAGTTGACGCTTGGTGTCCGCCTGAAAGTAGATCATGACATTGCGTAAAAAAATCACGTCGAACAGCCCTACATTGGGCAGCGTGGCGTTTAAGTTAAGGTTTTTGAACTGCACGACTCCGCGCAATTTTTTGTCCACCAACAGATTGCCGTCTTCCGGCCCCACGCCCTTAAGGCAGTACCGCCTCAGGTAATTCGGCGGCATATGCTGCGCCCGCTGCATGGAGTAACATCCGCGCCTGGCGTGAGTAAGCACGTCAGTGGAAATATCGGTGGCCAGAATTTCCCAATTGGACTGTCCCAGTGCGTCATCCAGCAACATGGCGATACTATAGGGCTCTTCTCCCGTGGAGCAGGCCGCGCTCCAAACCCGAAACGGCCGGCCTCGCGCGCGCTGGGGCAGAATGTGCCGCTGCATGAAGTCAAAGTGCTGGGGCTCGCGAAAGAAATAGGTTTCGTTGGTGGTCAGCAGGTTCAGCGCAATCTGGCGTTCGTCCGCATCAGCGTCGATCAGCTTCAGATAGTCGCCATAGCTTTGCAGGTTATGCGCTTGCAGGCGTTTGGCGAGACGACCGGTGACCAGGTTCTTCTTGGCGTCGGTCAGAAAGATGCCCGCCGCATCGTGCACAAAGCGTTTAACGATAGCGAACTCTCTGTCGCCGATGCGATAAAGACCGGACTTCGGCGCAGCGCCTTCACTGGCGACGATCTTGACCATCAGGCCACGCTCTCCTGCAAGGCCTCCGCCATGTTGGTAATTTCATCCACGGACAGCACCCGGTCAATGTCCATGACGATGACAAAGCGATCATCGGATTTCCACATGCCCTGAATGAAATCCACCCGGATCTTGGCGCCGAACGCCGGGGGCGGCTGAATATTGGACATGGGAATATCAATGACCGCGCTCACGCTGTCCACGATCACCCCCATGTCCTGGCTCTCTTCTCCTGAGCCAACCTCCACGATGATGATGCAGGTGCGCCGGGTCACTTCCCGCTCGGTTTTGCCGAAGCGGCAGCCCAGGTCGATCACCGGCACCACCCGACCACGCAAATTGATCACCCCACGGATGAAACTTGGTAATGTCGGAATCGGAGTGATGCCGCCATATTCGATGATTTCCTTCACCCCTAACAGAGGAATGGCGTACATGTCCCCGCTTTGCATAAAAGTGAGGTACTGTTCGCTGTCCGCGGGCTGGGCGCTTGTTTCCAATGCCTGAGCCATATCCGTCTCCTTCCAGGCGAGGGTTTCCGATTAAAAACGAATGAAATGCGCTTCGTCCGGCTCCGGCGCTTCCGCCGCCGGCTTGTTGACCACCCGCAAGGGTTTGACCTTGGCGGTCTTCTTGGGCGCTGGTTCTCGCGGAACAACCGCCCGCACGGCGCTGCTGGGACTGCTGGGACTGCTGTCGCCCAGTTTAAAAAACGCCATGATGTGCTGCAGTTGCTGGGCCTGACTGCTCAGCTCTTCCGCCGTCGCCGCCAGCTCTTCACTGGAGGAGGCGTTGCTTTGCGTCACCTGACTGACCTGCGTCATGGCGGTATTGACCTGGGCCACGCCGCTGGCCTGCTCGGAACTGGCGGCGGCGATTTCCTGCACCAGACCGGCGGTTTTCACAATGGAGGGAACCAACTCTTCCAGCAAGGCGCCCGCCCGCTCTGCGCGATCCACGCTGTTGTCGGCCAGGTTGCTGATTTCCTGGGCGGCGGTCTGGCTGCGTTCCGCCAGCTTGCGCACTTCCGCCGCCACCACGGCGAAGCCCTTGCCGTGTTCCCCCGCCCGCGCCGCTTCGATGGCGGCGTTCAAGGCCAGCAAGTTGGTCTGATAGGCGATGTCGTCGATGATTTTAATCTTGCCGGCGATATCGCGCATGGCGGTGACGGTGGCCTGCACCGCCTGTCCGCCTTCCTGCGCTTCCTGGGATGACTTGGTGGCGATATCCTCGGTGACCTGGGCGTTTTCGGTGTTTTGCGAAATGCTGGCGTTCATCTCCTCCATGGACGCGGTTGTTTCCTCAACGCTGGCCGCCTGTTCGCTGGCGGCTTGGGACAGGGACTGCGCCGTGGAGCTGACTTCCTCGCTGGCAGAGGACAAATTGTCCGCGGAGCTGCGCACGTCGCTGATGATATCTGTGAATTTCTCCACCATTTGCGACATGGCCGCCAGCACCTGCCCGGTTTCATCCCGGCTGTTGACGTTGACGCTCACGTTCAGATCGCCTTCAGATAAACGATAGGCCACATCCGCCGCGTGTCCGAGCGGACGGGAAATAGCGCGGGAGATAATAAAACCCAGCATCAGACCCAATATGGCGGCGACGCCGATCACCGCCAGCATCACGGTTTTGCTGGTGGCGTATAGCTCATCGTTGGATTTGGAGGTAGCCTCAGCATTCTGCTCAATCACCTGCACCAGCTCTGTCATCATGTTATCCAACGCGTCCGCTTTTGGACGCAGCGTGGTCATGGCGAACTCGACGGAATCGCGGTTGGACATCAGGCTTTCCTGTCTGACGATATTCAACAGACGGTCCCGCAGCGGGATATATTCCTGATAGGCGCGATCCAGGTCTTTATACAGACGTTTCGCCTCTTCCGTTTCAGCGATGCTTTTGGAGACACTCAGCTCGGTTTGCATCGCGGAGTCAAACTCCTGCACTGAGCGCATAAAGGCTTCACGCTCCTCCATGGTGCTCGCCAGCATCAGGTTGCGCAGGGCGCGGCTTTGGTTGAGGAGCTGGATGTTGGCTTCCTTGACGTGGGAAATGCCCAAGGTGTCGCGTTTATACATCTTGGTGTCGGATTCGTTGATTTTGCCCATGTTGGTGATACCCAGGTAACCCACCACCGACATCAGTACAAGCATCAAAAGAAAGGAGCCTATCAGCTTTACGGAGACTTTCAGATTATTAAACCAACCCATGATCCCTCTCCCATATTTCCAGTGTTTCTCTATTCATTACTGGCGTTTAGTCAATGCATTCATTTCGTCAGACATACCAATCCCACCCACGTCAACCGGCCGCCATTTTCCTGCCCACATACTGGTTTTGGGCGTTTTCCGCCCGAGTGACCAGTTCCGGGATATCCAGAATCAGTCCTACGTCGCCGCTTCCCAGCAGCGTGCAGCCACTGACCCATTTCAGCGGCGTAAAGATGTCGCCCAGAGGCTTGATAACGGTTTGCAATTCGCCCATTAAACGGTCCACCACCAGCCCCGCCCGGCGGCCGGCGTATTGCACCACCACCACGCTTTGCCGATCGGAGGGACGGCCGTCAATGCTGAACAGATCCCGCAGTCGCAAAAACGGCAGCGCCAGCCCGCGCAGGCCCATAAAGTCGCCGCCGCCGTCGCCGTTCAGCTCGACGCATTCATCCACCATTTCCAGAGGCACCACGTACTTGCTGTCCCCCACGCCCACCAGAAAACCGTTGATGATGGCCAAAGTCAGCGGCAGTCGCAGTCGAATGGTGGAGCCTTTGCCCAGCTCACTTTCCACCTCCACGCTGCCGCGCAGTTCTTCCAGGGTTTTCTTCACCGCGTCCATACCAACGCCCCGGCCGGACACATTGGTCACTTGCTCCGCCGTAGAAAAACCGGGTTCGAAAATAAGCTTGAAGATCTCGCCGTCGCTCATCCCTTCCGCGCTGCGAATCAGTTGCTTTTCAATCCCCTTGGCGACGATTTTCTCTGGGTTCATGCCGCCGCCGTCATCGCTGACTTCAATGACGATGCTGCCGCGCTCATGAAAGGCGTTCAGCCGGATCACGCCGGTTGCCGCCTTGCCTCGTTCCCGCCGCAGCGTGTCCGATTCAATGCCATGGTCGATGGCGTTGCGCACCAAATGAGTCAAGGGTTCGCTGATACGCTCCACCAGGGTTTTATCGAGGTCAGTATCGCCGCCGCTGACGACGAGCCGGATATCTTTGCCCAGATCGCGAGCCAGATCACGCACCACCCGTTGGAAGCGGTTAAAGGTATCGCCGATCTGCACCATTCGCAGACTGAGCGCGCAGTCGCGCACGGCCTCGATAAAGCGGGTGGAGTTGGCGATGGACTCATCCAAATGGGATTCTCGAATGTGCTCCGCTTTCACCCGGACTTCCGCGTTGGCGATCATCAGTTCGCCGATCAGATTGATGAGGTGATCGAGCTTCTGCGCATCGACTTTAAGGAAACTGTCCTGACGCTGTTTTTTGACGACGCCGGCCTGCTTTTCCAGCGCTGTATTGACGGTTTTTTCCTGCACGGCGTTGCGAGCGACCAGTATTTCACCCAGCTTGGGCCTCTCCGGCACGCTCTCCTGTTGTTTCAAGGCCTGCTCCAGTTCATTGCGGGTGACGGCGCCGCTATCCAGCAAAATCTCGCCAAGACGATGTTCTCCCTCCGGGGTCGCCTCAATGGCTTCGTCCCAGGAGTCAGGATCGCCCACCGGAGTAATGCGCACCTCGCTGCTGGCGCTCACGAACTCAAACGCGTCCTCAATTTCTTCTTTGGCCTGTTCGGTAATCAGGTCCATTTCAAAGGCGAGATAACAGGATTCCGGGTCCATTTCCTCCGCCGCCGGCATATGCCCGCAGAAGGTAGTGACCCGGACCAGTTCGCCGAGGGTGGAGATGTAATGCAGGATGCTGAGGGGGTCCATACCGTCGCGCAGCAAGTCGCGACCACAGCGTAGAGAAATATGCCAGCCGCGCGCGCCTTGTGGCGTCTCGCCGACGTCGGCTTCCGGCGTGGCGACGGCGCTGGCGGAGCCGGGCAGATAGCGTTGCAGTTGCGCCTGTAGCGCAGCGCCTTTACGTAGCAGCTCGCCTTCCACTTCCCCAGCCAGGGAGCTTTCCACCAGCCGCCCGATTTGATCGCCGCAACTCAACAACAGGCTGATCAGATCGCCGTCAATGTCCAAGCGACCATCGCGAACAGCGTCCAGCACGCCTTCCACATCGTGTGTAAAAGCGACGACATGGTCCAGCCCAAACAACCCACCGGACCCCTTGATGGTGTGGGCGGCGCGAAACACCGCATCCACCAGTTCCTTTTTGGCGCCCTCCTCCTCCAGGGTCAGCAGCGACTGCTCCATTTCCGCCAGCAGTTCTTTGCTTTCCTGGGCGAAGGCCTTTAAGGCGCCGCTGAAATCCAGGCTCATTATCCGTCTTCCCTTTCCGTGACGCAGGCTGCGGGTTGCGTCGCCGAGGCAGATTCATCGGCGAGCGCGAATCCGGTCAGCCCGGCAAGTCTTATTCGTCATACCGGCTGATTGTCGCCCTCCGGGCGTTCGAGAAGGGGTCCTTCCCGGACCGTCGTTAAGCGGTCCCATGTTTTTTTCTTCCTTCCGCTTCCTGCTGCTTCCTTCTGCTTTTCTTTCTTCTGCTTTCTGCTTCTATTTCTGACTTTTCTATTTCCCGGTTTTCTATTTTTTCTTCTATACGCTCAATCGGACCAGACCGGTCTACTCCAACATGTCGGCGAGCCCGGTCAGCGTGAACACTTTGTCGACCGCCTCACTGGCGTTCACCAGCCGCGCGCGCCGATCCCGTTTGGCCAGGATCAACAGTTGCAGGCCCGCCCCGTCCAGTTCCGTCAGTTGGCTAAGATCGATGTCGATATCTTTATGCTCAAGCAGGGGCGCTTTGGCTTCCGCCGCACAGTAGATCGTCAGCTCACCGCTCAGGGTCAGCCGGTTCTGCTCGGGGTCGTGTTGGGAGTCTATGCTCATTGTGTCTCCCTCCCTGGACGGGTGACTGCGCGTCAGGGCAGTATCAGTTTCTGGACGGCTTTAAGCATGGCTTCCGGACGGAACGGTTTCACCATCCACGCCTTGGCGCCCGCCATCTGACCTTCCATACGTTTATCTTCGGTGCTTTCCGTCGTCAGCATGATGACCGGAGTGAATTTGTATTCAGGCAGGCTTTTAAGCTCCTTGACGAAGGAGATGCCGTCCATGACCGGCATGTTCACGTCGCAGACAATCAAGCTGGGCTTGGCGTCAGGCAGCTTTCCCAGCGCGTCCTGGCCGTTTTCCGCCTGTATTACGTTGTAGCCTGCGGACTTGAGCGTAATGTCCACCATTTGCCGCAGAGAGATGGAATCGTCAATGATCAGAATGGTCTTCGCCATAGCAATCGTCCATTAGCGCCGTGCGTTGTTGGTCTTCCAGTTGCGCCTGTGAATGCTTCGGCGTCATGGGTGGCGACGCCGAATCATCAACAAACTCTTAAGATACCGTCCTAAATAACTAATCAATAAAAGTAGATTAAGTGTAGTTCAAAATTTAGCCACAAAATCCAGCTATGCAAGTCCCGCCCGCCTTTCAGGGCGCCCTAAGCCGGCGCCTTAAGTCCATTGAACAGCATGGCCGTGGCGTTGGCGGCGGGCGCCGGCTTGCTGAATAAATATCCCTGCGCCTCATGGCAGCCGAGGCTGCGTAAACGCGCTAGTTGATCCGCGGTTTCAATGCCTTCGGCGATAACCTTGAAGCCCATATGCTGAGCAATGGCCAATATGGCCTTGACGATGGCGAAGTCATCGCCGGAGTCGCAAATATTGCTGATGAACGAACGGTCAATCTTCAAACGGTTAAAGGGATATTTGCGCAGATACTCCAGATTGCTGTAGCCGGTGCCGAAATCGTCAATGGCGATATCGAAACCCTGGCGCCACAACTCGCGCAACTGTCCGCCGCCTTTCGGGTCCATCAGGCTGGTTTCCGTCAGCTCCAGTTCGAAGTCATTGGGGGACAGATGATAGCGGGTGAAAAGGTCGACAAAGTCCTGGGTGAACTCATCACGGTGCAGTTGCACCGGCGAGATATTGATCGCCATGCGCAGGCGCTTGCCGGCCCGTTTCCAGAGCGCAATCTGCTGGCACACCTGCTCCATCATCCACAGACTGATGTCGTAGATCTGTCCGTTTTCCTCCGCCAGCGGGATAAAGCGCGCCGGGCTGATATGGCCTTTCTCCGGGGTTTTCCAGCGCAACAACGCCTCAAAACCCACCAGGGACTCCTGCAGAATATCCACCTGGGGCTGGTAATAAACCTCGAACTGTTGTTCGCGCACCGCCTGAAACAGCGCCCGCGACATCCACCAGCGTTCGTGGTTCTCCACGTCCATTTCCGGCGCAAAACGTTTCACCAGATTGCCGCCTTCTTTCCTGGCTTCCAGGGCTGCGATTTCCGCATGATTAAACAGCACGATCCACTCCACGCGGGGATGCGGCGGCGGCGCGTATCCGACAGAGAATTTGAGTAAGAATTCCTGCCCTTCCACCAGGATGGGCAGGCTCAATTTCTGCTGCAGTTGACGCAAATGCGCCGCGCCTTCCTCCTCATCCGCTTCAAGCACCACGCCAAATTTGCCGGAGCCGAGACAGCCCAGCAGCATGCCCGGCGGGAAAATGGACGACATACGCTCCACCACGGCGCGACTGACCTGACGTTCGGACTGGTCGCGGTCATGACTGCTGAGCAGGCCGATCAGGGTCTGATCCATATCCACTTCGCAGACGCACACGCAGACATTGACGTTGTTTTTCTGCTTGATGAGCGAGTCGATCAACTCCATCAAAATATCTTTCTTCGGCAGGCCGGTGACGGAATCGTATTCCTCCAGCAGACGCAGATTCTGATGTTGAAAATCGTGCAGCTTCTTAAGCTTGAGCAGGTTGTTCACCCGCGCCAGCAGTTCGCGCCGGTTAAACGGCTTGCTGACGTAATCCTCCGCGCCGCACTCCAGTCCCGACACGCAGGAATCGCGATCGGCCAGTGCTGTGAGAAGGATAATGGGTATGTGTTTCCAGTGTTCCTGGGCCTTGATTTCGCGGGTCAGCTCAAAGCCGGTCTTACCTGGCATCATAACGTCCAGGATAATCAAATCCGGTTCGTAGCTGGCGACGGCGCCAATCACTTCGTTGGCGTCATTGAGGGGAAAGGCGTCAAATCCCTGCGCCCGAAAGATATCCGTAAGCAGTTTGGTGTTGCGCTGCTCGTCATCAACAATAAGCAGCCTGCTACCGGTAAGTGGGTGCATGACTACAGGCTCCTGCCGTTGAAAGGATGAATGTTACAGAACAAGGATTATCAGCGAAGAAAGATCCCTCTATAGCCACGGGGGAAGAGTCTCGCATCCGGGCGTTGGCCCGACTAATCAGCTCCATGAGCATCTGTCTCTTAATACAGCTCTGAATTTGATTTTTGTCAAATTAGCGGTAGTTTTTATAGATAAGCGCTTCCGCAAAGCGATCAGGGATGGGAAACCGGCGGCGCGTCGCTTCCCTCCCCCGTAACGACGACTGCGACCGCGGCGAATTCCGCCTGGAGGGCGTGATGACAGAGCAATCGGACAATGCATCCATTCTGATCGTTGACGACAACCAGAATAACTGCGACCTGTTGAACCGACGCCTGGAGCGCAAAGGCTTTCGCTGTGCTATCGCGCTCAGCGGCCGTGAGGCGTTGCGGCAAGTGGAGGCGCAACCGCCCGATCTGATTCTGCTCGACGTCATGATGCCGGAAATGGACGGCATGGAAGTGCTGGCAATTCTCAGGAAAGACTTTAATTCCGTCGAACTGCCGGTACTGATGGTCACCGCCAAAAACGCCCATGAAGACATCATCGGCGCCTTCGCACAAGGCGCTAACGACTACATTGAAAAGCCGGTTGATTTCCCCGTCATGCTGGCGCGCATTCGCCACCATCTCCAGCATAAACGCCTCGACGACGAGCTCAAGCGCAGCCAGCAGCAGTTGCGGGAGCAGAACAAGCAGTTGGGCATGTCCAATCAGTACAAAATCAACTTCCTGTCCTCCATGTCCCATGAGCTGCGCACTCCGCTCAACGCGATTCTGGGATACTCGGAAGTGCTGCTGGACGGCATGATGGGCGAAATGAATCCCAAGCAGACGGAATACTGCAAAGAGATCTACGACAGCGGCTCCTATCTGCTGATCATCATCAACGATTTACTGGATCTGTCCAAAATCGAAGCGGGGAAGCTGCAGCTGGAAATTCAGCCCACCCACATCGAAATTCTGGTCAACAGCGTCATTGGCATCATCAAAGAAAAGGCCTCCCGCCACGGCATCCTGCTGCTGACCGACATACAGGAAGACATCGGCCCGGCGGAGCTTGATCCCCTGCGGGTCAAGCAGATTCTCATCAACCTGCTCAGCAACGCCATCAAGTTCACTGACTCGGGTAAGCAAGTGGGTCTCAAGGTCAGCCTGCATGACGACCAGGAATTGCTGATCCAGGTGTTCGATCAGGGCTGCGGCGTGTCCGAAGAAGACCTGCAGCGTATCTTCCTGCCCTTTGAGCAGGCGGAATCCTCCATGAAAAAGAAAAACGTGGAAGGCACCGGCCTCGGCCTCGCCCTGGTGCACAAGCTGGTGCTGTTGCATGGCGGCAGCATTGAAGTAAAAAGCGAACTCGGCCAGGGCAGCAGCTTTTTCATCCGACTCCCCTATCGCGCTTCAGCGGGAGGCTCTTGCGACATGATTTATTGACTCGCGCGGCGTCCATTCCCGTCATTTTCATTCTCAATGAGCGCGTCCAGACACGCCCGGCTAATTTTACCCCCCTTTTATTGACTTGACCGCGTCACTCCCGTTAGGCTGCGTCTCTATTTTCGATGGATCAGCTTAAAATTCAGGATGTTACCTAATGGAAAATGTGAACTATCGGCAGGCGCTGATAGATAAAATGGGAATCCCCGTCACGCAAAATCAAGTCAGCGCCGGGAAAATCAATACCGCCTACCTGTCCGCCGGGGAAGGCGCGCCGGTGATATGCCTGCATGGCGCCGGAGCTGGCGCGGTCACTTGGTATCCCTCTCTGGGCGCGCTATCTCAGCACTTTCATGTGATAGCGCCAGACATCGTCGGTTACGGCGAATCCGACAAACCCGACGCCCCCTATGATCGCCCTTATTTTTCCGCCTGGCTGCAGGATTTCATGGCGGCGCTGGCCATTCCCAAAGCGCATATCGTCGGTCTGTCCCAAGGCGGGGCCATCGCCCTGCAATTCGCTCTGGATTGCCCCGACAAAGTAGACAAACTGGTGTTGGTGGACGCTGCGGCATTGGGCGCGCGGCCTTCCTTGCGTCCCATGGTTGGCATGATCTGGTTGAACAGTTTTCCGTCCGCGTTGGCGAATCGCTTTTTCACGCCTTCGCTGCTGTTCGATACGGGCAAGCGGGACCCCAATCATGCTCATTACTCCATTGAAGTGCTCAAACGCCCCGGCGGTAAAAACCCCTTCACTCAAGGCCGTGGCGCAGCAGTAGCGGCTCTGCCGGAGGAAGCGCTGCGAGGCATTCACAATGAGACGCTGATTATCTGGGGAGAACAGGACCAACTGTTCGCCATCGAGCACGGCGAAGCCGCCGCCAGACTGATGCCAAACGCAAAACTGCATCGCATTCCCCGCGCCGGTCACCTGCCGCTGATGGACCAGCCAGCATTGTTTAATCAGGCGTTGTTGGATTTTCTGGTTTCGACAACCCCAACGACCGCGTACCCCTGCGGCTGAAAGTCTGTCGTTTTGCAGTCCATCTTAATGTCGGAAGGCGCTTCGCTTTTCCAACCTACTCTGTTAAAGACCTACTCTGTTTTGAAAAAAACGAGTGGAAGTATTCAATTAAAACGTTTAGTTCCCGCTTTCGTATGCATTCCAGTACACAGCAATAAACGTAGGTTGGATAAGCGAAGAGCCATCCAACACGCCCTCTAACTTACCCCTAAAAAAAGCAGTGGCGAGAAACGCTATGGACTCGCTACGTCTGCGCTTTATTCAAAGACAGGTCCGGGCGATGAGGCCCACACCGCTGGCCTTGCTTTGTAAACAAACGGGCACTATGGCGCTTCCTGTCTATACTTTATAACGCAGTATGAACTTATCGCAGTCCGAATTCACAAACGTCTATTAATCCTCTTCTTTTCGCCCGGGGCAGACAGGCTGTCACAGGGATGTCAGTAGCCCCACAACCGTCACAAGGAATAAAAAAAATGAAAATAGGCATACTCTCAAGAAACTCCAAACTCTACTCAACGTCCCGTCTGGTGGAGGCGGCCCGCGAGCGTGGGCATGAACCGCGAGTGGTGGATGTGTTGAAGTGCTACATGAACATCACCACCAATGCGCCCACTGTGCGCTACCGCAGCGGCGGCGTCTCTGAGGAATTACAGTTCGATGCAGTGATCCCCCGCATCGGAGCCAGCGTAACCACATATGGCTGCGCGGTGCTGCGTCAGTTTGAGGTCAGCGGGGTGTATTCCATTAACGAATCCATCGCCATTACCCGGTCCCGCGACAAACTGCGCGCCCATCAGCTTCTGGCCCGCAAAGGCGTGGGACAGCCGGTGACCAGTTACGCGCATTCGGCGGACGCCACCAATGACCTGATCGAATCCGTGAACGGCGCGCCCTTGATCGTGAAAGTCATGGCCAGCACTCATGGCAATGGCGTGGTGCTGGCGGAAACGGATAAGGCCGCTGAGACCCTGATCAACGCCTTTCGCGGTTTGAAGGCGGATTTTCTGGTGCAGGAATTCATTAAAGAAGCCGGCGGCAGCGACATCCGTTGTTTTGTCATCGGCGATAAAGTGGTCGCCGCCATGCAGCGCACCGCGCAACCGGGAGAGTTTCGCTCCAATCTGCATCGCGGCGGCAGCGCCCAAGTGGTGAAGCTGCGTCCGGATGAGCGGCGTCTGGCGGTGCAGGCGGCCACGGTGATGGGGCTGGATCTGGCAGGGGTGGACATTATCCGCTCCAGTCACGGTCCACTGGTGCTGGAGGTCAATTCCTCCCCCGGCCTGAAAGGCATTGAAAGCGCCACCAATAAAGACATCGCCGGCGCCATCATCGACTACATTGTTAAGGACGTGCGGAACGGCCCGAATAAGCCCAAAGGGAAAGGATAAGACGCCCGTAGACGGCGTTGAGGTCAGTCTATTTCCTCGTTATCACTAAGAGAGCATCCATGGATCCGATACAAACTCAAGGTTGGCGGGAACTCTTACATCAGACTTACGAGCAGACAATACAGCAACTGATCGCCTTTACGCCCAATATTCTGGGCGCGCTGGCGCTGTTCTTCTTCGGCTTTTTCATCGCGTTGGCGCTGGCGCGCGCCGTGCGCACCGGGGTGACTCTGCTGGAGAAATTGCTTGGTCGCTTGTTTGCGCGCTTCTCCACCAGCCCCTCCTCCCTCAAGCTGCGGCAGTCCTACACCAACGTCATCAGCAAAGCGGTTTTCTGGTTGGTGTTGCTGTTCTTTATCGCCGCCGGCGCCAACAGTCTGGGGTTGAACATCGTCTCCCAGTGGATGAGTCAGCTCCTGCTCTACCTGCCTCATTTCGCCGCCGGCATGCTGATCATGTTGGGGGGCTATCTGCTCAGCAAAGTGATCAATCTGGTGATGACCTCCGCAGCGGAGTCGGTAGGGATCAGACAGTCGGCGCTGATCGGCCGCAGCGTGCAGTTCACGGTGATTTTTATCGCTGTGGTGATCGGCATCGAGCAGATCGGCATCAACATCCAGTTCTTCACCCAGTTCACCATCATTCTCTCCGCCGTCATCGCCGGAGGCTTCTCCTTAGCCTTCGCCCTTGGCGCCAAATATCTGGTGGCGAACATCATCGGCTCCCAGCAGGTGAACAAGCTGGTGCAACTGGGGGATGAAGTCAGCATCGCTGGCGTGGATGGCGTGGTCGTCGACATCACCAGTTCCGTCATCGTGCTGGAAACCCCGCAAGGCAGAACTGCGATTCCCGGCTCCTTTTTCATGGAGCACATCAGCCAGATAAGGGCTGGAGCCGCCAACCACGCCAAAGAAAAATAAACCGCCGCCGCTATCTGACACAGACGGAGTTTCGCCATGACCGATCAGACCTACCAGCTAGCGTTCAGCTTCCTGCGCCAGGAGCCCAGAGCGGCGGCGCGGCTGCTGGAGGACAGAGACGCAGGAGAAGTGGCGCAGTTCCTCGCCAACGCCCCCCTGCCCGTCGCCATCAGTGTGTTGAAAGAAATGCTTCCGCGTTTCTGCTCCACGGTGATTCACGCTGCGCCGGAAAGCAGCGCCACACAGTGGACCGCCGAGATGGGCGCGCACCAGCTCTGCAATATTCTGCGTCACCTGCCGCCCAAACGTCGGGAAACCGTGCTGAACCTGCTGCCGCTGGCGCGGCGCACGCTGTGTCAGCAGTTGCTTTCCTACAGCAACAGCATGCTGGGCGCCTGGACCGAAATTGACGTTCCGGTTTTCACCCGCGACATGACCGTGGAAGACGCCATGACCCGGCTGAAAAAACGGGAGTATCAGGAAGAGCGAATCGTTTTCGTACTCGATCAGCAACGGTCGCCCCTGGGCGCCATCCCTGCGATCAAGCTGCTGCGCTCGCCCAAACAGGTGATTTTGGGGGCCCTGGTCAAACCCGCTTTGATCAGCCTGAACAGTCGTCTATCTCTGAGCAACGCCGCCAGTCATCCCTTATGGACCGCCCAGGATTTCGCGCCGGTTGTGTTTCACCACAGTGAATTCATGGGCGTGATATGGCACAGCCGTTTACGCGAACTGCTGTCTACTCATTCCGACTGGCTGGCGTCTCCGCAGAAGCCTTCTGGGTCAGCGGCGCTGGATTTACTGCGCGCCCACGGCGAAAGCATGCAGGCGATGGTGGAGGCGGTGCGCGACTCCCTGGTATGACCGGCTCACAGACAAGGCGCATAGCGCCCGAACATCTGGCAAGGAATCTTTATGGATAACACAACGTCCTACATCAAAGACACGGCGCAACAGCTGACAGACGCTTATTTGCTGCGCTTTCCCGCCAAGGCCGCACGTGAAATCGCCAAGATGCCGAATCAGGAGGCGGTCTCGCTCCTGAGCCAGCAACCCGCGTCCGTCGTCGCCAATCTGTTTCCCTATATGCCTCCCGGTCTGGGCGAACAGTTGATCGCCAACTGGGAGCCAGCAGCCGCGATGGAGCTGCTGCTGAAGCTGGATATTCAGCTTACCGCCGCGCTGTTGTCCCGTCTGGAGGACGAGCAAAGAGAGGCGATTCTCGCCCGCATCGCGGCGACGGAAAAAGCGACGGAAAAGGAACTGACCGAACTGCTCTCTTATCCGCTCAACACGGCGGGACGCATGATGGACGCCCGGGTGCAGATGTTTCACGCGGATCTAACCGTAGAAGAAGTGCTGCAGCAGATTAAGTACCGACGCCCCAAACACATGGACGCTTTTTTCCTGATCAACGACGAGCGCAACGTCATCGGGATTTTTGAGTTGAGCGATTTGATTCTCGCCAACGCCAAGGACAAAGCCTCGAAAATCGTGCGTCCCATCACCGCGTCGTTCAGCACCCTGGACCCGGTCGACGACGTCATCGAAAAGTTCGAAGGGATGCGCGCCAACAGCCTTCCGGTGCTGGACGTACATGACCAGGTGGTTGGCCTGATTCGCAGCGCGGATATTTATCAGCGCACCAAGGAGGACCTCGCCTCCGATATCGCGTCGATGGTGGGCGCGAGCAAGGATGAAAAAGCGCTTTCGAGCAGTTGGTTCGCCGTACGCAAACGCATGCCCTGGCTGCAGATCAATCTGGTGACGGCGTTTGTGGCCGCTGGCGTGGTCGGCGCTTTCGAAGGCATTATTTCCAAGTACACCGCCCTGGCGATTTTGCTGCCCGTGGCGGCGGGCCAAAGCGGCAACGCCGGCGCTCAGGCCCTGGCGGTGACCATGCGCGGCCTGATTCTCAAGGAAATCACGATTCGTAATATGGGACAGGTGTTTCGCAAAGAAAGCTTCGCCGGTTTTCTCAACGGCGTCATTATCGCCGTGACCTGCGCTATCGGAGTCTGGATCTGGAGCCGCTCTATTGGCCTCGCGCTGATCATCGCCCTCGCCATGGTGTTGTCTCTGACCATCGCCTGCGGCGCCGGCGCCCTGGTGCCCATGGCGCTCAAGAAACTCGGCCTGGACCCGGCGCAATCCTCTTCCATCGTCCTGACCACGGTGACCGACATCGCCGGTTTCATGTCATTTCTGGGGATTGCGACCTTGCTGTCGGGACTCTTGCCCGAGGGATAGAAGGCTTGCTGATGTAGACAGGCCAGACCAGTCATTGACGACGATTAATGCCTGACGGTGGTTTCCCGCCACTCGGAAACCGCCTGGCTCACTGCGGCCAGATGAGCATTGGTGATGTCTCTGGGCAAAAACTCGTTCTGACAGGCGTTGATGCGCGTCGCCAATTGATCAATGAACGCCTTGCCTTCAGCTTGATACGCCTCGCTCTCTTCCTCATTGAGTTCAATGAGAATGGAAAAGTCCACAAACGAGCGGGAACATCTGGCGTCGAGATAGAACTTCGTGTCCTGCTCAAATAGAAACCACGAGCCCGGTTCATGCAGCATTACGTACACAGTTTGCTCCTGCCTTTAATCATTGGTTTGAGTGTTATGGAGAAGCGCCAGGAACAATCTTCCATCGGCGGGCGGTGATTCATACGCTTTCGCGCCGTCATGCCCGGCTGCAACTCGATAAGTTTTGCCGCTCTTTAAATTTCAACGGGGTGATTACGAAGTTTTAGTGTAAACAGATCCCAAGCGAAAATGCGAGCGCTTCATAACGAAAATAAACCCAAACTTTTGGCCAGATCATTATCAAACTACACCAGAAAAAAAGACCGCCCTTTCAGGCTTGCTTAAGAATTTTCCAATGCGGCCTAAGTAGTTGGAATTGTTAACTTTACATCGTTAATAAAACAACGAATAGTTAGCGCTCTTTTTTGGAAATTTATAGACATAGCAGAATGAAGATCAAGTCCCAATTAATGCTCGCAATGTGCTCACTATTCATCGGCTGTGCGTCGAATCAACCCTCGGAGCCGACCCAGGTGGTGTTCACTTACGGCGATACCTTAATGTCAGCGCCTATCGACGAAAACAACGCCTTCGCCGGCGCCATGGAAACGGATACGAAGAGCGTGCAACTATCTGGAAAAATTCAGAAGCAGAACGCCGATTACATCGTGGATGTTGATTTTATCAGCAATGCGAAAGAGCCAGAAGCAAGCCACGCCTTCAACTCACAAGTCCTGGTGAAACTGGAAGAGCCGCAGGTCATTGGCCACGCTGACGGAAACGACTTTATCATCAACTTAAAAAGGTAATCGCTGAAAAAGAATATGGGGGCGCCCGGCCATAGATAGAACCTTATTAAGGTCTCGCGATGATATGTTGAGTTATTGCGCTGGGATCGCCCCTCCAGGCCAACCATAGCGGTATTTACACCTGACGGTTACCGGTAATGTCAGGTTGATTCTTTTAAAGAAGAAAAGTCTTTCCCTTTTATAAATTTCCCACTCCTCCATCCACCAACAGCTCTGCTCCCAACATGTAAGCCGATTCATCCGACGCCAGAAAAACGGCGGCTTTCGCCAGTTCCAATGGCGTTCCCATACGCTTTAACGGCACCAGCTCCTTAACCTCCTCTATCAGTTCCTGCTGCTTCTCCTCCGATAAACCAAATTTCTGAAAAGCGTCGGTATAAGTAGGCCCAGGGCTAAGAGTATTAACCCGAATTCCTTTGTGATGCAGCTCCCCGGATAGCGTCCGGGATAAAGAAATAAGTCCCGCTTTGCTAGCCGCATACACACTGCTTTGCGCCAACCCGATCTGGGCTGAAACACTGCCGCATAAAATAATGGATGCCGAGTCAGACAATAAAGGCAGCAATGACTGAATTAAAAAGAAGGGCCCTTTCAAGTTAGTGTCCATGACTCTGTCAAAGCACTCTTCGTCCCACTCATCCAATGGTTTATGGGTTACATCGCCGGCATTGATATATACAATGTCGATGCGCGGAAATTTGTCAGATAATTGCTGCGCCAATATAGTTTGTTGATCTACTTTGCCAGCATCATTCTTTATAACCAGCGCCGACTCTCCCAGTTGATCCTGCGCATATTGCAAACCAGATTCATTACGGCCCGTGACGGCAACGGTCGCCCCTTCAAGTTGAAACTGCTTAGCGGTTTCCAAACCAATACCCGCTGTTCCACCTGTAATTAATGCATATTTCCCATCCAGTCTTTTCGACATACTACTCGCCTTTACTTGCAATTCATTAGAGGATTTATAGTATAGGCAGGCTATATTCGTTAAAACAGTAGGTTCCAAATGGATACTAAAGAGAAAATCAGTCATTCGGATAAAAAAGTTCCTGACGATTCACGTTGTCCAATGACGGATTTCATCAACATCGTTTCCGGAAAATGGGCGATACCGACCTTATATCGCCTGATTATTACCGACGATATTATTCGATTTGGCTCCCTGCAAAGAGGCATTGGCGGCATTACGCAAAAAGAATTAACCAAACAACTCAGGACGTTCGAATCATTAGGCATCGTGTCCAGACAGGAATACCCGGAAATGCCGCCACGAGTTGAGTATCGGATTACAGAACTCGGAAAAACGCTGAAACCCACACTGGACTCACTGGCGCAGTGGATGACCGAGCATCGGGATGAGTTATTGGCGAATAGTCGGAATAACGCGAGTTAAAAGGGCAGCTCTTATGGAAACTGCAAATGTCAGAGTTCTGGGAAGCATTTCAGCGCCACGTCCCAAATATGCTCACAGTCGAGCCAATCTTCAGAAGTAAGAGCCACGTGCTCTCCAGAAATCGTAGTGAGAAACGCCTCTAAAATAGATTTTCGTTTTATTTTATTCCCACTAGTTGAGAATCCCGAAAACCTGAGTATGTAAATTGTTTGCAAGAAACGAGCAATTTTTTCATCTGAACTAATAGACGCTAACCACTGAAGTGCGATGGCAGAATCTGTGTCGCCCACATCGCTTTTCATATACAAATTCGCTTGGCCAGGCATTCCCTCTGCATCGTCAAATACAATCCAATTAATACCATCTAGAGTCAAGCCTGACTCGGCTAAACGTTGTCTACACATGAGCAATACCAATGGTAGAGCCGCAAACACGATCAACTCAAGAAACGCTTCGGAGTCGTCAACCTCCCATTCGCCTTCGTCGTCCTCGTACTCTCTAACGAATATGCCATTATTCAATAGTTCTACTTCAATTTCTTTAACAATTGACTCTCCCAGATTTATGTCACTTAGATCATCTATGTCACATACAGAGTCGCCAAACATATAGTTGTATCGAAATCTAAACTGCTCATAGCCGATGGCGATAAAGTCGCCATTAATGGGCTGTCTATAATCACTTTTTTCAGCAAGCTTATAATATGCTGAAGCATAGGATCATAGTACTCTACAAGCCTCTCAACTATTTTCATAAACTGCATTATAAAAGCTCCACGGATTTCGCAACCAACGGGACAAGATAGAAAACTTCATTTGAGTCGCCCCACTAACTTCTAAACTTCGTCACTTTACCTGATTCATCAACCGCCGCGTTTACCAAGCCATTCAAATCCAGGGTCGGATTCGCTTCGAGGCAGTGTTGCAGGATGTTCAACGCCACATGGGGGGCGAACATATGCGGGCCGCGGAACCTTAGCAGCAGTGTTTGAATTTTCTCGTCTTTACGGGGATTCAGCGCTTTGAAGATTTGCTCCCAGTCGGCGTCCGTCCGCACCAGTTCATTCACGACTTGACTGGCGATGCGGGCGTTCCTGGCGCTCATTCGGGCCGCCCTCGCCTCCAGTTTGTCGCGCTTATCCGCCTCCGCCAGCAGCCAACTGGCGTCCAGGGGATTTTTGGGCGAAGGTTTCGTTTTGCGTTTCTTGGCCATAATCAAATTGAGGCATTGGATGGAGCTGAAGAGTATCGCAATAACAGATCCGAGACTTCAACGCTTGCGAGCCCCCGCCGGGGGGCATAACCTTCGCCGTACTCTTCACAAAAGCGACAAGTTCAGCATTTCGGCTGATAGGTTCGGCCATGCAGCTGGGCTATAGTTTTTCGGCATTTACGACAGCGACCTCATACACAGACTTCGGAGGCCATGCCGGGTGGTTTTGATTTCTTCAGCTCAATATAAAAATACGACGCTTAGCGCACGCGGTCCCTTCATTCTCTTCCTGCTGTTTCTCGCCATCGTTGCGTCTCCCGTGTTCGCTCACGGCGTGGCGGAAGGCGACGCGCTGTTCATCGAACAGGCGGAAGGCATGCACCTGATTCCCTTTATCTATCTCGGCGCCAAGCACATGGTGACGGGCTATGATCACCTGCTGTTTCTTATCGGCGTGATTTTTTTCCTGTATCGGATGAAAGACATTGGCGTTTACGTCACGCTATTCGCCATCGGCCACAGCGTCACCTTGTTGTACGGCGTATTGAGCGGCGCCCAGGTTAACCCTTATCTGATCGACACCATCATCGGTCTTTCCGTTGTCTACAAGGCGCTGGATAATCTTGGCGCTTACCCTCGCTGGTTCGGCTTTCAGCCCAATACCAAAGCGGCGGTGCTTATCTTCGGCTTTTTTCATGGCTTCGGACTGGCGACGAAGCTGCAGGATTTCACCCTGTCCCAGGATGGCCTGATCCCCAATATCATCGCCTTTAATGTGGGCGTGGAAATCGGTCAGTTACTGGCGCTGAGCGCCATTCTCATTATCATGAGTTTCTGGCGCAAAACCGACGCCTTCGCCAAGCAGGCCTTCACCGCCAATGTGCTCCTGATGAGCGCCGGATTTATGTTAATAGGCTACCAACTCACCGGCTTTTTCGTGAGTTCTTGAGATTATCGACATGCATGACATCACCCACCGCAACCACGCTGTATCGCCATCCAGCAAAACACTGTTTAAAGCAACCGCGATCGCCATGGTAGTTGGCGCCAGCCTGCTCGTCACGACGGTGCTGCCAGCGGAATACGGCATCGATCCCACCGGCGTCGGCGGCTACCTGGGCCTGACCCAGCTCAACGCCATCGCCCCACAAGAAGCAGCGGAGCCGGTAGAAGACCCCATGATCAGCGACGCCCAACTCGCCTCCCTGCTCAACCCAGTATGGAAAAGCAGCGCTCCACTGCGCAACGACACCCTGACCATCACTCTCGGTCCCAATGAAGGAGCCGAGATCAAGGCGCAAATGCAGGAAGGCGACCGTTTCATGTTCAAATGGGAAGCGCAAGGCCCCGTCAACTTCGACATGCACGGCGAACGCCCCAATGCCGGCGACGAATTCACCAGCTATTGGGTAGGCAGAAATAAAACCAACGCCAACGGCGCCTTCCAGGCCCCCTTCGAAGGCGTTCACGGCTGGTACTGGCACAACAGCGGCAATCAACCCGTCACCGTAACCGTCACCACAACCGGGTTTTACGAGAAGCTTTATAAGTTGTAGTCGCAGAGCCTCATGTCAACGCCAAAGAAGACAAAAAAGAACGTCCCCTCCCCACTCCGTTCGCCCTGAGCCTGTCGAAGGGTCCTCCCGGGCACAGCCCCATCACACGATCCTCAAGGATCATTAGAATATATTTTCCCTCGCGCTTATTCCTACTCCGTTCGCCCTGAGCTTGTCGAAGGGCCCTCCCGGGCAAATAAAACGAAAATCCCCCTATCCCAGAGTCGTGACGCATATGACGGTTTCAAACCACCGCTCTGGAAAGCCCTTCGACAGGCTCAGGGCGAACGGGGAATATGGGAGCGGGAAAGTTGAGTCGAACGGGAAATAGCCGGCCAGGTTTTCCTTTCGCGTGAGATTTAAGGTGATCTCAATACTTAGGACACACAGTTTTTCACCCTGCGCCATCCATCCTTCCGATCAGAATCCTTCCAATCAAACCAAGCTAAACCATCCTACAATCCCCCTCCAACGCTCATCCCAACTCCGTTCGCCCTGAGCTTGTCGAAGGGCCCTCCCGGGCGAATAAAGGAAATATCACCCTATCCCAGAGTCGTGACGCATATGACGGTTTCAAACCAGCGCTCTGGAAAGCCCTTCGACAGGCTCAGGGCGAACGGGGGGAATATGGCCAGGGTATTGGAAGGTATAAAACCAGAGCACCTACTCATGCCGGAGCGGTTTCATCTTCCTGAGTTGTTTTCACTTCACTTGGCGGTACGCCAAAGTAAGCTCTGACGTGGTCCTCATTCAGGTATCCGCGAACGCCAATGATGTAGACCAGAAACGGAATACCGGTGATCAAACTGATAATCAAAGACGCCCAATCTCCCATCAACATGCCGAACACAGTCAGTAACGCCCAGCCGTATATCAAGGGTCTGGCCAGCATCCAGACATACTTCGAGCGCACCCACAGCAAGGGTCCGCACAGGGTCCAGGCTACGCAATTCGCCATCAGCACATAGCGGGATAAATCATCAGCTACGATGATGACTAGCACCAGGTTGAGCAACAAAAAAACTGTGTTGATGATGGATATGACTTTGATTCCCTTCGGCATGTTATCTCCTCACGAGAGCGGCGTATTGGCGTAAATAAATCTTCACAGGCTCTCAATATGTTTGTGGGACAGGTCAGACAATGGTCGGTTCAGGAGGCGTCGGATTTAATGCATCCGACGCCTCCATTTAAGCCGGAGAAATAGTAACACAAGGTCAACTATTCTCATCCCTGTCATCCGCAGACAACCTGTCATTCGCACACAAATAGAAGGAAGCTACTTGTCTGCTGGACTAATAGGACTGATAAGACTAGTAAGACTAACGCAACCAGGGATCGCTGGTTTCAATCTCCGATATCCGCTTTGATTCGGGATCAATAACGTCGCGCCAGACGCCATCGTCATTCATGACTGACCAGGTATTCTCATCCTTGCGCAATCCCATGCGCCAGAACATCCAGGGGATGCCACGACGTCTCGCGGTTTCCGCCACATGGCGGTATTCGTTTGTCATCGTTTCCATCCCCACCTTGCGTTCTTTACCAAACTCTTCCACGAACAACAGTTTGCCCCACTGTCGCACTGACGGCAGGGCGTCGTTCAACCACTGATCCAGGTCGCCGCCGTAATAGTGCAAGGTATAGATATCCGCCGCCGGAATGTCGCCCAGTGTTTTAATATCGTCGGCGCTGCCTTTGTTGTAGTACTTATCGTAGCCAGCGATCCCCAGGGCGACGTAGGTGTCCGGGTCTTCCGCTTTCAGGTGGGCGGCCATCTGGGTCAGGAAGTTGCGGTGGATGTTATATTTCTGATCGTTCGACAGGTTCTCATCCGCCAGAGACACGCCGGATTCATTGGCGATTTCCCAAGCCAGCACCACGTCGTTAATGTCCTTCCATTTCTTATTGCCGAGATAAGGGTTTTGATGGTTAAGAAAGTGGGAGAAGCGCTTTTTATAGGCGTCTATCGCATCCTGCTGATACATCCCGACAGGGCCGAAAGCATTGTAATAGACTGAGTTGGAATCCTGCGCGTAAGCGAAATTGATCAACGCCAGCACCATCTTTATGCCCATCTCCTGGCACTCTTGCATCAGCTTATCCATTTTCTCCAGCTGATCGTCGTGGTATACGCCCAATGGTTCTTCATAGGTCCAGCCCTTGGGTTGGATCTCCCATGGCGCATCGCCCCTGCGCGTGACAAAAACGCGTAAGACTTTCAATCCACTGTCCTTCATCGCCTGCAATTGTTTGCGACGATCCGCCTCGGACATGTGCGCAAGCTGATACTGGTTGGCGCCGGCCCACAGGCGGGACACGTCAGGGTCTGGCCCCGGGCCGTCCCCCAGCGTGAATTGCAGGGCGTTCAGGTTGAAGCCGGATTGCAGCATAGTGACTCTCAGCGTGTGCGCGCCTGGGCTTAACTCAATGCCGGCGTCCACCCAGGTCCAATTCTGCCAGCCGCCAGTCACCGGCGCCGTCACTTCCACCGCCCTGGCGCCGTCAATGCTCACCGCAAAACGGCCTTCGACGCTTTCCGCCGCAACCAGTGAGGACATGGTGTAAACGCCGCCTTCGCTGACGTTAACGCTGTATTCCAACCATTCCCCGGGCTCGATCCAGCCGATGTTATAGCCATTGCTCGTGCTGGGCTCGATATCTACAGCGTCCTGGCGCAAAGCGCCGCCTTCGTTGGAGGGAGTGGTATCCTGAAAAGCGCCGTAATCATAGTGCTCCGCCTCCAGTACGCCCGGTATCGGGATAGGCGCGCGATTATAGGGACCTTCGCCGCCGCCATGATCTCCACCATCGCCATCGTCACCTCCGCCGTCGCCGTTATCGCCACCGCTGCTATCATCATCACAATCAGCGGGCCCGACTCGTTCCCATAGAGATCCCACCTCCGGCGTCCAGCCAGCGCCGGGATAGGTGGTGTGCGTCACCAGTGCGCGATAGATATCGCCTTGATACAGCACTTCCTGAGCAACCTGATATTGGGCTCCTTCAGCCCAGTTGGTGGGGCAGTCGGCGGCGAAAACGCTCTGCGCGCCAGCGGCGCCGATGCCCACGAGCAGCAGCTGAGCCGATAAGAGGGCGAGTCGAAATTTCTTCTTTGGCATGAATCCAGTCCTTTTTGGTCGTCGTTATTAGGGCGCACTCCCGAGTCTAGAGTGGGAATACGTCCCAAACGCCCCCCAAATGGCGTAGGAGTCCATGTTTTGAAGCACAGGCCTTCGCGCCTATGTGTACGACCTCGCCAACGCATATCAATCGAATGGAATAACACAGGAAACGAACAGGAACTTTCCGGGCGGGCAACTCTCACCATTTCATGGTCTGCAGCATCTTGGGCCAAACTGACAGAGAGCTTATTGCCCCGTACGTTTGAGAGTTTTAAAGACAAAAATCAATAACCCCAAACCGCCCGACACAACACACACCCAGAACGTCCACTTTCCCTGGGTTGCGACAAAACTCGCCCATGGCGTTGTGGGAGAGTCCTGGATATGTCATAAGCGAGGCGGCTATAACGCTTATGGTGAACGCCCAAGCATAAGTTTTCATACTTGAATCACTCTACTCGATAGACACGCTTGAGCTTCTCTCTGGCGTCATACCCCCAAGCTAAATCATGCACCTTGCCGCCAACTCGCTGCACAAGGAGAGGAGTCTGGTATACCACGCCAATTCCTTCGAACACTTGGTTCAAATCTTCCATGGTACGGGCATGAGACACGTCATAAACATACGTCGACAGAGTGGAACGGAAGCCGGAAGCGACAATGGCGTCAAGCAGTTCCATGTCCGAAGTGGAGTATGAGGCAACGCCAATAATCAGGCAGTCTTCACTCTTGTAATTCTCCTCTCCCTCATGGAGCTTCAAACAGCCGGATTTGATCACTATCTCAGCAAATTTCTCACAAGCTCGGGCTTGCAAGTCCACAGCTTTTTCTTCTTTCCCTTGGCCTTTTAGCAATTCAGCAAACATATGAAAATCACTGTTCAGTGTGACTAGAGAAGTCGGCGTCTATCAAATAATCCGTCCCTACCGATGGCTCTCTACCCAATAAAATGCCACGTAACCCGATAATTAGGTCCGCTCTCCTCATAACGACTTTCACGTCCTTCAATGAATTCGAAAGTTGCGTGTGCTAATAAGCAGACCTCAGGAACCTCCCGGCTTTGCCGCAGTAATGAATCCAGTTCATCCCATCTCGGATTTATACCGCCATTGGCTGGGTGAGATGTTGTGTCTACTTCGCCATCATCAAATCGCCGGTACCAATGCATAAATATCTTCCATTGTTCAATTTCCAGCTCCAAGTCAGATTCTGAGATAAGGAATAGTTTGTACGAATAACGATAACCTTCGTCCTCATCAATGTCTCCGACAAATCGATGAGGTACGCCGTTGACATCAGCAATCCCTTCTACCGGACCATCCCACCAATTAAACTCCACATACACTTTTTCTGATTCACCCATTTCTTACCGTCCACAGGACTAGAAGCACAATAACTATCCGCTTTAAAACTCGCGGAATTTGGCTGAATCTTAACAACTAAGCGGTCCACAATTCGAGCCTTCAGCTACCATCCACAGATCTATTTAAGCATTGGTTACAACACCCAGATTTCTGTATGGTCAAATAGCCCCAACACAAACAGGCGCATGTTTAAAAGGAGTCGAACTTGTACGAAGTCAGAGTATTGGAACCCAGGGATGCAAGGCCTACCGAGCAATCAGATTAGAGGCGTTAAAGACTTTCCCTGAGTACTTTGGTTCGGGTTATGAGCAGCAAGTGAAACTGGAAAAACTCTATTTTGAGATGCGCATTGAAGAGCGCTCCAACAAAGCCATGATGGTTGGGGCGTTTCTAAATAGCGATCTGGTGGGCATCTGTGGCGTGACGTTCGAAACTCAAGTCGTACCTGACGCTGGGGAGATTATTCAAATGTATGTGAAGCCGGCGAATCAGAACGCCGGCATTGGCGAAAAAATGCTAGCGGCTATCGAACATCTTTGTCGCGCAATGCCCGTAAGAACACTGCTGCTTGAAGTATATAAATCCAATCAAAATGCGATACGGATGTATGAAGCCTGCGGTTATCGAGTGAACGCCGCATTGGGTGAAAATCCTGGATCGCAATATATGACAATGGCGCTGTCCGAATAGACGGCAGAAAGATTAGACCGAGCACAACCACCATTGATTGAGTCATCAGGGAGAGTTAGAAACCTCTCCCCTCGCCTTTTATTAATCCGGCATCGATATAGGCATTCTATGCCGCATATTTGATGCTTGGGTGGTTAAAGTATTTTTTCACCCTCGAAGGCTTCTTTTGCAACATACACATATGGGATCGAACTTTCTTTTTGAGATCCCCTTTCTTTCGTGCCG
>NZ_JAHMIN010000050.1 GCF_018986435.1 Hahella sp. HN01 | reverse complement strand
GTGATCACGCTGTTATTCCAGGGCCAGCTTTCTGGCTGACGCCATTCGCCGTCGATGAAGCGGAATTTGAAGTTCGCGCGATTGCCTTTGTAGGGTAAAACCAGCGAACCATCCGAATAGCGGGTCAATGCATCGGTGGGAGTCATACCGGCGACCAGCAAGGGATAAGGAAACTGTCCTGGTGTGGCGTAAGGGAGAAACTTGCCCAGGTAAAACGTCATGTACGACGTATCCACTTTCACCACACAGACAATGCGTTGGCCGTTGGCCACGAACCAGTATGGCATTGCCGCATTCCACACAGGAAACCCCATCATGGGCGATGCGCCTGGCTGCTTGCTGAAGCCATTCGCTTCGACAAACCCTGAAAAGCCCGCCAAACGCCAGTTGAAGATATCGGTGGTGGGCGACGCATAGGTTTCCACGCCCACAAAAACGGCTTCCTTACCGGACAGTCCTGGCCCCTGCAGAATCAACTGCGCGGGGACGCCATGGCTGATGCGGGACGTCTCCAGCGTTTCCAACAGATCAAAATCCCGCAACCCGCTGTAACCCCAGTCGCCGTTATTGGCGTGAATCAGAATGCGCCAGTGGGTTTTCGCGCCGATGCTTGGCGTACTGACGCTGTATTCCCGAAACTGCGCATTACTCCAACTCTGGTCATTCCAGGTTTCCTGAGCGGTCCACACCTCGCCATCGTCCGACCCTTCCAAAGTGAAGGATTTGGGGGAGCGCGAGGCTTTTCCCGCTCCCCTCAGGGTAAATGCACGCACCTCCAGAGGGCGCACCAGCTCCAGCCCCAGATGAGACGGCGCCGCCTGGCTTTGCGCGGTTAACCATTCGCTGGCGCTGTCCGCGTCGAAGCCTCTGAAGGCCTCAGAACCGCCCAGTTCGCTGCTGCAAAAAATGCGCTTATACCCAATCCAACGCAGCGCCCGCCAACGCTGTTCAACAGGCGTCATCGTTTGCGTCACGAATTGGTATAGGCGCATCAGCAAGTCGACGTAATCGCCCGCCGTGCCGGATTCATAGGCCATAAAAAATCTCAGCTCAATAACTGCCGCACCGCGCCCGCGTTGCGTTGCAGAATGTTCAGGATGGTTTTCTCCCCAGAGGAGGATGTGAGGTAGTCGGCCGCCATCGCCGGATCGACGACATTCACAATGCGGACGGCGGAGCCGCCATTCGCGCCAGGCGCCCCTGCCGCAGCGCTCGCCGACGGACGCGCGCCAGTGGGAACCAAACCGCCGCTGGCGAAGCCCAAGGCGCCGCCTTGCAGGCGCGGACCGGCGGACAGGCCGTTAATGGAGTGCAATAAACCCACGCCGACACGGCGTACGGCGGCGGCATTGACGACGAACTCCCCGGCGGACAAGCGCGCAGGAATGGAGTCGCTGGTGGACGTTCCAGGTCCGCTGACATAGCCGCCTTGGGCAAAGCCTTTGAACAAGGAAGACAATATGGCGCCGGGACCACTGGCAGAGCCGACGGAGCCAAACAGACCGCCAAACAACGACTCAGCGAGCTTTTGCGAAGCCATGCGTTGAATCGTCCCCAGTACGGAACGGCCAAAATCCGCAAACGCGGCGCTGGCGCTTTTGGCTCCAGAGCCCACCGACTCGAACAGATTCGCCATGCCGTCGCGCAGTGAGCCGTCAAAGGACACCGCCACCTCATCCACGACCTGATTCACCCGGGTGATTTCGTTCTTCCAAGCCTTCACCCGCGCCAATGCATCTGGCCCGATCGCGGAAGCCGCCGCCTCTAACTTGGGCAGCATTGATGTAAGCGCTTCTCCGGTCGCCTGATGCAACGCCAACAGTTCGCGTTGAGCCTGCGCCTCACCCAAYTGTCCCGCYTGCCGYTGCAACTGAATGGCTTGCTCYGCGGCATTCATGTTCGTCAGGGTCTGGTTAAAGCGCTGCTCCCAGGCSGCCAAATCCGCCTCCGCCGCCTGCACGTCGATGAGTCGGTTCACCAGGGCGGCGCCTTCCTGATCGCCTTCCGCCTGCAGTCTCGCCACCAGGGACTGATATCGCTGGGCCACTTGCGCGCGTCTGTCCSCGYTATYGGCGACGSCCGTTAATTCYCTTAACTCGGCTTTGACGCGCGCAAGCTCGTCGCCGAGCTCTTTCTCCGCYTGCGCCGCCTGACGCGCATTGGCGACTTCCGCMTCCRYCCGCTGYCGRTTGAGYAGGGTCAGCTCCGCTTCCAGTTTCACCAGATCCGCTTGCGCCTTGGCGCGYCCAGCAACGTCCTGGCTCGTCTTTAGCAATGCCTTCTGACGCTGTATCGCCGTGCGCACCCGTTCGATGTTCGCATCGATGTCGCGCTGTGCCAGCCGCGTTTTTTCGGCGTAATACTCCCGCAAAGACAGCTGACGTTCCGCCAGCGCGCGATCCAACTCGGCGTTTTCCCGCGCCAACGAATCTTTGAGTAAGCGCAGTTCCGCGTCGGCGCGCGCTTGCTCCAGGGTCATCCGCGCGCCTTCTGCGCCCGGCGCCGCGCCTGCGGGCTGGGAGCGTCCAAATACGCCTAGTTCAGTGGTTTCCGGTTTAATGTGTGAGGCGATCGCCTGCGTGGCTTCGCCAACATAATCCCGTGAAAAGGCCTCATGGAGTTCGCGTGAGACCTGGCGTCCGTAATCTCCCACTTCGCCCAGTTGACGCATCATCGTCGTCTTCAGGGACTGCATGGAAAAGTCGCCTTGAAACGCCGCTTCCACGTCTTTCGCCAACGCGCTCGCCAGCGCGCCAATATCAGAGAACGCGCTTCGAAAACGCGCCACCAGAAAGCCCGCAGTCACGCCTGCAACCCGTCCCACTGCGGTAAAGGCGCCCAGCAGCGTATTCACTGATCGCCGCAGCGTTGCGCCGAGCTCGCGTAATTCGCTAACCGCCGCTTCTCGCAAGCGCCGCCAGCTGATTTCACCGGCGCTGGCCAGCTCTGCTATGGCGTCGATGGCGGCGCCGATTTTCTCGGTGACCAGGTCCCAGGTCGCCGTTGCAATCTGCTTGAGTGTGGCGGTCTTTCCGCCGAATTGAACGGTGGCGTCACGGGCGGAGTACAGCATGCCCGCCACCACGCCCAAGGCCGTCACTAAGGCCCCGACGGGGCCGCCTAACAAGGCCAATGCGCCACGCAGCCCCGTCAAAATCCGTCCCCAAAGCGTGGCGGAGGCGGCCGCCTGAGCAAAGGCGGAAGACGCCGCCATCGCCTGGGTGCGGGTTTTCGCCACATCCGTGACCAAGGCCGCGGTCGCCACGCCTTGCGCACGGGCCTGGGCCAACGCCGCCAAYGCGCTYTGRTGCCGGGCCGCCGMYTCCGCCGAYAATATTTTCAGACTGGCCAGTCGCGCCGCATTTTCCGCCCGGGTSGCGGCAAGACTCGCCGTCAAAGAGGCGATCATGCGYCCSATGGCGGCCACCAGCGCCACRCCGGCCAGATCGATCAACGCCTCCAAATGCTGCGCCAGAAACTGCAGACTCCGGGCCAGTGCGGCGGTCACGCCGCTATGGGAGTCCCGCTCGCCAAACGCGCGTAGAAAGGCGTTTTTCARGCGCACYAAKGCGCCCGAYACCGTATCCGGTAAGCTCGCCATTTCCAGCGTCAGGCGCGMCTTTTCATGYTTMAGCGCATCCATGACCGCCTTGGCGGTGATCTTGCCTTCCTGCGCCARAGCACGCAGCGCGCCCATGGGAACGCCCATGCCATCCGCAATCGCCTGCGCCAATCGCGGCGTCTGYTCCACGACCGCGTTAAACTCYTCSCCGCGCAGCTGGCCTGACGCAAACGCYTGMCCCAACTGCAGCAGCGCYCCGGCGGCGGCTTCGCTGGAKGCGCCGGATAAGGCGACCGCCTGACTGATGGTCTCCGTCACCGCCARGGCTTCGCTTTGCTCCCTCCCCAGAGCGCGTACGGAGGGCGCCAGTCGCGCATACAGCGTGACCGTCTCCGCCAACGGCGCGCGGTTGCGTTGAGAGATCGCGTAGAGTTCGGCGTCGGCGCGATTGAACTCTTCCTGCGAGGTGACGGCGAGCTTGAGTCGCGCCTGCAGGTTCTTATATTGGTCGGTCGTCTCCGTCAGCTCGCGCACGCCCAGTCCAAGCCCGATCAATCCGCCCAGTCGGGAGAGCAGATCCCCTAGCTGATTGGCGTGTTCACGAAGGTGCGAGAGGCTGCCGTTGACGGAGGTGAATGCGCGCCGCGTATCATCGACGGCGGAGATAAGGATTTGAGCTCGAGGTGAAGCCATGGTCAGAGTCGTTTAAGGATGACGCGCAGCGACGCAGTCAATCGGGGCAGTTCCGCGCGCACTGACTGCTGCAGGTCGAAGCGCTTTTTCAAGGTGACGTTGGAGACCAGGACCGCGATGGGTATGGCTTCGCCGCGGGTCAGTCGACGAACGCCTCGTCGCTCACGCTCGGCGCGCCGAAAGCGAGATAAAACCCGCGAYGACTCTGGCGTGCTRTGCGCCATCAGAATCAGTTTGCCGTGACGCTTAACGAAGGCGGTGAGATTCGCCCGTCGTAAGTCGTCAACCAGRCGCGCGAAGGCCTTGCGTCCGATRCGTTGATGCGCGGGCARCAAAGGGATCAACATGCGTCCCCGTATCACCTTGCCGCGCTCATGAACGCCCAACCAGGGAATCTTGGACCCCACCCACAAGGCGGGTAATTGGTTTGATTTGGCGTCATATACTTTGGCGCGCACGGAACGCAGCAGCGCCGGCGACGTGCGTGAGAAACCGCGACGCATGTCATCACGCACCCGCGTCACCATGTCCCGACCGGAAGCGCGCATGACTTTGCCCACCGCCGAATGCACCGCCTGGCGCTTTTCTTTGCGCCAGGCGTTAAATCTTCGCCGATCCAACAGGCCATCCGCGACCAGATCAATCCGCAAGGCGTAACGCCTCTCGCAAACGACTCACATCCTCAGGGCCGCCCTGGGCCGCGATATTCAACACCGTCAAATGCGCCAGCATCCGTTCGTTTTCATAACGCTGGCCCGCAATAAGAAAGGTCTGGATTTGGGCGGGGGTGTACGTGAGCAGATCTGGGTAGCGGTGGCCTGCGCGAATCAAACGGGCGATGGCGTCGCTCCAGGTAATCGGGCGGCCAGTCGTTGCGCCAGCCGGTCGAATCCCGGCGCCACCCTTTGCATGAAAAAATCGGCGTTCGCCTCGAACAACGCGGACGCTAATTTCAAGGCGTCATCCAGCGCCAACGCCTCCACCCAAGGTAACGGTTGCCGGCTCGCTATCGCCAACGCCGTCAGAAGCGAGTCGGCGTGGTCGCAGAACAACGCCCACCAGTCCGGCTCGCCGCCCAGTTGGGCGATAAAAGGCCGCACGGCCCGAATCAATGCGGGCAATTCGCCCAAGGTTAATGGCGAAAGCGTGAGCGTCTCTTCCGCGATATCCACAGTATGTGCGGGCGGCGCCAGCACGTCCCATTCCGATGCGTCCACGTGTCCTCCTACAACAACACAATACGGCCGAACTGACCCAGGTCGCCCTGCGCCGACTTCAGCGTGTCCGCCAATACCTGGCCGGAAAGTTCGAATTTCATCAGYTCGTCGGTAATGATCGACAACTCTTTGGCGGGATTGATCGCYACCCGGTACAGATCGATGACGACCTCGCGATTGCCGTCGGCGGTGTTCAGTCCCTCAAAGCGAATCCAGCGCTCGGGCAGCGGYTGGGTGAACATGGCGGTGCTCTGCGCCGTTCCGTAGCTGTAATCCACCTTGAAGGGCTCGACAAAGGGGCCATTCTCGGATTTATCGAGCACTGTCAGGGAGCCATGTTTGGCGTTCACGCGGTATTGCGCCTGCGCCAGGGTTTTCGCTGGCGAGCCGGAGTCTTTGATCACSAYCTCGGACAGATTCTGCTTCGCCAGCAGGTATAGCTCGCCCGGATTCAGCGGATTCGGCAACGTCTCCGCGGTCACCGTGCCGGCGGTTTGCTCCGTGGAGAGGCCATAAAGACCTAACGCCAGATTGGCGGGAATCAGCTCCTCCAATGTACAGGCGAATTCGCCTTTCTTGGTTTTGATCAACTGCAGATCCGTCAATCGTTGTCCGCTGACGGATTCCTGATGTTCAAGAGTTTCCACCGACAGCGACACTTTCAGCTCAGGAACGTTGCCCACGTAGCTGAGTCCCAAGGGATGGCCGAGGGGATCGCGCGCGCCGATATAGACGCGCCCCTGGCCGGAGAAATACGACATGTTTAATTTCCTTTTGGGTGGGGAGTGCGATCTTTGGCCTGGGCCGTTTTCGTCGATGTGATGGCTTCAGCCACGCCAAGCTCGATCAGCCAACGGGCGGCGGCCGCATCGACCTCAATACAGTCACCGGGGCCATAGGCCACACCCGCGTGAATGTGGGGACATAGCAGTTTCAAAGTCACGATGGATCTCTACGGTTGAGTGAAGTTTGTGGACAAATGAATGCGCAGGTTTGGTATCGCGGCGAGAAGAATCCGCCGACTTAACTGGGCGATAACGAGGCCCTAAAGAGAACAAGAGCCAGTTGATCAGTGTGGACTGATCGTGGAAGCGATGGAGAAATATTGACCCAACCGCGAAACGCTAAGAATATCCCGAATCTGGGGGGATTTAGTCACTATCACGACTTTCGCTCCACAGCCCAAATATGAACGCATCCGCAGTAATAAGCCCAGCGCCGACGTATCCAGCTGCTCTATTTCGCGTAAGTCGATAAAAAAGCAAGTTTCTTTTGAATATCCTTCGTAGGCTTTTCTAAATGATTCGCAAAGCGATATATCGAAGCGCCCGTGGATCGTAATAGTGACGAAAGCGTCATACGCTGAAGCTGCCGTCTCAATATTCATTTCTCCCTTGGCACGCACTATTGCTCCCCCGAACAGAAATGAAATCCTGTTTTTAAATACTAAACTGCGCTTCATCCATGGGGATTGCGCTGGGTCAAGTCACAGACGTAAATCCGGTAGCGGACCTCTCAACATGGGGATATCTCCATGAATGGAGAGGCGCAGGCATTACGACACATCTCCGCACCGGGTCAGATCGTGAATATGCGTGCGATACCGCACTTCATAACGCAATGGCAGTGCGACAGCCCCGGCATCGGCGTCTTCCGCATCCCACTCCGCGTCGATTTCCAGTAATGCGTAAGCCAGTCCGCCCACATTCGCGTCGCGCATCAGCGTCGTATGGGCTGCGACCGCCAATTGATCCGCTTGTTCAAAGGCATCCCGACCGCGGGTGATCGCCACCAGACGAATACTCAATGCGCGTTCAACCCGGTCATTGACGCGGGCGAGGACGACGTCCGACTCCGTCATCAATAGCAGGGCCGGACTTGCTTCCCGATTGATCGGAGCCGTGGGATAACGCCAGACAGGGACCGGAGCCAGCGCCTTCTTGAGCGTGTCCAGGCATGTGCGTTGAATGCGTTCACGAATGGAATTCACCTGTGCGGCTCCAACCGGGTCAGATCCGCCCGTCGTTCAGAGCCATCGCCCACGGCCCGAATATCACGCACCTGATAGCAAACGCCTGCGACGACAATTTCGTCATCGATAGCCAAAGTGGGAAGCGCCGAGACTGGGTAGCGAATGGCGTAGTCGGCGGACAGCGCCAGTCCCTCGAGCACGGGCTCATCCGGCGCCCGGAACTCCACTGACGCCGAGCCCCCGTCAGTCTCTGCGCGAACCAACAGGCCTGCTCGATCAGCGGCGTCATACAAGGCTTCCAAACGTGTGATCATGCGGTTAAGCGCACCAGGACGCCTGGACGTCGACACATCGGCAACGGATTGGACTGGGTATGCAAATCCGTGCCGCGGCCAAACTTGCGCGGCTCCTGTTTCGCATACAGCGGTTTACCGATGGTATTGACGGTTTCATTGAAGTCCGCTGGCGCGCAATGTGTGGCGAAGGTGTCGATCGTGCCYACCGGAAACGCATGCGCTTCGCCGGGCGCGATAAAGCGTCGCGCRRCGCCATCGATATCGTTGGCCTGGCCGCGATACTCTTCGAAGACGATGCCGCCGAAGGTGAATCCGGAGCGCACGTCGTTAATYAATATCGCGCCGTCCTGCCAACGCTCGTAGGCTTTCTCCACTTTGGCGTGGCCCGTCAGCGCCGCGAAAAACTCCGGYGARCATAAGCAATGCACCCCAGTCATGAACTCGCCGCGAAGGTTGTCCTCAATGTGAGCCAACACTTTGATGCAGCGATCCTTAACCGCCGTACCGGCATTGCCCAGATTAAAAGGGATGGTGGTCGGGGCAATATCGAACTCGTCGTACAGGTCATACAACACCGATCCGTCGGCGTCCAGGATGACGCCTTTTAATGCGCCCATCCGCAGGTGCTCCAGCGTGATGGCGTGCTTGTTGCGCATGGTTTGCAGGTTGCGCGCCATGATGCCCGCGATGGTCTCCATATCGGTTTCAGATCCGAAGGCGCGCACGCCTTGCACCTCATCCGGCARCACGACGTCGTCATGGGGAATGTGCGGTATCACGAAAGAACGCAGCGAACGCTTGCCGCGRCGTCCCACGGTGCCGGGCGAGCCCGGCGGCAGGGTCGGCAGCAGGTTCAGCACGCCRTTCATTTCTTCCACGATGATCTGGCGYGTGCGAACCGGCTGCATCGGCATGAGCTTCATCGATTCCAGGCGCCCATATCGGTTGGGCAGAATATTRATGGCCGCCGTCAACGCGGCCATGGAAAAGGCGGGGGTATCAAAGGGATTCAGCATGAACTCTTTCTCAGGAGGGRCGTCAGGCGCTCGCGCGCACCAGCACGCCGCGCGCTTTTAGTTGCGCCATCGCAGCGGCTTTTTGTTCGGGGGTAATGTCGGAAGGCCAGATCAGCGCATCGCTTGCGACCACCGCATGGCGAGCGATAAACAGCGCGTCATGTCGCTCCGCGCTGGTGGCGTCGATGCTCACGGCCAGAACGCCGACGGCCGTATCGCCGCCCTCGGCGGCTGGCGACAGCGCTTTCAGTCGTCCCTCCGCATCCAGGGAAACAACAGCTCCCAGCGTCAGCTTTTGTCCGACCCCGACGCTGGCCACATCGCGGGAATAGAGATTGGGGGCTTCGAACTTGAGCAGATCCCCTAGATTGTTGGTTTCGTGAATGGCGGGCATTGACTACGCCTCTCCCGCCAAACGTTTGACCGCGGCGACAACCGGACTGTGTTCGGGGCGCAGCTGCGTTCCGGTTTCCGCTGTAATGCGCGAGGCGATTTCAGGTTGTTCGGCGCGGGCGGACAGCAAAGCCTGACGAACCTGGGCTTCGTTATACCCCGCAGCAAGATATTCAGCCGTGCGCTGGGGAGCGCCAGCGATCAGACAGAGCTCTGCAATCGCCTGAGCTTGGGCATACGGAGCCTCAGCCGGCGTCAATGCTCGCGTTGGCGTTGGCGTTGGCGTTGGCGTTGGCGTTGGCGTTGGCGTTGGCGTTGGCGTTGGCGTTGGCGTTGAATCAGCGGTCGCCGTGAGCGTGGGTTCTTCAATGGTAGTGGGAGGGCTGGCAGTTTCGGGCACAGAGAGGTCCTTGGTTAAGTGAGAGTGGGCGCTGCGGCCACGTTCGCGCGGCGTGAGCGCGCCTTGTCGTCGTAGCGCATCGGTGAATTCAGAGAGGGTTTGATCAAAGCTTGAGACGGCGTCCGCCAGTCCCAACGACACGGCTTCTTCGCCAAAGAACAGGCGCGCTTTCGTATTGCGCACGTTGTCCTCGCTCAGGTTGCGCATCTGGGCGACCTGGCTGACGAATATCCGGTACAGACGATCCACTTCCGCCTGGAGAGAACTGGCGGCTTCCGGCGATARCGGGGCATGGGGAGACAGATCGTTTTTATGCTCGCCGGCGTACAGSGCCGTGTACGCTAATCCGTCGCGGGCGTCTTTCGCTGACTGGTCTACGTGCAGCGCGATCACGCCCACCGAGCCCACGCCTGCGGTCTGCGACAAGCTGAGCCGACCCGCGCTTGCGGCGATGGCGTAGGCGGCGGAGAAGGCGGAGTCATTGGCGTGCGCCCAGACCGGCTTGCGGGCGTTCGCCGCGCGGATGCGGTCAGCCAGCTCAAAGACCCCGCCGGCTTCACCGCCCGGCGAGTCAATGTCGAGTAAAATACCCGCCACCTGTGGGTCGGCCACTGCAGCATCCAGGCTTTGCGCGATCTGGCCATAGGAAGACAGGCCAGACGCGGCTTCAAGACCCAGCGTGCGCCGCACCAGCGAACCATGCACGGGGATAACCGCAATGCCGGGCGCGCTGTCTTTGCGCGCTCGCGGCGCCTGCGGCGTGAGGCTCACGCCTGGGTTGGCCAGTCCTATGCGACCACCCACCACCGCCAGGATCACATCCAGTTTGCAGCGGGCGATCAGTAGCGGCGCCCCGATCAAGCGGGACGCTAAATGAATCATGGGCATATGTGTTTTAGTCTTCTGAGGAATCGGAAGGGGCGGCGTCGGTCGCTGCAGCGGATGGTCTGGGATCGGAGTTGAACGCCAGACCGAGTTCGTCTGCGCGCGCGTTATCCGCGGCAATTTCTCTGTCGATGGTTTCCGCGTCATAACCAAACGCGGAGATGGCTTCAGAGCGGGACAGTAACCCGGCGCGAATGGCCACAATCAGCGCATCGAATTCTTTCTTGGGATCGACCCACTGCCATCCCTGGGGCACCCATTTGACGGCGAGATAGTCCCGCCGACGGTTGGCGAAATCGGGCGCGCGCAAAGCGCCTTCCAGCACAGCCTGAGTCATCCATGCGCGCCAGATGGGGCGGCAGAGCTGATGGACAATGACGCCGTGCTGGATCGCTTCGCAGCGACGTCGAAATTCCAGCAGGCCGGCGCGGATTGAGGAGTAATTTACCTGGGTCAAATCGCCAGTGAGCATCTCGTAGGTGATGCCCATCGCTGCGGCGACGGCGCGAAACTGTTGACGCATGAAGTCTGCGTAACTGGCGCCGACGTCCGCCGGTTGCGAGAACTTGATGTCCTCGCCGGGCTCGAGAATCTGCAACGCCCCGGGCTCCAGTCCCGCCAGCGCAGTTCCCTGTCCGTCCGGCGCGCCTTCGCCCATGAGGTTGTCCTCCGGGCCGATGCGTGTGATGAAACCGGCGAACATCGCCGCCGTTTTCTTGCGCACCAGCTCGGCGTCGTCGTATTGATCCAGCTCGTTGAGCTTCACCAGGGCCCGGGCCAGCCAGGGTTCGCCGCGGATCTGACCCGGTCGCAGCGGCCGGAACACATGTAGGATTTCGGCGGCGGGAACCCGCACTGTTTCCAAGTCCGTCGCGCCGGACGCCGGGGCGAGCAGACCGTCTCCCGGATGCGTGCGAAAAAGGTGGTAGGCGACGCGCCGCCCCAGGCGATCGAACTCGATGCCGGCGCGCAGGGTATGACCGTTGGGCAGGTCCTGATTCAGCGTCGGGTCCAGATGCTCCGGCTCCAACACCTGCAGTTGCAGTCCAACCGGCAGATCGTCTTCTGGACGGCGGTAACGCAGCCGCACCAGACACTCGCCGCCCTCCAGCATGGCGCGACACACCAGCGCCTGCAGGCCATAGAAATCCGTCAGTCCGGCGGCGTCGGCATCCTCGCACCAGTCGCGCCACCGTTCATGAATGGCTTCCCGCAAACGGGGATCTTTGACCAGGGACTGGGGTTTGACGCCGACGCCGATGGCATTGGCGACGTAGGCTTCGACGCCCGCTGCGGCCCAGACATTGCGGCGGGCCAGATCCCGGCTTTTGGCGCGCAGCTCATTCTGGGTAAACGCCAACGCCGCCACCGCACCGGGATTGCCCACTTGCCAGGCGAGCGCCCGACGGCCGCCGCCAACGCCGTCATAGGTCGGCGCGGTCTGCCCGAACAGCCCTTTGCGCAGACGCGCGAACCAGGCCATCAGGCGCCTTTGCCCGTCGTCATATAAATCCGTCTTACCCGCGGCGCATGTTCGCGACGGGAAATCTCCGCCTCCACAGTGCGTATCGCCGCCTGCAGCTCGGCCACCGAACGGTACTCCACCGTTTTGTCGCCGAAGCTCACCCGGCGCTCGCCGGTGGCCAACGCCCGCTTCAAAACATCAAGTTGCTCTTGGGTATACATGRGTCTCTTATCGTGTCAGCCACGCGCTCTGAATGCGGCGTCGACTTGGGGATCGGGATTTAGAAACGACAAGACCGCCTTCGAGGGCGGCCTTGTCGTCATAACGTGCAATAGGAGGTTCTGGCGTATCAGGCGGACGCAGTGTTTTTTCGAGCTCGCGCCAATGGCGTTCTTCAAATCGATCCAMCCCCGCCGCACAAGCCGCGGCGCGGGCGTATACATAGCAGTCCAACGCTTCATTGCGCTCACGCATCTTGCGCCATTCGCGCACCGGAAAACCGTTGCGGTCCCGGCGCGTCACCAGCTGCTCCGCACAGAGCTGCTGCAGGAATTCGGCGTCGACCCGGGGTAAGTGAATGTAGCCGGTCGGATAGACTGGAGTGACCCCATCTTCCGCCATGTCTGCGTGCTTGCGCAGGTTGTTGTATAACTCCAGTTTGGCGATGCCCACCGCCACCGAGAACAGTTTGACGCCCCGACGCAATTTGCGACCGCCCTGGGTGACATCCACTGCGGTGGGCGATCCGACCAACGCCGCGCCACGCGCTCGTCCTTTGACGGCCATGAGGCGTGGATCGCGACGGGCGCGCACGAACGCATAGGCTTCCTGTGTGGCGAAGCCGGTATCCAATGCGAATCGCGTCAGGGGGATTTGCGCGCCATCCTCATGGCTCCAGGTTTCATCAAGTAACGCCGCCAAACGTCCCCAGACGTCTTCGCGCGCGGTATCGCCCATCAGCACGCGATGCTCAACCAGCCAGGCTGTCTTGCCGCGACCAAAGGCCCATATCGACGCTTCGATGCGATCCTGTTGTACGTCCGCGCCTCCCACCAGCAGGAGACCGCCGGCGGGTACGCAGCCGACTGGATAATCCTCACGCCGCTCGGCCAGCTGTTGCCAATCCGGCGTTTCGCCGTCCTCCACCCAGGTCTCGCCGAGCTCCGTATTTTTAAAGGTCTTGATCGCGGCGTTGGAGCCTGACTCTTTGTTGACGGCGCTCTCCCAGGCGTAGGCGATATCCGCCCAGGTGCGCCAGCCTATCGGGCTGTACAGGGAAGATAAGTGAAAGCCTGCGGTCTTGGTTCCGCGCCCGGGCGCCATCGCTCGCCACTCGCCGCGCTCCAGCATCCAGGTTTTGTGATGCTCGGCGATGGGGACGGCGCACGCTTCGCACACGTAGGCGGCAGTGTCGGGACGGCCACGCTCCCATCGCAACTGCTCAAAGCGCAGCCACTGCGGGTGGCTACAATGTGGACAAGGTACGACATATCGCCGTTGGTCGGACGCCTCGTATTCGCGCTCTATCGCGCTGGCGCCAGCAATCGTCGGCGTGGACACAATGAAGATCTTGCGGCGGGAGAAGGTGCGCGTACGCGCTTCCGCCAGCGTGATGGCGTCGCCTTCGCCTTCCACATCCACCGGGTAGGCGTCCACCTCATCCAGGAATAAGTATCGCACTGGCATGGAGCGCAGCCCCACCGCGGAGTTGGCGCCGGTCATGACCAATACGCCGCCGCGATACTCCTTCGACAAGATGGTGTTGCCAGAGTCTCTTGATCTCGCGGGGGCGACCAATTCAGTCAGCGCTGGCGTCTCCTCCAACAAGGGATCTATCCGCTGCTTGGAGCTCCGCTTCGCCATATCCACGGTAGGCCAGACCGCCATCATGGGACCGGGGGAATGATGAATAACGTAACCGATCCAGTTAGTGCCGGCCTCAGTGCCGCCGACCTGTGCGCCCTTCATAAACACGACCCGCTCAACTGGCGAGGTCGGAGAGAGACARTCCATGATCTCTCGCAGGTAGGGCGTGCGCTGGGTGCGCCAGCGSCCGGGTTCSGCGGAGGCTTTGCTGGACAGGACCCGGTGGTGATCGGCCCACTCCGACAGGGAGAGCAATCGCTCTGGGGTCAGTCCCTCACGCCACGCCYGTTCGATATCCGCCGCCCCGTCATAATCCGGGCCCGAAATCATCCATCCACTCGGGGACGCAGCTCGCCAAGTTCTTGCAAATGCTCGCGCACCGCCGATTCCAGCGCCACATGGAAAGTGTGTGGRTCAACGCCAAGATGGGCCGCCATATGGGGGGACACYCGCGAGGGCCAGTTCAGCCAGGCGTCGCGTTCGGTGCGCGCCAACTGAAACACATGGGCGATCGCCTGCGAGCGATCCACCAATTCRCCTTTTAGTCGCGCCAGGCGAACCTTGTTCGTCTGCGCCTTGACCACCTCATTRACGGTGCGCGCCTGTAGAAGAGAGGCATTCCCGTTACTAGAGATTTCTTCCGGCGTTCGCGCTTTGACGACGCCCCGGCGCGACCCGACCTTGGGCGATTCGGTATTGCGCTCCCACTCCCGATCCGCCCGTTCCTGATCCAGCGTTCCGTCYTGCTCGGGGGTAATGCGTCCYGTCTGAATCGCCTTACGAACGGCGGTATCGGAGACGCCTCGATGACGCGCATARGCGCGAATGGAAATTCCCATGAGCTGTATCAATCACATCGAAAAAATAACGCTGAATCCACTTGGCTTCCTTCTCGAATGAAGCGTTCATGTCGGCGTCTTAACACACCCGCCAAGGAGCTTTTTATGAGTCACACATTGACGCCCACACAACACGCTGTTTTGTCCCACGCTATCGATCACCGCGAGGGTCGCGTCGACTGGTTTCCAGGCCACATCAAAGGCGGCGCGCGCAAGAAAGTGCTGACCAGCCTGATGAGGCTTGAATTGATCCACGCTGAGGGAGAGGCATGGCGAATCAATGACGCCGCCTACGAGGCGCTGGGACGCGTCAAGCCAAGTCCTGCAGAGCCCGCGCCTGAGTCCCTCGACACAGAACGGGACGAGGCCCAAACAGAGCCACAGCGCCAGCCATCCCGCCGGCGCGCCAACAGCAAGCAAGCCCTTGTCATCCAGATGCTGGAGCGCCCGGAAGGGGCCACCATCGAGCAGCTCAGCCACGCCACCGGTTGGCAAAAGCACACAGTGCGTGGAACCCTCTCCGGGGCGCTGAAAAAGAAGCTGGGGCTCAATGTGATCTCAGAGAAATCCGCAGACGGCGAGCGCATCTACCGCATCGCCAAAACCGATCACCCATAACGCTCTAAATCACTTGCTAAGCCGGCGCTATGAAGCGTTCATAGCGCCACACGAACCACCCAAAAGGAGCGAAAAAATGGGCACCTGGAGCCAACCCAACACCGAAGAAAAGGCCGCCAAACTGGAACGCCTGATGACCAAGCCGCTGCTGAAGAAAGACGCCAGCGACATGCTTTACCACCTGACCGGCGACGATGACCTTTTTGATTTTTTGGAAGAGTTTGAGGAGGACGCGGATGTCCGCCTCCTGGTGCGCTTTCACCTTGAGCGGGCGCTGGACAACCTGCACCTCTCCTACGTGACCTGGGACGAGGCCGCCATCGCCATCTGCAAACGCATCATCGACGCCTGATCCAAGCATTTACCCGGCGGCTCAACACAGCCGCCTTACCCCAAAAAGGAGAAGCCCTAATGGAAACCATCCACCAACCACACACCGAAGAAAAAGCCCTGGCTCTGACGCGCCTGATGTCGGAACCGCTCCCCAAGCGCGAGGCGATTACCAAGCTGCATGGGTTGCTGATAGATGAGCGTCTTGCCCGCTACCTGGGCAAACTTGAGGAAGACGAAGACGCCCGGTTACTGATCCGGTTTCATCTCCTCTGCCTGCTATCGGACGCTAGCCGCCTTATCGCCCCCTGGGAGGACATCGCCTTAAAGCTGTGTTGGCGGCTGATTGATCGCCCCTCCTGATCGCCTACAGCCGGCCTCGTCGCCGGCTTTTTTCGTTCGCCGCCCCTGACGCAAAAAACCGCGGTTATCCCTCCAGATTCAACTTGGCTTCCCGTTCATATGAAGCGTTACTAGGGACGCAACAAACTGACCCAAAGGAAATCAAAGATGGAACGCTCAACACCCATACCCACCACCCAAAACGTCGCTTGGGGCTTCTTCGGAACGATGAATGAGGAGGCCAATGTCGCTTGGCCTCTGGCCATGACAGCCATTTCGAACGCGACGGGGCAACCGCTTGAATCCATCCGAAACTTTTTGGATAGCCGCTACGGAAGACGCTTTGCGGATGAGCTTCGAGGCAATCAGCTAACGGGGCTTACTCTTGAGGCCGCCATTGACGCAACCACCCAAAGCTGGATGAAACGCACCATAGGACGAGTCACCAGCGTACAGCGCGGCATCCCTTACGGGTTGCCTGAGCTGGTTGGGTATGTCATTCATTGCGAGGCAGTCGAGGCCTGATCATCAAAGGCCGTCCCATCACTCTTGCGGACGGCTTTTTCACCCGTCCACTCCTGCCAGCGGCGCACGATCACATCCACGTATTTGGGATCGAGTTCGATCAGACGCGCGACGCGTCCAGACTTTTCCGCTGCGATCAATGTGGAGCCTGAACCGCCAAATGGGTCAAGCACCCTATCTCCCGGCCGGCTGGAATTGCGGATGGCGCGCTCAACCAGTTCCACCGGCTTCATGGTGGGGTGCAGGTCGTTTTTCGCCGGCTTTTTAATTTGCCATACGTCGCCTTGATCGCGATCGCCACACCAGTGTCGGCGCGCGCCTTCCGGCCAGCCGTACAGTATCGGCTCGTATTGGCGCTGATAGTCTGAACGTCCCAGCGTGAAGGTGTTCTTGGCCCAGATGATGAACGTCGACCATTTGCCTCCCGCTTCCCGAAACGCCGCCTGCAGAGTGTCCAGCTCGCTGGAGGACATGGCGATGTATATAGCGCCCCGACAATGTGCAAGGGTTGGGCTCAACGCCGCCAACAAGAAGTCGTAAAAACCGTCGCCGAGATTGTCGTTTAAGATCGCGCGATGCTTACCGCGCAGCTTGTCTTTGGCGCTGTTCGCGTAATTCACGTTATAGGGAGGATCGGTAAACACCATATCCGCCTGCTTCCGATCGCTGAATAATTCGGCGTACGCATCCGGTGAGGTGGCGTCGCCACAGAGGACGCGATGTTCGCCACACAACCAGACGTCGCCGGATTGGGAGACTACGGCCTCTTCCTCTTCGGGAACCGAGTCGTCGTCAGTTTGCCCCTCTACCTCGGTTTCCTCCGGCTCCAGCAACGCCGCCAGATCGTCGGCGTCGAATCCGGTCAGATCCAGATCGAAACCGTCTTCCTGCAGCGCCTCCAGTTCAACTCGCAGCAATTGCTCGTCCCAGCCCGCCTTCAAGGCCAACTGATTGTCCGCGAGGATATAGGCGCGTTTCTGCGTCGGCGACAAATGCGCGAGCTCAATGATCGGGACCTCCACCATTCCCAGTTTTCTCGCCGCCAGCAAGCGCCCGTGGCCGGCGACAACGCCGTTCTCTCCGTCGACCAGGATGGGGTTGGTCCAGCTAAACTCCGCGATACTGGCGGCGATCTGCGCCACCTGTTCCTCGGAGTGCGTACGCGCGTTTCTGCAATACGGGATGAGCGCTTCCACTGACCGGTATTGAACGGTCAGGGGCCGATGACTCATCGCGTCATCCATGGTCAAGGGTTTCAGATTCTGGACCTCAAAAAAGAAAACCCGCCGACGGAAAGCCGTGGACGGGTTCGTGAAAATTCAGGGGTGCGAACCTGTGATTACAGGCGTCAACTTCATGGGCTTGCAGGGCCTGATTTGCGGTCAGGTTTGCAGGCAACATCCAGAAAAAAAGAAACCCGCCGGTGAATCGCTTCACGGGCGGGTAAAGGGAAGTACGTTGGAATCGGACCTGCGAACCGCAAACCCTGCAAACCTCGTTTTTAGCGCTGACGCTAAACAAACGCGGCGCTCACGCCCCCCGCTTCAATTCATGGCCAGGAAGGACCCATCGGGAGCCCAAAAGGCGCCCAGATAGGCCAAATAATCGCCTGGCGGCTGCCATAGCGGGGAGGTGCGCTCGTGTCACGAGGTAACGCAAATATTACCAGAAAAGCCGGCGGATGTTACACACCCAAATTGGCGTCAAACCCGCACCAGCACTACGTTTCCTGCAGGAACCGTTTATAACTATTTATAACTAATCCTTTCCTCGGGATCGTTAAGTCGGACAGCCACCGCGGACAAGGCCGCCTTCCAGCGACGCCACCCTGTGGTGCGGTCCATACCGAAGTGCGCGCAGACTTCTTTCCAAGGACAGCCATCCGCCCGCATCCACACCAGGTGACGTTGATCCTCGGTCAACCATTTCACCCAACGGAAGGTCTCAAGCATGCGATCAATCGCCGCCGGATCGGGCGGCAATCGCCTCACCACAGGCTCCGCTCCCATGTTCTCCCAGGGCTTGCGCAGAATGGCTGGCCAGCTGTTAGCGTATCCCCGCACCCGGACAGGGGGCAGCCGCTGCGCGGTGATAGCCGCGTCGGTGAAACGGTCGGCCACGCGTTCCAACGTCCATTCAGTCATGCTTAGGTTCTCCTGCGCCGTAGAGGCGCTCTCCAATCCGACACAACAGCTCGCTCTCCACCCAGTTCAATCGGTCATCGTCAGGCGAGATCACCAGGATGCGTTGACTGCGCCACCCCTCACGTTTGATCTTCTCTGGGTCGGGACCGGAGTCAGGCTGGAGTCGGGCCAGGGGACCGCGGTAATAAGTTTTGGGAATTTTCATGATCGCTCTCCTTTCACTTCGCCCAACTCGGGCGGTAGCCCGGCGGTAGTAATATCGGCTCCTCGGCGTCCAATGCGCGACGCAGCAACGCCTCTCGTCGGGCGTGAAAGACCGCGTGGATCTGTTCCGACGCCTCCGCCCATGCTTGACGATTGATCGCCTGACGTTTGGCGCGGGATAAGACGATAGGTTTGGGAAGCTGCAAATCGCGACTTTTCAACTTATACAATTGCCGTTCACACTCGATGAAATAGCGGCGCGCCCATCGTCCCCGCGACGTGCGCTCCACCATCGCGACCTCTTTGGCCGTATCCAATGTTAAAAAGTACTCGGTCTTCGTCGAACTCCTTGTGCTTCCCTGGTGGGGAACTTGCTCCACCGTTTGGTGGATCAAGTAGTCCACATTCTCCTCAAATCCATATTTACGGATGCGCCGTTTGATCCAGGTGCTGTAATCCTGGGCGGATTCCAGGAATTGATGCAGCAACCGCGCATCGACCAATTGGGCCGAGGCCCCGCCAAGTCGGCCAGCCACGATGGGAATCAGTGTCGTCTGGCTCATAGCGCGCCTCCTTCGTGCTCCATCGCCCAGGACAGCAACGCCAGGGCGTCGGCCTCGTTGTCGTCCACGGGCGCGAAGCCCTGTTTCCTGACGGCGGCGATCACCTCCTCTTTGCTTGCATTGCCTTTGCCGCTGACGTGACGCTTGATGGTCCCCACAGGCACGCCTTGGTAAGGGATCTCATGGTGCTCGCACCACGCCGTTAGCGTCGCCAGAAAGCCGCCATAGGCATGCGCGGAATCCGTGGAGACATGCCGGCGCACTTCCTCGAAATACAGCGCGTCAATGCCATTCGTGTGCGACTTCAACTCGGTCAACCAGCGTCTGAAACGCAGGTAGCGCATGCCGCCCCCTTCAAAGCGTCGGGGCTTGAAAGATTCAGAGCCGCTGGTGATTCCGGATGGCTGAGACAACGCCCAGCCAGTCTGCGTCCCGAGGTCCAGGGCCAGGAAGGTCGTTTCCATCATGCGTCCTCCCTGTTCAGCGCCACGCCGCGCCAGGCCCGCACGGTGCCGGATCTGAGCTGCGTCGCCACCAATCCCTGAAAGCGCAGGAAGATTCCCAGGCGTTTGGGCGTCGCTGGATAGCGCTCATGCTTCAAGGCCCAAGCGGTCCAACTCTCCCACAATGCGCGGCAGGAGGCGGAGCCGTCTTCCTCGAGCCGGCAGCGGTCCTTGAACCAGTCCCTCATGGCATAGGCGGTGTCGCGGTCGCCAGGATAGGCGAACAAGGTATCCAATGTGTTCATCGTAGTGTCTCCAATGAGTATCGGTGACAGTTTCAGAGGACACCGGAGGGTTTAAGGATTATTCCTATAAGGCGCGCACGCGTAGGGGTTAATCAGTGAACCCTCCGGGAACTCCGGAACCTGTCACCATAAATGGTTTTCTATCGCGCTCAGTCGTCCAGGTAGGGACGTCCAAAGCCGTGGTTTGACGGCCTTAGCCCAATGCCGGCGAAGGCGTTTGAGTTATTGGACAGCCGGCATTTCTCGAACTGGCGCGTCGTCATCATTTCCGAGAAGCGTTTGACGGAGCCCACGTATTCGCCCGCGCGCTCGGCCCACTCACGCCAGTCGGCGAACAATTGCGAGACGCCCTCGCGATGCGCCTTGGAAAGCAGGCAGCGCTCCTCGATCCATTGCCCCAGGGCGTCTTCCGCCTCAAAATACTCCTCCGTCGCCGCCCGCACGCACGCAGGCGGTTTGAGGCCAGTGCGCAGCCACTCCAGACATCCCTCCACCGCCCAGGCGAGGATGCCGTCGCGCTCGGCGAGCAGTTTGTCGGTCAGGCCGCCATCGCGCTTTTCCGGAGGCACGGTCACGGTGAACGGGATCAAATGCAGTCGTCGTTTCATCGCTTCGTCGACATTGCGAATGGCAGGTTTGTGATTCCCTGCAATCAGCAACTTGAACTGGGGGACATACTCAAAGAAGTCCTGGCGCATGAAGCGCGCGGAAATCTTGTCGCCACCGGTGATGGCTTTGACCTTGGACTCGTTCCAGCGACGGCCTTGCTCGGTCTCGATAGCCGACACGAAGCGGGAGCCGCGTAGACCAGCCAGGTCCGTTGGGTGCCGATCGCCACGCGCCTCCATGAACGTATCCATCGGCGCATTGGCGGCGTAGTCGCCCAGAATGGCTCCCACCACGTTCACGAACACGCTTTTGCCGTTGGCGCCTGTGCCGTAGAGGAAAAACAACGCATGCGCGCTGGTGGCGCCACTCAGACAATAGCCGACCACTCTTTGCAAATACGCCTGCAGATCGGCGTCCTGACCCGTCACGTCCGCCAGAAAGCTCCGCCAAATTGGACATTCGCCTTTAGGCGTTGCAGTGGTTGACTTGGTCATGCGGTCCTCACGCCTATGGGGACGCATCTGCCCCGTGCGCAGTTCAACCACGCCGCCCGGCGTATTCAATCCCCAGATGTCCGCATCCCATTCATCGGTAGTGGCCGCGTGCCGGCGGTCCGCCCGCGCCAACCGCTCCACGCCGCCAACCGTGCCAGAGCTGGCGAGTTTGGCGGCGATCCTGGGATTGTCGGCGCGCACGGCGGCATGACGACATACACCGCGGATCAGGTCGGTTGCCGCCAGCGTGTCCTCGGTGCGCCAGCGGAAGCCATCCCAGACCAGCCAACGCCCCCATGTCGCCACGTATCGCCAGTCCTGGTGGTAACGGCGCGTAAAGGCCAACGCCAGCGCATCCTCCGTGCCCCAAACGGATTCGTCGCCGCTGATTACCGGCTCGGCATCTTCGGTGACAGCGTGCATCTGCAGACGTGGGCCATGGGCCAGGAAAGCGCTGCTGTCGAAACCTTCAGACACGGCGTCCGCCGCATCCCAGCCTTCAGCGGCGTCCTCGGGCGGATACAGGACGTGACAGGACTTGGCTCCCGCGCAGAGGATGGCCTGCGCCGCGTGCGTGGCGTACTCCCAGCCTGGTTTGTCGCGGTCGGGCCAGATCACCACCTGCTTGCCCGACAGCGGATTCCAGTCGGTTTTGTCCACTGGCGCTTTGGCTCCATTCATCGCCGTGGTGGCGCAGATACCTGCATCGATCAGCGCCTGGGCGCATTTCTCGCCTTCCACCAACACCACCTGTTCCGACTGCGCGATGCCGGGTTGGTTGTACAGGGGACGTGGTTCGGGCGGCGTCATCTTGCGACGCTTGGCGTCCCAGGGCCGGAATTCCTTCCTGCGCCCAGGAGGATCGTAGCGATACACCACGCCCAAGAGTTTTCCGGCCGCGTCCAGATAATCCCACTTGGCCGTCGCCGGACCGAGATCATCCATCGGCGGCGACTTGCTTCGCTTGCGTGTGGGCTGGGTGCGAGAACGACCCAACAACTCGACGGCCAGATCAAGAACCCTGGAAAAGTCCGCGTATGCGTCAACGTGGTAATACCCGGCAATCATGGTGTAGATATCGCCGCCGACGCCTTCCGCCCGATCAGTCCAAAGACCSGCTTTTTCGCCTTCCAGGACCACTTCCAAACTTTCGCCAGGACTGCCYAACACGTCACCAATCAAGAACAGATKGCGGCGACGTTTACCCGCTGGATACAGCGTCGTCAGCACCGACTCCAGATTGGCGATCAGCTCAGCGCGAATCGCCTCTCGTTCRGCATGGAGATCGCGGTTTTCCAAGGGGCGTGCTACAGGTTCATTAAAGTCGATCATCCTGTCGCCTCCCCASTGGTCCAGCACCGGTTGCGCCATGCGCACATMCGACAYTCCCAGTGCTCTTCGTCCACAAACGAGCGCGGCARCAGCTCTCCCGCATCGGTCGCCAGGATGATCTTCACCGCGCGATCGGACATGCGCTGCGCGAGCTCGCCGTTATAYGGGACAAGCTCRGCGTAGATTTCCATCGTGTCGGCGTTCAGGGCGGTAAACAGCGCAGGCGCCTCATGCAGCCCCAGATAGGCTTGGTAGATCGCCACCTGAGCCGCATAGACCGGCTTTGACTTGGCAAGACGATGCTTTTCCAGATCACGCCATGACTTGGCGCCAAGGCATTTRTGCTCCCACARCGCGGGGTAAACGAATCCCTCCGGCCCACTTACGATAACGCCATCGACATGCCCCTGAAGGCGCTCGTCCACAGCGGAAAATCCAAACTGTTCGCCTACCTCATTGCGGGTGAGAACCGTGAAGCCGGCTTTCTCCAGCCAGTTCAGCATGCARTCCTCCATGACATGACCACGCTCAAAGATCCKCAGAATWCGGCCTTGAGTTTCGCGCCCCGGATCGACCGGAGCCTGMGCGTATTCAAACTGCAGCGCCCGTTCGCAGGCGACGCCCAAYCGYGASGCKCCCAGGTAGGTCCKTGGCGWTTGCTCATCCCTTACTTTGCGCAGCCCGATATCGACCAACGCCGAAATTCGTCCGGAGAAACTTTCAGTTGAGTTGAAATCCATCATGCTGATTTCTCCCAAGGCAGTTCTCCCTCCAAATCGGAAAACAGATGCGTCTTTGGCTCTGACCTCTCGCCAGGCGAACGAACCGGAGCACAGCGTGCGGACTCATGGTATTGAGTCATCGCCGCTACATACCCGCTTACAATCGCCTCGACAACCGTCATCGCCTCCGCCTCAGAGTAAGCGCCTAGCGGCTTGTCAAAACCGATGGCGGTCGCCGCGTCGCCGAAGGGCTTCAGACACTCGCGTAACGCTGCTTTCTCAATGTCGGTGACGTTCAGCATGACTTCCTCCTTTGTCCCTTTCAGCCAGCCCGCATACAGCGCGTGAAAGGCTTTCTGACATCGCGCCGAGCAGAACCGCCAGTCGGTGGGATAACGCTTGCATTCGCCCGGCCGATGCCGTGTATTCAAGTGACCAAACCCTTTGGCCTGGCGAGCGCAGACTCGGCATTTCATGAGATGAGTTTCCCTTAGCCGCCCCAGTGACGGCGGCTGTTTGACGTACTTCGAACAACATGAGAAATAACGCTCCTACTGAGCCCAGGCAGGCTTGCCCGCCGCAACAGCCGATTGCATGGTTGCAGGCGCCGCAGGCGCGCCGCCGCCATTTGGAGGCGTCCTATTTGGGGCCGCCCCCGCCACCCAGGCGGCGTATTCTGGATGGTCCGGCTCCACCGCGTTCTTGATCACATTGCGATCTCCGCCCTTGGCGTCTTTTTCAACGTCCACCCTGGCCAGAAACTCCAGTCCATCGAGCTCCCTGAAGCCATGGATGCGACGTGCGGCCGCCGCCTGGGGCGAATTATCGTTAGGGTTGACCCGTCTGGCGCTGTTGAGCGCAGCGCGGATAAAACTTCGTCCCATTTGCGCCCAGGTCGGTCCTTTCGGTGAATACAGACCGATGTTGCTCCACAGTTTTCGCTTGGCGTACTCGCCGCCAGTGACGATGAATTCCGCCGCCAGATAGACCGCTCCGGTATCGTTTGAGTAGGTGGCGTAGCCGCCGTCCCAGCCTTGATTGGGGTCGTCATAACCCCCGGGTTGCAGCGACATGCGTACGGGCACAACCGTTCCCCTGGGAATCACATCGAAGGCGGACTGTTGTGGATCGGCATCGTTAAAGTCGTTCCATGCCTGGTTCATMGGGCTTGCTCCTTGGCTTCATTGAGTTGATCGACAGCGGGCGGCTGCGTGTATTCCAGACGCTCCAGAGCCGGTTTCGCGGGCCCTGCGACCTTTTCCATAAGTCGTCCCAGGTGCGGTTCTTCCACCGCCTCCAGGCGGCCTGAACGATCCTTGGCGGGGTATCCCCAGGGATTGAGGGTGTGGCAGACGAACGCGCGGTAACCGGCGCCGTCATCCGACTTCAGCTCGGCCAAGGTGACGACCTCGTCGACAATGCCTGGCAGTTCCAGCCCTGTTTTTGAACCGTCGATCTGTAGGGAAAATACGCGGCGGTTGTAATCATCGAGGCGTTCGTCGAGGATGCCGACGAACCAGACGTTTTTGTCCCGTGTGTGCTGCAGATGGGTGAGCCAAGCGATCATCTCCTGGCCCATCAATCCGTATGCGCCGCGTGCGTCGGGCTTGCCGGTTCTCTCCGAATACGCCTGCGGCTGCCCCTTGCACCACTGCATACACAGACGGCCCGCCACGGTAATGGAGTCGACAAATAAGGTATCGTACTTGTCTAAAATGGACGGGTCGCCAAAGCGCTCACACACCGCCTGAAAGTGAGCTTGGCTGAACGGCTGATCCTCGCGTAGCGCCGGATTGGGTCCTCCAATGAACACGGCGAAGTCTCGGCACTCCGGCCAGGTGCGTGGGCGAATGGAATCGCCTTTCCATCCCTCAACAGCGAGATCGCCTGCCTCCAGATCGAAAAACAGCGTGCGCTGGGCGTCGAGCGTCCACAGTTGAGACGTCTTGCCGATGCCGCTTTTGCCAATCAACACGCCTTTGACGCCGCGCTTTTCAGCCAACCTTTGATCGGCGGTGATGATGGGTAGGCTCATGAGCGCGCCTCCCGGAGAGACAAACGAATCGACGGCTTGCCGGGTTTCCGAATACGCGCCGGCTCGAAAGAGCGTCGCAAACTCTGCGGCCAGGCGTTGTACTTGTCCTCGCTGACGATGTAGGTGATATCCAGAAAGTCGGCGGGATCACCTCCCGATGCAGCGATGCGTCGCGCCATCTTCGCCAGGGCGTCCTGGCGCCATTCCACGCGCTCGGATACGCTGGCGTGAACATCCACCGCGCCGTCCTCAAAACTCACGGAATCGGCTTCTTTCCACCGACGTAACGCCTTAGCGCGCCGGCCGTACTTAATCTCCATCGCATAATCAAGGTGGGCCACTAATACCTTGGCGGCGGCGAGCATGATTGACGCTTCCGTTCTGAGGCGGCATAGCGTTTCCCCTGAGCACTCCGCCAGTTCCGGGGCGGACATCGCGATCAGTTCCTCCACAGCATATCGGCTCATGCGGCGTCTCCATGGTCACACAAGCGTTTGGAGGTGCTCTTGCGCAGGCTTATCTCCTCAAATTCCTCCACATCCTCGATGCGATACAGCACCCGTCCGTGCAGCTTCAGGTAGACGGGACCGCGGCCATCAATGCGCCAGCGCTCCAGACAGCCCCGGCTGACGCTCCAGCGCCTGGCCAGCTCATTCTGACTAAGGTGTTTGATTTCCACGATTGGCTCCTTTTAGGTTGTTGCGGAATCGTGGAGCTATCATGCAAAACGAGCGGTGGGAAAATCGGGGGTGTCCTGGTGGGGAAACCGGTGGGAATTTTAAAATGAGGTGGGAATCTGGAAATATGGTAGAGGAGTAGCGGTGAAGTTATCGCCAAGACACGCGCGTGGATAAACCAGATGCAAAATCTAATGATGCGACTTGGTGGGAGTCAGGTGGGAAAATTGAATTGAGGGGTGGGAAAAGCAAACCACACTGGATGGGGCCTCAGCCCACATTCAGGTGGTAATAACCATTGCCTTCATTGACGATCAATGTGTTCCATAAAGGGTGCGGAGCCCATTTGCCTTGGATCTTGTTACGCATGATTCGGTGCAGTTCCTCCTCCGTATCCGCCGAGGCGCGCAAAAGGTCTTTATGGGCGCGTCCGCCCTCTCGATGCAGCGCTTCCATCACTGCGGACTGCTTCTTGGTTAAAGCGTAGCTCTCTCCATTCCAGTACACGCGACGATAGTCGGAAGTGAAGCTCAAGCCAATGCCGCCTTCTTCGCTCATCGCCACGGAGGCGCCTCGCAACAAGGCTCGTATGGACAGGTCATCCAGAAAGCAGTGTTCATGGGATCGGCTCATCAAACTGACCAGTGGCTCCAACGCCATGTCCCTTGGCAACCCCATGCGCTCAGGCAGACGGGATGAAGAGCACACCACTATGGCTGGCGCTCGCGAAGCCTCCCGCTCCAACGCGCTCATAAACGTCAGCAGTCTCTCCGTAGAATCCAGGCTCCGCACAAAATACACATGAGTCAGGCATCCATGAAATCGAGCGGAGCCAAGATGCCAAAAGCGATCCGGGATCAACGACGTTATCCGATGATGGGCCCCTATGCCGAACAACCCCTGCAGCCATGTCAGCAACACAACGACATCCACCATATAACGATTGATGCGTTCGGCGGACACCTCCACCCAGCCCGCGCTGACGGAAAAGTAACGATGTCGACGAATTTCCGGGCACCAGACCAGATCGGCGAAGCCTTGGTGCCCATCAGTGAGATATCCCAGGCATCCAGTGGGTTTCAGAAACAGACCGCTTACCAGTTCTCCCGCCACAGCGGGAAACTCTTCAAATAGCAAGCTGCCAGAGATGCCTGGAGAGGGACTGTTTAACAAACGCAGCAATAATGCCAGGGCGTTCAACGTCAGCAGGGTTTCCGTCATCATCCATGAATATCGTTCAGCAGCCCCCACTGCTTGAGGTATTTCTCCCCAATCAGTCGCTCTTTATCCGTCCGGCTACGCAGGTCGCAGCCATTGGGCAGGGTAATGCGCACAGGCAGCGTTTTACTGCGAGCGCTGCCGTTATCCGGATGAAAACGAATCACCAGTTTCGCCTGTGTGGGCACGAACCCACCGGAAGTCAGCGGGCTATGTTCGCTGAAATACTCCTGGGCGTATTCATGCAATCCCATGATGCTCTTCGCTGGCGTCTCTATTTGCAGGCGCCCCAAACCCGCCAGATCTTTTAATTTGAGCATCACCAAATGAACGGACGCAATGCCATCGGATGCGTCCCAGGTCAACGTTTGATTAGTCATCAGCGGTTCCAGATCGTATCGTCGCAACGGGGTGCGTTCCGCTTCCACACCGCGCGCCAAGAGGGCTTCGGTGAACGCCCGCGCGATAGCGTCCCTTCGCTCCGCTTTCGCTGCGACCACCTCGACCGCTCCATTGGATTCGCAGTAAATGATCGCGTGCTCGGAGATAGGACGCCTGATTCGGGAAACGATGTCGTTTTCTCCCTCGAATTCGAGGTAGGAGTCCGGCAGCCCTTCCTGATACACCATTATCTGGAAGACTTGAGACTGGCCGCCGTCCTCCGCAGCCAACACTCGCCGAAACAGATCCACTTTGACTTTTTCGCCCAGTCCGAACAATGAACGAACCCTATCCTTAAACACTTCAAGGGACATTTCGTCCGAACGTAGCCTTAGACCGGTCTCAACCTGATACCCACTCCAATTACGCCCATGACGATATTGATCGGCGTAGCGAATATCCTCGGCGTGACGAAAACTTTCAGATTCATGCAAATAGGTCCAGAGACTGCGATCCTGGGCGGACGGTAAGCTTTTTAGTTTCGTCACATCTCGGACCGCTCCCAACAGCGCAGCTTGTCCCACCTCGTCGGACATCTGCTGGACACGCTCCATATCGACACGCAGCCGAATTCTTTCTTCCGGCGTAAACGTGTCCACCCATTGGGTCAGCGTGTGTAATAAAGTGGACCGGTCCTGTGTCCAGTCCATCCCGTCAACGGGGGCTTTTTTTCGGCTAAAATAATCACGCAAAATCTCGACCGACGCATGTCGGACGAATTGGCGAATGATAGGCATGAACAACAACCTTCACTGGTAATATTAACGATCAAACATAGGACGCCGAGTGGTGGAAGTCAGGAATGCGAGCTTCGCGGCATGCGTCTTCGTGGCGCCAGGTTTCCTCCCTGTTAAGTGCGGAATGGCGCGCTTGGTAGGCCAAAAGGATTATTCCCAGCCTTGAAACCCCTGTCAAGTAGTGCGTACTCGTTCAGTATCATGTTATTATTCTCTGAACGACGGTCAATAAATATAAGAAAGGAGCCTAACGTGCCAACTCCCCTCGGCGCCAAAGTGCGCGCGCTACGCATCCAACACAAACTCAGTCTGGAAAAGCTCGCCGAGCTGACCCAGTCCAGTAAAAGCTATCTGTGGAACCTGGAGCATCAGGAATCCATCAAACCCTCGGCGGACAAGGTGGAAAAAATCGCCACGGCCCTCCATGTCACGCCAGACTTCCTGCTGGACAAGTCCGACGCCACTCCCGACCAGGACATCCTTGACGCCGCCTTCTTCCGCAAGTTCCGATCCTTGCCGGAGGCGGACAAAAGGAAGTTCCGTAGAATCATCGATGTCTGGTTGGAGGACGATGCTGGGCGAGCCTAGTCGTCATCGCCCTGTGGAGCGCGTCCCAAGGTAAAATCGGCCAGCTTGATTTTTACAGCTAAAACAATTTGTTAGGTAATGGGTCAGCGATAAATCAGGTATAACGGCTACTCTGGAAAATAGTGGCCGAAGGCGATGAGGGCGGACGTTATCCTCTGCGAAAAAACGCATTCTCGACGCCTGAGGGCGCTTTTTCAGGGAAGCCCGCAGGCATTCCTGGGGTTTATCAATTGGACGCACCCAAGACGCTGAAAGAGCCTCTATTCAACGTTACAAGTCCGAGATAAAGTCGCTGTCCCCAATGTCTTGCGTACCCTTTTTTATTATTTATTAACAGGGTGTTACGCGAATATTTCCCGTTAAAAGCCCGAATATGCGTACTCTCTTCCCTGTGAGCTCAAATGAGAGGAGACCGCTACCAATGAATGTAAAACATGCCTTTGGCCAGGATGACGATCGCCATCATATGGAACAGCACGCTGAGGTGAATATACCGGGACAATGTGGACGTCATGGCTCCACATGCGGATCGCCTGATAGCCAGCACAAAATGCGCTAGCACACTCAAAGCCAGTAAAATTTTCACGCTGAGCAACGTACCGAACGGATTAACAAAAGGGTTGGTCAACGCATGCGTCACCGCAACACGATGCGCCACTCCCACCATTGCGATTCCGCTAAGGAAAAGCAGCCCCACAACCCAAGGCATGAACTTACGCGCTCTACGCTGTATTTCCTCATCCAACCGCCCCAGGTATCCAGCAGGGAGGCGCCCGCGTACGCCGTCAAGCATCAGCACTTCAAAGGCGACAGCTCCGATGAACACAATGGCGCAAAGCAGGTGTAGCGTGACGAGAATACCGTAAATCATGCAATCTCCCAGGAAAAATCGCGTCTGATAATGATTCTCAACCATGCTATGTTCGAATGAATGCTTTACCTATGATCAAGATCAAGTTCTTTCCGGGGCTGTGACATTTCCCCTGCCGACGCCATCGATGAGGGGCAGAGAAACATTAAATTTTTACCGCCGTTTCCGCAAAGGCCTGCAATCCCCCGCACCTGCTCGCAGTAGCCTGAAACTCCCTCATGGCTCGTTAGGCGGCCGGTACTGATAATGGCGTCTCCATCAAAAAGTTTGAATATCGGAGCCGCCTTTATGTCATCAAACCTTCCGTTGTCTGGTCCATCCCAGGCCATTCCACCCGAGAAATTAAACGCGATGCAACGTCGGCAGGAAATGGCTCTTATCCTTGCCCACGGCATCGTTCGTCTGCGTGAGCTGAACTCTCAAAAACAGAGCAAGGTGGGACTTGCTTTCCAGGGCCTTCAGAGCGTTCATCCAACTCCGTCACACAGAGAAAAAACGGAGAAAAAATGACCCCATCAAGACTTCAGGAAAAACCATCAATTACCGCTCAAGTGGCCGCGTTACCCAGTTTATCTATACAGGAGCTCCGCGAACTTTGGCGCGAGCTATTCGACAAGGACGCCCCCACCTACGTGAAAACCTATCTTGTGCGCCGCATCGCCTATCGGATTCAGGAGGTGGAGTTTCGTAAGCTCAACCCTGAGCTGCTGGACAACAATCGCCGACGCATCGCCGCACTGGCGGAAGCGACCGATCAGTCCAAAAAGTCCGCCGTCAACCGGCCCCCAGCCGGCACGGTGCTGACCCGGGAATATAGAGAGGTTGAGCACCATGTCACAGTGCTCGCAGATGGGCAGTTTGAGTTTAAAGGACGTCTCTACCCTTCCCTGTCCATGATCGCCCGGGAGATCACCGGGACACGATGGTCTGGTCCTGAATTTTTCGGATTGAATAAGGCCTCGAAATCGAAAGGGACACGCAAGGGAGTCAAAGAATGAGTGAAGCCGTTAAACGTCGACTGCGCTGCGCCGTCTATACCCGCAAGTCCACCGAGGAAGGCCTTGAACAGGAGTACAACTCCATTGACGCCCAACGGGATGCGGGACACGCCTATATCGCCAGTCAGCGTGCGGAGGGGTGGATTTCTGTTGAGGACGACTATGACGATCCCGCTTATTCCGGCGGTGATATGGAGCGCCCCGCTCTACAGCGTCTGCTTAGCGACGTGGAAGGCGGCAAGGTGGATATCATCGTCGTATACAAAATTGACCGTCTCACCCGCAGCCTTACCGACTTCTCCAGAATCGTGGACGTCCTGGATCGCAGCGGCGTGTCTTTCGTATCCGTGACCCAACAGATCAACAGCGCCACCTCGATGGGGCGGCTGATGCTGAACGTGCTGCTTTCCTTCGCACAATTCGAACGAGAGGTCATTGGAGAGCGCATTCGCGACAAGATAGCCGCGAGTAAACGTCGAGGGATGTGGATGGGCGGCATCCCTCCGCTTGGCTATGACATCGAGGGGCGGTATCTCGTCCCCAATGATCGTGAGGCCGAGCTGGTCCGTCATATCTTTGAGCGCTTCGTGGCGTTAGGCTCCAGTACGCCCCTCATGAAAGAATTGCGCCAACAGGGCGTTACCGCCAAGTTGTGGACAACCAGTGAAGGCAGTGTTCGTGGCGGAAAACCATTTGATAGGGTGACGATCTATCGAGTGCTCACCAACCGTGTCTATCTTGGGGAAATCAGGCATTGGAAAACTTGGTACAAGGGGAAGCATCCTCCTCTCATCAGTCCTGAGTTATGGGAACAAGTCCACGGGATTCTGCGTAAAAATCACCGCTCTCGCGGAAACAGTCTACGCGCCAAAGTGCCCTACCTGCTGAAAGGCATTATCTTCGATTCAGAGGGCCGGGCGCTGACGCCTTGGCACACCACCAAGAAAAGCGGAAAGCGTTATCGATACTACATTCCACAGCGGGACGAGAGGGAGGGAGCCGGCGCATCAGGATTGCCTCGCTTACCGGCGGCCGAACTCGAATCCGCCATATTGGAACAACTACGCGGCTATCTGCGCTCCCCCACTCTGATACAGGATATTTCATCGATAGGCGTAGGTTTGGACCCTGAGCTGGACGAGGCCAAGGTCACTGTCGCGATGACGCAACTGGACGCCATTTGGGAGCAGCTGTTTCCGGCGGAGCAGTCCCGCATCGTGCGCCTGCTGGTGGAGAAAGTCATATTTACGCCGATGAGTTTAGAGGTGAGGCTGCGCATGAATGGCATTGAACAAATAACGCAAGAGCTGTGCGCTAACACCGCTCACTTCCCCGAGGAGACTGTCGCGTGAGTGGAGGAAGCATTCAAATCACAGGACGCGCCAGCACAATTTTAGCAAGCAACGGCGCTCCAACCCTGTTTATTCCCATTCGGATAAAACGCCGAGGCGGACGCACAATAGTGACCCTTCCTGAACGTGAAAGCGGCGATCGACCCTGGGACGAGACGTTGACGCCACTGCAAAGAGCCTTAGTCCGAGCGCATCGTCTGGCGACCCGTCTTGAGTCTGGAGAAGCACGCAATATCAGCGACCTGGCGAAGAAAGAAGGCATGGTTGTCAGTTATATCAGCCGCTTTCTGAACTTGACCTTATTGCCGCCAGATATCGTGGCGGCCATTCTCGACGACTCGCTGCCCAGTCACATATTGTTTTCCGATCTGGCAATCGATCCGCCATTACAGTGGGAAGAACATAGAAAAAGGACGGGATTGGCTTCATTGGAACGTGATGAGAATAGGAAGGTCAGCGCCGACAACGCCGTTAGCGACGCTGACCTTACGACCCAGCAAAGTGACGATTGAATGGTCACTAATCAGTGTAGCCGCTGGGGTGCTTTTTAACAGGAGGGAAGTCGTTTGCTTCGCACATAGGAAGGGCGGATATCGGATTGTATTAAGTTGCAATCCTTCGCTGATTACGCGTTCATAGGCTACCAATATTCGCCGGCGCAGGGTGGTGCAACACCCAACGCCGACTAACCACAACCAACTTACACGGAGTTGATCATGGCTGACATCGAGTCTACTACGGCCACGCTTCATTTGAACAGGCGCACTGGGGAATTTACCCTATCCGTGCCCTTGGATTCAGACATCGTTTTAAAGGCCGCCAAGCGCGCTCTGGCGCAACGATTTAAACGTCATTCCTGCAATATGGATGACCCGAGTAAAGTGAAAGAGTATCTGATGATACATCTGGCGCCGGAGCCGCGCGAAACGTTCGCGGGACTTTTCCTGGATACTCAGAACCGATTGATCGCCTACGAAGTGCTATTCCGTGGCGCGATCGACGAGGCCCATATTTATCCTCGCGAAGTGGTGAAAGCGGCCTTACGCCATAACGCTGCAAAAGTCATCGTCGCCCACAACCATC
>NZ_JAHMIN010000049.1 GCF_018986435.1 Hahella sp. HN01 | reverse complement strand
CTGATAGCTATACCCCTGCTTGCGCAGTCGCACGGCCTGTTTTCTTTTTTCTTCCTGCGCTGCGGCAGGTAATGAGCGAGCGTCTTCTATAATCATATGGGTAGTGTATCATACCTATATCGATGCCAGGTTAATAGAAACACAAAGCGGTCGTTATGACCGCTTTAATTGAACGGCAAAATGATGAGGCGGATGCATGTACACCATTGGTCAGATGGCGCGTAAATTTGGCATATCACGCAGTACATTGCTGTATTACGACTCTATCGGGCTGCTGAGTCCCAGCGCACGGAGCGAGGCCAATTATCGGCTGTATTCCGAGGCGGATTTCAGCAGGATGGAGAAGATCGCGTTTTATCGCGAGGCGGGGTTGCCCCTGGAAAACATTACCGACGTGCTGGCGCAACCCCATGACGGCGTGCAGGCGATTCTTGAGCAGCGTCTACAGTCGATTAACCGGGAAATACAGCGCCTGCGCGCCCAGCAACAAGTCATCGCCACTATCCTGAAGACTGAGCGGGGGCGTAAGAAAAGCCGTATTATCGACAAGCAGGGCTGGGTGGCCATGCTGGCGGCGGTGGGGTTGGATGAAGCGGCCATGCGGCAATGGCATGTGGAGTTTGAATCCATGTCGCCGGAAGCGCATCAGGATTTTTTGGAATCCCTGGGCATACCGGCGGAAGAAATCGAAACGATTCGGCATTGGTCGCGCAATGGAGGATAAGTCCGACGTTGTTCGAAACTTAAAAGGAATCTGTAAGGAAGTTGCATGTACGAAGTGGTTGAGAAAGTCGCGGAAGTGGATGATTTCATGCGTTTACGTCAAATCTCTGGTTTGTCCTTAAGACCTCGGGACGCGGCGGTGAAAGGGTTGCCGCGCAGTTTGTTCGGCGTGTGCGTGATGCTGCGGGATACCTGCGTCGGCATGGGACGTGTAGTCGGCGACGGCGCGCTGAATTTTGAGATTGTCGACGTCGCGGTGGACCCGGCGCATCAAGGCAAAGGGCTTGGGCGTAAGGTTATGGAAAGCATCATGGCGTACTTGCAACGGGAAGCCCCGGACGGGGCTTATATCACGCTGATGGCGGATGTGCCGGAACTCTACACCCGCTTTGGTTTCAAGCTGACGCGTCCCGGCAGCGAAGGCATGTACATCGTTAAAGGGCGCTAACCTGCCCGCGTCAGATTATCTCAGGCCTCAGTTAGAGGCCTGTTTCGTATCCGGTTTTCTCTCCGCCATGTGCTTCAGATAGGCGATGAGGTCGTCGATTTCCTCGTCTTCCCAGATGTTGTCCTTCACCCATACCATTTTCATATCGGACCACTTGCGCACGGAGGTGGGGTCTTTGATGAACTGCTTGAGCGCGGTTTCATTGAAGTACTCCGTGGGGTTCATCGGCTGGTTCAGGTCCGGTCCCAGTTTCGCGGCGCCCTGGCCATTGATCTGATGGCAGTGCATGCAGCGCGCTTTGTACACCTGAAAGCCTTTGCGCGCGGGATCGTTGGCGGCGAGATGGCCGGAAGGAAGAAGCGCCGGAAAGATGCGCGCGAAGTCATCCTCCACGTCCAGCGAACTCAGCTGATAGGGCCAGAATTCAGGAGGAATGGCGGACTTCTCCGGATTGCTCCACACGAGGTAGAAAGGCCCGGCGCTTTGTTTGGACGTGTTAGCGCCCTTGGGTAGTGGCGGCCACTTCTTATCATCGGGTTCAATCGCCAGATAGGCGCGGGCGGCGTCAGGGTCGTCATTCAGCAGATACTTCTTCTCCAGCACGCCAGAATAGCCGTCGAGGCAGGTGAAAATGAGCACGGAGGCGTCGGTCAGGTCCATGTCCTGCAATAACATGGAGATGGGAACGGCGTTAATGGAGATGTTTTGGTCGGGATAATTGAGAAGGGGGATATTGAGCACTTGTCTGGCGGGATGGTTCAGTAACTGGCTTTTGCTCCAGTGCGCCTCCTTATCCCCGGCGCGGATGGTGAACCCCGCTTCGCTCCTGGCGTAACTCAGCGAATGCAGCGCGGCCAGCAATACGCCCAGAATTATCGGCAAAAATGATTTGTTCATACTTGATCCTATTATTTTTTAATTATGCTTCCTGAACTTGAGGTTGCGCGGCGGACACAGCAGGACCGACCCGAAGGCGCCGACGCAGAGCTAAAATTACTCGTTAACAGGCTGATAAACAAGATGAAACAGCCTGGGTAGGGGGAAGGCTTTGGCAGGCGATAATCTGGATATGCCAGGGCGTGAATTCGCAGTCTGGCTGCGAACAGGACGGGAGGATAAAGGCCGGCGCGGGGGCCGACCTGATGAGCGTCAGGCGTTAGCTACTTTCAGCAGGATTTCCCGGAACTTGCCATGCTCGCCGTTATTGAAGTTCTTGGCGTTATCCAGCAACCCATTGACCATTTTGTCGCTGGAGTGGAACAGATAACTCTGCTTGCCAATGTACTCCGCCGCGAAGGTCTTCAACGTATCCACGTACTTCACGCCACGGTCAAACTCATACTGAGAAATCACATAGCCGTTATCGCGGAACATATTCAGGAAGTGCATCTTGTCGCCGCAAATGCCGCTGTTCAGCGTGAAGGCGGCGATCAGGGCGGACTTGTCCACATAGCCTTCGAACCAATCCTTGAAGCGGATGGGGTTCTGGTGCACGCCGCGGGTTTTGCCCGAGCCGATGTAAACGTTCCAGTGCGAGCGCGCCTCTTTGCAGAAGTGGCGAATATGGGCGATTTCACGCAAACGCAAGATGAACAGGGTGACGGTTTCCAGACAGGTGAACACCAGATTCATCACCGCGCCGGTAATGCCGCCGATGATGAACGTGGAAGCGGAAAACGCGCCTTTGAGCGCATCGTAAAGACCCGCGCCCATGCCTTTGCACATCTGCATGCGCAGGGCGTCGCAAATCACCTGGGGATGGCCTTCCAGCACATTCACGCCACGTCCGCGCCACCAGGTAGTGACCGCTGTGACGGCGTGATCGGTGGTGTTCACCAGGCCTTTGAAAACGTCCATACTGCCTGCCACGTAAGGAGCGGCGGAGGAGGCGAACTTCACTACAATCGCCTTGATGACCGTTTTGATGGCGGTCATGGACAGCGACACCTTGTCTTTGAACTTGGACTTCAACGCATCCACCAGTTTGCGGCAATAGTCTTCAATCCAGTGCAGCGCTTTCATGAATACATTACGACTGGCGCCGGTTTCCGCCAGATAACCGGACCCTTCCACCGCTTCGATGATCTTTTGCCCCGGCAGCATCACGTAGCCCATGTTCACCCGTTTGCTGGTCAAACTCTGGGCTGCTGCTGTATGGCCGTGGGAAGTAAGGATTTCCGAGTGCATGCGCATGCCGGCGGAAGCAATGTTGATGGCTCCGGCGGCGAAGGCGCTGATCAGCGTGTCGTGCAAATGAGTGTGGGACCAGAGGTAGACGGCTCCCAACCGGGCGTGATCCAGATCGCGTTGATAAACCTTTTTGAGGTCGTTCAGCTCAGGGCCTTGTCCGGCCATCTTTTTACTGAGCTCTTCAATGGCGCCGTGTCGGTTGCGCACGCTATTACGCCATTCGCCGTTGGGACCCTTGCTCTTCTTCCACTCCTCCAGCTTCTGATTCAGATACCATCTTTCGGCGCCACCGCCGAACATCTCGTAGGATTTGATGTGGCTGTCCAGCTGTTTAAGGAGGCGACTGCGTGGCTTGCCCGTGGCTGCAGTCCGCTTCATCCATTCGTCGTACGAAATTAAATCGCTAGGCATTATTTAGTTCTCCTTATTTAATGCTGAATGCGCGATAACTCGCCCGCTGGGGAGGGGACCCCGATTGCAGGCGCTAATTTTCAAGACGCTCGAATCAACCGTACCTGACGCTCAAGACTGATCAATAAACTGCTGGACCGACTACACTTTGCGGCTGGGCGCGGTCCGGTATGACGAAGAACTCCCGCTCTGTTCGGCATGAGATTGGATTACCAGAGCGATGCGGACTCCCGCATACCGTCCGGCGGTTCAGTTCCTTGGTTGCGACAAACCACTGTGATCCAACACCGTTGGTTTTCCTAAGTATTTATTAAGGAAAAACATAGAGTTCAGTTATCTGTCGCGGGACTAATCCGTCGTTGTTTCGAAGGTAGCAAACTTGTTTTGGCTGGAGAACTAGGTATTTATACACCTGTTTCTTAAATCCGTTGAATATAGGCGGGTAAGAGGCTTATAAGTAATTGTTGCTTGGTCTTATGGGTTAGACCTTTAAAGGTTGTTTGACTCTTGTCGTACTCGTTAAATATACCTGACTAATTAACTTTTTATTTAATTAGATGTTTCTTATTTAAAAGTTTTATTTATGTTTAAGTTGCTGTTATTAAATTGATTTTGTATTTATATCTCTTTTTCGTGATGACTGAAAATGTTTGGCGTGGTCCATTCTTTGTCTGACCAGAAGTCTAAAGAAAGAATGAACAACTGGAAGTGAAAATAGACTTTCACGAAGGCGAGATCAGGAATGAATTAGTTATATATGTTTAATGTACAAATGTGATGTTTGTCACATTATGGCGGTGGGKTTYAAGTCTGTTTGGGGRGTGGTGATGAATGTTTCGTTTTCTCTAAAGGAAGTTGCGTTATTTAACCTCGAAAAGTAGCGGCGTCGCCAGGTGAACGTCTTTTCCGCCTGACCAGGCCGCTACTGTATTCTACGCCTGAGTGCGGCGCACTTTCCGCGGCGTCGCCGGTTTGACCTTGGGGCGATAGATATGGGCCTGCGCCGCGTCGTACAGATAAGACTCGTTGAAGTCGTCGCTGGCCAGCACTCGTCCCACCAGAATCAACGCGGTACGGGTGATTTTGGCGGCGCGCACTTGCTCCACGATATCCGCTAGCGTGCCCAGGATATGTTGCTGATCGGGCCAGCCCACCCGATAACATACTGCGACGGGACAGTCTGAGCCGTAATGCGGCGTCAGGTCCTCGACAATCTGATGCAGGCGGGTGACGCCCAGATGTATCGCCAGGGTTGCGCCATGTTGCGCCAGAGAGACGAGGTTCTCCTGCTCGGGCATGGGCGTCTTGCCGGCGTAGCGGGTCAGGATGACGGTCTGGGAGACTCCGGATAACGTCAGCTCTTTGCCCAGCATGGCGGCGGCGGCGCTGGTTGAGGTGACGCCGGGAATGACTTCAAAGGGAATCGCCAGCGCTTGCAGTCGACGTATTTGTTCGCCGATAGCGCCATAGATGGATGGATCGCCGGAATGAATCCGCGCCACATCCAGTCCGCGCGCATGGGCGTTGACGATCAGTTCCAGAATTTCATCCAGATTCAGGGGCGCGGTGTCTGTGATCTCCGCCGCAGCGTTCGCCTGCGCCAGGATTTCCTCCGGCACCAGCGAACCAGCGTAAAGAATGACCGGGCTGCGTTGGATGATGCGCTGTCCCTTGATGGTCAGCAGATCCGGGTCGCCGGGGCCGGCGCCGATAAAATACACGGTCATGGCGCGACGCTCTCTGGTTGGGTGAGCTTGCGGGCGTAGCCTCGCGGCGTATACACCCATTGCTTGTCTCCATTCTGAAAGCAGCGAGTGGCGCTGCTTCCCACCAGCACCAGGGTCAGCATGTCCACTTGCTCCACATCCAGCTCCGCCAGCGTGCAGACGCTGACGCGCTCGTCCTGACGGGTCAGGTTGCGGCCCAGTATTACCGGCGTGTCGGCGGGACGTCGCTGTAACAATAGTTCCTTGGCGCGAGCCAACTGCCAGCGGCGTTTGCGGGAGACCGGGTTGTAGAAGGCGATGACGAAATCCGCCGCCGCGACGGCGCGAATACGGGTCTCGATAGTCTCCCAGGGCGTCAGCAAATCAGACAGGGACACCGCGCAAAAGTCATGGCCCAGCGCGGCGCCCATGCTGGCGGCGGCGGCCTGCATGGCGCTGACGCCGGGCATGACCTGAATGTCGACCTGACGCCAGTCATGATCGTCCGCGCCTGTTTCGGCGCCGCTGAGCTGGCGCTCCAGCAGCTCGAACACCAGGGTCGCCATGGCGAAAATGCCGATGTCTCCGCTGGAAATCAACGCCGTGGGCTTGCCGGCGGCGGCCAGATTCAGGGCCAGCCGGGCGCGCTCGATTTCCTCGCCCAGGGGCAGGTCGTGCAAGGTCTTGTCCTGGGTGCGCTCACCCAGCAGCTCCAGATACAGGCCATAAGCCACCAGATCGCTGCTGGCGGCGATGGCCTGCTCCACCTGGGGCGTGATCATCAGTTCCGAACCTGGGCCGGAGCCCAGTACGTAAAGTCGTTTCATTCTTCTGTCTTCCGCGATAAATAGCTGCGGGCGACGGCGCAGGTAGCGCGTCGGTTTTTGTGTTTGGGCAGCGCCAGTTCCGCTGGCGCGCCGCTCAGTCGGGCGGCGGAGGCGAGGGCGGCGGCTTCCGCCACCCCGTAAACGCCGGTTTCCCTGAATACGATGTCGGACTTCTGCGTCAACTGTCCCTCGAACGCGGATAAGTGCGCCGGACTCCAGGTCTGATACGTCCAGTTGCGGCGGCGGGCGAGTTCGATCAGTCCCACTTCATCCGCTTTGATATCGATGGAGGCGAGGGTGTGAATCTGCGATGAGATCAGTCCCATCTGGGCGAGACATTGATCCGCCAAATCTTCCAGCGCCTCCAGCGGACAATGCCGCTCACACCCCATGCCAAGCGCATACACCGGCTCCAGATAGGGCTGTGCAGTGGTCAGCGCGAGTTGGGCGTTGAGGCGTTCCGCGATCTGGCGTCCCCATTCATTGGCTCCGCCTTCATGGCCGGAAAGCAGTGGAATGACGAAACGTCCGTTTTCATCCAGCACCAGCACAGGCGGGTCCTGATACTTGTCCTGCAATACCGGCGCGAGGGTGCGCACGGCAATGCCGGCGGCGCAGATAAAGATCAGCGGCTCGCCCTGCTGAAACAGGCTCTGCGCCGTTTCCTGAAAGGGTTTGGGCTTGTAATGCAGCGCCATTGGCGTTGGCGACAAGACCTGCAATCGCTCCGCCAGAGCGCGTCCCGCCGGGGTCAGGGCGATAATCGCCGTCATTGCGCCCCCTTGCGGCGACACACCAGAAACATGGAGAAATAAGGGCCGGGCTCGTCATCCAGCGTGGTCACGTCGCGCACGACGCGCTGCTGGGTCTGGGTGAGGTGCTCAAGATACACCGCGTCCCGGGTGCGGCCGGTGGCGGCGATCAGTTCCAGTACCCGACTGCGTTTGCGTCCGCCCTTGAGGATCGCCAGATTATCGAAGCGGGACAGGGCGTCGAGAAGCTGCGCATCCGGACAGCGGGCGCTGATCACCGCCAGGTTCTCGTGCTGCAACGCCAGGGGCAGCAAGGTGGCGGAGGCGGCGGCCTGGGGCGAGCTGATCCCGGGAATGGAAACGCAGGGATAATGCGATGCGAGACGCGCCAACAGATAGGCGAAGGAACCGTAAAACAGTGGGTCGCCTTCGCACAGAAACGCCACATCCAGACCCTGATCCAGCAAGCGGGCGATGCTGGCGGCGGCTTCATCATAAGCCTGTTCCGCCTGCCGCCGGTCGCTGCACATTTCGATGCGAATCGGCAGTTGCGTTTGCGCCTCAGTGCGCAGATGTGGCGATGCGATTTGCTTGGCCAGGGAATGGTCGTCGCTGTTGACGATGTATGCGAGCGCATCCGCCTGCTGCAGACGGCGTACGGCTTTCAGCGTCAGCAGCTCCGGGTCGCCGGGGCCGACGCCGACGCCGAAAAACACGCCGGTGGAAATGGGAGTCGTCATGAAGAAAATGTCCGTTTGCTGAACTTGACTAACGTGACCGGCAATTGCGGTCGCATCAATAATTGTCCCGCCAGGGGCTCCCCCCGGCTGACGGCGATTTGCGTCCATTCGGCGTCGCCGTCCTGCAGGCGCGTTTGAAACTGCAACAGACGGCTTTTGCTATCCTCAGTGACCGCGCTGACCACCAGGCGTCCGCCAGGGGGAAGCTGTTCCCAGCAGTGACGCAGCAGCGTATCCATCTCGCCATCGCTGCCGCCGATGAACACGACATTGGGGCGAGGCAGGTCCGCCAGGGCGTCCGGCGCCCGTCCCGCCACAACGTGCAGGTTACGCATGACGCCAAAGTGTTCGCGGTTGCGCTGCAACTGGCGCAAGCGCTCTTCGTGGCGCTCGATGGCGTAAACCTGTCCCCGCGGGTTCCAGCGCGCCCACTCCACCGCCACGCCGCCGCAACCGGCGCCGACGTCCCAGCCGATATCATCGGCGCAAGGCTGTAGCAAAGACAGGATGCACAGACGCACTTCACGCTTGCTGAGCATGCCTTTGCCGGGCTCGCCGTCAGTATGGAAATCCTGGTCCGCCATACCGGGAAATTCAGGCAGGACGCCGCCCGGACCAGCGGTCTGCAGCAGCGTCACATGCAGGGCGTGGACGTCCGGTGGTGAAGCGAGCAGTTCCGCAACGGAAAACTCGCGAATGCGTTGCTCGGGATAACCCAGTTGCTCGCACACCCACAACGTCGAATTCTGCATCCCCCATGCCTGCAAGGCCTGGGCGATCGCCTGAGGATGACTGTGCTGGTCCGTCAGCAGCGCATAGCGGCGGCGATTGCGCAGCTGAGCGCGCAGACTGGCGAACGGACGTCCGTGCAGGCTGATCACCTGCATGTCATGCTCATCCAGCCCGACTTCATGACAGGCGGCCTGAACGCTGGAAATCTGCGGGTAGAAACGCAGCTGCGATGGTGGCAGATTGCGGTTGAGCCAGTTGCCGACACCGAAAAACAGCGCGTCGCCGGACGCCAGCAGGGCGATCTCCTGTTCGCTATCGCTGCTTAGCAACTCCAGCAGTCCGCTGAAGGGAGAAGGCAGCGGCGCAGTGCGGCCTTGGGACGGATAGCTCGCCACGGTTTGCAACTGTCGTTCAGAGCCAATGATCAGGTCGGCGCGACGCAAGGCTTCCTGCGCCGCTGCGCCCAGCAGGGCGCGTTCGCCGACTCCCAGGCTGATGACATGCACCAAAGGGCGATGCAAGGCGAACTGACTCATCAGAAGTAAATTCCCCGGCTGATGCGCAATAACGCGTTGAAGGCGGAGGCGGTGAGGGCGCTGCCGCCCTGTCGTCCCAGTAAGGCGATCGCTTGCAAACCAAGTTCGTCGCAATGACGCCAGAGCGCGTCCTTCGATTCCGCCGCGCCCACGAATCCTACCGGCATGCCGATGACCAGCGCCGGTTTGGGAGCGCCGTCGCGCACCATTTCCAGTAAACGGAACAAGGCGGTGGGCGCGTTGCCGATCAGCACGACGCTATCCGCCAGCAGAGGACGCCACAATTCCAGCGCCGCCATGCAGCGGGTTTCGCCGCGAGCCTTGGCCAAATCCGGCGTTTCCGGCGCATTCAAAAAGCAGTGAGCGGGCGTCTCCAGCATGCGTTTGGTGAGACCGTGGCGCACCATTTCCACATCGCACAGCACCGGCGCGCCAACGCGAATAGCGGAGAGTCCCGCCTCCACGGCGCCGGGAGTGAAGCGCAACTGCGCCATGATCTGCGGATCGCCGCAACTGTGGATCAGGCGCATCGCCACCTGAGCCTCGTCCTGAGTCAGTGAGGTCAGGTCGGTCAGCTCACGAATCTGGCGGAAACTTTCCCGTTCAATGGCCAGGGGATCTTTTTCGTAGTCGAAGTGCATAGCCCCTCAGGATTTCTCCTCATCATGGTCATGACTGTGATCAGCGTGATCATGGCTGTGGTGATGCCCGTGGTGGTGATGCCCGTGGTGGTGATGGCCATGGCCGTGATGGTGGTCATGATGATGGTGGTGATCGTGATGATGACTGTGTTCGCCATCGGTGCCGATGCCGCGCACGTGATGATGATGGCCTTCCTGCGGCAGACCCACCTTGTGCTCGTTGCCGACGATCTGCACCCGGTACTGACACATCTGGCAATTCATGTTCGGGCTGCCTTTTTCGATCTCTTCCAGGCGATCGGCGAACGTATCCAGGATCAACGGATGATCATTGAGGTAAGGCGCTTTCACTACTTTCACGTCGGGATATTCGGACTGATAGCTGTCGGCCCAGTCGTAGATCTTTTTCACCAGACGTCCGGTAAACAGGAAGTAGGGGAATACGATGACCTGCTTGAAGCCCAGCCTGTGGGCGCGCTTCAGCGCATCGGGAACCAGCGGTGTGGTGACGCCGCTGTAGCAGGTGATGGCCCAGCCGAAGCCCATGCCTTCCTCCAGCATGCGCGTGATCTTGCTGATATTGGAGTTGGCGTCGGGGTCGGAAGCGCCGCGCCCCACCACCACCAGCAGGGTATCCTGGCGGGAGTAGCCTTCGCCGAATTCCGGCTCCGCCTCCTCGATGCGGTCGCGGGCGGCGCGCAGCATGTTGGGATTCACGCCAAGTTCTGCGCCGTAGTTGATGCTGACGCCTTCGAACTCTCTTTGCAGCGTGTTGAGTTCGCTGGGAATGTCGTTCTTGGCGTGGCCCGCCGCCATCAGCATGCCGGGAATGGCGCTGATACGGGTGGCGCCCTGTTTCACCAGCTCATCCACGCCGTCGGCGATGACCGGGCGGGCGAACTCCAGAAAACCGGTGGCGCAAAGGCGATCCGGAAAGCGTTCGCGAAAATGTTTGGTCAGCTGATGAAACTGCTCCACGGCTTCGTTATCGCGAGAACCGTGCCCGACAAATAAAATGGCGGGTTTATCGCTGTTGGACATGATCGTTTTCCTCTCGTGTGCTGTCTCGGGCGCAGGAAGGCCCTCTATCAGAGTGTTTGTTATAGGTTTGATCCAGTGGGCGAAACGGGAGCGTCATGGCGGCGCAGTGCTCGATAAAGCGCTCCAGATCGTCAAATTCCCGTGTCGCCGCAGGTGTTGGCGGACGCCGCAGCATGAACACCGGCAAGCCCCGCTCTGCGGCGACCTGCAGTTTGGCCTCAGTGGCTGCGCCGCCGCTGTTTTTGCAGACCAGGGCGTCCACGTTGAAGGCGTCGAACAGATCTCTCTCTTCTTGCAGCGCGAACGGCCCGCGCGCCTGAATGAAATCCAGGTCGTCTCGGGAGACGAGCATGGCGGGCGCCGGCAACGCGGAGCGAATGAGCCAGCGCTGCTCCGCCGGCTGCCCCAGAGACTCCGCCTGCGCCAGCAATGGAAAGGCGCTGCGCCCCAGGGTGAAAAACGGCCGTCGGTAATCTTCAAGGCGGCGCAGCAGATCGTCGCCGCCGTCCGTCTCGATCCAGCGATCCTGAGGTCCCGGCCGCCAGGGCGGGCGTTGATAGCGCCAGCAGGGAGTCTCGCAGCGCCGCGCCGCTCGGACGGCGCTGGAAGAAATCGTTGCTGCGTAAGGGTGAGTCAGGTCCGCCACCGCCGTGATCTGATGGTCGTGGAGGTAGTTCTCCAGACCGCTGACGCTGTCTGCGCCGAAGCGCGCAAAGCCGCCGCTGATAATCGGGTAGGGGGCGTCGTGGCGCTCCAGGAGTCCCGCGAGGCTGTAAACCAGCGGGACGCCCTGGGCGTGCAGTCGGTCTGCGCAAAGTTTTGCGTCGCGCACGCCGCCGAGAATCAGCAAGGTCATAAGTCTTCTCCCGCGTAGGCGCCCACCGGCAGGCCCTGACGATCAATCGCCACCACCTCCAGCTGCATGCTGTTATGCATGGTGTAGGCGGCTTTTTCCCAGGCGCGACGGCAGATCAAATCGCCCAGGGGCAGGTCGCCGGCCAGACGCAACGCTTCGATACTGGTGTTGGCGGCGCGCATGGCGGCCAGGGTGTCCGGCGCGGCGCCCAGGGATTCGGCGGCGTCGGCGAGGAAGCCCAGATCTATTTCCGAGGCCTTGCTGTGCAGATCCAGGTGTCCGCAGGCGAGTTTGCTGATCTTGCCGAAACCGCCCACCAGCGTGAGTCGGCGCAAAGGCGTGCGGCGCAGGTATTTCAACAGGGCTCCGGCGAAATCGCCCATTTCTATCAACGCCATGTCCGGCAGGCCGTAGTGACGGCGCGCGTAGTCTTCGCTGGCGTTGCCGGTGCAGGCGGCGATGTGGTCGTAACCGTTGGCGCGGGCCACGTCCACGCCCTGATGGATGGAGGCGATATAGGCGGAGCAGGAAAACGGCCGCACGATGCCGGTGGTTCCCAGAATGGAGAGCCCGCCCACAATGCCCAGGCGCGGATTCATGGTCTTTTGCGCCAGGGCGGCGCCATTCTCCACGCCGACCGCCACGTCGAAAGCGCCGTTGTAGGCGCACTCGTCCGCCAGTTCCAGCAGATGTTCGCGAATCATGCGGCGCGGCGTTGGATTGATAGCGGGTTCGCCTACCGCCAGGGACAAACCATCGCGAGTCACCGTACCGACGCCGTCGGCGGCGGAGAAGCGCACTTCTCCTGCGCCGGTTCCCAGGCTGGCGATGACGAACACACGGGCGCCATGGGTGACGTCAGGGTCGTCGCCGGCGTCCTTAACGGTGACGGCGTAAGCGCTGTGCAGGTCGAGGCGGCGGCACTCGGCGATGGGCAGACGCACTTTCTTGCCTTTCGGCAAAGTGACTTCGCATTCGTCACAGGATTTTCCGGTCAGCAGCAGGCGGGCGGCGGCGAGGGCGCAGGCGGTGGCGCAGGTCCCGGTGGTCAGGCCTGTGCGCAGCGGCTGCTGGCGTTCGGGGCTCTCCCGCCACATGCCTCAGACTTCCATAGCGCCCGGCCGGAACAAGTTGGCCACGGCGCCGGGATTGGAAGGGAAGAACAGGTGCAAATAGGTGGCGGTCAGGCCTTTGCTGCGCACAATGACTTCACCGGGAGCGGGATGACGCTGACGGCGGCCATAGGCGATGGGCGGCAGGGTTCCGTGGCTGCGGGAGTGATGATGGGCGTGAGCGCGCACGTCGCCTTCCGGCAAAGGCGCTGTCTGCATGCCCTGACAACCGCGCTTGGCGCGCATCTCCCCTGCGCCGGGAATCAGTCCGGCCATGGCGAAAATACGATCCTGCTGATCGGTGAGCGTTTCCTGCGCATACAGCATGCCGCCGCATTCAGCGAGCATTGGACGACCGTCCATATAAAAACGTTTCAGCGCCGCTTTCATGGCCTGATTGGCGGACAGGCGCTCGGCGTGCAGCTCCGGATAGCCGCCGGGCAGCCACAACGCATCCGCAGGCGGTGGTTCGCTGTCCTCAAGAGGAGAGAAGAACAACACCTCCGCGCCCATTTCCTGCAACAGACGCAGGTTGGCGGCGTAGATAAAGCTGAACGCCGCATCCCGGGCGACGGCGATGCGCACTCCCGCGAGCATCGGTCTGACGGCGGGCGTCAGCGCGGGTTTGAACGTGGCCGCGGCGGGCAAATTGGCCAGCGGCGTATGGGCGATGGCGGCGGCGGCCTGATCCAGACGCTGCTCCAGTCCCTGCTGCTCATAAGGCTGCACCAGACCCAGATGCCGCTCGGGCAGGGCGATGGCGTCATCGCGAAATATTCCGGCCAACAAGGGCACCTGCGAGGGCAGGCTCTCGGCGATAAGCGATAGGTGACGCTCGCTGCCGAGGGCGTTGGCGATAATGCCCACACACTGGAAATCGCGCCGGTAATTGGCGAGTCCATAGGCCACTGCGGCGGTGGTCTGCGCCATGCCTTTGGCGTTGATCACGACGGCGACGGGAAGGTTGAAGCGGGCCGCGAGGTCGGCGCTGCTGGGCTCGCCGTCCAGCAAACCCATAGCGCCTTCGATCAGGATCAGGTCGGCTTCGCGGGCGGCGCGATAGAGCTGGTCGCGGCAATATTCTTCACCCGCCATCCACAGATCCAGCGGCTCCACCGGCGCGCCGGAAGCTATCTGCAAAATCTGCGGATCAAGGTAATCCGGACCGGTCTTGAAGACGCGCACCTTGCGTCCCTGATTGCGATGATAGCGCGCCAGGGCGGCGGTGACGGTGGTTTTGCCCTGGCCGGAAGCCATGGCGGAAATAAACAGAGCGGGACAACGGGCCTGCATCAGTGCGCTTTCTCCATCAATCTTCACTCATCATCAAAATTCGATACCCGCTTGCGCTTTCACGCCCAAACGGAACGCATGCTTCTCATCCTGCACCTGACTGATGGTGTCGGCGATGTCCTGCAACTCCGTCGCCATCGTGCGCCCGGTAATCATCACGTTCTGGTGCTGGGGGCGGCTTTGCAGCGCCTTGACCATCGGCTCCACCGGCAGGTAGCCGTACTTGACCATGTAGCTCAACTCGTCGAACAGCAGAAAATCATAGCTGCCGTCCGTCAGCAGTTGCTCCGCCAGGGCCCAGGCCTGACGGGCGGCGTCGATGTCCTGCTCGCGATCCTGGGTTTCCCAGGTGAAGCCATGTCCCATGACGTGAAAGTCCACCCGGGGATGATCTTTGAAAAACAGAAATTCGCCGGTGGCGTCTCTGCCTTTTATAAATTGAATCACCGCGCAGCGATGGCCGTGGCCGAGGGAACGCGCCATGGTGCCGAAGGCGGAGCTGCTTTTGCCTTTGCCATTGCCCTTGAGCAGGATCAGCACGCCGCGCTCTTCCTGGGCTTGCGCGATGCGCTCGTCAATGATGCGCTTCTTGTTGGCCATGCGACGGCGGTGTTTTTCGTTCTCGTCCAGCATCAGTCGTATCTCCGAGGCGTTAGTGTTCCAGGGCGGCGCGCACAGCGGCCAGCGGGGCGTAAGCGGCTCCGAGGCGTTGCGCCAGTTGTCGGCAGCGATTGAGTCTGACGGCGGTCTGCTCGGTATCCACCACCCACAGAGGCGAATCCCAGGTCAGATCGTCCAGCGGATCGCGGCTGCGCCCGTCAGTCAGCAGCAACGTACGGCAGGTCAGATGCGGGTTGGCGCGGGTTTGGCGCGCCAGCAGTTGGCGCGCATGCAGCAGCGCCTGTCGCAGCGGCGTGCCGCCGCCAGCGGGAAGATCGTTAAGCAGGGCGGCGATATCTTTGGGCGCGCGCCGGCAGGGGATCACCCACTCTGCGCGCTGCGCGCCAAACGCCAGCACGGCCAGTTTTTCCCGCGCCAGATAGGCTTGTCGGGCCAGTCCCAGAATCACCCCTTTCGCCTGCGCCAGCGCGCGTTGACTCAGGGTGGAGGCGGAGGTGTCCAGCAAGACGCAGTTCAGGGTGTCGCGACTCTGGCGACGGGGTTGATAACGTATTTCGCGCAACCCGTTGTCCCAATTGTCGGGATGGACCAGCGTGGCGAACCAGTCAGGGCGTGAGGACAGCGCCTGCCGGCTGCGTTGTGCGCGACCGAGGGCCGCGCCCTGGCGTTGCTCCGCGCCGCCGCGCTGTGTGTCGCGACGAGAGGACGGGGAACGTCGCGTTGGAATCTCGGGCAGTTGCGGCGTTACCGGCTTGTCCGCCGCCATCAATTGCGGCGGCATGGCGCCCCAGTCGCCGGAGGTTCCAGAGGACGAGGAGGGTGACGCCCCCCCTGAGCCGCTGGCGTCTCCGCCGCCTCCTTGTGAGGGGGGCGATCCGGTCGAAGACGGCGGCGTATCCTGATGATTGGCGCGATGGCTAAGCGCGAATGCTCGCGTCGCTTCTACGTCTTTGGCGCTGACCTCGTTGCGGCCGCTCCAGGCGGCGTGGGCGATGGCGGCGCGGCGCCAGCAAATGTCCGCGCGCACGCCTTCTACGCCAGCGGCGAGGCACTGGCTGGCGATGTCCCGTTGTATGTCCGTCGGGCAGAGAACCTGTGGTAAACGTTGGCGGGCGGCGGCGATGCGGGTTTGCAGTTCCTGCTGGGCTTCGCGCCACTGCGCCTGAAACGCGTCGCGGTCCCGCTCGAAATCCAGACGCCGCTCCACGATAGCCATACGCTGCTCAACGTCATAGGTTTCATCCAGAGTGACGGCGAGACCGAAACGGTCCTGTAACTGCGGGCGCAGTTCGCCTTCATCCGGGTTCATGGTGCCGATAAGAATAAACTGCGCCGGATGGCTGTGACTGAGGCCGTCCCGCTCGACAAAGTTCACGCCTGAGGCCGCCGTATCAAGCAGGGCGTCCACCAAGGGATCGGGCAGCAGATTGACTTCATCGATATAAAGCACGCCGCCGTGAGCTTTGGCCAACAGGCCGGGATTAAATTGTACGCGTCGTTCGCCCATGGCCTGTTGCAAGTCGATGCTGCCGATCAGACGTTCTTCAGACGCGCCCAGAGGTAGGGTGACGAACTTGTCCGCCGCCTCGGGCAATAAATCCGCCAGTCCCCGCGCCAGCGTTGACTTGGCTGAACCGCGGGGACCGCTGATCAATACGCCGCCCAGATGGGGATTGATGGCGGCGAGCAGCAACGCGGTTTTTAGCGGTTGCTGGCCGACAACCGCGACGAAAGGATAGGCGGCGAGGGCAGGTTGGGCGGCGACGTCCATTGACTCAGCGCGCCTGCAGGGCGGCGTCCTGGCTGCTCCAACGGCGCAGGAACCAGGCGCAGGCCAGCCCGACGATCACCCAGAACAGTGCGTTGGTCAGGGTAGCGGCGGTAATGAATTGGTGATGCAGCGACTCTAGCGCTTGCAGAGCCTGTGGGTTGGAGGCGGCGAATTCCGGCGCATTGGTGTGCGGCGCGCCGACCAGGTGGGGAATAATCAGCAGGGGCAGTCCGCCCAGCTTTTTCCATCCCGGCGCGAACGCCAGCAAGGCGAAACCGACCGCGGTGACAAAGGCGGTGGCGATCCACCACAACTGGCGATTTTCCAGTGCGGCGGCCTGCATGCCGGGAATCTCCGGCGGCAGCCCCAGAGCGGGAGCGACAAAGAACACGCCATAGCCCGCCAGTCCCCACAATAATCCCGCGCCCCAGCCTGCGCCGCCTTTGCCGCTGAGTCTGGCGGAGTACATACAAGCCAGCATCAGCGCACTGAAGCCAATGCCGGCGAGCACGTTGGCGAGCAGGGTGTACAGTGTGCGCTCCACGCCGTCTTCCGGGGCCCAGGCGTCATCGCCGTGGTGATGGCCGCCAGCTTCAGCGCCCCCGTGCTCGTGTTCATGGGAGTGATGGGCGTCCGCCGCCGCATGCTGGTGTTCTTCCACTACGACCGGTTCAGGCTCCTCGCCGCCTTCGTAGGTTTCCGCCTCCAGAATAATGCTGGTGACCTGGGAGTGTTGTACGGCGCTCAGCAGCCCGCCAGCCAACAGGCCAACCAGCAGCGACGCCAGGATAATACGCTGAAACAACATGTCTCTTCCTCATGCAATGCGGTGTGACGTCGCTATGCGCGCAAGCGCCGCACATGAGGTGCGGCGTCAAGACGGACAGGCGAACGTCTGGCCCTGGCAGGGCCTCAGAATTCAGTAACTGTTAGTGACAGGGGAAAGCAAACGCGTGCCGGGTGTCGTGAGCGGCGTTGTGAGCCGCATCCATGGACAGAAAGCCCACTGCGAACAGAATCAGTCCGCCGAAGCACATGGCGCCGATAAGTTGTAGCGCTGCGTTATTGGAAGCCAGCAATGGAAGAGAGAGATTTTTAGTTTGCATGATCTGCGCACCTACCCGTACGAACTGCAGTGGATAAAGCAAGGCCGGTCTCCGGGCTTACGAAAGGTCGAAGCATTTTCGACACAACATTTGCGCCTTCCCATGTCAAAACTGACGACACAGTGGCGTTAGCAAATTACTTTCGATTACCGTTGCGGGGGCAGCACTGGATTAGCGTATCGCGCACCAGATTTCCCGATTATCTCGCGGTCGAGCACCTTGGTCAGCGGGATATGCTATTGGCTGAACGCAGGGGAAGTCAACAAGTTAGCGGGTTGCAATGCGCGCGGACCATGGTGAGAATAGGCCGCCTCATCACGAGCCTGGCGCATATTGACCAATGGATACATTGCTGATTCTTGTCCTCGCCCTGACTTTCGACGCCCTGTTGGGAGAACCGCGCCGGCTGCATCCTTTGGTTGGTTTCGGGCGCTACGCCGGTTGGGTGGAAGGAGCGATTCGCATCGCCGACTTCTCTTCAACAGCAACCCGCGCGCTTGGCGCGGCGGCGGTGACGGCGTCGATTCTGCCCTGGGCGGCGCTCGCCTGGCTGGCGAACGAGTGGAGCGAATCTTCCGCCTGGGGACACATTATCTTTTCCGCCTTCGTGCTTTATCTCGCCATCGGCTGGCGCAGTTTGCTGGAGCATGTGCGTCAGGTGGCCGCGCCATTGCGCAGGCATGACGCGGCGGCGGCGCGGCGCAGTCTGTCCATGATTGTCAGTCGCGACACGGCGGAACTGGGGGAGGAGGAGATCGCCTCCGCCGCTACGGAATCCGCCCTGGAGAATGGCAACGACGCCATCTTCGCCGCCATTTTCTGGTTCCTGCTCGCCGGCGTTCCCGGTGTGGTGATGTATCGCCTCAGCAATACCCTGGATGCGATGTGGGGCTATAAAAACACGCGTTATTTCTATTTTGGCTGGGCGTCGGCGCGGCTGGATGATCTGTTGAATTGGGTTCCCGCCCGACTGACGGCGTTCAGTTACGCCTGTTGCGGCGCGCTGGACAGCGCCCTGCGATGCTGGCGCGCTCAGGGCGGACACTGGAAAAGTCCCAATGCGGGACCTGTGATGGCGGCGGGCGCGGGCGCGCTGCGGGTGCGACTCGGCGGCGCGGCGACCTATCACGGCAGTCTGCAGTATCGTCCTTCACTGGGCTGCGGCGACGCCGCCACGGCGCAATCCATTGAACGCGCCTGTGGACTCATCAATCGCTCTCTGGCGTTGTGGACGGCGATGGTCGCTTTGGGAACGGGCGCGTTGTGGTTGTGGGGAGTGGTCTGAATGAACGGGAGCGATTTCGATAACGGGGCTGGCCATGCAGGGCTCCAGGCGGAAGAACCGGTTCCCGTCCATGGCGGCGATCTGGAAAAGTACAGCCAACGCTACGGTATCGCCCTTGATGACTGGCTGGATCTGTCCACTGGCGTCAGTCCCTTTCCCTATCCGCTGACAAGCATTCCGGCAGAGGTGTTTCGACGTCTGCCTTATCCCGATCCGGCGCTGCAACAGGCCGCCAGCGCCTACTACGGGACCGATTCCCTGCTGGCGATTCCCGGTACGCAATGGGCGATTCAACACTTGCCCACCTGTTGCGCCCCCGGCGTGGCGGCGCTGCCGGACGTCGGTTATCGCGAACATGAGCATCACTGGCGTCGTCAAGGCTTCAAAATTATTCATTACCCTGCGGGAGATCTGGCGGGCGCGACGGCGCGTCTGGCGCAGACAGAAAACTTGCGCGTCCTGGTGGCGATTAATCCGAATAACCCCGCCGCCCGTAGGACGCCATTGGCGGCGCTGCGTGAGTTGGCGCTGCGTCTGCAATCCACAGGCGCATTGATGGTGGTGGATGAAGCCTTCGCCGATGCGGAGACAGATTCCAGTCTGCTGGGCGAGACACTGCTGGAGAACATTGTGGTGTTGCGCTCATTCGGCAAGTTTTTCGGATGGCCGGGAGTGCGTCTCGGTTTTGTGGCGGCCGCGCCTCAATGGCTGGAGGCGTTGCAGCGTCGGCTTGGTCCCTGGACAGTGAACAGCGCCGCGCAATATGTGGCGACCCGGGCGCTGCGCGATGAGGCTTGGATTACCGCTATGCGAGAAAAGCTCTCCATAGTGAGCCGCGACCTGCAGACGCTTATTCTGGCGCAGCCGGTATTCAAGGAAGCGCTCGAGTGCCGGCGCACGCCGCTGTTTGTTTCCTTGTTGACGCCGACAGCACAGGCTGAGCGGATTTTCGAACGTTGCGCGCAGCGGGGTGTGTTGATTCGCCTTTGGCGGGTGAATGCGGAGCTGGCGTATTTACGGTTTGGACTTTTTGATTTGGAGGACGCCGGTCTCGCAGGGAGACTGACCGCCGCCCTCGCTGACAGATAAGGAGATTCATGACGGACAGCGGCTATTCACCCGAAGAAAAACAGGCGGTGTATCGCGCGATATACGAACGACGCGATATGCGTCATTTCCTGCCGGACCCGGTGGACGAAGCGACTTTGCAGCGTATTCTGCAAGCCGCCCACCACGCGCCCAGCGTGGGCTTCATGCAGCCCTGGCGTTTTATTCGCATCACCGAACCCAGCCTGCGTCGGGATATCGCCGCTACGGTGGAGAAAGAGCGCTTGTTGACCGCAGAGGCATTGGGCGAACGCGGCCAGGAGTTTATGCGCCTGAAAGTGGAGGGCGTGCGTGAATGTCCGGTATTGCTGGTGGTGATGCTTACGGATCGGCGTGAAAAATATATTTTCGGTCGTCGCACCATGCCGGATATGGATCTGGCGTCCGCCAGCTGCGCGATCCAGAACCTCTGGCTGGCGGCCCGTTGCGAAGGCGTCGGCATGGGCTGGGTGTCGCTGTTCGATCCCGTTGAATTAGCCGCGTTGCTGCAATGCCCGGAAGGTAGCGAGCCCATCGCCATTCTGTGTCTGGGGCATGTGGATAAATTCTATGATGCGCCTATGCTGCAACAGGAAAACTGGAGTCAGCGCAAGGAGTTGCAGGAGCTGGTCTGGTTCAACCAGTGGGGCGGCGCGGGCTGAAGGAATTACAATAAATAACATTTTCTCATGACTGGAAGGCGTCTCCAACGGCGCTCCCTGGATCGCACTGAAATTGGATTGGCGTTGTCTCAGTAACATTGAATTGAGACGAGCTAAACTCTGAGATCCATAACTAAAAAGGAGTGGGATCATGGGATTGGGATGTATAAGAAACGGCGGAACCGCGATGGTTTACCGCATGAGTTGGGACGGCAAGTTCTCTGAGAGTCAAACCAACGTCGGCGGCCCCTGGCCGAACGGCGTGGTGAAGGTGTTTGTGCCCGAGGGGCTGGACAGGGAATATGTACAGACCGTGCGCGCGACTTTCCGCCGCTGGGAACACTGCGTTTTGGAATATTGGGGCACGCAGCTGATCAAATTCGTTGAAGTAGGCGCGGCGGGTAACGGCGTGGCCACCCTCAATTTCGCCAGCAACTCTGCGGATATTGGGTATTTTCCCGGCGCCAGCACCAAGCTGGGGGTTAATGGCAAAGCCAATATCAAATCGCTGCCCCATGAAGTAGGACATGCTTTGGGGTTGGCTCATGAGCACGAGCGCGATGATGCGCCCGAGAGCGTACTCCACACCTGGGGGTCCAACAAAATGGGGTTGGAGGTTTATAAGCTGAACAAGCGCAACAGCACCCGCAAATTTGAAACCTATGGCACTGATTTCGACCCCAAATCCATCATGATGTATGCGGGTCAAGCGGTGGGGCTGCTGGATTCCGTCGACAACACCCGTTATGGCGGTTGCAAGATTGATCCCGGCCATGTGGTCAGCGGCGACTGGAACCCCAGTATGGGCGATCTGGAAGTGCTTGGCCGCATCTACCGGCACTATTCCACTCTTTAATCCATTCCACTTTCTAATCCGTATTTGGCAGTCGGGCGTGTGGGGTGGCTCAGATCGCTTTGACTGACTCCCGCTCAATAATCTTGTGCGGGATGATCAGGCTCTCGGCTTCCAGGGTTCCGGCGGCGGACATGTCCAACAACATTTCCGTCGCGCGGCTGCCCATGGCGAACAGCGGCTGATGCAGCGCGGTGAGCGGCGGCGTCGCCATTTCCGCGATGCGGGTGTCGTCGTAGGCGATGATCGACAGGTCATCCGGGGTGCGGACGCCATGACGGTGAGCGCAGGACAACGCGCCCATCGCCAGTTCGTCGCTGGCGGCGAACACGGCGCTGAACTGGCCGGGCTTGTCCCGCAGTAATCCTTCCATGCACAGCGCGCCGCTGTGAAATCCGAAAGACTCAAATTCCGCCCGAAATCGAATCAGTGATTCATCCACGCTGAGACCATGGTCCCGCAGCGCCTGAACATAACCTTCTATGCGGGGCGCGCCGGCGATGAGGTCGGCGCGGTCGCCGCTGATCATGGCGATGCGGCGGTGGCCTTTGTCGATGAGATAGCAGACGGCGCTGTAGGCGGCCTGCTTGTCATCCACCTTCACGTAAGGAAAAGGGTAGGAATAGGAGAGGGTGGAAATCAGCACGACGGGCAGATTCAGGCTCAACAGCGCTTTGCTTTTCTCTGGCGTCATGTACTCGCTGACGGCGAGCACGCCATCCACTTGCTTCTCTTTCAACGTTCGCACGTATTCCTGAGAACGGTCGCCCGAATAATTGGTGTTGCAGACGATGACGCTATAACGCTGCTCCTTGGCCACCGTCTCAATGCCCTTGAGGATCTCCGCCGCCAGCATGCCGGAAACGTCCGGTAACATGACCCCGATAGTATGGGTTTTTTTACTGACCAGACCACGGGCTACCGCGTTGGGCCGAAAGCCCATTTCGTCGATGGCGGACAGCACTTTTTTGCGCGTGTCGTTGGAATATCCCCCCAGCCCGTTGATGACCCGGGACACGGTGGCGATGGAGACGCCGGTGCGTTTGGCGACGTCTTTGATAGTGGTTTTCATGGCTCTAAATTTGTCTGAAACGTCTTGGGTTGAGTTTGTTGACGTAAACGTTTACGTTGCCTAGCATCCGCTAAAAATCCCGTAATAAGCATGATTATTCATATTTATATAGAAAATCATGCTTTGTTTGAAACAATTTTAGTTAATCGTTTACGTTCAAGCAGATGAGGTGCGAGCCATGGCGGAGAGTAGTGCAATGCAGGGACAAATGCGGCCTTCGGATTGGAGCGACGGCGGCGTGATCTATCAGATTTATCCGCGCAGCTTTTGCGATTCCAACGGCGATGGCGTCGGGGATCTGAACGGCATTACGGAAAAGCTGGACTACATCGCCAGCCTGGGCGTAGACGCCGTGTGGATTTCGCCGTTCTTCAAGTCTCCCATGAAGGATTTCGGCTATGACGTGGCGGACTACTGCGACGTTGATCCGATATTCGGCACGCTGGCGGACTTTGACCGCATGCTGGCGGCGATGCATGAGCGCGGTCTGAAACTGCTGATCGATCTGGTGCCCTGTCATACCTCCGATGAACATCCCTGGTTTCAGGAAAGCCGCTCTGACCGCAGTAATGCCAAGGCGGACTGGTATGTGTGGCGCGACGCCAAGCCGGACGGCAGCCCGCCCAATAACTGGCGCGCGCACTTCGGTGGACCTTCCTGGACCTGGGACGGCCGTCGCGCCCAGTACTATCTGCATCACTTCCTGCCGGGCCAGCCCAACTTGAATTACCGCAATCCGGCGGTGACGGAAGCCATGCTGGCGCAGGCGGAATTCTGGTTCAAACGGGGCGTGGACGGCCTGCGCATAGACGCCATCGCCACCCTGGCGTACGACCCTGAACTGAGGGATAACCCGGCGCGGGATCTGGACGATCCATTCCGGCAATCCGCCGCGGCGCGAGCCAACCCGTTCCATTTGCAGCACCATCGACACTCGTTCAATCAGCATGAGGAAGTGGTGGCTTTCCTGACCCGTTTGCGGGCGCTGGCGGATCGCTATGAGGGTCGCTTTCTGCTCGGCGAGGTAGGCGGCGACGGCATGGCGGTGAGCGCCGAATACACCGCGGGCGAAGACCGTCTGCAGTCCTGTTACAACTTCTCATTGTTGGGCGCGCCCATCAGCGGTCGTATGGTGAAGGACATTGTAACGGCGGTGCTGGCGGAGGTAGGGCCCGGCAAACTGACCTTCGCCGTGGGCAACCACGATGTGATGCGGGTGACTTCCCGTTGGGCGGCGGAAGCGTCGCCGGCGCAGCAACAGACGTTGGCGAAAACCGCGCTGACCTTGCTGATGACGCTGCCGGGCAAAGCCTGTATGTATCAGGGGGAGGAGCTGGGTCTGACGCAGGCGGACCTGCCTTATGAGCTGTTGCAGGACCCGGAAGGCATCAATGGCTGGCCGCACGCCAAAGGTCGGGATGGCTGCCGCACGCCGATGCCCTGGCGCGACGATGTCGCTGGCGGCGGCTTCAGCGTTGGGGAGAGCTGGTTGCCATTGTCTGCAGAACATCTGGCTGCGGCGGCGAATCGACAGGAAGACGCGGCGGATTCGGTGCTGCGTTATACCCGACAGGCGCTGGCCCTGCGCAAAGAGCGGCCGGAGCTGCGGCGGGGGCGCACGGAGTTGCTGAACGCCCCGGACGAGTTATTCGTCACCCTGAGGAAAGAAGGCGATAGCCAGGTATTAGGGATATTTAACCTGTCGCCTCAGGCGCAGACTTTCACCCTGCCTGGAAACCGCTGGAGTGAGCCATTACTCGCTTCAGAAGCTGCTATAGCCAATGGCGTCGTCACGCTTCCCGCTTTCTCCTGCTGCCTGTTGGAGAATGTGAAATAGTCGGCGCTGAATCCGACATATAGGGTCGTACTGCTTGCGAGGATGAGCTTACCGCATCACCCAATTCCGCTCTTGGAAGTACAAACAAGAGAGAAGCGGGTCAGATGCGGGAGAATCAACGCATAAAGGAGGACCCATTATGAAAACCCCGCTGATAGGATTGACGCTCATGCTGGAGGCCGGCGCGGTGCTGGCGCAGCCTCTCGCTACAGATATATACGGCCGCCCGCTGGGCGATGATCGCCTGACTCCGCCCATGCTGGCCCCTCGCTTCGCCACCGTCGAAGCAACGAGATTCACCGCCGAGGAGGACTCGGGATTCACGGTCGGCGCTGCCTACAAACCCGGCAAAACCTGGATTGACGCCGTCGGCTTTGGCGACGTGGACGGTGACGGCGACATGGAGTTGGTGGCGGTTTCTTCTTTTTACTTCGATGCAGAAAACGACTATAGCGTTTTCGTCTTTCATCCCACCACCGCCGGTCTCGGCGAACCCACCCGCATTGGCTATCAGGCCACCGGCAACCGTAACGGACTGTCAATCGCCGATCTGGATGGCGACAGCGCAGAAGAGATTATTGTCGGCCATGGTCAGGGCCTGACCATTCTTACCCACGACGGCGCGGGCGGTTTCCAGACCTCCCTGGTCGGCTCTGCGGCGGCGGACACACTGGATGCTATGGATATCAATCGGGATGGCATACCTGATCTGATCGGGCTGCCCTGGTCCGCGCCGGCGACGCAGTATTTTGGCGCTGGCGACGGCGCCATCGCTTATCAAACCACCTTGGCCACCAACGCCAGCGGTTATAACGATCAGGCGCTGGGAGACTTCAACCACGATGGAGTGATGGATCTGGCGGTGATGTCCGGACAGGGTTCCGGGCCGGACTTTTCACTGCATTTGCATGACGGAGCCGATGCGTTCACTGCCGCCATGCCCTTCTATCTGGACCTGAACGATAGCGCCAGCGGCATCGCTTCCGGCGACTTCAATGGCGACGGTAAGGATGATCTGGTGATCGCCAGAGGGCGTAACTCGCCCACGTATCTGTGGGTTTATACGCAGAACTCGGTCGGAGCCATGGGTACGCCGGTACAGCTGACTTCCCACGACATTCCAGAAACCCTGCGCGCCGTGGACCTGGACGGCAACGGATACGATGACATTCTGGTTTTGCATGGCGGTTGGAACACCTTGGGCGTGTATCTGAACGGACCGGATGGTTTGGGTGAGGAAATCCGCGTGAGTATTCCCTACGCAAGCCACTATGATCCGGAAGGGCTGGCGGTGGCGGACACGGATGGCGACGGCTGCTCGGATATGATCGCTATCGCCGACTATAACCATGGCGTGGTGCCGGTGACGTTCAAACTTTGTGAAACGCCGCCGCAGCCGACGACCGGTTCGCTGGAAGGGAGTATTGGCTGGGAGCCGGTTTACCACGAAGTGACGGTGTCCGGCGGGAAGATTGACGCGCAACTGCGCTTCTCCGGCAGACGCAACGATATGGACTTGTATTTGTACAATCCCGATGGCGCGCTGGTGGCCAGCGCCGCCACTAACGAAGCGCCGGAAAAGCTCAGCTATGACACGGAAGGCGTTGCGGGAACCTATAAGTTCAAGATTGTGTCGAGGAAATCCCGTGTGGCCAACTTCAGCCTGGATTATGTTTATCTGCCCTGAGAAGTAAGTCGGCAGGCTGACCAGAATACGTAAAAAAGGCGGGGTGTCCCGCCTTTGTTCGAGTTGCGTCTGATTGGCTGGTTCTAATGGTGAATCAGAGCGACAGCCAGTATTTGTCAGGGATGTTGCTGGTGTCGTCGCTGAGGGATTTGTTTTCCTCTATGTGAAACACCTTGCGGCCTTCCATTTTCTGTAAGGAGTCTTTCACCAGCGGGTGGTTGTTGAAGAACTCCAGGAAGGCGTCGTAATGGTCGGTGAAGGCGGTGTTCAGAACGTTAATCAGATCCTGACGCTTGGGCGACACGAAATACAGCATGGGAAGTTTGTAGACCACCAGGATTTTGTCGTCCACTAACATGTTCTTGTCGGTGCAGGCGTAATCCGCCCCTAGATTGCAGCGCGACCCCAGCTCGCCATAAGGCTCGATGATGGAGCGGGGGAACAGGTCCGCTCTGCCGCCATCGACCATCTTGAACAGGTTGTCGAAGGTCGAGTTGGTCTGCATTTTGGTGAAACCACCGCCCACCAGAATGGGAATGTCGCCCCAACCCTGGCCTTGCACCACGCTGAACTCTTTTAGCTGATCGAAGGTCATGTCTTTAGACAGTTTGGCGCTGGTTTCCTTGTTGGTGATGAACACCCGGTGACCCAGCAGACCCCGCAAAATGGGGAAGCGCACAGGCGGCACCCGTTCTTCTATCTCCGCCGTGGCGCCCAGCCAGTCAATATCGTAAGAACCGTCCTTCAGCAGCATTTCCCGGCGGGTCTGCGCGCTGGAAGGCTGAAAAGAGATGAATTTCGCGTCGGTTCCCGTTTGCGCGACAAGAAACTTGAGCAATTCGAGCGCGTACTGATCCAACGTAGAGCCCTCTCGCAGGGCGACATGACGGATTTCCATCGTCTCTGCGCGAGCGGAAACAGTGAAGACAGAGATCAATACGGCAATAAGGAAAGGTCTGATCATAGCTGTGCCTCGGCATGGATGTTAGATTTGTTTTAGATGACGGCGATCATTTATAGGAAAGTGTAGCAGGCGCGCCGGTATTGGGGCGTTAAACTGGGGGAAAGTGTTAAGTTTATATCTATGAACTGGCTACATGGATGGAGCGCCGGTCAGTTGGAGTGATTGGAAATGGGGAGCTGGACTGAGCCGGCGGCGGACTCTGGCGTCGCTACCAGCCGATAGCTGGCGAACGCCATTGATAAGGCCAGTTGAAGATCACGCATAGGCGAACATAGGCGTGCGCTTGAAAGTCTTGTCGTACTCTGATTCTGTCATCAACTTTGCGATATCTGATTCCTCCATAATTTTAACTATGAGCAACCAGCCGTCGCCGTATGGATTGCCGGCGTCTATGGAAGGATGGTTATTGACGCCAACGATGTAGCCTGAAACGGGTATGTAAAATGGCAGCACTTCGCCATCTTGGGTTTCAAGCGTCCCAATCTGTTCTCCCGGGACGTACACCTTGTTGTAGTCCACATCACAGGACAGTTTTATAGAGCCTTTTAGACCTGATACAAACTCTGTTACGCCAACGACAGCAAAGCTGGCTAGAATGCGGACCCATTCGTGACATGAATAGTATTTTAGTGTGGATAGAGTCCCAGACATGATGTCTCCTGGTCGGTTACAGCATTTAGGGGTATTAAATTGGCAGGTGGGGGGAAACCTGAGAGAAATGCCGGTAGCGATACCCGAGCGCAAGCGGTAGCAAGATGCCAGTGCAAGGTGCATCTCTTACCCTATGCCTTATTCATGGGAAAAGATATCTTTTGTGTGTTTGTTGATCATATTGTAATGCGGCATTACCTAAGCCTCAGCGAGGGATGAGCATATTTCCGTTGTTTTCTTGAGTCACTGTCTTCTCCTCCCGAGACACAAGCTTCTGCATTGGGCAAGTCGCCTCTTATGAACTAACTTTTCTGAAGTGGGGTGTCTCACGTCGATCTGTTTTTCAGGAGGAAATCAGTGTGAAAAAACGTTTCCTATTGTGCCTTGTCTGCCTGACCCAGGCGGCGATGGCGAGTAAGCGCGATGTGGATTCGCTGTTTGAATATCTCCGGATCGATCGCGATATTCCGTTGTATGAAATGCCGCGGGCGGTGCGTCAGCGCATAGAAAGCATCGCCGAGCAAGTGAGGACCAGTCGCGAGGATGGGCTGATCATGGAGCGCAGCAGCTACACAGACCTGAAAGCCTACGTCGAGGACCTGCTGAGCGATATGGAAGTGGGCTCCGGCGCAGTCTATGTATGCCCGCCTCTGGAGATCTACGCGCAAGGCGATCGGCGCATGCCCGATGGCCGCATACGTCGCGATACGGTGGGTCGCATCAGTGTGACCGGCGATTGCCGCTGGTTCGGCGGCGGCGACAATGGGCAGACCGGCTGGCTGGATATCGATAAGTTCTGGAATTGCTCCGGCAATGTGCAGTACGACTATGGGCAGGCGTATTTTGAAGCGGGGGAAAAGTCCGTCAAGGTCGCGGACACGGAGTATTATTCGGTTTACCCCCTGGAAGAAAGTCACGATATCGTGGTGTACGGTCAGGTTTCCCCTTCTCGTTGCATACGCTGCTGTCCCTGACGCGTCCTGCGTACTCTTCATCTGAGCGCGTCGCTGTTCACGTCGGACGCGCTGTTTTATCCTCTTGTTATGAACCTTAATCCACAGGCGTAAGCCGGGAGGGGAGCATGGCGCAAGGGGATGTGACGCGACGCAGGCTGTTGCAGGGAATGGCCGCCGCGGCGCTGATGACGCAGATGCCGTCAATCCGGGCGCGTAAACCTGACGCCACGCCGCTGGCGCGACCGATACCGTCCAGCGGCGAAATGCTGCCCGTCGTCGGATTGGGCAGTTGGATCACTTTCAACGTTGGTAATGACCGCCAGCTGCTGAACGAAAGCGCCGCCGTTATTGACGCGTTTCTGCAAGCCGGCGGCGCGCTGATCGACTCCTCTCCCATGTATGGCTCCGCTCAAGCCACCATTGGCTACGGTCTGGCGCAATCCCGACTGAGCGATAAGGCGTTTGCTGCGGATAAAGTCTGGCTGCGCGACGCCGATGAGGGGCCGCAGCAGATTGCGGATTCCCTGTCGCACTGGCGGAAGCCCCGTTTTGACCTGCTGCAGGTGCACAATCTGCTATCCTGGGAAGCGCATCTGGATACGTTGCAGGCCATGAAGCAGCGCGGTGATTTGCGCTACATCGGCGTCACCACCTCCCATGGCCGCCGGCATGACGCCATGGAGCAGGCGATGCGCCAGCGCCCTCTGGATTTTATACAGCTCACCTACAACCCGCTTGATCGCGAAGCAGAACAACGTCTGTTGCCGCTGGCGGCGGAGTGGGGCATTGCGGTGATCGTCAATCGACCCTTTCAGCAGGGTGACCTGACCCGTCGCCTGCGACGCGAACGACTGCCGGGGTGGGCCGCGGAGATGGGCGTCACTTCCTGGGCGCAGCTCATTCTCAAGTTTATTCTGTCCCACCCTGCGGTCACTTGCGTGATTCCCGCCACCACCCGGGTTGACCATGTGCGCGAGAATGTTGCTGCGGCGACGCCGCCTTTCCCGGACGCTAACCAGCGCAAACGTATCGCAGACGATTTACGGAAACGGCTCGCATGAGTGAATGGTGGACCTATCGCCCGGAACATTTTCTGCTGTTTTCCAGTCGGGTGTACTGGCGCTTATTTGAGTTATACAACCAGGCCTGGTGGCCCTGGCAATGGCTGTTTCTGCTGATGGGCGTTGGATTGCTGGCGATGATGGCGCGTCCGCGGGTATGGAGCGGCAGGGCGGTCAGTTTGAGCCTGATGGCGCTTTGGTTATTCGTCGCCTGGGCCTTTCTGTGGCGGCGCTATGCGACTATCAACTGGGCGGCGCAATATGTCGCCTATGCGTTTGTGGCGCAGGCGGTCCTGCTGTGCTGGCTGGGCGTCTTCAGAGACCGGGTGGTGTTTGCGCCATTCGTAGATAAGCGCTTCTGGTTGGGAGCCTGTCTGTTTCTCTATGCTCTGCTGGCGCATCCATTGACGACGCTGCTCTTTGACAGACCGCTCATTGCCGCGGAAGTGTTTGGCATGACGCCGGACCCTTTGGCGATAGGGACCCTGGGGATCACCGTGGCGATGTCAGGCGGCGTCGCCCGCTGGCTGACTCCAATTCCCGGCGCTTGGTGCCTGGTCAGCGGGTTAACCCTGGATACCCTGGCGGAGCCTTGCGCCTGGATTCCGTGGCTGGCGTTGTGCTGGGCGTTGGCGGCCTTCTGGATCGGGCGGAAAGCGAAATCCGCCTCTACTTAGTCGTGTCCCGCAGCAGACGGGCTAGGCGTCCCGCAACAGGCTGGCCGGTTTGATTTGCAGACGCCGCATTAAGTAACGCGCTCCCAGATTTAACGTGATGGCGCTGACGCTGAATGCGGTGACGACGCCCAGCCAGATGAGATCTTCAGAGGGCAGTTTCAGGCGCAGATGCAGCAGGGGCAAGGCGATGGCGGAACCGAGCGCCACGGCGAACAATGAGGTTATCAACGCCAGCAAGGCGTATTCCATATGCAGACCACGCTTGATCACCGACATCCTGGCGCCGAGAGAATGCAGCACGGTAGCGTCGTAAACCTGGCGGGCGCGACCGGCGGCCATGACGCTGGTCAGCACTAATAAGCTGGCGGCGAGACTGACGCCAGCCACTACCGCCAATCCTGCGCCAGCCTTGGCCAGCAGTTCCCGCGCTGTGGTCAGCAGGACGGCGGTGCGTACGGTGATGACGTTGGGGGCGATCTGGGCGACATGGTTTTGCGCCGATAACGCGTCAGCGTCGCTCATATAGGCTGCCCCCACATAGCGATGAATGAACGGCTCCAAGGCGCCGTCAGCAAGGATGCCTTCAAACCAGAAGCGGGTTTGCAAGCCTTTCTGGCTGAAGATGGCGGCGACTTCCGCCTCCAGCTCGCGGCCTTCGATCTGAAAACGGATGATGTCGCCCAGTTGCAGACCAAGTTGTCGCGCCTCCCGGTCCTCCATGGCCAGATTAGGGAGTCCCGCCTCGCTCAGGGGGGCATCGTCCGCCCACCAGGCGCCTTCCACGACGGATACGTTGTCGATGTTATCGACGGAGTAGCTGAGCTTGTATTCATCCTGCTGGGTGTCGCGCAGCCGTTCCAGATCCTGGCTGAAACGCTCGCTCAACGGACTCCCGTTGATGCTGAGAATACGCGACCGCACCAGCGGGGCCATGTCGAGACGGGCCTCGTGGGGGCCTTGTATGGCGGCGACCACCTCATCGTACTGATAGGGAAAAACGTCATACAGCACCAACGCGGGAGACTCTTCTGGAATGGTGGCGTGAATGGCTCGCACCAGCGCGGCTACGACCAGTGTGGACGCCACCAGCAACGTCAGCGCGGAGCCCAGGGATAGCAACGATGTTCGTAGTGGCGCATTGGGGCGGTGCAGATTGGCGACCGCCAGCCGCAGGGTAAAACGCCCGCTGAGAGCGGGATGACGATCCAGCGCCATGGCGCCGCGCCTGAGTAAACGCACCAGGATATCCAGCAATACCAGCAGCAGCCCAACCACTGCCACGAAGCCGGCGCCAAACAAGGGATCGGGCAGTGCGGTGAGCACCAGCGCGATAATCGCTCCGGCGCACAACAGGGTCGCTATTCTCCAGAGGGAGGAGGGGCTGTTAGTTGTGGCGTCGGTTCCTCGAAACAGGGCGGCTGGAGAGGCGGCGAGGGCTTTCCCGATAGCGGGCAGGGCGAAGGCGTAGGCGGTCAGCAAGCCAAAGGCGAAGGCCGCCAGACTGGGCGCGGCCAACACGCTGGCGGAGGCGGCGATGGGAATTTCCGTGGCCGCGGCTTCCGCGCCAAGCAAGGCCATTACTCCACCCAATGTGGCTCCCGCCAGACTGGCGCCGCCCGCCATGATGCCGGTCTGCAACAGGTACAGCGCCGCCAGTCTGCCATTGCGCAACCCCAGCGCGCGTAACGTGGCGATGGTCTTCAGTTTGCCCTGCAGGTAAGCCTGAATACTATTGAATACCCCCAAGCCGCCAATGAACAAGGTGCTGAAGCCGATAATCAGCAAGCCGGAGGCGATCTGATCCAGACGCTCGGAGATGCGCCGGCTGCGGTCTTCAAAGGTGCGCACTTCCCAGGGTTGCTCGGGAAAGGCCTGATAAAACTGCTCGCGCCACGCCAGCGAGGGCGTACTGGTGCGCACGCGGTATTCATAATCCACCCGGCTGCCGGGTTGTATCAGGCTGCTTGCCTGCAGCGCCTCTTGGGACAACAATACCGGCGCGCCCCGCCAATTGGCGTTCAGATTACGGTCCGGCTGATTCAGCGTGAGTGCTCGCACTTCCAGAGTCAGTGAGCCGACTTTGACCTTATCGCCGACGCGGAGGTTGAGTTTGTTCGCCAGACTGGGATCGATCGCCGCTCCCCAATGTCCATTGACGAAGGCGGTGACTTGCGCCAAATCCGCAGCCGGCTCCAGGCTTAACTCGCCATAAAGAGGGTAGTTGGCGTCCGTGCTTTGCAGTTCCACCCGCAGGAAAGAGCCATCCGGCCCGCCCAGCATGGTGTCGAGTTCCGTCACCAGAGAGATATCACCCCGGGCGCGCATCCAGTCCAACGTCGCCGGCGGCAGCGGCGCGTTGCTGTCCACTTCCAGATCGCCGCCCAGCAACATGCGGGTATCCGCCAGCAAGGCGGCGCTGATCATACGATAGAGTCCGCCTGACGCCGCCACCAATGTGACGCCCAGCAGCAGGCAGGCGCAGAATACCCACAGCGACCGACCGCTGGCGCGCAGGTCTCGCCAGGCCAGCTCAAGCAGGAAGCGCATGAGGCTCCTCCACCAGTTTGCCTTCATGCAGGCGCAGCACCCGGCTGCAGCGTTTGGCGATCGCTTCGTCGTGAGTCACCATCAATAGCGTGGCGCCGGCTTCGCGGTTGAGATCGAACAATAGGTCGCTGACTTTTTCGCCGGTGTGCAGATCAAGGTTGCCGGTGGGCTCATCCGCCAGCACCAGTTTGGGAGCGTGCACCAGGGCGCGGGCGATGGCGACCCGTTGCTGCTCGCCACCGGACAACTGCGAGGGATAGTGGTCTTCCCGTTGCGCCAGCCCGACTTTCACCAACATTTCCCGGGCCCGTTCGCGGGATTGCGGGCGCCCGGCGATATCCAGAGGCAGCGCCACATTGGCGAGGGCGGTGAGGCTTGGAACCAGATGAAAAGATTGGAAAATGATGCCGAGTTTGTCGCGCCGCATATCCGCCAGGCCGTCCGCATCCAGCGTCGATAAGGCCGCTCCGTCCAGACGGATTTCACCCCTTTCCGGCTGCTCCAGACCGGCCAACAGGATCAGCAGGGTTGTCTTCCCGGAGCCGGATGGTCCTATAATGGCCACTGTTTCACCGTCGGCGATGGCGAGGTCCACGCCGGAAAGCACGTTCAATCGACGGCTCTCCAGCGCATAGGACATGGTCAGGTCGTTCAGTTCAATCATCGGTTCACCGGTTGGGATATTGGGGCTGCGGGCTATTTCAGGCGCGCCGGAGGCGATCCCAAAACGACATAGACCCTAGCGGTAATCACTGACTGACTGGGGCGCGGGCATCGAATAAAAAGCCAAGTCGACGACTGCGCCCTTTATCTCTGCAGCCATGTTAGTAAAAATAGACCTTACACCTCTAGAGACCAAAATGTTCCTTCTACATACGAGAAACCATCATGGAAATAATTAAGACCCTGGGCGAGTTCATCATCGACCGGCAGAAAGACTACCCGGACGCCAGCGGCGAGCTGACCTCGCTGTTTTCCTCCATCCGTCTGGCGGCGAAGATTCTGCACCGTGAAATCAACAAGGCGGGCCTTGCCGACATTACCGGCGCCGCAGGCGACGAAAACGTGCAGGGCGAACAGCAGCAGAAGCTGGACGTGTACGCCAACGAGCGCTTCAAGAATGCGCTGGCGCAGCGGGGCGTGGTGTGCGGTATCGCGTCTGAGGAAGAAGAACAGTTTGTCCGCTTTGAAGAGACCAAGAACCTGGGCGGCAAATATGTGGTGTTGATCGATCCTCTGGACGGTTCTTCCAACATTGACGTTAACGTGTCCGTGGGCACCATTTTCTCGGTGTATCGCAGAGTTTCTCCGGAAGGCGAGCATGTGACCGAAGAGGACTTCCTGCAGCCTGGTCACAGGCAGATCGCCGCGGGTTACATCATCTACGGTTCCTCCACCATGTTGGTGTACACCACCGGCAACGGCGTCAATGGTTTCACCTATGACCCGACCATCGGCGTATTCTGTCTGTCCCACCCGAACTTGCGCATTCCGGAAGATGGCACCATTTATTCCATAAACGAAGGCAACTACATTCACTTCCCTGAAGGGGTGAAGAAGTACATCAAGTTCTGTCAGGAAGAAGACGAGGCCACTCAGCGCCCCTACACCTCCCGTTATATTGGCTCCCTGGTGTCGGACTTCCACCGCAACCTGATCAAGGGCGGCATTTACCTGTACCCGACCTCCAGCCGTTATCCGGAAGGCAAGCTGCGTCTGTTGTACGAATGCAACCCCATGGCGTTCCTGATCGAGCAGGCCGGCGGTAAGGCTATCGCCAATCCGGGCCAGCGCATTCTGGATATCGAGCCGAAAAAACTGCATCAGCGTTGCCCGCTGTTCGTCGGCTCGCCGAAGATGGTGGACAAATTGGAGAAGTTCATCAGCGAACTGGGCTGATTACGCCTACCGCTTATTGCAAAACGGCCCCTGGCGGGCCGTTTTCTTTTTTGTGGGCGTTATAGATACAGGCTGGCGTATCGCTGTGGCGCCGCCAGAGCTTTGAGCATGTCTAAAAACACGGTCTTCAGGTAGGAAGAGAGCATCCCGTCGCCATGATCAACGGCGTGAAGGGCTCGGGCGTAGGCCGCCAATTCCTGCTGTGTTGCGTCGTCGAGTGCGGCGACCTTTTCGTAAAGTTTGTCCGCAAGGTAGTAAAGCCAGATATTCTCGGCACTGTCATCATCAACCGCGTCAAGTTGTGTGGGATCGACCTTCTTGGCCCAGGTCTTCGCTTTTGTCGTCAGCCATTTCAATAGGGCGTTGAACTCTTTCTGGGCGTTTTTGGATAAGGTGGCGTACTGACGCCGCTCTTCGGCTTTGGCCAAATCCAGAGAAGAGGAGGGGAGTTCTTGCATGGTCGCGCCGGAGGCCTGCAGCAAGGCGACGATGGCTTGATGCCCGCGTTCGGCGGCTTCCGACATTGCAGTGGCGCCGTCTGCGTCCTGCAACTCGGCCTGTGCGCCATGAGCGAGCAGGCTTTCCACGATGCGGATATGTCCTTTAAAGCAGGCGGCCATTAACGGCGTGCGCCCGCTGCTTTCGGACTGGTTTACCTTGGCTCCGCGCTCCAGCAATAGCGCCACCATCTCTTCGCTGCCTGCGTGGGCGGCGAGCATCAGGGGTGTCCAGCCGTCATGGCGGGCGGCGTTGACATCTGCGCCTTGTCCAAGCAGTCGCGTCGCCAGTTCCGGCTGGTGATAGGCGGCGGTTTTCATCAACGGACTGGTTCCATCATCCATGGCGAGGTTGACGTCCGCGCCGGCCGCCAGCAGACGCTCAACAAGTTCAGGGCGCCGCCATTCCACCGCCATGGCCAGGGCGGTAGCGCCCTGCTTACCTTGGATATTCACGTCCGCGCCCTGCGCCAGCAGATAATCGACCATGTCTGCGTCGCCGGCGGCGCAAGCGATAATCAACGGGGTGCTGCGCTCCGTGGCGGCGAATGGGCTGCGCGTATTCAGGTCAAGTCCCGGGTTCTCCTGAAACAGCCGGCGTAAGCCTTCTAGATCCTGCTTCACCGCTGCATGTATCACCGCTTTGACTAATTCCACCAGATGACCCCATCTACTATCTGCTTGATAGGGTCATCAAAGCGGAAAGCGGTCGCCAATGCAACACACCAAAGTACAGCGTTATTTGTATTCGCCTTTGCGGGATTCCTGCAGATATTTGTCGTAACGGCCATCTGCAATCACCTTCTTCAAACCGCTATTGAAGGCGTCGAGAAGGTGTTGGGCATTGGGCGTTTTCTTGCTGATTAAAACGGAGTATTTACGCGGCTCCAGGGTTTTGGGATGGGGGATCAGCTTATCCCCAAAGCCGAAACGGGTGATGCTCTCTATGCCGACTTCAGTATCCTCCAGCACGATATCCAGGCGCCCGGCGGCGAGCTTTTTGTAGTTGCCTTCTTCATTGCCGATACGGTCAATTTTGACGAGGCCCTGAGTCTCCAGCTCTTCAATCCCGTAGGCGTAGCCGATGATGCCGCCGACTTTGTATTTGGCCAGATCTTCCGGCGCACTCCAGTCGATGGGATTGTCTTTGTTATAAAACAGGGAGGTGCCCAATGTCGCGACGGTGTCGGAATAATAAAAGTCCTTGGCGCGTTCATCGTTATAACCCCAAATCAACGTTCCTTCGAATTTGCCTTCTTTGGCGTCCTCATAACCACGCTTCCAAGGGAGAAATACATAATCCACCTCGATGCCTTCCTCTGCAAATGCATCCTTGACGATCCGGGACATAAATCCGTGATGCTTCAAATTCTCAGACAGATAAGGCGCCCATTCACCGTTCGCCAAAGTAATCTTCTCCGCCTGAGCAAAGGAAGTGATTAGACACAAAACAACACTGACAATTAACGCTTTCATATCATTCTTGCCTAATTCAACGTGCAGTTAGAAAAAGGAAGCCAAAGCGGCCGCCAACCTAAAGCGCCTCTATTTGGGCGTTATTAGGAAAGTATAGACATTAACTGCGAAGGCGGGCGCAACCACGTCTGGCGCTGCGTAAATCCAGACGTGGGTCATTGAGAAGACGTCGGTGTCTGGTCGCCAATATAACTATGTGCAGACCATTCCCCGGTATTTCCATAGATAAGCAAGTTCGAAAAAAGTGTGAAGGGATAGCGGAACGAAAAGCGCCATCCTCGTACAAGCATAGGGAATAACGCGTATCTCTCTATGCGATAAAAATAACACTTACGAACTTAACAAGGATCTATGGAATGTCAGTTCACAGAATAAATGGAATAGACGCGGTTTCTGCAATACACCCTCTACGTCGTATTATTTAGTGTAGGTTTGTGCAGGGTGGCGCGGGTTCCTGCGGGTTCTCGCGTACTTGGCGGAGCGTCTCGACCTATGTTATTTGGCCCTAATTCCCTCTCTCCTGGGCTATTCTCTCTCCTCCTACGTTCTGGTGTTAAGTTGGTGTACCAGACTTCACAAAAGCATTTTTCCTTTATAAACAGTATGTTGTGAGGCGTACCAATCGAGTGGTTTGATAGCTGATTCGCTGGGGAAAATGCACAAGATAGAGGAGATTAACTTTGAAGCTTACATTGTTATTATTCGATTTAGCTATCTCTCTGTTATAAAATTGCTCATGAAGCATCCAGACAAGTAGGTATTATTGATGGATGCTCCAATCAGCAGCTTTCTGCTTAATACCAACACATGGATGGAGGTGTTTATGTCAAAAGGTAAAGGCTCTTCACAAGGTGGGGGTAAAGGCCGCCCATCAACTGGTTTCCCGGGTGGGAACTGGCCTAGCACAACAGGTAATCCCTCTGGCAAAGGACGTGGCAATGGGCCATCTAAGGGTAAGTAGTTAAACCCACACAATTGCTGCCACCGCCTGAGAGCAAGCGATCTCAGGCGGCAGTTTCGGCCAGTATTCGAGAATACGGTTAAGGCCAGTGAGTTAAAAAAGAGGCTTATTACAAGCCTCAATGTCAGTGATTCCTTCATCACCATCAGTTCCAGTTTAAGCGATAAGTGATTTAATTGTTTGCATATATTTCGATAGTTATCATTTCTATTGGTTTATCACAGACAATATCCTGCAGAGCTTCTGCGCATTATTATTTCTCCTTGCTATATTGAAGCCTTTACTTGTCACTCAAATAGTAGACAGTACAAGAGGGAATTATGGCTTCTTTGCAAGGTTTGTTGTTGGAACAAGGTGGCAGATGTTTTTACTGCCGAAATCCGCTCGAGGCTGAAAATGCCAGTATTGACCATGTGTTGGCTAAATCTCTCGGCGGAGATAATTCTCGAGACAACGAGGTCGCTTGTTGTAAACGTATGAATTACCTGTTTGCCAACATGACGCCGAAACAAAAACTCAATGCTATCCTAACTTACTTTGGCGGCATGCCTTGCGGCGGAGGCGTGTCCGCTCCTATACGGGAAAGCGAAAGGGCGGACGTTTGCGTGACCGCTCATATTAGACAGGGTAAACCCTGTATTTCGGGCTCACGAATCGCTGTCACGGACGTGCTGACTTTCCTGGCGGACGGGATGTCTGTCGCGGATATTCTGGAAGATGTTCCCAGTCTTACCGCCGCCAAGGTGCGAACAGCCTTGCTGTATGCAGCTGAAAGGTTAAGCAGAGATATAGCGGACCACGATTAACTGATTTAGTTGGTATTCCGCCTGTCTATCGTATTGTCAGATTTTGATCAGACCTGACAGACTGCTATGAACGATTAGCATAATGAAGCCTGCGCAACAGGAAAGTTTGAAGCGCCAGCGGAAAATCAGTTTTTGTTAGCGCGTTCCTTAGAACACTATTTACCAGCATAGTAGGCCTTACTTTTTTCGAGCAGAGGAAAGTCCAACAAAGGTATTCCATAAGAAAAACTCGGTTCAATCGATTCTCGTTTAGATTTTGGGTAGAAGTGTTGATGGTCTGGACCGAATGGTACTTCTGGGTGGTCGTTAGCCGAATCAATACGATGAACTTGCTTAGTAGAAGGGGTAAACAGCATGTAGGCATAATCCGTTAGTGTGTTCAGTCGAAGCAGCCACGACCAACCATCTTGCATTGTGAAACGAATTTCCCAGCCACGATTTCTTTTCACGGGTTTATTGAAATTCGCATTCAATTTTGAAGCAATTATATCTGATATAGGAGAAATAAATTCATCTGGAATATGGTCTAACTTAATTAAGTCAGGAATGTCAATGTTTAGTAAAAATAAAGTGCCAAAGAATTTCAGTATACAGGGGTACTCTGTTGCTTCTAATTTATGAGGGCCGCAAAGCGAAATAGATAGCATGACAGTGCGAAATTGACTTAATGTAGTCGTGGCATGGTGGCCAGCTGAAGCCCCGCAAACGGCACAACCATTTCCTTTTGTGACTAGCATTATGATCCTGCCCACAAAGATTAGACACGTCATTAAGCGACTTTCGATACTTCATAACTCTCTGGGCTGAGATATCCATTTGCGCTGTGAAGACGGGTTCGATTGTAATCCACTTCGATATACTCAAACACGGCTTCACGCATTTCTTGACGCATTTCTTG
>NZ_JAHMIN010000048.1 GCF_018986435.1 Hahella sp. HN01 | reverse complement strand
CTCCCTCCCCTCCGACCGGCTTCCCCGTCGAAGTGGGGCGCATTATACGCACCCCTTAATTTCGCGCAAGCACTATTTTCGTTATTTCACAAAAACCTGCGCTATCTTCTTCTTGCCCGCCTGAATCACGTGCTCGCTCCCTCTTTGCACCATAAAGCTCGCGTCAACCTGCGCGCCATCCACGAACACTGCACCTCGACCCAGAACGTCTTTCGCCGCCGCGCCATTCTTCACCAAGTCGGCTCTACGAAGAATATAGGATATGGAAAACTCCACCTGGTCATCGCTTTCTTCTAGATGAACAGCTGGAACGTTTTCTGGGATCTCTCCCAATTTAACTTGGTTGCCCGCTGATTTATGCGCATTCTGCGCCGCCTCTCCACCGTGAAAACGAGCGACAATCTCTTCAGCAAGCAGTCGCTTAATATTTTGAGGATTTTCTCCGGCGTTGACCTGTCCTTTAAAATCTTCAATTTCCGCCATATCCCGAAAACTTAAGAGTTCGAAGTAGCGCCACATTAATTCGTCAGGGATAGACAGCAACTTACCAAACATCTCCCCAGGCAAATCATTAACGCCGATATAGTTGCCCAGAGACTTCGACATTTTTTGCACGCCGTCCAGACCTTCCAGGATCGGCATTGTCATAATTACCTGAGGCTCCTGGTCGTAATGCTTCTGCAGCATACGCCCCATCAAAAGATTAAACTTCTGGTCAGTTCCACCCAATTCAACGTCGGCGCGCAAAGCAACAGAGTCATACCCCTGCACTAAAGGATAGAGAAACTCATGGATCGAAATCGACTGCTCATTATGATAGCGCTTGTGAAAATCGTCGCGCTCAAGCATACGCGCAACGGTATATTGACCAGCCAAACGAATCATATCCGCCGCAGAGAGCTTATCCATCCATTCGCTATTGAAGCGAACTTCCGTTTTTTGTGGGTCCAAAATTTTGAACACCTGCTCTTTATATGTCTGCGCGTTTCGAGCCACATCTTCCTTCGTTAATGGAGGACGGGTTGCGCTCTTGCCGGTAGGATCTCCGATCATTCCCGTAAAATCGCCAATCAGGAAAATGACCTGATGCCCCAGATCCTGAAACTGACGTAGCTTATTAATAAGAACCGTATGCCCTAAATGCAAATCAGGCGCAGTCGGATCGAAGCCCGCTTTAATCCTGAGCGGCTCACCCCTTTTTAACTTCTCAACCAATCCTTCTTCTTGAATAATTTCTTCCGCACCGCGCTTTATCAGCGCTAAAGACTCTTCTACAGATGGCATTACAGACGCCCTATTTGCAACTTGTTACGCTATTAACACTTAGTAATCGATATTCATGACCCTTGTCACGAACGCAGCACCAGGCAACGGCTTTAATATGACCCGGGGGCGCGATAGTATAGCAGCATTTTTCGCCAGCCAAACTGTTTGATATATGCACAGTTTCCAAAAACGCTTATACTCTATAGTTAAAGTTTTTTACAAACATCTGGACTTAACCTTCGATGTTAATTAAGAAAATATTACCCAAGTTTTCACGGATACATTTCCTGGCGGTTGCGGCCGCAGGATCTATGCTCGGATCAGCGCTCATTCTCAGCCCATCCGAGCAAGCGGCGGCAGGCCGCATTACCCTAAACATTCCTTTAGACGGTCAGCCCACCAGCCAAGCTGATTCCAGCAGCCCTCTCAAGGACTTACCCGAAGATAGCGCATCAGCAAAGATTAAACCGCTGATCCCCTCAACAGCAGAGCCGGCCACAGAGACGCCCGCTCCGGCTACAGTTGAGCCCGAAATAGCCTGGAACGAATTTGAGGTTAGAAACGGAGACAGCCTGTCCTCCCTGTTTAAAAGAGCCGGGGCTTCAAGCGCCGAGCTGGCGCAGATGGTGGACGATATTCCCGGCAAAGAGTGGACTCAGATTTTTCCTGGAGAAAAGCTGGACTTTGCATTCGACTCGGAAAACAAACTTAGCGCGTTGCGTATTCATCGTAGCCAGTTAGAAAACTGGCTGATCAACGCCAATGCCGAGAGTAAATTCGAGCTTGAGAAAGTCGTACTCAAACCTGATGTGCAGACCGCTTACGCTGAAGGCGTGATTAAATCGGCGCTGTTCATTGACGCGAAAAACGCCGGCCTGCCGGATAGCCTAATCATGGATTTGGCGAACATTTTCGGCTGGGATGTGGACTTCGTGCTGGATATTCGCAGTGGAGACTCGTTCAAGCTGGTTTATGAAGAGCTTTTCCTTGATGGCAAAAAAATCTCCAACGGCAACATCCTTGCCGCTGAGTTCACAAATCAAGGCGAGACATATACTGCCGTGCGCTATGAAGACCAGGAAGGCAAAACGGGCTACTTTACCCCAGATGGAAAGAGCCTGAAAAAAGCATTTTTACGCACACCAATAGATTTCGCTCGTATATCCTCCCATTTCAATTTACAACGTAAGCATCCTGTTCTTCATAAGTTCCGCGCACATAAAGGAACTGATTACGCTGCGGGGCGCGGCACGCCAATCAAGGCGAGTGGAGACGGCAAAGTGATTTTTGCGGGCCGCAAAGGAGGTTACGGCAACGTAGTGATTCTGCAGCATGGCCAATCCATTACTACGCTCTACGCTCACATGAAAGGATTTGCTCGCGGCATCAAAAACGGCAAGCGCATTAACCAAGGTCAAGTTATTGGTTACGTAGGCAGCTCAGGTTTGGCGACAGGACCTCACCTGCACTATGAGTTCCGCGTCAACGGAGTACACAAAAACCCGGTAACAGTGAAGTTCCCTCATGCGCAACCTGTCGCCAGCAATGAAATGTCTCGCTTTAAAGAGCAGGCCCAAACGGCGCTAGCCCAAATGCAGGCCTACTCTGACAGTTATCAGGTCGCAAAACGAGATAGCCTAAGCTCCGACAACGCGGACTTATGAACGATCAGGAAATATTCGCCGGACTCATGTCCGGCACCAGCCTGGATGGTGTTGATGTAGCCCTGGCGAAGTTCCAGAGCGAACTTCCTGAAACCATCGCAACCTCCTTTACACCATTCCCTTCTGATCTGAAATCCAAGCTTCATAACCTTGCCATCGCCGACAGCTGGCGTCCAGACGAATTGTTTGCAGTCGAAAGCCAGCTAACCTTGCTATATGCCGAAGCAGTAAACAACCTCCTGAACAACTCCGATATCGATAAAAGCCGAATTCGCGCAATCGGCTGCCACGGCCAGACCATCCGACATCGACCAGCGATAAGTTGGCCATACACCTGCCAGCTCGCCAACCCCAGCCTACTGGCGGAGAAAACGGGAATCACCGTTGTTGCGGACTTTCGGCGCAGAGATATCGCAGCGGGCGGCGAAGGCGCACCTCTGGCGCCAGCATTCCATATGCATGCCTTGCAGAATCGTTTTCCCAATTCCGCCGTCGTTAATATTGGGGGGATCGCCAACATCACTCAATGGTCGGAAACAGCCAACTCCGTTATTGGTTTTGATTGTGGGCCAGGCAACATGCTCATGGATGCCTGGTGTTCGCATGCATTCCAACAGAGTTGGGACCAAGGCGGACAAATAGCCAGGACGGGATCGATTAATCACGCATTATTGCAAGAAATGAAAAGGGAGCCCTTCTTCTCCCTCCCTGCTCCCAAAAGCACAGGTCGAGAGCTGTTTAACCATGATTGGCTACAGGCCAACCTGCAAAAGGCGGCATCCGTTAGCGACAAAGATATTCTGGCGACGCTCACTGAACTGACGGCTCAAACAGTCTGCGAAGCTCTAAACGCTAACACTCTCACCCATCTCTTTGTCTGTGGCGGCGGCGTGCATAACCTCTTTTTGATGGAAAGACTTCGCCATCATCTGCCTCAGGTTTTTGTGCAGGGGACCGACAGCGCAGGCATTGATCCGGATTTCATGGAAGCAATGGCTTTCGCCTGGCTGGCGAAGCGAACATTAGATGGATTACCGGGCAATATCCCAGCGGTAACTCGCGCTCAAGGGGAGAGAATATTAGGGGCGATTTACCCCGCCTGATAGCTAATCGTGATTAGCCCAGACTAAAAGTCTACGTAGCCTTTCTCTTTCAGCTTTTTTTCTTCAGCGGGACCATAAGGCACTATTTCGACAAAGGGCGGCAATGCACTGCGGTCGATATTGTGTATGCGCAAATAGGTGTTACACACTCTCACGTCAATCACACGAAAAGCATCTAATTGCGCAGCTTTGTCTACGATAGATTTGAACTCTGGGTAATTCATTTTGGCGAAATACTCGACTTCCGGCCCATGTAGAACAAAAGCGATGGGACTGCCAAGAGAGTAGCCGTTCTCCCCCTCCAGCAGTTTGGAAGCCCGTTCAAACAACTCAGCAATTTCCTCTGGCGTATGAAGTTCGATCTTCGCCAGATAATTCAGAGAGTCGGTTGCGATGGCGGGACTGGTTTCCGGCCTGTCCGCTGCGTGTAGTGAGAAAGAGAAAACAGTCAGCCACAGTAACGTTAAGTAGCGGCTGAACTGCATATATCTGACCCTTTATATAGAGAAGGAGCTACCGCAACCACAAGTGGTCGCAGCATTCGGATTCTTAATAACGAACTGCGCGCCTTCCAAACCTTCACGAAAATCGACTTCCGCGCCGACAAGATATTGGTAGCTAAGCGAGTCCACAACCAAACGCACGCCGTCTTTTTCGACAATCGTATCGTCTTCGTTTACAGCTTCATCAAAAGAGAAACCATACTGAAACCCTGAACAGCCGCCTCCAGTAACAAATACACGCAGGCTCAGCTCATCATTCCCCTCATCCTCAATCAGAGACTTCACCTTCGCCGCAGCGTTATCAGTGAAGATTATAGGGGTTGGTTCATATGTCTCAGCGACGCTCATAGTTCCTCCCGCCGCAACTTTTGTTGCTAGCGCTCTATACTCGGCAATTAAAAAAGTAGGATACACGTGAATTATCTATTTATCCTACTTAATCGGTCAACTATATCAGTGACTCGCCAAGTTGATCAGCTCAGGTTGATCGCCAGCGTCATCCCGAGTCTTACCTGCTTTTTTATCTTCTTTTGTCGCTTTCTTCTGTTCGGATTTATCCGTAGCCGTCACCGTGGCGGTTGATACGCTTTCTTTGCTATGCACCAAGTTACCGTTCACTTCCGCGCCCATCGCCATTTCGATCAGGTTGTAATAAACGTTGCCAGTGATAGAGGCTTTCGGCGCCAGCTCGATATGCTCCGAGGAGTAGACGTCACCGTTCACTTTACCATTGATGATAATGTGCGGCGCAATGACGTCTCCATTCACTTCGCCGACATCACTGACTCGCACTATAGCGTCTTCATCAGTTGTATCAGCCTTAATCTTGCCCAGTATCTTGCCGTCAATGTGCAGACCGCCAGTAAACTGCAGGTCGCCTTTGATTTCCGTGCTGCGTGAAATCAGCGTATCGAAGTGCCCGCCATTGACATTTTTTGATTTGGTTTTCTTTTTCCCGAACATTCTTACTCCCCGACCTTCCAATCGAAGGTTCTTTCTATTTTCGTTGCTTTTTTCCCGGTTGATTGCGCCACTACCTGAATCTGCTCAGGAACGAAGCCTTCCGGCAACTCCATTTCTCCAGTAAGATCCTGGAAATAACGAAATCTGAACTTAACCCCCAACTCCTCGGCTCCATCGACATCCCGCAACGGCAATATCTCTTTTTCGCCACCTTTTACTCCGATCAGGTTCACCGCCACAACGCCTTGGATGTAGGTTTTGTTGTCAGCCACTTGCGTTAATACAAGTTTATACTGAAACCTTCGATTTTCCCGCGTAGGACGAATTTCCATACGCTGAACCTGCAGGCCGGTATCCTCATCGGAGGGAGCCATGATGTTCTTGTAAAAAGCGATATCCTCACGTAACTGCAAGTTTGCGCTTTCCAAATCGCGAATAGTCTTCAGCACGTCAGTGCTGGCGGCCTGATCAATCGCTTTTCCTCGCTCCAGGTTAGCCACCTGTTGCGCCAGCTCAGTGGCGCGCCTTTCCGCTATGACCAGCATCCGGTTGAGTTCTTGATTTTTAGAGCCCAGCTTTTCCTTTCTCAGGTCAGAGAAATACCATCCCATGGCGATGCCGCCAGTAATGCTGATAATTATGGCCAGCCATGCCAGAGCCCGTTTTTTAAGCGTTTCTCCCGGGCGGTAAGGTACGACGACCAGTTTTTCGTTTGCATTGGTAGACATTGACGATTGATACCGATTCTGAAGTGTCCATAACCTTACGCGCTATTTTAGTATTCTCTACTAAATCATTGTCGGCAAAGTTATTTTTTGTGAATTTAGGTAGCAAGCCAAACACCGTCACGCATTTGGCTTGAAATACGCCTTTTCAGTAGGGCGCTCTGGACAAAATTAAGGCAGCGCAGCGATGAGATTCAATCCCGCCGTCTCTGGCAACCCCAGCATAATATTCATATTTTGAACGGCCTGACCTGCTGCGCCCTTCACTAGATTATCGATCACTGAGAGCACAATCACCACGTTAGATTCAGGTTGCCGATGCAATGAGATGCGACACAGGTTAGAGCCTCTTACCGAACGCGTCTCCGGCAGACTGCCAAAAGGCATTACATCGACAAAAGGTTCATCTGCATAGAACGACTCAAATAACGCCTGCAGATCGTCGTTATCCTGTTTCAGTTCCGCATACAAAGTGGCTTCTATGCCTCTGATCATTGGCACGAGATGAGGTACAAACGTCAAACCAACCGGCGCGCCAGCAGCCAAACTGAGCCCCTGTTTAATTTCCGGTAGATGGCGATGTCCTGATGCGCCATAGGCTTTGAAGCTCTCGCTGACTTCACACAGTAGATTAGCGATTTTGCCTTGCCTTCCGGCGCCGCTCACACCGGACTTGGCGTCTGCGATCAGACGCTGTGTATCCACCAGCCCTTTGCTTAACAGAGGCAAGAAGCCTAACTGGACGGCTGTGGGATAACATCCTGGGTTAGCGACGAGTCGAGCGGATTTAATCGCCGCCCGGTTCACCTCCGGCAAGCCGTAAACAGCTTCAGCCAGCGCTTCGGGGGCAGTATGAGGCAGGCCATACCAACGACTCCACAGTTCCGCATCTCGGATACGGAAGTCCGCTCCCAAGTCCACCACCCGCGTCCCTTTGGCCAGCAATTGCGGAACCATTTCCAGAGCGACGCCATGAGGGGTGGCGAAAAACACCAAATCGCACTTTGATAGCTCTTCGACATCTGGGGCGCTAAAGCGTAAGTCTGTAAAACCGCGTAAATTGGGGAACATTTCCGCAACAGGAACGCCAGCGTCTCCTCGCGACGTTACTACCGCCACTTCCGCCTCTGGATGAGCCGACAGCAACCTGATCAACTCAACGCCGGTATATCCAGTGCCGCCGACAATGCCAATTTTAACCACGAGCTTACTGACCTCCGCTAAATGCCGAACCAATTTCCCCGCACAGCCGTGGCCGCGCCGGACAATACTCTAATAAATTCGCTATACTAGCAGCTTTCCGACACCCGCGCAGAGTCAGCTTTCCTGAATTGCGGGCGGCGCTATTACATTCCACCCTCTGGCTATAAGCCATGGCTGCATCACCTGTCGAGCAAACTCAGCAACAAGTTTGAATGGGAGAGGTTTGTGCTCAAACCAAACGGGAAGAAAACGCAAAAACAACAGGTTTCCGCGCTGGCTCTCAAACTGGATTTGCTATTCCAGTCTTTTCGTCGCCGCGTCGCCAGCTATGAGGCGCTGCCGCAACTCGCGCTGTTGGGTTTTCTATCCGGCTTGGCCACTGGCTTGGTCATTCTCTTGTTTCGAGCGGCAATTGAACTTCCTCTCGGTTACCTCCTGCCAGGCGACAGCGCGGAGAACTTTGAGCAATTAACGCCGCTGATGCAGTTCTGCCTGCCGATTGTCGGTGCGCTTATTCTTGCCCTATGGCTGATGCGACTGGGTGTGCAACAGCGCAAAGTCGGCGTCACTCATGTCATGGAGCGACTGGGCTACCACCAGGGTTATATTTCCCTGCGTAGCGGACTACTGCAGTTTTTCTGTGGCGTCGCCACCTTGGCCACGGGCCAAAGCGCGGGACGAGAAGGCCCCGCCGTGCATCTTGGCGCCACCAGTTCCAGCTTATTGGGTCAGTGGATGGGGCTCCCTAACAACAGTATCCGCATGCTGGTGGGTTGCGGCACCGCTGCGGCGGTGTCCGCATCCTTTAATACTCCCATCGCCGGCGTCATCTTCGCGATGGAAGTCGTCATGCTGGAATACACGATCAATGGCTTTACGCCGATTATCCTGGCGGCAGTAACCGCCGCCATCGTATCTCAGCCTATCTATGGCGATGACCCGGCTTTCGTTGTTCCAAATTTCAGCCTGAACTCTCTGGTGGAACTGCCTTACATTGTGGCTGTCGCCATATTGATCGGCATGTGCTCAGCTCTGTTCGTCAAAATCATCAGCCAGACCACGGAAAAGGTGAAAACGCCTATTCTTTGGCGTTTATTGGCGGCGGGGCTCATGACTGGCTTGGCCGCGTTGGCGCTACCTCAAATCATGGGCATTGGCTACGACACAGTTAATGACGCCATCGCCGGCAACATTGGTTTCCTACTGCTTCTGACCATCGCACTGGCGAAGCTGCTTGTTACCGCGACGACCATCGGACTGGGCATGCCAAGCGGGATTATTGGCCCCACCCTCTTCATCGGGGCGACTCTCGGGGGGGCGCTTGGCGTTCTGGCGAACATGCTGATGCCAACCCTGGCCTCAGAGCCTGGGTTTTACGCGGTGCTGGGCATGGGCGCGATGATGGGCTCCGTTCTACAAGCGCCGTTGGCCGCAATCATGGCGGTGATCGAGTTGACCCGAAACCCCAACGTCATTCTCCCGGCGATGCTAATCATCATCGTGTCCAGCTTGATCGCTTCCCACTACTTTCGACAGCGCTCGGTGTTCCTGACCATTTTGCAATTACAGGGGTTGGATTACCGCGCGGAGCCGCTAACTCTGGCTCTGCGCCGCGTAGCGGTGGGCGCTATCATGGAAAGAAGCATCAAACGCTCACAACAAAAATTAGTATGGGGTGAAGCAAAAGAACTGCTACGCACAGAACCACGCTGGATCATCATCGAGAGCGAAGGAGGCCCCCGCGCCATCCTGCCAGCTGCGGATTTGGCCCGCTATCTGACGGAGGAAGAAGGCAAACCCGATTTTAACGCCGAAGAGGCGTCACTGGACTTGCTCAGCATCCCTGCACAGCGGCGAGACGTGGCGTCCTTACATGTCCAGGCCACCCTGGAAGAAGCGCTGGACCGACTAAACGCCACAGGAGTAGAAGCCCTCTATGTCGAGCGGACGACCGCCCCATTGATCAAACCCATTATTGGCGTGATCACCCGTGCGGACCTGGAATCTTACTATCAGTACAAAAGCAAATAAGCATTTACTAATGCGATCAAGCAGAACAAGGAGCGCAGCATGCTTTGGATAAAAGCCTTTCATATTATCGCCATGGTGTGCTGGTTCGCTGGCATTTTTTACCTGCCGCGCTTATTCGTCTATCACGCCATGAGCGAGGATGAAATCAGCAAAGAGCGTTTCAAAATCATGGAGCGCAAGCTGTATCGCGGCATCGCCACCCCGTCGATGATCATTACTGTGGCCTTGGGCCTGTGGCTGCTGTCATACAATTTTTCGGGCTATCTCGCGCAGGGATGGATGCATGCCAAACTGACAATGGTCGTGGCCTTAATCGGCTATCACTTTTACTGCGGACATATCTTAAAAGTATTCAAAGAAGACCGTAACCAACGCAGCCATGTCTTTTACCGCTGGCTCAACGAAGCCCCTGTGCTGGTGTTAGTCGGCGTAGTCATTATGGTGGTGGTGCGTCCTTTTTAAGCGCAGTTTTTCCGGCATTTGCATTCCCCATCCGGAGTTCCGACAATGCGCAACATAATTTGTCCTTTTTAAGCCATAGATACAGGAACAGGCATGACTATCTCAGAAGAACTTTTCAGCCGAGCCCAGCAACATATCCCCGGCGGCGTCAATTCGCCGGTGCGCGCGTTTCGCGGTGTCGGCGGAGCCCCGGTATTCTTCAGCAAAGGCGAAGGGGCGTATCTATACGATGAGGACGATAAGCGCTATATCGATTATGTCGGCTCCTGGGGTCCAATGATTCTGGGTCACGCCCATCCTGACGTACGTCAGGCTTTGGAGCGCCAACTCGTCAACGGCCTGGGTTTCGGCGCGCCTACTCGCATCGAAATCGACATGGCGGAAAAAGTCTGCGAGCTGGTTCCCTCCATTGAAATGGTGCGGATGGTCAACTCCGGCACCGAAGCAACCATGAGCGCCATCCGTCTGGCTCGCGGGTTCACTGGAAGAGACAAGATCGTTAAATTCGAAGGCTGCTACCACGGCCATGCTGACTCACTATTAGTGAAAGCAGGCTCCGGCGCACTGACCCTGGGTATTCCCGACTCCCCTGGCGTTCCCGCCAGCGTGGCGGAACACACGCTTACTTTGACCTACAACGATGCGGTCATGGTCAGGGAAGTTTTCGCCCGCCACGGGGATGAAATCGCCGCGATTATCGTAGAGCCTGTCGCTGGCAATATGAACTGCATCCCACCCGAGCCCGGCTTTCTGGAAACACTGCGCACTGTCTGTGACGAGCATGGGTCTATCTTGATATTCGATGAAGTCATGACCGGTTTCCGCGTCGCTCTGGGCGGAGCTCAGCAGGTTTATGGCGTTAAACCCGACCTGACCACCCTTGGCAAAGTCATCGGCGCGGGCCTGCCGGTTGGCGCATTTGGCGGTCGCCGTGACGTCATGTCGCATATCGCGCCACTGGGCCCGGTTTATCAGGCAGGAACGTTGTCCGGTAATCCTTTGGCCATGGCTTGCGGCTTGACCATGCTGAACAAGATCAGCGAGCCGGGCTTTTACGACGCGCTGACCGCAAAAACTGAAGCGCTGGCGAAAGGTTTACAAGAGCGCGCGCAAGCAGCAGGCGTTCCCCTGACCATTAATCAGGTTGGCGGCATGTTCGGTTTCTTTTTCAGTGAAGAGAAGAAAGTTTCCCGCTTCGAGCAAGTCACCCGGTGTGACCTGGAGCGTTTCCGCAAGTTCTACCACGGCATGCTGGATAAAGGCGTGTACTTGGCGCCCTCCGCCTATGAGGCGGGATTTGTCAGCGCAGCGCACTCCGATGAGGACATCCAAGCGACGCTGGATGCGGCCTCCAGCCTGTTCGCCTCGATGTAATGCTGAGCGGCGGGAATATCCCGCCGTTATCTTCAAAATCAGACTGGGTCTATGGGGAAGCTTTAACAGCTTCCCTTTTTCAGGCCCGATAAACTCCTACTTACCCTGCGCCTGACGCGCTTTATCCAAGGAGTACATAGCGGACTCCTTGAAAGATTTATCATCGCCCGCCAACGACAACGCCTTCAGACACAGTTGCTCGGACTTGGCGTAGCGCTGTTGCTCATAGTGCAAGCGCGCCATCACCAGATAAACATCGCCAGCTTTCGGCGACATACGCTGCGCCCTCTCCACCATCAACATCGCCTGATCGTAGCGCCCTTCACGAGCGGCGGCCTCAGCATTCGCCAGCATTTGACGAGCCGCCGGAGTGGGCTCTACCCGGGAAATACGCACCGGGGGTGAAACCGGCCGCCCCGTGCGATCCGGTTGCTGCGGCGCAGCAGTTTCTGTTGCCGGCGTCGAAGGTTGAGTCGTCTTTGGACCCGCCTCTGTCGTAGCGCTGCGATAAGGGTTCACCCCGCAACCGGTCATCACCGCCAAGATTCCCACCACACAAACTCTATTCAGCAATCGCATCATTATTATTCCCCGGTATTAACCATCCCACCAGCTACGCAGCCAACGCTGCAGTGCATTATCGCGTCCGACGCAGGCCACCTCTTCGACAGGCGCGCTACCGCGCTGGAAAGGCATGGCGACAGAGCCGTCACACCCTTCGTCAGACTTTTTGCCCGTGGCGATATCCACCCACACCCATTCCACCGTTTCCGGGGTTGTGGGCACGAAGGACACTTGAGGCAAACGCTGATACAGATTCATCCAGACCTCCAGGGCGCCGGACGCCCCTGTCAGGCGAGTCACGCTGTTATCGTCCTTACCCAGCCACACAGTCGTCTGGTATTGGCCATTAAAGCCGACAAACCAACTGTCGCGGTAATCATCCGTGGTGCCTGTTTTACCCGCCACGGAATAGTCTTCCGGAAAGCGCTGATAGACGCGTCGGCCCGTGCCTTCACGCATCACGTCGAACATGGCGTATTGGAGCAAATAAGTCGCAGCGGGATCAACAACCTGATGAGTATCAAAAGGATATCTTGTCAGCAATTCACCATCTGGCTTCGTCACTGCGCGAATTGCCCGTAAAGGCGTATCAAATCCGGTGGAAGCCAGATTTTGATATAAATGAGCAACCTGAAGCGGCGTCAAATTCAACGCTCCCAGCAACACGGACGGATATGGCGCGGCATCCGTCTCCACGCCAAGTTTGCGCACTTGATCCAATACCGCCGGCACGCCCAGCTCCAGTCCCAAACGAACATTCGCCAGGTTTAGTGAGTGCGCCAACGCATGCTGCAAGCTCACCTCGCCATGGGTTTGTTTGTCATAGTTCTGCGGAGCCCATACATCGCCATTCTCAAACTTGATCGAGAACGCTTCATCTTTGATCGGCGTCGCCAAGGTGTATTTATCCTTCTCCTGCAAAGCCGTCAGCGCGATGACAGGCTTGATCAAAGAACCTATCTGCCGCTTCGCTTCAAGCGCCCGATTAAAGCCAGCGAATTGCGCGTCTTTGCCGCCGACCAAGGCGACGACCTCACCGCTGTCCAGTGCAGTGGTCACCAAAGCGCCTTGCAAGCCTTGATTGGCCTTATTACGCTCCAGCCCCTTCACGGTTTTACTCAGCGCCGATTCAGCCTGAGATTGGATCAACGGATCAAGGGTAGTGAAGATCCTCAGTCCTTCTGACTGCAAGTCCTCTTCACGATAGTCTTTATCCAACTGTTGACGGACCAAATCCATGAAAGCCGGGTAGAGACTGTCGGAATATCGCGGCTGCGTCACCACACCCAGCGGGCGATTTTTAAAGCCAATGCTTTGCTCATTGGAGATCACCCCGCCGTCAGCCATCATCTGCAGCACCAAATCACGGCGCTTCTGCGCACGCTCGGGATGTTTGCGCGGGTTGTAATAAGAAGCGCCTTTGACGATCGCCACCAGCAGCGCGGATTTTTCCGGCGTCAAATCCTGCACTGGCACGCCAAAGTAGAACTGGCTGGCCATACCAAAGCCGTGAATAGCGCGGGCACCAGCCTGGCCCAGGAAGATCTCGTTACAGTAGGCTTCCAGAATCTCGTCTTTCTCGTAGTGCCATTCCAGCAGCACAGCCATAATGGCCTCATTAAACTTGCGCCAAATGGTCTGATCGCTGGACAAGTAAAAGTTCTTCACCAACTGCTGCGTCAGCGTACTGCCGCCCTGTACGACGCGCCCAGCGCGAATATTCACCCAGGTCGCACGCATTATAGATAGAGGCGATACGCCGTAGTGGGAGTAGAAATTCTTATCCTCAACCGCCACCAGCGCCTTCTTTAAACTGTCCGGAACCTCTTTAAGGCTCACCAGTAAGCGGTCTTCATGCTGGGCGGGATAAATGCCGCCAATAACCACCGGCTCAAGTCTGGACCAGTTCGTATCCGTACCGCCGGCGCTTACTCTGCTAACGCCCTGGCCATCAAAATCCAGACGAAACTTCTGAGCTTTCTGATCACCATCGGGAAACTTAAACGAACGGCTATACACTTCCAGCGCGCTGGAAGACATGGAATAGGTTCCCGGTTGCCCCGGACGATCCGTGCGCCGGTATCCCAGGCTCTTCAGCTCTTCCTCAACCTGTCCTCGGGTGTAGTTCTGGCCAGGAAAGAACTCCATGGGGCGGGCGAACACCTGGGCAGGTAACTGCCAGCGTTTACCTTCGAACTTTTCTCTTACGGTCGCATCCAGATAAATGGTCCAGATCACCAGTAATACGGAGAGGACCAAAGTCACTTTAAAAAGGATAGAAAGAATGCGTCTTTTTGGTGCTGTCTTTTTCTTGCCGGGCCGCTTATTTGCAGGCTTGCGGGCTGTTTTAGGTTTCGACATGGGAATGTAGATGGTTTAAGCTCTAGTCTGCTGGCGCGGCTGCCTTTTATTCTCGTTGAAACGCGTTGTTTCAGGACGTTAGATGTGCGCCAGATGATTGTTTTTCGGGCGGTCGCGGCGGTTATCATAACCAATTTCAGCAATCAGTGGCATGAAACCCTCGCAATATTAAATAAGAAGGAGCGACGCGTGAGCGAGAGCTTAATTAAAGCGCTGCAGGATCCGGCAGTCTATGGACATCCCGTCACACAGTTTCAACTCGTCGAAACACATATCTCCTGGGTCATCCTGACTGGGCCATACGCCTACAAAATCAAGAAACCCATGGATTTCGGCTTCCTTAACTTTACCGACTTGGAGCGCCGTCGCTTCTATTGCGAGGAAGAACTGCGGCTTAATCGTCGCCTTGCCCCAGAGATTTACCAAGGGCTGGTCAGAATTACCGGCTCGGAAGCGGAGCCTTCCATTGACGGCGATGGCGACGTAATTGAATACGCAGTCAAAATGAAGCAGTTCAACCCTGAAGACCTGCTCAGCAAGCTACCTAGTGACTCTGATAAGTTGCCCCGTTACCTGGACGCCCTCAGCCAGCAACTGGCGGACTTCCACATGCAAGAGTCCGCTGTCGCCGACAGCAGCTGTGAATTCGGCGACCCTGAGCAAGTATTCGCGCCAGTGCAGCAGAACTTCGATCAAGTCCGTCCCATGTTGTCGGACCCCGCGGAGTTACGGCAACTGGAATACATCGAAGGCTGGGCGCAAAGCACCTACGAGCGCCTGCGTCCGTTTCTGCAGTCGCGTAAAGACAAAGGGTTTGTGCGCGAATGTCATGGCGATGTGCATCTCGGCAACGTGACCCTGTTTGAAGATAAAGTCACCCTGTTTGACTGCATTGAGTTTAACGAGGACTTTCGCTGGACGGATGTCTACAACGATCTCGCCTTCCTGATGATGGATCTGGAAGATCGAGGCATGAAACATCTGTCCTACCGGTTTTTGAATAAATACCTGGAAATTACCGGCGATTACGTCGGCGCAGAGTTGCTGCCTTTCTATAAGTCATACCGCGCCATGGTGCGATGTAAAGTTGCGTTGTTTACCCTCGGCGCGCCAGGGCTGAGCGAAGAAGCCAAGGCGGAACAGGTGCGCAAATATCGCAAGTACCTGGAGTTGGCGGAAAGCTATATGGATGTGCCGACACGCTTTTTACTTATTACCCACGGCGTCTCAGGCACAGGCAAATCCACCATCACCTCTCGACTGCTGGAACGCTTAAGCGCCATTCGCTTGCGTTCGGACGTAGAGCGCAAGCGCCTGTTCGGCTTTTCTCATCTGGATAACACTGGCGCTTCCGGCAGCGATCAGGGCATCTATAACAAAGACGCCTCTATTAAGACTTACACCCATCTCGCCGACACCGCTCGCGCCCTGCTGCACTGTGGAGCGGCGGTTATCATCGACGCTACCTTCCTTCGCTACGATCAACGCCAGCAGATGGAAAAAGTGGCGGAAGAAGAAGGCGTCCCGTTCGCTGTAGTGGACTGCCGCGTGCCATTGGATGAAATTGAACGTCGTCTAAACCGCCGCAAGGAAAAGAACGACGATCCTGCGGAAGCTGATGTGGAAGTTATGCACAAGCAACTCACCCGGGATGAGCCATTCCAGGAGGACGAACTGCCTCATGTGCTAGTGGTCTCCACGGATAGCTCAGAGGACATCCACACTCTGACTGAAAAGTTAGTACAACGTCTTGGCGCAGCATAAGCTGCGCCGCTTCCCTCCTTATCCATTGCAATTGCGTCGTTTTATCGTTCCGTTTTGTTACGGAACACTACATGACTTGACTTAAACCTCTGTCTATACTGCGATTATGCGTCGTTACAATAACGGCGTCCCGAATAGCGTTTACTCAGGGCGGCGTTATCCGCCCAATCGCAGAATTGTTTCCGGAGGTGCAGCTCAATGGAACGGGTCAAGATAATAGATCACCCTCTTTATCAACTGCTTCGTTCTGAGAAGGTCGAGGAGTTCAATAAGCAGAAACAGTCATCCCCTGTTCCCAGCTTTGAGCTCTGTGATTTTCGTGGCCTGGATTTACGCGGGCTTGATGCATCGGGCCTGGATCTTAAGGGCGCGTACTTTCGTGGTGCGGATCTGCGTGGCATCGATTTCCGCAAAGCGGATCTGGAAGGCGCCAGTATCGCCAGCACCAAAATCTCAGGCTGTTATTTCCCTGAAGAGCTGTCTCCAGATGAGATTGTAATGTCAGTCACCCATGGCACGCGCCTACGCTACCGTCGTTGAACCGGAACCGGACCTATGTTTTTACTTGGTGAACACGTGGCCTCCGTCGAAGGCCTACTCGAATACGTAAACAGCTCCGCGCGCAGCCTGCAAAGATTGCTTCCTCCCAGCCCTAACAATCTAGAGCTGTACCCCGGCACAGACCTGTTCAGGCGTGTCCCCCGCGGCCATTTGTGCCTGGTGAGACGAGGCATGCTCTCAGCCGTCATGGATAACCGCGTGGCTTATATTCTTCAACCTGGAGATGTCGCTGGCATTGAAGGCGGCATTAAAGCGGCGACTGTCAGCTATGTGTGTGAAGACCCGGTAGAGCTGGATTGCTTTTCTCCCGTCGCTTTTCAGGAGCTGATGAAAGAAAACCAGCAACTCTCCAACACATGGCAAAGCTATGTCGTTGGTCTGATGACCCTTTTCAGCCACTCCTACGGCGATATCAGCAAAGAACAACACCGCCCCCAGGCCGGTTTTACTCGCTACAAGCCGGGGGATGTCATCATTCGCCAGGGCGAAGAAGCAGACAACGTCTACACCATGATGATGGGCGACGCGAAAGTCTTTATCGATGATCAGGAAGTCGGAGAAGTGCACGAAGGGGAAATATTCGGCGCTATCGCCGCGCTGACCAATGCCCCTCGCAACGCCACTGTTGTAGCGGGGAACTCATGCACGGTCATGGCGGTGCCGAAATCCCAGTTCGTCAGCCTGATTCACGCCCATCCGGAAACCTGCTTCCATTTACTGGAAAATATGGCTCGGACCATCAACGACCTGAACCGCCGCCTGACTGGCGATTCCGCTGCGCTCTAGCCTTATTCATGGCGTCACGAAAACTGCTGGGCGCAGTGCCGGCGTGTGAGCTGGATCAATTAGACGACAGCGCCTGCCGAGGCCTTCAGTTAGCTGGACACAGCGTTTTTGTCGTCAAGCAACGAAACGCCCTTTTCGCCTACATAAATAGCTGCCCACATTTAGGCATAGAGCTTGAGTGGATGCCTGACCAGTTTCTTGACCGAGCCCGGCAATTTATTCACTGCGCTACACACGGCGCGCTGTTTCTGATCCATTCAGGAGAATGCATCAGCGGCCCATGCCAGGGGCAATCCCTTCAGCGGCTGGACATGGAGCGCAGTGATGATGAGTGGCGCTTTTACCTGCATAGCTGACGCCGTATTAAAACGCCTCTGGATCGAACGGAATCACCTCTAGTTTCTGGGAAAGCCTTACTTCCCCGGGCTTAATCTCTGACTTATACGCCAACACTTCCACGCCTGCCTCAATGGCTTCCGTCAGCAAAACCCCATAGCGGGCGTCGATATGTGACGCGGGACTCACCACGGTAATACCGCTATGGTTGACGCAAAAGACCAACGCAGCCCGCTTTCCGCTTCTCACCACGGACATCAGCTCTTCCAGATGCTTTTGCCCCCGCGTGCTGACGGCATCGGGAAAGTAGCCGCGCCCATTAATGCAAAGGGTGACGTTTTTCACTTCTACATAGCAGTCGGGAAGCTCCGAAGAACCGGAAAGCATCCAATCAGCCCGGCTGTTTTGATCGCCGAATTTCACTTCCGCCTTCTTCAAAGGATATCCCTGCAACTCCTTGATCACTCCAGCGTCAATGGCCTCGCCCACAAGCTGATTTGGACGCGCCGTGTTCACGCATGCGAACTCTCCGGCCGGGGTCTCCACCAGCTCCCATGTATGCCGATATTTACGGGCGGGATTGCCGGAATCGCTGTAGTACACAAGACTCCCTGGCTCAGCGCACCCCGTCATCGCCCCCGTATTAGGGCAGTGGATGGTCAGCTCGCCGCCATCGTGAAGCTGGATATCCGCCAGAAATCGCTTGTATCGTTTTAGCAGCCGTCCAGGCGTTGAAACTGTATCTATTTTCAAAAAAATGACTCCTTATTCGCACTGATAAACACCGAAAATAGCAATCGCATTAAATTGGGCTACTTTGAAATAAATAAGGGTTGGCGATCAGTTCAGTTATCTGCTATGTTTCGCTCGCTTAAATCCTGACAAATCGCGAATATTAGCAAATATAAGTCCAGTGCGGGCGCGGGAGCCTACACTACTTTTGAGAAGTGACTAGACGAGGCAGAAGATATGCCAAATGAAAAAGCGGGTAGCGCTGGTAAATTCACGAATTTTACTCCGTATGAAATTGGTGAAAACGAAGAATACATGAGCCCTCCTCAGCTGGAGCATTTCAAACAGATCCTGCTGGACTGGAAACAAGAGCTCATGGAAGAAGTAGACCGCACCATGCACCATATGCAGGAAGACGCGGCCAACTACGCAGACCCAAGCGATAGAGCAACTCAGGAAGAAGAATTCAGCTTGGAACTACGCACTCGCGACAGAGAGCGTAAGCTGATCAAGAAAATTGACCAGACTATCGATCAGATTGATCGGGAAGATTACGGTTTTTGTGAATCCTGCGGCGTGGAAATCGGTATTCGCCGTTTGGAAGCCCGCCCAACCGCCACATTGTGCATTGATTGCAAAACACTGGCGGAAATTCGGGAAAAGCAAACCGGCATCTAATCCGGTCTCGCCCGCGCCTCCATGCAGGCAGTCTCTTCGGATATCTATCGAGGGCGTTTCGCGCCCTCTCCCACAGGCCCTCTTCACTTCGGCTCATTGGTCGGCGCGCTGGCCAGCTATCTTGATGCGCGCAGTAAACAAGGCGTCTGGCTCGTTCGCATCGAAGACATCGATCCACTACGGGAAGTCCCCGGCGCCGCTGACAGCATTCTGCGAACACTTGAAGCTCACGGCCTGCAGTGGGACGAAAGCGTTATCTATCAATCGCACCGCCTCTCTTCCTACACTGAGCTACTCACGCAATTGCTTGCGAGCGGTCACGCTTACCCCTGTCCTTGCAGTCGCAAAGAGCTGTCTGCACGACAGGGTCGCCACCTGGACGCCTGCCGCTTACGCCAAACGCCCCCAAACGCCGAATACGCTTACCGATTTGCCGTAACCGATGCGGAGCATAGTTTTCATGACCTGATACAAGGCGTCGTCCCCTACCATCTCCATGGAGAACTGGATGATTTTGTCATTCGGCGTAAAGAAGGCTTTTTCTCTTACCAACTGGCGGTGGTATGCGACGACTTAGCGCAGGATATCAGCCATATTATTCGCGGTTCCGACTTACTTGACTCCACGCCATTGCAATATCAAATGTATAAAGCACTGGGCAAAGAGTCGCCGCAAGTCGGACATTTCCCGGTCGTCGTCGATGCTTCCGGCGCCAAACTCAGCAAGCAGAACCTGGCCCCCGGGCTGGATAACCGGCAAATCATGAGCAACCTCAGAGCGGCGGCAGCGGCGCTGTTGATCGATAACGCAGAGCTGGCGCAAGCCGAAACGCCTCTGGAGCTCCTGCCACAACTAACGCTAAACTGGTCCCGCGACAAGATCCATGGACTACGCAGCGTTCCCCTGCCTGAGATAACCGGCGCATCAAGCGCTTAAAACCTGTTACTCTGCTTTTGCCCACTTATATTTAATAAGTACGCGAAAACAACCAATTGGGAAGCCAAAAAGGTATTTTGCATGCTCCCGTTTCCTCCAGTAACATGGACAAACCTAGTCTTCCGGGTATTTTGGTAACGCGGTCTATGTATATTTATCGCTTGGTGTTTCTGCTGATTTTAGGCGTCTACATTTTTTCACCCGTGATCATGGACTGGTGGATCGCGCCGGGTAGCGCCTGGTACAGGCCATACATTATCTGGTCTCTGCTGATCGTCGTCGCATACTGGTTAGAGCGAAAGCGGGGACCGAATGAATTTTAGCGCCTGGAGCCTGCTCGCCTACGGAGCCCTGTACCTCAGTGCATTGTTTGGCCTGGCTTATATCACCGAGCGCGGCTGGATACCTTTACGCTGGGTCCGGCACCCCGCCACCTATGTTTTATCTCTCGGCGTCTACGCCAGCGCCTGGGCGTTTTACGGCTCCGTCGGCCTGGCTTACGAATTCGGCTACGGCTTTCTGGCTTTCTATCTGGGGGTTTGCGGCGCTTTTCTTCTTGCGCCAGTGTTGCTGATTCCTGTTCTGCGGGTCACCAAATCCTATCAACTTTCTTCAGTGGCGGATTTATTCACCTTCCGCTACAGAAGTCAGGCGGCAGGCACCATCAGCACACTCTTCATCAGCTTCGCTTCACTCGCGCTGCTGGCGTTGCAGTTTCAGGCGCTCGACAACTCCCTGCATGTTCTAGCGCCGTCTCAGGACACACGGATAGTCAGCCTGCTGTTCTGCGCCATGATCATTTTCTTCGCCATCTTTTTCGGCGCCCGCGGACAAACTCGCGCGGAAAGACACCCCAGCCTGATCGTGGCGATTGCGCTAGAAGGCGGTCTCAAGCTGGTGATCATACTGGCGCTGGCCATATTGATCGCCTATCAGGTGTTCGGCGGCTTCGGCGAAGTGAACAGCTGGCTGCAAGAGAACGCGCAACGCATCAGCGCCATGGAGCGCCACTTAGAGGAAGGGCCCTGGCGGGCGATGCTGCTGATATTCTTCGCTTCCGCCTTGGTGATGCCGCACATGTTTCATGTCACCTTTACGGAAAACCTGAATCCCACTGCACTTTACAAAGCGAGCTGGGGACTACCGGTGTACCTGCTCCTGATGAGTCTGCCCATCCCTATTTTCATGTGGGCGGGCATCAAGCTGTCCGTTCCCACAACACCGGAATTTTTTATTCTCGGCCTGGGCCAGGTGCTCAACGCCCCCTGGATCAGTATTGTCGCCTTTCTTGGCGGACTGACCGCCGCCAGCGGCTTACTGATCGTGACCTGTCTGGCGCTGGCCTCGATGATGCTCAATCATGTCATCCTCCCCGTATATCAGCCTTTGTCCCGCGGCAATATCTATTCCTGGCTGACCTGGGTAAGACGCGGCTTGATCTTGTTTATCCTCGGCTCCGGCTACCTGTTCTCTCTATTCCTGGACAACCGCTTTTCCCTTTCCGAGCTGGGCATACTGGCTTTTTCCGCTGGCCTGCAGTTGCTGCCAGGGGTGATGGCGGTCATCTATTGGCCCCTGGGAAATCGCAACGGATTCATCAGTGGCTTATGCGCCGGCGTAAGCTTGTGGTTCGTCACCATGCCATTACCCATCTTGTTCGGTGTAGACGTGTTCTCGGTCAATCCATGGCGCGACAGCTACAGCTTCAATCCTGACGATTGGCACTACTATGTGATGGCGTCCCTGACCCTGAATATTTTCGTTTTCGTCATGGTCAGCCTGTTTACCGACGCCTCTCAGGCAGAAGCGCGCTCCGCCCAGGCCTGCTCCGTCGACACACTGATGCGTCCATCACGACGCGAATTGGTCGCCACCAGCTCCGAGCAGTTTAAGGACTTCCTGACAGAGTCTCTCGGCCGCCAAGCCGCCGAAAGAGAAGTGAATCACGCCCTCGCGCAGTTGCAGTTGCATGAGGTCGAGTACCGCCCCTATGCGCTACGCAGGCTGCGCGATCAGATCGAAGCCAATTTGTCAGGTCTATTAGGTCCGGCTCTGGCGCAGGACATCGTCAAACAGAATCTCAGCTTCAAGCCCGCCACCAGCGTTGCGCCCGCTCAGGACATTTACTTCGTTGAGAGCAAGCTGGAGGAATACCATAACCGCCTCAGCGGACTTGCCGGCGAATTGGATACGCTGCGCCGTTACCATCGGCAAACCTTACAAAATCTACCTATCGCCACCTGTTCTTTAGGCGCTGATCTTGAAGTGTTGATGTGGAATCACGCGATGGAGCAGCTGACGGGAATTCCCGCTCCGCAGGTCATCGGTTCACACATCAGCGCCATTGCCAAGCCCTGGTCCACGCTGCTCTTTAGCTTCGCTAATGCGGAAGAGCGCCATGTCTCCAAGAAGCGCCTGGACATTAACGGCGCACCACACTGGTTCAATCTGCACAAAGCCGCGATTGAAAGCGATGGCGCATCGGGCGCCGGACAAGTGCTGCTTTTGGAAGATTATACGGAGACCCAGTTACTGGAAGACGAGCTGGTTCATAGTGAGCGCCTCGCTTCCGTGGGGCGTCTTGCAGCGGGGGTCGCCCACGAAATTGGCAACCCGGTAACGGGCATCGCCTGTCTTGCCCAAAACCTCAAACTCATGACCAGCAACGAAGAAGTGCTGGAGACGGCGGGACATATTCTTGTGCAGACCCAGCGGGTCTCCAGAATTTTACACACCCTGATGAATTTCGCCCGCTCCGGCAATTACACCCAGTCCGCCCAGCATGGGCCGACGGAGTTAAAACGTTGCGTCGACGAAGCGATACACTTACTCTCCTTATCCACTAAAGAGCCACAGGTGCTCTACGTCAACGAAGTGGACGAAACGGTAAAGGTAATGGGCGACGGACAACGTCTGGTGCAGGTTTTCGTCAACTTGCTCAGCAACGCCCGCGACGCTTCGGAGGCTTCAGCCAATATCTGGGTGAGAGCGTCGCTGCAACAATATTCCATCCATGTTGAAGTGGAGGACGAAGGCAGCGGCATCAGCGGCGACCAGATAGATCACCTGTTCGAGCCCTTCTATACCACCAAAGGCCCCGATAAGGGTACTGGTTTGGGGCTGTCTCTGGTGTACAGCATTATAGAAGAGCACTACGGCCACATTCGGATAGAAAGTCCGGCGGATAAAGAATCCGGCAAAGGAACCCGGGTCATTATCGAACTACCGGCTTATCAGTCCGACTCAGAAAGTATCTCTGCAGAGTTAACGGAAACTTAAGCTATGGCTTTAATCTTGATTGTAGAAGACGAGAGCATTATCCGCTCCGCCCTGACGCGACTCTTACAGCATAACGGTTACGCCGTCGCCGAAGCGGACTCCGTTGATCGCGCTCTGGAAGTTGCGGAGCAAAGCAAACCGGATTTGATCATTTCCGATCTGCGTCTTCCCGGTCGACCCGGCACCGATCTGATTCAGGCGACCGAGACTCCCGTCCTGATCATGACCAGTTACGCCAGCCTGCGCTCCGCCGTGGATTCTATGAAACTCGGCGCGGTGGACTATATCGCCAAGCCTTTCGATCACGACGAGATGCTGGCGTCGATCAAATCCATCCTGGATCGGCGCCCCGCCAAGCCCTCGCCTCCCAAACTCGAAGCGGAAAACGCCTCTGCGCGCGCAGACATCAATGATCTGATGTTCGGCGAATGCACGGAAATGCTGAAGCTGTTCGATTTGATCGGTAAAGTCTCCCCGACCGACACCACCGTACTGATTCAAGGCGAGTCAGGCACAGGTAAAGAACTGGCCGCACGCGCCCTGCACATGTTGAGCCGACGTCGGGAGGGCGCTCTCATCTGCGTCAACTGCGCAGCGATTCCAGAAACACTGATTGAATCCGAGCTATTCGGCCATGAGAAAGGCGCGTTTACGGGCGCTGTGGGCGCGCGTAGCGGCCTGATAGAGGCGGCTGACGGCGGCACCTTATTTCTCGACGAAATAGGCGAACTGCCACTGGAAGCCCAGGCGCGTTTGTTACGGGTTCTCCAAGAGGGCGAGATTCGTCGGGTCGGCTCCACCCAGTCCAAACGCGTGGACGTGCGCCTCATCGCCGCAACGCACCGTAACCTCAAGGCAATGACCAAAGTGGGCGAGTTCCGGGAAGACTTGTTTTACCGACTGAACGTCATGCAGCTCCGCATCCCCCCATTGCGGGACCGGGAGGATGATGTCATCGGTCTGGCTAAAATGCTGCTGGCTAAAATGGGCGAGCGTATGGATAAGCCCAACCTCAAATTCGATAAGGACGCCCTCACCCTTATTCGTCGCTATCAGTGGCCAGGCAACGTGCGAGAGATGGAGAACGCCGTCGAGCGCGCCGTCATCCTCTCGGACAGCGACCACATCGGCAAAGACCTGCTGGCGATTGATCTGGAGGGAGAGCTGGATATCCCCGAAGGTATGCTGAGTATGGATAACCCCGCCAACTCCAAAGGCGCGGATAAAGGCACGGATTTGTCATTAGAGGACTATTTCCAGCACTTTGTACTGGAAAATCAGGACACCATGAGCGAAACCGAGTTGGCCCGCAAATTGGGCATCAGCCGCAAAAGTTTATGGGAGCGTCGACAGCGTTTGGGCATACCGCGCACCAAAAAAAGCGCTAAGTAACACTTTTTCCAGCCAGCCCGGTTCATCCGGGCTGCAATACCCCACACTTTCCTTTCTCACGCCCCAAATCGTTTCTTTTTGATCGATATTTAGTCGGTCGCGCGCATTTATTGCTCACAACCTAAAATTGTTACGCTAAGTTGACTTGCATATTCACTAATGTGGGCCATAATTTTGATTAAAAAACAGTCTAAATGCGCCTCGCGCCCCTCTTTGTGACACCAACTGCGGTTGAGTTGTTACCCAGCGTTACTTTGGGGAACACCAGGATGCCCTTTCAGTGGGCATTGGTAACACTCAGGTAAGCAAAAACACGTATGACTTTTGAACACTCGCAGCTACATTGCTGTTTTATAATGTTTTTTTAATTTTCTGGCACGCCCCATGCTCTCTTACAGTGCAAAATAAAAATAAAAATGCACCGAACTGCACAAATAAAAATAAAAAAGCAGAGTGAACAAAAAGAACAACCCAGAACAAAAATAAAAATACGGGTGGCGAACTGATTGTTTTGGATGCCGAGCTTTTTAGTGGTATTTCAAGGTATGGGTAGGGTGTCTAGTATTAAAAAGAACCACGACAGTGGACATTCTAGACTTAAACAACACTATCCAAATCCCTATTATCACTCGAAGTATTCAAAGCGTTCCGTTTGTAACTAATCCTCTAGGCTCTAATTGTGGAGCGACCAATCGTTTGGGACCAAGACAAAAATAAAAACAAAAAATCGTCTAACCTTCTTCTCAGTGGGGGAAAGCAACATTGCTTTCCCCTTAGTTATTCTCCCCTCTCCTCATTTTTTCCTTAAATTTCCGTCTTTTGTCGACTAATGCCCCATCAAAGCTATGCTTAAAGCATATTGGGTCTGAGCACCTTTCAGCCGCATTCCACCACGTATGAGGCACGGCTTTTGCTGTCGCAATATCCGTTACAAAAGAGTACACTCCGGCCCTCGAAATCATTGGTATTGATAGACACAAGATCGTCATGCTGAAAAAGTTAATGGGCCTGATAAAACCGGGACGCAAAGAAGCCGGCGCAAAACCTTTGAAACTGCGAATCATCCCCCGCGACAGCCATACAGTCTCACGCAAGCAGATCAGCCCTGCGGCGTTGAAAGTTCTCTACCGCCTGAACGGCGCCAACTATGACGCCTTTCTAGTCGGCGGCGGCGTGCGCGATTTATTACTGGGCGAACAGCCCAAAGACTTCGACGTCGCCACCAGCGCAACCCCAGAACAAGTGCGCGAGCAGTTCAACAACTGTCGCCTGATCGGACGTCGTTTCCGCCTCGCTCATGTGCGCTTCGGTCGTGAGATCATTGAAGTCGCCACATTTCGCGCCGGTCATCAAAATGCTGGCGAAGACGACGGCGACGCGGTCACCAGCGACTCAGGCCAGATACTGCGCGACAATGTCTACGGCAACCAGGAAGAAGACGCGCTACGCCGTGACTTCACCGTTAACGCGCTTTATTACTGCGTCAGAGATTTCAGCATTTATGACTACGCAGGCGGCATCGAAGACATTGAACACCGGGTTCTGCGCCTGATCGGCGACCCTGAAACCCGTTACCGGGAAGATCCCGTGCGCATGCTGCGCGCAGCCCGATTCGCCGCAAAACTGGATTTTTCAATCGAAGAACGCACCGCCAGCCCCATCCTGGATCTAGGCCCCTTGCTTCTCAACATACCCTCTGCGCGTTTGTTTGAAGAAGTTCTGAAGCTGTTCTTATCCGGTAAAGCCGTACGTACATTCGAAATTCTGCGCCAGTTCGACTTATTCAAATTCCTGTTCCCAGAAACTGACCGCCTGCTGGAAAATGAGCACCCCCATGCGGAGAAACTGATCCTGCAAGCGCTGCGCAACACGGATAAGCGAATCGCCCAGGACAAGCCGGTAACTCCTGCGTTTTTATACGCGGCCATGTTGTGGTCGCCAATGCAAAGACTGCAGCAGCGCTACCAAGACGACGGCTTGCCTCCCATGCAGGCTATGCACAAGGCTATCGACAAAGTGCTGGCGCAGCAGGTCAAGCACACTGCGCTGCCGAAGCGTTTCAGTCAGCCCATGCGTGAAATCTGGGAATTGCAGCTTCGACTGCCCCGCAAACAAAGCAAACGTCTGCAGAGCCTGGTGGAACATCCCCGCTTCCGCGCCGCCTACGACTTCCTGGTCTTGCGTGAACAAAGCGGTGAAGACCTGCAAGGACTTGGCGAGTGGTGGACGCGCTACCAGGAAGCCGATGACCAGGGGCGTAATAAATTGCAGCAGCAAGGCCCTAAACGGGACGGCTCCGGTGGACGCAGACGTCCGCGCAGACGCCCACGCCGCACCAACAACAGTGCGCCATCGCAATGACACTCTGCTATGTCGGCTTGGGTAGTAACCTAAGCCAGCCTGAGCAACAGCTGCGCCAAGCGCTAAGCGCGCTGGAAGATATATCCAGCGTCCAGTTGCTGCAGGCGTCCAGCCTGTATCGCAGCGCGCCCCTCGGCGCGCCTGACCAGCCCTGGTATGTCAACGCGGTCGCGCAACTGGAAACCAGCCTGGAACCTCTCGACCTGTTGCGAGAGCTGCAAACTATTGAGAACAATCAAGGCCGCGTACGCCAGGGCGAACGCTGGACTCCCAGAACCCTGGATCTGGATTTGCTGTTATTTGGCGATGAAACTCTGAACAGCGAAGTACTGACCGTACCTCATTACGCCATGCACGAGCGTAACTTTGTTATATTTCCCTTGGCTGAAATTGCGCCGAATTGCGTTATTCCGGGCATTGGATCGATATCCGCTCTGCTTGCGACATTGCCGCAGGAAGGCATTGAGCGTATTCAGTAGGACGAAACGTCTCCTCAACGCATCCGGGACTTTATTCACACCAGGTTTCCATTTAGTCTATTGCCTCCAACAGTACAGGATGATTGCATGTCCATCACTCTGAGCACCCTCCTGGACCTCAAGAAGAAATCCGAAAAATTCGCGGTAATGACCGCCTATGACGCCACCTTCGCCTACGAAATGGATCAGGCTGGCGTTGAGGTGATATTGGTCGGCGATTCACTCGGCATGGTTTTACAGGGTCACGACAGCACGGTTCCAGTTCGCCTGGAAGACATGGTTTACCACACAGCGTCAGTCAAACGCGGCGCGCGCAACGCGTTCATCATCGCAGATATGCCTTTTATGAGTTACGGCACGCCGGAACAGGCGATGGCCGGAGCCAGGCAGCTCATGCAAGCAGGCGCGCACATGGTGAAACTGGAAGGCGGAGCCTGGCTTTGTGACGCCATTGCACATCTTTCCCGCCAGGGCGTCCCGGTATGCGCTCATTTAGGGCTAACGCCACAGTCCGTCAACAAGTTCGGCGGCTATAAAGTGCAAGGTAAAGAAGCAAGTCAGGCGCAGATGATGCTGGACGACGCCAAGGCATTGGAACAAGCCGGCGCTGACATAATATTGCTGGAATGCGTCCCCACCAAACTCGCCAAGCAATTGACGGAAGAAGTCAGCGCGCCGGTCGTCGGCATTGGCGCAGGGCCTTACACTGACGGGCAAGTGTTGGTGATGCACGATCTTTTAGGAGTCGGCGCAGGCAAGAAACCGAAGTTCGTCAAAAACTTCCTCGCCGGTTCCGATTCCATTCAAGCAGCGTTTAAAGGTTACGTGGAAGCCGTTAAGAGCGGCGCATTTCCGGCGGAGGAGCACAGCTTCAACATATGATCACCATCCACAGGGTTAAAGATCTGCGCGCCGCAATCCGGCAGCAGCGTACGCAAGGGAAACGCATTGGACTGGTGCCCACCATGGGCAACTTGCACGCAGGGCATGTCAGCCTTGTCAAACAAGCCAAGGAATTGTGCGACTATGTGGTAACGTCCATTTTCGTTAACCCGTTACAGTTTGGGGCAAACGAGGATCTGGACAAGTATCCGAGAACCTTGGACGCAGACAAAGAAAAGCTGGTCGCCGCTGGTAATCACCTTTTATTCACCCCGGAAGTCAGTCAGCTGTACCCAGAGGGACTGGAGCGCCATACCAAGGTTATTACACCCGCGCTGAGCGAGCTCCACTGCGGAGCCAGCCGGCCCGGACACTTTACTGGCGTAACAACCGTCGTATCCATGCTGTTCAACATGGTGCAGCCGGATGTCGCCATATTTGGCGAAAAAGACTTTCAGCAACTGGCGGTCATTCGCAAGATGACTCGCGATCTCTATCTCCCTATCGTCGTTGAGAGTGGTTCCACCCTCAGGGAAACGGACGGTCTGGCGATGAGTTCCCGCAATGGCTACCTTTCCGCCGAACAACGCCAAACGGCGCCATTGCTGTACAAGCTCCTGCAAGAAAGTGCGGAGCAGATTGAAAATGGCGACAAGGACTTCGCCGCAATAAGCGCAGAAGCCAACAATAAACTGACGCAAGCCGGTTTCGTTCCTGACTACTTCAATATCGTGAACAGCGACACTCTGTCTCCGGCGGTCGCCAGCGACAGGGACATCACGATACTTGCGGCGGCCTACCTGGGAACGACAAGGCTTATCGACAACATCAGCGTACACCTAGGTTGATATCCATCATCAATCCCAAGGAAATTCAAAACAATGCAAGACACGCCTCAAACGCTTAACGATAAGGCAAAAGAAAGCTGGCGGGCGTTGCAGCAACATGCTGCAGATACCGCCAACGACCATATTCTGGATTACTTTCATCGCGATCCCGCCAGAGTCCAAAGCTACTCTCTCAGTGCTGCGGGACTCACTCTGGACTACTCCAAGAACAGAGCAAACTCCGCTACGTTGGAAAAGCTGGTAAAACTGGCTGAAGACGCAGGAATGAGAAAGTCCATCGACGCCATGTTCGCTGGCGAGCCGATCAATCACACGGAAGGCCGCGCGGTGCTTCATACCGCACTGCGCAGCAGTTCCGATACGCCAGTGCTGGTGGATGGCCAGGATATCAAACCCGAAATCCGCAGCGCCCTGGCGCAAATGGAGCAGTTCGTCAGCAAGGTTCACCGTGGCGAATGGTTAGGTTACAGCGGCAAGCCGATCAATGATGTCGTCAGCATCGGTATCGGCGGCTCCTATCTGGGGCCTCGCGTTGCGGTAGAAGCACTGCGTCCTTACTGGCAGGAAAACATCCGCTGCCATTTCGTCTCCAATGTGGACGGCTCTGATATTGCCTACACCCTGGAGAACCTGAATCCAGAGACCACGTTGTTCATCGTCCAGTCCAAGTCTTTCACGACTCAAGAGACACTGGCGAACTCCATGACCGCTCGCGAATGGTATTTGCGCGAAGGCGGTTCTGAGACGGGACTGAGCAAGCATTTTGTCGCAGTTTCCAGCAACGTGCAGCGCGCCCGTGATTTCGGTATCGATGCGGAAAATGTATTTCCGATGTGGGACTGGGTGGGTGGCCGCTACTCTTTGTGGTCCGCCATTGGCTTGCCCATTGCGCTGCAAGTTGGTATGAAGGCCTTCAGAGAGTTGCTCGCCGGCGCAGAAGCCATGGATCAGCACTTCAAAACTGCGCCGCTCGAGCAAAATATGCCCGTATTGATGGGCATGCTGGGCATTTGGTATCACAATTTCCTGGGCGCGGACAGCTACGTTATCCTGCCCTATGACCAGACGCTTGAGAATCTGCCTGCGCACCTGCAACAGGTTGATATGGAAAGCAACGGCAAAGGCGTCAACCGTTCAGGCGTTGGCGTCGACTACGCCACGGGCCCTATTATCTGGGGCGGCGCCGGCACTAACGGCCAGCATGCCTATCACCAGTTACTGCACCAGGGCACACGCTGGACCCCAGCGGACTTCATTCTGCCGCTGAAATCCCACAAGCCCGCCGGACGTCATCACGCCATGCTTGCCTCCAACTGCTTCGCGCAGAGCCAAGCATTGATGTGCGGCAAGTCTCTTGAGAAGGCTCGTCAGGAGCTGCTTGATGCTGGCATGTCATCAGAGCGCGCGGGGGAACTGGCTCCTCATAAAGTGATTCCCGGCAACCGTCCCAGCAACACGCTGGTGATGGATGAAATCAATCCGCATACGCTCGGCGCGCTGATAGCCCTGTATGAGCAAAAAGTTTTCGTGCAGGGAGTTATCTGGAATTTGAATTCTTTTGATCAGTGGGGCGTGGAGCTGGGCAAACAACTCAGCGACAGTATATTGCCCATGCTGCTGGACACCGGCGCGTCGACGGATGCGCTAGATCCGTCCAGCGCGGCGCTGGTGGAGAAATTCCGCAAAGCTAACGGTTCCGGGAGCTAACTCTCCCGGATTCCGCTAGAAAGTCTGGTCGCGCCAGCTAAAGGCGACTCTATGTAGTCGCTGGGCGCGATCATACTTTTCCCACAACTCCGCGTAGGAGACGTTCAAGGCCGGGTGGCGTTCATTGGGCACAAGCTCCGCCAGGGGCAGCAAAACATAAGCGTTCTCTGTTATTTCACCCCGCGGAAGCGCAATCCCCTCCACTTCTCCCACTACATCTCCATAGGTAAGGATATCGATATCCAGCGTGCGCCCAGAGTGCTTAGACTCCAAACCCGTACGCCCGCTGCTCGCCTCAATCTGCTTCAAAGTTCGCTGCACTGCGCCAACCGGCTCCTCAGTGTGAAACGCCGCCACCAAATTGATAAAGGCGTCGCCGGCGAACCCAATCGCTTCCGACTCATATACAGGCGATAAACGCAAATCCTGAAAATGCGCATCCAACGCGTCTAGCGCCAGAGCAATATTCTTATCCGGGTCGATATTGCTGCCAATACCAACAACCACTTTAACCACTCTTGCGAGCTCCTCTTTCAATTCTTACTCCCACGCTACGCGCTTCCGCGACAGCGCCGGGCTTTCGGATCGTCAGACGCAACCAGGGCGCGCCAAACTCTTTCTGCAGCAATTCAGCAAACCGCTCCGCCAGAGTCTCAATGAGCTGAAAGCGACTGGCTGCGGCATATTCACGCAAACGCTCGCTGACGGCTGCATAGTTCAGGGTGAGATCAAGGTTATCCTCACGCGCCGCACCAGAAATATCGCATCCCAGCTCGATATCAACAAAAAGCCGCTGTTGATATCCCTTCTCAAATTCGTAAACGCCGATTATGGCGTCTACCTGCAAACCTTCAATAAGTACTGTATCCATGACACCTAACATACGCCGTCGTCTATACGCAGGGAAAGAAGCGCTCCCTAGCGACCAAAGGGGTGTAGACAAGCAACCTCTATTATGGCTCATAATCTACGCAGTCTGATCTATTTTAAGCCGCAGGGGGCCCATGGAGCATCCTTTTCAACTTCTCATGGCGACATCCATCGCCTACCTGCTCGGCTCCATCATGGGCGCCTATTGGGTATGCCGTTACTTTCAGCTCCCCGATCCCACCGAAGCAGGCTCCGGCAATCCTGGCGCGACCAATATTTACCGCCTCGGCGGCCCTATTCCCGCCACACTTACTTTATTCTGGGACGCAGCCAAAGGCGCCGCCGCCGTCTGTATCGCAGCCATGCTTGGGCTTTCGCCCTATGAACAAGGCGTCACCGCCGTAGCGGCGATTGTCGGCCATATGCTGCCGGCATTCCATCACTTCAAGGGGGGTAAGGGCGTCGCCACGGTGCTGGGAGCGGGGCTGGCGCTGGCCTGGCAAACCACACTCGCTTTGACGCTGGTGTGGGCGGCCGTCGTATATTGGAAGCGGATCTCGTCCCTTGCCTCACTGACCGCCGCGGTAATGGCTCCCTGGGTGGCATGGCGACTTAATCCAGAGCATCTCGCCCTATTCCTCATATTGGCGCTGTTCATTCTGATTCGACATAGAGAGAACATCATCAATCTGGCCAAAGGCAAAGAGCGCTCGCTTTAATCTCCCGCCGCCCTTAACCCTTGATTGAAGGCAACTCCACCAAAGGCCAGCGTGGTGTGGCGACAACGCTAAGATCTCCTCGTTGTCCGGCAGCCAGACGCTGATAGCCGGCGTAAGCGATCATCGCACCGTTATCCGTACAAAATTCCGGCCGGGCATAATAGACCTGCGCTTTTTCACCTTTGACCATTTGTTGCAACTTTTCCCGCAGGCGGCGATTCGCGCTGACCCCGCCAGCCATGATCAATCGTTTCAATCCAGTCTGTTTGAGCGCCCGACGACACTTGATCACCATAGTCTCCACCACGGCTTCCTGAAAGCAAGCGGCGACATCTGCACGTAAATTGTCGTCAACGCCGCCACTGGCTTCCGCCTCCTGAAGAGTATTCAGCGTAAACGTCTTAAGTCCGCTGAAACTGAAATCCAACCCGGGGCGATCCGTCATCGGGCGCGGAAATTTGAATCGTTGCAGGTTCCCCTGCTCCGCCAACTTGGCGACTTGAGGGCCGCCGGGGTAATCCAGGCCAAGCATTTTGGCTACTTTATCGAAAGCTTCCCCTGCGGCGTCGTCCACAGACTCCCCTAAAAGCTCATATTCGCCGACGCCATCGACCCGCACCAATTGCGTATGGCCACCCGAGACCAAAAGGGCGACAAAAGGAAATTCCGGTGGATTTTCTTCTAACATGGGAGCCAACAAGTGCCCTTCCATATGATGGACGCCAATAGTAGGGATATCCAAAGCGTAAGCCAGCGCCGAGGCGATAGCGCCTCCCACCATTAAAGCGCCAACCAGCCCTGGACCCGCCGTATAAGCGATAGCATCGACATCGCTTTTGCCGAAGCCCCCCTGACTTAATACCTCTTCGATCAAAGGAATCACTTTTCGCACGTGATCGCGAGAGGCCAGCTCCGGCACTACGCCGCCATAATCCGCATGCAACTTGATCTGACTGTACAGCGTGTGAGCCAACAGTCCGCGCGCTCCGTCATACAACGCAATTCCGGTTTCGTCGCAGGATGTTTCTATGCCCAGTACTAACATGTTACGTTCCGCCATTATCAAATCGCCGCACAGGTCGGCCACCATAATTATCGGGGAGCCCTTAATCTCGCCGATGTCAGGACAGTACAATAAAAGCCAGTTAAGCGCCCAAACATCTGACAGCAGCGACCAGCAGGGCCACTCGCCCAAGCCGGGCATCTTATAGCCATCGTGACAACTATTCCATTCCAAATCGCCTTTAAATTGGGCGCCGCTCGCGCAGATTTGTTAGAATTTATACAGGCCAACACCTTTACAAGGGCAACCTAACGGGATTACAATGCGCGCCCTATTTGTGTTGACACAATTTTAACCAATTCGGTTTTTACAGATCATAGAGAGGGGATATGCCTTCCGTAAAAATTAAAGAGAACGAGCCATTTGACGTTGCCCTTCGCCGCTTTAAGCGTTCATGCGAAAAGGCGGGGATCCTTTCAGAAGTACGTCGTCGCGAGTTCTACGAGAAGCCGACTTCAGAAAGAAAGCGCAAGTTGGCTGCAGCTGTAAAACGTCACGCGAAGAAAGTTCAGCGCGAACAAAGACGTTTCGAGCGCCTGTACTAATCGAATTACGCCCGCGTTGACCTGGTCTTAATACTGTTGAGACCGGGTTGTTGGCGTTAATACGACTTTTACAAGTCTCGCATTTTCCAGTTCTAGTACGCTTATATATCCAAATACGGACAGAGACAATTCGATCATGTCATTGAAAGACAGTTTAACCGAAGCCATGAAATCGGCCATGCGCACCAAGGAAAAAGACCGCCTTGGAGCCATTCGTTTGATTCTGGCGGACATTAAACGAATCGAAGTGGACGAGCGCATTGAAGTTGATGATGCTCGAGTTCTCGAAGTACTGGATAAAATGGCGAAACAACGCAAAGACTCCATCTCTCAATTTTCCGCCGCTGGCCGGGACGACCTGGTCGCTAAAGAACAGCTTGAGCTGGACGTAATTCAGGGCTTTCTACCTGAAGCGCTCAGCGAAGAAGAACTTGATCAACTTATCGAGACTGCGGTAAGCGAATCAGGCGCGGAGTCGATACGCGATATGGGCAAGGTAATGGCGGTCCTGAAGCCACAAGTTCAGGGACGTGCGGATATGGCGGTCATCGGACAAAAAGTTAAAAAAGCTTTGTCCTGATCCCTTCTGCGACTATCTTAATCACCCAAACGCTTTTCTATATTACGGCGACCTGTTTCAGGACTTCGCCAGGTCAGAGTGGTTGCAGGCATCGCCCTGCAACTAGACTTTCTTACTTGATAGAGTAAAGTCATGGCCGGTCTAATCCCTCAAGTATTTGTCGACGACTTACTTTCTCGGGTTGATCTTGCCAGCCTCATCGCTGAGCGGGTGAATCTCAAGAAATCCGGCGCAACCTATCAGGGTCGCTGCCCGTTTCATGACGAAAAGTCTCCCTCCTTTCACGTATACAACGAAAACCACCCTGCGCATTATCACTGCTATGGCTGTGGAGCCCACGGCGACGCCATCAATTTCATCAAGGAAACTGAGCACCTTTCCTTTAACGAAGCTGTTGAGCAACTGGCGAAGCGCTGCGGCGTGGAAGTACCTCGCGATAGAGCGGCGGAGCAGAAAGTAAGTCAAAACAAATCGCTGTATGACGCATCCTCTCATGCGGGTGCGGCGTTTCGTCAGGCGCTGGGGAGCCATCCGCAACGCGGAATCGCTCAGGAGTACCTGAAACGCCGAGGTATTTCTACCGAAATGGCGGATTTATACGGCATAGGTTTCGCGCCAGCGCAGCGACAATTTCTTAGCGGCTCTAGCGACCGCAGCCTGATCAAGGCGCTCAGCACGCTCCGCTTGGTGATAGAAAAGGAACAGGATCGTTTCGATATGTTCCAAAACCGCCTCATGTTCCCTATTCGGGATACCCGGGGTAGAACTATCGCCTTCGGCGGCCGCACTCTTGGCAATGACCGTAGTAAATACATCAACAGCCCAGAATCGCCCATATTCCATAAAAGCAATGTGCTGTATGGGTTATGGGAAGCTCGTAAGCAGTCACGCAAGCTTGAACAGCTGATTGTGGTCGAAGGCTATCTTGACGTTATTTCGCTGGCCCAATTTGGCGTGGTTAATGCTGTCGCCGCAATGGGAACCGCCACCAATGAGGACAATTTAAGTCACCTGCTGAATACCAGTCAGGATATTGTCTTCTGCTTCGATGGCGACAAAGCTGGTTTGGCGGCTGCCGATAAGGCGCTTAATAACTTGCTCCCCATGTTTCAGGATGGCTACAAGGTCAGCTTCTTGATTCTCCCGGAGGGCGAGGACCCTGATACATTTGTCAGAAACGAAGGCGCGGATGCATTCCGCGAGCGCGTCGCCAACGCCACGCCCCTTTCAGAATATTTTTTCCAGGCCATGAGCCGTGGCCTGGACCTGTCCATTGCGGAAAACAAAGGCATACTGTCCACTCAGGCCCGCACAGCGCTAAAAGTCATCAATGCGCCTGTTCTAAAAGATGCTCTTTACCAACGCCTAAATGAACTGACGCGCTCTTCCCGCTGGGGAGACCGCCAAGGCAAAAATGGCGGGGGGGAGTGGAAAAAAGGCGACTGGAAAGGCAAAAAAGGATTTTCGTTTCAGAACCGGGACGAGCCTCGTGAAGAGCCCATCCCTGTACCCAATCGCATTGCCGCCCGCGCCTGCCTTGGTTTGTATGTCAATCCATCCTGGGCGAAGGAAATCTCAAACACTCTGAATTATGAGATTACTCAGGACGACGAAAGGGCTCTGACTTACTTTCTGGAGTGGCTGCTTAAGGAAAATATCGAGACAGCGGAAGATCTGCTTTACCGGTTGGCGGTTGATCCACACCAACAAAGACGCTTCAAAAACCTGTTCAATTCCTTGGAGCATATCTTCGGTGCAGAGGAAATTGAGGCGGGAGCCCAGGAAAGTTTATTAGTGCTCAAAAGAAAATATTTCGACAGATCTTTTGACAAAATTCATCAGGATCTTTCAAGAGACCCTAAAAACAAGGAGTTACACGAAAAATTCAGAACAATGTCGAGCGAAAAAATGGCGATGATCGCCACACCGAAATCTTAATCTTGTGTGGACTTGAAAATTTTTAAGTCGTCTCCACATAGGGTTTCTAGCGCGCAAACAGTATACAGGCTATAATAGCTGTTTGTTTTTCTCCCATTAAGCCACCGAATTCGTAGGGTGACTATGTCAGGCAATTCCCGAAAATCTCGATTGAAAGAACTCATCGCCCGCGGCAAAGAACAAGGTTACCTAACATACGCAGAAGTTAACGACCATCTGCCAGAGGATATAGCAGATCCGGATCAGGTGGAAGACATTATACGCATGATTAACGACATGGGTATCATGGTCTGCGAAGAAGCTCCAGATGCGGATACCTTGTTGATCACCGATGGTGATTCCACTGATGAGTCTGTAGCAGCGGAAGCTGCGGCGGCGCTTGCCTCTGTCGAAAACGATGTAGGTCGCACTACTGACCCAGTGCGTATGTACATGCGTGAGATGGGTACGGTTGAGCTGCTGACTCGTGAGGGTGAGATCCAGATCGCCAAGCGCATCGAAGAAGGTTTGCGCGATGTGATGGCCACGCTGGTTTACTATCCTGGCACGGTTTCCAACATTCTTGCCGCTTTTGACGCCACACAAGGCGAAGATGGCGGTCGCGTCTCCGACGTCATCACAGGGTTCCTTGACCCCGTTGAGGACGGCGTCATTCCTGAAGCTAACGAAGAAGTAGAGTCCGACGACATCGACGAAGATGAGGATGAGGACGAAGAAGCGGAAGAAAGCTCAGGCAAGGACGACGCTAAAGCCAAAAAAGACCTCGACGATGAAGAGGACGAAGAAAGCGAGGGCGACGACAACAGCGATAGCGACGACGACAATGACAGTGGCCCCGACCCTGAAATTGCGCGCGGCCGTTTTGCTGAATTGCGCGAAGCCTTTAACACTCTGAACGCCGCCATCGACAAACATGGTCGCGCCAGCCGTGAAGCACAGGAGTGCTTTGACGAGGTCAGTCGTATATTTGCTCCCTTCAAGCTGGCGCAAAAGCAGTTCGACGAAATTATCAATACGATCCGCATCACTAACGACAGTGTCCGTAAGTACGAGCGCGAGATCCTGAATATCTGTACCCGCGACTGCAAAATGCCGCGCAAGAACTTCATCAAGATGTTCCCCGGCAATGAGACCAACCTTGAATGGGTCAAGGGTCTGGCTGCAAGAAGCGAGGAATGGGCTAAAACAGCGCAAACCAAGGAAGAGGAAATCACTCGCCTGCAACGTCGCATCGTCAGCATTCAGAATGACGTTGATCTGCCTGTTGCGGACATCAAGGAAATCCACCGTCGTATCTCCATTGGCGAAGCGAAAGCACGTCGCGCCAAGAAGGAAATGGTGGAAGCCAACTTGCGTCTGGTTATCTCCATCGCCAAAAAGTACACCAACCGTGGTCTGCAGTTCCTGGACCTGATTCAGGAAGGCAACATTGGTTTGATGAAAGCGGTAGACAAGTTTGAGTACCGTCGCGGATACAAGTTCTCCACTTATGCGACTTGGTGGATTCGTCAGGCGATCACGCGTTCTATCGCTGACCAGGCCCGCACTATCCGTATTCCGGTGCACATGATTGAGACCATCAATAAGCTGAACCGCATTTCCCGTCACATGTTGCAGGAAATGGGCCGTGAAGCGACGCCGGAAGAACTGGCGAAGAAGATGGACATGCCGGAAGACAAAGTGCGTAAGGTCCTGAAAATCGCCAAAGAGCCCATCTCCATGGAGACGCCAATCGGTGACGACGAAGATTCGCATTTGGGCGATTTCATCGAAGATTCTCATGCAGAGTCTCCGATTGATTCAGCAACCACTGAAGGCCTGAAAGAATCCACTCGCCGCGTACTGGCTGGTTTGACCGCAAGAGAAGCCAAAGTACTGCGTATGCGTTTCGGTATTGAGATGAATACGGACCACACTCTGGAAGAAGTCGGCAAGCAGTTCGACGTTACCCGTGAGCGTATCCGTCAGATCGAAGCCAAAGCCCTTCGCAAGCTGAGACACCCAAGCCGCTCAGACCATCTGCGTAGCTTCATCGACGATTAATCGAAAGCTAGCAAAATACTGGCGCCAACTATATCTGAAAGGTATAATTGGCGCCCTCTCTTCCCCGGACCTCTTAATTCGGGACTTCTGAGAAATCAGAAACACTATAAGGGCCTATAGCTCAGTTGGTTAGAGCAGCGGACTCATAATCCGTTGGTCCCAGGTTCAAGTCCTGGTGGGCCCACCAATTTTTATCTTCTATAACAGCGGCTGTGGCGTAAAGCATAACTTGTCCGAGACTGACATTTTATGGTTTACGTTAAGCATAACGTGTCTCAAAGCTCACTTATCTCTTTGTTTTATAACCGGTTTTTATTTTGATGTGAAGTATGGCGTATCCCCATACGCTCAATGACTTTCTTGGCAGCCACCTCTAAAGTGCTCCGACTAAGATCTGTAGTGGTCTAATAGTCCCGGACACGTTAATAAGAGACAATACCCGTCAACGATTAAGGTGTCAGCATGAGTCAGAAAAAGTCGTATAAGCAGTATACAAAAGAGTTTAAAGAGGAGGCCGTTTCCTTGGTCCGCGACCAAGGTTATTCCGTCCCAGAAGCGGCTAAATCCCTCGGCATTAGCGCCAATATGCTCTACAAGTGGAAGGAAAAAATTGAAGCTCAGCTTGAAAATCAGGTTCTGGCTGAAGACGAGCGCGCCGAGTTAAAACGGCTTCGCAAAGAAAACAAAGAGCTGCGCATGGAAAAGGAAATTCTAAAAAAGGCTTCAGCCTTCTTCGCGAAAGAAATGAAATAAAGTTCGCCTTCATTCAGGCAGAGTCGAATCGCTTCTCTGTGAAAGGGC
>NZ_JAHMIN010000047.1 GCF_018986435.1 Hahella sp. HN01 | reverse complement strand
TGGGAGTAGAGCACGAAGTGGTGTTGCGCCAGATCGCTGATCTTTTTCGGGGTTCCGTGGGCTTTCAGGTATTCCGGGCTGGCCGTCAGCACTCGGGGGATTTCTCCCAGATACTTGGCGTACATTTCCGAGTCTTCGATGCGGCCGAGGCGGATGGCGACGTCGATATTGCTTCTTGGCAGATCAGCGATGTCCGCCCCCAGGATCAGCTCGACGCTTAGCTCAGGAGCGAGCTTCAGCATCTGCTCGACAATGGGAGCGATGAAGGTGTCACCCAGATCCACGGTGGTGGCGATTCGAAGATGTCCTTTGACGTCTTTGCTGTTGCTGAAAATCTCTTCTTCCAGAGCGTCCTGCTCGTCCAACAGCCTGCGCAGGCCCTGGTAGTAGGCTTTGCCCAGTTCAGTAGGCGTGGTTTGGGCGGTGGAGCGGTTCAGCAGTTTCGCCTTCAGGCGTTGCTCAAGTTTGGCGACCTTGCGACTCACCGTCGAAGGTTCCATGTTCAGTTGCAACGCGGCTTGTTTGAAGCCGCCGGCTTCGACGACGCGAATAAAGATCGCTTCAGGAGAGCTCATCTTATTGCACTTTTTGCATTTAGGTTTTGCAATCCTAGGTATTCATATCAATAAGTGCAACTAAATATACTGGATGCAGATTCACATTAATCCGCATTTGGGCATCTGGTATGAAACATTCACTTAAACGCATTTTTGCCTCCATCGTCGTCTTACTGGCGACCCTGCTGACGGTTGCGCCCGCCAAGGCCGCGCTGCAGGAAACCGTCTATAAAGTCGCCGACAACCTGTATTCCTTCAGCCTGGACGGCGGTTACATCTCCATGTTCGCCATCACCGACAAAAGCGTCGTCGTTTTCGAGACGATGAACTCACAACATGCGCAAGCCATGCTGACCGCTATCAGAAAGATAACCGCCAAGCCCGTCAAATACGCCTTTCACAGCCACAACCACTGGGATCACGCCAGCGGCGGTCAGGTGTTTATTCAAGCAGGCGCGGAAACTGTCGCTCATGAAGAAGCGGCGGCCTGGATGCGGGCCAATCCCTATCCGGACATGACGGCGCCGACATTAACCTGGAAGGGCGACTACAAGCAGTTCGATGTGGATGGCCTGAAAATCGACCTGCATTATTTCGGCATGAATCACGGCCTGGGCATGACCGTTTTCTATCTGCCGCAAAGCAAAACCGCCTATCTGGCGGATATCGTGACGCCGAACCGGGTTATCTTCTCCGTCGTGCCGGACTTCAATCTGCGGGAGTGGGAGAGAACCCTGAATGAAGTGCTTAAACTCGACTTCGACACCGTCATTTTCTCTCACAACGAAAAAGCCGAGCCTCTAAAAGGCGGCGACAAAGAAGATGTCAAAGCGCAACTGACCTACCTGCAGGACCTGCGCGCCGAGTTTTATGCTGAACTTAAGAAAGGCACGCCGCCCATGGCCATCGCCTCCACATTGCGGTTGCCCAAATACAAAGACTGGGTCGGCTATGATGAATGGCTGTCGATGAACGTCTGGCGCATCCTGGCGGATGAATTCATGGGGCCGTTCCCCTGGCGTCCTGCGCAGGATTGATCATCCCGCAGACGCGCTTCCGAAAAAGCCAGGTCTGCGTAGGTCGGGCCTGGCTTCTACAGCTGCTAAAACTGATATAACTGCTATAACCGGGTATAGCTGGTGCTGCATCAAAATCAAAAAAGGAGTCGCATCATGTTGAGTGAACTGAGCAACAAAGAGAAAGTCTTCAAACTGCTGAAAGGCATAGAAACCGGCGACCCGGACGCCGCCAGCGTCGTTAACGAGAAACGATATGTGCAGCACAATCCTCATACCGGCGAGGGCAGCCTGGGACTGGCGGAGCTGTTCAAGCAAATCGCCAAGACCGGACCTAAAGTGACGATGGTGCGGGCGTTTGAAGATCAGGATTTTGTGTTCGCCCACATGAAATACGAGTTCTCCTCAGTTAAGGCGGCGTTTGAGGTGTTTCGATTCGAAGACGGCCTGGCGGTGGAGCACTGGGACAATCTCCAGCCACTGGCTGGCCCAAACCCTTCCGGGCACGGCATGCTGGATGGTCCACAACAATCCAGCGACTTGCATTTGACGGAAACCAATAGAACGTTGGTGCGGGAATACGTGAACGAAGTGCTGATAAATCGACAATTGCAACGGCTGGAGGACTTCGTCTCCGGCACAGACTTTATCCAGCATAACCCTGAGATGCGCGATGGCGTTGCATCCCTCCACGAAGCTCTGTCCATACGGGAAAATGACCGTTATGCCTTGACCTATACCACCTTGCACCGAGTCCTGGCGGAGGGCGACTTTGTACTCAGCGTCAGCGAAGCCCTGTGGCGCGATACGCACAGCTCATTCTACGACCTGTTCCGAGTGCAAGCAGGCAAAATAGTCGAGCACTGGGACACCATAGAACCCATCCCTCCCAGGTCGCAATGGAAGAATGACAATGGGAAGTTTTGATTCTGCATTTTTGCCTTATAAACGCCAAAACTAATCGGCAATAGGACTACACTTAATATACATAGGCCCGCTTTCGTCCCTTAATCATTACCGGAAACCTTCAGGGCTTCCGGCCTGCCTGTGGTGAGGAGCAGCGGTATGAACAGACTCTCTCTCATCTGGAAAATCACTCTTCCTGTTATTGTTGTTTTCACTTTGTCCGTCATCGCAATCTACATCTATATCCCCAAAGCGGTTGAAGCCAACGCCATCAGCGAGGCCACCGCGTCGGCGGAGCAGGTTGTGCAGCAGTTCAAGACCTTGCGTGGTTACTACACCAAGAATGTCGTGCAGAAGGTGCTGGGAAATTCGAGCATGAAGGCGTCTTTTGACCATGGTAAGGAGAAGGATGCGATCCCATTGCCAGCGACGATGATTCACGACCTGAGCAAAGAGTTTTCACAAAAGGGCATGACGCTGAAACTGTACAGCGCCTTTCCGTTTCCTAACCGGTCCGAGCGGCGCCTCGACAGTTTTGGTCAGGCCGCCTGGGCCAGTTTGACCAAAGATCCGGACACCACGTTTTCACAGGTGGATAAAGACGCCAAGCTGGGGTCCGTGGTGCGCGTTGCGGTGGCGGACAAGATGGTGGCGCAAGCCTGCGTCTCCTGTCACAACACCCGGGCGGACACACCTAAAAATGATTGGAAACTGGGAGACGTCCGAGGCGTATTGGAGGTGGACATCAACATTGACGGGCCTCTCGCCAATGGACAGGCGCTGGGCTCCAAAATAGCGGTTTTATTGGCGCTGGCCTTGCTCGCTGTGTTGGGGCTCACCGCCATTTTGTATCGGACATTGGCGCATCGTCGCATTAACACTATTGCTGTGGCGATGGAAGAAATTTCCGGCGGCGGCAGCGATCTAAACCGCAGGCTGGATGAGGATGGAAACGATGAAATCAGCCGAATCGCAACAGCGTTTAATCGCTTCGTCAGCGACCTGTCGCAAACCTTCACCAAGATTGTCGGATTAACCCGCGATGTCGCGGCTTCCGCCAAAGAGCTGTCGGATATTACTGACCAGAGCAACGACGACATCCACCAACAGCAACGGCAGACCGAGACGGCTGCGGCGGCGGTCAATCAGATGGCCAGCACGGTGAATCATGTGGCGGAGAACGCGTCACAATCCTCAACAGCGTCCGCCAGCGCTGATGAAGCAGCGAAGCAGGGTCTGCAGGTGACTCAGGCGGCGTCGGCGGCGATTGCGCAAGTCTCCGAGAGCATGCAGGACGCCAAGGAAGTTGTGAACAAACTTAACGAGGACAGTAAAAGCATTGGCGCTGTCCTCGATGTCATTCGCGGTATCGCTGAGCAGACCAACCTGTTGGCGTTGAACGCCGCCATTGAGGCGGCCAGAGCCGGTGAACAGGGCCGCGGATTCGCGGTGGTCGCCGACGAGGTGCGGAGTCTGGCTCAGAAGACTCAGGCGTCAACGGAAGAGATCCATCATATGATAGAGCGGCTGCATTCCGGCGCTCAGGCCATGGTGTCGGTGATTGAGCAGGCTTCCGGTAAAACCGCGCAGTCGGTGGAGTATGCGCAGCGCACCTCCGAAACCATCAATCAGGTGTCGGAAGCGATAAAAGTCGCCAGCGAAATGAGCGCGCAGATCGCCGCCGCAGCTCGGGAACAGCATTCCGTGGCGGAAGAGATCAACAGAAACATCGTATCCATCAACGAAGTGACGGGGCAGTCCTCAGACCGCGCCGTGCAAGTCGCCCAAAGAGCGGAAAATCTCTCCGCCCTGGCGGATGAGTTAAGCGCGCTGACGGCCCGGTTTGGGGCTTGAAAGACAAAGCGCACTTTACTCCTGGAAACGCGCGCCTTCGATTGCCGCCGCAGCCTGTAACTCAGTTGTTGGAAGGCGCTGCGCTTTTCCAACCTACAAGTAGCGAACAATTTATAAACCGTAGGTTGGATAAGCGCAGCGCCATCCAACACTCTTATTCAATATTCTTACTCAACGCTATTACTCAATGCTCTTGCCCAATGTCACTGAAATGCGTCCCGTGTATTGCAAACACTTGGGAATCACCGTGAAAGGCCACATTAATACTGAACTTCGCAAAGGCGAGTCGAGGTTGTTTCACAAGGGAACGCCGACTGAGTGGTGAGATAAGGAGTTTTGCGTGAAGAAAGCCAAGGTGCTGGTGATTGGGGGAGGGCATATACAGCTCCCGCTGATCGAGGAAGGCGTGGAGTTGGGGTTTGAAGTGTTTGTGGTGGATGACAGGGATGCGATTATTGATCCGGCGCTTGCTGAGCGCATTCAGCGGGTTCCTTTTAACCGTCATGATAAGAAAAGTATTGTCGAGTACGCGTCTACACATGCATTCGATGGGATCGTGTCCGCCGGCAGCGATCGTTCGATCAAGTTGATGGCGGAGTGCGCCGCCCAATGCGGAATCAGCACTTATGTGTCGGAGGCGTCCGCCGCGCTGCCGCTGGATAAACTGCGTATGGCTGCGCTGCTGAGAGCCGCTGGTTTGCCTGCGCCCCGCTATGATTTTGTCGAGTCATATGAGCAGGCCGCCTCGCTGGCGGAAGCCTTGGGTTATCCCGTGGTGGTCAAGCCGGTTGACGGTACGGGACAGGAAGGCGTGGGAGCCGCCGCCGATCCAGAGCAGTTGAAATCGGTGGTTAAATCCGCCCTGAATGCATCCCTGAAATCGCGGGCGATCATTCAGGAGTTTGTGGAAGGCGTTGAATACAGTCTGAGCGGCTTTATCTATCGCGGGCGGGTCGCGCCCTTCATCGCCTCATACCGAGGCAGTCCATCGCGGACGGAAGCGGGATTTGGCGTCGCATTAACCAAGCAATATCCGACGGATCTTCCGGCTGAGTTACTCGATCAACTCAGAGCCGACATGGAAACCGCGCTGCAACAAATGGGCGTCGATACCGCGCCGTTTTTCGCCCAGGTGATCGTCACGTCCTCCCACGCAAAGCAATATCGCATCATCGAAGTCATGCCCAGAATCGGCGGCGGCGAAGAAGCCCGATTCGTTCGCGCTGCAACCGGATTTAACCTCGCCAAAGCAACCCTGCTGGCGGCTTTGGGCAGGGAGTTCAACGTCGACGATCTGGTGGACGCCGACGGGAATAACGCCGTGCTGCTCAGGTTTTTCACCACCGAAAACGGCGTATTAAAAAGCATCGCCGGCCCGGATGAGGCTCAGTCGCTGGATGGCGTCAGGGAGATAAAAATCTATCCCCGCATCGGTGACAGAGTTACCTCCCTGAACGACAGCAATGACCGCGCCGGATATTTGATGACCGTGGGCGCAACTCCGGCGGAAGCAGAACGTGTGTCGGCGCTGGCGACGGCGAAGGTCAGGCTGGAAGTTGAGGCGGTAGAGAATGGTAAAGCAGGGCTCCGCCGCCATGCGCCAGAGATGTGAATTTAATGCAGTCGCAAACGCATTATTCCAACAGTAGTGAAAACTGGAATAATGCGTTGAAAAAGCGCTAGCCCAACAGCGTTTGCTCAATCTGCTGCAAATAGCTGCTGGGCATGGCGGGGTAGTCCCAGATAAAGAGACCGCCAATGCCGTTTTGCGTCACCTGATCAAGAAAGTAGGTCAGGTTCTGCTGATTCAATCCGGCGGGCGTCAGCGCCAGTATCACCTGCTTGGCGGGAACGCCGTTGGATATGGTGCGTTTGATGGCCGGGCCGACATTGGCCTCTATATCGCTCATGCTCCACATGGCTTCGGCGTAGCACATCAGGCAGAAACGATTGACCGCGCCGGATTGCGCCATGGTTTGCACGGCCTGATTGATCTTGGTTCCCTCGCTGGAGGCGCTGGGGTTGTTGTAATCCCAGCCAGCGAGAAAGGTGTAACTGCATTCTTTGTTGAGCGATTTCAGCTTGCTCATCGTCTCAACCAGCATGTCCACGTTCATGTAGCACTCGTCATCAAAATCCACGCCGGCCCAGTTTTTGGTTTGGGTGGCATTGACGATGGCGCTCACTTCCGTCGCGTTCTGGGGCATATTGTTCGGCGTGCAGCCACCGCCGCCGTAGGTCCAAAGCACTTTGCCCGATCCGCCAGGCGCAGCAGTCGTGTCCGGACTCCACCCCGGAGACTGAGGCGTGCCGGTCGTTAGCCCGGAAAGGTTGGTCACCATGCCATACATGGTGTAAGAAAAAGACTGAGGAGAAGAGTCTGCAGGGTTTTGCGTCCAGCCGCCAATCACATAGTCGCTCATAGCAATTTCCTTATTCCAGTGATAGAACAAAACAACCCGACTCCATCAGCTTAGTCCAAATCCATCGCCCCGGCAGGAGAGCCGTTATTGCTCCTGTGACTGCGTAATTTGCAACAGATTATTTTTATTAGATATTTATATAAGGCGCGCACTGCAAAGGCGAATTTATAACCAATTGTTATGAGGCTCCATGTATGAAAAGACCTGCAAAAAGTTAAAAAATAATTATGTATCCGTAATCTAATTGATACATATCTGATTTATTGTGTTTTTAAAAGATAAAAAGAGAACGCTGCATATATAAGCGATTGTAACGTCCATAAAGAAAATGGAATAAAGCGGTAAAAACAAAGGCGCGCTGGCCTGCTTAATGTCAAATACAGCGCGGATTACTCGGTGGTTTCGGGGGCGATGGTATTAAGTACTGATGACGTTGTCCGAGCAGTGGTAGACCCTGTCCAGGCAGGCGATTCAACGGATGCAGGCTGGATTCGGAACGCTTTATCACATCGCTCGATATCTTGATCACCCAATGAAAAATCGCGTAACGGTTGTTGGACTTTTATTGTGTCAACAGTTGTTTTCTTTTTATACGAATGAGTATTATTCATGTCGGCGACGTCGTATTTCTATTATGAGTCGTATTAGTTAGAAACTTTGTATCGCCTATGGAAATGGACCTCAACCCAATAAAACAAGGAGTTAAACATGAATCCTTTTAGAGGGGCAGTCCTGGCGACAACGCTTTCGGCAGTGAGTATGGGCGTTAGCGCCAGCACACTGGTTTTTGATTTTTCCGGAAGCGTCGACCTGACTTTTGACCCGAATTATCACAGCCAACAAACGATTGACGAATATACTGACATATTCATGGAGGATGCATCCTACGCGACGTTCCTCGGTCAGATTATTCTTCCCAACTTCGATAATTACCTGACTGGTACGCACCAGGTGAGCCTCAACTCCAATGGCCTGAATCTGGCGATTGTGAGCGGCATGCTTGGCGGTATTGAAGGGACTCGTCAAGAGGCGCCGGATGGCGTCACCTGGACTCCCGACAGCACCCAGGACGGCGACAGCGGCGTATTGACCATCGTAGACGGCAACATTACCAGCTTTCAATGGTATGCGGGCCCGGCGAACGAAGGCATTATCGGCGCTTATAACAGCAGCGTTTTTGATGGATGGAAAACCAAGCTGGGCGAGATCAACCTCAACCTGAATGGCGCCACGGATTCTATCTTGATCGGTGACGTTTACTTCGCTTCCAATCAGTTCGGCGCAGCCGCTGTAACCATGGTTCCCGAAGCCGACGCCTACGCCATGTGGATGGCCGGCCTGGGCATCGTGGGCTACGTGGCCCGTCGACGCAGCCAGAAAGCGTAAGCTTTCACTTTGTAGTTTGCAGACAATTTGTCGTTCACTGACAGATAGGTCGCTAGCAGACAAATAGACGGACGTTATTTGTCTGACGGATTGATAGTCTGAAACCTAAGCGGGAGACATGGGCGACCAATACTCCCGCTCTCATATACGCCCGCGCGTCGCCGACCCAATACCCAAATATTAAGGCGACGGCTTGTGCGCAACGCGGCTAATCAACGGCGATGCCGCAGACCTCCAGTTCCTTGCCAATGACTCTGAGCAAGTCAGTCAGACGTCCGTAATAAACATAAAACTCCTCCGCGCCGACATGCCCCTTCAAACGCTCCAGCGCATCACAGGCGGAGATAATCAGCCGCCGAACCTGGACGGGGGTATCCGGTCGTGCTTTGAGGTCCTGCAGTTGCTTGCGCTTGGCGTCGATAACCTGATGCTTGGGGGCGTCGCACACGTTGTCGTCAATGAGCAGCTGGCGCCAGTCGCCGTCAATCAAAGATTGAGTCATCCTTTTTGTTCTCCCTAATCACAGCTCTTTGTGGTCCCTAATGGCCTGTTTTGTTGTTCAACTGCTTAACCTAACCAGTCTAGCTCATCTCGCTCCGATGTGGAGTCATTGCGCAAACCTCTATTCTCAACGCGGCCCGCCACGAAGAGGCTGCGGGCTTGCAACCAACTCCGCCGAATTATCCTGATTTCGTAATATAAGCATCCTATTTCGTAATAGTAAGGAAACGGAATCTCCTCTAGAATGGCCTTCGCTTTGTGCTACACAGACGCCATCCAGGGATCTTGGATTTTCCGTCGCTTGAAGCGTGCGTCATGGCTTCGACTCTTTTTATTCAGGTCATTCACGACTTCAGCGCAGGGTGTTCGGCGTCTGCCTTAAAATTCTTTGGAGCGCAGGATCGCGTTCTTTATGTGAGTGACGAATTCAAATGTTCTGTCCGATCAAACCTACCGCATGGATTACAGCGGGCTTGTCATTGTTTTACTGCACGGCGGCGCAGGGTAAAGTCGGCGACGCCTGGGAATTCAGCGCAGGCAGCCTTTTGCGTCATGAAGACAACCTGTTCCGGTCGACCTCCGATAACGAAAGAAATGAGCAGATTGTTTCCACCTTCGCGGCGGTCAGCGGCGAGCAGGCGATCTCCCGCCAGAACCTGAAACTGGACGCCCGGTTTTCCGATAACCGCTACCATCATTACGACTACCTGGATTACTCCGCCTGGGAGGCCGAAGCAGCCTGGGACTGGCTAGCCACCAGCCGACTGCAGGGCGTGCTCGGCGCCGACTACAACGAATCCATCAACAGCTTCGCCGACTTTTCCGGAACCGAACAGAATATCCGCACCCTTCGTCGCTATTACCTGGACGCGGACTGGCGTGTCGCCGGTGGCTGGAAACTACTGGCCGGCGGCGCCCACTATCAACAGGAAAACAGCTCCCTGTATCGCGTTGAAGGGGACTATCAATCTGATTCTCTCGAACTGGGCATGGGATATGAAGCGCCTTCCGGCAGCAATGTTTCCGTCTCGTTGCGCAAGACAGACGGCGATTACGCCAATCGCGTCATCAGCACGACGGACCGTGTGGATTCCGGTTTCGAACAGAGTCTTGCGGAAATGCGCTTCCTGTGGATGTTCAGCGGTAAATCAAAAATCCGCGGCAACCTTGGTTATGTCGAACGCGAACACGATCACTACGGCGAGCGTGACTATCAAGGCGTCATTGGCGGGCTGAGTCTGGACTATCAATGGACAGGATCAACCCGTGTGTCCGCGGCGGTCGAACAAAATCTGGTGTCCTATCAAAGCTCGCCGGTTACAGATGTCGGTAAAGTGATGACCAGTCAGGCTTACTATAACAGCAGTTATTATCGGCGACGTCTGATCTCCATCGGGCCGCTGTGGCGCTACTCCGCCAAAGTGAGTCTGCATGCCCGCTGGCGCTATGAAGAAAGGGACTATCAGGGCGGTTTGCTGACCGGACTGGATGGGCGTAAAGACCGCTTGCAAACGCTGGTTTTAGGGGGCGACTGGAGCCCCGCCAACTGCGTCCTGATAGGCGCGGCGTTGCAGCGGGAGAGGCGTGCTTCGAACCAGGCGAACGCGGATTTCAACAGCGATATGGCGACCCTGTCGTTAACCTTTACTTTTTAGTGAGAATCACTATCACTGGAAATTTTTTAGGTTTAGTATGTAGCCCACATGTAGGAATGTGTAACTGTGTGGTCAATCGCGCCGCACATATTAACTAAAGGATTTAGCAATGTTTCTCCATAGAACTTCCTATCCGAAGTTTGTCTTTCTGGCCGCCCTGACGGGTTCTTTGGCCGGGTGCGGCGGCGCAGGCGAGGCGACGGACGCAACCCAGGTAGTCGCCAAAGTCAACGGTTCGGAAATTTCTATTCATCAGCTTAACGCCATACTCGCCAAGCAGCCTTCTCAGGGCGTCAGTTCCGACACGGCGCGGGCGCAGGCATTGGATGAGCTGGTGGAGCAGCAAGTCGCCTACGACAAAGCGGTGGAGCTTAAGCTGGACCGCAGTCCCGATGTGGTCATGGCGATTGAATCCATGAAGAAAAGCATCATCGCCCGCGCGTATCTGCAACAGGTGATTGGCGCGCTGTCGCAGCCTTCTCTGGAAGACATTCACCAATATTACGAAGAACATCCCGCGTTATTCGCTGAGCGCAAGCTGTACAGCCTGCAGGAAGTCGCCATTGAGCCGCGGCAGGAACTGCTTGCACCACTTAATGAAAAAGTTAATAACGCCAAACAACTGGAAGACATCGTTTCCTGGCTGAAATCAGAGGGCGTGCAATACCGCGTCAATGCGGCGAACCGCTCCGCGGAGCAGATCGGTCTGGAATTGTTGACCCAGGTAGCCGGGCTGGAAGACGGCGCGATGACCTTGTTCCAGGGCCCCAACAATTACTTGGTCGTCAGAGTGGCGGCCTCGCAGGAAAGAGCGGTGTCGGAAGAAGACGCCAAGCCCCGCATTACACAATATCTTCATAATTTGAAGGTACAAAAAACCGTTACCGAAGAAGTCGAGCGCTTAAAACACAGCGCCGCCATCGAGTATGTCGGCGACTTCAAGCGGCTCGCCATCCCTGCCGCGGGCGGGGAGGCAGGCGTGGAGATAGGAACTGAAAACAGCGGCGTCGAGGGCGGAGAGGATATCCGCAATGCCGACGCCGTTTCTTTACAACTGGGAAGTGATGCGTAACGGCGACTAAAAACATGGAAGCTTTATTTTCTTACGTCATGCAATTGACGCAAATGCGAACAAAGATAGTGCTGGGTCTGTTGACGCTGATCCTGTTTACGCCGGTCCGGGCGGAGGTCGCCGGCCTGAATTACCGCCTGGCCCCCGGGGACGCGATTCGCATCAACGTATTTCAACAACCGGACCTGACTCTGGATACCCGTATTTCCGAAAACGGAAGTATTACTTACCCGCTGATCGGCAGCCTGCAATTGGGTGGAGAAACCCTGGCGGCGGCGGAACAGCAAATCGCCGCAGGTTTGCGTCAAGGCAAATACGTGAAGGACCCGCAGGTCACCATTACGCTGCTGGAAATTCGCGGCAATCAGGTTTCGGTGTTGGGGCAGGTAAGCCGCCCCGGCCGCTTTCCTTTGGAGACGCAAAAGACCCGGCTTTCCGACGTTCTGGCGATGGCCGGCGGCGTCACCGATTCAGGCTCTGACATTGTCGTGGTGTCAGGAATTCGCGAAGGCAGGCCGTTCCACAGAGAGGTGGATTTCCCCGCCATCTTCGCCCAGGGGGAGCGCAACGCTAACATCCTGGTGGCTGGCGGCGATGTGATCTTTGTAGATAAGGCCCCGGTGTATTACATCTACGGCGAGGTGCAGCGTCCCGGCGTCTATCGGGTCGAACGCAACATGACCGTACAACAGGCTCTGGCCCAGGGCGGGGGAGTCAGCCTGCGCGGCACCGACAATGGCATCAAGGTGTATCGCAAGGACGCCAAAGGCGATGTGGAGTTGAAAGAATCGGAGCTGTACGACCTCGTGCGCGCCGATGACGTTATCTACATTCGCGAAAGTTTGTTCTAGGAAAGATCTGTTCCAGGAAAGATACGTAATGACCTTGAAACATGTATTACTGGTTCTGTGGGCGCGGCGCTGGGTAGTGCTGAGCGTTCTGCTGGCCACGATAACGACCACCGCCGTGGTCAGCCTGCTCATTCCCAAAGAATATACGGCCTCCACCACCGTGGTGCTGGACGTGCAGACCCCCGACCGCATTGTCGGCATGGTGCTGCCGGGCATGATGTCGCCGGGTTATATGGCGACGCAGATGGATATCATCACCAGCGATCGCGTCGCCCAGGGCGTAGTGCGTCTGCTGAAACTGGACGAAAATCCGGAAACCCGCGACAAGTGGCTGGAGGAAACCGGCGGCCAGGGAACCATCGCCGTGTGGATGGCGCCGGGTCTGAAGAAAAATCTGGAAGTCAGTCCCGCCCGGGAAAGCAATGTCATCAGTGTGGAGTTCAGCGCCACGGACCCTAGATTCGCCGCCACCGCCGCCAACGCGTTCGCACAAGCCTATATCGACACCACGATCGATCTGCGGGCGGAGCCGGCGAGAAAATACGCCGCCTGGTTTGAGCAGCAATACGAAACCCAGCGCGAGCGCCTGCAAAGAGCGCAAAAGGCGCTGTCTAATTTTCAACAGGAAACCGGCATCGTAGTGACCAATGATCGCCTGGATTTCGAAAACCAGAAACTGGGCGAGCTGACCGCGCAGCTGAGTCTGGCCCTGGCTGAAGGCACGGATTCCTCCAGCAAGCAGGGCTTCAACCAGGGTAGCGACACGCTGCCGGAAATCATGCGCAATCCGCTGATCATCCAGCTCAAAACCGACATTGCGCGCATGGAGTCGCGGCTGCAGGAGTTGTCCGAAGACTATGGCGTCAACCACCCGCAATACAAAAGCGCCGCGTCCGAACTGGCCAGCATGAAATCCCGTCTGCGCATGGAAACCGCCAAGATCGCGGAATCCATTTCTACAGTTGGACGCGTCAGCAAAGCCAAGCAGGCGGAACTGAAAGACGCCATCGAAGAACAGAAAAAGAAAATGCTGGAGCTGAAAAGTCAGCATGATCAGATTCAGATTCTGTCCCATCAGGTGGAAACCGCGCAGCGTGATTTCGACGCCATCAGCCAGCGTCTCACGCAAAGTCAGCTGGAGGCGCAAACGGTGCAGACCAATGTCTCCGTATTAACGCCAGCGTCGCCGCCCCTCAAGCACAGCAAGCCCATGTTGTTTCTCAATCTTGTTATCGCGGTGATGCTGGGAGGACTATTGTCTGTCGGCGCGGCGCTGATTCTGGAATTACGCAACCCTAGGGTGCGCTCTGTAGAAGATCTGCAATCCGCACTTGGCGTTCCCGTATTGGCGCAATTGAGTAAAGCGCCGGTATCCATGACGAAGAAAAAAGAAGGGAAGACCGATACCGCCAGACCGTCGGGACTGAAGAACGGCGCGATGGCGGGCGGCTCTTATCCATTGGCGGGAGAAGCCTGATGAACATGGAAGCTCTAAACCTCAGCAGTCATTCGCCATCCATTGGCGCCATATTGATCGACAGCGGGCGTCTGGAGCCCGCCGCCGCGGAGCAGATTCTGCGTTTGCAGCAAAGCAAGCCCGGTCTGCGTTTTGGCGACGCCGCCATGCAGCTGGGGTTGTTGGACGACCAGGATATTCAGTTCGCGTTGTCGCAGCAGTTTGTTTACTCCTATTTGCAGGCGTCCGACGACCGCATCAGTCAGGAAGTGGTCGCCGCGTTCAACCCGTTCAGTCATATCGTCGAACAACTGCGGGCTTTGCGCAGCCAATTGCTGCTGCGCTGGTTTGACGCGCAGAACGGGCGCAAAGCCTTGTCCGTGGTCAGCGCCAATCATGGCGAAGGCCGCAGTTTTGTCGCCGCCAATCTGGCGGTGGTGTTCTCGCAACTGGGAGAGCGCACGTTGATTGTGGACGCCGATTTGCGTACGCCGCGGCAGCATGAGCTGTTCAAGCGCGCCAATAAATTTGGGTTTTCTACGGTGCTGGCTGATCGCATTCCCTGGCGGGAGGCGGTGAGACGGATTGAAGGCCTGCAGGGGCTGTTTCTGATGACCGCCGGGGCGATTCCGCCCAATCCCCAGGAGCTGCTCAGCCGGCCGCGTTTCCCCAGTCTGATGGAGGAATTGAAGGCGCACTACGACATCGTCATCTTCGACACTCCGCCAGGAGCGTCGGTCTCCGACGCGCAGCCGATTTCCGCCCAGGCGGGCGGGGCGCTGGTGGTGGCGAGCCAGCACAAAACTGACGTCAGAGGCCTTAAATCCCTGGTGGCGAATCTGGAGCAAAACGGCGTCGCCATCGCCGGGAGTCTATTAAACAAAACCTGACACTCACACGCCGAAGCACTGAAACATCATGCAGCAGACGATCACCCGACCCCATATTCCGGCGATTAGCGAATGGTCGCCCGTACTATTAGGCGTTGTCGTGCTTTATCTGCCCACCTACTACGATCTGGCCGGTTCTTTGTGGGCGTCGGGTGAGCAGGGGCATGAGCCGATTATTCTCACTCTGGTGTTGTGGTTTTTCTGGAAAAAACGCCAGGACATTCACCGGCTTGAGTTTGCTCCCGCCTCTCTGGAAGGCGGCGTCGCCCTGGGCGGCGGCCTGGTTCTATATGTATTGGGGCGGTCGCAGGACATTTTGCTGTTCGAAGTGGGCTCGCAGATTCCGGTGGTCGCAGGGCTGCTTTTGCTGCTGCGAGGTCGCGAAGCAATGAAAATGATGTGGTTTCCACTGCTGTTCATGATTTTTATGGCGCCCTTGCCGGGACCGCTGGTGAGCGCGCTGACGCTGCCCATGAAAACCGCGGTGTCCTGGTCCGTGGATCAGGTGCTTTACTGGGCGGGCTATCCGGTATCCCGATCAGGAGTGATTCTGCAGGTCGGCCAATACCGCCTGCTGATCGCCGACGCCTGCGCGGGATTGCATACCTTGTTTACGCTGGAGGCGATGGGGCTGTTCTATCTGCACATCGTACGTCACGAATCGATCTGGCGTAACGTCGCCCTTGCCATCGCCATTGTTCCGATTTCATTTGTCGCCAATTTCATCAGGGTGCTGGCGCTGACCTTGATCACCTATTACTACGGCGATGAGGCGGGGCAGGGCTTTCTGCATGGGTTCGCCGGCATCGTGCTGTTTGTCAGCGCGTTGTTGCTGATTATTGGCGTCGACTCGATTCTGCATCTGGCGCTGAAACCGGCGACAAGGAGGAGACAGGCCAATGCGTAATCACAAGACCAGTCTGATCGCCTGCGCAGCCATGGTGATTTCGGCGGTGTCGGCGTACGCCCTGACGCCGAGGGAAATGCTGTCGGATCACATCGCCAAAGTGAAGCTGGATGCGATGATTCCTGAAGTGTTCGGCGGGTGGCGCGAAGTCACGCACTCCGCCAACCAGATCGTCGATCCGCAGACCCGGGAGACGATCGATCGCATTTATAACCAGACGTTTTCCCGCACCTATGTGGACGAATCGGGTTACCGAGTAATGGTTTCCATTGCATACGGCGAAGACCAGCGCGACGCCATTCAGATGCACTACCCGGAAGTCTGCTATCCGGCCCAGGGTTTCACTTTGGCGGACAAGACCTCCGGGTTGTTGCAGACCGATTATGGCCAGATTCGCATCACCCGTCTGCTGACGTCACAGGGGCAGCGCCATGAACCGGTCACTTATTGGGCGACGGTGGGGGAGAAGGTGATCGCCAACAAGGTGGACAAGAAATTGAAGGAAGTCAGTTACGGCTTCCGTGGTTACATTCCGGATGGACTGCTGTTTCGCGTGTCCTCCGTGGATAAAGATTCCTTGCGCGCGTTTCAGAAACAGCGGGAGCTGGTGGACGCGCTTTTAACGGAAATATCGCCAGCGTCGCGACAGCGCCTGGCGGGTTTGACTCAGTAAGGATTCACATAACAGGTTGACGCAGTAAATAACCGGAAGGACTCTTACTTTTAATCGAAAGGATGTTCGATGATTTTCAGTCAGCAGTTGCAAGCCGGCGCATGCAGCGCGTTGGTGCTTTTTGAGCGATACGGGGTGGAAGCGCTGATCATTCTGGGAGCGCTAGGCGCCGCCGTTGTATTCGGCATGGTCGCCTCCACCGGCAACCTGTTGCTGGCGGGTCTGGCGGCGGGCATGATCGTCGGCCTGCTGGCGTTCGCCAACGCCGCCATCACCCTGTGGTTGATCCTGTTTTTAGGCCTGTTCGTAGCCGGCTTGGCGCCCATCTGGGCGGAAGGCCTGAGCAAGAAAGCAGTGTGGGGCATTTCCGTACTGGGCCTGATCCTGTTCCTCAGCGCCGCCTCGCGCCGCCTGCTCAATCCCGGCAGCGCTGAAAAGCAGCCGCTGTTCATCTGGCTGGCGCTGGTGTTTGTCGGCTACGCCTTATTGAACGGCGCGGCGCAATCGACGCTCTTTGAACTCGCCAGCGGATTTAAACGCTACTTTCAGGTCATGGGCGTCTGTTTCGCACTGGCCTGGCTAAGTTTTTCCCGCGCGGACATGGACCGCTGGGTGCGGCTGTTCGCAGCGCTGGTGATCGTGCAATTGCCGTTCGCGCTCTATGAGCTGCTCAAGCTCGTGCCTGTCAGGGAAAGCCTGCAATACGCCTATCCCGGCATGATCCCCATCGACGTAGTAGCCGGCACTTTCGGCGCAACCCGCTACGCCGGCGGCGCCAACGCCGAAATGGCGAGCTTTCTGGTCATCGCTCTGGGCTTTCTGCTGGCTAGACGCAGCGAAAAGCTGATAACGCCGCGCCACTTTGCAGTCCTGGGGCTGTTCGCTCTGACGCCGCTGTTCCTCGGTGAAACCAAGGTCGTGGTGATTTTTCTGCCGGTGATGTTCGTCACCCTGTATGGCCGGGAGTTGTTGAGAAAGCCCCACCTGGCGGTGCTGTGGTTGATCGTCGGCGCGTTGCTGACACTGGGCGCCGCCTACGCCTATCTGCAACTGGTGAAGGCGCAGAGCCTGTCGGAAATGCTGTCCGACACCATGGCCTACAACATGGGCGACAAGGGTTACGGCGGCTACTACTTGAATCGTCTCACCGGGTTGCTGTTCTGGTTCCATCAGCAAGGCCTGCATGACCCCGTCTCTTTCTTCTTCGGCTGCGGCATCGGCTCCGCCCACGACGCCACCGGCGGAACCATTGCGCTGCGTTATCCGGGCTTCGGAGTCAGCCTCACGGCATTGTCTTCCTTGTTGTGGGAGCAGGGGCTGTTGGGCTCTCTGCTGTTCTACGGCGTATTAGTGTCGGCCTGGCTGACAGCCGGCAGGTTGCGCGCTGCGCGATTTGGTCGCCGGATCATGGCGGACGCCGCCGGCATCCAGGCGGCGCTGAGTCTTTGCATGATCTATCCGGTTTATCGCAGCACCTTGCTGGAGGGGTTGCCCTTTCAGATTCTGTTCTGGGGCATGCTGGGGTATCTGGCGTGGCTTTACCGTGAATCCCGACATGCGGAGGCGGCGGCATGAGTCATCCTTATTCACGTCAGGCGCTGATTTCCGGCACGAAGAAGTTCCTGTCCGGCAAAGTTATCTCCGCCTTGCTGACCCTCGGCATTCTGTTAGTGACGGTGCGTTTGCTGCCGGTGACGGAATACGGCGCCTACGTCACTCTGCTGGCTATGACGGAAATTGGCCGCTCCCTGGCGCAACTGGGGCTGGCCTGGCTCACTGCGCGGCAGCTTCCTGAATATCGCCTTAAGGCTGATGGTCCTCGTTTGATTGGGTTCTGCCGCCGCGTCGTGGCATGGCAAAGCGCGGCGCTTATCGCCTGCGCCTTGCTATTCGCAGGGCTGATGGATGCCTATCTCAGCTGGGCGGGGCTGGAGGCGTTCCGGCCCGCCGCACTGGTGTTTCTGGGCGTCTTTCTGGTGGAAGGCGTTGGCCGTTTCCTGCGGGAGGCGGTGCTCGGGCCGCTGTTGTTGCAGGGCGGCATTCGGGCCAGCATGGTGGGGCGGCAGCTGCTTTATCTGGCTGGGTTACTCGTCCTGTGGCGGCTTTCCGGTTCCAACCTTACCCTGCCAATACTTTTGCCATCAGCGCAAACCTTGGCGCAGCCTGGGATAGGCCTGTACGCAGTGGTGCTGATCGAACTGGCGGCGTCCGGGTTTGGAACCGCCGTCGCGCTGGCGTGCCTGATCAAATTCTGTCGTTCGATGCGCGGATTACAGGGGGAGGCGGGCTGGACGGAGCCGTCCATTCGCCAGCAATGGTGGCTATCCCTGCACATGTATTTCGCGCACTTGCTGACCTTGCTGTACAGCCCGCAGGCGCTGGTTAATCTGCTGCAGAAATACCTGGGGCCGGAGGCCTCCGCGGTGTTCGGCTTTCTGCGCACCTTGAATGACCAGATTGCGCGCTACCTGCCGGCGTCGCTGCTGTTCAGCCTGATCCGGCCGAAACTGGTGGCGGTCTACGTCAACGGCGGCGGCGCCCCTGAGCTGAGTCGCCTGACCAATTCCGCCGGCAAAGTCAGTCTGGTGATTCTGCTGCCGTTGGTGTCCGTGGCGGCGGTATTCGGCGACGAACTCATCCAGCTTATTTCCGGCGGCAAATTCAGCGACTCCGGTTACCTGTTCTTCGGATTCCTGTTGTGCCTGATCCCATACAGCCAGCGGCTTTTACTGGAAACCGCCGCCGTGACGATGGATCAGGCCAACCTGTGTAAATGGGGCGCAGCCCTGGGCTTGATCACGTTGCCCAGCCTGTGGGCGCTGCTGCACCTGGGCTTCGGCGTGTGGGCGGCGGTGATCGCCATTGGGCTGGGACATGTGCTGTTTAACAGCTTCATCATCGCGGGCCTCAAGCAGCGTTGCGATTACGCTTTCGACTGGCTCAATCAGACCAAACTCATTCTGGCCATGGCGGTGGCGATCATTCCCGGCGCGATCAGCCCGGACGTTTCCGTCGCGGCGCTCGGCGCCGGCCTTATTCCATTGCTGGGTTATTCACTGCTGATCGTTGGCGCTTTCGTGGTGTCAGTGTGGTTGCTCCGGCCTTTCACCGTAGAGGAGACAGGATTATTGAAATCGCTAGTTAAGAGAGGCGCGCGCGCGGCATGAGAACGATGAGACTGCTTTATCTGACGCCAGGGTTATTTCCCGCTCGACGAGTGGATGTGGGCCTGCTTTTTGGCGACTGTTTACCCCGCCATGGGGTGTATTCCGACATTGTCGCGTTTCGCAAACCCGGCGCGCAGGAACAGGAGGAGGCCTGGGGCGGCGGCGAGGCGATTCTGGCGGACCCGCCGCGCCGACTCAAACATCTCGCCGTATTCATGCATATGTTCAAGGCGCTGGCGCAGTCCCGACGCGACCGGCATGACGGCGTACAGGTGCGGGATATGCCCTTTATCGCGTTAATGGCGCTGATACTCGCCCGTCTCAAAGGCATGCCATTCCTGTACTGGTGCTCTTATCCCTATCCGGAAGGCCAGATAGACCGCGCCCGCCGGGCCACAGGTTTGAAGAAGCTCGCTTCGCTGCCTTTGCTGTTGCGCGGACTGCTGGGACGCTTTGTTCTGTATCGACTCGTGCTGAGTCGGGCGGATCATATCTTTGTGCAGTCGGAACGAATGAAACGGGACATGGCGGACCGTGGCGCGCCCGCCGAGCGCATGACCCCGGTTCCCATGGGCGTGGATCTGGAGCGCATGCAGGCTTCCGTAACGGCTTTTGATGCGGACGCCACAGACGATGTCAGCGTCGATAAGCGCATGCGGGGCCGACGCGCGCTGATTTATCTGGGCAGCCTGGATTACGTGCGCAATATCGAAACCCTGTTTGAAATGGCGTCGCTGCTGCGCTGGCGCCTTCCCAATATTGTGCTGCTGATCGTCGGCGACACCCATGATCAACAGCACAAGGCCTGGCTGCAGGAACGGGCGCGCCAGTTGGGCGTCGACGATATTCTGATCTGGACCGGCTGGCTGCCGATTCAGGAAGCCTGGCGCTACATTCGCCAGGCGGAAGTGGGCTTGTCGCCCATTCCCCGGGGCGAGCTGCTTGACTGCTCCTCGCCGACCAAACTGATCGAATACATGGCGCTGGGCGTGCCCGTCGTCTGTAACGACAACCCGGACCAGCAAATGGTGATCGAGCAATCCGGCGCCGGACTGTGCGTTCCTTATACCGCGGAAGACTTTGCGAACGCGGCGGAAACGCTGCTCAAGGAAGCGCCGGAAATGCGCCGGCAAAGAATGGAGAACGCCATTCGCTACCTAAGAACCCACAGGGACTATCCAGTCATTGCAAGGAAATTGGCTGGAACCTACTTCGCCATCCATGAGAAAGCCTGTCACGAGGCTCTGAAGCAAGGAAGTTGAAATCATGACCCCGATTTTTTTACCTCTTATCGGTCAATACCAGAACATCGGCGACATCATCCTGAGACGCCCGTTAGCCAAGTGGCTGCAGGGCGATTCGCGATTGCATGTGTTTACCGGCGACGCTCCCGCCGGCTATACCGAGGCGCTGCAGTTGCGCCCGGACGATCATGTCTATACTTCGTTTTTGTCCTGGTATCGCGCCGGTATGGAAGCCAGTCGGCGCCAGAAAAGCATCTATCTTTTCAAGCCCGGAGAAATTCAGTTGAGTCTGAAAGGCATGAAGGAGCACCTTGGCGTGTTGCCAATGGCGAAACGCTTCAAGGCGCGCGGCGGCAGCGTCGCGCGTCTGGGCTCTGGCGTGCGTAATTTCTCCAGCTTCTATCGCCGCCTGATAACGCCCTCGCTGAAAGTGTCCGATCTCACCTACTGGCGCGATCAGGGCTCATTCCAATACCTGGGGCACGGCGGCGTGATGCCGGATCTGGCGTTTGCGGAAGGCGGCGAACTCAGCCGTATTTCTTCCATGGAGAATCGTCGCTATCTGATTGTGTCCATGCGCGGCGACCGGCCGGCGCCCAACGACGCCTGGCGGAAGGCTGTCCGTGATTTCGCGCAGAAATATCATTTGGAAATCATGGCGGTGACTCAGGTGCTGATGGACTCCGCGCGCTCCCGCGAGCTGGCCGGCAGCCTGGGCGGGCAGGTTCTGGACTGGGACGGCCATGACCATATGCAGCAGGAGCAGCGTTTGCGGGACGTCTATCGACGCGCGGCGCTGGTGGTCAGCGACCGTCTCCATGTGCTCATCGCCGCCTATACGGAAGGCGCCGCGCCGGCGGGTCTGACCACAGATAATTCCAGCAAGGTGGATCGGCACTTTGAGGCCATTGGATTGAAAGGCGTGGGGCAAAGCGCCGCGACCTGGTCTGCGGAACGCATCGGCCAGTTCCTGGAGGATACGCTGCGACAGCGGGAAAGTTATCTGAATACGCTGGGGCAGGCCAGGGCGTCCCTGGACGGTATCCGCAAAGAGCTGGTGTCTTTCGTGGAGGCGGTGCGGAGGCGTGAAGCATGAGCGTAAACAAGTCGACGCCCGTGGTATGGCACGTAGGGCGACATGGCGAGGTGGCGGGCGGTATGACCCAGGTGATCAACGCCTACCTGAACTGGCCGTTTGAAAACCTCAAAGTGGAGGTAATCCCGTCTCGGGACGGCTCCAAAGGCGTCAAAGCGCTTGGACTGTATTTCAGCGCCATGTGGAGAATTCTGCGCCTGCGTGGACGCAGAACCAAGGACGCCATAGTGGTGCATCTGTCCCAGGACGGTTCTTTCGTGCGTGAGGGCAGTTTGCTAACCCTGGCGCAACTGCTGGGCTTTGGGGTGGTCGCACAGTTACACGGCAGCCGTTTCGCCGAGTTCAGTCGGCGTTATCCGAAACTGGTGCGTTTCGTCCTTTCGAGGGCGAATTATGTTCATGTTCTGAGTGAAGAGACTCGCGCTATCGTGGCCCAAACCCTGGCGCCGGAGCGCATTGTGTATATCCCCAATGCGGTGGCCACCGGCAGGGCGGGCATTAAGGAGAAGCTGGCGGTGTTCGGCGGCGGCGTCACCTATCGCAAAGGCGTGGATGTGCTGGCGCAGGCCTGGGAAGAATTGCAGGCTGAGGGCGATGTCGATCCGACGCTTAACGTCGGCGCCTGGAAGCTGGTCATCGCCGGGCCGATCATTGATGCGGGCGTGGTTCCCGAGACGCTGCGCAACGCTGAATTCGTGGGGGGCCTGTCCCATCAGGCGCTCATGGATCTACTGGACCGCGCCGCCATTGCGGTGCTGCCTTCCAGAGACGAGGCGATGCCGATGTTTATTCTGGAGGCGCTGGCGCGACATTGTTGTGTGATTTCGACGCCGGTGGGCGGCATCGCCAATGTATTGAGCGATGGCCGGGGCCTGCTGGCGCAGGCGGGGGATATTCAGGAATTGCGCCGGGCTTTGCGCTACGCGATCAGTGATGATGACGCGCGCGCGGAACTGGCGGCAAGGGGACACGCCAGCTTTGCGGATACTTTTTCCGCAAATGTGGTGTACCCCAAATTGGCGACGCTGTGGTTGAGCATCGTCAACCGGCCCAGGGCCGGAAATCTGTCTCAAAAAAGGAACTTTCAGGGAATGACAGGAGAATAAAAATGAAAAAAATACTTTTAGTCGCCTCAGGTGGGGGACACTGGGTGCAACTACAAAGACTGCGCGGCGCGTTTGAGGACCACAAACTGTTATGGATGACCACCGTAAAGGACTACAGTTCTCCTCACAACGAGCCCTGTTTTATCGTGCAGGACGCCAACATGTGGAACAAACTGGCGCTGCTGAAAATGTTCCTGCAGGTGGCGTGGGTGATGCTCAAGACCCGACCGGATATTGTCGTCACCACCGGTGCTGCGCCGGGGTTCGCCGCCATTCTGTATGGTCGACTTTTGGGGGCGCGCACGATCTGGATAGACAGCATCGCCAACGGTGAGGCCCTGTCCCAGTCCGGCGCCAAAGTCGGCAGATGGGCGCATGTCTGGCTGACCCAATGGGAGCACCTGAGCAAGCCCAGCGGGCCACATTACTGGGGGGCTGTGCTGTGATTTTCGCAACCGTAGGCACTCAACTTGCGTTTGATCGCATGATCAGCGCGCTGGACGACTGGGCGGGGCGCAACCAGGACGTAGTGGTCTATGCGCAGACCGGACCGGCCGAATACATGCCGCAGCACATGGGGTTCGCGGATTTTCTCGCTCCGGGCAAGGTGACCGACTACATGCGCGAGGCGGAGCTGATCGTCTCGCACGCGGGCATGGGCTCCATCATTACCGCCATGTATTTGCGCAAGCCAGTGATCATCATGCCGCGCAAAGCGTCTCTGGGCGAACACCGCAATGAGCATCAAATGGCCACCGCGAAATGGCTGGCCAACCGCAAAGGCATCATTGTGGCCTGGGAGGCGTCGGATCTGGCGCGCATTCTGGACCGGCGCGCGCAACTGGAATCCGGCCCTGCGATCTCCGAAGTGGCGGATGGCGCTTTGGTTAAAAAGCTGTCACGTTACATTCAGTCCCTGCAATGACGACTACTATTAATAAGGTCAGACTAACTAACAGGAGTCATTCCGCTAGGAGAAACCTACAGCCACCTCAACATAATCCGCTTGCCGGCGCGACGCAGCGCCGGACATCGAGCAGCCGCGTAAGCGTGTTCCGGCGAGCGCTGTTTAGAGCATCAGTTGTCCGCCGCGAAGTGGCTGGCCAACCGGAAAAGCATTATCGGGCCTGAACGACTTCGACTTATCCAAGCATTGGTGGAGGTCCCCGTCATTGCAATCGGGCCCTTTTCTATCCGTGGTCGCGGATGAACCTTTGGTTAATACACTGCCAAGCCGTACTCGGTCGCTGCGGAGCAGCGCCATTTTTTTAGTCAGTCTAACCAACAGGAGTCAGAGTGCTTATGGACAGGCCGACAGCCAACTCGACCAAGTCGCCCGACGTTACGAAACGACGGGCGCTTCTACTTACCGCTCTGGGGTGTTTACTTCCGCCCCTTGATTCGGTCCAGGCGGAAACGCCGCAACTGGACTGGTTTTGGTCATGTAACGACGGAAATCGGGTCGTTTTCAGCTCAGACTTCAACGAAGGCTTATATTTCCAGGACATCCAGCCGGGCAAAACTGCAGAACCCAAACTAGGCACCAATCAGTTTTCCTGCGTGCGCAATTGGATCAATGAACAGAAAACCACCATGGGATTTGGCGGCGCATTCATTAACTATGAAGGCGGCGACCTCACTGAACGCTGGGCGCAGGTGCAGCCGGCGCTGGATGATCCCAGCAACAAGGTGCTCGCTTTCGCCTTGAAAAAACCCAACGTCAATAACGAGAAAGGCAGAGTGCAGTTAGACGTCACTGGCAAGACCGGCTTTAAAGAGTTAAAGCTGAAGGTGCGCATGTATCTGAGCAACAGCTTCAGCATGCTGCGGACCTACCCGAAAACCATTGACTGGCTGTCTCTGTCTTCCTGGTGGAACAATCCCCATTGGGATGGAAATCCTTATCCGTTCGTCGTCAGCGTGAATATCAACAAACCCAGCATAAAGGAGGGGCAGAACCAGCTACGTTTCGCCATACGGGCGCGCACGTTTAATCAGACCACACAGAAGTGGGACGACGCGCTATGGCGTGAAGTCAACCAGACTTTTGAAGTCCCCGTGGGACAGTGGATATCTCTTGAGTACACCTTTATTGAGGGGGATGCGGAGACCGGTCGTTTCCAGATGACCGCGGCGCTGGACAATCAGGAACCCCAGACTATTTTCGACATTCACAACTACACCCGCCATCCTCTCGATCCCTCTCCGGATGGCATCAGTATTATCAGCCCCATGAAACTCTATACTTCTGCGGAGTTGATTGATTACGTCACCGCCAACGGTGGGCTGCTGACGATTCAGTGGGATGATATGAAGATGATCGGCTGCAACTCGCTTGCGGATTGCGAGCCCGATCCGTCCATTCCGGAAAAAGTCAGGATGGCGATTCCCAAAAAACCCAGTCTGGAGTTGGATTAGCGGAAGGATTCAATAGCGGTTCGCCGAGCCTGTCTCGGCAGACTCGGCGAACCCATTCAGTAACGTCTTTATTATCTTCTTTATTGCTTCGCTTCTCTCACTTCACTTCACTTTGCTTGCTTTACTTTTTTCCTACTTTACTTAATTGCCAGCGTCATTTACGTCTGGACTGTTGTTGCGGCCAAACTCATTCCCATTGCACCTTGGGCAGTTCTTCCTTGTAGTTATCAAAGCGATTGCTGAGGGAAAGTTTGTCGGTCGTCCGTGACGCCACATGCAGGCAGCGATTCAGCATGGCGGGCCAGAGTGGGCGATATAAATCGAGGGTGGCCACATCGCTCAGGCCTTTCGGCAGTGTTTTCCAAAGTGGCGAGAGCAATGAAAAACTGTTGAACTTGCGCACGTCCAGAGACATGAAGGTGCGGAAGACGTCGAAGAAGACGAAGGGCTGCACCGGTGTGAAGAACTGACTCGCCATTACACAGCCGCCGTGAGTGATCCAGCGCCCGCTGCGCCCGTACAGCGCCTCATACAGGAATATTTTCTTCCAGCCGTCGCAGTTGAAACGCGCCGTGGCGGCATGGAAGTTGTTCAACAACAATTCTTTGCCGGCGGCGTCCAACTGACGGTAGCGGTAACGGATCAGGTCTTCCGGTGTGATGAAACGGAACATCAGGGAAGGGAAGATACGGAACAACGTCCCCCAGGTGGACTCGATATTAAAGTAATACCCCCTTTGCAAGGTGCCCCCCAGGTAGCCGTCGACGAACAGGTTGCCGTCGCCCCATGCTTCATAGAAGTGACGGTACACCACCAGCAGCTCGGAGAGCGGGCGCGACACCAACCCTTTGAACATTTTCTCGCCCAGCTGTTGCGAGAGTTTTGGATAGCTGAGATCGAGCAGAGAAAACTCACGGTAGTCATCGAAGAAGCCGGCGAACTTGCGGGCGACGGGGCGGTCGCCGGTATTCGCCGGTCCGTAGGTATAACCGTAATGAGTCTTACCAAGAGACAGCAAATACCGGGAGTCCAGTCCGCCGCTCAAAGGCAGAATCTTTTTGCGGTCGCCAAAGATCCCCATGCCTTTGCGCATCTTTTCATTGACGTTGTGCAGGTCGCCGGAGCCGTTCAGGTAATCGAAATAGAACGACGTGCGGTCACGGGAAATAATAGCTCCCACTTCCAGTCGCTCGACGCCTTTGAACAGGGTATAGCCGCCAAACAGGTGTCGCTTGATATTCAGGATGTTTTGCAGCACCGGGTCCACGTCCTTGCCGTCCGCGATATAGCAAGGCGCCGGCGCGACACGCAGCGTTTCGGACTGCATATCCTGAAAGTGCGGAACCAGCGCGAAGGGATCGGTCACCAGATAGTATTCGCCGCCGGTTTCGATATAGAACAGGTAGCTGCCGGCTTCGATCAGGGAGCACACCGCGGTGCGTTCCTCTTCCGTCTCCGCCCGGAAGAAAGCGCGGGCGAACTCGCTGATATTGCCTAAACGTCCGTTGAAGACGAAGTGTCCGCAGCCCACCGCCAGCGAGCGCGACGCTTCATCGGCGTAGGCGACGCCCTCTGGCCAATTGGCGCGATGCACATCCACTAAAATGTGGGCGCCAAGAGGAGAGTCGAACTCATGTATGTCCGAGGGGGCGCCGATCGAAGAAGAAAATAACTCTACCTCGGCTTTCACGTTGGTAACGTTAATGTACAGGCCTTTCATTGCAAATATCTCTCAAATAAGTGGGAGGTCATATCCATTGCGCGGCGCCCGGATGATGTTCCAGGTCCGGTTTCAGTATGCATATTCGTCCTTGTAGACCATGCCAACAGTCATCAGGATGATTTTCAGGTCCAACGCCAGCGACCAGTTGCGCAGGTAGTCGAGATCGAACTCGATCCGCGCCTGCATGCGCTCCAGGGTTTGTGTTTCGCCCCGCAAACCGTTGACCTGAGCCCAACCGGTGATGCCCGGCCGAACTTTGTGGCGAACCATGTAGCCTTTGATGAGCTTGCGATATTGCTCGTTGTGCGCCACCGCGTGGGGACGGGGCCCAACAATGCTCATCCTGCCTTGCAGCACATTGATGAACTGGGGAAGCTCATCCAATGAGGTTTTGCGCAGGAAACCACCGATAGGCGTGAGCCGCTTATCGCCGTTTTGCGCTTGTTTGATGACATCGCCGTCTTCACAGACGGTCATGGAGCGGAATTTGTAGACGATGATTTCTTCACCATCCAAACCGTAACGACGCTGCTTGAAAATCACGGGACCGGGCGAGCTGACTTTCACCATCACCGCGATCACCGCCAACACCGGCGCGATCATCACTAATATCAATGCGGAAAGCACAATGTCGCTCCAACGCTTGATCAAGCCATTGACGCCCCGGAACGGCGTATCGCAGACAGAGACGACCGGCATGCCGGTAACCTGGTAGACGTTGCCCTGGATCAGCTTGGTCACGAACATATCGGGAATAAACGATATCGATGCGGTGGTGTCGCCCAGGCTATCGAGAATCGCCAGAATGCGAGGCTGCGTCGTCATGGGCAGCGACAGATAAATACTGTTTATGCGCTGCTCCTTGCAGTAGTCGTATAGCTCAGAAAAGTCCCCCAACACCGGCCAGTCGGCGCCTTTGGGTAGTCGGTCCGCCGTTCGGTCATCGAAAAAGCCCAGTATTTCGACGTTGTAATAGGGGCTGCGGGACAGGCGCTTGGCCAGTTCCAGCCCCTGTTCGTTCATGCCCACGATGACCACTTTCTGTCGATCGCCGCGCAGTTGCAGCAATACCGTGAAGTAGCGGAACGCGAGATGCGCGCTGACTTGTAAAGCGGGACCGATCCACAGCCAGTGAAGAATGGTGGACAGCGAGAATAAGTCGATCGATCGCGTGGCGTAGCCTAAAGACAGAATCAAAAAGGCGATGACGAACCAGCTCAACAGTATGTCGACGAGACAACGGCTCAAAGGTTGGTGTAGTCGTGATTGCCCGGGGAAGGCGACGCAGAATGCAAATAGCGCGGAGATCATCGCGGGCGCTTCAATCGCGTCTTCGAATAGGTAACTCACCAGCAATATGCTGATGAACAGGGCGAGGGGGTCTAACAGCGCCTCGCAAAACTGATGCAGATTTTTACGGCCAAAGCCGATCTTCATTGATCGTTGCAGGTTGTCCATGTGTACCTCTAATCCTTGTGTACATCTAATCCTTTACTTCCTTGGTTCTTTGTCCTATCGAAAGAGCGTCAGTCTCCTCTAGGGTCCGGAGGTGGGAGGGCTGGGAACAAATGTTCGCGGGCCCCAAAAAGGCGGCGTCAGGCGTCGCAGTGAAAGTCTGTGTCTGTTCATCGTGTTAACGTGCGTCTGCGCCCGGGGTATGATAGTTTCCATTTATACCGAGCCAATATGTCCTTTTAATTTCAACAAGTTAAAAACTTTCGCAGGGAATCCAGCGCGTCCATGCCTTCTTTCTATGAACAGCTAAAAGAAAGAGTCGCCGTTACTTACACTTCAATGATAATCATTCTCGGGATTATACTCGTTTTTGTCTTTACATGGTTAAAAAACGGTGAATTTTGGCATGTATCGAGTCATGCCATGTTGCAGTGGGGCGCCAACGTCAGCCCGGCGACGCAGAACGGACAATGGTGGCGACTGGGTACGGCGGTTTTTYTCCACTTCGGCATTATCCACCTGACGCTGAACGTCTGGGCGCTGTGGGATGGGGGACAGTGGGTGGAGCGCATGTACGGGCATACGCGCTTTTTACTCATCTTTATAACGTCCGGGCTTGTCGGCAATCTGTTTTCCCTCACTTTCCATGGTGTCAGCGTCGTCTCCGCAGGCGCTTCGGGAGGCATATTCGGCGTGTACGGGGCGCTACTCAGTTATCTCTGGCTGAATAGAACCCGCGTGCCTTTGATTGAGTTCCGCTGGATCTTTTTCGGCGCCGCCATTTTCTCCCTGCTCACCATCCTCTTTGGTTTTCTGGTGGACGGCATCGACAACGCCGCCCACGGAGGAGGGCTCATTACTGGCCTGGTTCTGGGAGCGCTGCTGATTCCCCGCGACGCCCGCCAACTTTCTCCGCTCAGTCTAGCATGCGTCACAGTAATGGCTAGCGCGGCCATTATTGCATTGTGGGTATCTCTGCCTGAGCCCGCTTAGCGGCAATAAGTGCCCTGAGTTATTACGTATAAACGCCCAATCTATTAATTACTAATTACCGAGTAACGTTTTAATCTCCATTCATCGCCAGTGAAGCCGTTTGCTGTAGCCAGCGCTGGCGCAGGGTCTGCGTTGATTTGATCACCGGCCCAAACGCGCTGATTTTGACGGGTTTGACGCCGCAGAATTCCAACACGGTTTTTTTCATCATCTTATGGCTGGGAGCGCCATAAACCAGATTGTAATACCAGGGCGGCGTATCCATCGTGACCAGCAGGCGTGCGGTTTTGCCCGCCAGCAGTGGCTGTGGAAAGGAGGCCCCTTTTTCAAAGCGGAATGCAAAACCCGGCAACAGAGTGCGATCCAGTGCGCCCTTCATCAGGGCGGGAACGCCGCCCCACCAGACTGGATACGCCATCACCAGATGATCCGCCTCCTGGATCTGCGCCTGCAAGCGTATTAAATCCGGCTCCAAGGGGGTAATAACGTCATAACCGGAAGCCAGATTCGGGTCGAAAGTTAACTCGCCCAGATTCACCCTGCTGACCGAAAATCCCGCTTCTTTTGCGACGCTTGCGTACTGCTGAGACAGCGCGCCAGTGAGTCCGCCGTTTTTAGGGCTGCCATTGAGCACCAGTATTTTCTTCATCTACTACCTCCAAACACTTAATCAGATATCCGTTTGATGGCGCAGATGCTAAACCCTGTCCTTAGGGGCAGAGTCAACAACGACAGGATGAGTTTTGCAGATCTTCCTGAAGCTGCCTGAGGCGCTTGTCCAGACTTTGCATCGCCTGCATTTCTTCGTGTAGCGTTTGCCGTTTCATCTTGACCATGGCTATCGCCGCATCGAAGGGAAAGCCGTCGGATACATTAATGCCTGCAACCAGCTTTTTCAGTTCCGACAATTTAAATCCGAGAGCCTGGGCCTGCTTGATCAGCGTGACCGCTTCCACATCGTCGTCAGAGTAGACGCGGTATTTCTCTCTGCGCTGGGGCTCAGGCAACAGTCCCAACGTTTCATAGTGGCGAATGGCCTTCGGCGTGGTTCCTGTCAATTTCGCCAACTTGCCGATATACATGTCCAGCGGTCTCCTGAAATCTTCGTGATAGCGAGTATTCTATGCTTGTTCGGCATAGAGATGAGGCCGAAAGTTCAGGATTTCGAGTAGGGGACGCGTGACCAAGGTTGGCGCGGCGAAAAATTAACGGAAAAGAAATGATTAGCGAGTGAACGCGATGAGTTTTATGACAAAGCGGACAATCCTGTTTGGCGACTGTGACCCGGCCGGGATTGTCTATACGCCCCGTATCTCGTATTTCGTGATAGAGGCGGTGCACGAATTCCTGTCCCATAAACTCGGCGCGCCGGGAATCCGCGAGATATTGGACATGGGGATTCTGCCGCCGGCGCGGGCGCTTTCCATTGAGTTTCTGGCGCCCATGGCCTGGGATGACGTCATCGACATTAGCGTCAGCTGCAAAGAACTGACCACGACCTCATTCAGCTTTCTGGTTGAAGCCCGCAACCATGCCGATGAAATCAGCTTTCGCGCGACTTTAACCCAGGTCGCCATATCTCCCGAAAGCAAAAGACCTGTGCCGCTTCCGCAACGTCTGCGGGAAGCCTTGAGCGCGACTTAGGTTCAGCGCGTAAATTCTGCAGATTGTCTGGCGCACTGGCTGTGAATGGCGTGCAAAGCCATCGCATAAACAGAGCGGTCAGGGTCGCTTCGTTTATTCGACTTTTCAAAATAATCGATTAACTTAATCGAAATAATTGAACTATTTCTCCAGACGCCCTTCTAACAGGTGCTCATGTTAGTCAATAAAAACAACAAGCTGCATGAGAAACCTAAGAAGTTAATTATTTGGAGATGTACACGTGAAAATACGTGAAATAATTGTAGGTACGGGCATAGCTGTGACCTCCCAGATGGCGTTTGCTGACATACCGGCCGGCTTGTTTAACCTTGCCGGCAAGGACAGCGGACTGTGCTTTCAAAGCAACGCAACGATGGGATTGGTGCAGTTGGCCTGCTCAGCGGACTCCCTGTTATGGAACGCTCGTCAGAATCCTGATGGGAGTTACCAACTGACTACTACGGTAGAGAACCGGGAGTACTGCATTAACGTGCCGGGCGTCGCCGGAGCGGACGTCAAGCTGGGCGATTGCCAGACCGCAAGACCGCTGAATATCGCGCCTTTAAGGGACGGTTACCGGATAACTCAGGCGGGGACGGAGCTTTGCCTGAATATCGCAGGCAATCGATTCACTGACGGGGCGAAACTGATGCAGTTCGGCTGCACGACCGGGGACAACGAAAAGTTCGACCTCAAACCGGCCGCGAAAACAGTGGTTGGTGAATGGAGCGACACTTTCGAGCTGGGCCTGGTGGCGATTGCCTCGGCGATTCTGCCCAACGGGCAGCTGGTGTTCTGGTCGGGGTCCACGCCGATCAGTTTTCATGGCGATGACGTCACCTACACCGGCACGTTCAACCCTAAAGGCGGAGAACTTTCTCAGTATTTGGTGAAAGATACCTACGAGATGTTCTGCCCGGCCACGGTCATGGATCGGGATGGCTCCCTGCTGATTATGGGCGGCGGAGGCGACCAGTCCAAACGTAAATATGTGGTGACCTACAACTCAGACACCAACAAATGGAACCGGGAAAACGATCTGGTGAAAGCGCGTTGGTATAACAGCGCCGTTATCCTGGGCGACGGCTCTGTCTTCACAACCGGTGGCGACGGGGACGGTTCTATCAACCCAAATTCTTTCTTTGAAAATATGAAGGGAGAAATCTGGAATCCAGACACTCGCAGTTTCAGGTATTTGAGCAATACCAGGGATATTGGTTACGAGAAGATATCCACTGTGATTGATATCGACGGCAGACAAAACAGTGATTACGGCCTGGCCCGTGGGCAGTATTACCGTAAACTCGCCGTTATGCATGACGGTAGCATTCTGGAGTACGCGCCCTACAAGAACTTCGTGCGTCACACTGTCGAAGGCGAGGGCAGCTCCACGCTGATCGGCCTGGGACGTGAGGATGGACCGAAGTACATTCAGGGCGCCACCAATGTTCAGTACAGCGCGGATAAGCTGCTGTTAATGGGCGGAAACGCCCGGTTCGGTGTTGAAGACTATAAAGACGATCAGGCGGAAATTAATGTCAGTGAGTCACTGTATTCCGTCTACGAGATCGACCTGAAAACCGGAGAATCCGTACGCAAGGAAAACATGCACCATCCCAGGTACTACGCCAACTCGGTGGTGATGCCGGATGGCGGCGTTTTCACGGTGGGCGGTTCCAGGGACAGCCACTTGTTCGATACCAGCGAAGCGGTGTATACGCCGGAAATATATGATCCAGCCAACGATGAATGGACGGAAGTCGCTCAGCATCAGGACCCCAGGGACTACCACTCAACTGCAGTGCTGCTTCCTGACGGCAGAATCTGGGTCGCCGGCGGCGGCGCGTGTGGCGCAGGTTGTAAATTCAACTACACCACAGCGGAAATCTACAGCCCTCCGTACCTGTTCAAAGGTGATCGTCCTGAAATCTCCCTGGTCGACAATGGGCCGACGGGATATAACGGCAAAATCGGCTATAACAAGGCTTTCGACATTAGCTCTAAACAAACCATCAGCTCTGTTGCGCTGATCCGCTTGTCTGCGGTCACCCACTCATCCAATACCGATCAACGACGCATCGAATTGGAACTGGACGCCATGGGCAATAACTATTACCGGCTGACCACGCCGCTGAACTCCAATATTGCGCCTCCAGGCTACTACATGCTGTTCGCACTCAATGAGAACGGCGTACCTTCTGAAGCTAAAATGGTGAAGTTGGATAATTCACTATAGGGGACTCCATAGGAGTATTTAGCCCAGATTCTATTCATTGAAAAATGAAACAAAGGCCAGTCTCATGCTGGCCTTTTTCCGTAATACTTTAATACTTTATTTGTATAGAGGCTTCTCAGCATGTCTGAGAGTTGAATTGCTACACTTGAGCTAAAGACAGCGTCCAGATAGGTTTCAGATATGAAGTTGCTGGCGGTTTTTCTCTTTGTTCTTCTGACATTCAGGGCTCATGGCTCTGAGGCCATCAGTGTTGTGGTTCCCGCCTCACAGTCCATTCACGACACCCGCTACACCGACTTAATGGAACTGTTAACCGTTGCGCTGGATAAAACCACCGCAAGATTTGGCGCCTATAGCTTGTCGGAAGCGCCCTTTGTGATGTCGGAGGCGCGCTATATTGTGGAACTGAGGCGTAAAGACTCCGTTGTGAATGTTATCTGGAGTTCCACCAGCAAAGACAAAGAGGCGGATTTTATCCCCATCCGCATCCCCTTGCGAAAGGGATTGCTTGGCTATCGTATCAGTCTTATCGCCAAGGACTCGCAGTCGAAATTTGATAACCTGAAGACGCTTGATGACCTGCGCGGTTTAACCGTTGGTCAGGGATTGGGGTGGGGGGATGTGGCGCTGTATGAGAAAAACGGCTTCCATGTCATAACCGCCAGCAGCTACGACGGGCTTTTTAAAATGCTAGTGCAGCGGCGCTTTGATCACTTTCCACGAGGCATTAATGAGGTTTTCCCCGAATATAAAACGCGGCGTGACGACCTGCCGTATTTGGCGATAGAACAGCAGACTCTGATTTATTACCCCTGGTCCTATTACTTTTTTGTTTCCAGGTACGCGCCTGAGCTTGCCCAGCGCATCGAAGTCGGATTAACCCTGATGATCGCCGACAAATCGTTTGACGAAATATTCTTCAAACATCATGGCAAAGCGATTAAGGACGCCAGATTGACTGAGCGGAGGACCTTCCTGTTAGATAATCCGTTTTTGCCAACGGAAACCCCATTGGAAAATAAAGCGCTTTGGTATGACCCTTTAGGCTTGATGTCGCATTACCAGTACAATTAATGAACTGTCGGCGAACTTCTTTTCATATATATACATTGAGCGCCCGCATAATAGCCATTGGTTTTCGGATAGACAGTGGCTTGCGGGCGGCGTAAATAACTTTTCAGTGTTTATGGTTGCGTATCAAAAACCAAAACGCCTTCCGGTATTTGAAACCAGTCTTGTTTTTCACTGACCCAGACGTGAATGGTCGGGTTAATAATGCTGGTGTCAGAGAGGGTGGATGGTTTCAGCATTATATGCGAGGGATTGCTCGGGTTGTAATGGTATATATGATTGGCGCATACCGCACAGAACTTGGCTGAGCTTGTGTTTCCACTGGCCGCGACTCGGCTCCACTCGTTCATTTCACCACGAATATCAAGGGCGTCTGACTCAATCATGGCAGTGAGGCTGAACGCGCTGGTCGACAGCTTTTGGCATTGCTTGCAGTGACAGGCCGCTATTGCAATAGGAGGTTTAGATAGCGTGTAGGTAACCTGTCCGCATTGACAGGAACCATTGATTGGATATTCCATTGGCGAGAACCTCTATATCTTATTTTTTTATCACAATGACACAGGACTTTATCATAACATTATTTCGAAATAGCTCTACCCATTGGTTACAGTTATTTTAAATGTTTAAGTTAATTTAAATTCAGCCGAAAAATGCCTGCGCATAGTATTTTAAAAGTTGATAGATGCTGTTCTTGTGTATCAGTTTGTACAAGTGCAAAAAAGTATTAATAAAGACTGGTTGTATATTTGTTTTTAACAGCTCCGAACTCTCTAATGAAAGCCACTTAATATCAAGCTCTGCGTAATAGTGCGCAGGCTTATGTCAGGAGCGATTATGTTAAATGATAAGGCGCAGGCGGCGCTTAAGGGATGGATAAACGCGGCGGGGCCCATTGGCGATAAATTACTGGGGGTGTCGGAAGCAAGCTGGGCGGAAGTGCGTAGCCACTATATGAATGCCTTGAACGAACTCTTCCCCGTCACGGAAAAGGTCGACATAGAGCCGGTGAACATGGGGGGCGTTGCGGGAATAGTTGTTACGCCTGAAAAGGTGTTGGATAACCGCACACTCTTGTACATACACGGAGGCGGCTATGTTCATGGCGGAATAAAGGGATACGAGGGACTTGCCGCGAGATACGCCACCTGGCTGGGCGCCAGAGTGTATGTGCCGGATTATCGGCAGGCCCCGGAACATGTGTTTCCAACCCCTGTTAATGACGTATTTACCGCATACAGATACCTGCTGGAATCTGGCGTCGCTCCTCAATCACTGGCGCTTTCCGGCGACTCCGCCGGCGGCGCCATGGTCATCACCACGATGATCAAGGCGCGCAATGCCGGGTTGCCGCAACCCGTCGCAGGCGCGGCGCTTTCACCCTGGGCCAACCTGACCCACAGCGGCGCATCAGCGCAGGATCGAGACGGCCTGGACCCGCTGGTGACGGTGGCGATGTTAAAGCGACTTGCACGTACGTTTTTGGGTGACGCGCTGGCGACAGATCCCGACGCCTCACCGGTATTCGCCGATGTACGGGGAATCGCGCCGACACTCATTCAAATTGGTGAAAACGAAGTGATGTTAAGCGACGCCATCCGTCTGGCGTCACATCTGGGAGAAAACCGGGTGCGGGTCAATCTGGAAGTCTGGCCCGGTATGTTCCATGTGTGGCATCTCTTTTCAGGATTCATGCCTGAAGCCGCGCAGGCATTAATGAATGCCGTGAACTTTCTGGATCATGAACTGACTCAGGCAAAGAACCGCTAGCCGCTCAAATGCTCGACCACCGTACGACAACTGATATGACGACTTATATAAGGGAACTATCCATGATTTTAATTAGACGTTCTTTGCTCAAAATGGGAATAGCAGGCCTGATCGCTCCACAAATCGCCTTCGCGAAATCGACCCAAGACGCCTCGTATTCTTTCGATGAGTGGCGGGAGAAATTTGAATCAAGCATTCAACCGCGCATGCATGCCGCTCATGTGGCGGGAACTTCCGTGGCGATCATGTCCCGAGACTGCGGCACGCTTTATTCCTCGTCCTTTGGTTACGCCGATATCGGCAAGGGGCGCAAGCTCACTGTCGACACGCCCATGCATCTGGCGTCAATCAGCAAGTTATTCACCGCCACCGCACTGGTGCAATTATTTGAGCGTGAAAGGCTCGATCTGGACTCTGATGTGAACGAGTACATCGACTTCGCAGTCAGAAACCCATATCGTCCACATGATCCCATCACGCCGCGTCACCTCCTCACGCACACGTCCAGCATTTCCGATGAAGGGCATGGCGATCCTTCCTACGAGGGCGATCCCAGACAAAGTCTGGACAGTTTTCTAAAAAATTATCTGGTGAAAGGAGGGGACGCTTACACGCCTGAAGGGTCTTATAGTCGGGCGCGGCCGGGACAAAAGTGGGATTACTGCAATGTGGCGATGGCGCTGGCGGGATATGTGATCGAGTGCGTCAGCGGCCAGCCCTTTGCTTCATACGTGGAAAGAAACGTGCTTGAACCTCTTGGAATCTGGAACGCCCATTGGTATCTGCGACAGTTCGACCCTGACATACTCGCCAAACCTTATGATTATCAGAACGGCGACCTGGTTGAATTGCCGCAACAAGGCTATCCGGATGTGCCCGCCGGCATGCTTCGCTGTTCGGTGGCGGATCTTAGTAAAGCCGTGCGCGCCATGATCGGCGGCGAAAACAGCAGAGACATCCTGTCGCCAAGAGCCCCCAGGGAAATGCTGCGGCGACAGGTCAAACCCACGGTATACCCCTATCAAGGCCTGGGCTGGATCTTGGAAGGCGTCAATGAACGACAGTTCGTAGGACACAGCGGCCGAGATCTGGGCGCCGCCAATATCCTGGTTCTGACCGAAGACCTGAGCCACGGCGTGTTCGTTCTGATCAACTCGGAACTCGATGAAGACGGCGAAGCATTTCGCAGTGCGCTGGTGGAGGAGCTGTTGGTGGGGGCGTCACTGGCGGTTTGATCTGGTCGCGAACGACGCAACCGTAGTCGAGGGGACCGATAAATCGCTTTGAAGATCAGGCTGCAGCGCTTACTATTTTTTTCCCAATAGTGATTAGCGAGACAGATCCAATGAGTGATGCATTTATTATCGCCGGTAAGTTACAACTGTCTGAATCCGAGTATGAGGCGTGGCTGTCCTCGCCCGCCGCAGGCGTCGACTCTGTATCGGACTGGGATGCGATGTATCGCAATTGGTATTGGAGTGACAAGACGCCCCGGATTGACTGGGAGCCTGCTTCTGCGACCACGGAACAGGCTCTGTCTAATGTGCTTAAGTTGGCCATGGGCGGTCCTTACTTTGTCCTGTTGAAATACGAGGCTGATGCAGAAGCATTTCGCTTTTTTGTAATGTCGGTGATGGGACCGGATGAACGCTTGGCGGAAAAACTAATGGCGCTGCTAAGATCCGCCTCTGCGTTTAAAACCGTTAATACGCCGGATGTGGTTCTATACTGGCCCGAACTGAGCGGAGTAATCGACTTTGAAGGCATGCTGTCAGTGGCCCTGGTGAACCCCCAGACAAGCCAGTTCGCCGACATGACGCAGCTCAAGGCAGCGGGGCTTGATGAGAAGAAAATTACCGCCAACTACAAAGACCTCGAATCCTGGTATGGCGACTTCATCAGTAACAACCAGGCTGATCGCTGGCAGTCGCCGGAGTTTGTGGATGCTCGGTTTTTGTGAGGAATAGTTTATAACTCTTTCTCTCCATGGAAATGTATTGTTATCTAAGGAATTGATGCTGATGGGAATTGATATTTTCGGACAAATTGACCCAAACAACCTTGAGAAATACTACGAGGGAACGGTTGTTATTAATGGCGTAGAAGTAGAGGTTGATCTCAACTTAGAGTCCGACGAATTGGAAAAAGGTGATTTTGAAGTCATCTCGACGTTTGTAGATTCTCTGGAGAGCTATGCAAACCGTGCTTTTTCAGCCATATCAAATGATTTTGACCAAGGAGAAGAGTCAGAGGCGGCGAGATTTTATCTACAACATCATCTTGATGCATTTTCAGAAGAAGAGACTAAAGCTGTTTTTGGCAACACGCCGATTAATAAAGAGTCTTTCATGAAGGCGCTATCGCTTCATAGGATCGGCCTGTATCCGGAGGACGAAGAATCTTTCGCTGTCTTTGATATCCAGTTTTCAGCAGACATCACTCACTATTTGCTGGCGGTCGTTTTTAACTTAGCAGGTCAGGTGACTTATATTTCTGTTGAAAGTTGAAATAAATACCGTTGAGTTATTTGGCGGCATATCAAAGCGCCGCGATGTTGCTTGTACTCAAGAAGGTCCCAACGCTTTCATCATTACATCGGACAGCCTTTCCAAGTAAGCGTTATCGGCCTTCTGTCGAGTAATAATCATGCGCCAGTAGATGAGTGCGCCAAACATGTCCGCCGCGATATCAAAATCAGTATCCGCAGATACCTCATTACGAGCGCTGGCGCGTTTCAGTATTTCCTTGGCTCGCGCTCTCCGTTGCACCTGCAACTCTGATCGGATGGCGGCGGCGAGTTCAGGCGTTCGCGGCATCTCTGCGTGAAGGTCTGGAAGTATGCGAGAGACAAGAGGGTGCCTCAGAAGCCGCCGTAAACTCTTTAAAAGCGTCAGGATATCACCGCGCAAGTTACCCGTGTCTGGCGCTACCGCCAGGCTGGTTCCTACACGGGTAAGAACATCATTCACCATCGCCAGTTTCGATGGCCAGCGCCGATAGATTGCAGCCTTGCCCACTCCTGCTTGCTTCGCCACCGCTTCCATGGTCAGGGCCGCATAGCCTGTTTTCGCCCACACCTGGAATAAAGCTCGTTCAATCGCCTGAGTGACTGCCTCCTGCTTCACTGCCGCGCCGGAAAGGCGACGGCGGTTTTTATTTTCGTCGAGACGGTTGCGTTCCATTGAATATCTCTAGTAAGGTTTTGTCGATGATACGATGCCGTTCCAACGATGAGCAAGGAGTTACAGATAATGGTTGATCGCACCGCAGGTTTCGCTCGCTTCTCAGATATGCTCAAACATTCTCTCGGTTCGCTTGTGGACCAGACCGCAGAGGATTTCGTGGCGATGATGGCCCCTGACGGCGTTATGGAGTTCCCCTATGCGCCGCCCGACAGCGTGCGAGAAATAAAGGGACGTATGGCGCTTTCCTCATACTTATCCAGGCTGGGTGAAATTCTTGCCGTCGACAGACTGAGCGAGCCCCAGATACATCACACATTGACTCCAAATGTGGTGATTCTGGAGTTCGAATGTGCAGGACGCGCACTCAAGACCCAGCGTCCTTACTATCAACGATTGTTCTGGTCAAATCCCACCGGACACTTTCTTTAGAGAGTTTTCATAATTAACCGGCGACATATCATTGTTCGCCGTATGCAGTCTTTCGAGGTTGTAATATCTCATGTAGGCTGCGACATCCTGCTTCATGTGTTCCCGGGTGGGCTG
>NZ_JAHMIN010000046.1 GCF_018986435.1 Hahella sp. HN01 | reverse complement strand
GTGTGGAAAGAGCTGCGGATATAGGGCGATAGGCCCACTTCCGCCCTGAAAGGGGCGAAAGTTGTTGGAAAAAGCAGTATATGGTTGGGCCAAATGCACAATGGAGAGGGATATTGGGATAACTATGGGTTATTCAGAGGTTCCCTAACTCCTTACTTCGTCCCTTCTCTCGGCGCAGCTCAATGCTGCGTCGTCTCACCCCACCTCATTGTCTAGCTCTGAAATAACCAGTTTCCGAAAGGGCCGCAAATCGACATACTTGTCCCCGTCCCGCTATATGTGTTTCGGCGCCGATGTAGATATCTATCGCGATGATGAAGTCCTCCAACCCCATGAAAAAACTCAAAAAACGTATCGCTTTCGCCACGGGCGCACTGGTTTTAGGTCTCGCGGCGGTATGGACCGCCGGTGGCGCGCTATCCGCCTCCGTCAATCATCCCCTTCCCTCACCGCCCGCCTCCCTGAACGCGCAAGCAGTGCAGTTTGACGGCGTCAGCGGTTGGTATGCCCCCGCCATCGGCCAGCAATGCGTGTTGCTTCTACACGGCGTACGCTCCGATCGCACCAGTATGATCAGGCGCGCCCTGTTCCTGCAGAAGTCAGGATATTCCTCATTGCTGATAGACCTTCAAGCCCATGGCGAAACGCCTGGGGAGCACATCACGTTTGGCTACCGTGAGTCGGACAACGTCAGATCCGCCGTCGCTTATTTGCGCACGCAAACGCCAGTGCGCCAAGGTGGCGATTATTGGCGTCTCTCTCGGCGGCGCGGCAAGCCTGCTGGGACAGTCGCCCGCGCCAGCGGACGCCTATGTTCTGGAAGCCGTTTACCCGAACATCGAACAAGCCGTCAGCAATCGTTTGTCTATGCGACTCGGCGCGCTGGGAGAATGGCTGACGCCATTGTTAACCGCACAAATCCCATTACGTTTAGGCGTCAGTCTGGATGAGTTGAAGCCGGAAGAAGCCATCAAACGTGTGCGGGCGCCCGTCCTGATCATTGCCGGTACGGAGGATGAACACACGACATTGCCAGAATCAAAACGCCTTTTCGCCAATGCCCCAGAGCCCAAATCTCTCTGGCTGGCGGTGGGCGCCCATCATCAGGATTTCTATGACTTCTCGGCACAAGAGTACGAGGAGCGGGTAACCAGATTTCTTCGCACGTCCCTGGAGCATTAATCGCTCCATTCCTCAAGATAAAACCCCGCAATTGCCATGGCTAGACAGCTGAGCACTCAACCAGTCTATGCCGTTTAACCGGTTTTCACGCCGCAGGTAGATTAACTAACATTTAATGCGCTTAACGCCCACTGATTAATAAACAATCACAACAACCTCAAGACAAACAGGAGTCACGGATATGACCAGGTTCTCAGCAGGCATGTCGGCATGCGCGCTCGTCTGTGCTGCGGCAGCCACTTACCTGTGGGTTGAAAATAAAAATCTGGAATTAAAATTTGACCAGGAAAGAAAACGTTTTCAAGAACATACACAGCAGCAAGACGCTCGCTACCTGGAGGCCGTAGCCGCGTTCAACGCCTACCTGGAACATCCCGTAGAACGGCGGAAACAGCAAGCATCTCCGGAGAATCCAGCGTCACGCATTACCTCAGGACCAGCCATAACCGCACGCTCATCTCTAGCGCATAGCGCCGCACAACCACTACTGGAGGCGGAAGAGTCAAGCTTGCAACAAGCGGTCAGCGAAAAATACCGCGTCTTGTTTTCCGAACTATCCCTCGACGCCACAACAGAGAAACAATTGCAAAGTCTGTTGCTCGAGCGAGAGCGCCTCGCCGCGCTGCCCACAGTGAACTATTTCTCCGCCCCAGAAAGCATCGAAGAGCACGCCCAGCTGCGCACCCAGGCGCTGGACGAGGTGGACCAACGCATTGTCGATCTGCTGGATGCAAACAGCTCGCGCCTGTTTGAACTCACCCGCAATTCAGAATTTGAACAACATCAACTGAAAGAAGTCACTGACAGTCTGAGCGCAGTCAATCCGCTTAGTCACGAGCAGGAACGCACGCTGCTCCTCGCCAAACTCCGCCACAAAGAAGCATTCAATATCGCCATGCGCGATTACGCCACCGCCCAGAGTAATAAACGCGCTATGGCGGATGAAGCAGTCAAAGCGCTAACCCGTTATCGGGATGACTATCTGCAGGAAGCTTCCGCCTATCTCGACGAAGAGCAAATGGCGGCGTTAACGGATTTTGAAGTGCTGAGCTTTGAAGAAATGGAAGACAGCCTGCTCGCCTCACTGCAAACGCAATGAGCGGGTCGGCTTCATAAAGGCAGTCTACACAGGAGGGAATCTACGCCAAACAAAGTTGAACTGGTTAAGGCCAGCACCGCACATAAAAACTAATAAGCCAATAACAACACAAGCGCATTCGTTTTCAGGGTCAACAAAAACCATAAATTCGGAGAACATAATGTTTCGTAAATTCGCTTTAGGCCTGACTCTGCTTGCCTCAGCAACAAGTCTTCAGGCCGCCGCCAATAGACCAGACGGCTTCGCCACGCTTTGTAAAAGCGGTCAAACCTGTATGGTCAGCAGTCAAACTCAGGTAGCTTTTGGAGCCGCCGGTAAATTCGTCTATAAATCGCTAAACGGCGCATTCTCCTGTGACGTCGCCACATTCGGGGTCGATCCGAACCCGGCCAAGTCCGTGAAGGAATGCTCCATTCGTGAAAACGTCGCCAGCCCCGGTGACGGCGCGGGAGCCGCAATCACCGTCACCTTGCAAGCCAACGGCGACGACGGCAGGGTGAAGTTGTCGTGGAGCGCCAGCGGCACCCTGCGTAATGTGCAGGTGATGCGCGACACCGACGCCAACCCTATTGGCCGTCAGCGCATCGCCAGACTGGCCGGCTCCGACCGCACTTTCACCGACACCAAGGTCAACAATGGCTCCACCTACTGGTACTGGATCAAGTACACAGACACTAACGGCGCCGTCGCCAGCACCGCCGCACAGTCCGCCACGCCATCCGGCGGTTCCGGCAATGCTGATGAATGTTTCGCCGGCGCCACGATTAAAAACAAAAGCGTGGATTGCGGCGGCAAGACTATCGGACTGTCCTGCAACAGCGATGATGAACACCAGCCGCCGGTGCTTACTCTGATCAACGCCAGCGTGAAGAACCTGCGCATCGCCGCTGATGGCGGTTCCGACGGCATTCACTGCGACAGCGGCAATTGCACGCTGGAAAATGTGGTCTGGGAAGACATCTGTGAAGACGCCGCCACTCACTCGGCGGAAGGCGGGACCATGACCATCATTGGCGGCTGGGCTTACAACAGGAATGGCGGTCCTGGCGGCAAGCCGGACAAGATCTTCCAGCACAACTCCAAGAACAGCACAACGATTATCACCGGCGGCTTCACTATCAAAGGCGATAACGGCAAGTTATGGCGTTCCTGCGGCGACTGCAAAAACAATGGCGGCCCCCGGCATTTGATCGTCGATAACGTCATCGTCGAAGGCTCGCTATCCAGTGGACTCGCTGGCGTCAACAGCAATTACAAGGACACCGCCACCATTCGCAACCTGAAAGTCAAAAACTACAAATCCGGCAAGCCCAAAATCTGCGTGGAATATAAAGGCGTGAACAAAGGCGACGGCAAGTCCGAGAAAAAAGGCGAAGCCTGGAACACCGCCAGCTGTAAGGTGGACCACTCGGACGTTTCCAGTTACTGATTTCTACATCTATTGATCAAAAGGTTTCTCCGCGTAGGAGAAACCTTTTCTTGGGCGCGCCTATACGCACGTATAAATGCCGTTAGGGCCATCCGCCCGGTATACTGTCCGAACACCCTACCTCTCACTCACCCTGGATCAATGCATGCAGAAGTATATGTACGACGCTGTTATTTTTGACTGCGATGGCGTGCTGGTGGATACCGAGCGCCTCACCAACGAAGTATTCATGAGCCTGCTGGCGGAACAGGGACTGCATTTGTCCCATATGGAAATGCATACCCACTTCACTGGACAAACCACGGAAGCCAACCTGATCACCGCCGCCGGCCTGCTGGGGCGGGCGTTACCGGAGGACACCCACCATCGCCTGCGCACCGGCTTCTGGGAAGCCATGCACACTGGTCTGAAAACGGTCCCTTACGTAGAAGAAACACTACAGGCGATCCATCTACCCAAGGCCATGGCGACCAACGCCCTGCGTGAAGACATGGACTTCAAACTCAACCGGACCGGCCTGCATGCCTATTTCGATCACTGTTTCTGCGTCGAAGATGTTGAGAACCCCAAGCCTGCGCCGGATATCTATCTGCACGCCGCCTCCGCACTGGAAGTAGCGCCTGAACGCTGTGTGGTGGTGGAGGACTCCACAGCGGGCATCACCGCCGCTGTGGCCGCAGGTATGACGGTGTACGCCTATAGTGCGGACATGGATGCGGAAAAACAAAAGGCCGCAGGTGCGGCCTTATGCTTTCATGACATGAGAGAACTGGTCCATTTATTGAGCCGGCGACCATAACACAATCCGGGCGGCCACTGACTCACTACGCGCCTGCCTCAGGCGCTCTCCAACGCTAATAGATTCAGAGGCATGCCCACCTCTGCTTCTATTTTTTTGTACTCCTCCTCCAAATAATGAAGAAGGTGATTCAAACTCACCAAATACTCGAAGTGACTTTCCGAATCGTTTAAGAAGCCGCCGTCCATAATCGCGCGATTGAATTGAATCGCATCCGATACGGCTTGCAGAAGAATGGGAGCAAGTTCATTTCTGATATTCATTTTGATTTTGTCTCTATACTGCCGCGTTGTTATTTTTGAGGGAGGCAGTCTCCTCCGGGCTGAAGGCCCGACGCCGCATCAACGTCCCAACGGCGCCGGAAACAAAAGGGGCGACAAGCGCCCCTCAACGCAGATTATCTCAGCGTGATTTCGTCAATGGCGTACCAACGGCCGTAGTTGCCGTAGCGCATGGTGACTAGCACATACTGAGAGTTGGCTTGCAGCGGGATATCCGCCGCGCCGGAGCGGTACTGTCTGATGCGTTGCGCACGCACCCACTGGCCATTCTGCCAGACATAGATGTCATAAGAACCAGCGAAGTTGCCGCCATCCCAGTTGATGGTCATACCGGACATGCTTCTGGCGCTGCCCAGATCCAACATCACCCACTGTTGCTGATAGCTGTTGTAGATAGTGGAAGACACCCAAGGCGTAGACAGAGAACCGTCATGCAGATTCGAAGCCTGGTATCTGCTGCTGTAGGTGCTGGAGGCTTTCGCGCTGGAAACTGAAACGGAGCCAGTATCGCCGCCGTTATCTCCACCGTCGTCCCCTCCGTTATCACCGCCGTCATCTCCGCCATTGTCGCCGCCGTCGTCTCCACCGTCATCGCCGCCATCGTCACAAGGCGTCCAGCTGCCCTGCACTTTTACAGCGTCGAAAGACTCATGAATGGAGTGCCATTCCTGGGAGCATTCGCCGTACAGCGTTTCCGCTGATTGCGCCAGACGCGTCCGCGCGGAAGCGAAGTTGGTGGAAGCGGTGAACAAATTGGTGTTGGCGTGATAGTAGATCGCCAGCGCTTTTTCCATTCCGATGCCGGTCACCCGGTTGGTGGTTTTACCGCGAGGGTGAACGCCGCCTTCAGACAGCAGATAGAACGCCAGGTTCATGATGCCGCTGTTAAGGTGAACGCCGCCGTTGTCTTCCGAGCCCGTGTAACGAGAGTCGTAGCTGTCACGGCTCTGCCCGTCGGCCACAGGGTCGGTCATATCGCGCATCATGCTGCCGTTCGGAGAAGCCTTCTCACCCAGCGTCCAGTTGCTGCGCTGAGGCTTCAGACCGCCGGAAGGCTTACCGCTGGAGCTGCCGCCAGACATCATGTAAGTTTCAGCGCCAGCGCCGAAGATATCAGACAACGCTTCGTTGATCGCACCGGACTCATTGCGATAGGTCAGGTTACTTTCGGAGAACGTCACGCCGTGAGTCAGCTCGTGAGCGACGATATCCAGCGCGCCAGCGGGGTTCTGCAACATGCTGCCGCCTTCGCCATAGATCATCTGCTCGCCGTTGAAGTAAGCGTTATCGCCGGAACAGCCGCCATTCGGAGAAGAGAACATCGCGTGTACAGTGCTGACCATCTTCTTACCGCGGCCGTCAAAGGAGTCGCGGTTGAACATGTTGTCGTAGAACCAGTAGGTGTAACCGGAGTTGTCGTAAGCGGATTTGGCGTGCTCATCTGCATTAGGCGACACTTCACGGCCCGGCAGGATGTTGCTGCCCCAGTTAGGATCGAAACACTGACGGTCGATGGAGTGAACGCTGCGCGACAACGCCGAGTAGAAACGCGGCAGTTTATCCACGATCTTGCCGCTGTTGGCGTCAACGAAGATTTCATCTACGCGATAGCCTTCGTCGGTGGTGGTGTATTCCACCACAGAGCGCCAGGTCAGGACCGGACCATCCGCTTCGGACACATAAATCTGCAGGCTTGGATCTTCGCGGAATCTTGGCTCGCCCTTGAGGGTGTCGCGCATACTGTCGACCGCTTTGTTGAACGCCACCTGACCGTTCAAACCAGGATTAACGTCCAATTGGATGCCCGGCTCGAATTCGCCGGTCACCAGACTGATTTCGTCCTGGCCGGACGCCTGCACCACTGTTTCACGGCCGTGCACAGGCACGCCGTTATATTCCTGGGCGAATTTGTAATAGACGTTGCCTTCGTCATCACGCTTGGAGGTTTTCAACTCCAGGTCGTCGTTTTCGCTGATATTCAGCAATTGCTTGCCGCCCATCATAATCGCCTGCTTGGCCATATTGGCGTCGCTGGCCACCAGCGGCTGATCGCCATTCGGTTTCAGATGGAAAGGCGCGCCAACCCCAGCAGTGCGCTCGCCCTGAAATAGGTCAGCGCCAGCCGCGGGGGGCGAAAACTGTGCATTGGGGGACTGATAACCCGTATCCGCCTGATCATCTAGATTGGCTACAAAGTCCTCAACATCCGCCATACTGGGCGCATCGCCTGAGGACTTCGCAGAGGCCGGCGCACCCGCTGGCGCGGAGCCAGGCGTCATCGCCGTCGCGGCTGCGACAGTCTGAGCGGATGATTGAGCGTTTTCCACCGACGCCGAAGTGGCGTCCGACGATCCATCGCCTAACTGGTGGTATAAGGCGTAGCTGCCTGTCATGGCGGCCATGACAGCTACTAAAAGCTTTAATTTCACGAGTAGTTCCCCTCTCTTGTTTCTATCATTTTGGTTTTATCGGAGCGGAACATCCTAGCTATTGAGAGTCCATTCGACATGTCATTGCGCGCTATTCACCTGTCACTTGCTGCCATTTTTTTAACAGTGTGAAGTACGCCTATTTCGTTAGGTTATTTGGCCGAGTTTTCCCTGGCCCTTGATTTGCTATATTCGAATACGCATGGGCGGCGACCCTGCGGCAGGCTAGTTATTTCGCCAAGTCTATGGAAGAGAAACTACTCTTATGATGACGCCACAACTGGACGAACCCTTCATCATCGCCAACTGGGTGAAAATGTGTCTGGACGCCTTTGAGAAACAAGGGCTGGACGCTTATGATTTAATGCAGTCTGCGCAACTCTGCGCTTCCGAATTGCAGTCTCCCCTCGCTCCCGTGCACACCGATAAAATCAACGCCTTGTTCGACGCCGTCATTGCAACGACCCAATGCGAAAGCATCGGCATCGACGCTGGCAAAAATATCAGTTTGACCACCTTCCACGCCCTGGGCTACGCGGTTATCGCCAGTCAGTCTTTGTGGGAGGGATTTTCTCGCGTGATTCGTTATAACTACGGCATTTCCAACGTCACCCGACTGTATCTGCAAACCAACGGCGATGAAGTGGAGTTGGGCGTGGTGCGCGAAGGCGAGGCGCCGCTGCACGACGCCATTCTGGACGCCGCAGCCTGCATGATGGTGCGTATCTGCCGCTTTCTGACGCCGCAGGGAACGGACTTGTTGCGTGTTTCCATGGGGCGCGATAGACCCGCGGATTATGAAAACTACGAGCGCTATTTCCGCAGTCCGGTCAGTTGGGGCGACAGTCGCTACCGCCTGGTTTTCAGCCGTAATTATTTTCACTGCCGCCTGCCTAACGCCGATGTGTTGTTGGCGAATGAAAACGAGCGACTTTGCGAAATCTACTTCGGCCGCCTGTTCAACAGAAAGCTGACTCAGCGAGTACGCTCGCTGCTGCGCCAGACCATGGCGACTGAGGAAACGTCTTTACAGAAAGTGGCGCATACACTGCATTTAAGTGAACGTTCGCTACAACGTCATCTCAGTCAGGAGGGAACCAACTTCCGTGAGCTGGTTGATGAAGTGCGGCAGGAAATAGCGGAGCGTTATCTGAAGTCCTCTTCCATGAGCATCTCCCAAATCGCATACAGTCTGGGATTCAACGACGCCGGCAATTTCAGCCGCGCCTTTAAACGCTGGTTTTCCTGCTCGCCGGAGACTTACCGGCAAAGCCTGCAGGAGTCCCCGTTACTGTAAACGCCCCCGCCTCAAGCGGTATCCGCATGAGCGGTCGTTTCCTGTTTCGCCCATTTACTGGCGGCGCGCCAGTTCATTGAGAGAAAAACTGCATTCGCCAGAAAAATGGCGGTGCTCTGGCCCATGATTCCTACCATCATCCATCCCACATTGGCCAGCATCATCAGCCAAAACCCAGCTTTGTTCTTATTGCCGATCTGCCACACTGCGACAAACGTCAACAACATGGCGATCCAGTCCACACCATAAAATCGCATATCCATCTCAGCCCCCTGCTTAAAGCCCCTTGCATACGAGATAGTTCATTCATACATTCGCTTTATTTGTTTAATTATTAAGCGAAAATTCCTTGTGGATAGCATCCAACGCGTTAGCTAACCTTAGCCATTGGTCTAGTATAGATGATTGCCCGCACCGAGTGTGTTTTCAATTGTTTTAGCTTGTCCTTTATCAATTAACGCCTAACGCCAGCGCCTTGTTTGGTATTGAAAAACGCAACTTAAAGGTTTATCTGGCGCAACCCTATCCTCTGCGGCGCCCCTACATACATCCACGCATCTAGACTCTACAGACCTGTCTCTTAGTGGAGCCCGATCATGATTCATCACCCCTTTTCCCTGGCGGGGCAGCCGGTTGTGCTATTGCACGGATTGGCGCGCACGTCCCGCAGTCTGAACCGTATGCAACGCTATCTCGACGCACAGGGTTTCGATACGGTCAACCTGAACTATCCTTCCACGCGACTCTCCCTGGAAGCACTGGCGACGCAGCATCTCTATCCCGCCTTACACGCTCGCTTCGGCTCCGACAGCTTGCCACTCCATTTCGTCACACACTCCATGGGCGGTATCCTGGTCAGGGTTTTGCGGGCATTGAAGCCTGACATTTCCATAGGTCGGGTCGTTATGCTCAGCCCGCCCAGTCAGGGTAGCGAAGTGGTCGACAAATTGGGCAAGCTGAGGTTATTCAAGTTGATTAACGGTCCGGCTGGCGGGCAACTGGGCGCCGTCGACAACCAGTTACTGCAAAATCTGGGCTCACCCGACTTTGAATGCGGCGTCATCACCGGCGACCGCTCCGTAAATCCTCTCCTCTCCCTCATGATCAAAGGTCCCAATGACGGTAAAGTGTCGGTTGAGCGGGCAAAGCTGACGGGCATGAGAGACTTTCTGGTGCTCCCTGCAACGCATCCGTTTATCATGCGCAACCAGACTGCGCTGGAACAAACCCTGCATTTCCTGCGGGAGGGGCGCTTTCAACACAAGCGCTGAATCATCAGGAACATAAGGACAGGCAATACAGGTCATGGCGAGACAGATAGGACAACACTACATCAGCGGAAATTTAAACGAGTTTATTGACGGCGTCAGACAGGGCGTGCGGCGCGAGTATCCGAATATCCTGCTGGAAGGCGACTCCTGGTTTGATTACCCGGGCCGCGGCTGGGGCGCCTTAAACGCTCCCAATAATATCTTTGAAGCGATCGCCATGTTGGCGCCGCAGGGCGCCAACTGGCTGGACCTCGCCATTTCCGGCGCCACCACCCTGCAGATGCAACCGCATTTACAGCACTATCGCAGGCTGAAACACGCCCACGTCCGACTTGACTATATCTTCATCAGCGCAGGCGGCAACGACATATTCGCCAATCTGGCGCCGATCCTTACGCCCTACGAACCGGGCCTAACGGCGCAGCAATGCCTGCGGCAGGATATTCTCGATACGGTGTTGAGCAGTATCACGGATTTCTACAAAAGCAGCCTGGAAATGCGCGACCTTTATCACCCCAACGCCATCATCGTGAGTCATGGTTACAGTGCGCCGCTGAGCCGTGAACGGGGATGGAAACTGTTTCTGCTTCTACGCTCGGGTCCCTGGATCTCATCAGTATTCGAACTGCATGGATACCCGCCCGCAGAAGCATCGCCTTTGCGTCATGACATCATCCGCATCATACATGGACGTCTGTCCGACGCCCTCGCTGAAACGCTCTCCCAATACGACAATACGCTGTTCTACGACGCGCAGACACGTCGTCTGAATCTGACCGGCAAAGAATTCTGGGCGGATGAAATTCACCTCTCCGCAAAGGGGTATAAAAACTTCGGCGCGGACTTCATCCAGTTTCTGGAGGAAAATCAGGGCTACGCCTGGAGGCGGAAACAGGCTATAAAAGCGTAATGTCAACAAACCTTTATGTCTCATAGGCTGCGTAATGACGCCTCTGCTTTAATGAGACATTCCGCCCAACAAGGTGAAAGGCGCATTGCATGGACAAAGCACAGCTGATAGAAACGATTACCGCTTATTTTAACGAGCATATCCCCTTTAACCGGCTGGTCGGCATCAAAGTCCGCGAGGTCAGCAAGGAGAAAGTCGTGCTGGGACTGGAAATGAAGCCGGAGCTGGTCGGCAATACGTTTCAGAACATCCTGCACGGCGGCGTCACCGCAACGCTGCTTGATGTGGCTGGCGGTCTGGTGGCGACGATCAGCATCATCGAGCGGCTAACGGAAATTGACCCGAAAGAAGTGCAGCGCAAGCTGCGCAGGCTCGGCACGATAGATATGCGGGTGGATTATCTGCGCCCCGGGCGCGGCGCGTTTTTCGTCGCCTCCGCCAGCGTCATTCGTCACGGCCAGTCGATAGCGGTGACACGCATGGAGCTGGTCAATGACAGAGAGCAGACGATCGCGCTGGGCACGGCGACTTACACAGTATCCTAAGGAGATTTTCAGGATGAACCTCAAACCTGCAGCGCTGTTGTGCTGTCTGTTATCCCCCTCCGCTTTCGGCGGCGAGACCGCCAAAGATTTCCTCGGAGATTTCATCATCGGCGCTTACCAACTCATCGGTAAGGCGCCCGACTCCACCAGTACCTATCAAGGCGCGTTGCAAATCTATTCCGAGAATCACCAACTCAAGATCAAGCGGGAAATCGGCGGCGCCGTGATATTCGGCGAGGCGGCGATTGAAGACGCCGCGCATGGCGAAGCCACGGTCTTGCGCATGCGCTTTCAAGAAAACAGCATCGCCTATGAGAGCACTTGTCTGGTGCAGAGCGATCTCGATAACTACGCCCGCATCAGCTGTCATCTGTATCAGGCGAATAAAGGCAGTAAAACACCCGGCCTGGAAGCCCTGTTCATCGACCACAGCAAAATCTGACGTCAGATAGCCATGTTGAAAAACGAAGGCGCTCCGCGCAGATTGTTGAATGGTCTCAACCATATCACCATTGCGGTCAGCGACCTGGACGTCGCGTTCGAGTTCTACGTTTCTCTGTTGGGAATGACGCCTCACGCCAAGTGGAAACAAGGCGCTTATCTGTCGGCGGGTGAGCTCTGGATATGTCTTTCTCTGGACGCCAGCCAACCCAGCGGCGACTACTCACACATCGCCTTCGATATCGCCGAGAAAGACTTCCCTCTAATGAGAGAAACGCTCAACCAGGCAGGTGTGAAGCAATGGAAGCAAAACCGCAGCGAAGGCGATTCGCTGTATATTCTCGATCCCGACGGCCATAAGCTCGAAATCCATGTCGGCTCTCTGCAATCCAGATTGCGTTCACTGCGCGAGGAACCTTACGAAGGACTGCAACTATTCGACTGACGGTGCGCCTTCATTCAGGGGCGATTCCGGCAACCACCAGTGCGTATCCGGCGCCTCCGTCCCAGCAGGAAGAGTGGGATTCTGCAATAGAAATACACGTCGACGCGGTAACTGCGCGCGGTCTAAAAACGGCTGGTGATGGGCAAGGAACAGCTGTTTGAACGAACCGTCCTGCAGCGCTACGTTTAGCCCTTTTTCAATCAATCGCGCCAGGGTTTCATCCCCTTTGCCCACAAAGAAGTACACCGGATAGGGGTAATACAACGCCAGCGTGGGCTCCACCGCCAGATCGGGATATTGCGCCTGACGCTCCTCCAGCTCTTTCCAGGCTTCATTCAGTCCCCTGGGAAAGTAATCGAAGCGCATCTCCATCAGCATATCGAATAAAAGTCCGTATTGCGGGGAGTCCTCCACCTTGAGATGGTTGCCGCGCAAGATGTCAATGTCACTCCATTGCGCGCCAAAGCCAGCGACAAAATGCTCACGCAGATCATCCAGGTTCTTCACCAGGCTCAATGCGGGGAGACTGTGTTTATGCGTCAAAAACACGCGATAGCCCAGTATTCCCCGTAGAATGGGAATTTTCACCGCCCGAAAGCGCCGCTCCAGATCAACGGTGGTGGGCAGGAACGCCACATCCAGCTGGCCACGCTCCAGTAAAGCCAAGCCTCTTGCCGCAGTGACATTGTCCTGCAGGGGACGCAGCATGAATTCATTACCAACCCCCGCCTTTAGCAACGCCAGTTGCAGCAACTGAATTCGATATTCGTAACGACTGTCTTTTTGATAATAACGGAGAGGACGCTGATCCGCGCAGGCGGAAACCGCCATCAACGTCAGCCACAGGCCACACAACAGCTTCATACCCTGATCCCGTATTCAATGAGGCGGTACGCTTCGCGACGACAAGCCTCTGAAGACAGGGGCTGACATAAGTAGCAGCTCCTGCCGTTTGCGGACAAATAGGAAAACGATATCTGTCCGCTGGATTATTAGGGAAATATTAGCAGGGATGACGCGTTGTATCAGTCGCCGCCGCCACAACCTCCGCCGCAGCTGCTTCCACAACTGCTGCCGCCGTCTGAGCTGCTGTCGTTGTCATTATCATTGTAGCGCCGGCCGGAGCCGCTCCCCCAGTCGCCACCGCAGTCGCTGGAACAACTGGAGCTGGAACTAGAGCACCCTATATTAGACGCGCAGTGGTCATTGCGTCCTGTACAATCCAGCGAATAGTAAAAGCCATCGGGAATTTTCAATTCCGCATCCAGGGCGAACAGAATGGGCAACGCCTTGGGCCGCAGAGGATCAATGTTCTCCCTTAAACAGCTCAAGCGCCAGGCCAGTTTCACCCCATCCTGCACATTTGTAGCTTTGCCCATACCTTCCGCTGGCGTGTGATGTAAAAAGCGCCCAAAAGCTTCGTCGCAGAATTTTTCATAACGACGGGTGAACAAAATAAACTCGTGCCAGGCGACATCCACCACCTGCGACGGCATGGACACCATTCGTCCATTCGCCATGCGGCAGATATGAAAATATTCCCGTAGACCAGTGAGAACTCTTTCGACCTGCGCAGGGGTCAAATGCGGATATTTCCTGGCGATACGCCGATCAATGGTGGGAGGGAAACGGTAGTTATCGATAAATCGGACGCGTCTATTGCGCACCGCTTTGCGATACTGCTGATAACCGAAATAGGAAAGACCCGCCAGGACAGCAAGTACAAGGACATTAATCAGATAATTCAAGGCAGCCTCCATAACAACGCCGGCGCCCATTATCCACATCCTTGCCCTACCCGAAAAGAGAAAGGGGCGATAAATCGCCCCTTTTACATAGAGTTAGAGAATAATCACCAACTATTTCTCAATATTAATGGTCAACGATTTTGATTTGTCGTCATATTCAGCTCTAACGGTAATGGAAGTACCGCTATATCCGCTGAAGTCATTCTTCATCGTGAGTTTGCCATCGCCATTGATATCCGCGATTTCGTCGCCGGTGGTAATTTCCCAGTCCGCCTTAGAAGAGATATTGTTTTTAGTGCTGTCAGTGTAGACCTCATAGAAGCTCAACTGCCGCACCTCACCTTCTTCCAGAGCCGTGTCGCCTTTGACATCGGATAGCTCATAACCGGAAATCTCCAATACTTTCACCGTCGTATCGGCGGAAAGTCCACCACATGCCGCTTTGACAGTCGTGGAAGACGTCGATACGCCTGTGACCTTACCGCCATCAACCGTGGCCACCCCCGTGTCGCCGCTGGTCCAGATAGCGTTGGAGGTGATGCCGACGTTGTTGGTTCCATCGCTGTAGTCGCCACTGACCGTCAGAGTCGTGCTGCCGGACTTGCTGACAGAAACCGTACTGCCTTCGTTTATCTTCAAAGACGCCAGTGTATCGTTGACCGTGATAGGCACGTCCGTAGATTTTACTGCACCCCGGCTGACAGACACATTTACGTTGCCGCTGTTATGGGTCACCAGCATGCTACTGTCGCTGTTAATCGTCGCCACGGCGCTATCACTGCTAATCCAGGATAACCCTGAAACAATTGGACGCTGAGAGCCGTCGGTGTAGGTTCCCGTTGCGCTCAGGGTCAGGCTGCGGCATTCATCTACTTCGGAATTGCTTGCGCTCGCCTCAATAGTGGATAAGGTGGCGTCAGACACCGTAACCGTCAGTTGCGCGTTGAGGTTCACCAGTGATGCGGTAATCACCACATCCTGATTGCCAACCGGGGTTCCGGTCGTCATTTTGCCGGCATTGTCGACCGTCGCCAGAGCGCCATCGTCAGTGCTCCATTTCACTTTACTGGTGATGTCCTGGGTCGAGCCGTTATTCAGCTCCGCCACCACCTTCAGCTGCCAGCTCTCATTAGGCTCAAACAGCACTTTGTCAGAGGTAGAAGTCAGGGTCAGACTCTTAGCGTCCAGTTTTCCTGCATCGACCGCGTCATTCAACGCATCCGTATCGCCAGAGCCTCCGCCGCAGGCGGACAGCAACACAGAGCACAACGCCAGCGCGGCAAAACCGGCTACAACACGGGTTTTTCTGAGGTTAGAAATCATATTGCAATCCCAGACCAAAGTTTCTGATCTTCACGCCATCATCTTCAAACACATAATAGTAGCCAGCGGACAGTTTCACGCTGGGATAGGCTCTGAGCGGCTCTTCCAACCTGATCGCCAGACTGGTTCCATCGAATGAGAGATCGGAAGTTTTGCCTCCCACTTCGGTTTCCAGCTCAGTGGCGACGTAACCGACTCCCAATGTCAGCAACGTGGTGTCGCTCAGTACGCCGGTGTAAGTCAAATAACCGCCCGCCATGCTGTTCAGCTCCATATTGACGTTCGCTTCTTCGGAATCAGTCACGCCAATAGAGAATAAAGCTTCCAGGCCAACGCCGTTTTCAAGACGTCCGCCCAAACGAACATTGGCTGCAGGGATGTAAAATTTTTCGGAGGAGGCTTTCACCATTCCTACGCCCCCGTCCGCTCCCACATACCAAGTTTCCGCCAGAACTGGCGCGGAGAAACAGGCTAAGCAAGTAAAGATACAAGTTATTTGACGCATTGGACTTCTTTCCGTGATTGGTTTTGGGCAGTGCCAAGACTGCAGAAAAGTAAAGGTATATTATGGAAATCAATCAGCTATTGCTAATTACAAAAACCGGCTTAAACAAGTTGTAATAATTTACTGACGCGGTAGAGGAAAATCAGGGAGGGGGTTAACCGCCTGAGGCGCGCAATGCGTCGCCGGCAGGCGGTAATATAGTGCTGGGTTTATCAGTAAGCACTATAGGTGGGCGTAAATTACCTTGAATGCCGCTTAACGTCCAGCGTAAAACGCTTAAGCCACTTGATAACGCCGAGCAGGTCACATGTTATTTAGCCTGTACTTTTCGGCTCTCCACCACACTGTTTTAAAATAATTTTTAGCCTAAAAAACCTTTTTGATGGGCTTCATGCAAGCGACCGCTGATCATCTCCCACAGTGCTTCATTGAAGTCGGCCAGGATTCCCGTTTTCGACAGCACTTGCTCCAGACGCACGCCATTCTCCACCCAGCTTTGACAGCCGTTATTCAGGTTGATCAATACCGGCATCAATCGATCCATGGCGTAGGCGTAGCGAGACTCCGGGGTCCGCCTCTCTTCATATTCCAGCCACAAAGCTTTGAATTCGTTCCCCACTTCCAACGGTAGCATTCCGAATATCCGTTCCGCCGCCTTCATTTCATTTTCCGTGTCCGCATGGGCGGCGGAGAAGACAAACTTGTCGCCAGCGTCAATTTCCACCACGTCATGCAATAACAGCATGCGCACGACCCGGTTGATATCCACCTTCTCTTTCGCGTAACTCTCCAGAGACATCGCCAGCACCGCAATTTGCCAACTGTGCTCAGCCGAATTTTCCCGGCGATCGGTTCCAATCACTTTGGTCATGCGATTGACGCTTTTCAGCTTTTCCAGTTCGATGATGAAACTGAAAATCTTCTCCAGCTCTACTTTCATGAATGCCATTTCCTCGTCACTGTCATCTTAGGCGGCCGTTAACGCGGCGGAGTATATCCCTTTAACGTCATAGCAGACACCTCAACAAGCGGAACGGTCACATTTCCGGTGTGCGGCAAGTCCCATTTCTGCGGTTTCACGCCAGAAATATATTCTTTAATTTCACATACATACAGATACATACCCGGTCAAAACCATTAACTTGCGTTGGCTTATGGTAACGCCCCGGCAGGCGCGTCACAGTTTTACGGAAACTGCCTTTAACCCCTCCTTCATGATGCCTATTCTGCGCCCAACGAATGAGCTGAGCGGTACTTTCGAGAGTTATTAACCCGATATCCATCGTCCCTTTCATGGGCAGAACATAAGCAGGTATAGCATCATGTACAAGGAGATCTTCGCCACCCGTTCACACACATTTTCTTCTATCCGCAACAACTGGAAAGCGGCTTTCAATTCTTTGCTCATCAGCGGAGCCATCGTCGCTTCCGGCGCCGTCTCCAGCACAGCCAACGCCATGCAGAGTCCGAACCTGTCAGGTATTTACTGTAGCTGCAGCCCAACCACTGAGCGTAACTCCTCGGTATTCCACAACGCCGGAGAAATCGAATACATGGACGGCGTACTGGTGCGCATCAGCTGGGCTCTGCTGGAGCCAACCCCCGGGGTCTACGACTGGAGCCGCCTGGACAGCCAGCTGGCGAAAGCGCAACAGGAAGGCGTAAAAATTGCGCTGGCGATCACTAACGGAGCGGAGGCGCCCTCCTGGCTGAAGTCGGAAGGCGCGCAAACCCTGGACTACCTGTTCCGTAGCGTGTATCCCAAAAGCATGCCGTTGCCATGGGACAGCGTTTTCCTGGATCGCTATTCACAGTTTATCGACGCCCTGGGTCAACGCTACGACGGCAATCCCAACATCGCGCTGGTGCACATGACCAACTCCACTACCAACGGTTTTGAAATGCAGTATTTCTTCGACCGTGATACAGAGAACCGTTTCAGATCCATGGGGTTCTCCAACGAGGCGCTGGTGGAATCCTGGAAGCATATTATGGACGCTTACGACGACGCGTTCCCCAACACTAAACTGGACGTGGAAATTCATCCGGTATTCCGTAGCCCGGTAGTGGCTCAGGAAGTCGCCGCCTACGGCCACGCCAGCATCGGTCAGAGATTCGGTTTGTTCGCCGCCTGGTTCAGCGAAGAGAACGCGGTGACCGCCTATCCGGAGATGTACAATTTGCTGGTGTCCGCTCAGGCGACCAGCTTCGCAGCGGTGCAAATCGTCGGCACGGCGTCATCCGACCGCGCCAACATCCAGCTCACCGAAGAAGAGTTGCTCGGCTCCATTCAGTTCGCGCTGGATTCCGGCTTCAACTATATCGAAGTCTGGGCGGCTGACCTGAAGAGCGACGCACTCAGCGACGATCTGACGCTCGTGCACACCAGCATCCAACTGGCGTCAGAATAGTCCCCCCCTTCGGCGAGGCTTGCCGAAACTCTCTCCACAAGGAATCAGTGACCATGGCGACCTGTAAACACGCAGGGAACGGGATCATTTTGTCCCGTCAACACGACGCCGGTCCTCTTCAGGGCCGGCGTCCCTGCGTCAACCAGGAGTGAACCGCATCCGCCGCTCACCGCGACGATCAGTTCATTGGGAATGGTTCTTCACGTAAGCTTCCACGTCAAACCAGAGCGATTCGTCATCCAACGGCGTCTGCTCAGTCAGTAGCGGATTATGCAGCTGAAAAATACGACGATGTTTGAAGTCCACCGCCTGCAACGCGCGGCGATGGGGTTCAAATCCATACAGCAGGCGTTCGAATTTGCCATTATCGATAGCGTTGCGCAGTCCCAGACGTATCCGCTCCGCCAAATCGACATCCTCCCGCCGCACAAAGAAGTAAACCGCCGTTGGGTAATGCAGAAGAATACTCTCTTCCACCATCAAACTATCCTGATCATAAGCGGCCAGCTCATCCCAGGCTTCCAACACGCTGCGCGGGAAGTAGTCAAAGCCGCCCTGCGCCAGCAGTTTGAACAGTCCCTTGTACCAGGAGCTGGTGTTCAGGCGATAGCCATTAGCCTGCAGGATCTGCGCATCAGGCCAGTCGTGGCCCTGATAGGCCAGTAACGCCTTGAGCTGCTCAGGCTCAGTGATTGCATTGAATTTGTAACGGTCTTCTTTGCGGATGACCAGCACCCGATAGCCGATCAAACCTTGCATCAAAGGAATACGGATGGCGCGAAAGTTGGTTTCTCTCTCCTCCGAGGTCATGGACCAGACCACATCGACCAGCCCTTCCTGCAGGCTTTTAAACGCCCGCCCTTGCGACATCGGGGCCTGGATCTGCTTCATCTCGTAGGGGCCCACCTTCGATGCGGACTCTTCCAGCGTCAGATGCAGCACGCCAATGAAGTAATTTTTGCGGATATCGCCAACGTCTTCCGGCCCCACATGGCGCACCACCACGGGTTCCGCGCTGAAGACAGCGGATACGCCCAAACAACAGCTAAGACACAGACATAACAGATAACGCACATGGCTCCCCGCTCTGCGGCTCGCTCGCAAAGCTCTGTCATCCGTCCTGAATTCATTACAAAACCCACTGACCCGCATTGGAAATCTTCTCAGCAAGTCACAGGCATTATTTTTCAGTATAGAACAGAGGAGGAAATACTCTCGTTATGGACGCCAGGAGCCTCGACACAGTTGGTCGACCCGCTTGAGCAGTGTGGGGATGCGGTGCTTGCCGCTCATTGCAAGAATCCAGTCCCGAGCCTGGGTCAGTGGGACGCCCACGGCGGAAACATACAGAGGTTTAAGGCTGTCGCCGCGTAAGATTTCACGGTCCGGCGGCGTGTCCAGAAAGGCTTTTTTCGCCACGCCAATGACCGGAATACGTTGTTGCAACGCTTTATGCAGATGCATGCCAAGACCAGGTCGATCATCCGCGCCCAGCGTGACATAGCCATCCACGACAATGATATCGACGGTTTCGGGAGTCACGTCCAGCAACTGCAGAATGCAGGGCAGCTCACGCTTGTAGAACTGGCCAGGCTCATAATCCTGCACTTCGCTGACATGCGTCAGCACCGCTCGCGCCGGCTCAGGGTCGCTCCAGTCTTTGAACAGCACGCCCGCCACGGTTGCGCCGCCATCGTCTTCGTATTGTACGTCTACAGCTAGAATCAATGTTTCACCTTTTCCCGACCCACTATTTTTCCTGATTCACTATTTTTCCTGAACGACTATTTTTGGTACGACTATATAAGGCATCAGTTTCGCCATATTGCGGGCGTCGTCGATACCTCTGTGATGACAGCCTTCCAGGGACAAACCGACAACGCGCAAGGCGCCCGCCATGCCATACTTTTTCTTGAGCCCTTGCGTCTCTGAGAACTGCTTCTTGATATTCAGATGCCCGCTGGCGAAGGGATAGGCGACCCGATGATATTGGCAATCCTGCTCGAACTGACCTTTATCGTAATCGCCCCAGGAGCAAAACAGATAATTGGGGTAATGTCGCATCCAGTCTTGCAGAGACTCAATCGCCTCCGGGTAAGTCGGCGCGTCATCGACTTGCGTTTGCTTGATTGTAGTCAGTTCACGACAGAAGTCCGTTAACTGCGGGTGTCGCACTGGCCGAATAAAGGTCTGGAACTCATCCACCACCGCCAGGGACGCGGCGTCCACCATCACTGCGCCAATTTCAATGGTTTCCATTTCCCTACGGGGAACGGAGCCCTGGTCGCAACAGGTGGCCTCAAGATCAATGATCAGGTAGTAATCCGGTTTTACAGGTAAATCCATTTTAATACTTCTTCAATAACTTCTAATGTCAGAGATAAAGCCGTCGCAGTCTCAACTGCGCGTACGGCGACGGCATTATCTTCGGATTTTCGCGAGGAGTCAGCCTCCTTCGCTGTTTTTGCGTACGCCAAAGCAATGTTCCATTGCCGGGAACTCGCCGGAGCGCACTTCATGAGCGTACCTGGAGAAGGCCTCTTTAATAGGCTGGCTCAAATCCACGTAGCGTTTGGCGAATTTGGGCGTATAGCCCGAAAACAGACCAAGTATATCCTCGGTCACCAACACTTGGCCATCGCACTCCGGCGAAGCTCCAATGCCGACGGTAGGAATGCTCACCGCCGCGGTGACTTTGCGCGCCGCCTCTTCAAACGCGCCTTCCACCAATAAGGCGAATGCGCCCGCGTCTTCAAAGGCCCGCCCCAGTTTAATGAACGCGTTGATTTCTTCCTCGGTGCGGATCTGCGCCTTGAAACCGCCCTGCACATTCGCGTGCTGCGGCGTCAGGCCAATATGGGGCATTACCGGGATACCCCGGCGCACCAGAAAATCGACGGTTTCCAGTAACTCCTCGCCACCTTCCATTTTCACGCCCTGCGCCTGGGTCTCCACTAAAACTCGGGCTGCATTGCGATAAGCCTGTTGCGGCGATTCCTGAAAAGTCCCAAATGGCATATCCACAATCACACAGGCTTTGCTGACACCCCGGGTCACCGCCGCGCCATGGTTGATCATCATGTCCAAAGTGACGGACATGGTGGAGTTAAAGCCGTAGGCCACCATGCCAGTGGAGTCGCCGACGATAATCAAGTCCACGAACTCATCCATCAGCTGCGCCATGGGCGTCGTGTAGGCGGTCAGGGAAACGATGCTTCCCCTGCCTTTCATCGACCGTATCTGCGGAATAGTGATGCGCTTTCTGTCAACGTGCGTGCTCATAAACCCTCCCAGGTCCGTCGCCTTTGCTTATTCAGTGTTTTCAGTTATTTGCATGGGATGGTTATTTTTATTTGGGCAAAACTATAACGAATTATTATGTTTTCCCCAATAACATCGACTATGTCGACGCAAGCATCGCAGTCATTGCGGAAGCGAGCCCGGCGATACATGCTAAGCTAGAATCTAAGGCTTGTTGACGATACAGAAACGCCATCAGGTCTGCGGCGAAGAAAGCGGTTCCCCGCGCGAACAAAGACAGTCTTCAGACATGAAAAACGCTGGACGGCCTGGCCGCCGGCGCCGAACTCAATGTAGCGGAAATCTTGGACGAAGCGATTTATGAACAGCCAGCCTGGGATAAAGGAAGGCGCAACTCTTGACCGCCCCATGCAGCAGCCCGATAGCAGCGGCCTCGGCAAGTCCAAGTGGCTGTATCGCTGCGCTGCGCTGATCATCACGGTTGGCGTCATCGCCGCCGGCTTTTATATCGACCGTCTCAACAACATTCGCCATGAGCAGGAAGTCCGCAACGACGTGCTAAGTCAGCTGGGGGTGGTGCGCGCGCGCCTGGAAGGGGCCATCAGCAGCAACATCCAAACTGTTCGTGGTCTGGTGGCGGCAATCAGCGTCGAACCGGACATGAACCAGGATCGTTTCACCGAGTTCGCACACCCCCTGTTCGATGGCCGCGCGCAATTACGCAACATCGGCGCAGCGCCGGATATGGTTATCCGGCTGATTTATCCGCTGCAAGGCAATGAAGGCGCCATTGGACTGGATTTGAGCGCAACGCCCGACCAGCGAGAGGCCGCCGAACAGGCGCGACATTCCGGCCAACCGCTGGTGACAGGCCCTGTCAAACTGGTGCAGGGCGGCTATGGATTTATCGGGCGCATTCCTGTTTTCACCTACTCCGAAAGCGGCAAAAAAGAACGCTTCTGGGGGCTGGTGTCCGCCGTTATTGACGTTGAAGAGCTATACAAAGCCAGCGGACTGACCAGCGCAGCACAGGGGCTGGATATCGCGATCCGCTCCGCCTACAACAACGACACGGACAGCGACGTATTCTATGGCGATCCAGAGATTTTTCACGCCAACCCGGTTACCGCGGAAGTCACGCTGCCCAACGGCGCCTGGCGTATCGGCGCCACGCCCCAGGGCGGTTGGCCGCAATTGGCGGAAGGCGCCATCGCACTGCGCATCAGCGTCCTCACAATCGGGCTGCTGATATTGACGCCGACGCTCCTGGTGTTCCGGCAGATACGCAAACGCCATGAAAATGAAATGTTACTGCGCAGCCTGTTTGACTTGTCTCCTTTGGGCATCGCCCTCAATGACTACAAAACCGGCGACTTCCTGGAGGTCAACAACGCATTACTGGGCCCGACGGGGTATACCCGCAAAGAGTTTCTCATGCTGAGTTACTGGGACATCACCCCCAAGGACTACGAAGAACTGGAGTCGCAACAATTGGAGCAACTCAGCATTCGCGGGCGCTACGGGCCCTACGAGAAAGAGTACATACGCAAAAGCGGCGATCGCTATCCGGTGCTGTTGAACGGCGTGCTGATTTCCGATACCCAGGGTCGGGAATATATCTGGTCGATCATCGAGGACATCTCCGAGCGCAAACAGGCGGAGGCGGCAAGTCGCGCCGCACGCCAGCAAATCGAACAATCCCAGAAGGAGTTGCAGAACTTCTTCGATCTCTCCACCAACTTCCTGTGCATCGCCAACACCGAAGGCTACTTCGAAAGAATCAACTTCACCTTCAGCAAAGTGTTGGGCTATTCGGAGAGAGAACTGCTGTCGGAACCCATCGTTCACTTCATACACCCTGACGATGTGGAAAGCACATTGCTGGAGCTGAAAAAGCTGGCCCGGGGCAAGCCCGCCATCTCTTTCGTCAATCGCTATCGCTGTTACAGCGGAGAAATCGTGACCCTGCTATGGAACGCCGCCTGCGATCCGGCTTCCGGCAAAATCTACGCTACGGCGGTGGACATAACCGCCCAACGCAATGCACAAATGGAGCTGACTGAGGCGAAAGAAGCCGCCGAAGCCGCCGCCCGCGCCAAGAGCGACTTTCTGGCGACCATGAGTCATGAGATTCGCACACCGATGAACGGCGTTTTGGGCATGCTTAATCTGGTGCTGCATTCCAAACTTGATTCGGAACAGCAGCGCAAGGTCAATATCGCCAAATCCAGCGCGGAGTCCTTACTGAGCCTGATCAACGACATCCTCGATTTCTCTAAAGTGGATGCGGGCAAACTGGAGCTGGAGCTTCTCGACTTCGACCTGCGCCATCATCTGGACGAGTTCGCCGGCACCATGGCTTTGCGGGCGCAGGAGAAAGAGCTGGAGCTGGTGCTGGATCAAAGCGCCGTCGAGCAATCCATGGTGCGGGGCGACCCCGGACGGCTGCGGCAGATCCTCACCAACCTGGTCAGCAACGCCATCAAATTCACTGCCGAGGGCGAAATCGTCATCCGCTGCCAGTTGCAGCCGGAAGAGGATCACCTGCTGTTGACCGTGTCCGTCACCGACACCGGGATCGGCATTCCCGCAGAGAAAATCGGCGGGCTGTTCGAACCCTTCACCCAGGTGGACGCCTCCACTACCCGTCAGTTCGGCGGCACCGGGTTGGGACTGGCTATTTGCAAGCGTCTCAGTGAGCTGATGGACGGCGGCATTACCGTCCATAGCGAACAAGGCAAAGGCAGCTGCTTCGAATTTTGCATCCGTCTGCAACGCAGCGAACTGACGCAACCGATTCTTCCCAAAGTGGATATGCGTGCGCTTTCCTTGCTGGTGGTGGACGATAACGCCGCCAATCGCGAAGTGCTCTGCGGACAGCTCAGGATGTGGGGCGCGCATGTGCTTGAAACCGCCAGCGGCGAAGAAGCGCTCGCCATGTGCGAGGCGAAAATCAATGGCTCTCCCGCCGTTTACGGGCGTCCCTTCGACATCGCCATTCTGGACATGCATATGCCGCAAATGGATGGCGCTATGCTGGGACGTGAACTCAAGGCCAACGCGGCTTACCGCAATATGGCGTTAGTAATGATGACCAGCATCGGCCACCGGGGCGATGCGCGTTATTTCGCAGAACTGGGTTTCAGCGCCTATCTGCCCAAGCCGGTTACCGTTGCGGAGTTGAGCGCCGCACTCTCCGTGGTGGCGGAAGGCGGCGATGCGTTGCGTCAGGCCAAGCCGCTGGTCACACGCCATTACGCGCGCTCCCTCCCCGCCAGTGACGCCGCAGAATCGGACACGGCGGAAACGCATCCGCCGATGCAATGGCCAGCGCACAGTCGCCTCTTGCTGGTGGAAGACAATCAGGTCAACCAGGAGGTGGCGCAACTGATGCTGGAGGAAATGGGACTGCCGGCGGATGTCGCAGGCAACGGCCTGGAGGCGTTGGCGGCCCTGCAAAGCGCGCTGGAGGAAGCGCCTTATAATTTAGTGCTGATGGATTGCCAGATGCCGGAAATGGACGGCTATGAAGCCACCCGTCAAATTCGCGCAGGGAAAGCCGGCGAGCATAACCGTCATATCCCCATTGTCGCCATGACCGCCAACGCCATGAAAGGCGATCGCGAAAAATGCCTCGCGTCGGGCATGGATGATTATCTCAGTAAGCCGATCAGCGCCAGCGGCTTGGAGGAAAAGCTCAAGCTCTGGCTGTTCCGCCGCTCCAGCGCCAGACCTGGCCTCCAGATATTAGGCGCCGCATCAGAAGAAGGGGCTGAGACGGATACCGTAGGTCAAGAGCCATTGCAGCTTTGGGATGAAAAAGCGGCGCTGGAAAGTCTGATGGGGAAACATGCGTTGTTGAGTCGCTTACTGGGCGGATTCTGCAGTCGGCTGCCGGAGCGTTTGGCGGCGCTGCAGGAAGCCATCAGCGAAAGCGATACCGGCAAAGTGGAGTTCATCGCCCACTCGATCAAAGGCGCGGCGGGGCAACTGCATGCGCAGCAATTACAGCACGCCGCCAGCGCATTAGAGAACGCCGCCAGCCTGGATGATATCGAAGAAGTTAACCGCCTGTTGCCGGGCTTTGTCTCCGCCAGTGAGCAACTGGCCCGGCATTTCGACCACTACCTCAACACCCGGCCGGTCAGTTAAGCCAAAGGAGGCGATATATAAACCACCGCCGATAAACCGTTGGTTCTATAGCCCGCCGGCTACGTCCAATATTGCTCCCGTGACATAGGACGCTTCCTCCGACAACAACCATAAAATCGCATTGGCCAGCTCTTCCGGCTGGCCGCCACGGCGCATGGGGATATTCGCTTTCACCCGATCCACGCGACCCGGCTCGCCGCCGTTGGCGTGGATTTCCGTGTATACCGATCCTGGCCGCACGCCATTGACTCTCACGCCTTCCTGCGCCAGCTCTTTCGCCAGGCCCACGGTCATAGTGTCTATCGCGCCCTTGGAAGCGGCGTAGTCGATGTATTCCCCTGGAGAGCCCAGTTTCGCCGCCGTGGAGGAGACATTCACAATCACGCCGCCGCAGCCACCATAGATCGTGGACATGCGTTTGATCGCTTCCCGCGAGCACAGAAAGTAGCTGACGACATTATTGCGGAAAATGCGCGTCAGCCGTTCGGCGTCCATATGATCCAGACGCATCTGCCGCTCCAGCACGCCGACATTATTAACCAGGGCGGTCACCTTCCCGAGTTCGCGATCCACCGTCGCAAACAAGGCCTGCACGCCCTCCTCCTGAGAAACGTCAGCCCGCACGGCGATCGCTTCGCCGCCGTTATTGCGAATCGCCGTCACCACTTGCTGCGCCGCATCATGGTTGTTCAGATAGTTCACGCACACCGCGTAACCACGAGCGCCCGCCAGCATCGCCGCCGCCGCGCCAATTCCTCTTCCTGCGCCAGTAATAATGACGACTTTTTTGCTGGTTGATGTAGCGGACATACTGCGACGACTCCTTAGTAAACGTTTCTCTTATCAACACGACAGACTAAAGAGTAACGTAAAAAGGCGTCCTCGCGGTCAAGCAAAAGGTCTGACTTTTCTTCGAAAGAGCCAATGCCTCTGAATTGTCAGAGGCATTGGTTTGGAGGTAATGATTTGGAGGCAATAAGTTAATAGGTAGTGGTTAAGAGATATTGCCGTTTAACAGGCTACTGTTAACACACTATTGCCCGCACTCACTCCCGTTAAGCTTAATGATCGCTGGAACGCTGGCTGAGGCGGCGCCTTTTTTGCCGATGAAGCCGAAGGTGGAGGTTCCTCCGTTAGCAGCCAAAGTTCCGTTCCATTGCGTCGCGGGAACCGCGGCGGTCACCCCGGCGCCATCAGCGCTGAAGTTAGCGTTCCAGCCATAGTCGAAGCTTTCGCCCGCCCCCAGTGTCCAGGCCAACTCGTAACCACGCACGGGATCGTCGCTGTTATTGGTGACAGTCACCACGGTATGGAATCCGCCATCCCACTCATTCACCACATCGTAGTCGACCGCGCAGTCCGCGGCGGGCTCATCGCCGCCTTTCTTCACTTGCAGATAGGCGTTCGCCACCGCCGCGTCGGTCTTGGCGTAGACCTTGTTCGCCACGGGGTCGCGCACCGGGCTCACCTCGCCATCCGCGTTCACCACGCCGACTTTGATTTCCGCTCCCGCCGCGTTGACCGCCTGCGCCAGCGCATAAGGCCATTCCGCCGCTGCAGAATCAGCGTCGCCCAGCGCCAAAGGCTGCGCCGGATAGTAAAGATCACGCCCGTCCTGCAGCACCACGCGTACACTGACCTTGTCGCCAGCGGCCAGATTCATTGGCTGCGCAGTGAGCGCGCCTAAGTCCAGCCATGGCGAAGAGCCCGCTGGCAGGTGCGTGATGGCGACGCTGGCGTCATCACTTTCGTCCGCATTGCTCACATGCAGAGAGATAGTGACGCGACCGGCGGTTTCCGGATTGGCCATACGCAAAGTAGCGATCTTCTGGCTGGCTCCTTCCAGTTCATAAAGCCCTGGGTTCTGCGACGATACGCTCCATTGATAAGACAAGCCCTCGCCTTGAGATTCGCCAGCGTCCAGACGCAGCTCCCCTGCGCCAGTAAACTCGCTGACATTCGGCGTCAGACCGATTTTTGCGAAAACGTTTTCACCATCTCCCGGATCAGTCCCGTCGAACACCACGTCCACGCATCCATGGAATCGCTCAAAGGTGTATTGATTACGTCCCCACTCCCCATAGATCACGTGTCGACCGCTACGCTCAGGAATATCGCAGGTCGTGCGGAAACGCGCGTTGCCTTTGTCCGGCTCCACATTGGGATTGGCGTCTGGGTTTTTGTCGTCATAGTTGAGAACGCAGAACGCCTCTTCTTCAAAGTCATCCCACGTCAGCGCACGCCCGGATTGAAACTGGAACCCTGGCTTGGTGATCCAGTAACGAAACTCTTCCGTGTCATCGAAGTGAGGACCCCAGGAAATATTCCAGGTAAAGGTTCTCGGACCTGGACTCATGTGGGAGGTAGGCCAGTCGATAGCGCTGTCCCAGGGAGTGACGCCGCCCTGCCAGGTTTCACTGCCGAAGCCACAGACGTGCTCAGGCAACGGGTCCACCACAGCGCGCCCCTGGGCGTGAGTCAACACGCTCATGAACTGGTAACCGCCCACCGGGTCCTGGGCGAAGGCGCCGCGGCATTCTTCGTATTCCGCTGTGCCATTGTCGATTTCATCGGGCTTGGTCACGGCGCCGCAATACCAGTTGCGGGAGGGCGGGTCTTCAATCAGGCCGTGGGCGTTAACGCCGCCAGCCAGGCATGCCAGCAATGCGCCGGCGGAGAGGGATCTACAGTTTCTGTTCATTGTTATTCCTTCCGTAAACTCATTATTTGGCGGTAATGGCGCGTGTCTTACGCGCTATAAGAAGCATAGCATTCAGATTTATGAATACGTTTTCATAATCCAAATTCACGATGAGCGGGTAAATCCCCCATACGCCCTAGAAAAATGGGGTGAGTTGTCAAGGAAGATGAAAGATGGGGGCCGCGAACTGGCGTTTGCTTTGGCCTGGGTCAGCCAGGTAAAAAACGGCAGGAAAAGCAGGCTCTATGGCAGAGCCTGCGCGAAGATAATGATCAATGCAGAATGACGCGGGCGTTTGTGCCCTGAACGGGACGGTTAGTTGGGCCGCCCATGGTTTCCGTGAACTGATTGATTTGCTCTTTGGAAGCCTTGCGGTAATCCTTCATCACCAGCCAACGTACGCCTTCGGAACAAGGCGGCGTGGTCAACGAGCCGTTAAAGCGATAGTAGCCCGAGTTCGCTGACACCATGTCGCCGGCGTGAACTTCAGTCGGCAGCGCTTTGGCGCCGCCCGCTTCCTTCGGCATATGCTCCCAGACTTTCGCCAAATGTTCGTTATGGTCGCCCTCTTCGTACAACACGGACAACACCGCTAACTCGCCTTTTTCATTAGCGTGCACAAAGTGCGCTTCCAGCGGAAAGCTCTTGCCGTCGACCGTATTCTCACTGGGAGCATGGAAGTGGAACTGCTTAAGTTCGAACTCCCGTCCTTCCACACTGGCTTTGCTGCCTGGCTTGTAATTCACCTGGATGGTATGGCCGTTGTTGACGACCTCATGGCCGCCACTGCTGTAGCTCATACCCACCGCAGGCAGTTCGCCTTTGATGAGGCCGCTGATATCCACCGGCGACTGATTTTTCCCGGCGGAGCACATGGTGTATTCCGGTTTCAGGTCTCCCCAGCGCTCGGGTTCATCATATCCCCAATGCGACTCGCCACTGGCCAATGCCTGCCCGCATGCGGTCACTCCAGCCAATACCCATATCAGACGTCTGATCATTTGCTTTTCTCCTTATTGACGAAAATGTGCAACCAGACACCGCTTAACTCGTTGTTTTCTGGCCCTTTATTTTTAGAGCATATTTACCTGTTTCTACGCCCGCACACAACCCGCAAGGCGAAACAGGGCGACGCTCATTGCTTCAACGTAGCCAGAAATTCAAAAAACTCAATAAACTTGTCTTTGCCCATACTACGCGCTGTGGCCAACTGTCCGCCCCGGGTGGCGAACAGCACTTTGTCATCGTTATCGGTGACGACAATGGAGGGAATGCCTTTCTCAATGGGATTGCCGTAGGTCTCGACAATATCCAGATTCTTGTCCCAGTCGCCGATATCGACTTTGACGACCTTGAAGTGTTTGCTGACCAGCGCGGCGATCTCTGCATCCTGCATGGCTTCATCGAAAACGCGACAATCCGGACACCAGTTGGCGCCGAAGGTCAGTAATATCAGCTTATGATCCTCGCTCGCAGCGGAGCGGGCGGCTTGAATATCGCGCCTGGCGTCGGCGCTTTCATCGTAGGGTAAAGGGCCCGCTGCGGCCGTGAAGGCCAGCAGGCCCAACAGCAGACAGACGCAATTCCTGATCAACGTGTGCATATTTCTCTCCTTGAAATGAGTGATGGCGATTAACGACTATTCAAAGTAGCGCAATAAGACGACTCTGCGCAGACGGAAAATAGTAACGTGGAGACGCCCGACATGTTAATAACCCTGCGCATCAATTCCCTGTCCAACGACAAGTCGCTAAAGACCGGTTTTGTCCTTCTCGAACAGCTAAAGGCTACAAAGCGATCCATCCACGGATAACAGTAGAATAATTGATCATCAGGCCCTCAGCTTTCGCCAGGATTGACGTTTTTTTCGCCTCAGCCCCGTCCCGACGCGCCGGAGAGACTATAATCCTGCCTTGAGCATTCCCTTTTGCAGTCAGACCTTTATAGTGTAAGGCCCCTGTCCGAATGCCCCGCGCCACACGGACAGGCAGGAAAAACAAAGGAGTACGTCTGCGGATGAGTTTGTATTTAATTCCACTGGCTCCCCTGTTGGGGGCGTTGGTTCCCTTATTCTCCGGACGCTCGGGCCGTAGCGCCCTGGCGCTCTCCGTCGCGTTGTTTCCAGCCTGGGCGCTGGTCTACATGCTGATCCAGGCGCAAGCCGTGCTGGATGGCGAAACCCTGCGCTTCGCGGTGGACTGGATACCCGCCATCGGGCTACAACTGGCTTTCCGTCTGGATGGACTCGGCCTGCTATTCTGCTTGCTGATACTGATCATCGGATTGCTGGTGATTCTGTATGCGCGCTACTACCTTTCCGAACAGGAAAACATGGGGCGGTTTTACTCCTACCTGCTTCTGTTTATGACGGCGATGCTCGGCATCGTGCTGTCCAATAACCTGTTGCAGCTCTGGCTGTTCTGGGAACTCACCAGCATCAGCTCATTCCTGCTGATCAGTTTCTGGTCCCACAAAAGCGACGCCCGTAAAGGCGCGCGCATGGCGCTGGCCATCACGGGAGCCGGAGGACTCGCGTTACTGGCGGGGCTGTTGCTGATCGGAAATATGGTCGGCGACTACAGTCTGGACACCGTCTTGGCGAATGGCGCGTTGATCAAGGCGAACCCCGCTTATCCGGTCGCCCTAGTTTTGCTATTGCTGGGCGCGTTTACCAAATCCGCCCAGTTTCCATTTCATTTCTGGCTGCCTCACGCCATGGCGGCGCCGACGCCGGTCAGCGCGTATCTGCACTCCGCCACCATGGTAAAAGCCGGCATTTTCCTGCTGGCGCGGTTCTATCCGGCCATGTCCGGCACTGACATGTGGTTCCTCGCCGTCAGCATGACCGGATTGATTACTCTTCTCTACGGCGCCTTCACCGCGTTGTTCCAGCACGATCTGAAAGGGTTGTTGGCCTACTCCACCATCAGCCACCTGGGACTGATCACCCTGCTGTTGGGTATGAATACCCGTTTGGCGGCAGTGGCGGCGGTATTCCATATTATCAACCACGCCACCTTTAAGGCCTCGCTGTTTATGGCGGCGGGCATCATCGATCATGAGTCCGGTTCTCGCGATATGCGCAAGCTCAACGGCTTGTGGAAATACATGCCGCATACGGCGGCGCTGGCTATGGTGGCGGCGTCCTCCATGGCGGGCGTGCCGTTGCTGAACGGTTTCCTGTCCAAGGAAATGTTCTTTGCGGAGACCCTGGATCAAAGCACCCTGGGCGGGCTGTCCTGGGTCATTCCCGTTCTCGCCACTGTCGGCGGCGCGTTTTCCGTGGCCTATTCGCTGCGTTTTATTCACGACGTTTTCTTCAATGGCGATCCCATTGATTTGCCGCGGACGCCTCACGAGCCGCCTCGTTACATGAAGGTTCCGGTGGAAATTCTGGTGGCGCTCTGTCTGCTGGTTGGCGTGTTCCCCAACTATGTTGTCAACAGCCTGCTGAACGCCGCTTCGGCCGCGGTGCTCAATGGGCGCCTACCGGAATACAGTCTCGCCATCTGGCATGGCTTCAACATTCCCATGCTGATGAGTCTGGCGGCCATGGCTGGCGGCCTCTACATCTATTACAACCGGCGCATGCTGTTTCAGTTTCATGCCCAGTTTCCCCAGCACGACGCCAAACAGATCTTCGAAGGCGCGGTGCAATACGTCGCCAAGCAGTGCGAGCGCATTATCGACGCGCTGGAGAACGGTTCACTGCAGCGCTACGTGTTTTTGCTGCTGCTGTTCGCGTTGATGTTTATGGCCGGTCCTTTGCTGGATTTACACCACAGCGCCGGCTCCCGCCCGCAACTGGAACTCAACGGCGTAGTGCTGACAGGAGCCATCCTGCTGAGCCTGAGCGCAGTGGCGACAGTAATCTGGGCGCGGCGACGCTTTATCGCCTTGTTGTCGCTGTCCGTGACGGGGCTGATCGTTTCCATCGCCTTCGCCTACTTCTCCGCGCCGGACCTGGCGTTGACACAGCTGTCCGTTGAGATCATCACCGTCATACTGCTGATGCTGGCGCTGTTCTTCCTGCCGCAGACCACCCTCAAAGAATCGAGCCCCAACCGGCTGACCCGCGACCTCAGTCTTGCGGCGCTAATAGGCGGCGTGGTCGGAAGCATCAGCTATGCACTGATGACGCGTCCATTGTTGAGCATTTCCGATTACTACCTGACTCACAGCAAAACCGGAGGCGGCGGCGATAATGTGGTCAACGTCATCCTGGTGGATTTCCGCGGCTTCGACACCCTGGGGGAAATCACCGTGCTGGGCATCGCCGCCCTGGGAATATACAAGCTGATCGCCGGCATGCGTCTGTACATGCCAGCGGGAGATGACAGCGGTCGTCCCTGGAGCCAGGACCGTCACCCGATGATCCTGGCCCTGGTGTCGCAAAACCTGCTGCCCCTGGCGCTGCTGGTGTCGGTTTACATCCTGCTGCGCGGCCATAACCTGCCCGGCGGCGGCTTCATCGCCGGTTTGATCACCTCAGTGGCGATTATCCAGCAATACATCGCCCATGGCGTGGACTGGATCAAACACCGCGTACGCATCAACTATCAGGCTCTGATCGCCGGCGGCGTGCTGCTGGCGGCCCTTACCGGCGCCGGCGCCTGGGCGTTCGACCGTCCCTTCCTGACCAGCTGGTTCGATCATTTTCATCTGCCCTGGATCGGCGACTTCGAACTCGCCAGCGCCATGCTGTTTGACCTTGGCGTCTATTTGACTGTGGTGGGCGCCGCCATGCTGATTCTGGCGAATCTGGGCAAGCTCACCACCAGCGAGCGCCCGGCTTTTGAAAACGGCGACGCCCCGCGCGCGCCTGCGACGCATCACAAAGAGGAGTTTTAAATGGAAGGCGTTTACGCATTCTGTGTCGGCCTGCTGACGGCCTGCGGCGTATTCTTATGCCTGCGCGGACGCACCTTTTCTGTAGTGCTTGGGCTGACGCTGCTGTCCTACGCCGTCAACCTGTTCCTGTTCGCCAGCGGGCGCCTCGCCCTGTACGGCGCAGCGGTCCTGGGCTCCACTGAAAAATATGGCGACCCTCTGCCACAGGCCCTGGTGCTGACCGCCATCGTCATCGGCTTCGCCATGACCGCCTTCCTGGTCATCCTGGCGATGCGTTCGCGGGCGGACCTGGGCAATGATCATGTGGACGGACGCATTCCCTCAGAGCCTTCTCTGGTGCAAAGACGCACGGGGAGAAAAGGATGATGCAGCATTTGCCAATCCTTCCTATCGTCATTCCCTTGCTGGCGGGCGTCCTGTTATTGCTGCCCCCGCTCTGCCACTCCCTACCCAGACAGCGTTTCATCGCCGTCGCAGTAAATCTGGCGCTGATCGTTACGGCGGTCATGCTGCTACAACGGACGCATCTGGAAGGCGCTCTCACCTACGCATTGGGAGACTGGCCGTCGCCCTTCGGCATTGTGCTGGTGGCGGACCGTATTTCCGCTCTGTTGACGCTGCTCACCTCTTTGCTGGGTCTGGGCGCATTGTTGTACGCCTGCGCCGGCGACGACAAAAACGGCATGTATTTTCACCCGCTGTTTATGTTCCAGCTCATGGGCGTCAACGGCGCGTTTCTGACCGGTGATATTTTCAATCTGTTCGTTTTCTTTGAAGTGCTGCTCATCGCTTCCTATGCCTTGCTGATCCATGGCGGCGGCAAGCAGAAAACCCGGGCGGCGGTGCACTACGTGATTATTAACCTGGTGGGCTCCTGTCTGTTCCTGTTCGCGCTGGGAACGCTTTATGGCGTCCTGGGCACGCTCAATATCGCGGATATGGCCGCCAAGGCCACGCTATTGGGACCGGATGAACAACCGCTGGCGAAAGCGGGCGGGCTGCTGTTATTGGCGGTGTTCGGCTTGAAGGCGGCGTTGCTGCCGTTCTATTTCTGGTTGCCGCGTTCGTACTCCTCCGCCTCGGCGCCAGTGGCCGCCTTGTTCGCCATCATGACCAAGGTGGGCGCATACAGCATTCTGCGCATCCACACGACGATTTTCGGCGCCGGCGCCGGAGCGTTGGCGGAAATCGCCACCCCATGGCTGCAGCCTCTGGCGTTGCTGACGCTGATCATCGGTTCCATCGGCGCACTCGCCAGCCCCAGTTTACGCACGTTAACCGCCAACCTGACACTGGTCTCCATGGGCATTCTGCTGACCGCCATCGCCCTGCAGCGCGCTGACGCCACTGCAGCGGCGCTGTACTACACCATTCACACCACTCTGGTTACCGGCGCGCTGTTCCTGTTGGCGGACATGATCGGTCGACAGCGCGGCAAGGCGGAGGACCGCTTCGTCGCCTCACGGCGTATGCAGCGTCCGGTTGCTTTGGGCGTCGCCTTTATTATCGCCGCCGTCGCCGCCACTGGCGCGCCGCCATTGTCCGGTTTCGTCGGTAAAGTGCTGCTGTTGCAGGCCACAGAAGGCGCCGTGGAAACGAGTTTAATTTGGCCTATCGTGCTGATCAGCGGACTGGCGGCGATTATCGCCCTGTCCCGCGCCGGCTCGTCCCTGTTCTGGCGTCACAGCGAAGATGCGCCTGTGGCGGAGCCGACGCCGGCGCTAAGGATAATCGCGGTCTATCTGCTGCTGGCGGCCTCGCCTCTGCTGGTCGTGTTCGGCGGACCGATTACCGAATTTACTGACGCCGCCGCAACGCAATTGCATGACTCAGCCGCCTTGAGCGGCATGATGCAACAAGGAGGCTCCTGATGGTTAACCGCTTACGCCTGTTCTGGTTTCCCTCGCCCTGGCTCAGCCTGCTGTTGTTTGTCGCCTGGTTGATGCTCAACAACAGCGCGGCGCCGGGTCACTTGGTGTTGGGAGCCTTGTTGGCGATCGCGATTCCAAGACTGACCGCCCGACTTGGCGACCCACAGCCCACCATGAAACGGCCTGTCCTGGCGATCCGCTATGTTCTACGCGTGCTGGGCGATATTATTCGCGACAACTTCCGCGTCGCCCTGTTGATCATGGGGCCGAATCAGCGTTTGCAGCCTGCTTTCGTGGCTTTGCCGCTGGAGCTGCACGAACCGCTTCCCCTCACCATTCTCGCCGGTACCATCTCGTTGACCCCTGGCACCGTCAGCGTGGAGATCTCCGATGATAAGCTTTGGCTCTATATCCACACCTTGCACCTGGACGACGAGGCCGAGCTGATTGCGCATATCAAAGGCCGTTACGAAGCCGCCTTGAAGGAGATATTCGAATGCTGAATCTGGCTCTGCAAATCGCCATCGGCATGGTTTCCATCGCCATGCTTTTCAACCTGTGGCGTCTGCTGCTGGGCCCGGAACCCGCCGATCGGATTCTGGCCCTGGAAACCATGTACCTGAACAGCATGGCGTTGATTATTTTGTTTGGACTCTGGCAAGGCGCCGCCCTGTTCTTCGAAGCCGCGCTGCTGGTGGCCATGCTCGGCTTCGCCAGCACGGCGGCGTTATGCAAGTTTCTTCTGCGCGGCGACATCATCGAATGACGCCGGAAAAGAATGTGAGAGTACTGATATGAGCTTTACGGTAGAACTGATTATCTGCGCTTTGGTCCTGCTTGGAGGCCTTTTCGCCCTGCTGGGCTCCATTGGCGTATTGAAGATGAGCGACTTTTATACCCGTCTACATGCGCCGACTCTGGCCGCGACAGTGGGCATGGGATCGCTGTTGATCGCCTCCATCATCGCCTTCACTGTGCGTGAGCAGCGCCTTTCCGCCCATGAACTGCTGATCACCCTGTTTGTGATGATCACTGCGCCCGTCACCGCGCATATGCTGGCGAAAGTTGCGCTGCACCAACGCCAGCAGTCGGTCGCGAACACCCGGAATAAGGCGCTGACCGAAAAGATACGCAAGCGCCTGCCGCCGGAGTAAACAAGCTAAGAGATAGACTCCGTTACAACCCTATAATGCCCGGTCGAAGGGGAATTATTCTCCGCGCCGGGTCTCCGCTATCGCGTCCGCCGGAATAATCGAGTAAAATACTCGGCCATTTTTTAATCAACCCTCCCGGTGAGTTCTGTATGCACGCGGCGCGTCCTCTGTTTTCCTATCAACGCTATTGGGCTGAATGCTTCGGCACGGCGGAATTTCTGCCGATGTCACGCAAGGAGATGGAGGCGCAGGGCTGGGACAGCTGCGACATTATCATCATCAGCGGCGACGCCTATGTCGATCACCCCAGCTTCGGCATGGCGGTAATTGGGCGTCTGTGGGAATCCCATGGTTTCCGCGTCGGCATCATTGCGCAGCCGGACTGGTCCTCGAAAGACGCCTTCATGGCGTTGGGCAAACCCAACCTGTTCTACGCTGTGTCCGCCGGCAACATGGACTCCATGATCAACCGCTACACTGCTGACCGCAAACTGCGTCATGACGACGCCTACACGCCCAATAACGAAGGCGGCAAACGTCCAGACCGCGCCGTACTGGTGTACACCCAGCGCTGTAAAGAAGCTTACAGCGATGTGCCGGTGCTGGTCGGCGGCATCGAAGCCAGTCTGCGCCGCATCGCTCATTATGATTACTGGTCGGACAAAGTGCGCCGCTCGGTTCTGTTCGACTCCAAGGCCGACCTGCTGGTCTACGGCAATGCGGAGAGAGCGGTGGTGGAAATCGCCCATCGCGCCGCCGCCGGCGAACAAATGAAAGACATGACCAATATCCGCGGCACCGCGTGCGTATTGTCTGAACTTCCCCACGACTGGGAAATGAAGGACTCCACTCGCATCGACAAGCCCGGCAGAGTCGATCCGCTGCCCAATCCTTATGTGTACGCCAATGAGGAAGGAACGGAAGAAGGCTGCAGCTCCAAGCAGGCCGTCGCTAATGAGCCGGAAGAGCAAGTGGTGCATATTCTGCCTCCCAGCGGCGGCCACAAGCGCTTTATTCAACTGCCCTCCTACGAGAAAGTACGCAACGACCCTGTTCTGTACGCGCATACGTCCCGCGTGCTGCACCTGGAAACCAACCCGGCCAACGCCCACACGCTGGCGCAGAAGCATGGCGACCGTTACCTGTGGATGAACCCGCCGGCGATTCCCCTGCAGACCAAGGAACTGGATGACGTTTTCGAATTGCCTTTCCAGCGCATTCCTCATCCTGCGTATGGCAAGGCGCGCATTCCTGCTTACGACATGATCCGCTTCTCCGTGAACATCATGCGCGGCTGTTTCGGCGGTTGCTCCTTCTGCTCCATCACCGAGCATGAAGGACGCTGGATTCAAAGCCGCTCTCAGGATTCCGTCATCCGCGAGATCGAGAACATCCGCGACAAGACGCCTGGCTTTACCGGCACTATCTCCGACCTGGGCGGCCCGACCGCCAATATGTATCACCTCAACTGTAAGAGCGAGGAGATTCACGCCAACTGCCGTCGCTTGTCCTGTGTTTATCCGACGATCTGTAAGAACCTGAAAACCGATCATTCGGAGACCACGCAGCTGTACCGCCGCGCCCGCGCCCTGCCTGGCGTCAAGAGAGTAATGATCGCCTCCGGCTTACGCTATGACCTGGCGGTGGAAGACCCTGAATACGTACGCGAGCTGGTGACTCACCATGTCGGCGGCTATCTGAAAATCGCACCGGAGCATTCTGAGGAAGCGCCCCTGTCGAAAATGATGAAGCCTGGCATGGGCACCTACTACAAGTTCAAGGAGATGTTCGAACGCTTCTCCAAAGAAGCGGGTAAAGAACAGTATCTGATTCCCTACTTCATCGCCGCCCACCCAGGCACCACGGATGAAGACATGCTGAATCTGGCGATGTGGCTGAAGGAAAACGGCTTCCGCGCCGATCAGGTGCAGGCGTTCTATCCTTCTCCGATGGCCAGCGCCACCGCCATGTATCACTCTGAGCGCGATCCCTTGCACCGCATCAACTATAAGACGGACAAGGTATACATCCCGAAAGGCGAACGGCAGCGCCGTCTGCATAAGGCGTTTCTGCGCTATCACGATCCGGACAACTGGCCCATGCTCAGGGAAGCCCTGCAGCGTATGGGCAAGGCGCATTTGATTGGCTACGGCAAGAAGCACCTGGTGCCGCCGACGCAGCCAGCGAATCACCCCAGCGCCAAAAAGTACGGCTCCAAGCTGAATCCGCAAGGCGGACAGCCGCGCAAAGGCCGGGTTCTAACCCAGCACACTGGCCTGCCTCCCCGTCAGGGCGCCGGGCCCAAGCGCGGAAAACCTGCTGGACGCTCGCCGGCGAAAGGCTGATAACAGCATATCTGGCTTCAGATGACGTCCGTCGTCTGAAGCTTTTCTTCAGCCTCAGCACTCGGGCTTAATCCACTTTTTTCCTTGCCCATTTCCCTCGTCCTTACGCCTTTACGATTTTCTTTACCGCTCTCCCAGACACCGCAGATAACCCCCAGAACAATGCTGGTCGGCAGAACCATATACGGCATAACAAACTTCATTTGAGGCGACAGAGGAAAAAGCAGAAAGAACACGCCGTAGTCGATCAAAGCGACGACCATACTGATCAGCGTGATATGCAGAACCACCGTCTTTCTCGAATATTCCTTAAAGTAGGTCCACAGGAAATATCGACTGATCGCTACAGAAAATAAGACTGAATAGATGACAAGAGGGAAGATGCCAGGCGGCAGCTCCTCAAACCCCAAAAAGGCCACCAAGTAACCCACTATGGTGGAAACAAGAATTAAACCTAAATAGACTCCCAGCGTTTCAACGCCCTTGGCCAGGATGGAGTCAGGAGACTTAGTCACCCCTATTACGAAAACAACCGTGATCAAGGAAAACGCGCTTAAAAACGGTCCTGTGATAAGCGTGAACAGCAATACTCGTAGGTTCATATGATCCTTGCGCTACTGGCGGCTGTTAGTCCTGTGCGTCGACAGCCGCTCGATTAAATCCGAGCGGCATTATGCGCATATAGACTCTCGGCCGCCAGAGCGGGAGCAGGAAGGCGAGCTGTCAGTCCTCCTTATATAAAACTGACTCAATCCTTTTTAAGTTCATAGGTGAAGCCCGCCATATCCGCCGTCATCGTGTCGCCATCGAAAGTCAGCACTTTGATTTTGGCGTAGCCCAGGTCAATGGTTTGTCCTTTCACCGTGAAAGCGTCGGGAGAAATACGCCGTCCGCCCAGGTTCTGATAGAAGTTATCGCCCTCGAATTCCCACTTGTCATTCTCGTCGTCAGACTCGCCGTTCATGGACAGAATCAACCAGCTTCCCTGCAAGGCCTGCTTGCTCAGCTCCGCCGCTTGCGCGCCTATCGCGAACAACGCCAGTGCAGTAAATATGACAATTCTTTTCATTGCTTGCGTTTCCATTACCCATTGAAAGGACTTAAGCATAGTCGAAAGAGCGTTAACCGACGTCACGACGTTGCAACAACTCTTCCGCCTCCGCGTACGCCGCCTTGATGTGAAGCCTGAGCTGCTCCAGCAACGCCTGATAGCGAGCGTCGTCGCGCTGCCCCCCTTTAACCAACTGTTCCAGCTCCGCCGCCAGCTCAGACACTCTGTTGGCCCCCACTGTGGAGGACATGCCTTTGAGACTGTGATAATTCCGCCGGGTCTCCTCGGGGTCCGAAGGCCATTGCGCGGGATACAGCTCCATCAATTTCGGCGCGTCGCGCAGAAACAGCTGAATGGCGCGGCAGTATATCCCCCAGTTGTCGCTCATCCGCGCCAGTGCGCAAGCGGAGTCTATGGCGCCGCTGGTCTCGATGGCGCAACCAGCGGTTTCCTGTGGGACAGTCTCCGTTTCTGGCTGAGCTTCCATTACCGATTCCATTTCTTTTACTGTTTCCTCTTTCGCTTCCGCCTCAGGCGCAGCGGTAGCTGGCGTTGGCGTTGGCGTTGGCGTTGGCGTTGGCGTTGGCGTTGGCG
>NZ_JAHMIN010000045.1 GCF_018986435.1 Hahella sp. HN01 | reverse complement strand
CCGCTCCAGAAAGATTTCCCGGCGGGTCTTACGCTTTTTATTCTGGTATTCGGCTTCGGAGAAAGTCATCTGTTCCATGAAAAGTGTTCCTGCTGAGTTGGGCTGCCGTATTATGACTGATTCTTGGGGTTATTCAGAGGTTCCCTAGTGCTCCGAGTTGACGTCCTTTTGCTTCTCTCCGATTTCATCCGTTTTCTTTGCTTCGGAAAATAAGTTGCTAAAAAGAGCCGTGATATCCCCCAACAAGGCTGCGAGGATATTCGGAGGGCGTTGCTCTGTTAATTCTGGCGCAGTCTCCAGAGAGTCGAAATCTGTATGCGCTAAATCTTTTTCCAGTTGAGTAATTGCGTTCTCAAAATGCTTGGTCAAATCTGCTGGATTTGTAATGACCTTCGGGTTGCTGGTTAGCGTAAATGTTACTTCTCCGTTGTAGCTTACCACGACGATAGAAAGGCCGAGTCCATCGAACAAAGGTGCGCTGCCAAGCTGTTTGGTCACTTTAGCCCCGTTAAAGTAAAGAGGGGTTTGTGGGCCTGGAATATTGGTAATCGGTATATTGAATAGTGGCTTGTGTCTCTGAGCGAGTTGAAACTCGGTGTAGATGCGAGCAGAGAGGCCCAGCATGGACGAGGGTATGAGCTGGGTTAACCGGGCAGCGGAGATCGCCTGGCCATATATTTGTGATGAAGTTGCGTTGTCATGGATAGACTTGAGCCGGATGGCCAGGTTGGGCTCATTCGTTGCGAGCGAAATCAACATGGCTGAGAGCTGGCTGCCTGTGGGGCTATTAATACGCTTGGAACGAACCGAGATGGGCGACACAGCAATTAGCGGGCGTTCGACGTCCTCGTTCAGGGCTTGTAGGTAGCGTATTAAGACTTCAGAGCATAGCGTCATTACTACATCGTTAAGTGTAATGTCTTCATGCTGTTTTTTTAACTGCTTAAGCCTCTCGAGGTCGCATGCGAAGTAGGCAAGGCTGCGTTCTTTTCCAATAGCGCAATTGAGTGATGTAGGTGGCGCGCTGAAAAGGGCTGGTGGAAGCGCCAGTCTATGTAAACGCTGGACCAATAATGTATAGAAAGCTGATGCGGCTGCATCTTTAGCCATATTGGCGAGTCTGAATGGGGTGTTCAGGGCGGAGCCGTAGACATTACTGATCAAGCGCGTCTTGGATGGTAAAGGGCTCGGGCTCCAGACTTGTTGTGGAGCCCTTTTGGTTGGCTCGGGAGAAAAGTCGAGCAGGGCGCTCATCAGTTCCTCGCCTGTCGCGCCATTGATGATTGAATGATGGATTTTGACAATTAAGGCGCAAGAGTTGCATTTTTTTGCGCCATTTGACCGGTGTCCGCCAGCTAGAGTTATTTCCCAAAGCGGTCGTTCGCGGCTTAAAGGTTCTGCAAGTATTGCCGAAGTGAGTTGGAGTAATTGCTCCTCTCCGCCGGGTGCAGGGAGATGGACGTGTCGAAGGTGATTGCGTAGATCAAAGTCCGGATCGTCTACCCAGTAGGGGTGGTCCAGTTTGAGCGGCACCTCCACAAGGCGTTGTCTGAATTGTCTGGCGGTAGGCAAGCGGGATTCGATGTGTTGGTAAAGCGCCTCAAAGCTCAGCCCACTATTTTGTTCTGAGCAGTCGAGGACATATACGCCGCCGATATGCATGGGGGCGTTTTCTGTTTCCAGGTAGAGGAAGGACGCATCCAGTTCGCTTAGCTGCTGCATATCCGCTTAATGTCCTGTAATGGCCTACCGCTCACTTTATCAGTACGGCGCAGTCAGCGATAGCGGGTTGTTTCGCTTGTCCTAGTGCTCTCGTTTGAGCTTATTTGGTGCGGTTTACTGCAATTTCAGTCAAAGCAAATAATGCGTCTCGATATACCGAAGGAGCTAGTCGTTCTAGCCTTACTGCGGCTCGGTTGGCATACTCTTTCGCAAGCTTGACGGTATAGTCCAGAGCTCCTGATTCCCTGACGGCGATCATTACGGCATCAAGTTGCTCTAAGCCGCCTTCTCTGATTGCTTTGCGTATAAGTTTTCTTTGTGCATCGTCGCCTTGTTGCTGTGCGTAAAGCAGCGGTAGTGTGGGTTTGCCCTCAGCTAAGTCATCGCCCACATTTTTGCCCATTTCCACTGCGTTGCCCTGATAGTCCAGAACATCGTCAATCAGCTGAAATGCAATGCCCAGCTCCAGTCCAAACTCCTTCATATCAGAGGTCGTATCTGCATTGGCTTGACAAAGTATTGCTGCGCTATGCGAAGCGGCTTCAAATAGCATGGCTGTTTTGGCGGTTATCACTTCCATATATTGCGCTTCAGTGATATCAGGATTTTTACAGTTGGTAAGCTGTAACACTTCTCCCTCGGCAATCACATTCGTGGCGTTTGCCAGTACCGCCATCACATCCATGTCTCGCAGCTCTACCATCATCTGAAATGCTCGAGAGTAGAGAAAGTCGCCGACTAGAACACTGGGGGCGTTGCCCCACTTTGCATTGGCTGTGTCTCGCCCACGACGCAGGTCTGAAGTATCCACAACATCATCATGCAATAGTGTGGCTGTGTGTAGGAACTCAATGATAGCGGCTAACTTAAGGTAATGCTTTGCGTTGGCGTTTAGCGCATTGCTGACCAGTAGGACCAGAAGAGGGCGCAGACGTTTTCCACCAGAATCGATGATGTACTGACCGATCTTTTCCACAAGCGGAACGTTGGAGAAAAGCTGATTTTTGATGAGTCCGTCTACGGACAGAAAGTCTTCGTTAACGGCTGCGTAAATAGTTTCTGCCTGCATGCTTGAATGTTCACCGGGAGGCTATGCGCCCGCTATCGGATGTCCGGCGCAATCGCCGGCCGGTTCGCATAAAATGCGGCCGATTAAGTGATTACCGATGGGAGCGTGAGTGTCGACACTGGGTTTGGCACCCTACGGGACAGGAATGCTAGGGGGGAAGTCCGTGTTATGTCAAGGTTTTGCGGGCAATTATGGGGTGGTTGGCCCGACGGAAACAGGATTTTCCTCCAAGCCTCGAATTAGAGTGCGCCTCTCTATAAACTTAGTTGCTCAATCTTTCTGCATTTTGTATAATCTCGCGCCCGCAAAAAACCATTCCCTGTCATAGGGTCACCAAAGTGTTTCCCCTGGCAACAGGCGCTGCGGCGGCTTATTCGTTCAGTTTTCTGGCGAAGCCGGTATTAAGTAATGGTGATGCATGGACTTCCTGCAAGCCTGATGAACGATCATGAAGACAGGCGGCGTAGTTCATATTTAACCCGTGTGATTGGAGATTTATCTCATGTACGCAGTTATCGTGAGTGGCGGTAAGCAACATCGCGTAAAAGAAGGCGAGCGTCTTAAGCTGGAAAAAATTGAAGTTGAAACCGGCGGTGTTGTTGAGTTCGACAAAGTCCTGCTTGTTGCTAACGGAGACGATGTTAAAGTAGGCGCTCCTGTTGTTGAAGGCGCTAAAGTGACTGCAGAAGTTGTAGCTCACGGCCGTCACAAGAAGGTCAACATCATTAAGTTCAGACGTCGTAAGCACCATATGAAGCGTATGGGGCACCGTCAGTGGTTTACTGAAGTTAAGATCACCGGAATTTCCGGCTGATACGGCAACTAATCTAGAGGAGTAATAGCATGGCTCACAAGAAGGCGGCGGGTAGTAGCCGTAACGGTCGCGATTCAGAATCCAAACGACTTGGCGTCAAGCGTTTTGGCGGTCAATTCGTTAAAGCTGGCAACATTCTGGTTCGTCAGCGTGGTACAGAGTTCCATCCTGGTGACAATGTAGGTTGTGGTCGTGACCACACTTTGTTCGCTAAGCAAGATGGCTTTGTTAAGTTTCACGTTGGTGGTCCGTTAAACCGCAGAACAGTCAGTATTGTCGCTGCGGAATAAGACTGACCCGTAACGTTAAAAAGCTCCGCATATGCGGAGCTTTTTTGTTTGCGCCGTACATGCGCAAACCTTGTGTTATAAAGATGTTGGTAATGGCTGGCTTCAAGCGCTGGCGAAATTGGAATTGTTGGGAGAAAAGGCATGAAATTCGTTGATGAGGCCACAATTTACGTGGAAGCAGGTAAAGGTGGAAATGGCTGTTTGAGCTTTCGTCGCGAAAAGTATGTGCCTAAGGGCGGGCCGGATGGCGGCGATGGTGGTGATGGCGGGTCTGTCATTCTGGAGGCGGACGAGTCTATTAATACACTCATTGACTATCGCTATACACGTAAGTTCAAGGCGGCGAACGGGGAAAGCGGTCGCGGAGGCAACTGTACCGGGGCTAGCGGCGCCGACTTGGTGCTGAAGGTGCCTGTGGGGACCACTATTATCGATACGGATATTGATGAGGTGCTTGGCGACCTGGTGGAAGTTGGGCAGCAAATTAAGGTGGCGCAGGGAGGCTTTCATGGCTTGGGTAATACCCGCTATAAATCCAGTGTTAACCAGGCCCCGCGTCAAACCAAGCCGGGACAGCCGGGAGAGTCGAGAAATATTCGACTAGAGCTAAAAGTGTTGGCGGACGTGGGATTGCTTGGTTTGCCTAATGCGGGTAAATCAACGCTGATTCGCGGTATCTCCTCCGCCAAGCCTAAGGTAGCGGACTATCCTTTCACAACACTGGTCCCTAATCTTGGCGTTGTGCGCGTACAGGCGCATCGTAGTTTTGTTGTGGCCGATATCCCTGGACTAATTGAAGGGGCGGCAGATGGTGCGGGGCTGGGTATACGCTTTCTCAAGCATTTGGTCCGCACCCGCCTCTTATTGCATGTTGTGGATGTTTCTCCTCTGGATGAATCAGACCCAGTCGAGTCGGCAGTAAAAATTGTGGCGGAATTAGAAAAGTTTAGTCCAGCGCTGGCCGCTCGCGATAGATGGTTGGTGCTTAATAAAACGGATTTGTTAGCGGAGGATGAGAAGGATGCAATTTGCGCTGATATTTTGAAGCGTTTGAATTGGTCTGGCCCCAGTTATGAGATTTCTGCTTTGGCGGGAGAGGGCTTGCAGCGCCTGTGTCAGGATATTATGACCTGGATTGAGCGAAGGGCTGAGGAAGAGCGTGATGATCCAGAGGTGGCTGAAGCGGATCGCTTGAATCGTGAGCAGATGGATCAGGAAGTTCGTGAGCGTATTCAGTTTCTGAATGAGCAGCGTCGCCAGGCGAGAAAGAAAGCGAAGGAATCTGATGGCGATGATGATGACGAAGATGTTGAAGTTTTCTATGCGCCTTAACGGGTTCTATGGGGAGGTGTGAATTATGTCGGTCAGGCTGCAGCTGGGGCAATTGAACGAATCGCAGGCGCGAGCGCGTCTGCGGGAAACCCGTCGCTGGGTGATTAAAATTGGTAGCGCATTGCTGACAAATGATGGGCGCGGGTTGGCCTTGGACGCAATGGGGTTGTGGGTCGATCAGTTGGCGGCTTTGCGCAAAGATGGCGTAGAAGTGGTCATTGTCTCTTCTGGCGCTGTAGCGGAAGGGATGAGTCGCTTAGGGTGGAAGGAGCGCCCGAAATTGCTGGATGAGCTGCAAGCCGCCGCCGCAGTGGGGCAAATGGGGCTGGTTCAGGCGTGGGAGGCTCAATTTAAGCGTCATAATATGCAGACCGCCCAAATCCTTTTGACTCATGAAGATTTGTCCGACCGCAAGCGCTACCTGAATGCTCGGGGGGCGTTATGTACCTTAATTGATATGGGGGTGGCTCCTATCATCAATGAAAATGACACGGTGGTGACGGATGAGATTCGCTTCGGAGATAACGATACGTTAGCTGCTCTGGTCGCCAACCTGGTCGAGGCTGACCATTTGATTATTTTGACGGATCAGTCAGGCTTGTTTGATAAGGATCCTCGCTCCAATACTGATGCTAGCTTGGTGGGGGTTGCCAAGGCTAATGACGCAGCCCTGGATAGTATGGCTTCTGGTAGCTCTGGCGCTTTAGGTCGTGGCGGAATGTTCACTAAACTGCGCGCCTCGCGTTTGGCGAGTCGCTCGGGGGCTGCGACAGTTATTGTGGGTGGGCGCATCGATTCGGTGCTTACCCGTTTGCGTAATGGGGATGAGCTGGGGACGCTTCTGCTTCCTGACCAAGAGCGCTGGGTTGCGCGTAAGCAGTGGCTTGCCGGACATCTCAAAACCCGGGGGCGCCTGGTGTTGGATGATGGTGCAGTTCGAGTGCTGACTCAGCAGGGGCGGAGCTTACTGCCTGTCGGGGTTAAGTCTGTGGATGGCGGCTTTCAGCGTGGAGAAATGGTGAGTTGCTATGATCTGCAGGGTAATGAGGTCGCCAGAGGGTTGGTGAACTACGATGCAGATGAGGCGGTGCGAATTGTTGGCGTTGCCTCTGAGAAAATTGAATCCATTTTGGGTTATATCAATGAGCCAGAGTTAATACATCGGGATAATTTGGTTTTGTTGTAGTTGTGCCTGGAATGCAGACAATAAAAAACCGGCCTAAGCCGGTTTTTTATTGTTCAGAAGAATTTAGCTAGCCTTCAGCGCCTTAATTTTGGCGTTTAGGCGGCTCTTGGTGCGAGCAGCTTTGTTCTTGCTGAAAATGCCTTTGTTGACCATGGAGTCAATGATCGGCGCTGCAGTAGTTAATGCCTGTGTCGCGCCGTCATAGCTGCCTTGCTCGATCTGGGCGCTAACTTTCTTGATATATGTGCGTACCATGGAGCGCAGGCTCATGTTGTGAGCGCGGCGTTTTACTTGCTGTCTGGCGCGCTTCTTGGATGAAGGATTGTTCGCCACCTTGAAACTCCTCAATATTCGAATGCTGTCGGTTGGTGTCGCCGAAATAAATGACGCGGAAATATGCCGCTTTCGTGGTCATTTGTCAACGATTATGGCAAAAAAAATGATTGTTTTTCATTCAATGCAAGCGCGGAGGTCGAGTGATCTATTTTTCCGCTAACTCTCGCGTGATAGGATGTGCCGCCTGTCGATAGAGGGCGACCGCCTCTCAACGTTATTTTCAATTTTCCTGGGTATGACTAATTTGTGAGCGCAGCAGATACGCATAAAGAAAAGCCTACTCCGTCGTTGTTGAGGTCCAGCAGCTTGGTAGGGTTGATGACCATGCTTTCCCGGGGGTTAGGTTTGGCTCGGGATATTGTAATCGCCAATTTTTTTGGCGCGGGCGCGGGCGCCGATGCTTTTTTTGTGGCGTTTAAAATTCCTAATTTTATGCGTCGCTTGTTTGCTGAAGGCGCTTTTTCACAAGCTTTTGTTCCTGTGCTGTCTGAATATCGCTCGAAGCAATCGCCGGTTGCAGTGAAAACTCTTGTGGACAATGTTTCCGGTACGCTGGGTGTGGTTTTGTTGATCATCACTGTTTTAGCTGTATTGGTGGCTCCGTTGTTGGCGGCATTGTTCGCTCCTGGCTTCCTGGATAATGGTGATAAGTTTGCGCTTACCGTGGAAATGCTGCGTCTGACATTTCCCTATCTGCTGCTTATTTCAATGACGGCGTTTGCGGGAGCGATATTAAATAGCTATGACTATTTTGCTGTTCCGGCGTTTACCCCTGTGCTGCTTAATCTATCATTGATTGGTGCGGCGTTTTTGATCACGCCATATATGGACGAGCCAGTAATGGCTCTGGCTTGGGGGGTATTAATTGCTGGTATGGCGCAATTGCTGTTCCAGCTTCCTTTCCTGTCTCGCTTACAGTTGCTTCCCAAACCTAAAATAGATAGAAAGCACGAGGGTGTCCGCAGAATTCTGCGCTTAATGACGCCGGCGATGTTTGGTGTTTCGGTAAGCCAAATAAATCTTCTCTTGGACACAATACTGGCGTCTTTTCTGGTAACTGGGAGTGTTTCCTGGCTGTACTACTCTGATCGCTTATCTGAGCTGCCTTTAGGTGTTTTTGGAATTGCGATCGCGACCGTGATTTTGCCTAGCCTGTCGCGAAAACATGCAGCAGATAACGCTAAAGACTTCTCCGCCACCCTCGATTGGGCTATTCGCGCAGTCCTTCTGATTGGCCTGCCGGCTGCGGTGGCTCTAATGACGCTGGCGCAGCCTATGATTGCTACGTTGTTCCAGCACGGGGCGCTGACTGACTTCGATGTGCAAATGTCCGCTCAAAGCTTGCAGGCGTACTCTCTCGGCTTAACTTTCTTTATGTTGGTGAAAGTTCTGGCGCCAGGCTATTTCTCGCGCCAAGACACCAGGACGCCAGTAAAGATAGGGATTGCAGCGATGATCGCCAATATGGTTTTCAATCTCGCATTGATTTACCCCATGGCGCACGCAGGCTTGGCTCTGGCGACTTCTTTGTCAGCAGCGCTAAATGCAGGGCTGCTATGGCGCGGACTGGTGAAAGCGGGCGTGCTCCAGCACCAATCTGGTTGGAGGCTGTTCTTGTCGCGTCTTATTGGCGCCAATGTCGTGATGGCGCTTGTTCTCATGGCGTTATTGCCTGCTGAAGGTTTCTGGTTTTCGGCCAATACGGCGACGCGTGCGTTTTGGTTGTTAGGAATTTGTTGCGCGGGCGGGTTGAGTTATTTCGCCTCTCTTTATGTGTTTGGCGTTCGGCCCCGTCAATTTTTCATGCGTGGATAAAGGCCTTGCGTCAAATGACACCTCATAGATTGGGCAGCCGACGCCACATGCTTTATAATCGCGCTTTTGCATGGCCGCTGTAGACGCATGAAACTTATTCGGGGACTGCACAACTTAAAGCCATTCGCCTCTGGCTGTGTGGCGACTATTGGGAACTTCGATGGCGTGCACATTGGTCACCAAGTCATAATCAGTCAGTTGCAGTCCAGGGCTGAAAGCATTGGCGTTCCCGCCGTGGTCATGGTGTTTGAGCCTCAACCACGAGAGTTTTTTGAGAAGTTGGACGCCCCCGCTCGCTTGATGCGGTTCCGTGAGAAATTAGATGCTATCGCCGCCTTAAATGTGGATTACTTATTGTGTCTTCAGTTTAATCGCCGGCTGCGAGGTCTGACTGCTCAGCAGTTCATTGATGACGTTCTGGTAACAGGCCTTCATGTTAAGCATCTCGTTGTTGGCGATGACTTTCGCTTTGGCTGCGATCGCTCTGGAGATTTCCGCCTGCTGGAAAAGTCTGGCGCGGTATCTGGCTTTAGTGTCGAAAATACGCCGACAGTAGAAGTAGAGGGTGAGCGTGTCAGTAGTACGCGAATTCGCGGCACACTGACGCAAGGCGAATTTGCACAAGCGGAAGACCTGCTTGGAAGGCCCTATAGTATTACCGGGTGCGTGGTGCACGGGCGTAAGCTGGGACGACAGCTCAACGCGCCAACGGCCAATGTGTCTTTAGGCCGCAAAAGGCCCGTACTGTCTGGCGTTTATGTGGTTAAGACGACGTTGGCTACAGGTCGCGTGCGTTTCGGTGTGGCTAATATTGGCGTTCGTCCTACCATTGATGGTTTGGGAATGACGCCGGCTTTAGAGGTGCATCTTTTTGAGCATGCCGAGGATATATACGGCCAGCGGATAAATGTGCAATTTCTTGAAAAACTGCGGGATGAACGCAAGTTCAGCGGGTTGGAGCAGTTACAGGAGCAGATACAAAGAGATATTGAAGGCGCTAAACAGCGACTGCAATCTCTGCCACTGCAAAACATCAGCAGCGCAGGCTGAAGAGAAGTCTGCATGATGTGTGGCGAACGGCCGTAATTATACGTTCATTAAGTATGATGAGGTCCTGCTGTAGGGCGGTCGCAGCAATTGAAATGATCGCCGTAAGATGACTTTCAAGTGAAAACAGTAAAATGTAAGTGGATGGCAGGCGCAAAATCCTGACTTTGGCATATTAGGTAAATTATGAGCGACTATAAGCACACCCTTAATCTTCCTCAGACCGATTTCCCCATGCGTGGCAATCTCCCTCAACGCGAGCCGGATATGCTGAAGCGCTGGGGAGATATTGAGCTCTACGAGAAGATTAGAACGGAGTTTAAGGGGCGTGAAAAGTTCATACTGCACGACGGCCCTCCTTACGCCAACGGTAATATTCACTTGGGGCATGCGGTTAACAAAATTCTGAAGGACATCATCGTCAAGTCAAAGAGTGTGGCGGGTTACGACGCGCCCTATGTTCCTGGCTGGGACTGCCACGGCCTGCCTATTGAGCACAAAGTCGAAACTATGATTGGCCGCGCTGGCGACAAGGTCGGCTATAAAGAATTCAGGCAGAAATGTCGTGAGTATGCTCTGGAGCAGGTGGCTAAGCAGCGGGAAGACTTTATTCGCCTGGGCGTCTTCGGCGACTGGTTCAAACCTTATTTGACCCTTGATTTCAAAACTGAGGCGGACATCATCCGGGCGCTGGGCAAGATCGCGACGAGCGGGCATCTTCAGAAAGGATATAAGCCGGTCTACTGGAGTGTTGTTGGCGGCTCCGCCTTAGCGGAAGCAGAGGTTGAATACAAAGACAAGACGTCTAACTCCATCGATGTCAGCTATCCCGCCGAAAATGAGCAAGACGTACTGAGTGCGTTTGCTGACGCATCTGGCGAAGGGGATGTTTCCATTGTTATCTGGACGACTACCCCTTGGACTTTGCCTGCTTCTTTGGCGGTATCATTAGGGGCGGAGATTGAATACGCGCTGACGCAGTGCAGCGTGGATGGACGTCCGCAACGTTGGATCGTAGCGGAAAAAATGCTTGAGTCTGTGATGTCCCGCTGCGGTGTTGAAAATTATCAGGTCGTAGGGCGTTGCACTGGTCAGGACCTTGAAGGTAAAACTTTCCATCATCCCTTCTATAGCCGCAGCATTCCTGCGTTGTTGGGAGATCATGTCACTTTGGATGCAGGTACTGGCGTTGTCCATACTGCTCCTGATCACGGTATGGAAGACTTCGCTGTCTGTAACAAATACGGCATTGAGACTATCAATCCGCTGGATGACCGCGGCGTGTACCGGGATAACGTTGAGTTATTCGCTGGGGAGCATGTTTACAAGGTTGATGACCATGTAATTGAAGTATTGAAAGAACGTGGGCGCCTGCTAAGCCACGGCAAGATTACCCATAGCTATGCGCATTGCTGGAGAACCAAGACGCCGCTGATCTACCGCGCCACGCCGCAGTGGTTTATCAGTATGGATAAACAAGGGTTGCGTGATCAGGCTTTGGCGGAAATCAAGCAGGTGCGTTGGGTTCCATCCTGGGGACAAAACCGCATTGAGGCGATGATTGAGCAGAGCCCGGACTGGTGCATCTCTCGCCAACGTACATGGGGTGTCCCCATCACTTTCTTTGTTCACAAAGAAACCCAGGAACTGCACCCGGATACTGCTCGCTTGGTGGAAGAAGTCGCCAAACAGGTTGAAAAAACAGGCATTGACGCTTGGTGGGATATCAATGCGGAAGAATTGCTGGGCGCAGATGCGCAAAGCTATGAGAAAGTCACGGATACCTTGGATGTTTGGTTTGACTCTGGCGTCACACATAGTTCTGTGCTGGAGCAGCGGGAAGAGTTGGGGCAGTTCCCTGCGGACCTGTATCTGGAAGGATCTGACCAGCATAGAGGCTGGTTCCAATCTTCTTTGAAGACTGCTGTGGCGATTAAAGGCAAAGCTCCGTATCGGCAGGTGCTCACCCATGGCTTCACTGTGGATGAAAAAGGCCACAAGATGTCCAAGTCCTTGGGGAACGGCATTGAGCCTCAGGAAGTTATGAACAAGCTTGGCGCAGATATTCTACGGCTGTGGGTTGCGGCGACGGATTACAGCGCTGAGATGGTGTTGTCGAAGAATATCTTGGAGCGTACGGCGGACTCTTATCGCCGAATTCGTAATACTTCTCGCTTCCTGCTGGCGAATATCAACGATTTTGAACCGGTCAAAGACATGGTGGCGATGGATGATCTGTTGGCGTTAGATCGCTGGATTGTCGATCGCGCCTGGTTGCTGCAGGAAGAACTGAAGAAGGCTTACGAGCAGTACAACTTCGTTCAGGTATATCAGAAAGTGCATAACTTCTGTTCTGTAGAGCTTGGCAGCTTCTATCTTGACGTCATCAAGGACCGTCAATACACCATGAAGCTGAACAGCCGCGGCTGTCGATCAGCGCAAACGGCGCAATATCATGTCATTGAGGCGTTAGTGCGTTGGGTTGCGCCGATCCTGAGCTTCACTGCAGAAGAAATTTGGTCATATATTCCTGGGAAGCGCTCAGAAAGTATCTTCCTTGAAACTTTCTATGAAGGTTTGCAGCCTCTGGTTGAAGGCTCTGAGATGGGGCGCGAGTATTGGAGCCGCCTGCTGCGGGTCAGAACATCTGTCAACAAAGCGCTTGAAGAGGCGCGGAATGCAGGCAAAGTGAAAGGCTCACTGACAACGGAAGTGTCCCTGTTTGCTACTCCTGAAATGCAGCGTGACCTGAGCGCTCTGGGTGAAGAGCTGCGCTTTGTATTCATTACTTCCGGAGCATTTGTTTTCGGTGTGGAAGATGCGTCTGAAGCCAATTCTGTCGCTACGGAAACAGAAGGTTTGCGTGTGGGCATCAAGAGTTCTGAACACAAGAAATGTGGCCGCTGCTGGCATCATCGCGAAGATGTTGGCGCGCACGCATCTCACGAAGATCTGTGTGGACGCTGTATCGAAAATATCGATGGCTCAGGAGAAGAAAGGAAATATGCCTAATGGATGTGCGGGCCAGTAAAGTCAGTCAAGGCGGAGGCGAGATGCAAAAAGTGAATCCGGCAATGCTGCGTTGGTTGTGGCTGACTTTGGCGGTTATTGTCCTTGATCTGGGAACCAAGTGGTATGTTAGCGCCAATATGGTTCTGGGCGAGTCTGTGCCTGTCGCACCTTTCTTCAGCTTTACGTTGCTGCATAATACCGGCGCAGCGTTCAGCTTTCTGGCTGACGCGTCAGGTTGGCAGCGCTGGTTCTTTATCATTCTCGCGGCTGTTGTGAGTGCTGTGTTAGCGTTATGGCTGGTGCGGCTGAGCCGTGAGGAGCGCTGGATGGCCTGCGCGCTCAGTTTGGTTCTCGGGGGGGCGCTAGGCAATCTATATGACCGGGCTGTGCTCGGCTATGTCGTTGACTTTCTGCACTTTTTCTATGGCGGATATAACTTTCCCGCGTTTAATCTTGCCGATACCGCGATAACTATTGGCGCTTTTATGATTGCGATTGATGTATTCCGTAATCCTTCCGGTGCGACGGAAGATAAGTAATTAACGAGATGATGCAATGACTGAAATGTTTGTCGGCGCCGGAACGCTTGTCACTCTGCATTTTGAGCTGCGTTTAGAGAGTGGAGAAATTGTTGATTCAACTTTTTCTGGCAAGCCGGGCGAATTTGAGTACGGCGACGGCGCGCTTCCCGCAGGCTTTGAAGAGTTGTTAAGAGGAATGCGAGCTGGAGAGCGCAAGAGCTTTTCTGTTTTGCCTGAGAAAGGATTTGGCATGCCTAATCCTAATAATGTTCAGGAATTTCCGTTAGACAGCTTTCCCGATAAGGAAAGTCTGGAAGTAGGGATGGTGATGTCATTTGCTGACGCCGCCAAAGCGGAATTACCCGGCGTGATTAAGCAGATCGAAAGCGGTATGGTGACCGTTGACTTCAATCATCCGCTCGCAGGGCATACGCTGGACTTCGAAGTAGAGGTTCTGGCGGTGAAAGAAGCGCAAGCTGGCGAACAGGAGGGCGGTCATGAAAATTAAGCTAGCGAATCCACGGGGATTTTGTGCTGGGGTAGACCGTGCGATTGAGATTGTGAACCGGGCTTTAGACGTCTTTGGCGCTCCGATATATGTTCGCCATGAAGTGGTGCACAATCGCTTTGTGGTGGAAGGGCTTAGAACAAGAGGCGCCGTATTTGTAGATGAACTTGATGAAGTTCCAGATGGCGCATTGGTCATTTTCAGCGCCCACGGTGTTTCTCAGGAAGTGCGCCAGGAAGCTGACGCCAGAGGGCTGAAGGTTTTCGACGCTACCTGCCCACTAGTCACCAAGGTTCATATGGAAGTGATGCGTTATTCCAGAGATGGTCGGGAGTGCATCCTGATTGGTCATGCAGGACACCCTGAAGTGGAAGGTACGATGGGGCAGTACGACAGCGCTAATGGCGGCGCCATCTACTTGGTGGAGGATGAAGAGGATGCTGGCAAACTTATTGTTAATGATCCCGGTAATCTCGCCTATGTCACCCAAACAACCCTGTCTGTGGATGACACCGCTCGGGTAATCGACGCGTTACGCCAAAAATTCCCTGAAATCAAAGGTCCGCGTAAAGATGATATTTGCTACGCGACGCAAAATCGCCAGGATGCAGTCAAAGAGCTGGCGGCAACATGTGACGTGTTGCTAGTGGTCGGTTCAGTAAACAGCTCAAACTCCAACCGCTTGCGGGAATTGGCTGAACGTATGCAAACCCCTGCATACCTCATTGATGGCGCCCATGAGATCCAACCAGATTGGTTCGCTGGCGCCGCCAGCGTCGGCGTCACTGCAGGCGCCTCCGCCCCGGAAGTATTGGTGCAACAAGTCGTGCAAAGGCTAAGAGAACTTGGTGGCGAAGCCCCTGCAGAGATAGCTGGGCGCGAAGAAAACATCGTTTTCTCGATGCCTAAAGAGCTAAGAATTCCCGCCGTTAACGAATCATGATCAAACTGGAGCGCAGCATTGTCCTGTGCTCCAGTTCACACTTCCCCTCCTATTGAGACCGTTTATCCCGCAAATGCTCCGTTTATCGTGCGGCGCATGACTATGCTATTCATCTAAATTATTTTTAAGGTGCTTAAAAAGGATGAGAATCTATGAAGCAGAAAGGTTTTACATTAATTGAGTTGATGGTTGTTTTAACCATACTTGCTATCGCACTTGCATTTGGGCTGCCCAGCATGGGCTATATCATCGACAGTAATAGACTTACCTCAAGCACGAATGAGCTTGTAGGGGCTCTTAACTTTGCTAGGTCTGAAGCGGTAAAGCGTGGTCGTACTATTCGAATTGCGGCTTCCAGTGGGGGAACAGGATGGCAGGGGGGGTATCGAGTCTGGATCGATACGGATAATGATGGCTCCTACGATGCTGGTGAAGAACAGCTTCGTATCTTCGATGCATTTAAAGATGAGACCACTGCCACAGGCCCTGCCGCTGCGATTTCTTTTTCTGGCTCTGGCTTCGCCTCTGGGGCGACGAGCATAAAATTATGTAGTGGTAATAAAAATATTGCCACTGGCCGCAAGGTTGACGTCTCTTCGGCTGGCCGAGTAACGATTATTGATGAGGTGTGCTCATGATAGGCAGGCAGAGGGGTTTCACACTAATAGAGATATTGGTTGCGGTAGTTATCCTGGCGATTGGGTTGCTTGGAATTGCTGGCCTCCAGGTTATGTCTGTCAAGAGTTCTACAAATGCGAACCTGAGAAGCGTTGCGGTATATCTTGCCAATGATATGGCCGACAGAATAAGAGCTAATAGGGTTGGTGTTGCTGCGGGTAGCTATGATAACGAAACAGGATCTGCACAGAACGCAGCTTGCCTAACGACGGCAGGTTGTACCTCCGCGCAAATGGCTGCGAATGATAAGTTCGAGTGGCTCCAGGAATTAGGCGATGAGTTGCCTGGTGGCGCAGGGACCATTGCCAACAATGGCGGTTTATTTACCATTACTGTCACATGGAATGATCGTGTTAAGCAAGCGGAGGGAGCGGATGCGGATACTTCCAGCGAGCAAAGTACGGTTTCACTTACTTTTCAACCCTAATACGTAAAGGCACACATTATGAGCAGGTTGATTGCGCAGAAGGGGCTATCACTCGTTGAAGTAATGATCGCATTGGCGCTTAGTGCATTATTACTTATTGGGATTTTTCAAATATTTAACTCTAATAAACAAGCATTTCAGCTCCAGGACGGTTACGCCAGAGTTCAAGAAAGTGGGCGCTTGGCAATGGAAATGCTGAATAGAGATATAAGGAATGCCGCCTATACTGGGTGCTCAAATGGCGTAAATTTTAATAGCATTGTTGAGCCATCCAAATATAAAGCAGGTATTCCTGACTTTGATTCGAGTAAAGGAATTGTTGCCTATAATAATATATCTTCTATCGCAAGTGGTAGTGAGTTAAACAACTTTGGTTTGACTGTAGGGACTGCAAGTGGCCAAGTTATAACTGGCACTGATGCTATTGTTATAAAAGGGGCTTCGCCTTGTAATGGCGGGAAGGTTGTTTCGTACAATCAGTCATCTGCTAGCTTTAAGATAGAAGACGCTAAAGCATGTGGTATAAGCCAGAATGATATTGTCGTTGTATCTAATTGTCAGTATGCGGATATGTTTGCGATTACAAACAACCCAATTTCTGGTGGTGCTAGTGCTGACACAGTAACTCATGGCGCCAACTGGAATGTGTCTCCGCCTAAACTGGATGGTAGCTACTCAAATGATTCTTTCTTATTAAGGTATACAGCTAAAGTTTACTACGTGGCTAATGGGGCAAATAGCAGACCATCGTTGTTTGTTACTCAATTAGAAGGAACCACACTAGTTACTCACGAGTTAGCGGAAGGTATTTCAGATATGCAGTTCCTTATGGGGGAGGACAGCTCCGGCGGTGATAAATCAGTAGATAGGTTTCTTGAGCCCGAGGATGCCGCGTTAGTAATAGGTCGTATAGTTGCAGTGAAAACGAGTTTTACTTTGGAGTCTGAGGATAATGTACTTACTGTCTCCGGTAACCCTCTCACTACAACGTTTCAATCAGTTAGTACTTTAAGAAATAGGGTTAATTGAGATGAAAGTTAACAATAGACAGTCAGGCGCGGCCCTGTTCGTCAGTTTGATACTGCTTCTTGTACTTACAATACTGGGCCTTGCCTCAATGAATGATAGTGTTATGCAGGGCAAGATGGCGGGTGCAGTTCAGGACTCCAATATAGCTTTGCAAGGGGTTGAGGCTACTTTGCGAGAGGCTGAAAGCTTTATTGAGACTGGAGTGGCGAGTACTGCTGCGTTTGATAATACCGGTGGGCTATACGCTATGAATTCTACAACGATTCCTGATCCATTCTCTACGACTGACTGGGCTAATGCGACTAAGGTAAAAAGTGCGACTAAAGTTAGCGGGCTAAGTGAAGCCCCTAAGTACTTCATCCAACATGTTGGTAAAGTTGCTGCTCCAGATGAGAAAACAAAACTGAATATTGAAACATACAGTCATGAGTCGGGAGCGGGCGAAATAGTGGGCTTTAAAATTATCGCGCGGAGTACGGGTGCGTCAGGAGTGTCGCAACGTATTGTCGAAAGTTATTACGGTAAGCGATTCTAATAATTGCTGTAAGTTATTGGAGGGATTGGTATGAAAAAGTATATCAAGAAAAGTTTTTGGCTTGCCGCTGGCTTTTGGCTGGTTGCGCCAGTTTACTCATACTCGGCTGGCTATACCCCAGGCTTAAAGAGTTTGGCTGATGAGCCGCTTTATCTATCAGGCGGTTTGAAAAGTAACCTGATGGTTATTGTTGACGACTCAGGAAGTATGGACTGGGAAACCATGTTTGATACTCCTGGAGGATTATTATATCTCGGGACAGATGGCCGCTTTTCAAGTAGTGGAGTAGTTAATACATATGGAGCTGTTTCATATGGATATCTGTTTCCAAACGGGTCCAGTACAAACTATTATGCCTCAACACAGGCGAGTAGTGGTGGGATGCTGCTTACAGGTTGGAAAGAAATACCTCCTATTAAAGCGTATGCTTTTGCTCGTAGTTCAGAATATAACAAAGCATATTATGATCCTAATGAAACTTATACTCCTTGGCCACTATACGGTGAGCTAGACTCTCCATTTGAAGGAAAGATAAGCAGTATACCTAATGCTAGTGTTACTGCAACACGTTACGATCCCCTTATTCCCTCAAGGACGATTTCTTTATTCTCTGATTTTAATACTAGTACGAGCGGTACTGGGTGGGGGTTTTATATCGGTCGTAGTAATATGCCTTGTGAAATGTCTACATTTGACAATTGCAGTACTACTAACGATAAGCACTATACATATTATCCTGGAACGTATTATCTCAAGAACTCAACGAGTACATATAGATACTACACTGACGCTGCTATAACTACATCAAATAGTCAGATATTTGAGGCTGAAGATAATTATTCATCTGGAACTATTTTTAAAAAAGGAGCGGATTTAAATAGTTTGGGTCGGTTGTATAATTACTCTGACATTGCGGCGGATGCATCCAAGGGCGAGTTTGTCGGAACTAGAAATCAAGGTGGAAGTGACAACTCTAGTAACAGTATTCCGTCGTCTTCCGACGGTGAGGTGTCTGTTAATATTACTTTGACAGGTAAGATTAAGATATGGGTTCGTCGCTGGTTTCCATCGAGTAACGATGATTCATTCTGGATTAATATGATAGGGCATACGAATACCGAGTTTTCTATGCCAACTAACTCAGGAAATTGGTACTCAAGTGGCGGTGAACACTGGAATAAATGGTACAATAGTCATTCAAACTCATATGCATGGGACTGGGAGGAATTTGGCTCCATTACTTTATCATCTCCAGCGACGTTAAGAATAAGGCATCGCGAAGATGGTGGGTATATAGATCAAATATTTGTCACAACAGAAGATAGTATAGTCCCCTCTGGTAAGGTTGCATATACAAGTGGAAGTTATGTGGAGCGGAACTGCGGAACAGATGCTGCTTATTCCCATTATGATGACTATCTCTCTTCCCCCAAAAGCTTTGTGTTTTCAGACAATGTCGTTGCACTTGCTCCTGATGGTTCTTGCTTACAGCAATATAAAATTACAGGTGCAGACTCAGATACCTTTAACAATGGTAGTACTGCCAGGACAGGGGTTACTGTTCTTCAAGAAAAGCAAAACTTCGCTAATTGGTTTTCCTTTTACCGCCGTAGACACCAAGCGACTCGGGGCGCTATTGGCAAAGCCTTCCAGAGTGTTAATGGTATACGGACAGGTATGTTTACTATTAACGATGCGGCAAGCGGTTCTCCTCCAACTGTTGCTATGAATGAAATGGACCAGTCTGCGGGCGTTAATAAGTTTCTGAAGGATCTTTATAACGATGTTGGTAGTGGATCTACGCCTCTGAGAACAGCATTGAATCACGCAGGTAGCCAATATATAAATACTCCCAATATTATTCAGGGCGCTTGCCAGAAGAACTTTGCGCTTCTATTTACTGACGGATTTAATAACGGAGAGATTTCAGGTATTGGCGATGTCGATACTGCTGAAGGAGTCCCATACGCTGATAAGGATCCTCAGTCGAATACTTTGGCTGATGTTGCAATGAAATATTATAAGGAGAATCTGAATACCAGTATGAAGGCTGGCCAAGTGCCTATTGATACAGAGGCTTGTAATGCCGTTAAGGCAGGTGTGCCCTCGCCTGAAGACTGTAACAAGAATTTGCACATGAATACTTACACAGTCGGTCTCGGAAGCCTCGGAAAATATGTGTTTGGTCAGGACTTCCCTGGCGGTGGCGGTAAATATATGACAGTGAAGGACGCCTATGCCCATCCGCCATCTTGGGTAGTCGATGGTAAGATCGATAATGAGAGCCAAGTTGATGACCTATACCATGCAGCGGTGAATGGGCGGGGTGAGATCTTCTCCGCAGATCGCCCGTCCGCTTTAGGGGACGCAATTGGCAATGCCGTGAAGTCGATATTGAAAAAGACGGGAGCCTCGTCTGGGGTAACTTTCAATACCTCCTCGCTGCAAACAGACAGTGTAGTATTTGCTGCAACCTTCAGCTCGGCGACTTGGGAAGGTGACTTGAAGGCTGTTCGGCTTGATCCCAAAACAGGGGACGTACTCGGCAATGCATGGACCGCAAAGACGGACTTGGACTCTAGAAGTTATACCTCAAGATTGATTCTGACTTACGATAACGATAAGGGAGCGAATAGCGGCGGAAGCGATGGGCATATAGGGGGAGTGGTTTTCAGCGCGGACACTGACACTAGCTGGTCAAACCTGACTAAGGCTCAGAAAGCTGATTTGCTATACGGCAAGGACTTAACTGGTCTGGATGAAAGTCAGAAAAGGGCGTTGGCCAAGCCTCTAGTGGACTTTATTCGAGGCGACACGACAAACGAAGGTAAATCATTGCGAGACAGGTCGAGTCGACTTGGAGATATTATTAGCTCAACGCCTGTATACGTAGGTGCGCCGTCTCAAGGTTATCCTGACAAAGCTCCTTTCGGCGTGGCTCCAGGAGCTCCAGCGTCTTCGACGGTGGACCCCTATTCGACTTTCGCGGCGACTTCGAGAACTCCTGCTGTCTATGTCGGCGCAAACGATGGCATGCTGCATGGCTTTAATGGGAAAGAGTCAGGAAGTGGTGCTGGTGAGGAAGTCTTGGCCTATATCCCGGCGAAAGTCTTTTCTGATGCTGCATATTCTGGTTTGCATTACTTGGCGGACCCTGATTACGGTCACAAGAGTTATGTTGACTTAACTCCTATCGCGGCGGATGTATGGATTGATCCCGCAGGTGGTAGCTCACGCTCATGGCGTACGGTACTAGTTGGTGGTTTGCGCGGTGGAGGTAAGGGGCTTTTCGCTCTAGACGTGACGAATCCAGCCAACTTCACTGCCGCCAAAGCCGACGACATTGTGATGTGGGAGTTTACGGACAAGGACGACTCTGATTTGGGGTATATCACATCGCCTCCTGTCGTGGCCATGATGAACAATGGCAAATGGGCCTTGATATTTGGAAATGGTTACAATGCCGGCAGCGATGCATCAACAACAGATGACTCAACTAAGTTGATGATTTTATTTATCGAAGATGGCGCAGATGGTACTTGGACGGTTGGCGACGACTATGTAGAGATAGAGATTGATGATGGGACTGGTTCGTTGTCGGGAGGTCTCGGTGGCGTCGCCGTTGCTGATTTGGACGGTGATAGAGTAGCTGATCGCGTATATGCCGGTGACACACGTGGCAATATGTGGGCGTTTGATGTTTCTGCTTCGAATGAAGGCTCATGGAAGGTGGCTTACAAGTCGGGTACTACGCCGAAGCCTCTGTTTACAGCGAAAGACAGTACAGGCAAGATCCAGCCGATTACTGGGGCTCCAAATTTGACGTTCCACCCAACCGACAACTCGGGAGCTGCGCCTAATGTAGTAGTGGTGTTTGGTACAGGACGGTATTTAACTACTGAGGATCCCAGCATTACAGACGTTCAAACGTTCTATGCGGTATGGGATCATGGAAAGGACAGTATGGTCCGTAGCGACTTGGCTAGTCGCAAACTAACTCAGGAGGTCGTTGAGATTGATGGGAAAAAATATTGGAAGAGACTTACTTCTAGCACAGTGACTGATCCATGGGCTGATCCCTATCACGGCTGGTATATGGACCTGGATGCTAAAAACCCTGATGGCTCCAATATAGACGGTGAAGACGGCGAAAGAGTTATTGATAAGGTCTATATTCGCGGAGGTCTGGCTGTCTTCAGTACGCTGGTGCCGCTGGATGGATCGGGCGATGGATGTCAGAGCGTTGGGCGCAGTTGGCTAATGGTGCTACCCATTGTGGATGGGCTTCCGCCTGATTCACCAACTCTTGATATAAATAGCGATGGAGTGATTAATGGCACTGATCCGATTTCTGTTGGCAAGGGGCCGCCAATTATTGTTGACCCTCGTGACCCTCAACCTAACAAGCCCGTGTGCCTTGGTAACTTCTGTTACGGTATTACTGAAGGCGGCGAGATAGTGAAAGACTTGGTCGACTTCGGCAAAGGTTCTGAAAGAGAAGGGCGTCTTGGATGGCGAGAGCTAGTGGAGTAAAGGTATGCAGATAAAACTGAACAACGAGGGATTTTCTCTGATTGAGCTGCTTATAGTGATAGCAATCATTGGAATCATTGCAGCTTTTGCATACCCGAGCTATCAGGAGTCCGTAGCTAAATCGCGAAGAGCTGATGCGCAGGGAGCCCTCATCGGGCTTTCCTCAGCCCTTGAGCGCTTTTATAGCGAAGGGTTTACCTATGGCGGTGCAGCGGAAGGTAAGAAGAATACTGGAGCGCCGTTACCGGCGCTCTATCCTTCCCAGGCGCCTCTGGATGGCGGGACCAAATATTATAATTTGAGGATTACCTCCTCTACGACGAATAGCTTTACTATTCAGGCCCAACCGATAGGAGCGATGGTTGGAGACCGGTGCGGCAATCTGCAGCTAACTTCGACCGGAGTGAGGACTGCTGCTGTTGGTGAAGACGACTGCTGGAGATAGCTCTTGCCCCACTCGGAACGAAGGCGCAGTTGCGCCTTCGTTTGCTTTACTTGCACTTGAAGGATTCAAGCTGCTCTGGAGTAAGTTCCCTGGAAATTCTTGCCCGTCCTCCGCGATTTATGACTATTCCTCTGGCCAGAGCCGTGTTTTTGCTTTTGTGGCATAAAGCCAATGTTCCATTTTGTCTATACGTTAATCCGGTTGGCTGAAACCGTATAAACGAATTCCCGCCCCAGCTCCTCCATATTAATTGATAGTCGGCAGACGGCTCGTATTTAAGCAACACGGTCTCGCTATCTATCTCTTTATTGTCATTTGCGTCAATAAATACATAGAGTGGATTATTCCAGTTATCGTCACAGCTTCTAGCGTCAGGAGAAGGGCAGAGAGTCACTTCTTGCTTGGAGCTTACGGCCGTATTGCGGGTAAAGTTTATGACACCCAATAACTGGTTAGTTGCAGTAATCGCTTTTTGGTTCTGAATAAATTGGAGGAGTTGCGGATAGCCGATGCCAGCGACTATGCCAATAATGGCGAGAACAGCCAAAAGCTCAATGAGGGTAAATCCCTTGCGGTGCATAATTCAGTTCCTTCTGTGTGGTTAAACCGATTCCAATCGGAAGGCGTATTATGCAGATTTTTGAGCCTTTGGCTAGTGTTTGATCAGTGAGGCTGGATTTTGCCCGGTTAGTTATAGCGTGGGAGATGGATCACTCCATCCCCAGTTTCTTCAGGCGGTAGCGTAGGGCGCGAAAGCTAATGCCCAGCTTCTTAGCGGCAGCTGTTTTATTCCATCGTGTTTCTTCAAGCGCCTTCTCAATAGCTTGCTTCTCAATGTTTTCGAGAAAGTGTTCAAGGTTGACCTTGTTCTCGTCGAACTCCGGCACATCCAGCTCCATGGCGTCTGTTGAAGAGCCTTCCGTATCTGTTTTAGGCAGGTGGATGTCCTCTTCGTTAATGACATCGTCTTCGCACAGGGTAAAGGCGCGCTCCATAATATTTTCGAGTTCGCGAACGTTACCTGGAAAATAATAAGCCTCCAGTTTCTGCATCGCCGCTTTGCTAATTGAGGCGTTAGGAATTTCGCATTCATCCGCCAGTTGTTTTAGGAAATGATTGGCGAGAAGCGGAATGTCTTCTTTTCGCTGACGCAAGCTTGGGACTCTCAGCTCGATGACATTTATTCGATAAAAAAGGTCTTGGCGGAACCGGCCTTCATCTACTTCATTGTGCAAATCTTTATGAGTAGCGGACAATATGCGTACATCGATAGGAATCTCCTTTTGTTCGCCAACAGGACGAACAGCTTTTTCCTGAATCGCTCGCAGTAGTTTTACTTGCATGGTTAAAGGCAAGTCAGCAACTTCATCAAGAAAAAGCGTCCCGCCATTCGCCGCCTGGAATAACCCTACTTTATTTTCAACTGCGCCAGTAAATGCCCCTTTCTTATGACCGAAAAATTCACTTTCCATTAACTCACTGGGTATAGCGCCACAGTTGACTGGCACAAAGGGGCCTTCGCTTCGCGGCCCTTGCTCATGGATCGATTTGGCCACCATTTCCTTTCCGCTACCCGACTCGCCGCTGATATAAATCGGCGCCTGGCTGCGTGCGAGCTTTCTGATTTGTCCGCGAAGTTTATCCATGGTGGATGATTCGCCGAGCAGTTGGGTTACTTGAGGGGCTGCTTTTGGGGTGTCACTTTTTGGAAGTTTTAATGCACTGTTAACCAGCTCGCGCAGACGAGCAAGATCTACAGGTTTAGAGACAAAATCAAAGGCGCCGGCTTTTAGTGCGGAAATGGCCGTATCTATACTGCCATAAGCTGTAATCACTGCTACAGGCGTATTGGACGACTGCTTTTGGATGTGGGCGACAAGGTCGATGCCATTGCCATCCGGCATATTCATATCGGTCAGTACGAGACTGAAGCTCTCTTCGCTCAATAATTGCTTGGCTTGCGTAATATTTTCAGCCGCCCGTGTTTCTATTTGCATGCGGCTTAAAGTGATTTCCAGTAACGCGCGAATATCGGGTTCGTCGTCAACGATGAGTACTTTCTTTATCATAACTGATTGTTCTATATAGCTCGTTTCGGATGGGGAAAGGTGATGCGGAAGCAGCCGCCCCCTTCCTGTCTTGTGAGATAGTCTAATTGCGCTTGATTAGCTTCACATAGCTCTTTGGATAAGTATAAACCCAAGCCTGTCCCTTTGGGGTCAGTTGTGAAAAAAGGCTCAAATAGATGATTTAATTGCTCCTCTTTGATGCCCGGACCAATATCTATTACGTCAATAAAAGCTTGCCCTGTCTCTTCAATTTCACCCACGACTAGCTTAACCCAGGAACGCGCGCTTTCCAGCTTGCTGTAGCGCAAGCCGTTGCCCACGAGATTATTGAGGATCTGATTGAGGTGATTGGGGTCAAAGCGGCCATGGATGTCGTCTTTTAAGGGCAATATCTCAATTTCTGCGTCACGGGTGCCGGCGGCAGTGTAGTCGCATACAAAGTCCGTGAGCCAGGGAATGAGGGTTAGCATTTGTGGTGAGCTGATTTTCCTGCGTGACAGGCTTAGCACGTTTTCGATGATGCCGTTCATGCGGGTGGCATGTCGTAAAATTATCTCCGCCATTTGTTTATCGGGCGGCGTTAACTCGTGTGACTCCAATAACAACTGCGCGGCGTGGCTGGCGGCCCCTAGCGGATTCCTGATTTCATGAGCTATGCCCGCAGTTAATCTGCCCAGTGAGGCTAATTTGAGTTGCTGGGCCTGTTGCGCGATTTTGCCTGTATCTTCGAGAAAAATGAGGATGTCCTGACCTTCTTCTTTTTGCAATATAGCGAAATTGGCTTGTATTGGCGCTCTGATCGCGGAGCCTCGAAAAGGGGTGGTTTTCTTACTTGGATCTTCCTGCCATTCCTGTAATCGGAGCAGCAAGTCCTCGGGTAGTGAGGTTAACTCATGGGTTTCATCGACGTTAAGCAAACTCTGTGCAGCCTGATTGGCCATTCTTACACCGCCGTTCTCATCCGCGACGATAATGCCGGTTAGCATTCTTTGTATGATCTGATGGTTGAGGCGCTCAAGCTCCAGAATGTTTTGCGCACGCTTACGCGCAAGGTTTTCAGTAGTTGCGATGCGTATCGACAGGTTTTTAACGAGCAAGGCGGTGGCGAAGTACACGACACCTAAAATGCCTGCCCGGAATACGTTATCCACGTCACTGTATTGTGCGACCATTCGGTATATTTCCTGGGAGACAACACCCAGACTGGCAATGGCCGCCAGCAGCGTCCCTAACTGTCCTCGTAAAATTATATTGCCGGCGGCGACGCTGATGACCACCATATTTCCCAGGCCGCTTGAAACGCCGGTCCCGAATAAGAGCATTGCTGAGATCAGGAGGAGTTCTAAAACAACCGACACCATGGCGTGGCGTATTTCGGGACGGAACCCTGCTAAGAGTAAAAAGCCCGTAAATACGTGAATCGCCAGATAGCATATGACAGAGACTTCAAAGTAAAACGGCGATAGGTATTGGCTGACGCTGGATGGGTTTTGTAGATATAAGGCGCTCACCAGAATGATGCCCACCGTCACCCTATAGTGGTTATAAACCCGGAATAGCCGGTTGGTGGTTTGTTCTACATCGGTGCTTAAATCAGACATGCGCGGAGCCTGCAACAAAACTATCCTTGAAGAAGTGAGCTGTCTATTTAATTCGATGTTGACGGAGAAGTGTCCGGCATTGGAATTATTTCGGTATAGTGCTCAGAATTTTAATGAAAACAGTATAATGCAAACTTTCCCAATGTTTGTGTGACAGATGGTAACCAGAATGACGCAGCTTAAAGTCGCTTTCGCACAGATCGACTGTTTGGTCGGGGATATACCCGGCAACGTAGATAAAGTCATAGAGGCCGTTGAGACGGCGAAGACAAAATATAACGCCGACTTGGTGATATTTCCCGAGTTAACTTTGACCGGCTATCCGCCCGAAGATCTGTTGCTGAGGGCTAGTTTGCAAGTCAGAGTCGAGAAAGCCTTGGAGCGGATTCTGGATTCGGTGAAGGATGTTGCTCTGGTTATTGGCTTTCCTTGGAGGGAGCAGGGCAAGTTGTTCAATTGCGCCGCCTTTATTGATGGTGGCGAAATTAAGGCGAAGTATCGTAAGAAATGTTTGCCAAATTATCAGGTGTTTGACGAGAAACGATACTTTGAGCCGGGCTCTGAAACTGTGGTTCTGCCTTGGCGAGGCTTCAATCTGGGCATTTCGATCTGTGAAGATGTGTGGGAAGAAGCCCCTATCGCTGCGACAGCTGCAGCAGGCGCTGACTTTATCGTCAATATCAATGCATCTCCCTACGATATGGCTAAGCACCAACAAAGGCGCACGCTTGTTCAGTCTCGCGCAGTGACCAATAGCGTCCCGATCCTGTATGTGAATATGATCGGCGGTCAGGATGAACTTATTTTTGACGGCGGCTCGTTCGCGGTTGATCGTCATGGAAGAGTCTGTTTCAGCGCCCCTCAATTTGAGGAAGGGATTTTTCTGCTTGAGTTAAATGACGTCATTCACGGCGAAAGCCGGCAGGTCGCCGATTCTGCGTCCACTATGACAGTAGAGGAGAGCATCTATAAAGCGTTGGTGACCGGGGTAAGGGATTATGTGAACAAAAACCGGTTCAAATCGGTCGTGATTGGTTTGTCTGGCGGCATTGACTCGGCTGTTACCTTGGCGGTTGCTGTTGATGCGATTGGCGCTGATAGAGTGAGAGCGGTGATGATGCCTTTCCGCTACACCTCCCAGATGAGTCTGGAGGACGCAGAAGCGGAAGCGAAGGCGCTGGGCGTTCAGTATGATGTAGTTCCCATTGAGCCTATCTATGATCAGTTTATGGGAGCGTTAAACCCTTTGTTTGCCGGTTTGGATCGCGATACGACGGAAGAGAATATCCAAGCGCGAATCCGTGGTGTTATTCTGATGGGGATTTCGAATAAGACTGGCGCACTGGTGTTGACCACGGGTAATAAAAGCGAAATGGCTGTGGGCTATGCGACGCTGTATGGCGATATGGCGGGGGGCTATGACGTCCTGAAGGATGTATTTAAAACCATGGTGTTTCGCCTTGCCTGGTACCGTAATACCTTGTCTCCAGTTATTCCGGAAAGGGTTATCACGCGCCCTCCATCGGCTGAGCTGGCTCCAGATCAGAAAGATGAAGACAGCTTACCTCCCTACGAAATTCTGGATGAAATATTGTCCTTATATGTTGAGCATGACATTAGTGCTGACGGTATTGTTGCGAAAGGCTTTGATAAGGAGACGGTTTACCGAGTGGTGCGTTTGGTGGACATCAACGAATATAAGCGTCGCCAAGCTCCTGTAGGAGCAAGAATCACTATGCGTGGCTTTGGACGGGATCGTCGTTACCCGATAACTTCTGGCTGGAAGCTGGGGGAATGAGTTAGTTTTCTTGGAGACAAAAAAAGAAAAGGCCGCTGATGCGGCCTTTTCTGCATATGAACCAGGGCTTAGTCGCCAAGACCAAAGTCAAAATCGAAGACGCTGCTGATGTTGCGATCTTCTTCTTTGAACTCAGAGCCATTGAAGCGCATGTTGGCGTCGAAAGATTTGTAATCTGGATAACTGGTGGCGAGCAACACTAAGGCGTCATCGGCGTGACGCTGCATACCCAGATACCTGTAAAGCTCTACCATTAAAGATAAGGCTTCTGGTACGACAGGCGTCTCAGGATAATTCTCGACGACGTATTGAGCGCGGGCTACTGCTGCAACGTAAGCCTGGCGACGAATGTAATAACGTGCGACATGCATTTCATACTGGGCCAAGCGTTCTTTTATCGCCAGCATGCGCTTTTCCGCGTCAGCCGCATAGGGACTGTCTGGGAAGTTGGTGACAAGGGTGGAGAAGTCTCTGAAGGCCTCTTTCGCGCGCCCTGGGTCACGGGAATTAACGTCGATGGGGAGAAATCTTGGGCCTAAGCCCAAATCTGCATAATAGGCGGCCAACCCTTTGATGTAGTAGGCATAATCTACATGAGGGCTCTCAGGGTGAAGGCGGATAAACCGCTCTGCCGCAGACTCCGCTCTTTCTGGATTCAGAGAATTATAGTGGGCGTATATCAAATCCAGCTGAGCTTGCTCTGCATAGCGCCCGAATGGATGGTAAGTCTCCAGGTCTTCCAAATGGCGCGCTGCTTCCAAAAAGTTGCCTGAGTCCAAAGCGGATTTTGCCTTGTCGTAGTATTCCTTTTCACTCAACACTTTTGGTGGGGCGGAGGCGCATGCTGTCAGTAGAAGGAAGGCCAGCATGGCAAAAAGGGCGCGAATACGATGCATATTTGAATTAAACTTCACTAATTTCATGGAATAGAGCAGTCTTGCGCAGCAAGGCTTTCGTGAATATTGGCGCGCCATTATTCCACAACCATAGTTTTGACAACACCCCACAGCCGACGGATTTAATTTATGAGTCATCGCATACAACAGTCATTGATTGTTCCCGCTGAGCTTGGCGAGCAGCGGTTGGATATGGCTGCAAGCGAGCTAATGCCTGAATATTCAAGGTCCAGGATACAAAGCTGGATTAAGCAGGGAGCCCTGCGCGTCAATGGAAAGCAGGTTAAACCTAAAGAAAAGGTAATTGAAGGCGACCAGATTGAGCTGGATGTTGAATTGGAAGCGCAAGGTGACTGGGAAGCGCAGCCAATTGCGTTGGATATCGTTTTCGAAGACGAGCACCTCCTGGTTATTAATAAGCAAGCGGACTTCGTCGTTCATCCTGCTGCGGGCCATAGCGACGGAACGGTGGTTAACGCAGTCTTACATCACTGTCCTGCATTGGCGGAACTCCCCCGCGCCGGCATTGTGCATCGGCTGGACAAAGATACGACAGGTTTGATGGTCATTGCGAAAACGCTTGTTGCGCACAGTTCTCTCGTTGAACAGCTGCAGGCAAGAGAAATGGGAAGGGAGTATGAGGCTGTCGTATACGGCGAGTTAACTGGCGGAGGGATGGTTGACGCGGCGATTGGCAGGCATCCGCAGAGTCGCCAGAAGATGGCGGTGACCCGTGGGGGGAAAGACGCGGTGACTCATTACAGGCTGATGCGACGCTGGCGGGGTTTCACCCATTTGAGGTTGAAACTGGAAACCGGGCGAACGCATCAAATTCGAGTGCATATGGCGCATGTTAACCACGCTATATTAGGCGACCCGCTGTATGGGGGACGCCCACGTCTTCCGAAAGGACTGGCGTCGGAAACCATCGAATATCTACGCTCTTTTGGCAGGCAGGCCTTGCATGCGAAAGCGCTTGAGCTATCGCACCCAACAACTGGCGAGGTGCTGAGTTGGGAGGTGGATTTGCCGGAGGATATGAAAGGCCTGTTAAACCGCTTGGATATGGAAGAAGAGGATGCTGCATAGATGGATGCCGCTGGACTGCAGTTGATTCAACCTGATTGGCCAGTTCCTGCCAATGTCCGAGCGCTGGTCACGACGAGAGCGGGCGGAGTCAGTCAGCGGGAGTTCGCCAGCATGAACCTTGGCGGTCATGTTGGGGACGATGCAAATGCAGTCGATACTAACAGGCGTCTTCTAGCGGCGGAGGCGAAGTTGCCTGCTGACCGCTTTCATTGGCTAGAGCAGGTGCATGGCCTCGATGTGGCCGTGTTGAATAGTATCGGGTCTCCCCAGCCACTTACTGCGGATGCTGCGTTTACTGTTCAGTCGCAGCAGGCATGTTGCATTCTGACAGCGGACTGTCTTCCCGTTCTATTCGCGGCTGCTGACGGCTCTGCAGTGGCTGCGGCTCACGCGGGATGGCGGGGGCTGGCCGCTGGGGTGTTGGAAAATACAGCCAAATGCTTTAGTAACCGGACTGAATTGCTGGTTTGGCTAGGTCCTGCGATCAGTCAGGCGGCTTTCGAAGTCGGCCAGGAGGTGATGGATGCTTTTGTCGCACAAGAACCAGAGTCTGCAACTTGCTTTATCCCTTCATCGTCTAACGCTGGTAAATGGCATGCGGACTTATACGCTCTGGCTCGGCTTAGGTTGCATAGACTTGGAGTTGCACAAATCTTTGGCGGCGACTATTGCACCTATACGGATTCAGGCAGGTTTTTCTCCTATCGCAGAGATGGCGTAACGGGACGCATGGCGTCAGTTATTTGGCTCGACTCTTCTTCTTAGGATTAAGGCTTGAGATAGGTCAATATCCCGCTCACTTTCTTTCTCTTCTTAGCGCACAGCCTTGAAGCTTTTAGAGCTTGGCCCCACATTTTCGGTAATTGAAACCGCGTCATAGTGCACGCGGATAACATCGAAATTTTGGGGTAATGCAGATGCGATTTGATAAATTCACCAGCCGTCTACAGATGGCGATATCAGAAGCCCAGTCGCTTGCCTTGGGTAAAGATCATAACTTCATAGAGCCTGTACACCTGTTTCAATCACTGTTGAACCAGTCTGGAGGCTCCACGGCGCCGCTGCTACAGCAGGCCGGTGTTGACGTGGTTCGCTTTAAATCCATGTTGGCGCAGGAACTGGATAAGCTGCCACAAGTCCAGGGCTCTGACGCGGATGTTCATTTATCCAACGACTTAGGGCGGCTGTTGAATCTGGCGGACAAGCTGGCGCAGAAACGTAGCGATCAGTTTATTTCCAGTGAGTTGGTGCTTCTGGCGGCGATAGACGACCGGGGTGTCGTAGGAAGGCTGCTAAAAGAGTGCGGCGCTGATAAACAAAGTTTGGAGAGGGCGATAGAAACTATGCGTGGCGGTGAAAAAGTACAAGACCAAGGTGCGGAAGAGAGCCGTCAGGCGCTTGATCGCTTCACTATCGACCTTACCGCCCGTGCGACGGAAGGCAAATTGGACCCTGTTATTGGCAGGGACGATGAAATCCGCAGAACGATTCAGGTATTGCAGCGCCGCCGCAAAAATAACCCTGTTCTAATCGGTGAACCCGGCGTGGGTAAAACCGCAATTGTCGAAGGGCTTGCGCAGCGTATCGTGAACGGTGAAGTCCCTGAAGGGCTGAAAAATAAGCGTGTACTGGCTCTGGATATGGGGGCTTTGATAGCGGGGGCCAAATTTCGCGGCGAGTTTGAGGAGCGCCTGAAGGGGGTGCTTAACGAGCTTGCGAAGCAAGAAGGGCAGATTATCTTATTCATTGATGAGCTCCATACCATGGTTGGCGCGGGTAAGGCGGAGGGCGCGATGGATGCGGGCAATATGTTAAAGCCTGCTTTGGCCCGCGGCGAGCTGCATTGTGTTGGAGCCACTACATTGGATGAATACCGGGAGTTCATTGAAAAGGATGCTGCTTTGGAGCGTCGCTTTCAGAAAGTGTTGGTTGATGAGCCGAATGTTGAGGACACCATCGCGATATTACGCGGCTTGAAGGAACGCTATGAGGTGCACCATGGCGTCGAAATCACTGACAGCGCCATTATCGCTGCGGCGAAGTTGTCGCATCGCTACATTGCAGATCGTCAGCTGCCTGACAAAGCTATAGATTTGGTCGACGAAGCCGCCAGTCAGATCCGGATGGAGATAGATTCCAAACCCGAGCCGCTGGATAGATTGGAACGCCGCTTGATTCAGTTGAAGATGCAGAGAGAAGCGCTGAAAAAAGAGAAAGATGCCGCATCCAAAAAAAGTGTGGATGAGCTGAATACGCAAATTGATGAGATGGAAAAGGAATTTGCGGACCTTGAAGAGGTATGGAGTTCTGAAAAAGCAGCGCTGCAAGGTACACAACAAATCAAGAGCCAGCTGGAGCAAGCCCGAGTGGACTTGGAAAATGCCCGCAGACAGGGCGACCTGACTAGAATGTCGGAGCTTCAATATGGGCGGATTCCTGAACTGGAGAAGCAGCTGGATATGGCGAGCCAAGCCGAAATGCTGGAAATGCGCTTGCTACGCAATAAGGTTTCTGAAGAGGAAATTGCCGAAATAGTCTCCAAATGGACCGGTATTCCTGTCGCCAAAATGCTTGAGGGCGAGCGTGAGAAACTGTTGCGCATGGAAGAAGCATTGCATCAGCGCGTTATCGGGCAAGACGAGGCTGTCGTTGCGGTCGCCAATGCGGTGCGTCGCTCAAGAGCAGGCCTTAGCGATCCTAATCGCCCGAACGGTTCATTCCTGTTTTTGGGGCCGACAGGAGTCGGTAAAACAGAGCTTTGCAAGTCCCTGGCGAGCTTCTTGTTTGACACTGAAGAAGCGATGGTGCGCATCGATATGTCGGAATTTATGGAGAAGCATTCCGTCGCTAGATTAATTGGCGCTCCTCCTGGCTATGTGGGCTATGAAGAGGGAGGGTACCTGACGGAAGCTGTCAGGCGTAAACCATACTCTGTCTTGCTTTTGGATGAAGTGGAAAAGGCGCACCCTGACGTATTCAATATTCTTCTGCAAGTGCTGGAAGATGGTCGCCTGACGGATGGACAAGGGCGTACCGTAGACTTTCGCAATACAGTCATTGTTATGACTTCTAATCTGGGGTCTGACCTGATTCAGGCGATGGGCGGACAAGATGAAAACTACGAAGAAATAAAAGATGCTGTGTTGGAAGTGGTTGGCAGGCATTTCCGTCCAGAGTTCATTAACCGAATCGACGAAGTGGTCGTCTTCCATCCGTTGACCGCTGAACAGATTCGCGGCATTGCCCTGATACAGCTGGAAATCTTGAATCGCCGCTTGCAAGAGCAGGACCTTAAAGTTGAGCTGAGCGCCGAAGCTATGGCGACGCTGGCGGAAGTTGGCTTTGATCCTATATATGGAGCCCGCCCGCTGAAACGGGCGATACAGCAGCGAGTAGAAAACCCATTAGCACAATCCATTCTTAATGGTGAGTTTCAGCGTGGGGATGCGATTGCGGTAGAAGTAAAAGGTGGAAAACTAGTCTTCAGTCAAAAGTAAAAATACGGAATTAAATGCGGAGCGCTTATTGCTCTCCGCATCTCTCGTCAATTCTTTTCTGCGTGCTTTTACGCTTTTCCAGTATTTCTTCTGGTGTTAAATAACGCAAACTTCCATCTTCTTGCTTTTCGCGAATGCGTGCGCTATTCGTCATGGTTTGCATGTACTCTTTTAATTGGCTGCACATTTCTTTCAATTGTGCATCGGCAGCAGCGTTTTCCTGAGCTTGCTGCGCCTTGATTTTCTCCAGTTCCTGCTGGTCGCTTAGCTGTTGAGATTGCTCGTTGAGGTCTTGGCGCTCTCTCGTTGGTGTTCCTGTTTGAACGTTAAGTTCTTCACTGGTTTTAAAATCCGGCTTTTTATCAGAATAGTGGATAACGCCATTCTCATCGGTCCACTTATACACGCCGCTTGCAAAGGACAGAGAGCTGATACTTAACAGAAAAATAGAAAAGATGGCTGTACGCATAAAATCAAGGATCTCCAAGCCACTGAAATTCATAAACAACAGAGAGTACATAATACCGGAAAGATAGATGAAAGCGCAGCGTTGGTAAAGCCGCGGGAGCCTTGAATTGCGCATTTTCTATTGACAGAGACGGATGGGATGTCAGAATTGTCGATTGCTCGAACATCGACGTAACTTTTACGGCAAAACCAACAAAGCTACGAACGATCATGACCACACGATATCTGCAGACCACAGACTCCTAACACCAGGAGCAGTCTTTGAGTAAATGCCCAACAGGCATGTGTGAGCAAGTCAAGAGATAACCTCTCGCGATAAACAGCTAGTGTGGCGGCGTCCACCATATGTATCCTTTTGGGTCTATATTTGAGTGGAAGTTATTAGCAACCAGCCCTAATTCGCGCTGACGCATTCTGCGCGTATTAAGAGAGGAAGACGTGACGGCAGAAATGTTATCCGGCGCCGATATGATCGTGCGCTTTCTGCAAGACGAGGGTATCGAATACATATACGGATATCCTGGCGGTGCGGTGCTTCATATATATGACGCGCTGTTTCGCCAAAATAAAGTAAAACATATCCTGGTGAGACATGAGCAAGCGGCCGCTCATATGGCGGATGGCTATGCTCGGGCGACAGGCAAGCCAGGCGTTGTTCTGGTGACTTCAGGTCCTGGCGCCACCAATACTGTGACAGGCATTGCAACCGCCTACATGGATTCAATTCCCATGGTAGTGCTGTGTGGGCAGGTTCCCTCCACTTTGATTGGCGAAGATGCATTTCAGGAAACTGACATGATGGGCGTTTCTCGTCCTGTCGTGAAGCATAACCTGAGCGTCAGAGACCCCAGCGAAATCCCCGTCGTATTGAAAAAAGCCTTCTATCTGGCCTCTACTGGTCGTCCTGGACCGGTTGTAGTCGATATACCTAAGGATATGACTACGCCTAACGAGAGGTACGAGTACGTATACCCCAAAAAGGTAAAAATGCGCTCATACAGTCCGCCTACCCGTGGGCATGCAGGGCAGATTAGAAAAGCTGTAGATATGATGTTGGCGGCGAAACGCCCCATCATATATGCAGGCGGCGGTATCGTTTTGGGGCATGCCTCAAAAGAGTTGGTTGATCTGTCGCACCAGTTGAATTTTCCCGTCACCACTACTTTGATGGGCATTGGCGGATTTCCTGCGGATGACAAGCATAGTCTTGGCTGGCTTGGAATGCACGGTAGCTATGAATCTAACATGGCTATGCACCATAGCGACCTGATTGTGGCTGTCGGCGCGCGATTTGATGATCGCGTCACCAATGCGACAGAAAAATTCTGTCCTGGCGCCAAGATTATCCATGTGGATATCGACCCTGCGTCTATCTCAAAAACCGTTCAGGTCGATGTTCCTATTGTCGGACCAGCCGTTTCTGTATTGCGCGATATGATTGCGTTTGTGAAAGAGGACAACTCACGTCCAGATAAAGAAGCGCTATCGTCATGGTGGAAACAGATTAATGAATGGCGCGCCTACCACGGTGGACGCTATCGTACCGACGACAGCGAGATGCTCAAGCCGCAGCAAGTAATTGAAATGCTGTGCAAGATCACGGAAGGCAATGCCTATGTCACCACTGACGTTGGCCAGCACCAGATGTTTACCGCGCAGTATTACCGCTTCAATAAACCCAATCGCTGGATTAATTCTGGCGGCCTGGGAACCATGGGGTTCGGTTTGCCTGCGGCGATGGGCGTCAAGCTTAGCTTTCCTGAAGAAGAGGTCGTGTGCGTGACTGGTGAGGGCAGTATTCAAATGAATATTCAAGAGCTCTCAACCTGCAAACAGTTCAATCTTCCGATAAAGATTATCAACCTGAACAACCGCTCCTTGGGAATGGTTCGTCAGTGGCAGGACATGAATTACGAGGCGCGTCATTCGCAGTCCTATATGGAGTCTTTGCCGGACTTCATGGCGTTGGCGGAAGCTTATGGGCATGTCGGGATTACCATTCGTAAGCCGGAAGAACTAGAGGAAGGTTTAAGAAAAGCTTTCGCAATGAAAGACCGTCTGGTGTTTGTCGATATATATGTTGACCCTCATGAGCACGTTTACCCGATGCAGGTGGCGCGTGGCGCAATGAAAGACATGTGGCTAAGCAAAACGGAGAGGGTGTAAACGGCATGCGTCGAATCATATCAATGCTATTGGAGAATGAGCCTGGCGCGCTGTCCCGAGTGGTAGGACTGTTTTCGCAACGGAATTACAACATTGAAACGCTGACGGTGGCTCCAACAGAGGATCCGACACTTTCCAGGCTGACTGTCACCACAATTGGCTCTGATCGGGTCATTGAGCAGATTACCAAGCAACTTAACAAGTTGGTGGAAGTCGTGAAGGTGGTCGACCTGACAGAGGGTGCCCATATTGAGCGCGAGCTGATGTTGATCAAGCTGAAAGCCAGTGGCGCATTAAGGGCCGAAATAAAGAGAACGGCTGATATCTTCCGGGGACAGATTGTTGACGTGTCCAGTACGGTCTATACCGTTCAGTTAACCGGAGATAGTGACAAATTAGATGCTTTTATCCAGGCGATTGGGAAGAGCAGCGTGTTAGAAGTCGTGCGCAGCGGGGTTTCCGGTATTGCGCGCGGTGAAAAAACATTATCAGTTTAACGAGTAAGGGCGCGAGCGCGCACAGAAATAGGTGAATAAAATGCAAGTTTATTACGATAAAGATTGTGACCTTTCCATCATCCAGGGCAAGAAAGTTGCAATTATTGGCTACGGCTCTCAGGGACATGCGCATGCTAATAACCTGAAGGACTCCGGTGTTGATGTATGCGTTGGTTTGCGTCAGGGTTCCGGTTCCTGGGCCAAAGCTGAAAACGCAGGACTTGCAGTTAAGGAAGTGGCGGAAGCTGTCGCTGGCGCAGATGTCGTAATGATTCTGACACCAGACGAGTTCCAGTCGAAACTATACAAGTCAGAAATCGAGCCGAATCTTAAGAATGGCGCAACGCTGGCGTTTGCTCATGGTTTCAGTATTCATTACAACCAAATCGTGCCACGCGCAGATCTGGACGTCATTATGATCGCACCCAAGGCTCCAGGGCATACAGTTCGCTCTGAGTTCGTAAAAGGCGGCGGCATTCCTGATCTGATCGCTATTTTCCAAGATGCTTCAGGTTCAGCGAAAGACTTGGCTCTTTCCTATGCGAGCGGTGTTGGTGGAGGTCGTACCGGTATCATCGAAACTACCTTTAAGGATGAAACCGAAACTGACCTGTTTGGTGAGCAAGCTGTATTGTGTGGTGGCGCCGTAGAACTGGTGAAAGCTGGATTCGAAACGCTGGTGGAAGCAGGTTATGCGCCAGAGATGGCGTACTTCGAGTGTCTGCATGAGTTGAAGCTTATTGTTGACCTGATGTACGAAGGCGGTATCGCCAACATGAACTACTCCATTTCCAACAACGCGGAATATGGTGAGTATGTCACTGGTCCTGAGGTTATCAATGATCAGTCCAGAGCGGCTATGCGCAATGCGCTGAAGCGCATCCAGGATGGCGAATACGCCAAAATGTTCATCGCTGAAGGCGCTCATAACTACCCATCAATGACCGCTTATCGTCGTAATAATGCAGCTCACCCTATCGAGCAAGTTGGCGAAAAGCTGCGTAGCATGATGCCTTGGATTGCATCAAATAAAATCGTAGATAAGTCCAAAAACTAATCGGCGATAATGCTACAGACCTGAAAACGCGGCGTATGCCGCGTTTTTTTTGGGGCTGGTTGTCTAATCCTGCTCTCATGTATAGTTGTTTGCTCTATTGGAAATTATTGAGTGATATATGACCTCTTCAAACTCTAAAAAAGAAGTCGAGCTTGCTGACATCAAGGCTGATGCTTCCCGCAAAAAAGATGAAACGGTTGCTGGTGCTGAAGTCGTTGAAGAAGAAGTTGTCGGTGGGGCCAAGGTGCGGCGGAGAGGGGTATACCTGTTACCCAATCTTTTTACTACAGGATCCTTATTTTCAGGCTTTTACGCTATTGTCGCCGCAATGCATGGAAACTTTGAGAATGCCGCTATTGCGATATTCATTTGTATGATTCTCGATGGCTTGGACGGGCGAGTGGCGCGTCTGACCAACACGCAAAGCGCGTTTGGCGCTGAATACGACAGTTTGGCCGATATGGTGGCCTTTGGTGTGGCCCCTGCGCTGGTGGCCTTCACTTGGACATTGTCTGACCTTGGAAAGATCGGCTGGGTTGCTGCTTTTATATACGTGGCTGGCGCAGCATTGCGATTAGCCAGATTTAATACCCAAATAGGGTCAGTGGATAAAAAGTATTTTGTTGGTCTGCCTAGCCCCTCTGCTGCGGCGGTCGTTGCAGGAACGGTTTGGACGCTGCATACGTTAGAGCACTCCATTTGGCTGTCATACGGGGCAGTGCTGATTGTCGCTGGCGCTGGCGTGCTGATGGTCAGCAACATTCTGTTTTATAGCTTTAAGGAGTTCGACCTCAAAGGACGAGTGCCTTTTGTCGCCATACTGGTTGTTGTCTTGATCTATGCGGTCATTGCCACAGCTCCTGCGCAAGTGCTGTTGGGCGGCTTTTTGCTGTACACCGTTTCAGGTCCATTCCAGGCGCTGCAGCGCTGGAGAAAAAAGAAACGGCAGACCAGTTGAATTTTTTCTGATCCTAGCGGTCTAACCTTGGTGTGAATTAATGATTTAGTTGTTACACCTTGTTGGAAGGACCGCTTCAATGCTCATCAAAACCTCTTCAGTCATTCCCTCATCAGAGATAACCGACGAAAAAGTCTACCTGTCACGCCGTAGCTTTATGAGGGGCGTAGCGGTTGCGGCAGTATCAAGCTCCGCTGCTGGGTCACTCATTGGTTGCACTAGTTCTGCGAGTGCGGCGGTTACTCCTTCAAGGCAAGCATGGGAACAGTTGGTGGCTCCCCAGTTTCAAAATATTAAAGCTGGGCCTTTCAGCACTACTGAGGAGCAAACTCCCTACGAAGACATTCTTCGCTACAACAACTTTTATGAGTTTGGCACTGATAAAACTGATCCGTCCAGATATGCGGAGCAGTTGGATATTCAGCCATGGTCTATCAAAGTAGATGGCGAATGCGGAAAGCCCGGAAGCTATCAACTTGAAGACCTTGTCAAAGAAAGTCAGCTGGAAGAGCGTGTGTATCGTCTGCGCTGTGTCGAGGCATGGTCTATGGTGATTCCTTGGGTGGGAATACCCATGGCGACTATTCTGAAAAAGTTTGAGCCTAATTCTAATGCGAAGTATGTCGCTTTTGAGACGGTGGTCAGGCCAGAGCAAATGCCGGGGCAGCGCTCACTGTTCAGCAGCATTGAGTGGCCTTATAGAGAAGGGTTGAGAATTGACGAGGCAATGCATCCTCTTACCCTGGCTGCAGTTGGTCTTTACGGCAAAATCCTCCCTAATCAAAACGGCGCCCCGATACGCTTGGTGACGCCATGGAAATACGGCTTTAAAAGTATTAAGTCGATAGTTGGGATTAAGTTCATGAGGGATGAGCCGTATACAACGTGGAATGCTTTAGCTCCCAATGAGTATGGCTTTTACGCCAACGTAAATCCCAGTGTTGATCATCCCCGCTGGAGTCAGAAGAGTGAGCGGCGTTTACCTGGAGGCCTCTTTGGCCCTAAACGCATAGATACCCTAATGTTCAATGGCTATGCGGATGAGGTTGCGAGTCTTTATACGGGCTTGGACCTAAGGAAGAATTACTAATATGGCTGCAGATAAGTGGGGCATTGCCCGTTGGTGGGGAATATTTATACTGTCTCTAGGGCCGCTAGCGTATTTGATCTATCGGATCGTATCCCGAGACTTAGGGCCGGACCCCGGTGAAGCGATTACGCGTTTTTCAGGCCTTTGGGCTTTGAACTTCCTGTTGATAACGCTTGCGGTCACTCCAGTAAATCAATGGTTAAAGCTGCGTTGGTTGGTTCGCTTTCGAAGAATGTTGGGGCTTTATTCCTGGTTCTATGCGGCATTGCACTTTAGTGCGGGTTTTTTGCTGGTGCTGGACATTCAAAACTTCGTCCAAGAAATAACTAAACGTCCTTATATAACGGTAGGCTTTGTGGCTTTTGTGATTTTGGTGATGCTTGCTGTGACATCCCCTAAATTCATGGTCCGTAAATTGGGAAGAAACTGGAAGAAGTTACACAAGCTGGTTTATCTAAGTGGCGTTCTCGCGGTTGTGCATTTTATTTGGCTGGCTAGAGCTGATTACACCGAGCCATTTACGTATGCATTTATATTGGCATTGCTTCTCGTTATGCGCCCAGCCTATCGCCGCTTTGGCTCCGCCAGCAGAGCGCGAGGAACTGCGCTTAATTGATTGATTTGTATGCAGTGATACGATTTTAAGTTTTTTGGAAGAAAGTTAAAAAATGGAGTTGACGGGAAAAAGGAGGGGCGTATAATGCGCCCCACTTCGACGGGGAAGCCGGTCGGAGGGGAGGGAAAGAGCTGGTTCGAGAGAGTCGGCGGCGCTAAAAAGGAGTTGACACTGAGAAATGAAAGTGTAG
>NZ_JAHMIN010000044.1 GCF_018986435.1 Hahella sp. HN01 | reverse complement strand
GTGTTTGAGTATATCGAAGTGGATTACAATCGAACCCGTCTTCACAGCGCAAATGGATATCTCAGCCCAGAGAGTTATGAAGTATCGAAAGTCGCTTAATGACGTGTCTAATCTTTGTGGGCAGGATCAATGTAATAGAGGAAGTGCTTGGCGTAAGCTCAATAAGACTCAAGGAAGACCATGACTTTCTAGCTCAGATCCTGCTTGAACATACTTCGGGCGCTCAGGCTTGTATAATTTCATCGGCTAGGGACGGATTTCGCTCCTCATATTTGGAGTATGGAAATGGCTTCCCGTTGGAGGTGCTTGGTGAGCTAGTTAGTGTGAATAGGGTTTAACTCAAGCATATTAAGGTGGTCGAGGAGTGCAATCCTGAGTTTTGTAGTATATTTAATCTTACTGGACGAGAAATTACTTCGAGATTGTTCGTTTAATTATTCGCAATGCCCAAGGGAAAGGTGCGCCTGAAAAAACTAGTTTGATAAGCAACTTCATGAAAGCGATAAAATAGAATAAAAAAGATGAAAAGTTAAGAAATGTCCCGAGGAATAACTTTGACTGTAAAATACTCCTGGATAGAGAATGACTACAACGACTATGATAGAAACAATGTTCCTGAATCTACAACGGAGGAGCTGTCAGACGGCCTTATTTATCAGCTTATTCTTGGATTAGGGGATGGACTTTTTTTAGAGCTGAAGATTGAGTGTGATTGCAATAACGATTTAAATGTAATAGAAAAACTCTTTAAGAATGTCGGAAATGCAGTGCTCGTCAGTCCGGAGAAGGAAGTAACTGAAAATATATGGTTATATGAGAACGGCTTTTCGGTCTATAAGCAAGGCTCTGAAGGATACTTGATGGTAAGGATGTCTGACAAAAAGCTAAATCCAACGGCCGGAGTGTAGGTTTACAACATTTATCGAGACAAGCTGAGGAACTTTGTCTTCCAGGATGTTCACAAAAAATTGATTAGAAAGGTTTTACGAACGCTTTACGTGAAATGCTGCTGCTTTGAAATTATTATGCGCATGAACTAATGGAAGATGAATATAAGCAAAATCTAGCTTCATTAAAAGAATGAAGCACGCGTTGTAAAGAATTAGAGAATAATGAGCCAAGGGTAAGTGAAATGGTGCATTTTTTAGAGAATGCACTGTATACATATCTACGATATAGATGTTGCCTGATTTTAATGCTTGCTATTCTGGGTTTTGAAAGTGAGAAAAATAGCTAAATATATACCAGTAAAAAAGTTGGCAAATGGAGAGTTGAAAAGCTTAGAGTTAGAGCACGATGGCTGCTCTATAACTATAGCGTCAAGTTTTATAGGTGGCTGCTCATTTTCAGGCAGTAATCTATTTGACAGCTTTAAAAAATTGAATACCTATCTTCAAGCCAATGGGTGGCTTCCTCTATGCAATGGCGCACGGGGCGATGTGATGCTTTCTGGAGGACTTGCCGATGTTTCAGGTGGCGCTATGCTATATGTTGATAATAAGGAAGAGGGATATCCATTAGTTTATATATTCGACACAGCTCAAGAGAGCGACATAAAAGTCTTGGCGTGAATTATATGGGTGCAGATTTCGCTCTTCATATTTGGAGTGTGGAAATGGCTTTCCACAGGAGTTGATTGGTAAGCTAATATAACTATTTTCTATCTTTAAGGGCTCTTGTATGGAGAAAAAGGACGTTGCTGTGACCTATAGCGAAACGAAAAAGGTTGGCGCATATCAGGCTCCCGATCAAGAGGGCTGGCTTGTCCAACATCGGGCCAAACAGGCCCAGGAAAGGAAGGAGATGCTTGAAGAAGCAAAGGCGAAAGCCAGAGATATTGGAAAGGAGCCGTTTTGTTTAGAGGAGTTGGAAAAATATTGGACATATCGATATAGAAATAGAATCACCAGGGATGAGTATTTAGTTGATATGCATGAATATGAAGAAAAATATTACCTTGCAGGTGAGCGTTTTATGACTATGGAGGGATACGGAAAGTTTCTTATGGAAATGGAGCTGTATCGGTAGCAATGCCATGAACCGCGAAGACTTATTTCGTCAAGCATTTGAAAGAAAAGAGCTGGTTTGTTCTCACATACATAGCGCAAAAGAAATGGGCTCTTTGGATGGAAAAGAGGCCATCCCCCTGTGTGTGCAAATCTATGAAGATGGTTTTAACTTGTTTTGGTATTGTGAAAAGTGTGTCGAAATGTATGGCTTATCCAGGCAGGGAACATACGTCTACGATGCCGAAGACGAGTTCTTTGAAAGGCTAGAGGATTTAGACGACTTCAAAGCAGGAGAAAATTTGGATTTAAATCCATTCTCCGACTATCTGGAGGAACAAAAAGGCTTTATGTTAAGTAAGGATGACTTCTCCAAGCTCAGCGTGACATTTGATGTAGAAAAGCCGATAGCCGAGGCTAACATAATGCGAGTCCCTTTTGGCGCGAAGTTGAAGAGGTAATAGATATCTGGTCATTAAACCAAAACAGTTGATGCTGGCTTTCGGATTAACGCCTCTTACCTGTAATCACCTAACTTTCTAACCCAGCCACTCTCTTCAGCGCTCCCACCACCGGCTCTATCAGCAAAGAAGCCAGCTCAGGCTGCTCTTGTTGGGTCGGAAAATATCGATCACGAAAATTCTTTGGCAGGTTATTCTAAAAACTTTAAAAACACTAAGATAATAAAGGATAAGTAGGTAATTTCATGACACATAAAACTCTAGGAAGGATTGGCGTAAAAAAGTTGGTCTCTCTTGCAGAGAAAGAAGACTCAACTGAGGCTTGTGATGTTTGTGAAAAAGAAAAATTGAAATCTTGGTCTGATACAGTCAGAGATCTTAGCTCTAGCTTGGATGAAGTGGCTGAGTTTGAAAATGCCGAGGAGGATATTAAGAAAAATGGCTATAACGAATATCATCCTAATGGTACAAATTACTGGAGTGTGGATGCACCAATAGCTATCCATTTTTACCCATATAATGACTGTAGTGTAAATGTATGTAAAAAATGCAGTGCGGTCTTTTTAAGGTATATAGAATACGCTGGGCATGGTCGGCAGCATAGAATTAGATACGTAGATAAAAATTTAATTGTTGGCTAATTGGTTACGGGCATCATTTCAAAATTACGAAAACCCAAACCTTATACCGCTCTTTCCCTTCCGTGCTCTACGCTTTCGGATATTCGTACAGAAAAACGGGACATCTATAAATCTCAAAGAGTTCAAAAAAAGCACTCGATCCCGCCTGTCACACGGCTTGCCAAAAAGCCTCAACCTGTCAGCTGTTCTGGTCATTAAACCAAAACAGCGGATGCTGGCTTTCGGTATAAACCGCCTTGCCTGCAACCTCCTAACTCTCCAACCCAGCCACCCACTTCAACACTTCCGCCACCGGTTCTATCAACTCTGAAGGGATGTAATTCTCCAGCTCAGCCTGAGCGTATAGGGCGCGGGCGAGGGGGATGTTTTCCATGATGGGAATGCCTTCTTTGGCGGCGATTTTCTTTACTCTTTGGGCGGTGGTGTTTTTTGCTTTGATAATGACGGTTGGCAGGCTGCGTTTGTCGCCGTCGTAGTAGATGCCGATGGCGATGTGGGTGGGGTTGGTGACGATGACGGAGGCTTTTTTGATTTGGCTGATCATGCCGCCTTCCAGAATTTCCCGGTGAATCTGTTTGCGTTGGCCGATGACTTCCGGGTTGCCTTCGGCGTCTTTGTATTCCCGTTTCACTTCATCCTTGGTCATGCGCAGTTGCTTTTGGTGTTCATGCTTCTGATAAAKAAAATCCAGCACCGCTACGATCACAAACGCGAACATGGACACCATCGCCAGCTGCAGCATCAGGTGGCCGATAAAGGGCATGACGCAGTCTGAGCCGCAGTGGGGGAGTTTGCTGATGTCGTTGAGATTGGCGGTGATCACCCAGTAGATCAGGATGGACAGGAACAGGATTTTTACGATGGACTTGAGCAACTCCACCAGGCTTCGTATCGAAAACAGCTTCTTAACGCCTTCCACCGGGTCGATTTTCTTCAGATCGAACTTGATCGATTCCATGGCGAACAACGGGCCGACATGCCCGACATTAGCGACCACCGCAGCGACGATCACCAGCAGGATAAAAGGGAGCAGGATGTCCAGACTCTTCTCGAACACGCCATTCAGCACCGCCTGCAATGCCTCCCCGAAAGGCTGACCGTAGAAGCGTGGGGGCAAATCGATCAGGCTTTGCAGCGCTTCCACCAAACCATAACCGGAAGCGAACAGGAGTCCGTACATGGCGATCATCATGGCGGTGGACACCAGCTCCTTGCTGTGCGCCACCTGACCATTTTTACGGGCGTCGCGGAGCTTTTTCGGGGTGGGCTTTTCGGTCTTTTCACTCATCGCTTTGGCTTTCTTACATTTTTCTGTATGGGTGGTCGTGAAGGCTTACACTAACTGACGGTTGTTCAAGACAAGAGGTTAAACAGCGGTTGCAGCAGACCGTCGATATCCGCCAGCAGTTCGCTGAAATAGCGGATTACAAAGCCTGCGTAGACGCACAGCAGCGCCAGTCCCACCGCGCTTTTCAGCGGCATCGCCAGGATGAACACGTTCAGTTGCGGCGCGAAGCGGCTGATCAGCGCCAGGCCAAACTCGGTCAAGAACATCACGATCACCACCGGCGCGCCCAGCAGCACGGTAAGTCGCATCAAGGTGTCCAGTTGCGCCAGGAAGAAGCCAGGGCCGTCCAGTGCGAGAGAAGGGAAAAATGCAAACACAGGCCAGACCGTGTAGCTCTTGTACAGCACATAGAGCATCAGCAGAAAAGAACCGCTGATAAAGAACAGGGTGACCAGGGACTGCGTCAACAGAATGCCCAGCGGTGACGTTTGCGATCCAGACAGCGGATTCAACGCGCTCGCCATTGTCGCGCCGCGCTGGTTATCAATAAAAAATCCCACTGACTCAATCGCCCAAAACGGCATCACCAGTACAAATCCTATCGCCAGGCCAATACCGACTTCTTTGACGATGATCAGCAGCAGATGCAGTCCGTCCAAAGCTTGGGCGTCCATACCATGCTCGACAAGCGGATAGGTGATGAGGGAAAAACTGGCGACCACGCCGTTGCGGATCATTGCGTTGCCCAGTGACTGCTTGGACAAAAACGGCAGCATCATAAACATCGCCAGCATGCGCGCGGACGACATAAAGAACACAAACAACGTGTGGGAGATCAGTTCAATATTCATCAGTCGATCTTCGCTCGCATCGGCTCTTGGTTTGCATCAACCGGCCACATCGGGAATGGCGTCGAACACCAGCACCGTGTACTGGTACATCTCGATGCCGAGCCAGCGCGCGGTCAGGTAAAGGGTGGCGACGATGGCCACCAGCTTCACCGCGAACCCCAGGGTTTGTTCCTGGATCTGCGTCACCGCCTGCAACAGGCTGACCAGAACGCCGGTAAAGGTCGCCACCAGGATCGGCGGCATGGAAAGTATCAGCACCAGCATCAGCGCTTCCGTGGTGTATTGAATAACGTCGGCTTCGGTCATAGCTTCACTCTTTGTCATCCGGTTTTATCGGTCTCTACTCAAGCGCTTGTCCGTACTTGCGCCTCTTCTGCGGCGGTTCTGTGTATGGGATGAATGGCTGCCGGCTATTGATAGGCGAGCACCAGCCCATGGATAAGACGCGTCCATCCGTCCATCAGCACGAATAACAACAGCTTGAAGGGCAGGGAGATGGTCATGGGGGAGACCATCATCATGCCCATGGCCAACAGGATGTTGGAGATGATCAGGTCAATCGCCAGGAAGGGCAGATAAATCAGAAACCCGATTTCAAAGGCGCTGGTGAGTTCGCTGGCGGTGAAGGCGGGAATCAGCACGAAAAAGCTGTCTTTCTCCAGTCCCTTCGCGACGTCTTCCGGCCAGATTTCCGCCGCCGTCTCATGAAAAAACGTCTGTTCATCCTCCGAGCCATGCCGTTGCAGAAACGCCTTGTAAGGTTGCGAGGCGGTGTCTATGAGCGCTTTCAACTCCTGCGTATTCTCCAGGGAGATCGGCTGGCTGCTGAGTTCGTTGTAGGCGCTGATGCCCACCGGCGCCATGATGTAGGCGGTCAGGATGATGGACAGCCCGTAGAGCGCCATGTTCGGCGGGATCTGCTGAATGCCTAAAGCGTTACGCAGTAACCCTAAGACTACGGAGATCTTCACGAAGGACGTAGCCATCACCGCAAAGAACGGGATCAGAGCGATGCCCGCCAACCCGAGGGTCAGGTAAAAAGGATCAGGCAACGTCATGCTCATTCTCCTGTTCTTTCTGTTGTTCGCTCTCCTGTATGGGCCCAGTCTCTGCAGAGACGGCAGGCGTGAGCGACAAGCGTGTGATGCGGGCGCCGATCTGATCGCCCACCTGCACCAGTTCGGCTTCCGCGATGGGCTGACCCTGAACCAGCAGCGTGACGGCGCCGGATAAAGGCTTGCCGAGGGCGAGCGTTTGCCCGGGCGCCAGAGACTGAATCTGGCTAAGGGTGGCGGTGTGTCGGGCGACCTCAAAGATCACCTCAACGGGAAGGTCATGCAGCGGCTGCAACGGTGCGTCGTTGTTGGGAGTCGTTGTGTGTGTCATAGGTTGATCCATGTTGATATGGGTGAGTGTGATGTCCTGACGCTGCAATGTCCCGTAGCCCAAACGCCTGCCGCAAACGCTGAGTGCGACGGAAAAAACGCCAACGGCGGGKGAATCGCCAATTGGATTGATCGAGGCTGGCGGCAGCAGAACCATGTCGTTCAACTGCAGCTGGCGGAGTTCGTCATAAGTGAGTTTGGGGCCGTCGATGCACGCGCTGAGCGTCAGAGGCAGATGAGTGATGGCTAGCATCGAAGACGAATGCGACCCGTGGCGTGGCGTCTTGTCTTGCGCCAAACCGAAAGCGCCTTGCACCAGGTCGAGAGTCTCATGAGAAAGGGCGACCGACGCCCAGCCTGTTTGGCGACCATAAACGCACCGGCAAAACAGGCTGACGGAACCCTGCTCCTGAACAGGAGGGGGAAGCATCGCCTCAACCTCAATGTGCAAGCCGCTGGCCGCAGATATCTGCTCAATTAATGGCGCCAGCGCAGCCTGCAACAACGCCAGTTGCAGCATTTCCGGGATTTTCTCAAACGGCAGCGACGCCAATGCTCCGTCATCGGGTTGGCCGGCACGTTCGTCAAACGCTGAAAGCAGGGCGTCCAGAAGGCGTTGGTCGAAGCGTAACAACGCTGAAGATTGCTCAAGTCGAAGTCGTACGCAGAAGTCGAGAGAACGAGTTTCTTTTGCTGCGGCGAACTGCACTTCAAGCGGCGTCGCCGCCAGTTCAAATCTGGTTCCTGCGCCAATAGGAAATAACGACTGCAGTCGCAGCGCTACCGGGTCTACCTGGGGGAGCGCCAACCGCTGCATGGCGACGGAAGCTGCATGTATACGCAAGGCGGTCATAGCGGCCTCCCGATATATCCGGCAGACTGGGAAGAGGCGTCGACCATCGAATCCGTATCGCGTCCATCCACAATGTCCGCTTTGACCTTGACGCCGTCTTGTCCGTAACGACGTTGCAATGATTGCAGCAGGCTCGCCCGACTCTGATGCAGTTGCTGATAACTGGCGGCCGCCGCGGTGGCGAACTGCACCGTCAAAACCCCATCCACTTTGGCGATGCTCAGCATGGTATCCGGCAGTTGCGGGCTTTTCAGGTCCATTCTGACTTCTTGCAGACCAGGCTTTTCGGAGCGCTTCACGTACATCTGATCAACCAGCTTCGCCACCAGATCCGCGAGTTCCTCCGTCGGCGAAGTCGGCATCGCTGCGTTTGTCGTGGCGGGTTGATAGCGGGGATCATGCAATGGCGAGAGATACCCGCCTTGCAGTGGGTGAAGGGTTTCGTCGCCCGGATCGGAACTTTCCTGTTCCCCTTGTTCAAACTGCCCCTGAAAACGCGCTAACGCTTCTTCATCCACTGTTGGTTTTCTGTGCTCATTGCCGCGGTATTCGGACACATCATGTTGCTCTTTTGCGGCGGTCCTGATTTCCCCTTGCGGGCGTTGCGCATTCATATCGACGCCTCCCTCCCCAAACCGAAACCCGCCGTGGCCCCGGCGGGAAATCGAAAGCTGTCCGCCGCCATTTCTTCCCCCTGCTGTTCCTCAAGGCGAATGCGGTCCTGCTGCAGCGCTCCCTGGAATTCCTCGGCTAGAATGGCGAACTTTTCCTGCGCTTTCTGCGCTGCTTTTAATTGATCCAGTGCGGCTTGCAGCTTTTGTTCGGCGGCGGCTTCTTCCGCTTGAATCTGTTTGAGCTGGCTCGCCAGGTCGTTACTTTGAACTTTGAAATACGCCACCCGACTGTTGTAGTCGTCCACCTCTTGCAGGCTGGCGGGTTTACCGGCCAATTCCGCAAACAGGCGGTCGCTTTCGCGGCGACGCCATTGCTGGAAATCGGTGAATGCGTGAGCGGACTGACTTCTGCGCTCGCGCAGGTCTGACAGTGCGATTTCGAGGCTTTTGACTTGTCTGGCCTGACGGTTTGTCCGGTGCTGTTTGATTTCGGCGATGCTGACGATCATGGCTGAGTCTCCGTTAGTGTTGGGCCAGGGATTGCAGTTGAGCCAACGTGTCCGCCATAGAGCAGGGGGCGCCATCATGCTGTCTCAGGAACTGGTTAATGGGTTCGATAGCCTTGATCGCGGCGTCGGCGAGCGGGTCCGTTCCCGGCTGGTATTCGCCGATCCTGACCAGCAGTTCGATTTCCTTGTAGCGGGCCAATAGCTGCCGCAGTCGTCGCGCCTGCTGCAGTTGTTCCGGCGTGGCGATGTCATTCATCAGGCGGCTGCTGCTGGCGAGAATATCCACCGCGGGAAAGTGGCCGGATTCCGCTAAGGCGCGTGACAGCACGATGTGACCGTCCAGGATGGAGCGCACTTCGTCAGCCACCGGCTCGGTCATGTCGTCGCCTTCCACCAGTACGGTGTAGAGCGCGCTGATCGCGCCTTTGGCCCCGGGGCCGGCGCGTTCCAGCAGTTTGGGCAGGGTGGCGAATACGGTGGGGGGAAAGCCTCTGCGCGCTGGTGGCTCTCCCGCCGCCAGGCCGATTTCCCGCAGCGCCCGGGCGAAGCGGGTGACGGAGTCCATGAGCAGCAACACCCGTTTGCCTTGATCGCGGAAATATTCGGCGATAGCAGTGGCCACGTAACCCGCCTTCACCCGCTCCATGGCGGGGCGGTCGGACGTTGCGGCCACCACCACGGCGCGCCGCATGCCTTCCGCGCCCAGATCCCGTTCGATAAATCCTCTGACTTCGCGGCCGCGTTCACCGATCAAGCCGATGACGACGATGTCGGCGTCTGTATGGCGGGTGATCATGGAGAGCAGGGTGCTTTTGCCGACCCCCGCCGCCGCGAACACGCCCATACGTTGCCCCTCGCCGCAGGTGAGCATGCCGTCAATCGCACGCACCCCGGTGGTTATGGGCGTTTCCACCAGCCTGCGGGTCAATGGGTTAGGGGAGGCGCTGATAATGGGGTAAGGGACGCCGCCCGTCAGAGGCTCGCCGTCATCAATGGGCGCGCCCAGGCCGTCCAGCACCCGCCCCAAAATACCCTCGCTGATCTGGATCTCATGGCTGCGGCCGGTGGGAATCACTTCGGTATGAGCGGACAGACCTTCCATCTCACTCAACGGCGTCAACAACGCCTCCTGCCTGGAAAACCCGATCACCTCCGCAAGAATGGAACGCTGCGACTCCGGGTCCACCAACTCACAAATCTCACCAATCCGCACCCCATTCACAGACGCCTTAACAATCGTCCCCACCGCCTGCGTCACCCGTCCCCGCACCTGCGCAAAATCCGCCTGCTCCACCAACGACCGCAACAACTTGGCCCTGGACGCGGAAAACGCGCTATCACTGAAGACTGTCTGATCCATAGCATCCACACCCTGAAAAAACACCGCGAAAGCGGATTGATATTTGGTTTAGGGGCAGATTAGAGGGGGAGAGGGAGGGGCTGTATCAGCCGGGGGATCTAATTTTTGGGATGTGGGAATTCAGTGAAAGAGTTAGGAGTGAGCTGAATGGCTCAAACTGTTGATCTAAGGTACCTCTGAAAATGTTGGCGAGGTCACCAGTGTAAGAAAAAAGTCGGCGAAAAAGCGCAGCTTATCGTGAATAAATGAGTATTTTGAGCCGACTTTTGACACCGCTAACGCAGATAGTTTTTCAAAGGTTCCCTGGTTGATGCATTTAGCTCTTACATTTTGAACTCGGCCAGCTCTTTCAAAGCATAATCTCCAACTACCGAGTTAAAAAGCTCAATAATCTCTATTTTAGATTTGCCAGCGGCGGTGACTTGAATAAGCTCATTAAATGAAACCTCAACAACTCGATTAAGTCGAGGGTTCATTAGAACACCCGTCAACCATTCTGTCGTGCCAAGCTCAATTGCGGATGCGTAACTTAGCAGCCAATAAATGAGAATTTGTCGATAATCTGCTGAGCTGAAGTTTTTACTAGTACACTTAACTTCAATAAGTGTGTCGCTGAAAGAAAAGTCGCCCTCTCCTGGTGCTAACCACTGAAAACCGAATACTCTTGGCGATCTTACTAGCTCAGTATCAGTTGCGCCAGCGTGTAAGCCATAAAGCATATTTGCAATGTTCTTTCCCACCCATTCCGCTACGAGCTTATCAGCATCTTTGAGTTTATCTGGTAATACTGCATCAAAATGACGACGCTGTCTTTTTATTGCAACCTCTAAACAATCATCCCAATCTGGTGTCGTCTTACCATCTAACATTTGTTCTCCACGCGCATAAGCTATCTCAAATAGCATTGCGTGCTGGATGCTACTTTTTTCAATATAACTATTTGGAATTTCTTTAACGTTGTCAATTGATCTTGTTCTTTTGTTAAAATATAAAACTGTTCCTGCAGTTAATTGAGGGAATAGAATGTCACAAATACCGGGAATGTCACGCGCTATGGTTCGAGGGTCTTTGAGGGGCAGTCTACTGTACGCCATTTTCAGCCCATGCTTCGTAAATAGATAAAAATGTAGGCTGATCCTTTCGCTCAATACCTAAGTGCCAAGATTTGGATAAGGATGGTCGAATTTGTTTTCGAAAATACAAACCATCATCCCCATAGTCCGCTGCAGCCAACCAAAGCATTCTTTGGGACTGAGACCCTAGCATGGGCCATTGATTTCGCAATCTAATGAAGCTCGGTCTGTCATGCCATTGTCGCCAACAATCAATGCATGCGCGTTTAATGGTTTCAGAACGGGAATTGTTGAACAATTCTAAAACGTACCTTGCTCGTTTATCTGATCGCTTAAATCTAATGGTTTTTAAAAAATGAAGGCAGTTTGCTTCTGGTAACAGCAGATGAGATGAGTGCTCAGGGATTCTATCAAGCATCTCATCTAGTCTATCAAAAATTATTTCATTGTCATTTTCCGCCCGAACAGCAGAAATGCCACGCATAATAGTTGACCAAGAAGCTCTAAAAGCATTTAAATTTCTGGAGTCCAGCATTGTGGCGCAAAGCTGCTCGGCAATGAGCGGCGATTGGAACTTTAGTGTTCTACTGATTTGGGCTAAAAGAAACGTATCAGGTGCAGCTTTATGTAGCTCTAAATTTAGAATCGCTTGAATATCAAGCTCTTGAACCGTTTTTTTGAGTTCGCTATAGTCAGCTATTTTAGAGTCCGAATATGGATCAAAATGAAGATCTATCTCCCTTAAAACCTTATCCTCATCATTTGTAGTACCTAGCTGCATTTGTACGAGGTCAATGTAATGTTTACCACTTAAGATAGTTGTTTTTGTTCTATTCAGAGACAGCCCATAGTCTGCTAGAGCATGTGAAAGTGTGGATAATGCGCGATAAGCGTCTTCTTGGGATTTTGTAATTAGTGTAAAGTCATCCACGTATCTGTGCCATATTACGCCAGAATCAGTTAGCATTTGGTCGATAGATGACATGAGGAGTTCTGCAAGTATCCTCGAACATTGACCTCCTACTGGTAAACCAAATGATCTTCCTGATGCGAATTGGCTTAAGAGCCTGTCAATTTGTGTTGATATTGTTGGGCTTTCTGGAAATAAATCAGCAATACAGTTTTCTAATCGATGGTGGTAAATATGTTCATAGAAGTTAGAGATGTCTGTCTGTATTACTACCGCCTCTGACCGATGTAGCGCCTGGTCAGCGAGTGTCGACTCTTTATATACTCTCCACGACTTAGCCTTGTCAAATATACCTTCACCTTCTGATACATACCGATAAGAATGTGCTCGATCACTTCTGTTAGGTTCATTTCTCTCTGCAATGGCAACCCCGAGGGCATTGAAATACATATTCCAAAAAGGATGAATTTTTGTAGTGATACGAAAGCCAGAAGATCCTGTGGGAACAAGCAGTCTTTCGGAAAAAACTTGCAACGATTCGATCTCATTCTTAGCATGCTTGGCGGTGTTTTTTTCGAGTTCAGAGAAATACCTGAATCCAAGTGATGCTAACTTATCACATTTATCCTTGATAAAGCGGATGTCCATGTCAAAAGGCAAAGTATCATTATCGCCGTTAGTGCCAATGTCTATGGCAGCTCTTTTGAAATGATCAATAGTTACCGCAGTCATTTTTAAGCCTTTACTATCCCTTTAATATACTTATAACCATAACTGGAGTTTAAGCCTTCAAATAATATCTGATTAATGCTCGTTTTTAGGGGCGATATTTCCTTGCTTGATATTGCATGAAAGATAGCACATCAGATGTATCGATGTCTGCCTTAGATCGCAGTCGCGTTTATCACTAAGATACTGAATAAAAGATAGCATACCCTTCAGTGCTAGCCTTGGGCGTTTGAATGGATAGAAGCGCCATGAGCGAGTATGTATGAGCTTGTCAGTAGAATTTGATCTATGCGGGCGAGCCGCCCGCGCTCCCGGTTCGGTCTCCTGGTAGGTCGGAAAAGCGCAGCGCCTTCCGACGCTGCTTTCGTTATTCTGGTGTACCTTTATTGGATTGATGGCGCATGGGACCTTTTGTCGGAAGGCGCTGCGCTTTTCCCGACCTGCTTTTGTTAGTGACACATGAGCCATCTATTAAAGATCAACACAACAATACAAGTGAGAGCAAATATGAATCTGGACAAAGATATTGTGACGGTGAGACCGGAGGGGACGATTGATACGATTCAGAAGTTGCCTAATTATTTGGGAATTTCCGGGAAAACGGCGGGTTCTACCGGAATTTCGATGAATATTGTGGTGATTCCGCCTTCGGCGCGGGCGGAGCCGCATTTTCATGATGGGTTTGAGACGGCGATTTATTTGTTGAAGGGCAATGTTAAGACCCTGTATGGCGAGAATTTGTCGAAGTCGGTGGTGAACAAGGAAGGGGATTTTATTTTTATTCCTGACGGGGTGCCGCATCAGCCGATCAATTTGAGTGATACGGAGGAGGCCATTGCCTTGGTGTCCCGTAATGATCCCAATGAGCAGGAGAGTGTTCAGGTATACCGGCCGGATCAGTCGGCTTGATGGGTAATGATTGATATGGCGACTGGGGATATGGAACAGGGCCTGAGATAAGCAGACCCTGTTGTCGTCAGGCCAGGTCAGACCAGCAGAAAGAAATTGCTTGTCTGTTGGGTTAATAGCTAAGCGCGATTCTACCCAGCGGCTGAATGGTGATTTCCGGCGTCAGGTCCTGGTAGGAAAGGATGGGCAGTTGGCGCATGTCTCTTTCCAGTAGTTTGCGCAGGTAGCGGCGCACGTCCATGGAGGTGATCACCACGACTTTTTGCGCGCCGGGATTTAAGTCGCCCACAGTGCGTTTGGCGATGTCCACGATCTTGCGGGTGGTGTCCGGCTCCAGGGCGAGGTAGGCGCCGGAGGAGGTCTGGCGTACGCCGCCGCGAATGGCGTCTTCCAGAGACTGATCCAGCATATACGCCGGCAGGATATTCTGCCCGTTGCTGTACTTGTAGCTGATATAGCGACGCAGGCTGTTGCGCACGTACTCCGTCAGCAGCACGGTTTCCTTCTCTTTTTGACCCCATTCCGCCAAGGCCTCCAGAATGCTGCGCAGGTTGCGGATGGAGATGTCCTCGGACACCAGACGCTGCAGTATCTCGGTGATTTTCTGAATCGGCAGCAGACGCTGCACTTCCTTCACCAGCTCGCCATAGCGTCCTTCCATTTTCTCCAGCAGGAAGCGGGTTTCCTGAATGCCGATGAACTCCTGCGCGTACTTTTTCAGGATGATCGACAGGTGATAACTCAACACCCGGGGCGGGGTCAGATAGGCGACTTCCATCTTGTCCAGCGAGGTCTGATGACGTTGCTCCACCCAATAGGCGGGCGCGTCGGGCAGCAGTTCCACTTCGCTGTTATGCTCGATGGCCAGCAGATCCAGTTGCTCCTTTTGATCGCGCACCAATAACTGCCTGGGCTTGATAAAGCCTTCCGCAATCGGCGTTTCCTGCAGATGAATCTTATAGCGGCCGTCGCTCAAACCATGATTGATGCGCAGATGAATGCCCGGAAACGGCACGCCCAGATCGAGATACAGAGAGCGGCGGATTTTGAGAATTTCCTCATTCAACGCATTCGGGTCTAGGGCGTCTTCTGCGTCGGCGGCGATGTCCACCAGCAGCGGGACGGTAAAGGTAAACTCTTCCGCTTCGTTGAGCTGCGCCTTGCTGGGAGGCTGGCCGGCGGCCGCCATGGCGGACAGGGGAGGATGTTTGTCCGCGCCGGCGTTTTTGGACTGTCGGAGGGTGAACACGCCAATGCCCGTCAAGGTTAACGCCAGCACGATAAAGGTGAGGGTGGGAAAGCCTGGAATCAGCGCGAAGGCGAATAGCAGGCCGCCGCCGATCAGGATCGCCTGGGGTTTGCTGACGATCTGGTTGGCGATGTCCGCGCCCAGGTTTTCCGACTCGTCCGTGGTGACCCGGGTGACGATGACGCCAGCGGTGATGGCGATAAACAACGCAGGAATCTGCGCCACCAGGCCGTCGCCGATGGTGAGAATGGCGTATAGCTCTAGGGCTTCGCCGGAGGTCATGCCGTTTTGCAGCGTGCCAATGGCGATGCCGCCGAGGATGTTCACCGCAATGATGATCAAACCGGCGATGGCGTCGCCTTTGACGAACTTCATGGCGCCGTCCATGGAGCCGTACAACTGGCTTTCTTTCTGCACCTGAGAGCGGCGATGACGGGCTTCGTCCACATCGATCACCCCTGCGCGCATATCGCCGTCGATGCTCATTTGTTTGCCGGGCATGGCGTCCAAAGAGAAGCGGGCGCTGACTTCCGCCACCCGCTCGGAGCCCTTGGTGATCACCAGAAACTGCACCACGGTGATGATCAGGAAAATAACCAGCCCCACCACCAGATTGCCGCCCACCACAAAGCCGCCGAAGGCTTCGATGATGGAGCCTGCGTCCGCCTGCAGCAGAATCAGTCGCGTGGTGGTGATGGACAGCGACAGACGAAACAGGGTGGTGATCAGCAGCACCGAGGGAAAGGCGACGAACTCCAGCGGCGAACGCAGATACACCCCCACCATCAGCAACACCACCGCCAGCCCCATATTGACGCCGATGAGGATGTCCACCAGAGCGGTGGGCAAGGGCAGAATCATCATGAAAATAATCGCCACCAACATGGCCGCGAACAGAATGTCTTTGCGCCCGGCGATCACTTGCAGGGTCTGGTTCAGGCGTGCGAGGGTCATGACGGAGTCCTTGTGGCTAAAAATTGCAGATAGTGAGTCAGCGCGGGCTCTCTTTGTCCCAGCTTGAGATGGCAATGGCTGCGCAGCAGCGACAGACGCGCTTCCGACGCGCCCTGTAATCGTTTCTCGCAGGCCTTACAGTATTTCAGCGCCAGTTCGTAGCGGCCGAGTTGGTAACACAGATAAGCCATCTGCCGCAGGGGCGCGGGATCTTCCGGCGCCAGTCTGATCAGCAGACGCAGCAGCGGTTGCGCCTTGGCGTACTGGCGGCATTGCAGAAACACGGTGGTCACTTCCTGCAGCCAGGCCGCCTGTTGCGGCTGCAGTCTGCTCGTGGCGCCGGCGAGTGGAAGTGAGGCGACGGATTGAGTTGGTCTCATGGCTTTTCCAGGGCGCTCAGATTGCTGCGCAGCAATTGCCGGTCTTCATACAGCGCGTTGAGAATGGCGACGGCGCTTTGCAGGGTTTGCCGGAATTCGGGATCGCTGCTGGCTTCCACCTCTTGCTCCAGCGCCGCCAGTGCGGACTGGGTGGACGCGGCCACGTCGTCAAAATCCTGAGGGTCGACGCCAGTGGCGCCGGACGGCCCAATCAAAGTGCGCAGCATCTCCTGACTGGTCGCATGACGCAGAAATAGCTTTTCCGTGTGCTGGACGACGGATTCCCCTCGCGGCACAAAAGGCCGGGAAGGGGCGTTGGCGGTTGTGCTGGCGTCCTGTCCGTCGTTGTCGTGGACGCGAATGCTTTGCACGCCTTCGGTGAAAGTCACCAGATCCATGGATCACCTGCCTATTGATTCAGTTGTTGATGAAGATAATCGAGCACGCCCAGCGCCTCGTTGAGACCGGCGATGGACAACTGCTGACGGGACAGCGCGACGATGAAGGCCAGTTGACTGGCGCCTTTCATCCCGGTGTGCGCCCGTAACGGCAAGGGTTGGTCGTAATGCACCGCGCGTAACGCTTTGGGGATCAAATCCGCACAGTCGTAGTCGCTGATTTCCTGCAGCCGCACCAGTAGCAAACCCTGTTCGTGTGGCTCGATCATCAGCGTTCCCGAGCGCTCAAACGCCAGCGTCAGCGGCTCGCCGCGCCAGATAAAATCGGCAAATCCCAATTGTTGCAGGAACTCGGTAATCGTTAGGTGAACGGCGGCGTCCTGCATCATGAGCGCGACTCCTTGACGAATGGGAAAATGGCTTTCACTTTGGGCCTCGTTAAGGTTGTTCGGCTTCTTGCTCAATGCTGAGATCCAGACGCTCCTGGATGACGGTCAGCAGCTTGTCCCGCTCAAACGGGTCGCGGTACGCTTTCAGCGGAATGGCTCGCGTCAGCTCCTTGAAACCGCGCCAGAAGTAGATGGTCATGGCGGGCGGAATGTTTAACGCCTTCAGTACGCCGCCCAGTTGCTCGACGCCGACCCATTTCTTTTCCAGCAGGGCGAGCAGTTGCTCCATCAGCGCGTATTTCTTGAGCGGGGTCTGAGAGCGGTAGATTCTCTCCAGTTGCGCGAGAAAATCCCGACACTCCGCATCCAGTCCTTCCAGCGCCTGCAGCGCGTAGAGATCTTCGATAATCATGCGCAGGCGTTCTTTGGGCAGCGAAGGGCCTTCCGACCCCAGGTCAGCGCCCAATGCGGAAATCAGGTAGGCGACGGATTCGGAAAAACGCTCCTCGCCGTACTGGGCCAGGATCTTACGGAAGGTGTCGGTGAGACTGCCGTAGTCCAGCACGGCGTCACGGTAGAGTTGGCGCAGTTCATTCAGCGCGCCGAGCTGGCGGTCGCTGAACTGGGTGGCCACTTCCGCCACATTGACGCCTGCGAGAATGGCGGCGCTGTTTTCCTCCAGCATGTCATCCAGAGCGGCTTCCACTGACGCCAACAGAGTATCCACGCTGGCGTCGCCCGCTTTGCGTTTGCGTCGCAATTGATCGCGGGCGAACACCAGCGCCAGATACTGTTGGGTAATGTCCGCAAACTGCTGTGCGGTGCGCTGACGCATCTCCGCTTTAGCGGGATCGCTCAGAGTTAACAGCTGATGCAGAAAGGGCTTGAGCTGCTTTTCCTTATCCAGCTCCCTGGCTTTCTCCACGTACGCCAACGCCTTTTCCAGCGCCTGGGTTTTATACAGCGGCCGTTCGCCAATCTTGCGTTTGCTAAGGTCCTCGCTCTTTTTCTCCGAGCGCAGAAAAGACATCTCCTCCGCCGCAGAAGCGAACAGCGACTTGTCATTGCTCGCCAGACACACCCCCTCGCCACGCCAGTTCCCCGCCGCGACCGAGGCGCTCAATGCGTCGGCGCGATAGCTTCTGTCCGTCTGAAATGAAACGCCGCCTGTGAGGTTGGACATAGACAAAACCTGTGTGATACCTAAAAACGACAGGGAGCGGGATCGCCGCCAAGCCTGTTTAAGTTGTTGCTAGTGTTGCGTTCAGAGCCGGGAAGAGAAATAGATCGGTGGATATAAACGGAGGTCTTCCCATAGATATGAAGAAATATTGAGAAGAATGAATAGACATGAAGAGCTGAAGAGGCTGGCAATGTAACGATTTATAATTTTCATCCTATGCCGTACTAAAGTATGAACGCCTTCTTTAAATATTAATACAAACTATCCATGAAATTTGAATTGCAGGAGAGATTGAGTGTCGTGATTCGTGGTTGCTCATGGTGTTGATTGTTGAGCGGCTTAGCTCAACCTTATATAGCAAAAAGGATTAAGTTATATGAATATCATCTATCAGGAAAAAGAAGTGGAACTGGCTCCCTCAAAAGTGACTGCAACGGAGTTTTTATTTACAAAATCTTACGATGTAAAAGTCCCGGCCTTAGCCATAGCGGTGGAAGGTTTTTATAACGGCTCTATCAGTCAAACCAGGCTTGCTGCAGTCGATCTGGCGCAGAAATCGCCTCTTTTCAAGGTGGTAGGAAGAACAGTGGTGGATGAGCCTATCGTCGAGCAATACAAGGTCAAGCATATATTTCATGGCGTCGCCCCTGACATTCAGGAAATCCGCATACAGTCGCAGTATGGAATAAAGTCCTACTGTGTTAACCATATTGGCGATGCAAGAGCATTGGATCTAACGCCCCCTTCGATACGCGCGCTTAATGACAAACAGGCCGTTGGATATGCTCCCGATAAGTCCAGTATAGACATTGCTTTTAATAAGGCGGTCATGGAGCTATACAATAAATTCCCGGGCCATATATCTACCAAAGTGGTTGATTCTGGAATTGTCGCCTCCGCAGATTTCGGGATTGCATTCACCTATGTGGTTCTTGAGAAAGAGTGGGGATAATAGAGGGTTTCTCTATTATATTTTTAGTGCGCAGTTTGAAATATATGCTAATACGGAGAGGCCCTGACACACCGGGTCCGGGCTTTTTTGCCAATATTGCCAAGATAAACCGGCTCCTGTAGTCTTTGGCCGTCGCGAAAAACGACTGCTTGATTGCAAAACAGGCAGTCGCACATAAGCCGTCCATCTTCCTTAAGCATGGTCCGCCAGCGTTTCCAATAAGTCGCCTGATATCCTCGGGTTTAATCCTAAGCAAGCCGTCGACCACGGTGTTGCGACTTGCACTAAACGGAACGCGCCATGCACAGATCACTCTTGGTTATTTACCTCGCTATTACTCTTGACGCCGTGGGCGTCGGCCTCGTTTTTCCTATTTTGCCCGCGCTGTTGCAGGACGTGGCAGGCGCTGATTCTGTCGCGCCTCTCATGGGCGTGATGGCGGCGCTTTACGCTGCGATGCAGTTTGTCTTCGCCCCAGTGTTGGGGGCGCTCAGCGACCGCCTGGGCCGACGTCCGGTATTACTGATTTCCATCGCCGGGGCTGTCGTCAACTATCTGATACTGGCGTATGCGTCCAGCTTCTGGCTACTGTTGCTGGGCCGCGCCATGGCCGGTCTCACCAGCGCCAATACCTCCGTGGCGTACGCCTATATCACCGATATTTCCGCTGAAGCGCAGCGAGCGCGTCGCTTTGGTCTGCTCAACGCCATGTTCGGCGCTGGCTTTATTTTTGGACCCGTCCTTGGCGGCGTATTGGGCGACATCGGCGTGCGGCTGCCTTTCCTGGCTGCGGCGGGCCTTAACGCCGTCAATCTGGTTCTCGCGTTCTGCATGCTGTCGGAAACGCGTGCGCCCGGTGGAGAGACTACCCGCAGAGACCCCATTCGCGTGTCTGATTTAGATCCGGTTCGCCCTTTGGTTTGGGCGTTCTCCACTCGGGAGTTGCCGCTTCTTGTCCTGATCTTTTTTCTGCTCAGCGCGACGGGTGAGGCCTACGGCGTTTGCTGGGCCATGTGGGGCGCGGATGCGTTCCATTGGAGCGGTTTGGGAATCGGCCTTTCCCTGGGGACCTTTGGCGTCTGCCAGACGTTGGCGCAGGCTTTTTTACCGGGGCCGGCAAGTCGGCAGCTCGGCGAACGCGGTGCGGTGTGCGTTGGGATCGCCTGCGCCAGCACGGCGCTTATCGCCATGGCTTTCATCCAGCAGGGCTGGCTGGTGTTCGTCATCATGCCCCTGTTTGCGTTGGGCGGCATCGGCACGCCCGCGCTACAGGGCTTGGCGACGCGACAGGTTGACGCAGATCACCAAGGGCGGCTGCAAGGCGTTCTGGCCTCATCGGTGAGCCTGGCGTCCGTGATCGCTCCATTGGTTTTCTCCAGCTTTTACTTTGTGATGCGGGATGCCTGGCCCGGCGCTATCTGGCTGTTGGTGATGATCATCTACGCGATGGCTTTCCCGGTGGTGATTCTGGCCACGCGAGGTTCTCAGAGGGCGCGAGCCTGAATCAAGCTCATCAAAGATAAGTATTGCAATGGCTGCTCGAGAAGAAAAAAAGCCGGCGCAACAGGCCGCCGGCTAAGTCATGGCTAATCAACGTGGATCAACAAAAGGCGAGCGCTTTATCAGGCCATGATTTTGCTGTTGACCTGGGCGCGGGAGGTTATGAATTGATCCAGGAAGTCCTGAATGGCTTTGGCGCCTTCGCTGGCGGAGCGTACGAACTCCACTTCGCTCTCCACATCCGCCTGGGCTTTAGTGGCTTGCGCGTCCTGTTGCTCTTTCTCCGCCCGGTCCAGTTCTGCGGAGTAGCTCAATGGCGCGGCGATCAGGCCGCCAAAGCCGGTGAAGAACTGGCCGACGACCATGCCCATGCTGCTGTAGTTTTGCGCGTCGGACATCAACTCCTGGTGTTTCACCTCTGCAGATTTTGTCGGCGTATCCGGCCCGTCGGCGTGCTCTTTGGGCTTGTCCTCCGCCTTTTGGGGTTTGTTGGCGTTACCGGCGTCCGGGGCTTTCTCCGCATCCGCATGAGTTGTGGGTTTGTTGGGCGTCTCCGCGTTCACGGCAGGCTTGCTCTGACCGCTTTGAGTAGAGCCGCTGGCTGGCGTTTTGGTCACCGGGGCGGCGTTGGCGGTAGGACCTGTATTGCCCGGAGTGGGCGGTTTAACCGCAGGCGTCGGCATCTCCAGTTCCAGCGTTTTTGATGGCGCCGGAGCGTCCAGCTTGGGCTTGGCGATGTCCAGTTTCATGGCCTTGTTGGTCTGACTGATCGCTCTGGCTCCGCCGTACATGCCAAGAGCGCCGCCCACCATGGCCATGGAGCTGTTCACCACCGACGCGGCGAGGTCTTTCTTGGCGGCGCTTTTGATCTCTTCCGCTTTCGCTTCCAGGGCGGTCCACTGGGACAGATAGGCGTCCTGTCTGGACTCGGCGGCCTGACGGCGCATTTCGATAAAAATCTTGTGAATCGCCTCCATGATTTTGAAGGTGTCAGCGCCGTGATTGGTCCCGTTCAACTTGAAGCTGAGGGCGCCGGCGTCAAACTCTGATTCGAAGGTGGACGGTTCGTCCAGCAGTCTTGTCGCAGGTGGGAAGGGCGTCTCCGCGCCTGGCTGTCTTGACGCCGTGAGGGCGGGCGTTTGCGCTGATCGGGTAGCTGATGTGGTCGCGCTTTGCGACGAATACAGGGACGCCAGAGCCAGTTCTTTAGGCTCCAGACCGGTATTGGTGATGTTCATGGTATTTCCTCAATCGTTATAGGTAAGGACAGTTTGTGCTCTGACAGGCTGTCGAGCCTGGGGGACAGGCCTCAGGCCATATCCCTGATCAACGCCTGATTGGTCTGCTGTTCCTGATTGATGTAATTGACCATCTGACTCAGGGTGCTTTCGCTGTTTGAAGTCAAACTCTTGATATGCTCAATCGCCTGCTCGATGCCGGCCTGATTCTGCATGATCACCTTGCGCACCAGGGCCTCCTCGGCTTTGGCGTCATTCGCTTCTTTCGTGTGCACGGCCGCATCGACGCCCGCCGCGCCGCCGCCCACTTGCGCGCCACTGGACACGAACAGGGACATGTTGCGGGCCTGATGTATCAGCGGCCATTCCCTGAGGGACTGCGCCAGCTTACTGAGGCTGTTCATCGCCGCCTGACTGGAGGACGAAGCGGTCGAACCCGCCTGGGTGGCCGCGCCAGCGGTCTTGCCTGTGGAAGCGGCGGTGGCGGCCGTTTTGCTGGAGTTGGAGGCGACCGAGGCGGCTTTGCCTGCGGAGGCGCCAGCGGAGGCGTACATGCCCGCTCCCGCCGTGCCGATGATTAATACGGCGGCCACAATCACCGAGGCGACGATGGCGTTGGCTGGTTCTCCCATGACGTTGGCCAGGCCTTTGGCGATGGCGTTGGTCAGTTCCGACACCGCACTTTTGCCGGTGGCCATGCCGACCATTTGATCCACCGCCAGCGCCATCATGACGCCGCCAGCGATAGCTCCGGCGCCGGTAGCGATCATCGCTGCGCCGGCGATCAGGGTGGCGGCCGCGGCGATCCAGCCGAATACTTTGGCGAACATGCCGGACTTCTTGGCCTTTTCCATCTCGTTGATGGATTTCTGCAGGGCTTCCATCACTTCCTTGTGGCGCGCCTCGTTTTCCTGGGCGAGAAACTTGGCGTCTTCTTTCCCGCTTTTGACGCCTTCCTCGTCCAGCTTCACCTGCAGACTTTGCATCGCCAGCAACAGATCGACGGTGTTGTTGGGGGGCGTCAGCGCCACCAGGGACGACGCGCCGCTGCTGTTATCGGCGTTAACCGCCGGCAATTGGGTGAAGGAATCAGCCGCGCGTGAGGTCCGCGTGGCGTTATGGGTGTCCTGACTGGCCAGAAACAGCTCCGCCAGATCGGCGTTCAGGACGTCTGTCGACAATGCGCCTATCGTGCTCATAGGGTCTCTCCTTGATGGTTTTGAGTGCTGGATGGATGAGTGGTTTGAGAGCTGGACTGAGAGGGCGTTTTACTGTCGATCGCGCCCAGCAGCTCCTGCGCCTTGTTATACGTCGCCTGATGCTGGGGGCGGCCCTTAGACCAGTGCAGCGCCGCGGTGAGGCCGTTGCGGGCCTGCCGCCGATTGTTGAGCGCCAGATAGCACTTGGCGGCCTGTAGCGGCGGCACCGGATTGTCGTGCTGGAGCAGGGCGGAGTAGGAGTAGGCTTCAATCGCCTCCGCATACTTGCCCAGCGACTCGCGGCAAGCGCCCAGTCCGGTCCAGAAGCGCACGTCCAGGTGACTATAGAGGCACAGAAACGCGAAGGTCTTTTCCGCCTGCTCAAACTTGCGTTGTTGGTAAAGGTTGTAGCTGATGGTGTAGATCGCCTCAATCTCCGCCTGGGTGATGCCGCGGGCGATCGCCAGAGCCCCGCCGCCTTGCAGAATCTGCTCCAGCAAGGCGGGGATGTCGGCGTCAGTGAGTGTGTCGGGTTGCGTCACAATGAGTCTCCTTGTGATGTCAGATGCGGTTGATCAACCCCAGTTGAATGCGCGCCCGTTTAAGGCCGCGCGGGGGTGGGGCGGAGTCGTCGGATCGCTCGAAGCGGTCGCGCCAATCCTGCTCCCGGCGTGCGAGTTCCGCGCGTTCGGCTTCGGACAATTGGCGCTTGCTGCGCTCGATCAAGGGCGCCAGGTTGTCCCGGTTCACGCCCCATTTCGCCATCAGCGCGTCGGTGTCGGCGAACGAGGCGGTTACCGACGCGTGCAGCCGCTCCATCTCGTAGATAAGTTGGTAAGAGAGATTTTCCGTCGCGGTGGACATGGTTCCTCCTGTTTTCGGTTATTCAGTCTTTCAGGTATGCAGTCTCTCAGGCATGCAATCCTCAATGACCAGGCAAGCCCGATCCGGGACCGGGCCTGACAACAGAGAGATCCCTAGATCTTGCCGAGGATGCCCTGATTGGTCTGGTGGATGTTGCTGTTGGTGTTGGAAGGCAGCGTCAGGGACTCATCCCGCTTCTTCATCAATGAGCTGATGCGGATCATCTCCAACTGACTGCGGCTGTTGAGGCCGTCGATAAAGGCCTTCAGGTTCTCGATGGAGGTCTCCCACTCATCGCTGTTCTGACAGAAATCGTAACCGTCGCTGTCCAGATACAAGCCGCTGTGAGGCACGCCTTTGTGCTCCTTGTCGTACTTGCTGAGACCCTGCTGGATGTCATTCTTCTCGAAGAAATCGATCATTTCCGGGGGCATGGTGCTATGGCCTTCGCCCTCCAGCTTGCCTTTCTCGGTGCGGGCGATGGAGAGCATCGCGTTGGCCTGCTTGAGCAGGTTGTTCAGCGCGGCCATGCTTTGCAGCTCGTCCGCCAGTTGTTGCTCCAGGTTATTGGCGCGCTCGATCTCCAGAAACATGATGAGCTCCGCCAGGCTCATCACCTGATTGTTGATTTGAAATTTATCTCCCCCCAGGGAGGAAATTCCGCCGATATTTTCCATTGCGTTTCCTCTTTCAAAGTAAGCGGCGAGTCGCCGGGTAATGCGCGGTTCGCCTGACCAGTTAGCTGAATGGCGGGGGGACTGATATAGGACGCACAGGACGTCGCCGTCGCAGTCTGACCCGCCGACAGGGCCAGTATTTTTGAAACCGGGGGCAGGGAGACATATATCGACCGGCTGATTTTGCCGCTGAATTTTTTTTCGCGAGGCCCTGTAACTTTTTCTGAAGCGACGGCGTAAATGAGATAAATGGCCGCTGAGCAGCGGTCTGAAAACGCGCCACGCAACGATGGCCGATAACAAGACGAACAGATAACGACACAGGTAAACGACATGGACACAGGGCAGTTTTTGAAGGGAAAGTTTTCCTTCCCTTTGGCATCACAGATCGTTATTTCCCGCAGCCGTTTGACGCGGAAGCTGGATACGGCCAGACAGGCGCAGATTCATTGTCTGACGGCGCCTGCCGGGTTTGGTAAAACCACCCTGATGCAGGATTGGGCCGCTCCGCAGAAAGGCCGCGTTATCTGGTTCACGCTTGAGCGCAGCGATAATCGCCTCTTGCGCCTGGGCGGCGGACTGTTAGCCGCTTTCGCCAACGCCGGTTATGGTTTTCTGGGCTGCAGGGAAGAGCTGGGCCTGTTGAATGAGCCAGGGGGCGTCGCGCGCTGGAGCAGCCTGTTTATCGCCGAGCTGGAGACCGCCGCCCGTCGGACTGACGCTTCATTGACGCTGGTGCTGGACAATCTGCATCTACTGGACGCCCCTGAGGCCATCGCTTTGCTTTCCTGTCTGGTGCGCGACCTGCCGGCTCCGCACCGCTTATGTCTGCTATCCAGAAATCCGCTTCCCCCGGCGTTGTTCGCGTCCACGTCCTGGAATCGGATTCATCACCTCAACGCCGACGAACTGGCGTTTACGCTGGAGGAAGGCAAACAGTATCTGCGGGCGTTGCAGGCGGAAGGTTGTCTGGGGCGTTATGCCGCTCCCGGTGCTCCCGGCATGCAGACGCAGCTCAGCGAACTGTGGCGACAAACCGATGGCTGGCCGATCTTCTTTTGCGCCATGGCGAACCGTATGGCTAACAGAACCACGCCGTTCGCCGCCAAAGAAGAACTCAACGCGCTACCTGATTTTCATCGCTATATGGAAGAGCAGGTGATGCAGCCGTTGCAACTACTGCAGAAAGATATGGTGACGCGATTACGCGAGCTGGCGCCGATTAGCGAATTCAATCGGGATCTGCTGAGTCAGTGTCTGCTGCCTGGCGAATCGCCCGCCTTGATTCAAGCGATGATTCATCACACCGGCCTGATCGTCAAAGCGGCGCAATCAAACGGCGAGTATCGTCTGCGTCGCCCGTTGCGGGAGCATTTGCGCCAGGATAACGCCTTGTCGAACAGAGCGGCGTCAAACACAGCGGAAACGGCCTCTCTGTTCGACAAAGCGTTTAGATGGCGTTTGGCCAATAAACAGGGCATGGCGGCGGTCACCCTGTGTATTGATAACGGTTATTGGCGGGCCGCCGTGCATATGCTGGAAAAGTTGTATCCCTCCCTTGTCAGCGCTGGATACTGGACGCAGGTAGCCCAGTGGCTGACGGCCATTCCGCCCCATATCGTCGAGCAACGTCCGCTTTTGCAGACGTTGCTGGGGCGAAAAGCCTTGTTTGAGTCGGCCCCTGCGTCAGCGCTTAAGCACTTCAAACAGGCGCAGACGCTACTGGCGTCAGATCAGGAACTGGATCACCCCGACGCGGTGTATGACGCGGCAGCCAGAGCACAGCAATGGCAGGAGACGTCCGCATTGATCGCGTCCACTCAGGCGCTGTACGTCACCCGTCAGGCTCTCCCTGTCGCTGAGCTTGAGCTGACTTGTCTAGTGACGCGTTATCATCAGGGACTGCATGCACTGCATCAGGGGCGTTTGCATGAGGCCAGGCGGCAGCTTACGCAGGTTATGGAAGCGGCGTTGGCGGATGATCCGGGGATGCTGATTCAGGTGATTCCAGTATTGGGTTGGTTGCATTATCTGATCGGTGAAACGGACCTGTGGCGCAGTGGACTGGCCTCGCTACGGGAGCGCTTAGCGCCAGGGTGCGACCTGCCGCATGGGTTCGCCTGGACCAGCGCATCGACCTTGTTCGGCCTGCTGGAAAACGCCTCGGCGGACGAAGTGACGCAAGGATTGCAAGACGCCTCTGTGTTGCACGGCCTATGCGCGCCGGCGGAGCTGTGCTTCAATCTGGCGGCGGCGCAGGCGTTGCTGGCGATCCGTGAGGCCAGCTGGGATGACGCGGGAGAAGCGTTGCTGGAAGCGGAGGTGCTGCATCACTCAATACCCGATCCTGTGCGGCGGACGCTGTTTTCGTTGCCTGCGCTCAAGGCGCAAAGACTGCTGGCGCAAGGCGGCAAAAGCGAGGCGCAGCACCTGTTGCAAGCCTGGGGTGGGCACTATGACCAAGCCTGTTTCGCCACCCAGCACGAGCAATTAATACTGAGCGAGATTCTGTTCGCTCTGAACCGTCCCGAAGAAAGTCTGGACCCAGCGCGTCAGGTGAAAGTTTGGGCGGAGCAAGGTCGTTGCGGTCTGTTGTTGACGCGTGCGCTGGCGATCGAGGCGTTGGCGCTGCAGAAGCTGGGACGAGAAGACAAAGCTCAGCAGGTGTTTCACGATGCGTTGCATGTCGGTCGCATGACCAGCAGCGTGCATTCCCTGGTGAGAAAAGACGCGCCGGAAATGAAATGCCTGTTGGCGGCAGCCAAACAGCAGGGGCGTTATCCCGCCTATGTCGGCAAGTTGATCGAGCATTATGGCCAGGATATCGCGTTGGATGACGATGACAGCGCCAATCTAGCCGCGCTGAGCAAACGCGAGAAGCAAGTGCTGGATCTGCTGGTGACCGGCATGTCCAACCCAGAAATCGCCGACGCCCTGTGCCGCTCTCTGGGCACAATCAAAATTCACGTCCACAACATTTACCGGAAGCTGGGCGCCGCCAATCGGGTCGCGGCGATCAATAAATACAACGTCGCTATCGCCTGACGCCTTCCGGGAAAAACAGAACCAAATCTGAACAACCTCCGACGCCTCAAGGCGTCTGGAGCAGGATACTTGCGCCTTAAATTCAAGGAGACGCCCATGCACACCTACAATCAGTTCGAAAGCCTGTTATTCCGCTTCTGCCAGCGCCACCAGATCGCTATGATCCGCCCGGACGCCAATCTGCACTATGTGGTGTATATCGATAATCTGGCGGTGCGCTGCTTTTCCCAAAGCGGGCGCATCTATCTGCAAATTGATCTGGAAGAACTGCCGGGGGCAGGGCCGGACCACTCCCAAACCGGCAAACACCTGATGCAACAGTCGCTACTGGACAGCCTGCAAACCTCCAGCGTAGTCGCACTGGACGAACAAAACCGCGTCATCCTGTTCCAGACACTCCCTCTGGACGACTGCCAGCTACACGACCTCGAAACCGCCATGGAAACCCTCGCCAATCAGGCGGAAGCTTATGGGGGGATATTGGGGAGTTGATGAGTATGGGTGCGATGACGAGAGCTGTGCTATAACGGAATTCAGTAGTAAGAGTCTTGGTCTCAGCAACTCACCCTGGACCAATAATTATGAGCTCAGGATTTCCCTTAATGCTCATACCGAAGATTCAGCATCTGAAAGTTTAGCCCTCAAGGTTTGTGAAGCAACAGCAATCCCGATGAAGCTTGCGAAAATATACTCAAGTGGCGGGTCCAAAGGCATAAATATCAGCGCCACAGCACAAACTGTCGAGCACAGAAAGGCCAGGGTTAACAGAAGCCGCGACCGAACCTTTAAAAGCAAGAGAGTGGGTAGAAGGAACGTAATGGTTGCTAACACGAGACTCATTAGAACAGCTCTCCAAGTGGATCATAAGCTTGACGCCTAACAACAACAGATGTGCCAGAATGTTGAGGGCCAATCCCGCCCTTAACCTCAGCTTCTAATTGGATCAAGATATCCCCTTCATTATATTCGCGAATGTTATCAAGGACGAAATTCCTCGCAACGACCGCGGCGCCTGCGCCAGTAGCTCCCTTTGCGACGGCTTCCTTTGCTTCAGTTTTCCCAACTTCCTTCACCCCGCGGGTTGGTTGGCCTCCTTTACCTTTACTAAATGGAAGCAAGCGCTGACTTGCGAAACCCACAACTCCACCTACTCCATTCGCGATTTTATTTCTTTGGCGGTTCAATATACTGACCTCTTCCGCTGTTAAAGGGTGATAGACAATAATGGTCATTGAACAACGAAAGTTTTTTGCCAGCATTCTGTCGTACAGCTTGACGGCTTTGATCTTGATTACATAGTTCAACACGCCATTATGGGTATATTGCGTTTGAAAAATTTTTGAAGTTTCATTGGTAATATCAAATTGATATCGCTTAGCTATCTTATGGTGTCGGAAAACGTGAACTGGTTTATACGTATCAATTGAGAATAAAGAAGAAAAGTCCATCGGTCACATCCTGGTAACAAAATAGACGAGATAGTTATTAATTAAGACAAGATTATCAATAGTCTTTCTAGACTAGCACAAGAATTGAGAGGGGAGTCTATCTGACAATACTAACCCAGTAAAGTCGATCAGTTGCTGCCATAACTTGCTGAATTGATAAGAGGAGGGGGCCGCCTAATGGTTAAACCATGCAAGCGGCAACTTCGATAAATTAATTGGACAAGCCAGCTTTCGAATTTATCTTTACCGAAATTTTCTTTCCACTCTTTCATCTGATATTCTGCTTCGGAGAAATTCATCTGTTCCATGAAGGACTTCCTGATGGAGAAAACTATTTTTTATAAGCAATATAAGGTGGTTAATAATCCGCCTAAATTATTGGATGAGTGTTGGAGTGAGTGACAATGAATGATAGAGAAAGCGTGCTGATTTCGTTTTCAAATAATACTTATTCAGAAATTCATATTCTCAAAGACTTTATTGAAGAGCTTTTTGACAAGCGAGAGGCTCTTCTGACGCATGACTGTTTTGTCTCACATAACATGTTCTGTGTCCATAAGAGTGATGGCGGATACAGCCCTAGAATAGAGATTGTCCAGCTGAATGTAGATAAGTATGTGTTAGTGGGAAAAGTGATTGTAATTAAAAAGAAGGAGGATGGGATGGTGTATAAGCAAATAGAAGAGCTCGTCGCGCCAGTGGAAAAGGGGCTCGATATGTTTGACTATTTAATGGCGGTTTTTWAAGATAMGGCTAATTCTCAGTTGTCGATGGGCGGCTAGACGATCATATCGATCCGAGACTTGGTTGACACAGAGTTTTGAATACCCACTTTTTAGGACATCTATCCCTTCCACTCAACTACCCATTGAGACTCTTCGAAGTACTTTTTCAGCGACGCCATGTTTTCCACCCAACCGTCGTGACCATCTTCAAATGACTCTTTCGCTGAGGTGATGATCAGGTAGCCGCCTGTATTCTCAGTATCATCAAGCACCTTCACGAATAAGCCCGCGTCATCTCCCGCTAATATCTTTCCTACAGTACTTAGCTTGATCGTTTCCATAGAGCCATCAGCCCATAAAAGGTATGTGTTTATTGAGTGTAGGTGGGTTAAACCCGGTTTTTAGGTTTCAGGATGTGCGTGCGATTTGGTTGGCGCATGGCTATCAGATAAGGAACCCGTGTTGCGTTAGTGTACGCTGGGGAACGCCAGAAGAATATGCCCCTGTTTAGGGAACATGGATGGGCCGAAACAAACTCCCTTCGTCCAAAATCAGCCATCTCAACCCCATCTTGCACGCGCGTGCACTAAAAACCTTCAATCTGCCTTCACCTTGTTGTCATCTGGCGGACGCACACTGCATTTCGTGAGCGCCGCCACGTCTTATCAGCCTGTTACGGGTTCTGCGCCCGCAGTGAAAAAACTCTGCACGCGAGTGCAAGCTGCGGGGCGGTCGCCGGGAAAAACTGACATACATCGTTACAACAAGGGGTCCATCATGTTGAGTAGAAGTGCATTATCGCTGGCGCTGACCGCGTCTCTGACACTGAGCGCCGCCGGGGCGACTGCGGCGGATCTGGTGATCGCCGGACGCGACGGTATCTACGGTCAGGCCCTGGAGGCCACCGTTGCCCGTTATAAGGACACCCACCCCGACATGGATATCGAATTACTGAAGCTGCCTTATGGCAGTCTCTATGAAAAGCTGGTGATCTCCCTGCGCGAGAAGTCCGGCGCTTACGATCTGGTGTTGCTGGACGATACCTGGGCCACAGAGTTCATGGGTAACGGCTGGCTGGCGAATCTGGAAGAGCAGGGCAAGATCACCGGCGATTTCATCGGCGCCACTTTGGACATTTCCCGCTATCCCGTGGCGCAAGGGCCGGCTTATTCACTGCCCATCGTCGGCAACGTGGCCATGTTCGCCTACAACCAGGCGCTGTTTGATCAATACGGCCTGAGCAAACCCGCCAACTGGGATGCGGTGAAAGTCGCCGCCAAAACTATTTCCGCCAAAAACCCGGACACCAGCGGCGTGGTGTTTCGCGGCCAGAAAGGCAACCCTATCGTTACCGGCTTTTTGCCTCTGTTCTGGGCCCATGGCGGCGTCATCGTTGATGACAGCGGACAGCCCCAGGTGAACTCCACCCAGGGCGTGCAGGCGCTGGAATCCTTTCTGGAGCTGAAGCAGTACGCGCCCAAGGGCATCGAAGTCTATAACTCCACGGAAGTCCGCGACGCCATCCAGCAGCGCAAGGCGGCCATCGCCATTGAAGTCTGGCCTTCCTGGGCGCCGTCCATGGACGACCCCAGCCAGTCCAAAGTGGTGCAGGAAATGCAGGTCATGGCGGCGCCGGGTCAGGTGAATGGCTCTTCTCCCATGCTGGGCGTCTGGCAGATGGGCGTGACTGCAGACGCGAAACATGACAAGGCCGCCCGAGACTTTCTCGACTACCTGACCAGCGCGGAAAACCAGAAAACGCTGGCGCTGGAGCTGGGCTTGCCGCCGACACGCCGCAGCGTGTACACCGATAAAGACGTCGTAGCGAAATACCGCTGGTATCCCAATCAGCTGGAAGCGTTGGAGCACGGCAAAGCGCGTCCCCGCATCAAACAGTGGAACGAAGTGGAGAGCATCCTGGGCGATTACCTGCAACTGGCGATGATCGGACAGATGGACGCCCGCACCGCATTGGATCAGGCCAATCGCAAGATCGACCGGGCGCTGAAGCGGTAACCCATCCAGTTCTGACTTTTCACTATTAATCAGGCAGACAAATAGCTTCCTTCTATTTGTCTGCTTGTCTGCAACGACATGGCCTGCACATGTCAGAACATGACACCGGGCGGCGCGGGTTCTGACTGCGCCGCCGCTTTCACGGAGAGATGAATGCTGTTTCGTTCCCGCCTGCAGTTACTCCTGCTGATGTCGCCCGCCACGCTTTTGTTGGCGATGTTGACCCTGTATCCCATCAGTCAGATTCTGATCAATGCGTTTTCCTATGTGGATTATGTCGGCGCCGAGCGTCAGTTCGTCGGTCTGGACAACTTCGTGGAGTTGTCGGAAGACTGGTTTTTCGCTGGAGCCATCAAGAACTCCTTGAGTTTCTCGGTGCTGGCGTCGCTGCTGCAGGTCGGCCTCGGACTGGCTCTTGCGGTGCTGTTCGACCGTCAGTTCGCTGGACGGCGTTTTGCGCTGCCGGTGATCATCTATCCGATGATGCTGTCGACCCTGGTGTGTTCCGCCATCTGGCGCGCCTGGTATCACTATGACTTCGGCTTTTTGAACAATGCGCTGCTCAGCCTGGGGCTGGAGCCTGTGCAATGGCTGTTCGACCCGGACATGGCGCTGTTTTCCGTGATGCTGGTGGATATCTGGCAATGGACGCCGATGGCGTTCCTCATCATTCTCGCCGGCCTGCAATCCATTCCGGCGGATATCAAGGACGCAGCGTTGACCGACGGCGCGCGCGGCTGGCGACGGTTTCGTCATATCACCTTGCCGCTGATCATGCCGCAGGTGCTGCTGGCGTTGCTGCTCAGATCCATCGACACCTTCAAGCTGTTCGATAAAGTCTACGCGCTGACCGGCGGCGGGCCGGGGAACAGCACGGAAACCCTGTCGCTGTTTATCTACAAACAAGGCTTCAAGTTTTTTAATCTCGGTCTGGCGTCCGCCGCGGCGCTGCTGATGCTGACCATCGCCTGCGCGTTGAGTGCGGTGTATGCGTGGCGCTATGTGGGAGCTAAGTCATGAGTGCGATCAAGCAAACCTCCGTCCCGGTTTTTTCTGATTCCGTTGCGGCGCCTTTCTCCGGCGTCTCTCGATTGTCTGCGCGAACCCTGGGGTTTTACCTTGCTCTGGGCGCAGCGTTGACGTTTTTTGCGCTGCCGATAGTGTGGATGGCCGGCATCGCCTTCACGCCGTCCGGGGAGTACGTCAGCGACAGCCTGAGTCTGCTGCCGGCGCATCCGACCCTGGCGCACTTTGAAGCCTTATGGCGTGATGGTTTTCCCGGACGTCTGGCGAATACGCTGATCGTCGCCGTGGGCGCCACCTTGCTGGCCTTGTCGTTGGGCTTTCTGGCCAGTTACGCCCTGGTGCGTTTTCGTTTTCCCCGCCGTCTGGATCACGCTTTTCTCCTGTTGGTGCTGGTGATCAAGATGATGCCGCCGATTGTGGTGGCGATCCCGCTGTTTCAATTGCTGAAAGGCCTGGGATTGCTGGACAGCAAGCTGGGTCTGATTCTGGTGTATCAGGTCTACACCCTGCCGTTTTGCATCTGGATGCTGCTGAGTTTTGTGCGCGACGTGCCCCTGAGTCTGGAACAAGCGGCCAGCCTGGAAGGCGCCGGTTTGCTGCGCCGCCTGTGGCATATAGTGCTGCCCCTGTGCGGTCCGGGACTGGCGGCGACCTTTATTTTCACCCTGATCATGGCCTGGAACGAGTTCCTGTTCGCCTTGCTGTATCTGTCTACGCCCAGTCACTTCACCTTGCCCCTGTACGTGTCCAATTTCATCACTGAAAACGAGACTTTCTGGGGGCAACTGATGGGGATTGGCCTGCTGTCTTCTTTACCCATGCTGTTGATGGCGGGATATGTTCAACGTTACTTACTGCGTGGCTTCGCCATGCAAATGAAATAGGAATTTCGCTGATGGCTTCCGTCACATTGCAAAACCTGGGCAAGCAATACAAAAACCAGACCGTGCTGCGGGATATCAACTTACAGGTCAGAGACGGCGAGTTTCTGGTATTAGTGGGACCTTCGGGCTGCGGCAAATCCACGTTGTTACGCATGATCGCAGGGCTGGAGACCGTCTCCGGCGGCGATATCCGGATCGGAGGTCGTCGGGTCAATCAACTGGACCCGGTGGACCGGGGCATCGCCATGGTGTTTCAGTCCTATGCGCTGTATCCCCATATGACCGTGTGGGGCAACATGGCGTTCGGCCTGAAGATGGCCGGCGTCGCCAGACCGGAGCGGGAACAGCGCATTCAGCAGGCGGTGGAATTGCTGCAATTGCAGGCGTTGACGCAGCGTAAACCGGCGGAACTGTCCGGCGGTCAGCGTCAGCGCGTGGCCATTGGGCGCGCGATCGTGCGCAAGCCGGAGGTGTTCCTGTTTGATGAACCGCTTTCCAACCTGGACGCCAAGTTGCGGGACCAGATGCGGGTGCAACTGTCCGAACTGCACCACCGTCTGGGTTCCACCATGATCTACGTCACCCATGACCAGAAAGAAGCCATGACCATGGCGGACCGCATCGTGGTGATGCGCAATGGCGTCATTGAACAGGTTGGCACGCCGCTGGAGTTGTACCATCAGCCCGCCAACCGTTTTGTCGCCGAGTTTATCGGCTCTCCGGCCATGAACTTTCTGCCTGTGCGCGTGGCGGCGCTGAACGCCCGCAGCCTGTCTTTAGAACTGCCCTGGGGGCAGACGATGCAGACCGAGGCGTCCAGGTTTGGTCCAAAAACCGGGATGTCTGGCCTGAAAACCGACGCGCAACTGGCGCTGGGCGTGCGTGCTCAGGGCCTGGTCATCGACGACAGTAGCGACCTGCGCATGCAGGTGGACGTAGTGGAGGAGTTGGGCAATATCGCCTATGTGCACGGGCGTATTCAGACCCATCGCCTGATCATGGAAACCCCTTGCGCGCCCCGCGCGGGAACCGAAGTGGGCGTCAGATTAAAGCCGGATATGCTGCATCTGTTTGACGAGCAGGGGATAAGTCTGGCCTCGCAGATGGAGCGCGCCCATGCTGCTTGAGATTATTGGAACCGGCGAAGCCTACGACCGTTTTCGGGTGAACGCCGCGGTACTGGTGCAGGAACAGGACTTCCGCCTGCTGATCGATTGCGGACCAACAGTGCCGCAGGCGCTGTGGCGGCGTCAGTTGGCGGCGGACGCCATCGACGCGATCTATCTGACCCACATTCATCCGGATCACGCCTCCGGCCTGACCGCGCTGTTGAATCAATGGGCCTCCGCCGGGCGGCGTCGGGACTTGCAGATATTCTGTCAGCCTGAGCAGCAGGCTCATCTGGAATGGATGTCCGCTTACGCCGCCTGGCCGCAGCGACTGCCATTCATTATTCACTGGCGCGACGCCGGCCAAACCGCGGAAATAGGTCCCTGGACGCTGCAAACGGCGCCGACCCAGCACAGCATCAGCAATCTGGCGTTGCGCCTGGAGCAAAAAGGGCCCGTTTCCCATCCTACGGGCTCTCTGTTTTACAGCGGAGACGGTCGTCCGACCGCCGCAAGCGCCAGCTTGATGCGGGGATGCGTGATGGCCATGCAGGAGTGTTTTTCTCCTTTGGAGCAGGGCGAGGGCAGCCATCACGGCGATTTGCCCGGCTGCCTGCGCCAATTGCAAAGCGCCCGTCCTCGCCACTTGTTGCTGTATCACATTGAAGACGGCCAGCATAACGCAGTGGCTGAAGCCATCCGACCTCGCGTCGATGTGTCGGTGGCGGAGGACGGGGAGCGCTGGTGTTGCATCACCGGCGCGCCACTGAACGCGCGATTAGATCAGCAAGGAGAACGCTATGCAGCGGGAGCAGGCTGAAGTCATATTGCGGGAGGCCGGCGATCTGGCGCTGGTCTTTTTCCGTCGCCGCGAATCTCTGCGGGTGGAGCGAAAATCCCGTCAGGATCTGGTCTCGGAGGCGGACCGGGAAGTGGAAAGCCTTATTCGGCGACGTATTCAGGCGGCCTGTCCCCGAGACCGGCTGCTCGGTGAAGAGTTTGGTCTGGCGGCGTCCGGTCAGGGCGATGATTCCAACGCCAGTATCTGGGTGATCGATCCCATCGACGGCACCACCAATTTTCTGCGCGGCATCCCGGATTTCGCCATCACCCTGTGTCGGGTGCGCGACGGCGCGCCCGATATCGGATTGATTTACCACCCGGTGAATCAGGAAATGCTCTTCGCCGCCCGCGGTCAGGGCGCCTGGCGCAACGGCGTGCGTCACCAGATCGAATCGACGCCGGTAACCTTGGATAGCGCCGTGCTGGGTCTGGGCTACAACCTCAGGCCAGGCAACGCGCAGAGGGCCATCGCCATGATGCGCAGCTGGACCGAGGCGGGTTGCGTTACGCGGCAGACGGGCTCGGCGGCGGTAGGCATCAGTCAGGCGATATTGGGACGAACTGACGGTTTCTACGAGCCTCAGCTGAACAGTTGGGACGCCCTGGCGGGACAGTTGATCGCAACCGAGGCGGGCTTACGCAGTTCCGTGTTTCTGTGCGGAGAGCGTTTGACCCGGGGCGGTCCGGTGTGGATCACCCGACCGGAACTGTTTGATCTGGTCAGGGAAGAGGAGACCGCCTAGTGATGCAGGACAAACGCATTACATCCGATGATGTGGCGAGATTGGCGGGGGKGTCACGCYCCGCCGTGTCCCGCACCTTTACCCCTGGCGCGAGCGTATCGGAAACGACGCGCAATAGCGTCATCGCCGCCGCCAGGAAACTCGGCTACCGTCCCAACGCCCTGGCGCGCTCACTCACCGGACAACAGAGCGGTCTGGTGGCGGTGGTGATGGCGGAATTCGCCAATCCTTATGAATCCCAGGTGTTCTACGCGCTGACTCAGGCGCTGCAAAAGCTGGACAAGGTTTCCATGCTGGTGACGCCGGATGAATCCGGCGACATCAACAACTCATTGCAGTTGGTGGGCGCCTATCAGGTGGACAGCGCGATTATCGCCGCCGGTTCTTTGTCGTTACAGGCCACGCAGATCTGTCTGACTATGGGGATTCCCTCGGTGCTGATGGGGCGCGACGATCCTTTCGGCAAAATCTGCTCGGTGCAGACTGACAATCGCATGGCCGGTCGTTTGGCGGCGGAGCATCTGACGGCCTGCGGCGCGCGTCGTCCCGCTTATATCGGCGGGCGCCCGGACGGACAAGCCTCGCAGGAACGCAAAGACGGCTTCTTTGACAGCCTGCGCAGCCAGGGGATTGAGCCGCTGAGCCATTGCGACAACCCGGATTACAGCTATCAAAGCGGTTATCAGAGCGCCCTGACGTTAATGCAGCGTCGCCCCGATATCGACAGCCTCTTTTGCGCCTGCGACGCCTTGGCTTTTGGGGCTATGGACGCCGTACGCCAGCAACTGGGCCGCAAGACGCCGCAAGATATCCAGTTTGTCGGCGCGGATAACGTGCCCATGGCGGAATGGCCGGGGTATCAACTGACCACTATCAGCCAGCCGGTGGACTTATTGGCGCAGGCGGTGATGGAAAACCTGGAGATCATTCTGACTCAGGGCCAGGCCATGGCCCACTCCCGGCGGGTCGCCCCCTGGCTGGTGTCGCGGGCGACCACTCGTAATGCTTGATGGCTTGTTGCGACTTTAAAAGCCCCGCTGAAACCGTTCAGAAGGGCTTATTCGCAGTCAGTCAGAGTTAAAAAGACGTCTGCGGCCAGTCGGATACGGATTCCAGATAGAACTTCTGATTATCGCCGCCGCTGCAACGCCAGATTTGCCACTGTTCTGAGGATTCCGCGGTTCCGCCGGGGATATCCATGCAATGGCTGCCGTTGTTGTTCAGGTTCTGGAAGGCGCCGGATTCGGTGATGCGCCATTTCTCGGAACTGCCGCCGTCGCAATCCCACAGGTGCATTTTGTCGCCGTTGTCCGCCGAGCCGGTGTTGAAGTCAACGCAGTAGCGGTTGTCGCCTTTGGGGCGTAACTGGCCTTCCGCGGTGTACACGAACTTCTGGTTGTCTGCGCCGCCGCAGGCCCAGGACAGCAGGTCGCTGCCATTGCCGTACTGCGCCTTATCGACATCCATGCAGTATTCCGGCCTCACCTTGGGTTTGATTTTGAAGTACCCCGGCAAGCCTCGGCGCTGGCCGGCCAGGGGAATAGAGCTGGCGGTCCAGGTTGGCGTGGAGGAGGGCGCAGCGAGGTCCCAGCTGATCACGGAGACGCCATGGGCCACCGCCAGCCAGGCGCTTTCGTAGGAGGTATTGGAGAAATCGCCGGCGGCGCCCCACAGATGCATGATCTGTTTATATTGAGCCGCGCGGTTGGCGGTGAGCTGGTAATGATCGCCGGCTTTCACGTTGCCGCAGAAAAAGTAGGTAGAATGCTCGGCGGACATGGAATCAATGGCGCCGGAGAATTCGTCCGCGTCGGCGGTGTCGATGTCTGGACACAGAAAGGTGGACTGAGCGCCGAAACGGTTCATCAGCGCCGTCTCCATACGTCCGTTAACGTCGCCGATAAAGCCCCCGGTCAACACCACGATCAGTTTGCCTTTCAGCTCCGAGACTTTCGGCCAGCCCACGTCTTTCAAGGTGTTGCGATAGTTGGACTGGAAATGTGGATTAAGGCGGTTGATCAGGTCCTGATACTGGTAAAAACGTCCGCCGAGGCGGCTGTTCAGATAATTTCCGATGAACTCGTCGAGCTGCTCCACTTCCGAGGCATACCAGGCGTTCAGCGGGTCCCAGCTGGCCTTCATGTCGACGAACAGAACCAGCGGCATGGCGTTGGGGTGGCCGTTCATCCAGCTCACTACGTCGTCCAGGCAATGGCCAAGCTGGTCGTCGCTCCCTGCGCTGCAGTTCTGATTTCCAGCTGAGGCGCTGTGGGAGACGTAGGGACCTTTATCCCAACTTTCCCAGTCGCCGCGGTCGATGACATCCAATTCCAGGGTGCGATAGCCGCGCTCAAGCCACTCGCTTAAACGACTCCCGTGTTCGAAGCTGTTGTGAGGTTGCACGTAGTACAGCTCGTCGAAGCGATGGTTGTCATTGGCGGTTTTCGCCTGAAAAGGCGGATAAAAGGTTTCGCCGGCGTTGGCGCCTGTGCTGAATCCGAATGACAGCATGGCGGAGCAAACGGCGGCCAGGACAGCGGGCGTTTTCCATTTGAATAACATGCGATATCTCAACTCTGCTCAAATTCCGGCCGAGCGCCGCCCAGGCTTGCAGTGGATAGACTGAAAACCTCGTCAGCGCGAAACGCGGAATGTGGGTGATATCCGGAGTCGGGAAGCGGACGCCTCTCGACTCCGGCGTTTGCAGTGGCCGCCACGGTTTCATCTTGGAAAAAACAAATGACAGCGCAGTGAAGCGGAGTTGAAGGTTATTCGTGCATGGGCGTGCAACGGGATGGCGGTCGACGCCGCCGGGATGGCTAGGCGGCGGCGCGGTCTCTTTCCTGACGACGGCGCAGATCGGCATGAGTCAGCGCCGGCGGCGTGTAGGGCGCATGCAGTGGCCCAATGTCGGTTCCCGGCGCAACGATGGCGTCAATCTGATCAATAATGTCGTTGCTCAAGGTCACTTCCGCTCCAGCGAGCAGGTCGTCAAGTTGCGCCATGGTGCGCGGCCCGAGATTCGCCGCGGTGACGCCGGGGTGGGCGATGGCGAAGGCCATGGCGAGATGCGTCAGGGATAGCCCCGCCTGCTGGGCCAGAGCGGAAAGGCGCTCAATAGCGTCGAGCTTGCCCGCATCCGCGAAGTAGGCTGGGTTAAATTTCACGCGCTCGCTAGCGGTCTGCGCGCCCTTGCGGTAGCGCCCGGTGAGCATGCCCATGGCCAGGGGGCTCCAAACCATAACGCCCATGCCGTATTTTTCGCAGACAGGCAGTACTTCCCGTTCAATACTGCGGTTGAGAATCGAGTAGGAAGGCTGCTCCACGCGAAAACGGGCCAGTCCGCGGCGTTCCGCCACCCATTGCGCCTCGACGATTTCTGCGGCGGGAAAGGTGGATGTCCCGATAGCGCGGATCTTGCCGGCGCGCATCAGGTCGGTCAGGGTCGCCAGGGTATTCTCAATATCGGTGTCCGGGGCGGGGCGGTGAATCATGTAGAGGTCGACATGGTCCGTTTGCAGACGGCGCAGGGAGTCTTCCAGAGCGCGGGTCAGCCAGCGTCGGGAATTGCCTTGTTGATTGGGGTCCTGTCCCATCGGCAGATGCGCTTTGGTGGCCAGCACCACATCGTCGCGTCGCCCTTTAAGCGCCTTGCCGACAATCTCCTCGGATTCGCCCTGGCTGTAAAAGTCCGCCGTATCGACAAAGTTGACCCCGGCGTCCAGGGCCTTGTGGATGATGCGGATCGCTTCGTCATGATCGGCGTTGCCCACCGCGCCGAACATCATCGCCCCCAGACAATAGGGGCTCACTTTAATGCCGGTTCTTCCTAAAGTACGGTATTTCATGTGCTTTTCTCCTGGTTAATCATCAAGACGATCGCCTTTCGGCGGTTGTTTACTCCCTCTATGCGGAATAAAATGGAGCAATGTTCCGGATAATACGGAACGATGTTCCGCTTATCAAGAGTTAAATGGAGCGTTGTTCCGTTTTTGGATTAAGTCGACGGCGTTCCGTTTAAAATTGAAACGGCAGTGTTCCGGTAAACGCTGAAACGTTGAAACGCTGGAAAAGATAGAAACCAAGGCTTCCCCTGAGGACTGACATTGAGTAAACAGACAAAAACAGAAAGCGCTGGCGGCGGGAAAAGCAAAGCGCGCCCCGTGCGGGCGGACGCCCAACGTAATCTCGACGCCTTGCTGAACGCGGCGCTGGAAGTATTCGCCACCTCGGGCGTGGACGCGCCGGTGCGGGAAATCGCCGCCAAAGCGGGCGTCGGCATGGGCACGGTATATCGACACTTTCCGCAACGTTCAGACCTGATCGTGGCGGTATTTCGTCAACAGGTAGACGCCTGCGCCGCAGCCGCCGACACGCTGGCGGCGCAACATACGCCGGGAGAAGCGCTGGCGAGCTGGATTCAACGCTACGCCGACTTTATCGTCACCAAAAGGGGACTGGCCACCGCGCTGCACTCCGGCGACCCGGCCTACAGCACACTGCCAGGGTACTTCGACAAGCAACTGAAACCCCAGTTACAACGCCTACTCGACGCCGCCATCGCCACCGGAGAAGTACGCAAAGACGTAGACCCGGACGACCTGCTGAGAGCCGTAGGCAGCCTATGCATGTCCGCCCATGACGACCGCATCGACTACGCACGAAGAATGGTCGCGTTACTTGTAGACGGCCTGCGCTACAACCCCGATTCGAAGGCGAAGTAGATCAGTAGTCAGTAGGTCGGAAAAGCGCAGCGCCTTCCGACACCATGTTTTCATGTCTATTAATGCCTTTAAATACAAGCATTTGAAATTGATATTTAAACCAAATTGTTGGATGGCGCTGTGCTTATCCAACCTACGTTTTATCTCTGTCATGCGCTGACCTGCGGGTACGAAAATGGATAAATCCGACGCTTGCAACAACATGCTGTACATCGGCTGGGATGTTGGCGGTTGGAATTGCGATAGCAACAGCAAAAGCCGTGACGCCTTGGTGGTGCTGGACGATCAGCGCAACCTGCTGGGCAAACCCTGGCGGGGTAATTTGCGGACGGTTATCAATCAGGCGGCCACCACGGCGGAGTGGATTCAGGCGCTACTTGATAGCTGTAAGGTGACATGGCCGTCCCGGAAGCTTCCTGCTGTGATCCTGGCCATTGATACGCCTTTGGGCTTCTCTCAGGCGTTGCAGCAACTGATCACGGGAGGGGCTCCTGTTGATCGACTGGATGAGTCCGCGGCTAATCCTTATCTGTTCCGCCAGACTGAGCGCTTTCTGTTTCGACATGGCTTGACGCCACTCTCTGCGGTCAAAGATATGATCGGCAGTCAGGCCACGAAAGGCATGCACACACTCGCCAAGTTCGCGCCGCGGCGAAAGTCCATCGGCGTTTGGGAAGGGGGCGGCCTGCTCCAGGCTATCGAAGCCTATCCCTCGTCCTGCATACACTCCGATCGTATGGCGACGCTGCTGGCGCCATTTCTCTCTGAGCAGATCAGTGACACGCACCCCGTAGGTCCTCACTGGCGAGACGCCGACTTTGTCGCGAGTATCGACCACGAGGACAAACGGGACGCACTAATCTGCGCCCTGATCGCCTGGCTGTTCGTGAACCAGCCCGAACAACTACAACCGCCGGAACCAGATACCCCGGTATCGGAAGGCTGGATTTTCGTCCCCAAAGACGGCTTGGACGCAGAGAAAAAAACGACAAAACCAAGTAGGCCGGAAAAGTGAAGCGCCTTCCGACGCTATGCTTTTTTGCTAATAAATACGTTTTATATCAATGGCTTGTGGCGGTTTTCTAAGGCTGGTTGTTGGATGGCGCTTTGCTTATCCAACCTACAATTAATACCTTCCCCAATACCTCCTTCCAAAGGTAGGTCGATGAGATGGTCTCCTCCTTTCCTGCAGCGGCATCGCAATGTGCCATGATTATGAGTGCAATCAAAGGACGAAGGAGGAGACCATCATGTCTAAGCATAAGACGGTTGGATTAGATTTGGCAAAGAGCGTCTTCATTTGGCAAAGAGCGTCTTCCATTTGA
>NZ_JAHMIN010000043.1 GCF_018986435.1 Hahella sp. HN01 | reverse complement strand
GGCTATTTCCTGATAGCTATACCCCTGCTTGCGCAGTCGCACGGCCTGTTTTCTTTTTTCTTCCTGCGCTGCGGCAGGTAATGAGCGAGCGTCTTCTATAATCATATGGGTAGTGTATCATACCTATATCGATGCCAGGTTAATAACATGAGTTGAACGCATCTGATTCGGTAAGCGGCGGAGGAGAAAAATTCCCTTCATAGTTGTAATTTATCAATAACAAAGATAGTGCAAAGGGTTCAATCGCTCCAGAATGGCTTGATCGGCGGGAGTAGAGTAGGGGATGGGGACTCAGAGTTAACGCCCTTAGCTATACACAGAATTCGTAAGTCGGCTTTCGTTGATGAGTCCTCACTATGTGAACCGGCATCGCAAGCTTTTGGCCGTTGCTTTATGGTTTTGTTCGGAGAAAAAAACATGAGCGCCTGAGACAAAGCTGGAAGAGAGGCCTATTTAATGCATTGAATTAACAAGATTTTTACGATTTCCGTCTCAATCCCGCTGAACTAGATCTTTCCCATTCCCTAAATCTTCTGTCGATTCAGAATAAGTCGTCTAAATTTAATATATGAGCATTGAATCTCTGTCTTTGTCGTCATCCGCTCGGGGATAACTAGGCGAAGGAGGGCTGGCGTTTTTGTGATGTGGAATTGGCGAACACTGATGTAATTAACATAATTTTCGGCGGTAAGAGGTGGTGTTGTGTTACATTTTAAGTCGCTGATATCTCTAGTGATTCCTCTTTTTTCTTTGTTTACTTTCAGTTTGGCTCCCCAAGCGAGAGGGGAGATTATTGTCAAGCACTACCAGCATCAAGATAGATACAAATACGGCCTTAAAGTATTGGATCTTGCGCTGAGCAAACTGAACGTCCCCTACAAAATACAATTCCCTGAATTTTTGGATGTCAGCATCAATGAGGCCAGGGGCGAGCTCATGGTGACAAAAGGAGTATTGAATCTTGAGTTCATGTCTACAAACCTGGAGCGCGAAGAAAAGATGATCCCTATAAGGATTCCTATTTATCGAGGAATCCTGGGGCTCAGACTTTTATTGGTGACCCAGGAAAAGAGCGAGATTTTCAGCAAAATAGACGACATTGATGATCTCAGGCAGTTTGTCGGCGGACATGGCGTGCACTGGGGAGATTTGCCTGTCTACAGCGCAAATGGATTAAAGGTTGCCACAAGCTCCCAGTACGAAACCTTATTTACTCTGCTGAGAAATAATAGGTTTGACTATTTCCACCGCGGTTTCCTGGAAATTTGGGATGAGCTGGACAGGAATCAGGATCGGCTTGTCGTCGCGGATAACATCATGCTGTTTTATCCGCATCCCGTGTATTTTTTCATTTCCAGAAATGAGCCTGAATTGGCGAGGAAGCTGGAGGAGGGATTGAATATCGCTATTGCCGATGGCTCTTTTAAAACGCTTTTTACAGAGGAGATGAAAGGCTATTTGGCGAAGGGAAATCTATCGTCCAGGAAGCTCATTATATTGAAAAATCCCGTTGTGCCTGAAAACAGCCCGGCTATCGACACCAGCTGGTGGCTCCCGGAGAAATTTCAAAAGCAGTTGGCGGCGTCTCAATAGCTTAGACTTCCGCTAACCTCCCATTCCCAGCTTCGCGTTTGGGGACCTCCCAGTCGGTGAAACGCCCGCATTTGCAGGGACCAAGCCCGCTCGGCAATTGAACTATACTAAATACGTTTCCAGAAACCTGATCATTGGGGCGATAGTCGCCGCATGGTTGTCTCCATTCGTTTTTGACGCCTGGAGGTTGTCGCATGACGCTTGCTTCATTGCGTTGTATTGGCGCGCTTTCGTTGCTGGTGTGGAGTATTGCGCCCTTGGCTGCCAACTCCGTCGATTCGCCTGACGCCAAGCAAAGTAAAGCCGAGATCCGCGTCGCTATAGACGCTTGGCCGCCTTTTCGTATTTTGGACAATGAAGAGGGCTACAGCGGGATCGATTTTGACTTGTGGGCCCGACTCGCCAGCGAATTAAAGCTCGATATCGATTACGTGCGCTGCCCATGGGTGCGTTGCCTGAAAATGATGGAGGACGGTGCCGTTGACGCCATGAGCGGCTTGGCGCTAAGACCTGACCGGGCGTTATACATGGACTATCTGGAGCCGGCTTATTACAGCTGTTCAACGGTGTTTTATGTCAGAAAAGGGCGTGGTGGAATACTTCAGGACTATGAAGACCTCTATCGCATTGATGTCGGCATCGTCACGGGGTCGGCTTATTTTCAGACCTTCGATGAAGATGAAAAGATTAACAAGATTGGCGTCAGCACCGAAAAGCAGTTAGTGGAAATGTTGGGGCGTTTGCGTTTGACGGCAATAGTCGGGACAGACTGCCAGGCGGACTATGAAATCGCCCAGTCACCCTATAAAGGCCAATTCGACAAAGCCGAATATCGCCCCGGCAACAGTGTTGACTTATATTTCGCCATATCCAAAAAATCCTCCTTTCGCGACAAAAAGGATGAGTTTTCGCAGGCTCTTGCGCAACTTTTACAAGCAGGGGCCATCGAAGATATCCGTCATCAATATTTGCATTGAACTATTCATAAGCTCCCCGGTCTAACAAGGTTGGCCATAAACTCTGGCGTTGGCGAGGCGTCTCAGTGAACGCCAAAAATCAGTCCTCTGACTTATCGATTGACCACAAATACCTACTTAAGGAATCACGATGGAGAGCTATCCGTTCTTATTTCTTGGCCATGGCGTTGGTAACTTATCTAGCGGTTTTGATGCACATATTCTTTTTGCTGAGCGACCGGATGAGCAAGCCATGGCGGATATTCAAGTAAAGCTTCAGGGGCATGGGGAAATTCGCTGGAGCGGCAACAGCGCTTCTTTCTGTGTGTCTGATCGCCAGATAAAAGGCGCCATGAAGTATGACCCTACCTATAGCGACAACCCGCAGATGCTCGACGACCCGGAGATCTATAAGACCTTTGGTTTGGTTCAGAGCAAGTTGAACGACATACAGCAACGGCTGGCGCACTTTTATTATGATTTTCAACTTACGGTGCAGGAAATTCATCAGACCTTTCCGGTCTCCTTGTGCCTAATCCAACAGGGACCTAGAGTAAAGCTGACCCCATGGCATACATGGAGCGAGGAGCGATTGCCGCAGGTATTTGATGTGTTGTTGGACTATTTCAGTCGTGAGGATGTACGTAGCGAGCGCTTTAAAGATTACACCGAGGTTTCTTACTACGACGCCAATGCGGTCATTCTATGCCACTTTATTGAGACAATCGTGAGGAAAAAGGCGGATGTTAAGAAGCTCTCACCCGAGACCGTGTCCCGTCTGATTGAGGTTATTAAGTCCGCGGTCGGCTACTCGGATAACTCCGACAATTTCCTGCTTAGCGCGGCTCTTTATTTGGGTGGAGTGGAGATGGAGGACATCATTGTGGATTTTCCTAAACACGCAATGGCGGCGCTGGAAGAGATTAACGAAGACTTGCCTTTAGATGAGCGGTTTCCCGAAGGGTTGTGAGACAACGATGGCGCAATATGTTCTGACATGATGAGAGTGACGATCTTGCTGTATTTGTAGTCTGCTCTTGCGCCTTCCAAGTATTGGACGGGGCTGGGTTGATGCTGCATTATGGTGTGGTTGTACATCTGTGAAACGAGGTTTGATTTCATGCTTGTCGAGAAGGCGAAGGTATTCGCCAGCGCCGCCCATGCTGCTATCGGTCAACGAAGACGTTATACCGATGAACCCTATATCGTTCATCCCGCCGAAGTGGCGGGAATCGTTGCGTCAGTGGGGGGAGACGAGGAAATGATCGCCGCCGCCTACCTGCATGACATCGTCGAAGACACCCAGGTCACACAAGAACTGATCCTGGAGTTCTTTGGCCCTTCTGTTGCGAAACTGGTGGAGGAGGTGACTGACGTGAGTCGGCCGCAAGACGGTAATCGTCAGGCTCGCAAGGAAATAGACCGACAGCACCTCGCCACCGCCTCCCCACGAGCAAAAACCATCAAGCTGGCGGACTTGATCAGCAACTCAACCAATATCATTCAACATGACCGCTGGTTCGCCAAAGTCTATATGCAGGAGAAAAAGCTCCTGTTGGAAGTGCTTGGCGAAGGGGATTCAAGCCTGTATCAAAGAGCTCAGAACATCGTCAGTGAGTATTATGCGGAAAGGGAAGCTCGCCGGTTGTTAAGAAGCAGCGAGCAAGACGTTTAAATCAGCGGCCGGATGATTTCGGCTATTTTGGCGCTTCTTTTTGTATGAATAAATTTAGCTTAACGGCGCTAAGCGGCGTCATTCTGATCGTTGGCGCGACGCCGTATGTGTCGGCTGTGGAGTCGGTCTCTGATATGCAGACGAGTCCCGTCAGGGAAGCGGAATATGCGTTGATATATAACGGACCTATATCAGATGCTGAAAGCTCTGAAGCCATCGCGGACGTCGCCGTCCAGGCGGGCCTGACAGTGAGGTATATCACGAACCTGAAAGCGCTGCCGGACATGCTGAGTGGGGCGAAAGTTTTCATCATCGGCGGTACGGAAGACGACGTTGAGCCCCTGGTTGACGCCTTTACGCCGGATCTCTCCGCTTCATTAAAGGCTTACCTGAACAATGGCGGGCGTTACCTGGGTATTTGTGGCGGCGCCTACGTTGCGTCAGTGGGGTGGGCTGAAGAAAATCGGTTTGTGGATGCGTTAGGCATCGCACCAGCGGAGTCCGATAATTACGACAGTGACTTCGCTCCGAAAATCTACCCTGTTACTTGGTCTGGGGAAGAACGTCAGATGTACTATCAGGCTGGCCCTGCATTCAAACTGACGCAAAGCAAGGAGCAGGTTCGCAACATCGCCTACTTTGAAAACCAACAAATCGCCGCACTCATAAGCTCCTACGGGAAAGGCAAAGTAGCAGTATCCGGCCCGCACCCGGAAGCCCCCGAATCATGGAAAGAAAATGCTTTGGACGGCGCCGAGATGGAATCCAACCTGGACCTGGCTATCAAACTAATGCAGGAGTTGTTATCCGACCGGCCTGTTGATGGCTCTGGTGGTGTTTGAGGGGGAGTGGAGTCACGTCAAAGTTTTAACTTCTCTGCGATTAGGAGACTTAACTATTTGCTTTCTCTCTGGATAACTCCATTTGTTGAGCGAGTTTTTGCTGGCTGTGATATCCAGGCGGCTTTAATCAGATCTAGAGAGAGTTACGATGTCCCATATCTTCCTTTTGAACAAGCTGCGCAAAGCGTGCGCAGCTTCGCTTTTGCTTCTTCCCTTATCATTTTCCGTTCAGGCTGGCGAAACAGGTCAGGTGGCATATTGGTCATTTGAAGGCGCGTTAGCGAGCGGCGGAAAAGACGATTCGGGCAATGGCTTTGACGGCTATTTCCCTTACACAGGCGCTCCCGGTTCAACGGCAGGCGGTCAGTACTATGTTCACTCCGGCGGAGAAGCGGGTTATGGTAATCAATCCGCGTTGGTCGTTGCGGGAGATCCGCTGACGGTTGACAGCCTGGGCGAGAATTTTAACAGCGATGGTCCGTTTACGCTGATGCTGTGGATGAAGGGCGAACCTGTGACGCACAGCCAAACGTTGGTTTCCAAAATGTCCCCGGAAAGTGGGCAAGGCGTTATGTTGGGTCTGGATGGTTCCGGCCGGTTAACGCTGAGTTTGCGGAGTGTGGACGGCTCAGGAATCGTAGTTAAAACCGCAGAGCCGTTTGACTATTCCAAGGGCGTAGGCGTCGCGGCGGTATACGACGGGAGCGGCAAGGCCGGTGGCGTGAATTTCGTCATGTGGAACAAATACGGTAGGCTGCCGACACGTATAGAGCAGGATAATCTGACAGGAATCACCACGAGTGCCGCCACCTTGGTAGTGGGCGCATCGGGGACGGACTTTGCGTATACGGATGAATTTCAGGGCGTATTGGATGAAGTAAGGCTCTTCAACTTGGAGCTGGGAAGTATCGAAATTCAGTGTGTCTCTGAGAATGGCTTGAAGTGTGTGAAAGCGCCAAGCGGGACAGGCATTCCCGGAGAGAGAGGAGCCCAAGGACCGGAAGGAGCAAAAGGAGATAAGGGTGATACAGGCGTGGCTGGCCCACGGGGCCTGACAGGGCCAGCTGGAAAAACAGGACCGGAAGGCGCGGCTGGCCCACAAGGCGATAAAGGTGAACAAGGGACGGTAGGACCACAGGGCGTGCAAGGTCCCAAAGGAGATAAGGGAGACCGCGGTTTGCAGGGAGCTAAGGGAGAGAAGGGCGATCAAGGAAGTGTTGGCCCGGCGGGTCCCAAGGGGGATAAAGGAGATAACGGAGTTATAGGTCCACAGGGGGTTAAAGGAGATAGAGGTGAAACTGGTCTCAGGGGGCTCCAGGGACTGCAAGGCCCCCCTGGAGTGGCTGGGCCCAAAGGAGATACAGGCTCTCCGGGAAGAGATGGAAGGGATGGTCAAAAAGGGAGAGACTTTAGTGACACTTTCAACTACGCAATGGGAAATCATACGGCAATGGGTAGATATGGCGTTGGCAGCGATATCAACGTTCCGGCTGGGTTCAATATTACGCAGTGTAGTCTTCAATTAGGAGACTTGGCAATTAGTGGTGCGGCGACGGGTTTGTTGCCTTTGGAGCGTGACGCCCGAAAAGGTAATCAAGTTGTTAAGGGAATCGAGATCAAGCCTAATGGGCTGTACAAATGGAATACACTAATTACTAATACGACGTCTTTTGGGCGTGCAACGAATCACACTGTTAGACATGATGACGTAATACTTAGCTACATTGTTCTGTGTCGGCGATAGCTTGCGAAGGGACATTGTAATTAGTACCCGACGATGTACTGGGTAGACAAAAAACGTCATAACTTAACAATTTGTTCATTCTCTGGATAACCAAATAAGGCTGGCGAGCATCAGAAGTGATCGCCATAAACTTTGTTCAATCCAGAGAGAATTACGATGTCCCATTCCTTCTTTTTGAACAAGCTGCGCAAAACGTGCGCAGCTTCGTTTCTGCTTCTTCCTTTATCATTTTCCGTTCAGGCTGGCGAAACAGGCCAAGTGGCTTATTGGTCGTTTGAAGGCGCGTTAGCGAGCGGCGGAAAAGACGATTCGGGCAATGGCTTTGACGGCTATTTTCCTTACACAGGCGCTCCCGGTTCAACGGCAGGCGGTCAGTACTATGTTCACTCCGGCGGAGAAGCGGGTTATGGCAATCAATCCGCCTTGATGGTGGCGGGAGATCCGCTCACGGTCGACAGTCTGGGCGGGAGTTTTAACAGCGATGGCCCATTTACGCTGATGCTGTGGATGAAGGGCGAGCCTGTGACGCAAAGCCAAACGTTGATTTCCAAAATGTCTCCAGAAAGTGGGCAAGGCGTTATGTTGGGGCTTGATGGTTCCGGCCGGTTAACGTTGAGTTTGCGGAGTGTGGGCGGCTCAGGAATTGAAGTTAAAACCGTAGAGCCGTTTGACTATTCTAAGGGCGTAGGCGTCGCGGCGGTATACGACGGGAGCGGCAAAGCCGGTGGCGTGAATTTTGTTATGTGGAACAAATACGGCAGGCTGCCGACACGTATAGAGCAGGATAATCTGACAGGAGTCACCACTAATAACGCCACCTTGGTAGTGGGAGCGTCGGGGACGGACTTTGCGTATACGGATGAATTTCGGGGTGTATTGGATGAAGTGAGGCTATTCAATTTGGCGTTAGGAAGCCTGGAGGTTCAGTGCGTCAGTGAAAATGGCCTGATGTGCGTGCAGCGTGGAGGTTTGTCCGGGACGCCGGGAGAGCAGGGACCGCAAGGTCCTGAAGGCGCGAAAGGGGAGAAGGGAGATAAGGGGGATACAGGCGCAACTGGTCCGCGCGGTCTGCCGGGACCGGCTGGAAAAACAGGCCCGGAAGGCGTAGCGGGTCCGAAAGGCGATAAAGGTGAAAAAGGGGAGGTCGGGCCACAAGGCTTGCAAGGTCCTAAGGGCGATCAGGGGGATCGCGGTTTGCAGGGGGTTAAGGGAGAGAAGGGGGATCAAGGAGGTGTTGGCCCGGCGGGTCCCAAGGGTGATAAAGGGGATAAAGGCGCTACAGGTCCGAGAGGGGATAGAGGAAGTGAAGGCCCAATTGGCCCTCAAGGCATTCAAGGCCCTACTGGTCACAAGGGTGATAGAGGTGACAAGGGTGATAGAGGTGACAAGGGTGACAAAGGTGATCCAGGAGCGCCTGGAAGGAGCTTTTCAGACACCTTCAGCTATAGTATGGGAGAACATGTAGCTGGCGCCTATGGTACTGATTTGGGGGCTCCTCCAGGGTTCAATATTAATCAGTGCAGTATACTTGTAAATGGGGCAGGAGTCATAAACGGAGCAAATGGCGTGATCGCGTCGAATAAATCTTGGCGAGTGGAGTTTAGTGATAATGGGCTCTATAAATGGAGGACTAAGGGATACGTGTTTGAAAGCGGGGATCGTCCAAGTCAAGATCGCTATAAGTCAGCAAACAAACAGATAACTTATGTTATTTTGTGTCGTCGCTGACCGAAATTAGCGCAAATTATCTTTAGATTGAGTTGAGTGCCGCAAGCTTCTACTTTTTGCAAATTCGGTATAGTATTTGCTGACGAGACGCGATAGCGCGTCTCGTTATCTGACCCAGGATTGAAGCTGTTCTCCTACATGATTTTTTAGTCGTTTTAACCCTGCATAATAAAAAAGTGTAAGCGGCAATCGCTTACTCGGAAGAGTCATCCTGTATTGGATTCGGGTGGTCTGGCGTGAGCCGGGCGTTTCCAGTGGATTTTGCCTAGTAAGGCGTGGTGTTGATGGATAGTAGTAAGGATTCTGTTGTTGAACTATGGAGTCGGTATCGGGAAGAACGATGCAATGATGCCAAACATAAACTTATCGAAATCTACTTGCCTTATGCGAATGCGGTGGCTGCGAATACATATCGCCAGTATATGTCTCTGGGGATTGAATATGCGGACTGCTTGCATTTTGGCTATATAGGCTTGCTGGAGTCATTAGAGCGATATGATTCGAATGGAGATGCTTCATTCGAGACATTCTCTACTTATCGTATTCGTGGAAACATCCTTAATAATCTTGATCGTTACTCCGAGCGGAGCCGTCAGGCTGCATACCGAAGGGATCTGGCGAAAGAACGTATAGAGTCTATCTCCTCTGTTGGCGGAGCGTCTGACAATGCCTTTGACGCTATGGTAAACCTGGTCTTGGAGGTGGCGGTCAGTCATGTTGTTGACGATAGCCTGAGTACGGCCAGAGAAGAGTGCTCTCCACCTAATGAAAAACTGGATGATATCTTCGAGTCAAAGGCGGTTGCAGATCTCTTGACGGAATTGTCGGACGTAGAAAGATTTGTGGTCACCAATCATTACTTCTTTGAAATGACTATGGTGGATATCGCTGAAGTAATGGGAGTGACGAAGTCGCGAGTGTCCCAGATTCATTCTGTGGCGATTAAAAAATTGCGCGCAGGCGTCGCCAAATCATGGTGAACGCCTTGTTTATTGGCGAAGTGATTCCTCGAAAAAATCTGTGAGTAATTGCTCAAACTTACTATCCAGCTCCTTGGTTCGCATAAAGCTTTCAGTGGTCTGATGAGAAATTTTTGCGAGCACTTGAGGATCTTTGATTTTATGTCCAAGCCCCCAGTAGATAATCAGTTCTACTAATGAATCGCGAGCCTGGGTATAGAAGCTGTCATTGTCGGCGTCAGAGGCGCAGCTTAGCATTAACTGAGCTAAGTGATGCTTCAAATAGCGTTGTAACTCTTCTCGGTCGAGTTGAGTGAGTTCATCCTGTGATAACGGGTAGTCTGTGCGCCAGGGATGAGGCGCGCTAAGTTCAGATTCCGCCAACTGAGCAAGCAGGAGCTCTATCTTTGAATTCTTTTTCATATCTTTAACGGTGTCGTTGCGCTTACTCCAAACATTGATTTTTCCTTGTTACATAAGGGTAGCAGCCAAAGAGTCATTCCCACCACTAATCCCGGCTATTATTCCGCTAGTCTGCATCAAGCCGCAGAAGTACTGATTATCTACATCAAATCAAATAGATACTAAACCTTTTACCCAATCTCTGGATATTACTGGTAAGTAAGACCTCAACTCAGGAACGCGAGTGAGGCATCGGAACGAATTGTTATCCTTATTTTTGTTGGGTGAGTATATGGTGGCGGTGATTAGCAGTCAGGGTTTAGGGATATTCAACGGTGGTCAGGCTCTGGATGGAGCAGGATCTGGAGTCATTGGGCAGGCCAAGGAACAGGCGATAGTAAACGCCGCCACAGGAAACCTGATTATACGCCACCAGGATGAGCTAATTGTTGGCAAAGGACTGGATACTTCCGTTGTACGCACTTACAACAGTCAAGGCGCGTTGAGTGGGAGTCACGACAGCAGTTGGTTTCTCGGGCTTGATCGCAGGCTTATAAAGCTGCCTGAACCACCTAATGCGTCAGGATCTGAATTGACCAGGGTAAACGGTGACGGCAGTGAAACCACCTATCAATATATTGCCGCCCTGGGGGCGTATCGCTCCACAGACGGCGAAGGCGCCCATGATCTGGTTAGATACGATAAATCTAGCGCTCAATGGACTTGGACAGAGGGTTCATCAAAGGTTCAGGATGTATATGATGCTTCCGGACGCCTGCTGAAGTCTTTGGATCGTCATGGCAATCAGGCCCTTTATACCTACAACGCTAAAAATCTTTTAAGTAGCGTCAAAGACGCTTCTGGCCAGACTACCTACTTTGAATACAAAGATAAAAAAATAAGCGCTATTCGCACTGTTCAGCTAAATGGTCAGGGGATTGCGTTTTCGGCGACTACCGTTCGCTACGGTTATGACGCGGTGGGCCGGCTTAATAAAGTGACACTGGACTTAACGCCCGAAGACGGCGATATCAAGGATGGAAAAGTTTATACAACCGGTTACGCCTATGACGGAACCAGCCAGCGAGTCGCTCAGATCAGGCAATCTGATGGTTCATCTGTCGCCATTACCTACACACAAATAAATGGAGAATACAGAGTAGCGTCCGTTACGGATGGCGAAAATCGAGTTACTCAGTTTTCTTATGACCTATCGCAGAATGCAACCCATGTGAAAAATGCGTTGGGCCATACCATCACCTATCGCTATGATGACGCTAAACGCTTAAGTGAAGTTATTGCGCCTCCCGTCGAAGGGCAACGCTCCGTAACGCGCTACCAATATGATGAGGATGGCAATATCGTCCGAGTTGAGGATGCGTTTGGAAATTCGGTCCGCTATCAATATGACGCTAATGGCAACTTGGTCGAAGAGCAGGATGCCCTTGGCGGTGCGATAAAATACGTCTATTCATCGGACAATAGGTTGCTTCTAAAAACAGCCTACGCTGTACCTGACCCTGATGGAGATGGCGCAAGCGCTCCATCCAAGCCAATGACTTCTCGTTTTGTTTACGATGTGAACGGAAGGCTACGATTTGAGATATCAGCGGAAGGCCGCGTTGCTGAATATCGATACGATACGGCAGGCCTTTTAACCGAAACACTTCAGTTTATTAATGCGCGTTTCGACTTGTCCGCATTACCCCAGGATCGGTCGCTCAATCTCTCTGATATGAGTCAATGGCTGGTTTCAGCGCAGGACAAAAGTGTGCAGCGCACCAGCAATCGCTATGACTTTCGGGGGCAGTTGCTGGAGACGATCTCCTACTCAGACACCAAGTTTGACTCTCCATCAGTAACGGGAGCTGGGCGGAAGCTTTTTATCTACGACGAAAATGGGCGTTTGCTGCAGTCCAGCAATGAGAAAGGTGAAGCGACGACATTTAAATATGATGGGCTTGGTCGTCTGGTTCAATCAGTTGACGCTGAGAAAAGAATCTCCACCGCGCTATATGACGACTTAAATCGCACGGTTGTGTCTACTGCGGCAGATGGTGTAGTGGAAACATCCGTATTCGATCGGTCTGGCAGGCTGATCAGTATTGTTAAGTCTGCGGTGAGCTCTGAAACGACAGGCGCAACCCGTTATATATATGATAAAGCGGGTCGCTTGAGCGTTATTGAAGATGCTAATGGCGTTCGCACTTATCGTATTTACGACTCCACAGGGCGTCAGGTTGGGAGTATCGATGGATTGGGCGTGTTGGCGGAGAAGCGATTCGATCAGTCTGGTCGAGAAGTTGCTGAAATACAGTATCAAAACGCGATAAATACACGTGGCTTCGTCACCAACGAAGGCCAACTGGTCAGTGACGCATTGAGCTTGGATGGCTTGAGGCGGATTGCTACGGGTGATGGCGACAGAGTGTCCTATAAACTGTATGACGAAGTAGGCCGTAAGCGCTTTCAAATTGATGGCGAAGGGGCTGTCACTGAATTTGTCTACGATGGCTCTGGCCGACTAACCACATCTTTCCGTTATTTGGAGCATCTGGATGTTTCCGATCCAGTGCAACTGACATACGTCAATGTCGCTGAAAAAGTACGCGCCACTCCCATTCACGCGAGAGTGGAAAACCGCGTGGATAAAGTGATCAGCGCTCCCGCGCAGCCCTATGAGCATACCTATGATGTGTTGACGCAGCTGGAATATCAGCGCAGTGATTACGTGGGTATGACAGGGATCGGCGTCGCCAGTTATCGCGATCCTCTTCAGCCATATGGATATGTGGATTCAGCATTCCTGCAGCAGCCCAAATCGCAGGAAAGCAGGCAAGCGTTTGATGTCATCGGAAATCCAGAGCATCTATATCCGTTGACGACATCGGCATGGTCCGACCGTTTTGTTGATTCAACAGAGGTAAGGAGCATCACCTCTACACAGAACGGAAGCAGTCGTCGCTTGAGCTGGAATTCTGATGGCTGGACTCAAAACTTCGCTGAAACAACCGATGGCCTGAGTGGCGATAGCGGTTACTACTCGCTTCAGAATGGAGCGTTGAAGGTCAAGACGGTAAAAACCTCAGGTGAAAACGTTGTAAAACGAATTGATAGCGGCTTCGCCTTTGAATATGCCGAAGATGGTAAATATCGTCTGGAGGTCACAACCGGGCCTGGCTCCACCCAACGCTACTTTAAGGTGGGACTGAGCAGTGGCTCCGCAGAGAGCGAGCATTACTTATTCTTTACGCCCGATGCGCTTATGGCTCAGTACCGCTCAGGTGGCTCGCTGCAAAATAGTAATCTTGGAACATTAAAAGACAATACAACTTACGTCATTGAGTTCAGCGGCGCTGAGTCCAAGAGTGTTATTAGCGTCTATGAAAAAGGACAACCAGCCTCCTCGGCATGGAAAGATGAGCAGGCTATTTCCGGCTGGGAAAATACACGCAGCTTTTTCGAAACACGTGGGTCTGGCACGCTAAGCGAAAATTACGTCCTCGTAGACAATATTGAAATGCACGGCCACGCCTCCGGCGTTCAGACCGAAGTTCGCTATCGAAAGTCGAGCGGCGACAGCTATCAAACGGCAGTGGCGAACTTCGTTGATGGCGCTTATCAGGTTGATATTGCTGATGTCTCTCCAAGCGAAGCGCTAGACCTTATTATTGTTCAGGAGGGAGTCAACGGTTACTCCAGTAAAAGCGCTGCAAGCAGTTTGGGAGTTGGTGAGTCTTCTGTTTCTTTTAGTGTTCACAAACCGGTAATTAACAGCGTTAATGGCGCTGCCCTCAAGAATTATCTGCCGTCCTCTGAATACGATAAGGTCAGCACTATTGAAGCTGTTGTGCTCAAGAATGGTGCGGAAGTGGCAAGGGCGCTGACTATTCCGGCAGCGCACACCGGTTATAACGGCTTTGTTAATCTAAGTTCCAAAGGCGCATTAGCCGCCGGAATGTATCAGGTCGGGCTTACAATAAATTATAAAGACGGTCATACAGTCTCTAAGCCTGTCTTTAACTACGACGTTGGCGATACAAACTCAAACATTGAGCAAACGTTGAGTTGGTCAGGGATAGGTCCTTCGGGATTTGATTACAAAGGTAAGTCCATAGTTTTTGAGTATCGACCGTTAAACAGTGGCGATGCATACAAAACTGTCGATGTTAAATATCTCAATGGCGTTTATTACGCAACCATCCCTTCCGCAGTTGCGGAGAACTATGAGTTCAGCCTTCTTTATAAAGGCGCCCAGAGCGAACTACTGGCTCAAGGGCGGGGCAGTTTCAGTGTCTCTGCGGATAGTCTGAATACCGGTGTATTTGAAATAGCGGAAGATATTGTCGAAACACATGCTATTGAAGGCGCTTCCTTACTCCATTATCTCTCCAAGGATGAAGCAGCTCGGATCAGCTTTGTGCGCGCCAGAGTGTTTGACATTGGGACGAACACTTTTGTGGGGCAGGCTGATACTTATCCGGTGGCGTATTCTGACTATCAAGGTGAAATTAACCTGACTGCAGGGCGGTTGTTGGAGGCCGGGCGCTATCACATCTATTTGACGAAATACTATAAAGACGGAACGGTTGAGCACACGCCCAAATTTGAATATCAGGTCGGTCGCCAAAAAGACAAGATAAGTCAAACACTGACATGGCCGGCGAATGTATACGCTAATCGCAGCGGTGCAGTGCATTCATTTCAATATCGAATAGCAGGAAGTGAAGGGGATTACCAATCGGCGTCGGTATCTGTAAAGAACGGCTCGTATCAGGTAACGCTTAACAGCTTGAAAGCTGGGGAATACTACGAGTTTCGCATTAGTCACAAAACGCCAGGTGTAAAAGTATCCTCTGCGCCAGGTGGCGAACGTAATGGAGTTGGGATATTTAAAGCGAATGAGGGCGAGTTAATTGGCCTGAACGCCCGTTTTGATTATGCGGATGTATCGCAGCAGTCGGCTTCCGGCTTTGGTCTGCAAGGTGTGTTTACGAAGACGGAAGCAGCGTCAATCGCATATGTGCTGGCGGATGTTTTTGATGAGTCGACAGGGCGACTGGTCAGTAGCGCCTATACCTATCCCGGCGCGTACGCTGATTACGCTGGACAAGTCAATCTGAATACGGAAAAAGCGCTGGAGCATGGTCGCTATCGTATCAGTATGACCATTTACAAGTTGGATGGCTCCATCGGGGATAAAACCTGCACCTATGAAATGGGTGAGCAGGTCACTGAAGTCCGTAAAACCGTTTTTAGCTTCCGAGCCAAAGATGTTCCTGCCAATGCGGTTGCTTATTATGCCGTGCCGCAACTCGGGCGGAAGACGTTTGTGAAGGCGGAAGCGGGCGCCAATAACGAATTTAAAATGGTTCTGGAAAATGCGCCCAAGGGCGCGTACGACATTAAAATTCAGTACAGAAACACGCAAGGACAAGTCATAGGCGAGGCCGAAGTCCGGATCACAGCAGAACAAGGGGTCGCTCGCGACTATGACATTCAATGGAAAGGCGCGATAACCAAGCAACCAGAGGGGCAGGTCAGTCGCGTTTTTTACAATAAAGACAGCTTGGTTGTGGGAGAACTGGATGCGAACGGATATTTGACAGAGCATCGCTATGATGGGGCCGGGCGTAAAGTAGAAACCATTCGCTATGCGACTTATACCGGCTATGAGAAAGCCGGACATCTCGAAAATCTGAGCTTGGAGGATATTCGTCCGCAAGCGAATGTTTCTGACCTGCATGCCTATCAGATATACGACGGGCGCGGACTTCTTGTAGGAGAGGTGGACGGAGAAGGGTATTTGACCGAAGTGGTCTATGACTCCTCTGGCTCAGTACTCAGTCGCGTCCGTTACGGCTCTGCAATCAACTATCAAGGGCAGCCGCTTTCTGAACTGAAGATACATGCTGCAGAAAGCGGTTCATCTCGAACTGAAACATTCTCTTATGACAAGCTAGGGCGCATTTCCTCTCACCGTTCTATGGAAGGTTTGCTGACGACTTATGTTTACGACTCAACAGGTCGCCTTATTAAGCAGATTGCGGGAGAGTCAAAAAGTGGCGAGTCTGCGAGAAGCGCCTATAAGCGATACGATGGTTTTGGTCGGGTTATCGCTGAGTTGAATGGAAAGGGCGGCGCCTTACTTGAGCAGGCTGCTACGGCGGAGCAAAAGGAGGCTGTCTGGGGACAGCATGCAACTCGCTACACTTACGATGCGGCAGGCCGCTTAATCAAGTCGGAAGGGTCGTTGGCTGAGGTCTTGAGTGAGGCTGGCGGTAAGGTTAGCGCCAGACAGGAAAGCTTCCTCTTTTATGATCAGGCGGGAAATCTGAGGTTTACCGTCAATGGCTCAGGAGAGGTTGTAGAGCAGCGCTATAACGTATTCGGGCAGGTTATTGAGACGATAAAGTACGGCTCACGAGTCTCTACGCTTGGACTTAATGGCGGCGACTCCTCTGTGCTTGAAAAGCGTCTGAATAGCGTGGCGGGCGAAAAGGACGTTCATCATTACTTCCAGTTCGACCGTCTAGGCCGGAAAGTGAAGGAAATTAACGCCCTTAACGTAGCAGAGTCCTTTACCTACGATCAGTACGGCAATCTGAAGTCCGTTATGCAGGGCGCAAGGACCCAGACTGGCCTCGCTACAAGCGTTGAGTATGCTTATGACGCCAGAGGCAATGTCCTCAGTCAGGTCGCCAAATCCGGTTCTGACATTCGCAAGCTTTCTAATGCTTACGACGCCTTCGGCAGATTGACTCAATCGACGGATGCTCTGGGTAACGCCAAGCATATGGAATATGACCGCTGTGGTCAGGTTATTGTGACCCGCAACGCGCTGGGCGAAGAGACTAAAACCAGCTATGACGCTTTTGGACGCATTGCTACACAAACGGATGCGTTGGGCCACAAGACACAATATGTCTACAACGACCAGGCTAAAACTATTGAAGTCATTTCGCCCGAAGGCGTTCGGGTGCGGACTGAAAGTAACCAGTTTGGAGAAAAGCGTGAGATTATCGATGGCGTCGGAAATATCACGCGCTATCAATACGATCAGAATGGCGCGCTGCTGCAGGTTGAAAAGCTGGACTCCGCTGGCGTAAGCCTCGGCCTTGAAAGTCAGCAGCAGTACGACATGGCTGGACGAGTTATTTCCACTACAGACGCTTCCGGCCTGACAACGATTCACAGCTATGATGTTGAGGGTCGTGAACTCATCCGTACAGTGGATCCTGAAGGCGCGGCATTATCCACACGCTATAAGTATGACGCCTTGGGGCGCAAGGTCGTTGCGATCGACGCCGCTGGCGGCGAAACGCATATCGAATACGATAAGTCGGGCAAGCAGACACGAATTGTGACGGATGCCCAGGATGGCGGATTGCAGTTGGCGACCAGCTATCAGTACGACGAAGGAGGCAATCGCGTTCGGGAAAGTCGCGGTAGCGTGGTCAATCCTAATCAGAAGGTGACGGAATATCATTACGACGGGTTTGATCAACTGGTCAGTCAGGTGGAGGACCCGGACGGCCTGAAGGTTGTTACTAAATTTCACTACGACAGTAATGGCAATGTCATTAGTAAAACTGATGCGCTGAATAATGAGTCTCACTTTGTTTACGACAAAAATGGGCGCCAGGTTTATGCGATTGATCCGCTAGGGGGCGTCACAGAAAGCCGTTATGACGCATCTGGTCGTGTTATTGCGACCGTTGGATACGCCAAGGCGATAGATGTATCTCTTTATCTGAATGGCGTTTCCACAATGGGCGCAGCGACCGCTGTGCAAAATGCGCTAAACCAGCGTCATGGCGTCGACAACGCAAAAAACAAAGCGCATACGTTTGTGTACGACAAAGACGGTCGCGTCTTGTTTGATGTAAATAACGAACGTCAAGTCGTTGCTAAATACTACGATGCGAACGGGCGTATCGCGGCGACAGTCATGCTCAAAAAGCCCGTTCCAGCCTCTGTTGCGTTGGATCGAGTCAGTTTGTCGGCATTGGTTGCTAACGTTTCAAATAGTGAGAAAGCGGTTAGTCGCGTAGTCTATGACGCTTTAGGCAGACCTCAGTATGAGATCGACGCCAAAGGGGTTGTGACCAAGTCGGAATACGATAGAGCGGGGCGTTTGGCGGCCAAAACGGTCTTCGCTAAACCGGTAGCCTCTATCGATAAATTGGCGTTAATTTTAAAAGAGATACAGCCGGTTGCTGATAATGGCGATCAGACCCAGCGCTTCTTCTATGACAATTTAGGTCGGCAGCGCTTTAGTGTCGATGCGTTGGGTTATGCAACTGAAAAGCAATATGACGATCTGGGCAATGTGGTTGCGCAGATAAAGTATGGCGTAAAACAGTCTTTCGCTAAAGGGGCGACTGCTGCAGATATTCAGGCTCAATTGCAAGGTATTGCACGCGGAGATCAACGGCGTACGCAATTTATCTTTGGTAGCGGAAACCGTTTGCATTTCACCATTGATAATGCAGGGCAGGTTTTTGAGTCTCGCTATGACGATCTCGGCCGGGAAGTTCAAACCATACGGTGGCGCGTTCCCGTTAGTTTAGAGCAGTCGCACACGGCCGCCTCTTTGCCGTCAACGCTTGGAAGGTTGCACAAAGTCGCCGGGCAAAGCACCAGCTTTGTGTTTGACGCACTGGGTCGCAAGACGGCGGCGACAGATGCAGAAGGGCATGTGGAGCGTTATGTCTATGATGCGAAGGGCAACCTGACTCAGCTTGAAAACAAGATCGGCTCCGTGTGGACATATGAGTATGACGCCAACGGTCGCATGATCAAGGAGACGACTCCCAAAGTCAGCGTCACCCAGGTGGATCGTTCCAGCCTGTCGGAAACTACACAGCTTACTAATATCGTTAAGCGTAATGAATATGATGGCTTAGGCAACTTAGTCGCTTCGACAGAAGCAGATGGCTCTGCTTTCGCCAGGACGACTCGTTACGAGTACGACAGTGAGGGGCGCCAGATTCGCACCTACCGTCCTAAGTCTGAGCTGTTTAATCAGTATTATGATCGGGTCGACAGCTCCGTTCAGATTTTGGATGAAGTGACGTATGACGCCATGGGGCGTGCGGTTGTTAATCGCGTTACGACGGACCAATCGCTTCCAGCCGCGGATAGAACGTTGTCGATCACTTACAAGGTGTATGACGATCGTAATCAGCTGATTTTCGACATCGATGGCGAGAATCATGTAACTGAATACGCATACGATGCATTTGGAAACCGACGCTTCGTTATTCGCTACGCCAATAAACTGAGTGTCTCCGGCCATTCCGCAGGAGCGCCTTTGAGTGAGAGTCAGGTTCGCGCCGCCCTGAAAGCATCGGCGGCGAATGATCGCACTCTGACGACTCAATATGACAAACTGAACCGAGCGGTTCTGGTCAAGCAAAATGAAGTGGAAGTGTTTGATGTTTCAGTAAGCCGAACTGAAACATTCCGAGATAGCCCCACTACCTCCACCACCTATAACGGCTTTGGCGAGATAGTGAAAACATCCGTACTTAAGTCGTCTCGCTTGGGGCAGCAAGGTTGGGGGAACTCCTTTAAGTTTTACGATGTTAAAGGTCGAGTTATTGGCGAAGTTGATGCCGGAGGCTATGTCACGGCGTACAAATATGACGCTTATGACAACGTGATCGAAAAATATGACTATGCGACGCCGTACGCAGGGGATGTTAGCAAAGCGAAAGACTTTTCAACGCTCCTGGAAGCGATGATCGCGAGTTCATCAGAGATTGGCGAACATGGCTCGGATCAAATTACCAGGTTCAGCTACGACAGTATGAACCGCTTGGTGCGGTCCGCCAAAGTGGGGGTAACGCACTATTCAAATACACCTTCAAGCGTGCAGACGCTGCATGCATTTAAGACCGATCTGGTTGAAACCTATGAATACGATGCGCTTGGCAATCGGATAAGCATTACTGATCCCAGTGGGGCGAAGGCTTATACGTTCTTTGATGCATTAGGCAGAGAAGTCATGGTGGTGGAGTCCCCTCAGACTTTGTCCTCCACCGATTCTACCGCTGTAAGGCCTGTGACGGAGTTTCTTCGCGACGCTTTTGGAAATGTTGTGAAAGAAGTGAAGCATAGCGTTGGCTTTGTGGGAGACATATCGAATGTCGGGGACCTGTCGAAGGCGCTAGAGTCTGCGCCTCAGGCGAACTCGAACGATCACGTCAGCCACACATTTTTTGACGCATGGGGCAAAGAAGTTCAGAAAGTGGATGCCGAAGGTCGTCGCTTTAATACGGCCTACGATGCTTTTGGCAATGTCGTTAAGGAGTGGCACAACCTGACGAATGTTGATCGCACGCTGGCGGCGGCGAAGTGGTATCGCTACGACAGAAGCGGAAATCAAATTGAAACCCGCTCTCGATACGGCTATGAGGCAGAGCGTATTTCCAGTGTGCAGGTGGATTACAACGCCTTTGGCGAGGTTATTGCCCGCGGAACGGGAAGTCATCGATATGAATATTACGAGTATGATCGCGCAGGTCGCCTGTCGCATTCCAATGATCAAGACGGTGTCGACAAACTCTATGGTTATACCCTGGCTGGAGCCTCCAGCGCCTTATTCAAAAGCCTTTCGGTCGACATCCGATCTAAAAGATTGAGTGAAATAGTGGCGAAAGCAAACTGGAGTGGGCTGGATTTTCAGATTACCAAGACAGACTACGCAGGCCGTGCAATCGCCAACTGGAATGCTCGCTCCGGCGACGTTGCCGCAGTAGAGCAGCGTCTGGATCGCTGGGGCAATGTCAAAGAGGCTGTCCTGGCAGGCAATGCCTCGAACAAAACGTATTTTGATTACGACGCCGGCAATCGAATGATTCGGCAACGGAAGACTGGAATTCAGGTCACTGGCGCCAATGGTGTGACGGTAACTCGTGAAGTAACGACGCAACATGCTTATGACTACCAAGGCAACCTGTTAAGAACTATTGACGACAATGGTAATCGCACGCATCAGGTTTTCAGTGCAGCGGGCCAGCTCTTGTTAACCATGGACGGCAATCAGGCGGTAACTCGTTATAACTACGACATGTTCGGCAATCAGTTGAGCGTGACGGACGCCATTGATCATGTCACTTATCGTGAGTACGACAAAGTTGGCAATGTCCTGGTCGAGCGCAACGGCAAAGAGGTCAGACGTTATTCGTATGATGAGCTGGGCCACCGTATCATTGAGCGGGACTCGGAAGGGATGGGGACCCGTTACATATATAATGCTCGCGGCGACTTGATTGAAACCCGGGGGATTAATAAGAAAACCGCTGACACTGGCAGCAATAAGTTCCGCTATTACGCATACGAATATGACGAGCGGGGCAACAAGACAATGGAAGTTGACGGACTTGAAGCCAAGCGTGAATGGTTATTCGAATCTAGGGCCTCACGCTATTTCGGCCGCGCTGATAGCTATAAAAACCTGGGAGGCGTTGTCACTAAATACGCTTACAACAAGCTCGGACTGTTGCAGAAAGAGACTAACGGCAATGGGATGAACCGGACGTATAGCTACTATGACGACGGTAAGCAGAAGGACATTGTCGACAGTGGCGTAAATAGTAAAACCAGCTATCGCTACGACGCGGTTGGCAATCGGGTATTCGAGGGCTTCTGGCAGAATGGCGTTCAGTATAAAAACAGCGTTATCGGCTATGACAGTGAAAACCGAATAGTTAGCGTCAAAGACGATATGGTGGAAATCCAGTATCAGTACGATGCCGTGGGCAATCGTCGACATACCTTCGCCAAGTATATCAAGGACTATGCACCGGGAGCGTCTACCGCAAACAAAGAGTGGAAGTCTTACGATTATTGGTACAACTACAATAAAACAAATCAGATCACAGTCAGTCAGGGCAGTCTGGTCAACGGCAAGATAGTTAAGACTCAGCAACAGGGTATTTATATCAACTATCTGTTGAACGGCTCGCGCGCACGCTCAATTCAATATGATAAGTCCAGAAAAGAAGAGGTGACGGAGCAGTATCTTTACAACGCAGAGAACCGTCTGGCGCAAACCAAAGTTAATAACGTTCTGGTGAATTCCAGGGAATACGATAGCGCAGGGCGCCAAATTAAATTTGTCGACTATGACGCCAAGAGCGGCAGTAAGAAAGAAACTCGAAGCACCGCCTACAATGACTGGGGGCTGCAGCATAAGACGGTTACTTATAACAAAGATGGCCAGCGTATCTCTGAAGTGCGCTATTTCGATGTAGATAATTCTGACTTCTATTGGTATGACGCTAACGGGAACGTCGATCAGTACCAGGTGCAGACGTTCACTGGAACGAAATACACCAACACGATTTCCTATTTGTATACCAACAAATATGACGGTTACAAAGAGACGGAAGTGTGGGGGAACTCAACTTACTTCCAGCGCGGAAACAGTTACAGCTTCTATGACGTTAACGGTAACTTAGTCAGAGTCGAAGATAAGAAAGACTCTGGTAATAACCGCAGCATGATCAACGACGCAGAAGGAAAGATACTCGTCCGTAAACAATCTGAACAGAATCAATATCTGTTCTACGCCAATGGCAAACAAGTTGGTATGGCTGGCAAGGCGGGCGGTAAGGAGACGGATGATTTTGATCTGAACTATACGCCGGTCAGCGAGCAGTATCCCAGCAGTACGCCAAGCTCTTACGTCGTTAACCCAGGCGATACGCTTCAGACCATTTCGGCTGCGGTATATGGCGATGCAAGCCTATGGTATGTGATTGCTGACGCCAATGGTTTGCGCGGGGTGGATGACCTGCAAGAGGGAATGCCGCTGCGCATTCCCAACATGATATCCAACTTGCATAACACGGCGGATACCTTCAAGCCATACAATCCACGAGCCATTATCGGGGATACAACGCCTACTATGCCGGAGCCTCCACCGCCCAAACATGGCGGTAAATGCGGCTCTGCATTTATGTTGATCGTCGCTGTGGCGGTGGCTGTTGTCTCGGCGGGGGTTGGGTTGGCCGCCTATGGGGCGGTGAGCGCTTCAGTCGCGACCACTATAGGAGGCTCCCTTGGAGCTGTTGCAGGTGTTGGCGCAGGTGTGTTGGCGGCGGGCGTCGTCAGCTCTGCGATCACTCAGATGGGATCCATTATTACGGGTCAACAGAAAGGCCTGCACTTCTCATGGAAAGACGTGGCGATTGACGGTATTTCCACGGCGGTTGGTTATGAGCTTCTTGGAGAGGCGGATAAAGCCAGGAAGACTTTGAGTCTCTACCAGGCGGCTGGGCATGCGGCGGTTAAGTCGGTTACCCGTCAAGCGGTTTCCATGGCGGTAGGCAGACAAGAGCATTTCAATTGGCGCGCTCTGTCCGCCAGCGTTCTGACTGCGGGCGTAGGCAACATACTGGGAGGTTCTGATCTTGGTAAATATACCGACAAGCTGAACTACTCTGTCGGCGACATGAACTTTGATTTGGGTGGTGCGTTCATCAATGGCGCCGCCAGCAGTGTCGCCAATAAAGCGGCCTATGGTCATGGCAAGTTCAACTATATGCAAGTCGCCGCAGATGTCTTCGGCAACCCACTTGGCGCCGCGATCGCGAGCCCACTAGGAGGCAAGGTAACTGAATGGACTGAGCAGGCCAAAGGTGCGCTGTTTAAAATGTTCTCCATAAAGGAACATGTTACTGACCTATACTCAGATCCACTGCTGTCCGCGTCTCTAAATAGTGGAGGGCTGATGGATGGCGAGTCCTACGATATGATTCGTCGCGATGATTATGATTCAATCATTGCGGAAAATGGCGGCTCGTTGCCTGCAAACTGGGTTCACTATCAACCTGGCGAAGACGCCGAACTTGATGAGTGGAGAGAATATTACGATACAGCCACGGAAGAAGAATTCTATCAAGCAGCTTTAGACGCCAAATACCAGCCAGAGCATTTGGCGCTACAGGTAAGCCTATTCTCTGAGACTCAGTTTACCCGGGAGATGAGAGACGGGTACACAAGGTGGGTTAAGGATGTTTATCCGATGGACCCACGAGGCCCAGGAGTACTGGGGGATAAGTTTGGCCGAGACCTTATGATAGGTTTAGTTGGACAAATAGCAGAGGACGGTGGGGTAGTTGGCGATGAAGGTGCGGCCTATTTTAGGGATTATCAAAGTCTAAGGCTTGCTGGTGGCTCTGAACGGGCCAGTAGTGTGCTGGAGATGTTTGGAGAAGGAATCCTAGGTGCGCTTGGTCTACCTAAGGCAGTTGGGGTGGGTAAGGGCGCTGTGGCGGAATTGGCGCTCTCTGCTGAGTCGCAGGTCTTTACTATGGAAAGAGCCCTGAGTCGTAGTAGTGAGCTTCGTGTTCGGTTATTTAGTGGTAGAGTACGACCACTAACTAATGAAGAGTACAAAGGGATAAGCGCCACCGGTTTGAGTCGTAAGGAGATTGATGAGCTTATGGAAACTACTGGTGATTTGTATGTATTTCGTGGAACACGTTCTGATGCACATATTCCAGGAGGCGAGGGCTCGGAAGTATGGGGTAAAACTCCCACTTCCTTAGACCCACTCCGGGCTACTATTTTTGCAGTCGAAAGGAAAACATCGGAAAGAATAAGTACTTCAGTATATTTTGGCTCAAGAACTGATTTGGAGATTGAGGTAGAGTTGGGCATGGTTCATGAGGGGCAAGAAACAACAACACTAATTCAGTTAGAGCGAGAAGTGTTTGCTCCGCTAAAAGCAAGTGAGCTTGCTCGGAGGGCTCCCTATAAGATATCTGTAGAGCAGTCTTCCCAAATACTACGGGATATGGGGTTTTCTGTTCCACAGAGGTTGAGTGGAGACAAGACTATTATTTCTGATACATTACGTGAGTCGCCTAATATGACGGCACAGCAAATTGCAGAATATATTCGACGTGCTAAATTGTTGACGCAATAATCATAAGGTATACAGTTTTGGAAAATAAAATGATTACTTTTGAAGTGGATGATATTTATAGGGGGGATGATAGTGTTACTGTTGCTGGACGTTGCATAAATGGACCAATAGCAATCGGCGATGTTTTTTTGTATCAATATAAGCCGATTTTTGAAAAGCATGATGATGATTGCAAGTCTGTAGTTTTTTCTGAGGTTGAGCGTGTGCAGCTGACAGTGGTAGGTATTCAGTGTCTTCGAATGGACGTTCCCGAAATTGTTGACGGATATAGTGGTGCAATACAATTAACCGGAGATAGTGTTGTAGACCTAAAAGCCGGTAAATTGATCACCAGCGCAATTGGTGGTCAATGTTGAGGAATTGTGATAGCGGTTCTCGCTTCTCAATCCAATGATGAGGGATTACATTTAAATGATTTAAGGAGACAATGCTGCCTGTTATAGCACAGGTAGTATCCCTGTCTCCCAGAGCTGATAAAGTTTCCCAAATCGCATCACTGAAGCAGTTAATGTAATGTGAGGAAAACCAAAGAGAAATAGGGACTGTATCAAAGGAGCATAATTCGATCCCGTTCCCTAGCTGCTTAACTACGGTATAAAGTCTAGTGTCTATTGGTAAGCTTAGTCCTCTGATAATCCTCGATTTTGTATCACTGTCGGGGGTGTGGTTAATTATAGTCTTTAAGAAGTCTATAGAGTTAATTGCTTCGCTAGATGTATGTCTGGTGCAATATGCAGCTGCTATGGCAACGGCAATTGCCCCTGCCTGGGCGTCATAATGGGCATGTGTGACCTCTGCAGACGCTTTGGCTTCTATTGCTGCTCGATCAAAGTCGTCATAGTAGTAAGCGCCGATAGGGCCGGCACGCATAGCTGCTCCGTTCCCCATAGAGCCCATTCCACTAAATGCATTTGTTGCGGATTCAGACCAATGAATGCCATTACCTATGTCTCTGAGTATTTTGTGAGCGGTCCCACCATACCCTCGATCTGGCTGTTCTTTATATCTATATACGAACCGCTCCGCCAAAAAATCCTGATCTATATGCCCAAATTTACAGAGGGTCTCAAAAACACTTATCGCCATTATTGTGTCGTCTGTGAAATGCCAGATAGAAGGGGGTTCTTTGCGGGCAACTATCTGCTCAAGCGCTAGCTCCTCATCAATAAAAAAACATTGACCAAGCGCATCACCTACGGATAGTCCCTCTAGAGAACGATAAGCGTGATATATTCTAGTTTTATGATTTGGAGGCAACATTTGCTGGATTCTCACTTGATATTATTTCAGGGAAGAAAATATACACTTATAGCTGAGTATGCGATACTGATCTGAAAATTAGCTCGTTTCTGTAAGTGGTTAATAAATCAGTATTCTGTAGTTGCCTTAACCACGTAAGTAGAAGGGCGCGCGCCATCCCATGTTTCTGTGAGAAGGACGAATTGCATTTATGGGAAAGCGAAATCCCTTTTGTTCTGCGGGAATTTGTGGTATGCGAAAGTGATGCGCTTATTTTTGAGCGCATAACGACTCAGCAAATCAGAGTGCGTTTATTGGGTCTTCGAGAGGGTTATTCAACTTCAATTTTGGACGCTCAATCCACAATATTTCACCTTTTTTAAATTGATCAAGAAGTAACAGGTTGTTAGAATTGCCGCCTCCATCGGAGGTGTGTTCCTTAGGGATGAAGTATCAAAAACTTTGGGCTACGGGCCGCTCCGGATTGTTGTTAGTAGTCATTTTCAGGTGTAAGAATGATGGACCTAAGTCTCTTTGAAGGCGATGAGTTGCTTGCCTTGGCCAGGTTGGATGTTGACGCAAAGCGGATTGACGAAGCATTGGCCAAACTGAAGAGAGCATATCAGCTCCCCGAATTCCCCCCCGAAGTAGAATCTTTATTAGCTAAAATTTACGCTCAGCTGGATTTGTTAGAGCGTGCATCCTTCCACTATGAGAGCTTTCTCGCCAGAGAAACCAAAGCGGTTCTAGAGCGTTTTCAGTACGGCATGGTGCAATTTGAACAAGGCATTAAGGACCGCGCCCTGCAGGTTTGGGCCGAAGTGCTTGAGGACGAACCCACCCATCCGCCTTCATTGTTTTACGCGTCATTGGCGAATGTTGAGTTGGGGAATGAAAATGAAGCTCGGCGTCTGATCGATATTCTGCTAAAGTCCGCCCCCGTCGATAACCTTTATTTTAATCGGGCTAAAACCCTTCTTCAGGACCTTGACGGGCGACGCTCCCAGGCTGAGTCCATTAGTGATTTGAAAGAAGCGGACCATCTATACAACTGATACTACGGACGGACACATGTCAGTCTCCGACTTGGCGGAAAAAATCGCGCGCCTCAAGCGTTTTCTCGAACAAGATGAAAACAACCTGAATCTGTTATTGGACTTGGGGCGCGCGTTGCATGAAAGCGGCCAGCCTGAAGACGCTGTTTCTCTCTTTGACCGCGCATTAAAAATTGCGGCGGACCACCCCCAGGCGATTTATGAACGCTCGATGGTCATGATCACATTGGGACGAGTTGAAGAAGCGGTAGCGGGCTTCTCCCAGCTTAAAACAGCAGGGCTGTCTCACCCGAGCATCAGCTACAATCTAGGTTACTGTTACCTCCTGCAATCAGCGCCGGATAAGGCGGTCGTTGAACTGAGCGAGCATATTGAAGAGCCTGCAAAGAATTCCGGTTACGCATTAGTCCTCGCGCGCGCCTATTACGCCATGGGCGACCTGCCAGAGGTGGAGCGCTTTGTAAATTTAGCGCTGTCTCTCCAGCCGGACTTCTTAGAAGCCAAAGCTGTTTTAGCAATGTGTCTGCAAGACAACGAAGACTTTGATAAAGCGATAGGCATGGCAGAGGAAGTGTTGGCCCAGGACCCAGACAATGCGGAAGCATTGGGCGTTAAGGCTTATTGCTCCCTCAACGTGTTGGATCTAAGTACAGCAGCGCAAAGCTTTGACGCAATGATTCAGGCCAAGCCGAAAAGTGGGCGCGGATGGGTTGGCAAAGGTCTCCTGGAAATGCAGCAGGGTGATTTGGCCGCCGCTGAGGGCGCGTTAAAAAAAGGGCTTGAAAATATGCCTGGTCACATTGGCTCTTGGAACGTACTGGCTTGGTGCCAGATTTTACAGGGGCGGATGCAGGAAGCGGAAGAAAGTTTAGGCCGCGCCAGCGAAATCGATGACCGTTTTGGCGAAACCTACGGCGCCCTGGCGGTTATTAAAGCGCTAACACAGGATTATGCGGAAGCTCGCTTACTGGCGCGCAAGGCGACTCGACTGGATAAAGACTCCTTCTCCGGACACTTTGCCCGCGCTTTATGTGACCAAGGCGAAAATAATCCAGAGCAGGCGCAACAGATTATGCATCGCCTTATGAATGCTCCTATTGATGATAAAGGGCGTAAGCTGATCGATATTCTTCCTCAGTTTATCCGTCATTGAGATTAGATGGAGATAAATCTATGAATGCCGATCTGGCGATGATGCTTACCGAAGACATGTTATGGACGGCAGTTTTGGTCGCTGCGCCTATTTTAATAGTCAGTCTGATCGTAGGGTTGATTATCAGCATATTGCAGGTAGTCACCCAGATACAGGAAATGACGTTAACGTTTGTACCAAAAATTGGTGCTGTCGTGGCGATCATATTTGTTATGGGGTCATGGATGCTGGCGACACTGACCCTTTACGCAAAAAACGTAATCGGGAATATACCGGCATACTTTTAGACGATGCACTTCACCATTGATCTCTCTTGGGCATGGGCCTGGTGGCTCCTGTCCATACGTCTGGCGTTAGTGGTGATGGCTTCTCCTTTTGATATGTTTGGACGTTTACCTGGGCGTATCAGGTTTTTCCTGGTTTGTGCCCTGGCTTTGTTGATGGTGCGTTTCTCGCCGACTGCGGGGGCGCAAATGCCATCTTCAATAGTCGAGATGGCGTTAGCCTGTGCGAATGAGTTGGTACTAGGGTTGGCGATGGCTTTAGGTCTTCATGCGGCCTTTACCGTCTTTCAGATAGCTGGCAGGCTGATTGACTTTCAGTCAGGCTTCGGCGCGGCGAATATAATGAATCCCGCAACAAACTCGGCGGAGCCGTTGATGGGAACAATACTGCTGTTTTTCGCCACCTTCGTTTTTTTTAGCATGGATGCGCATCACATGGTGATTAAAGGGCTTGCGTATAGTGTCGCCCAAGTGCCTCCGGGCTCTGGTTTAGCAAGAATGGATTTTAATGGCGCTATGAAGCAGGTGGGACTGATGTTCTCATTCGCAATGGTGCTTGCGGCGCCGGTCCTGGCGGTGTTGTTTTTATTGGATGTAGGCGTAGCGGTCATGGCGAGGACGATGCCGCAAATGAATGTCTACTTTCTCTTTCTGCCATTAAAAGTGGCGTTAGGGATCGGAGTGACGGCGCTTTCACTCAAATACCTGACTCCATTAATTGGAGAAGTGTTTATTTCTATATTCCGCTACTGGAGCGGAATGCTGACAGTCGTCTGAAGTAATTATGGCAGAGTCGCAACCGGATAAGTCTGAAAAGACCGAACCCCCTTCGCCCTTTAAACTCCAAGAGGCGAAGAAGAAAGGGAATGTGGCAAAGAGTCAGGAAGTCAATCATGTCTTCGCTCTCGCCGCCGGTGCGCTGCTATTGTGGTCAGTATCGCAGGATCTCGCCACGCGTTTCTTCAGCTTGTGTCAAAAGCTGTTTGCAGATGCGGCGTCTGTTGACTTTGACATTATGACGGTCAGAACCTGGGGCGTCTGGATTATCTCGGAGATAGGCTGGATATTGAGTCCGTTGCTGGTTGTAATGATGGTTATCGGCGTGTTGTGCTCAATGGCTCAAACAGGTCCTGTATTTTCTTTCCATCCAATCAAACCTGACATTAAGCGTATCAATCCAATCGCAGGCTTTAAGCGTTTGTTCTCAGTCAAGATATTGTTTGAGCTGGGGAAAAACCTGATCAAACTGGCGTTGTTGGGGAGTGTGTTGTACTGGACTTTGGCTGACCTGATGCCGGAATTTTTTGGGCTAACCGCCAAGTCGGCGGCGACGGCGTTGCCGTCATTCATCGGATATGCTGCGGGCATTATTTTCAAACTGACGGCGGCGCTATTGCTGATTGCAGTCATTGATATGTTGTTCACCCGTTGGGAGTTCATGCGCAACATGCGTATGACTAAGAAAGAAGTCAAAGATGAAATAAAGAGGCGCGAAGGCGATCCTCACATCAGGGCGAAAAGGAAAGAGTTGGAAAGGGAGCTGCGTAAGCGCGCTGGCTCCGCAGCCAGTGTTCCTGAGGCGGACCTGATTATCACTAACCCGGAACACTACGCAGTGGTTGTAAAGTATGACGCAAAAAGAATGGCTGCGCCGACAGTGACGGGGAAAGGCGTGGACGCCATGGCGAAACACTTAAGGGACCTGGCGCGTCAGCATCAGGTGCCCATTATTCAAGATCCGCCGCTGGCCCGTTATTTGTTCAAGAAAACTGAGATTGGCTCGATGATTCCAGAGGATGCGTTTGTGGGGGTGGCAAGGGCTTTACGCCGCGCTTATCAAATCAAAAGAGAACGGCAGGGGAGAGATCAGTTTAGCGTGAAAGGGGCCGCTACATGATGAATAGACCGTCGATGGCTTCATTGCTGGGAACACGCAGCGAGCTTGCGCTTGTATTGGGAATGGTGGGCATACTGCTGGTGCTTTTTACACCTATTCCCTCGCAGCTATTGGATGTGCTGCTCATTATCAATTTCAGTTTTGGTTTGTTGATCCTTTTATTAACTTTCTTTGTTGATAAACCACTGGGATTCTCAACCTTTCCTTCCTTGTTGCTTATCGCAACGCTTTTTCGGCTGTCTCTAAATATCGCCGCAACACGACTTATTTTGTCCGATGGCGATGCTGGCGATGTGATTAACGCCATCGGCACTTATGTTGTGGGCGGTAACTACGTTATAGGACTTGTCGTTTTTCTCATATTGATTGTCGTTCAGTATGTGGTGGTCACCAATGGCGCCCAAAGGGTGGCTGAAGTAGCCGCTCGATTTACCCTGGATAGCATGCCGGGTAAACAAATGAGTATCGACGCCGACATGAACATGGGGCTCATTGATGAAAAAGAAGCTCGTGAGAGGCGTCAGAATATTGAGCGTGAAGCCAGCTTTTATGGGGCAATGGACGGCGCCAGTAAGTTTGTGAAAGGCGACGCTATTGCGGGTATTTTAATAATCCTGATCGACATAATTGGCGGGTTAACCGTTGGGATTGCGCAGCGAGGCCTTAGCTGGGGTGAAGCGCTTCACAACTATACTTTGCTGACAGTTGGCGACGGCATTGTCACTCAGATCCCCGCACTGGTTATTTCCACTGCAACAGGCATTATCATCACCCGCGCAGCGACAGACGCATTCCTGGGCGATGAAATATCCAGGCAGGTCACTCGTTATCCAAAGAGCCTTGTCATCGTTACTCTTGGGTTGCTTTCATTATTGCTTCTGCCAGGAATCCCGGCGCTCCCGATTTTTATTGTCGCTTCACTGATGGCTGCGTTGGTGGTGTACGCCTTCAAACAGAACAAGTACCAGGAAGCTGAGGATAACGTCGAAGATCAGGAAGATGCAGAAAAGGACATCTATCAAGAGCTGAAAGTAGAACCTTTGGAAATTTCTCTTGGGCCCGCTATCGCTGGATATCTAGGGGCGAGTGAAGGCGCTTTGATGGAAGAGATCAAGAGGCTCCGCAAGCAGCTGGCGCTCGAGCTGGGATTCGTTTTACCGAATGTGAAGATATATCAGACAGATCGCAATAATGAACGCGAATATAAAGTCTGCGTACATGGCGCTCAAGTTGCTGAAGGCGAGTTGTACTCCGATCGAATATTAGCGATCAGTGCGCAGGACCTGACGGATAAATTGCCCGGGGTGTCGGTGAAAGACCCTACCTATGGGCTGCCTGCGGTCTGGATTGAGGAGAATTTAAAAGAAAAAGCGCGGCAGTTTAACTGTACCTTGGTTGACCCGCTAACCGTGATGCTGACTCATGTAAATGAAACGGTCAGGTCTCAAGCGCCGGCCCTTTTGACTCGATCAGAAACAGAAAAACTGATGGGAAGGGTACGTACTGCGCAGTCCTCTCTGTATGAAGAGCTGGTTCCCAATACATTGACGCTCTCTGATATTCAAAAAGTGCTGCAGCAACTGCTACAGGAAAAAGTGTCTATCAGGAACATTGAGCTTATCGCGGAGGCGTTGGTCGATGCAGGCAAAGTGAGTAAGGACCATGAGCAGTTAGCGGACCAAGTGCGGCAAAAACTCGGCGCCGAAATCTGCCAGGATTTGGTTGCGCAGGACCGTTACCTTCATGTTATGAGTTTGGATCCGGGAGTTGAGCAGCTGATGCAGTCCGGCATCAGAGTGACGGAACAAGGTGCGTCTTTATATATCGATCCGAAGTTGACGGAGCAGGTGTTAAGCAGCATGGCTCGTCAGGTTGAGAAAATGATGTCAGCCGGCTTGAAGCCTGTGCTGATTACCTCACCTGGTATTCGCCGGCATATAAGAAAACTGTCAGGTCGACTATTGCCTCATCTTACTGTGTTGGCGTTAACCGAGGTTCCTGTCGGTATGAACATCAAATCTTTTTCTATTGTGGAAGTCGATCGTGGCTTGATTAACCGCGCGACGAATAAAGAAAGGAAGGAAAGTTAATATGGCTGACGTAGTAAGTGCAATTCAGCTTACCTTGAATGCTGATTTGGAACGTTTACGGACTATTAGTCAGAACTTATCTAATCAAGGCGCTCCAGCATATAAGCGTGACCAATTGATCGTGGATAAGTTTCAAACTGCATTTATGAATGAAGCGAAACTAGAGCCAGATTTGACGCTGCAGAAAGACTTTACACAGGGCGCTTTCAAGATGACTGGGAACGCCATGGACATCGCTTTGGATGGAGAGGGTTTTCTTATGGCTTCTTCCGGCGATAAAACGTTCTTCACTCGTAAAGGTCAACTGCGCCTGAATCCAGACGGCTATCTGGGGCTGGTCACCGGGGAGCGAGTATTAGGGCGTAGTGGACCTGTTGCGCTGAGTGATGCTGATTTTGAAGTGCAGCCAGACGGCTCAATTGTTCAGGACGGTGTTGTATTGGACAAGCTGGCGATAGCCGTATTTCAGAATTCCGAACAGCTGAGCTACGCCGGCGAAGGGCTTTTCGAAAATCCGTCTATGCAGGCTTCAACTGAGGCGTCAGATACCCAGGTTATGCAGTCTTATTTGGAAATGTCCAACGTCAATACAATGGAAGAGATCGTAAGGCTGGTTGAACTCACACGTCATTATCAATTGTCGCATAACGTGCTGAAAGCCTATGACGGCTCTATAGATAGCGCCATTAGCACCTTAGGAAAATTTTAGGAGATACGGTTCATGATTGATGCGTTGTATGTAGCTGAAACTGGTCTACAAGCCGGTCAGAAGCAGATTGAAACCATCTCAAATAATATGGCGAACCTTAACACCGTCGCATACAAGAAAAGTCGGGTGGCGTTTGGCGACTTGATCAGCCGTCAACCCGCAACGTCAGCGGCGGGAAGAAAAGGGGTTAACTCCGTCGGAATGGGAACAAAGGTCGCTGAAGTCACCATGCAATTTGATTCTGGAGACCTGAAAGCTACTGAAAATCAACTGGATCTGGCGATACGCGGAGACGGTTTCTTTGAGGTCATGCTGGAAAACGGCGAGTACGGCTATACCCGAAACGGCGCGCTCAAGATCGATGAGGACGGCTACCTGTCCACACTTACAGGACTGCGTCTTTCAGATCAGATTCAGATTCCGCCTGATGCCGCAAAAATGCAGATTTCCACTGACGGCGTGGTGAAGGTACAGATTGGCGAAGATGTTCTTGAAGTCGGCGAAATACAGCTGGCCAAGTTCATCAATGATCAGGCTTTGGAATCAGCCGGGCAAGGGCTTTACATTCCGGCGGATGACGCTGGAGCGCCTCTCTATTCGCAAGCAGGCTCCAATGGGCTGGGAATGATTCAACAAGGGTTTCTGGAGAGTTCGAACGTTGATCTGGTGAAAGAGTTGGTGGAGCTGGTGACCGCTCAGCGAGGCTATCAAGCTAACTCTCATGTCATCAGAGCGGCGGATGAAATCATGCAGATTACAAACGACCTTCGTGGTTAATCTCTTGCGCGGCTTCTGATGTCAGTACTGATACGCTTATTTGGGTGCCTGGCGATAGGAATATGCAGCCTGCCGTGTGTGGCTGAAAATCGCCTGATGCTAAGCCCATATGCAACCTTGATAGGTGTAAACGAACCAGGGGCGAGAAAGCAGGTCATGCAAGTCGAGTTAAGTCGTCTCGGGGCGGTTCGATTGGACCCGGCTCAGGATGAAAATAAGTTGCCGACTATTGAACTTTCACCACGTCAGCTTAGTGCGGAGTCTATTTCCAAGGTGGAAATAGAAAAGCAACTTGCGCGTTGGAGTTCAAATGCAAGCATGCCTTCATGGAGATTGGAAGGGCCGGATCATATCCAGCTTAAGGTTGCAGCTGCAAAGATTGACCCGGATGCTCTAGAAGAAAAGGCTGGCGCTTATTTAAAGCGTTGGCTTGTCGAAGCCGGCTTTCAAGAGGTTGAGGTAACGCCGGTAAGCGCCAGGAAAAGAAACATTCTGGTTTCTAAACAGATGGCGGGAATACAGGTTCGCCCTCTGGAAATGGGTGTTTTGTCTCGCCGCATATGTGTTTGGATGGATATCGTCGACGCTTCTGGCGCAGTGCTTAATAGTGCGCCAGTGTGGTTTGAAGTATCAGCTATGGGGGAAGTTTGGACGCCCTCAGTAGACGCGGATAGGGGGATGTCTGTGGGCTCTCATCCTTTGAAGAGAGAGCTGATTGATGTCGCTGCGGCGGGAATTGAGCCTGCATTGAAAAAGGACTTTGAAGGTAAAGAGTTCTCAAAACGGGTCGGGGCGGGCCAGCCGATTACCAAGGATATGCTAAGGGCGGTTCCGGAAGTTAAGAACGGCGACGTTGTTTCTGTTGAAGTGCGTGTTGGCACGGTTTATCTGCGCAGTCGAGCTGAGGCCATGCATGACGCTTACGTGGGCGATCGAGTCAAATTAAAGTCGGTTAGCAGTGGAGAAACCATGTTGGGCGTGGTTTTGTCAGCTGGTCGAGTGTGGATAGGAAGTTAATTGTGAAGTGGTTAATACGAGCATTTTGTTTGTTAAGCGTGCTGGCGCTGCCTAACCTGGTACTTGCCGAGAGCCTGTTTGATGAGGCCAGCTTTCGGCCTTTGACGTCAGATAAGAAGGCATATCGGGTAGGCGATAACCTGACGGTTCTGATTGTAGAAGTATCTAAAGCCGGTGCGAGCAGCGACTCGAAGGTTAATCAGTCACTAGAGGCTTCCGGTTCATTTGGGCAAACCAATCGTACGGAAGTGGGCAGCCTTGAACTTGGACTAGGTAGAAACAGCGGCGCCAGCACGCAACGTGAAGGTGAGTTGCGAGCCCGCGTCAGTGTTGATGTTATCGATAAGGACGATGTGGGCAGACTGCTGATCTCTGGCGAGCAGAAAATTACGGTTAACGGCGAAAAACAGACGATTAAGTTAACTGGTTGGGTAAGGGAAGAGGACATCACAGCGCAAAACACGATTCTCTCAACCAGAATTTCCGACGCGCAAATCGAATACAACGGAAAAGGCATCTTGGGAGATTCCGATGATAGAGGCTTTATTCACTGGTTCCTTACCAAGGTGGGCTTGATATGAGTCGCGTTATTAGACGACTTTATTGGTCGCTGGCGTTGATATGTTTTGTCGTAGCCCAAACTGCCAGCGCCTCATCTGTGCGCCTGAAAGAGTTGGCTCGAATCGAAGGCGTGAGAGAAAACTCATTGTTTGGTTATGGACTGGTCGTCGGACTGGCGGGCACGGGKGATACTCACAGAAGTAAGGCGACCTTGCAAAGTATCGCAAATACCCTTCAACAATTTGGCATTAGTCTGGATTCTGACGAAATCGCCAGCCGCAACGTGGCGGCGGTGACATTGACGGCCAAGTTACCGCCGTTTGCAAACAGTGGCGATATGATCGACGTGAATGTTTCGTCCATGGGGGACGCCAGAAGTCTGGTTGGTGGAACACTGTTGCTGGCTCCGCTAAAAGCGGTGAATGGTAAGATTTATGCGGTTGCGCAAGGTCAGGTTTCTGTAGGTGGCTTTAGTTATGATCTGAATGGCAATGTAGTACAGAAGAACCACCCTACCGTTGGCGTTATTCCTTCTGGCGCTTCGGTTGAGAGAGGACTCTCGACCGACTTGGTCGGGGAGGATGGGTATATCAATGTCATATTGAATCAACCGGATTTTACAACTGCCAGCCGTATCAAGAACGCCATTAATAAGACTTTAGGTTCTGGAAAAGCGAGGGCCGTTCACGCTGGTAAGGTCTCGGTTTTGGCCCCGGTTGGCGAATATGATCTCGTTGACTACTTGACCCGGATTGAGAATGCGGTCATTGAGCCTGACCGAGTCGCCACGGTGGTGGTCAACGAACGTACAGGGACTGTAGTGGCGGGCGGCGATGTCACCATCGACAACGTCACTATTTCCCACGGCAATATCAAAGTGGTGATTTCCACGGATTACCAAGTGTCTCAGCCAATATTTGTAAGAGAAACTGGTAGAGGGGTTTCGACAGTAGTCACTCCGGATACATCAATTGACGTTGAAGAGTCCGTTGCAGAGCCTGTTCGCTTATCTTCCGGGGCCTCGATTGCAGATCTGGTGACGGCGTTGCGGCAGATAAAGACCAGTACTCGAGACGTCATTACGATACTGCAACTGATAAAAACGGCAGGCGCACTCCATGCGCAGCTAGTCATTCAATAAAGCGGCGCAGCTGCGAAGAACTCGAAAGCGTAGTCATATATGGAATTTTTAACTTCAGTTACATCGACACTCTTGAATAAATCGTTAGATGCGGCGCAGCTACAGCAGCGTTTAATCGCCCAAAACGTGGCTAATGCGTCGACAGAAGGCTATAGAGCCATGTCTCTTAACTTTAAGGCCGCTCTGCAACATATCGACGCAGTCGCCAACAGCAGCTTGAATGATGCGGACAAGGTTGACCGCATTAACAACGTGAATTTCAACCAGTTCGTCTCTCTGGAAGAAACGGCGGCGAAAGTTGAGCTGGATGAGCAAATCCTGGCGCTGAATAAAAATGTCATCAATTACCAGGCGCTGCTAACCGCTAAATCGAAGTTAGGCGGAATTATGAAACTGGCTATTAATGGGGGACGTTAATCATGGATTACTTGCAAGTTTTTGACATTAGCGGCTCTGGACTTGATTTCCAAAAGCTCCGGCTGCAAGCGGTTGCGACGAACCTGGCCAATGTGTATTCCACTACGTCGAAGGCCGGCGCTTCCTTTAAGCCTCTTATGGCCGTCGCGACGGCTGAGCAGACTGGCGGCGCTCTGCGAGGGGTCGGAGATATGCAGTTGGTGGAAAGAGACGTTGAGCCTCGCTTGAAATACGACCCTGCGCACCCTCATGCGAATGCCGAGGGGTATGTGGAAATGCCCGCGATTAATCCAGTCGATGAAATGACCTCAATGATGCTGGCTACCCGTGCATATGAAGCCAATATCAGCGTCATGAGCGCAGCGAAAACGATGGCGTTGAAAGCACTGGAAATAGGAAGTTAAAGAATGACAGTTGAAGCAATATTGGGTGTCGGCGCAATTGGGGAAAGCTCGCTTCTTCAAAAATCCGCCAAGACGAGCGGTGTTTCTTTTGCTGACTGGCTTGGCGGTGAAGTCCAGCAGGTTAACCAACAGATAGCCGCCGCTGACAGCGCTGCAAGATCTTTGGCTACTGGAGATGCCGAAAATCTGCATCAGGTAATGATAGCTTTAGATAAAGCGCAGCTATCCATGAGCCTGATGGTTGAAGTGAGAAATCGCCTTCTTGAGAGCTATCAAGAAGTGATGAGAATGTCTATTTAATTTAAAGGTAGTAACAGATGGCGGGTTTTTGGTCAGAATGGTCCAGCGGCAGACGAGTGGCGTTTGTATTGGCTACATTAATTGTGGTCGGCGCTGGAGTGGCCTTATACATGATGTTGACCTCACATAATTATCAAGTTCTATATAAGGATTTGGACACGGAGCAGGCGGCCAAACTGACCGAGAAACTGGATGAGCTGAAAATCCCCTATCAACTCGGCGCCCAGGGCTCTCAGGTATTGGTGTCTCAAGATGATTTGTATAACGCCAAGCTTAAATTGGCGTCTTCAGGTTATGCCTTAAATGGCGGGGTTGGCTTTGAGCTATTTGATGAAGCGGATTACGGTATGACGGAGTTCGCTCAGAAAATAAATTATCAACGCGCCCTGCAAGGTGAACTGGCCAGAACCATCATGTCATTTGATGAGATCAAGTTCGCTCGTGTTCACTTAGTATTGCCAGAGTCTTCTTTATTCAAAAAGGATACTAAGCAGCCAAAAGCTTCTGTGACGATAGTGATGGAAGAAGGCAAATATCTTTCAGTGGATCAGATTAATGGCATTCAGAATCTGGTCGCTGCGTCTGTAGAAGGGTTGAAGCCTGAGACAGTGACATTGCTGAACCACAAGGGCGTGGCGCTGACCCAGATGGAAACGGGTGACCAGGTAGCCGTGTCCGCCCAACTGAAAGGCAAAAGTGCGATGGAAGCGTTTCTGCAACACAAGGTCGGAGCGATTCTTAACCAGATTTTTGATGAAGGCGCGACGGCGGTTCGAGTTGACGTTGCGTTGAATCACAAACGTGTGGAAAGAGTTCGTGAAACCCTGGTTCCATTTGGTGGGACAGACAAAGGGGCGGTGATTAAATCCAGTGTTAATCGCCAGTACGACGTTCCAGAGCAAGAGGGCAGAAAGAAGTCCTCCTCGGTTGTCAGCTCTGATGTGAAAGAAGAAGAGTTTGCGTATGGCAAGCAGGTGGAAACGTTATCCGATGCAGGTGGCGACGTAGAGCGAATCACCGTCAGTGTTGTTATTCCCGCTAACGCCTCTGCTGAACAAACTGAAGCCGTTAAATCCTTGATTGCATCAGCGATAGGGCTGGATTTTGAACGGGGCGACCTAATCAATGTCGCAGCAATGGGCGTTGGCGGTCTGGAGCCGGTTCTTCAACCTGAGTCACCTGAAAAGGCTTCAATGGCGGTGGCTACTACTAAGCCAAATTTAGAGCAGGCGCCATGGGAAAATTTGAAATACCTGCAGCTAACTGTGGTGGCGTTGGTTGCTGTTGCCCTGCTTCTGCTTATTCTGTTGATGGCGTTTTCTGGACGCCGTAAGCCTAAGCTCAGCGCGGCAGAGAGAGAAGAGACTTTGGCGGAAATAAAAGCCTGGCTTAATTCGGTAGATCGTGTATGAACGGAGCTTCCCCCGAAAAGTTAATTGCTTTGCGTCTTATGGGGTTAGCCAGTTCCGACAGGAACTGGATATTGGCGCAACTCGGACCTGAGCAGAGGAAAAAAGCGCAAGCGGCGATTGAGCATCTTAAGCTGATGAAGCGCGCCCGACGCAAACTGGAATTTGACGATGTATACGCTGCGTTGTCGGAACAGGAAGAAAGCCAGGAGTTGTCAGGCGTAGAGGAAGCTATCAGCTCTGCGGAAGTTTCGACTTTCCTTAACTTGAGTCTACCTCTGCAGACTCTTGTCTATTGTGCGATGAACGAAATGCAGAGAGCGCATTTGGATAGCTTTCTAGATAAGAAAACCAAGCATCACCTTCAGCAAAAATCAGCCTCTTCGGGCCACCTGTCCGAACGGGTAAGGAGAGAGTTGATACGCCAGTTGTCAGCTGATGCGCCCTTAGCTCCAGAGGTGGCGAGCCGTGGATAAAATTTTACGCTCTTCGTCTGTCGCTGGCTCACGCCGGCTTTCTTATCGTGCGGAAAACGCCAAGGCGTCTGGTTCAGCTCCTCAGAAGACGGCTTTTACGGAACAAGCTTTTGAAGCCAGCGTTTCTACTCCGAACGAGGAGAGCATAGACGAAGCATTGGCGTCCGAGTCATCCAGGCAACTCGTTGCGATGCAGCGTAAGTTGGATGAAGTGTTACGAGAAAAAGAAGGTTTAGAGCGACGGCTTGCTGACTTTGAAAGCCAGTTAAAAGAAGCGACTCAAGAGACCTATGATGAAGCGAAAAAGAAGGGATATGAAGCCGGCGTCGAAGAAGGACGTACGCACAGTCAGAAGGAAATTGAAGAGGCTTTGGAGCAGTTCAGCGTTTTACTGAAGAATATTGAGACGCAGGCGGATACCGCCTTTAATCAGCTTGAATCCATTTCTACTGATGTTGGCTTTGCGGTGGTTTGTAAAATACTAGGAGAAAAGCTGGTCTCACGAGAGACAGTTTTGGCTTCTGTGAACGCCGTACTGGAAGCCATCCGTGATGCAGGCCACCTCAAAATATATTTGAGTCAGCGAGATTATGCGCTGTTAAGCCAAGTAGCGGATGGAGAGCTGGCGAGCGGCTCCGGCAAGGTAGAGCTTGTAATTGACTCAAGAATAAACATAGGCGGCTGTCGAGTAGAAGCCAACACGGGCTCTTGGGATGGTCGCCTAGAGTCGCAATTGAGAATTTTGCGACAAAAACTGGAAGAGTTCTCCGATAGTGAGAAAAGTTAGAGTGTTGTTGTGGTGGCCTCTTGAAAGATAACGCTATTTCTCGAATGATCGACGCCATCAAAGGGTGCGAGACTGTTCGTCGTATTGGGCGAGTGGAGCAGTTTTATGGCTCGGTATTGGAGTGCGCTGGCCCGGATGCTTTTCTGGGTGAAGTATGCGAGGTTTTTTCACCTGGTCAAATGACCTCAATTGCAGCAGAGGTCGTCGGATTTCGTCATGGCAGGGTTCTATTGATGCCCCTGGGGCGCGTAACAGGGATTCATGTGGGCAGTGAAGTCGTTGCGACAGGACTGCCGGCCAGCGTAACGGTCAGTGACAGTATGTTAGGCAGAGTGGTGAATGCTTTTGGCGCGCCTCTTGATGGCGGACTATTGTCTGGCGCCGGAAAGAGTTACCCGCTATATAAAGAGCCGATTAATCCCATGGAGCGAGCGCCTTGTGATGAGCCGTTAAGGATGGGGGTTAGGGTTATTGATGCATTCTGCGCAATGGCCAAAGGGCAGAGAGTGGGGATATTTGCAGGTAGCGGCGTTGGTAAAAGCACCTTATTGGGAATGATCGCCAAGCAATGTGATGCGGAAGTAAATGTCATCGCTATGATTGGCGAGCGAGGTAGAGAAGTCAGTGAGTTTATCCAGGACAACCTGGGCCCGAATGGTCTGAATAAAAGCGTTGTTGTTGCGGCTACAGCGGACGAGCCCGCCCTGGTGCGCGTTCATGCTGCATTTGTCGCTACAGCTATCGCCGAATATTTCAGGGATCAAGGCAAGCACGTCATGCTGTATATGGATTCCATTACCAGACTGGCGACAGCGCAACGTGAAATAGGGCTCGCAATTGGTGAGCCGCCAACCTCAAGGGGATATACGCCCTCGACATTCTCTTTGCTGCCAAGGCTGACGGAGCGTGCGGGAATATTCAAGAGTGGCGGCTCTATCTCTGCGTTGTATACAGTTTTGGTTGAAGGCGATGACTTCAATGAACCTGTCTCAGATACGGTTCGTTCTATCTTGGATGGTCATATTATGCTCAAGCGGAGCCTGGCTCATCAGGGGATATTTCCCGCTATCGATATTCGCGAAAGCATGAGTCGTCTTTTCCAGCGAGTGACAGGCAAAGAGCAGCAAGCGGCTGTAAGAGAATTGATCCGGCTCGAAAGTCTATATCAGGAATCCAAGGAACTGATTGAGTTGGGAGCATATAAACAAGGCGTAGATCCTGACATCGATTTGGCTATTCGGGTACATAAGTCTCTCAACAAGTTTATCTCTCAGTCTGAAGGCGAAAGTGGAGTTAGTAGGGACATCGTCGCCGCGCTAAAACAAGTTTTATCTGGAAAGTAATTGATTGGAGTTTTCCCGTTAGGCTAAGGGAATAATCGAGTGCGTTTATGAAAATGTCGAAGCGCGAGCGCGCAATCAGCATCGTCAATAACCAAAACAAACTGGAAACTATTCAGGTTCGCCGGGACTTTATCAAAATTGATAGTGTTTTGACTGAACTTGGCGACACCAGGGCGACATTGCTGGAACAGATCGATATACAAGAGTCCGAGTTCAGGGCGATGCAACAACCTGGGGCGCAGTTGGATCTCCACCGACTGAGTGAAATAGGCGGCTGGTTAAATTCGGCAGCTCAGGATTTGCAGATGCTAGAAAGGAGTATCAGCGAAGCGGAGTCCGCATTGCGGATACAGCTCGAAAAGCTGGCGCAACTGGAAGCGGCTCAAGAGGTCATTAAACAGAAAATGTTAGACGAGCGCAGTTCGAGATGGGCTGAACTGGAAAGTCAGACTGAGCGAGATTTATCTGAGCTGAGTAACGCTAAAAACCTGCGGTTCACGGAGCTGTCATATGGAGCTTAATGCTGGAGTCGTCGACAAACTCATCGGTGATTGGAAAGACAAGTCTGGAGCTACTGGACCAGGGATTAAAGCGAAATGGCTGTCTACACTGGAAGCGGACATTGACCTGACGCCTGGCGATGACTCTCCTGCTAAGCCGGGATTGGACGTGGATGCAAACATAGCCCCAACGGCAAATGAGTCTGCGCCGCCAACTTTAGGCTTGCTCCAGTCAGGCGTCGCGAATGAGGTGATTGTAAAAAGCTCTTTAGCAAGCAGTATTTCGCCTATCAATAACGTATCTATTGCGCCGCCAACTGTCGACAAGGGCGTTAAAGGGATCAATGCCAAGAGTGCGGATACGCTGGTGGGTATGAGGCAAACGTCGAGCCTGGATGAGCGGCAGAGCGTTGGCAAGAGTAATCGTTTAGTGACGACGCGCTCCACGGAGTACGTCTCTCAATTGTTGGGAGAGCTTTATCCCGCCACCAATATTCATATCACTAAAAACGGAGACAAGCTGGTGGTATGGATAAGGGATTATAAACAGCAGCACAAACAAGCGCTGTTGGACTTAAGCAAAGTGATTGTAGAGACGCTTGGATGCGATGAAGATCAGCTCAGCTTTATGTTTAACGGTAAACCGCTTCATGAAGACAAGGACAGCTTGTCAGCGGTGACGGCTAGAAACACTTTTAATCAGGAATAGGTTGTATGGCGATAGATTCTATAGCGCGAGTGAGCGCCGAAGCTGGCGGGTTAAAGCAGAACACGGTGGGAATCGAAGACTTCCTGCAAATATTCCTGACGCAGCTGACTTTTCAGGATCCATTGGAGCCAGTCGATAACAGAGAATTTATCGCGCAGCTGGCTCAGTTTTCTTCGTTGGAAACCGCGACCAGAACGAATGAGAACATCGAAGGTTTGCTGGATGTGCAGTCTGTGGCTCAAACCGTTGGCCTGATAGGAAAAACGGTGCAAGTAAATGATGAGCAGGGATTTGCTGTCGGCAAAGTTTCAACCATTACCTTTAATAATGGAAAGCCTGAAATAACAATGGTCCAGGAAGATGGGACGCCTATTGTAGGAATCAGTCCATCAAGAATTTCTCTGGTGCGCGAATAGGGAGGTGCGTTTATGAGCATGAGTTCAATATATTCCAGCTTGAGCGGGATGCTGGGCTTCTCGAAGGGGTTGGAAAACTCAAGCAACAATGTGTCAAACCTGAACACGCCAGGCTTCAAAGGGCGTGACGTATTTTTTCAGGAGCTAAATCCCTACAGTGACGGTCAGGGCTCTCATTATGACGGCGTTAAGGTAAATGGCAGCGGCGTACGATTCACTGCCGGCGACCTCACTACCACCGGCAATAATACTGACCTCGCCATTGATGGGGCGGGCTTTTTTATTTTACGCGGGGACGGTGAAAACCTGTACACCAGAGCAGGCCAGTTTCGTCTGGATAACGATGGTTATCTCGTTGACCAAAACTCCAATCGCAGAGTAGCTGCTTTAGGAGGGGGGAATAAGCTATCGGATCTGAACATAAAAGCGAATATGTTTACCGAAGCGTCCGCTACGACTAAGGCCACAATAAAAGGAAACATCGACGCGGGTACTTCGGAAGGGGGAACGGTTAACTCAAGTTCAGATTCTCCGCTAACTATTGATGTGATTGATAGTCAGGGCGTTAAGCGTACCGTTCGCGTTGCCTTCGTCAAGAAGTTTGGTTCGCAATGGGCGATGCAGCTGAAAGACCAGCAAGGTAATTTTGTCGCGCCTGAGACGATTGTCACTTTCAGCGCCGATGGCTCCATTCGTGCTGAAGACGCCAACCTGTCAATAGACTATCTGCCTTTTTCCGTATTGAGCGCGGAAAAAGCCAAGGAGGTTTTCAAGCAGGATGGTGAGTACGCCTTTACAGATGGCGACTTCACTTCTGCTCCCGCGTTGGCTTACAACCTGGACGATGAAGTTTTATTCATGGCCAGAAACAATGAAGGGGGCGAGTCGGACTATATTAATAGCGGCGAATTTGCCTTTGACGTTGATGGGAATTTAGTTGTCGCAGGTAGTGGTAAGAGAGTAGCCGGAGTTAACTCCGAGGGAGTCATTACGGACTTTAGCCTTAAAGATCTGAAAGAGAACCCTGCAAAGCCTACCGCTAAAGTGCAGGCGTTTGGCAACTTGAATCCCGAACTTGCTGATTTTGCGAAATTTCCGGCGGAAGGTGAGGACCCCATCTCCTTCGAAGTAATGCAAAGCAATGGAGAAAAGCTGCAGATCAACATGGAGTTTACTAAGCAAGCAGCGAACGTATGGAATGTAACGCTGAAAGATACAGCGGGCGAATTGGTGTCCGGCCCTTATTCGCTCAATTTTGACTCAAACGGAATTTTGGCGGCGGAAAGTAGAACTTTTTCTGCATCGATACCGGACAGTGACGATACGGCGCTTAGTGTGGAATTAAAGTTTTATGAGTCGGATAGTAAAGGCCTGACTCAAAAAGTCGATGCGACAGACGGGGTGTCGCCCACTGCTGACGGCAAAGAAAAAGGCATGTTAGAGAAGGTGACCTTCGACGAAAAAGGCGTAGCGCACCTTGCCTATTCAAATGGCAATACTGCTGAGGGGCCGAGAATCGCATTGGTTGATAGGGGAACAGAGGCCTCCGCCAATTTTGACTTATCCCTAAGCGGACTGACGTCTTTAAGTGGCGTCAACTCAGTTGAAGTTTCTGATGTTGATGGCTTTGAGGCAGGTCGGGTGACGGAGTTTTCGTTTCAAGAAGACGGCGTCATCGCATTCAAATATTCCAATGGCCAAGAAAAAACAGGGCCCCAGGTGGCTATGGCCAACTTCATGAATGTTAACGCCCTGACTTCGGAAGGCGGCTCACTATTTAGAGCAGGCGAAGACGCGGGTATTACCATCGGCGCAGCTAATGCCGGTGGATTTGGAAAAATAAAAGGCGAGAGTATTGAACTGTCAAATGTAGAGCTTTCCAGAGAGTTTGCGGAAATTATCATTATCCAGCGGGGATATCAGGCCAGCTCTCAGGTAATGAACGTTTCCAATGAGATGATAGAGAATTTATACAACAGCGTAAGGGGACGGTAATGCCGGTCAGGCCTTATAGCCTTTTGGGCGCCTCGTTATTGAAGCGTATTGAAGCGGAGGCGGCCGCATGCGCAGCAGCCTGGTATGGAGAATGGGTGGGAGAGGACGCTGCTGTCAGCATAAGTCTGGCGCAGAGTCAGGATATCGACAGTCAATTGCTTCAGCGGGCGGCATCAGTGGGCGCGCAGGCATTGAGCGCGCCGGGTGTATTTGTGTTGCGAGCCGACCATAGTGAATGGTCTTCTCTACTACTGAAAGAAAAGTTGGCTGACGAAGATGTCAGTCATCAGTTGGTTTCCAGGCTCATCAAGCAAGCAATGAGTGAGCTGGCTGAGTCATGGGGACTGGCTGATCAAGTGGAGACTGAACTGTCAGAGTATGTCAGAGAGTACGCGTCAGGCTGGCTTCAAGTCACGATGACTTGGCCCGCCGCATCTGTGGTCCTGCTATGGTCCCCACAGGTCATTGAAAAGCACTTTTCTGCTGAGGTGAGTGGGAATAATCGTCCCCAAAGCGCTCCAGAACCGTTGTTGAGTTCCTGTGGGGCCTTGGCGGCAAAGCTGTCTGTCCGTTTGAGTCCGGTGGAACTGACCGTGCAAGAAGTGACAAGTCTGCAGGTGGGCGATGTTATTAAATTGGATCATAAACTGACTGAACCTGCGTTAGTGTTTACTCAGGACGACGCTTTGCGCTTTCGGGCCAGCCTGGGTGAGAGTGAAGGGGTTAAGTCAGTTAAGCTATTGAATATTAAAGGTTGATATCGATGTCTCAAGAAAAAGACGTGAAAGAAACTAATACTGACGCGCTTGTGGAAGAGGTAATACTGGAGCCAATGAAATCAGGTGAGACAGGTACGAAGCTTAAAAGCGATCCGCTGGATTTGGTAAAAAACGTGAAGGTGACGCTGGATGTGTATCTCGGTGACGCCAATCTGACCGTTGCTGAACTGACGGCGCTGACGAATGAGTCTGTTGTAAAAATGAATAAGCAACTGAATGATCCGATCGAGCTGCTACTGGATGGAAAAGTCGTCGCGCGTGGAAAACTGGTGGCGGTTGATGATGTATTCGGTATTCAAATCACTGAGACAAGTCGTTAAAAATGAGACGGTTGATTCCTGCCTGTTATCTTTCTGTGGCGGCGTTGATACCCCCAGTGGCTATAGGGGCGACAAGCGGAGAGGCTGAGAGTCAGCAAGTCGCGCCGTCCTTAACCCAGGTGGAAACAGAGTCTGCAGTAGCAGGCGAAAAGCCAACTCCCAATACGGAGCCGTCTCGGGTAGCAAAAGACAATCAGGCAGGAATTGAAGCGGTTCCTCTCAATGAGTTGCCGTTCAAAGACAAGGGCGGTCAACCTGCCCATGAGTTTAGCGGCGTCTATACGCTACTGCTTTTTATTCTTGTTTTACTCGCCCTGGCGCTATGGGGTGTGCGTCGTTTTCTTGCAAAAAAAGGCGCGATCCCTGTTCAGGCTGGGCAGATACGGTATATCGAAACTAAACGTTTAAATGCTAAAACTCAGGCCTACTTGGTGGAAGTTGAAGGACGAAAAGTGCTGATTGTTGATAACGGACAAAGCGTTGCAATGCAGACGTTGAGCCTGGCTGCAACGAGCGAAGAAAAAAGTGAGCATGGTAGTGATTAGGTATTTATTGCCTTTATTGGGATTACTTCTATTCCCATCATTGAGCTGGGCGGACGCGTCTACGGCTTCATTTGGCGTTGACTTATCCGGACTGGATAAGTCATCTCCTGACGAAGTCGCCAGCGCGCTACAAGTGCTGGCGGTACTGACCATATTAAGTCTGGCGCCTGCGCTGCTTATCGCCCTGACGTCGTTTACTCGCATCGTTATTGTCCTGTCCATGCTGCGCTACGCATTTGGCATGCAGCAAACACCGCCTAACACGGTCATTATTGCGCTTGCTCTATTTCTGACTCTTTTTACGATGACGCCTGTGTTTAACAAAATTGATCAACAGGCGGTGCAGCCCTATTTGGCTGGAGAGCTCGTTTTTACGGAAGCCGTGAACGCAGGTTTGGCGCCAATGCGGGAATTTATGGTCAGACAAACCCGAGAAAAGGATCTTGCGCTTGTTATTGAAATGGCGGGAGAAGAGTCGCCGGAAACATTGAATGATATTTCCAATACGTCGCTTATAACGGCGTTTATGCTGAGTGAACTGCAAACGGCTTTTCAAATTGGCTTTGTCATTTTTTTACCGTTTTTATTGATTGATCTGGTTTCAGCCAGTGTGCTGATGTCAATGGGGATGATAATGGTGCCGCCATTGACGATATCTCTACCAGTCAAAATTCTGATGTTTGTGCTTATTGAAGGATGGACTCTGGTGGCTCAGGCATTAGTTGGAAGTTTTAATTAAGGAGTCTGATATGAGTGACTTAATGGATAATCTGGATTCAGAGGAGCTCTTTTATCTTGGCTTGCAGGCCAGTGGTAAAGGCGATCATGAAAAGGCCATTCTGTTTTTCAAACGGTCTATTTCATTGGACTGTAATGCTAAAAATACCTACTTGTTAGCGGCGGAGTACGCGGAAATAGGTATGTACGAGCGGGCATATGAAACAATGCAAAAAGCGGTGGATCTGGACCCGCAGCTTTGGACCGCCCACTTTCAGGCGGGGCTGATTAAGTTTTCGGTAGGAGATACGGAAACTGCTCGGGAAGCTTGGTCAAAATTGGATGCGCTGCCAGAGAGTAGCCCGTTACGGATATTTAAGAACGGTATCATTAAGTGTCTGGATGGCGACCTTGAGAGTGGCGAAGCTTCGATTCTGCAAGGCTTGGAGGCTAATAACTCCAATCCTGCTCTCAATGAGGATATGAAGAGGCTGCTTGAGCTTCTAAAAGCAAATCATGGAGAACAATCACCGCAACCTACTCATAAAGATGAGAGTGCGACAGCGGACGATAGTCTCAATCACTTATTTTTGTCGGCGTATAAGAACAAAACTAAACAATAATGTTGCTTTGTACGCTCGGACATAAGTATTGCAGTTCGGCGCAGTTCTCTGCGCCTCTGTTGGTTTTTATTTTGGGTTTAGGCCGCTGACGACAGACGCAAAGTCTGCCGTCAGTGGCTTTTTTATGCGTTAAAAAAGTCAGTCGGAAGTATTTAGGAGTCATCAAATGGTTGCGGTTGTATCAGGGGAAGGTCTGGGATTATTTGGCGCGGCCTTGTCAGGCGCGGGCGCGGGACTGTCGCAAGCGGGCGTGGGCCAGGGCGGCGAGCGGGTCTACGTCAATGCGGCCACGGGCAACCTGGTGCTGCAGCGCCGCGATGAGCTGCTGTTAGGCGCGGGGCGCGACGCCAGCCTGATCCGCACTTATAACAGCCAGGGCCGCTTCACCGACGACAACGGCGACAACTTCTACTTCAGCTTCAACCAGCGCCTGGAATTCAACGGCGGTACCCTGAACAAAGCCGGCAGCGTGATCACCCGGATCGCCGGCGACGGCAGCCGCACGGATTATCGTTATGACGAGAGTCGGGGATTGTACGTCTCCAGCGTCGGTGAAGGCGCTCACGACACTTTGGAATTCCGTGGCGGAACCGGCGCTGACGCGTTC
>NZ_JAHMIN010000042.1 GCF_018986435.1 Hahella sp. HN01 | reverse complement strand
GCCGGCACGAAAGAAAGGGGATCTCAAAAAGAAAGTTCGATCCCATATGTGTATGTTGCAAAAGAAGCCTTCGAGGGTGAAAAAATACTTTAACCACCCAAGCATCAAATATGCGGCATAGAATGCCTATATCGATGCCGGATTAATATCGCCGATGGAAGTCCGCTTAAGTCGCGCCGTCGTCACCCACAACGACCTGCTGAGCCAGCCTGTCGATAAGCCAGGCGGCGGCAGGTCCTGGCGGGTTTTCCGTCAAGTAGATGACATCAAACGGATAAGTGACGGAGGCTGCGTCCGGCATATCCAAACGCACTAACCGCCCATTCGCCAGGTCTTCCTTCACCATCGGTTCCGGCATGTTTCCCCAACCAATCCCTTCTTTCAGCAGCATATGCTTCGACCCCAGATCCGCCAGCCTCCAGGTATGGGCGCTGATCACCGCAAATTCCTGATTGCGGGTCAGGGAAGAGCGATCAGACAGGACCAACTGAGTATGCTCTCTGCCCGCGCCAGGGGCATTGCGCCCCGCCGTCGCCAGAGGATGTGAAGGCGCGGCGACGGGAATAAGAGCGACAGATCCCACGCTGATTCTTTCCACCCTGTCCAACACCGGATTGAGAGGTCCACTGACGCCTATGGAAGCTTCGCCATTTAGCACCAGCTGTGTAACGCCGCCCAGAGCTTCTACCCGCAGATTCAGAGATACGGTAGGAAACTGCTCGCGGAACGCCTTCAGCGCATCCACCACTCTGCTGGAGGGCAACATCACGTCCACCGCCAGACGCACCTCCGCCTCCAGGCCTTGCAGTAACCCTTTCACCTTGGCGCGCAAGCTGTTGACGCCGTTATGCACCAGCCGCGCTTCCGACAGGACCAGGCGTCCTGCGTCAGTCAACTGAGGTTTTCGCGTGGCATGACGATCAAATAACTGCACGCCCAGCTGGGATTCCAGATTGGCGATGGAGTAGCTGACCACTGAGGTCGCTCGATGCAGTTTACGCGCAGCGCCAGCGAAACTGCCCACTTCCACCACGGCCAAAAACACTTTCAGTTGATCCAGGGTCGGTGCGCCAGGGTTTGATAACATGCCTAATTTTTCGAATAAAATGACTGAAATTATCCCAGTTTTGCGAAAAGAGTAGTCGCAATATAGTGGTTCCATCAAGCAACGACACTCATTACTGGAGCAAGCCAACATGACTCAACTGACCCACAACGCGAATTCAGCTCATTCCATTAACGGCGCTTTCGATATCGCCTCCGTCTCCGCCCTCGTTGGCAGAGTGCTTATAAGCATCATCTTTGTTCTTTCAGGCATCGCCAAGATCAGCGCGCCGGCGGGAACCATCGCTTATATCGAGTCCGCCGGTTTGCCATTCGCCAGCCTGGGCTTCGCCGCCGCAGTGTTGGTGGAGCTGGCTGGAGGAATAGCCTTGATCGCCGGTTACCGCACCCGCGCTACTGCGCTCATACTGGCGGGTTTCACTGTCGCAGCCGCCCTGGCTTTTCATAATCAGCTTGGCGATCAGAACCAGTTCATTCATTTCTTCAAGAACATCGCCATGGCCGGAGGATTATTGCAAATCGCGGCATTTGGGGCCGGGCGCTTCAGTCTGGATGGAAGAAACCGCTAATCGCTTTCGCTACCGACGGGCCGTCGCAGCAACAGGACGGCCTCAGCGGCTTCAAAGATCCATCCTCAAGACCCCGTGTTATAGACCTCCTGTCGGCGACTTGTTTCATCCGGCGTTAAGGCATTGAGGTTGTGGGAAATGTTCTTTAAGGTGTAATAAGGCTGCGTCAGGGACAGTACCGAGCCTCTCAGCGCCATGCCGAACGTCGTCAGTGACGTTCAAGCGGATGGGCAGGAAGGAGAGAGGCGCGGAGACGCGAACGTAACGCTTCCGCACAAGGAGGGATTCATGGACCGGCTGTCGGGCGTACTGCGCGTCCTCGTTTGCTGCCTCTTACTCATTACATTAACTTCGCCCAGCGTGGCGCAGACTCCCGCCAATGTTTTAGTGGTCGGCCAGATCGCCGAGCCCAAATCTCTGGATCCTCACGCCGTCACGGCTCTCAATGACTTTCGCATACTGATCAATCTCTATGACGGGCTGGTGCGCTTCAAGGATGGAACCTTGGAGGTGGAGCCGGCGTTGGCGGAGTCCTGGACGATCAGCGACGATGGCAAGACTTACACCTTCAGTCTGCGCAAAGGCGTGCAATTTCATGACGGCTCGCCTCTCACCGCAGAGGCGATAAAGTTCAATTTCGAGCGCATGCTTGACGAAAAACATCCTTATCATGACACCGGCCCTTTTCCATTGGCGTTTTTCTTCAGTCCGATAGAGAAGGTGGAAGCGATTGACGACCTCCACGTTCGATTTGAATTAAAAGAACCTTACGCCCCGTTTCTTTCCAACCTAGCCTATCCAACCGGTCTGATAATCTCACCCGAATCAGTGAAAAAGTACGGTAAGGATTATGGTCGTCATCCGGCGGGAACCGGCCCGTTCCACTTTGCCGAGTGGGTCAGCAACGCCAAGGTCGTTATTGTCCGCAACGACAAATACTGGGGCGGCGCACCGCCTCTGGAAGCAGTGGTGTTCCGACCCATCACCGACGCCAACACGCGTATGGCGGAAATGCTCTCAGGCGGCGTAGACCTCATGGTGGAAACCCCGCCGGATAATCTGACCGTATTCGAGAAAGATTCTGGATTCCAGGTTTATCAGCAGGCGGGACCGCACTTATGGTTTCTCATTCTCAACAACAAAAAAGGTCCCTTGGCGGATCGCCGTATGCGTCAGGCGATCAACTACGCGATTGATAAGAAAGCGCTGGTGGAAAACGTGTTGCAAGGCACCGCAGAAGTCGCCAAAGGACCCATCCCGCCCGCTTTCGCCTGGGCGTATAACCCAAATCTGGACGCTTACGCATATGACCCCAACAAGGCGCGCGAACTAATCAAAGCGGCGGGACACGAAGGCGCGCAGCTTACTTTTTACGTGACGGAAGGGGGTTCAGGGATGCTGGAGCCCGTCGCCATGGGCGCGGCGATTCAGGCGGACCTCGCCAAAGTGGGTCTTCATATAAAGATAGAGACTTATGAGTGGAATACCTTTCTCAGCAAAGTGAATCCCGGATTACCGGAAGGCGTCGATATGGCGGAAATGGCCTGGATGACCAACGACCCCGATACCTTGCCTTATCTCGCATTACGCAGCGACGCCTGGCCGGATAAGGGCGGTTTCAACTCCGGTTACTACGCCAACCCCAAAGTGGATGATCTGCTTGAACGAGCGCGTCGCGCTACAGACCAAAACCAGAGAGCCGCACTCTACAAAGAAATGCAGGTCATCGTACAAGAAGACGCCCCCTGGGCTTTTATCGCCAACTGGAAACAAAACGCCGTCAGTCAGTCACGCGTTAAAAACTTCAGGTTACAGCCTTCATTTTTTCTGGATTTAAGAGAGGTGAAAAAGCTATGAGATTTATCAGGATTTTCTAACCGGCAGATCTTTAAAAATTCATATTGGTCACATCTTCAAAGAAAAAATTGCATTTCTGTGATGACGATTCGTCATCGTTACGTTTTAGAGAAATAAACGAAATAAAAACATTAAGTTATAAACTTAATTTTAAATTATTAAAAATTCAGCCAGTTATCTTTTAAGTTATTTTCATAGCGGAAATATTTAACGCCAAGTTAAATCGGCAAAATTTTTCCCTTGAGGAAAATTTCAGTTATTAACTCCATAAAACATGTTCAAAAAACGAGCGAAAAAACACTTTTTGCCATTATAGAAATGAAGAAATAACGACCTGAAACCAAGTTATCTCACCTCAAATCAGGACTTCAAAAGGACCCTTTCAATGAGCAATGGAAAAGAGGCCTCTCCAAACCCCATTTTTGACCAAAATTCCCCTTCAAACTCTCCGAGCACTCACAAGATTTCTTGTAAGGAAAAATGCAGGATGAAACGAGATTTTTTGTCACATTCCGTCTTCCATTTTCCCATCGTCAAAGAACAACTCTAACCCCCCATGTGGAGCTATATCGCCAAACGTCTCCTTTTCGTCATTCCTGTCCTGTTCGGAATGACCGCGATCGTCTTCTTGATCATGGCCATGATTCCGGGAGATCCCGCCACCGCAATTCTCGGCGCCTATGCAACGCCTGAAAATATCGCACGAATTAACCGTCAGTTAGGGTTAAATCATAGCCTATTTGAACAATATTTAATCTGGTTGGGACACATTCTGCAAGGAGATTTAGGCCGATCTTACAGCTTGAATCGCCCCGTTCTGGATGAGGTTTTAGAGCGCTTCAGCGCCACATTGACGCTCGCCGGCGCCTCCTTTCTGCTGTGCTCTCTGTTCGGACTATTGGCGGGAATCGTCTCTGCAGCGCGCCAGTTCAGCTGGACTGACAGAGTGATCACATTGCTGGTTTTGATTGGCATTTCAACGCCGTCATTCTGGCTGGGGCTGCTGCTGATACTGGTTTTCGCCGTCGAGTTGCAATGGCTGCCGGCCAGCGGTATGAACGCGATATACGGCGGTGGCGATATTCAGGACCTGCTCTCCCATCTCGCGTTACCGGCCATTACGCTGGCGGTCATCGCAACCGGCGTTATCGCCCGCCTAACCCGAGGCGCCATGTTGGAGGTACTGCGGCAGGATTACATTCGCACGGCTCGCGCCAAGGGACTGAATGAGCGCCGCGTGATCTATCGCCACGCTTTTAAGGCCGCGCTGGTCGCCATTATCCCTGTATTGGGCATTCAGGCTGGCTTCGTACTTGGCGGCGCAGTCTATATCGAAACCGTATTCCAATGGCCCGGAATAGGTCGCATGTTGGTGCAGGCGATCGCCACCCGGGACATTCTGCTCGCTCAAGGGGGAGTATTGGTGGTCGCCACCTCATACGTCCTTTTTAATCTGGCTGCGGATGTTGCGCAGCATCGACTCGATCCAAGACTGACCTCATGACTCGCTCATCTCGCCCCAGCGCCTGGAAACTATTACGGCATAACCACATTGCCTTTTTCGGGCTCTGCCTGTTTTTGCTAGTAACGGTCATCGCTCTAGTGGCGCCCATACTTCCGTTATCAGCGCCGAACGACACTGCCCCGGCGGAGCGTTTACTGCGTCCATTAAGCGAAGGCCGTTTATTGGGAACGGATCATCTGGGAAGAGATCTCCTCTCTCGTTTGATATGGGGAGCCCGCGTTAGCATCTCTGTGGGTTTATCCGCCACGCTGATCGCTTCCGTCATCGGCTCTGCATTGGGTTTGATCGCGGGTTTCGCAGGCGGACGAACGGATAATGTGTTGATGCGCGGCGTCGATATGCTGATGGCTTTCCCCTATATTTTACTGGCGCTGGCGATCGTCGCAGCATTAGGGCCGGGGTTATCAAACGCTCTCTACGCCATCGCCCTGGTGAATATTCCATTCTTCGCCCGCAATATCCGCGGCGTCACGTTGAGCCTGACAAGACGGGATTTTGTCGACGCCGCCAGGCTTTCCGGCAAAGGTCCTGTGCGCATTCTGCTTACGGAAATACTGCCTAATGTAGCTCCCATCATCGTCATCACCATGTCGACAACCCTGGGCTGGATGATATTGGAAACCGCAGGGCTCAGTTTTCTCGGTTTGGGCGCGCAACCGCCGCAAGCGGATCTGGGCGCCATGCTGGGGGAGGGACGCAAATTGCTGTTTACAGCGCCGCATGTGTCCGTGATTCCCGGGCTAATGATCTTTGCGCTGGTCATGAGCGTCAATTTGATTGGCGATGGCGTCAGAGATGTGCTTGATCCCAAATTAAAGTCAGGCTCTTTGACACGCCCCTCCGCCATGACGGAAGTACAGAGCGCTGATGCTAAAAGCTCACCAGCCCCAGACATCAGTGCGACGCAGGACGCCCTGGCGGTGCGAAATTTACAGACCGAGTTTCTTGTTGGGACGGACATTTACAAGGCGGTAGGCGGCGTCAGCTTCGAGCTGGGTAAGGGGGAATGCCTGGGTTTGGTAGGCGAATCCGGCTCCGGTAAATCCGTTACGGCGATGTCTCTGCTCAGATTGGCGCCTACGCCCCCAGGACGCATCGTAAGCGGCCAGATCTGGCGGAGTGGGGAAGATCTACTCTCTTTTCCACTGCATCGCATACAGGCGCTCAGAGGCGGGGAAATCGCCTACATATTCCAGGACCCTCTCTCCAGTCTTCACCCGCTTTTTAGTGTCGGCGCCCAAGTCGCAGAGGCGATTCAAGCGCACCAACCTTATTCTCATAGGGAGGCGTGGCGCGCCGCTGTGAGCCTGCTGGAACAAGTGCGCCTTCCCAACGCCGCGTCAATAGCGCACAGCTATCCCCATGAGCTTTCTGGAGGCATGCGACAGCGGGTTTGCATCGCCATGGCTCTCGCCAATCATCCACAGATCATCGTGGCGGACGAACCCACTACCGCTCTGGACGTCACGGTACAGGCTCAGGTGTTGAAATTGATGAACCAGCAGCGCAAACAAAATGAGGCGGCGGCGCTTTTGTTCATCACCCACGACTTTGGCGTCGTTTCCGAAATCTGTGACCGTGTGGCGGTCATGTACGCTGGACGCATAGTGGAGGTCGGCGCCGCAGGAGAAGTATTGAACAAGCCCGCCCATCCCTATACTCGCCTGCTCATCAATTGCGTCCCGATTCCTGGTCGAAACCAAGATCGCCTGCCCGCCATTCCCGGCTCTCCTCCCGCGGTTAATAACCTGCCCGCAGGATGCGCGTTCGCGGATAGGTGCCCTTTTGCGGAAGGTGACTGTCGGAACGGCGATATCCGCTTACGACCACTGGGCGAAAATCGTTTCGCCCGCTGTATCAAACCGCTATGGAAAACGGCCCCATGAGCATGAGCGCAACTCTTCTGACCGCCAGTAATCTCACTCGTCACTATGGCGGCGGGCGTGGTTGGCTCGGTCGACGCAAGCCGCTGATACAGGCAGTGCAGGGCGTGGACCTGTGTATTCAACCCGGCGCCACCCTGGGCATTGTAGGTGAGTCCGGTTGCGGCAAATCCACCCTCGCGCGCATGCTGGTAGGCCTTGATCAACCCAGCGCAGGCCATTTGCTGCTAGATGGGAAATCATGGCCTGATCAGAGCCGTAGCGAACGAAAGCGTCTGCATAGCCAGATCCAATATGTCTTCCAGGATTCTCTTAGCGCTCTCAACCCCCGTAAGACGATCAGAGCGATTTTAGAGGCGCCGATGGATCATCTTCTGGGGATGGAGAGAAACGCTCGCTACAGGCGTCTACAGGAGCTTATGGAGGCCGTTGGATTAAGGCCGGAGCTACTGGAGCGTTATCCACATGAATTGTCCGGTGGTCAGGCGCAACGCATCGGTATAGCAAGGGCGTTGGCGGCGCAACCACAGATCTTGGTTCTGGATGAACCGGTTTCCGCGCTGGATGTCTCCATACAGGCTCAGGTGCTGAATCTGCTGCAGGATCTCCAGCAACACTATCGCCTCGCTTACGTATTTATCAGCCATGACCTGGCCGTCGTGGAAGCAGTCAGCGACGTCGTCGCAGTCATGTATTTCGGGCGCATCGTAGAACAGGCGCCCGCCGGTGAACTGTTCAGGTCTCCGAAACACCCTTACACCCGTTTGCTGCTCGATTCTATCCCGCTTCCCGGTAAGAAAGGTTTGCGAGGCGAGAGCGAAACCATAGAGCTCCCCGATCCCGCCGCACCACCCCAGGGATGCCCATTCGCTCCCCGGTGCGTCAACGCGCGAGACAAGTGTCGCCATGAGCAACCCAGACTTCGTCCTATGGAAGGAGAGGAGCGCATAGCCGCGTGTCATTTTCCTTTGGTATTTTGATTACGAAAACGCTGTCGTCTATGGGGATATTTGATAATAAAGGCCCAGGGCTTTGGAGCGACGTCAGTAACGAACAAACGATCTATCAATGGAATATAGTTTTCGACAACCTCTCCGCCGGCCTTTTTCACGAGATCAGTTTCGATGCGAAAATGCTGAACAATCTTGTGGGACGCAACGGCGCTGTTTATGGCGGCCAGTTGTTCTTATCAAACTCTCAGTATGTGGAAGTAAGAGGCAACATTATTGAAGAGCATCCAGATAGAGAAGGCGAAAGCGTCGCATTGAGTTGGAATGACCGAGGGGTAGGAAAGCGATTCGATACACGCCTGGTCGACGAAAGAGGAGTGCTGCTACCTCATATATCGAAGCCCCTTGGGAAACATGCCAGAACCAAATCATCGATAATTTTTTTTAATTATGGCGAGAATTACCATGATCTGTTTAACCATATGGACGGCAAGAAGAACGAAGAGCGGGAGGCCATCATGAACAAGAAACGCTGATTGACCAGAATCAGTACTTTTCCAATAACCCTTCACCCTATGTATGGAAAATAAACCGCCATTCAAGCATTGCCTGCTCATTCCCACGCCTATCATTCACCGGACTACAGGAGCTGGGTTTCGAATCCCTGGGACAATTCCAGCAGACTCCGCGCGAAGCATTTTCCTGGAGCTGTCAGATGATGACCTCTCTTACCAAAGGCGAAGACCCTCACGATAGTTGGTAGCAAAACCCAGTTAATCCTCATATACAAAGCGGCTCGATGAAGCCGCTTTTTATTACCCAGCTTTGTGTCAAATAATGAGTAATTTCGGCATTAGATAAGCAAACTCGCTTCGACATCTATACGTCCAGTCAGAGAACTCTATAATGTCGCTCCCGCGTTGCTTCACCCCTGTTTAACCTTTTCTGAATATAAGGAGTGAAGATGAGAATTAACGTAATTGGGACCAGTGGCAGTGGGAAGTCCACCTTCAGTAAAAGGCTGTCAGAAAAGCTCGACATTCCTTATATAGAAATGGACGCCCTATATTGGGGACCAGACTGGCGAAACCATCCAGAAGAGATCTTCAGCGCCCGGGTTGCGCAGGCGCTGCAGCAGGAAGACTGGATATTGGACGGTAATTACAACAGCAGAACTCAGTTGAAATGGGATAGGGCTCAGATAGTCGTTTGGATAGACTACTCTTTCCCACGCACACTCTTTCAGGCAATCAGAAGAGCACTAACCCGCATCATCACAAAAAGGGAACTTTGGGCGGGTACAGGCAATAAAGAATCTCTACGCAAGCTGTTCAGCAAGGACTCCATCGTCCTCTGGACCATGACTACCTATAAGAAAAACCGCAAAAAGTACCTGTCGATAATGAGAGATCCGCGATACGCTCACATCCGCTTTATTCGGATTCGTTCTCCGAGAGAGATGGAGAGCTGCCTGCTTTCATGGGGCTCTTAACAAACGATGGAGAAAAAAAGGGCTGCGATTGCAGCCCTTTTTATTATTAGAGAGGGGGAGTAGTTACACGTCCAGGTTCATAACAGACAACGCGTTGGTCTGGATGAAATCACGACGAGGCTCAACATCATCGCCCATCAATGTATTAAAGATCTGATCCGCAGCGATCGCGTCCTCGATAGTAACTTTCATCATGCGACGTACGGCAGGGTCCATGGTGGTTTCCCACAGCTGCTCAGGGTTCATTTCGCCCAGTCCTTTATAGCGCTGAATGTTCAAACCACGTTGGGCTTCCTTCATCAACCAGACCAATGAGTCGTCAAAAGTCTCGATAGCCTGTGTCTTTTCACCCCGCTTCACATAAGCGCCGGCCTCAACCAGACCATCCAGTTTCTCCGACATATCGGCAATATTGGCGTAAGAGCTGGAGCCAAAGAAGTCCTGATTGAAGGTGTATTTATAGTCCACACCATGCTGAACCAACTCTACTTGAGGCAGGAACAGGCTTCTTTCCGCATCTTCCACAGCGCTGATAACGTAGTTATTGCCAGTGCTGTTGTCGTAGCCCAGCTTCTCGTTAAGCAATGCGACCCAGCCTTCAACGGCGGCTTTATCTTTGAGTTGCTCCTGCGTCAATCGAGGCACGTAAAGAAGCTGGTTCAGCACGCCTTTGGGGTAGGCTCTGGACATACGATCAATGACGCCTGTCGCCGTACGGTAGTCTGTGACCAGCGTCTCCAGCGCAGTCCCGATTATGGGCGGAGCCTCTGGATTTACAAACAACTGCGTGTTCTCAAGCGCGCTCTGTGTCAGGTACTGCTGGAGCGCTTTCTCATCTTTAACGTACTGTTCCTGCTTGCCTCTTTTCACCTTGTACAAAGGAGGCATCGCAATATAAACGTGGCCGTTCTCGATGATTTCGCGCATTTGTCTGAAGAAGAAGGTCAGCAGCAAGGTACGAATGTGCGAGCCGTCCACATCCGCATCCGTCATGATGATAATGCTGTGATAGCGCAGCTTGTTCACATCAAACTCTTCACGACCAATACCACAGCCCAGGGCTGTAATCAGGGTACCTACTTCAGCGGAAGACAGCATCTTGTCGAAGCGGGCCTTTTCCACGTTCAGGATCTTACCTTTCAACGGCAGAATAGCCTGGGTCTTACGATCACGCCCCTGCTTGGCGGAACCACCCGCCGAGTCACCCTCCACTATGTACAGTTCAGACAGAGCAGGATCTTTCTCTTGGCAGTCAGCCAGTTTACCTGGCAATCCGGCGATATCGAGCGCGCCTTTACGACGGGTCATTTCACGGGCTTTTCTGGCAGCTTCCCTGGCGCGAGCCGCGTCGATCATTTTGTTGACTACGTTCTTCGCATCCTGGGGATTTTCCGCCAGGAAGTCTGCGAAGTGAGTATTCATTTCCTGCTCAACCGCAGTCTTAACTTCAGAGGAAACCAGCTTATCTTTGGTCTGAGAAGAGAACTTGGGATCAGGCACTTTAACAGAAATAATCGCAGTCAAACCTTCACGCGCGTCGTCGCCGGAGGTAGCCACTTTGGTCTTTTTCAGCATGCTCTCTTTTTCAATGTAGCTGTTAAGAGAGCGGGTGAGGGCGGCTCTAAAACCAGCCAAGTGAGTGCCGCCGTCACGCTGAGGAATGTTGTTGGTAAAGCAGAAAATATTTTCCTGGAAGGAGTCATTCCACTGCAGCGACACTTCTACAGTGATGCCGTCTTCTCTTTCTTTCAGGAAGTGGAACACTTTGTTAATCGGGTTCTTGGTCTGGTTGAGATACTCAACGAAGGCCCTTAATCCACCTTCATATTCGAAGGTTTCTGTTTTCGCAGAGCGCTCATCGTGCAACGTGATCTTAACGCCAGAGTTCAAAAAGGCGAGTTCGCGCAGACGCTTGGCCAGAATATCGTAATGGAATTCGATATTGTTAAACGTTTCTGCGGAAGGGAAGAAGTGAACTTCCGTACCTGAACGGTCAGTTTCGCCAACTACAGATAAAGGCGCTTGTGGTACGCCGTGTTTATAAACTTGCTCATGCACTTTGTTGTCGCGGCGAATAGTCAGGCGCAGTTCTTTTGAAAGCGCGTTAACAACTGATACGCCCACACCGTGCAGACCGCCGGATACTTTATAGCTGTTGTCGTCGAATTTACCGCCAGCGTGCAGCATCGTCATGATAACTTCTGCGGCGGAAACGCCCATTTCTTCGTGGATATCGACAGGGATGCCACGACCATCATCGCTTACCGTGATTGATTCATCGGCGTGAATCGTGATCTTCACTTCTTTACAGTGTCCGGCCAAGGCTTCGTCGATAGAGTTATCAACGACCTCGAACACCATGTGGTGAAGACCTGTGCCATCGTCAGTGTCGCCAATGTACATACCTGGACGCTTTCTTACCGCATCCAGGCCTTTTAACACTTTGATGCTTGAGGAATCATAATTTCCCGATGAGGACATATATCTCTCCTAACCGTCACACGCTAATTGTGGACTTTGGTGACAGCACCCTGTTCCACGTGAAACATTTGCGTGTCGTATTCTTGATTAAAATGGCCGAACAAATATTCTGACTGCTGTTTATCCAGGACCGTCACAAACACCTGGGCCCCTTTCTCCAACATTCTCGTTAACAGTGTTACCTGATTTCCGGTATCCAGCTCCGCTCCAACATCATCAATCAGCACGATGGGCCTTTGATTTGTCCGCCGCCGTAATATTTCCAATTGTGATAAGTACAGGTGTGTTATCAAGGTCTTCTGCTGACCTCTTGATAACACTTCCTTCGCGTGAACCCCACCGACCTTTACCTTAATATCCGCCCGGTGTGGGCCTAAAGTTGTGAATCCCTTTTTTACGTCGCTTTCGACTGACGAAGCCAGTTGCTCCATGTGAATGACATCATTCTGATACCAGCCATTGCTAAGCGTAATCGTCAGCTTATCGCCAATATCCCTGGTTTGCTCACTGGACTCTTTCAGAGATTCGATGAGAATTTCCTTCAATTCAGCGAAGTAGGCGTCTCTATAACGGCTTATCTCGTCTGAATACGCTACGTATTGATTGTCCCATGCACTTAACTCAGAACGGCTAATATTACCACTTTTCAGCAATTTATTCCTTTGCAATAGCAATTTGCGCCAGTTCTGCCAGACCACTTTGAATTGGTGTTCCACGTGAAACACTCCCCAGTCGACAAAGCGCCTTCTTTCCCCTGGGCCTCCATTAATAAACCCAAAGGTATCAGGAGTAACAATCAAGATAGGGAGGGCCGCCGCCAGCTCAGACAAGGTTCTGGCGCTCTCGCCGTTGATTCTGACTCTGGTCAGTTTGCCTGTCTTTTGACGGCTGACGCCAATGCGGAATGATTTGCCGGCGTCTTCATTGACGGCTTCGCCAAAACAGACCATTTCATCAGATAGATGTGAAACAGCGTAATCCAGTTCCTTAGTACGAAATGACGCCCCCCGTCCCAGCAGGTAAACGCCTTCCAAAAGACTACTTTTTCCACTTCCGTTATTCCCGTGAAATAACAGTAATCTCGCAGAGGTATCCAACTTCAGGCTGGAAATATTACGCAAGTTGGTGAATGCAATACGACTAAGACCCATTCCAACAATCCAACGTCAGGATACGTGGGTCAATTTAGTCAATAGAGGCTGTAAGCCCATCAGGAACATCTCTACCGATACGGCAATCAACAGCATCCCCATAAGACGCTCTATGGCGATGATGCCTCGCTTGCGGAGTACCTTATATAAAAAGGTGGAGCTCATCAGCGTGACGGCGGTGACAGACCAGGCCAGCAATACCACGATAGACCAATCCATCATTCTTTCCGGTTCCCGGGTGGAAATCAGAATCAAGGTCGCCAAGGCTGAGGGACCCGCCACAAAGGGGATTGCCAACGGCACGATAAAAGGCTCGCCATCAGGGAGATCTTCAAGCCACTCGCGCTTGGCGGGGAAGATCATACGCAATGCAATGATAAATAATACGATAGCGCCAGCGATGCCTACGGACTCTTTGCTTAGGCTGAATATCTTGAGCAAGTACTGTCCACAGAACAAGAACACCAGCAGAATAGCCAAAGCGATCAGCAGTTCTCTGAACAATACTTTCTTTCTTCTCTTGACGTCCACCCGCTCAAGAATACTCAAGAACAAAGGAATATTTCCCAATGGGTCCATGACCACGATTAACAAGGTCAACGCGGATACGATATCCATCAACTTCCCCTTAAACAAAAAAACCTAACACAACAATGTGCTAGGTTCTTTAACTACGCAAGTGAACCGCCGTTATTGAATCAGGCTGAGCCTTTCATCCATAAACATATCCAGCTCTGGGGCCAGCACATGTACATAACGGTCGAAATACAAAAACTGTTTTAGCAGCAACGCAAACTCCCTGGGAAAGTGCAGACCGTGCTGCTCACCGATCTTCACCAGATCCATCAAAATATTGTTAACTTCATCATCGCCAGTCTGCTGATCGTAATATATCGGCGGCATATCTGGCGTCATCGCATCCATTTTTTTGTAAACGTCTGCGATATCCGCCGCGAGGTCATCCACGCTTAATTGAGTCTTGGTGATGCCGATTCTCGACATAGCGTCAGCCATACCGTGGAAATTACCCATCATTATCGCCGTGATGAAATCAGACACCGCCTGCCAGGTTCCAGAGCCAATACGCCCCACGATGCCAAAGTCGATAAAACCGATGCGGCCATCTTCCAATACCATCAGGTTTCCTGCGTGAACATCCGCGTGAAAGAAGTCGCACTGCGTCAAACTGGCGAACCAGGTATTCATTGCGGTGATCAGCGTCTTCTCTGGATCCGGGCAATATTTGCGAATCGTTTCCAGATCTGTCAGAGGCACGCCATAGAAACGCTCCATGGTTAACACCCGCATGGTGCTGGCCTGCTCGTATACAGTGGGTACAACCGCTTGCTCGTTGCCGCTATTCACCAGGAACTCTCTAAACTCTTTGAGATTGGCCGCCTCCTGATAGAAATCACACTCTTCCATCATGGTTCGCTGTATCTCTTCCACAATGCCAGATAGTGATGTCCAGGACAGCTTTGGCGCTAAATACTCGACTACACGCGCTGCTACATACAAAAAATTCAGATCAGTCAGCAGAACATTGCGAACGCCTGGCTTCTGAACCTTGATAACCACATCCTCGCCTGTCACCAAACGCGCCGCGTGAACCTGTGCGATGGATGCGGAAGCCAACGGCTTGGTGTCGATATGCGAATATATCGACTGCAATGGCCGCTTGAATTCTTCCTTCAGGATTCTCTCGATTTGCGAGTAGGGCAGAGGTTTGGTTTTATCCAAACACAGCTGAAACTCTTCAACATAATCTGCAGGGAAAAACGTTGGCGAACTGGCGATAAATTGCCCCAGCTTGATATAAGTGGCGCCCAGTTCTTCAAAAGTCTGTCGCAAAAGCTTCGGCGCAGGCGCGCGATTTCCCTTCAACCAGCCAAAGCCAACCTTGGATATGACTGCCGCCGTTTGACCAATCCTGGCGGCTCCCTTTACTGCGTTAACAATTTTTCCCATAAGCTTTTCCACTCTCGCTGAGATTCAAACTCTGTCTGCATTCAGGGGCGATACATCCTTGCCAAGCGTCATACCCGATCGGGCGACGCGCCGTAACCTTTCGAACTCGAACAGATTCACGGCGCTATCAGTTTAACTGACTATAGCCTCATAGGCATGACGACATACACGGCGTCTCTGGTATCGACGCCTTCCACCAAAGCGCTGCTATTCGCATTGGAAAGCGTTACTTTGACCTGTTCATCGTCCAGTGCATTAAGCACGTCAATCAGGTAACCCACGTTGAAGCCAATTTGCAATGCTTCATGCGGGTATTCGACTTCCAGGCTATCCTCCGCCTCTTCCTGATCTGGATTATTCGCAAATACTTTTAACAGTCCATCTTCAAACTGCAGGCGCACGCCACGGATGCTTTCATGTGACAAGATACTTGCGCGCGACAAAACGCCTTTCAACAGGACCCTGTCCGCGATCATCACCTTATCCCCGGATCTTGGAATAACTCTTTGATAATCAGGGAATTTTCCGTCAATTAACTTAGACGTAAAAGTAAAATGCCCTACGCTGGCCCGCACATGATTATCGCCGAACACCAGGGTACAGGACTCATCTGTATCGCTAAGAAGACGACCTAACTCCAAAATCCCCTTACGCGGTACGATAGGCTGGCGCTTTTCACTAACGCCGGTTTGAAGGGACACATTGGCGAGGGCGAGGCGATGGCCGTCTGTTGCGACAGCGCGCAGACCCTGCTCATCCAACTCCATCAACATGCCATTCAAATAATAACGAACATCCTGCTGGGCCATCGCAAAGGCCGTTGCATCAATCAAGCGCTTAAGTTCTCTTTGCGGCAACATAACTTTAACGCTTTCAGGTTCTTCCTCCACATTGGGGAAGTGTTCCGCAGGCAATGTAGACAATATGAAATGACTGCTGCCATAACGAACGTTCAAACGTCCGTCTTTCAGTTCAATACCGATAGCGGCTCCTTCAGGAAGGGCGCGACAGATATCTGTAAATTTCTTGGCAGGAACGGTGATTCTGGATTCATGCTCAATGTTTACGTCGCTAATTTCCGCAACCAGCTCCACTTCCATATTTGTGCCGGTGATAACCAGCTTTCCGTCTCTGGCGTCAAGCAATACGTTGGCGAGCACAGGCATGGTCTGGCGTTTTTCAACCACCCCAGAAATCATTTGCAATGACGTGACAAGCGCCTCTCTGGTTATAGTGAGCTTCATGTAATATCCCGTTTCTATAAACTCTTAAATCACTGAAAATGTTGCTATTTTAAACTAAATCTTTGGGTCGCCATCAAGCTGACGGCGCATATTTTCGCCTAACTAGCTGGTTAACATGCGCATAAAATTCTGATAATCGTCACGCAGAGTGGGATCGTTTTGCTGAAGTTCTATCATGACCTTACAGGCGTGCAATACCGTGGTGTGATCTCGTCCCCCAAAAGCCTCGCCGATTTCCGGCAGACTATGGTTAGTCAGCTCCTTAGCCAACGCCATTGCCATCTGCCTTGGACGGGTAATTGAGCGGGTGCGACGCTTTGACAAAATATCCGCAACGCGAATTTTGTAATATTCCGCCACCGTTCTCTGGATATTATCGATACTGACCTGCTTCTCGTGCAGCGCCAGCAAATCCTTCAAACATTCGCGAATAAACGCTGGCGTGATTTCCTGCCCAGTGAAGTGGGCATTTGCAATCACCAGCTTTAACGCGCCTTCCAGTTCTCGAACGTTAGAGCGGATTTTTTGCGCAATAAAGAAAGCGGACTCACTGCTTAAATGGACGTTGGCCTGCTCCGCCTTCTTCATCAAAATCGCTACACGGGTTTCCAATTCAGGCGGCTCAACCATCACCGTCAGTCCCCAACCGAAGCGGGATTTCAGGCGCTCTTCCATGTGATCAATCTCTTTTGGATAACGGTCACAAGTCAGAATCATCTGCTGACCGCCTTCCAACAAGGCATTAAAGGTATGGAAAAACTCTTCCTGAGATCTCTCTTTGCGTGCGAAGAACTGAATATCATCAATCAGCAGCGCATCGACGGATCGATAGAGGCGCTTGAACTCGTTGAAAGCATTCAGCTGCAACGCTTTCACCATATCTGCAACGAACCTTTCGGAGTGCAGATAAAGAATCTTCGCATTGGGGTTTTTCTTGAAAATGGCGTTACCTACCGCCTGCATCAAGTGCGTTTTCCCTAAACCTACCCCACCATATAAAAACAGGGGGTTATAGGCGCTACCCGGATTATCCGCCACTTGCATGGCGGCCGCCCGCGCTAATTGGTTCGATTTACCTTCAACAAAGGTTTCGAAGGTAAACGTAGGATTCAGGTAACTCTCGTGTTTGATAGCCCCTTCCACCGTGACGTTTCTTTCTCCGGACGGAGCGACATCGGCGATAACAGGCTTGGAGGGAGCCGTAACCCTTGCAGCGCCAGTTCCCATATCTCTACTTGCCGGCATCCCTTTGTTATTGCCGGCAATGCTGCCAATCTTCAAAGAAATACGCGGAGCCTTTTGAGACGTCAGTTCACTGAGAATTTCATTGATCCTGCCAATGTACTTCTCGTTAACCCAGTCCAGTACAAAACGGTTTGGCGCAAACAAAAGCAGTTCTTCCTCAGAACCTTTCGCCTGCAAAGGGCGTAACCAAGTGTTGAACTGTTGTGCTGGCAACTCGTCCTCTAAATAGCCCAGACATTGATGCCACAGCTCAGACGTCACTTCCAAACCTCCAGAATTTGTACATGCTCGCTCTTTTTTTTGCGCAAATTAAAGACGGCGGCTTTCTATATATGGAAAACCGAATTTTGATGTTTTTCAGAGAAAACAAAACCCTGTGGCCAAAACCCACATCAGGCGGCTAATAAAGACGCTTTTTCTTCGTCGCTCCCCACAATAAGCAACGAAATCAGACTGAACCTAAACAGGTAGGGGAAAATTCTAGCTGGAATGACTTTCCTTTACCACCTCGAAAATAAATCTTATTAGAACCCCTGTGGATTATTTTTACTTTAAATTTCATTTAGTTACTGAGTTACTAACAAGCTTGTTAACATTTTTAGCTGTAAAAAAATTTTTAGAACCTTTGCTCATATCCAAAACCCTTGTGATTCCCTGTGGATAACTTGTTGTGGACCTGGAGACAACTTTAGCCTGTGGAAAACTCTTCGTTTCCTCCCCAGGTTCTCATCAGTTTTTCAAAGGTTAATCCCTAGCTTGCCAAGCTCTTTTACATTCTATAAACAGATGATACATAAAACTTTTCCACACTTATCCACAGGAAAATGGCTGACTAATCATAAGTCTTCATAACCATCCTTTCTTAAAAACCTAAGATTTAATAACAGGTGAGTGAGCGCTTTTTGATTTCAAAAATCCATTCGCGCTGCTTGAACTTTGATCTAAAGCTTTTCCACATAAATTAACAGGCCCTACTCCAAGCAAAAAGTTACTCACACTGATCCACAGACTTTGTTTCAACTCTTGCTAAAAAGGCCGTGTTGAAAATTTCCGCAACTCCCATTTGCTATTTGCCTCCAAATTCCCTACAATTCCGCTCCCTGTTTTCTAGAACGAATTTCAACCAGTTATTTGCTAAAGAGTCGGATATGAAACGCACATTCCAACCTAGCGTCCTTAAGCGTAAACGCACTCACGGTTTCCGTGCCCGCATGGCTACCGCAAACGGCCGTAAAGTTCTGGCCAGCCGTCGCGCTAAAGGTCGTAAGCGTATTTCAGCTTAATTGTCGTCTGTTGTTTAAAAGCAACCTATAGATGGCTGGTTACGAATTCCCCCGATCACTTCGACTTTTGAAGCCGGGGGATTTCCGTAACGTATTTAATGATGCTCGCTTTAAAGCAGGCCATCCTGGTTTGCTGCTCCTTGCTATCCCTAACCAACTACCTCATCCTCGAGTAGGGCTTGTCATCGCCAAAAAAAATATCAAGTTGGCGACGGGAAGAAACAGAGTTAGAAGGCTCATCCGGGAAGTATTTCGTCTTCAGCAAGCAAATATTCCAAACGTCGATATTGTCGTTCTGGCCCGCAAAGCTGTTGCAGACATGAATAATGAAGAAATTTTTCAATGTCTAACCAAATTGTACTCACGAATTGGTCAGCAACATGCCAATGCCCTCGCTAAAGCGGACTCTTCCTCAGCTACCTAAATACTTACTTTTGGGTTTGGTAAAGGCGTACAAATACGCAATCAGTCCAATGTTAGGACAGCACTGCCGTTTTTATCCAAGTTGCTCAAGTTATGGATATGAAGCAATTTCCAAGTATGGATTCCTGCGAGGGAGTTATCTTACCGTCCGTCGTCTGCTAAGATGCCACCCTTGGTCAACAGGGGGTATTGATCCAGTGCCAGAAAGCCTGTCTCACAAACGCTGCCCTCATTCATCATCCGAATAAAAGTTTGAATAGTTTATGGACTTTTTAAGAACCTCTCTCATAGTCGGTTTATTGGTTGTTTCCTACCTATTGGTATTGGAATGGAATGAGGAGATGATCCCCCAGCAGCAACCTGTCTCACAAACCGCTTCTGTTTCAATAGATAGCAGCAATTCAGATTCAAGCGTTGCAAACAGCGCGAGCTCTGGTGAACTGGATACGCCAGAATCGGCTTCAACGCCTGTTGCGACTACCGACGACACTGGATCAGTTTCCGCTTCCTCAATAGGTAAGATCATCACCGTCACAACTGACGTTCTTCGTGTCAGAATTGACTTGAGCGGTGGAAATATTGTTGAAGCGTCACTACTTGAGTATCCCATTTCATTAAAGAATCCGACCCCTTTGGATCTAATGCAAAAAAACAACGGAGTCTACTACGTTGCAGAAAGCGGTCTAATTGGTTCCAATGGATTTGATGCATCAAAAAATGGCGCTAGCCCAGTTTATACGACGGACAAAGACGCTTATTTCCTGCAAGACGGACAAAACAAGTTAGGTATAGATCTAAAAACAGAACGTAATGGCGTTACTGTGATCAAACACTATGAGTTTGAAAAATCCAGTTATTCCATTAACGTCGCTTTTCAGATCAATAACCAGTCTGATGCGCCTTGGAAAGCTAACTTTTCAGCCAAATTACGTCGTGATAAGTCTGCAGACCCTTCCTCTTCTGGCGGATTCGGAGCTTCTTCATATTTAGGCGCTGTTGTCTCAACGCCAGAGAAACCTTATGAGAAGGTTACCTTCAAGGATATGGACGAGAGCGGCGCCGAAGGCGCTAAAGTAGACTCTCCCAATGGATGGATTGCGTTTATCCAGCATTATTTTGTTAGCGCATGGGTGCCTCTAACTAACGATACCCACACCTATCAGACTCGAGTGAATAACGGCTTATACCTGATGGGGTTCGTTGATCCTGCATTTACTGTCGAGCCAGGGCAAACACACACCGTTGCCGCCAAGCTGTATGCTGGACCCAAGATCATGGAAACACTTAAAGAAGTGGCTCCAAATCTGGATTTGACTGTCGATTTTGGCTGGTTATGGCTGATCGCCAAGCCACTGTATCTGGTGCTGGAGTTTATCCACGATTTTGTCGGTAACTGGGGTATTTCCATTATCCTGTTGACCGTACTGATTAAAGCTTTGTTCTTCCACTTGTCCGCCACCAGCTATCGTTCCATGGCGAACATGCGCAGAGTAACTCCCGAGATGCAGCGAATTCGGGAACAGCATGGCGATGATCGTCAGCGTATGTCTCAGGCGATGATGGAACTGTACAAGAAGGAAAAAATAAATCCTTTGGGCGGATGCTTACCCATGATTGTACAGATGCCCGTGTTTATATCTCTGTATTGGGTATTGTTGGAAAGCGTTCAGTTACGTCAGGCGCCGTTCTTCTTCTGGATTCAGGATTTGTCCATTAAAGACCCTTATTTCGTATTGCCTCTGTTGATGGGCGCTGCGATGTTCCTGCAGACATCTTTGAACCCAACGCCTCCAGATCCTATTCAAGCGCGTGTGATGAAGATGATGCCGATTATCTTTACGGTCTTTTTCCTCTGGTTCCCCGCAGGTCTGGTACTGTACTGGTTGGTCAACAATATTCTTTCTATCGCTCAACAGTGGTACATCACCAAGAAGATCGAAAACGAGGCGCTGGCTGCGAAAAAATAGCCTTCTGGATAGGTTTGTCAGTCAGTGGTAGCCTGAGCTACTTTTAAACAAAAGCCCGTTTTAACAACGGGCTTTTTTATGGTGAAGCGGGAATTTTCATGTACGCTGAGAATGACACGATAGTCGCAATCGCAACCCCCCCAGGGAAGGGCGGCGTTGGCGTTGTCAGAGTTTCTGGCCCTAAAGCAAAAGCGCTGGCGAGTCTGGTCCTTGGTTATGACCCTAAGCCCAGACACGCGCATTACAGTCCTTTTTTTACTGAAGAAGGGGAAATTCTCGATAGCGGTATTGCTCTACTTTTTACAGCCCCCAATAGCTTTACTGGTGAAGATGTCATTGAATTCCAAGGCCACGGCGGCCCAGTTGTTCTTGATTTGCTGGTGAAGCGTTTGGTTGCAGCTGGAGCCAGGCTGGCGCGTCCTGGTGAGTTCTCTGAAAGAGCATTCATGAACGATAAGCTTGATCTGGTGCAGGCGGAAGCTATTGCAGATTTGATCGAGGCAACATCAGAACAAGCCGCCCATAGTGCAATAAGGTCTCTGCAAGGCCAGTTTTCCAAAGAAATTGAAAAGCTGATCGAGAGTCTTATTCAACTACGTATCTATGTTGAAGCGGCGATTGATTTTCCCGAGGAAGAAATAGACTTTCTCTCTGACGGCAAGGTATTGAACGATCTGGATACTCTCCTGAGTCAGACGCAATCTGTCTTCGCCAGCGCCAAGCAAGGCGCTTTGATGCGTGAAGGGATGACTGTCGTGATTGCTGGTCGCCCCAATGCCGGTAAGTCCAGTTTGCTGAATGCGCTGGCGGGAAGAGAAAGCGCCATTGTGACAGAAATTGAGGGCACTACTCGGGACGTACTTAGAGAGCACATCCATATCGATGGCATGCCTCTGCATATTGTAGATACGGCAGGATTGCGAGATAGCGATGACGTCGTAGAAAAAATCGGCATCGAACGCGCCTGGAAAGAAATTGATCAGGCTGATCGTATTCTGTTTCTGGTGGATGCAACGCAGACCAAAGAAATGTCTCCCGAGCGGATTTGGCCAGAATTCTATGCACGTATAGAACACCACGACCATATCACAGTAGTTCGCAATAAAATCGATTTGAGCGAAGAGCAACAAGGCATTGACCTGTCGCTGTCCCACCCTGTCATTCGCCTGTCGGCCAAAGCCGGGCTTGGTATTGACCAGCTGCGCGAACATTTAAAAGCCTGCGTAGGTTTTGAAAGTCATGCGGAAGGAGGATTTATGGCGAGACGTCGTCATTTGGAAGCCCTTACCCATGCAGAAAAACACATTCAGCTCGCCAAGAGCCAGCTGCTGAGTGCGAACGCCGGGGAGTTAGTGGCGGAGGATCTGAGGGTTGCGCAGAATGCGTTATCGGAAATTACCGGAGCCTTTACTTCCGATGATTTACTGGGGCGTATCTTCTCGTCGTTTTGTATCGGGAAGTGAAGTTATAGACTTGAAAGAAAAAGAAGTCAAAAGACACCAAAAGAAAACAAACTAAAACATTGATTTTGAACACAAAAAAAATAAATCTAACGATGTTTTTTAGTTTTCTTTTTACTTCTCCTGTGTTCTTTTGGTCATATATTGCCCTGTGTGTTCCCCAGCCATATAATCGTGGGGAACACGGGGGAAAACCATCAATGAAAGTATCTATCGAAAAGCGACAGCCAGACCGCGAAGGAAAACGCTCTTTGCGCTTGGTATATTACTACGGTTCCAACGTTGAAGACGGGCAACGTAAACTGAAACGTTCACACGAGCCACTAGACATCTTCATCTATGACAAACCGCGCTCTCCAGCAGAGCGAGAGCACAATAAAGAAGCTTTAAGGATCGCTGAAGCTGTGCGATCTAAGAGACTTCTTGAGAGCGAGACATCAAAGCATAAGCTGGAGGATCGAACTAAACTCTCTGCCAGTTTCTTCGATTATTACGATTCAGTTACCGATAGCAAAGCTTCTGGCAGTAAATCCAATTATTCAATTTGGATCTCAGCCGGACATCATCTGAGACGCTACCATGGGCGAGCAGAACTCACATTCGAAGATATTGATAGAGCCTTTCTTGAGGGTTTTAAAACTTATCTTTTGAAAAGTGCAACGACGAAATCTGATCAACTGCTGTCAAGAAATACAGTAAGCAGTTACTTCAATAAAATAAGGGCGGCCCTGAATCAGGCATACCAAGAGGGGATTATCAGAGATAACCCTGTTCGGACGGTGAAAAGCGTTAAACCAGAAACAAACCAAAGGGTTTATCTGACTCTGGAAGAGATAAAAGCTATGGCAAAAGCTGAATGTCGCTATGACGTGCTTAAACGAGCCTTTCTGTTTAGCTGCACAACAGGACTGCGCTGGTCTGACATACAGAAGCTAGTTTGGTCAGAAGTGGAAGAATTTGAGCAAGGCCATTTTCGAATCATTTTTAAGCAGAAAAAAATCCAGAATAGAGGAACGGCACTTCAATACCTCGACTTACCAGATTCAGCGGTAAGGTTGATGGGAGAGCGCAAGGATAACGATGAACGCGTGTTTAAAGCATTGCGATACAGCAGCTATACCAACGTAGCGCTACTTCATTGGGCAATGCTTGCTGGAATAACCAAGCATGTAACTTTCCATGCCGGTCGCCACTCGTTTGCAGTTAACCAGCTTGCGCGGGGCTTAGATATTTATTCATTATCACGCTTGCTGGGCCACAGTGAACTGAAAACAACTGAGATTTATGCTGATATCTTAGATCAAAGAAGAAGGGACGCAATGCGGAGCTTTCCTGATATTTTTGCCGACAGTCTTTAAAACAGAACAATAGACATAGGGCCAAAAAAATTAATTTCTTTGGCCCCTGATTATTCTCGAACTCACTTCCTTTGAAATTTCTGTGTTTGTCTTGACCCGGTTGGACTGTAGCCAATCGATCACTTCTTCCCGCTTAAAATAAATCCGACAACCATTTGGTTTGTAAAACGGAATAACATTTTGACTGGTTAACTTGTATAAATGACCTTTTGACAACCCTGTCAGCTCAGCACAGTCATCAATGTTCAGCATTACCTTTTCCAAATTAACTTTGTCTGCTCCTGACGAGCTAGCGAGCATGTTTTTTATCTCAGCCAGTTCTTTCAAAACACTATTAAGCAACTCTGTCTCTTGCATAGTCATATCTACTGAAACCCATAAATAATCGACTGGTTTAGTCTACCAACACAGGTTTCAGATCCTCGGCTCTGGATCTGCCCTTTTAGGGCGCGAACAAAGTTATTAACACCTGAACATGGTTCAACTATAGGTATCTTTATAGGATTTTTTTAAAGGCAATACCTATAGGTTTAGGGGGGGGAAATTATGCGTGGCAAGGGGGGGTGATTATGCGCAGATCGTCAGTAGTCAGGGGGGGTAATTATGCGTGGCAAGGGGGGGCGATTATGCGTGGATAAAATCCAAAACCAACAGGGTTTTCCACAAATGGGCAAAGCAATAACGTAAAAAAACCGGCACATTGGCCGGTTATTAAGTCAATTACGGTATGGAATCGGTGGGGGGCTGGACATCATCAGAATTCCGCCTGTCACTTTCTTAACTTTTGCATCCGGATAAACAGTAAGAACTCTCTTTAGAGCAGGAAGGAATACCTTTTTAAAGTTCCTGTCAGCGTCGTCTCCGGTGTATTCTTGACCAAACTGCTCGCGCAAATTACGCCAGTACAATACGACAGGCCTACCGCTAATTCGATGTAAACGATCCGAAAGCATGGCATAAATATCCATCGCAAGAGCACTGCTATTAAGCTGATTTAGAGCCCTTAAATCAAGCGGTACAGCATGTTCGCTTAGCGTAGTAAAATACTCGTGTGAAAATGTAATAACACCAGGCCATAAAGCACCTTGATTGTCGCTGTTACCAATCCAAGCCTCAAATTTTTGGATGGGCTTACCATCGTAAGTGAACGCTTTATCAGCGGTACTAAAACCAAGGGTAATACTACAAGCAGATAACGCCAAAAGCTGTTTACGGAAGTTTGTATAGCTCCCATTTTTTCCTCCTGATGACTCCTTGCCCAGTTGTTTGAGGAAAGCACTGGCGCTATTGCCGACATCAATCTCGGGTGATTTTGAACGCAACGCTTGAGTATTCAGATATGCCATTACAAGCCTTGGCATGGGACCATACGGAACAGGCTGTTGGAGAAACTGCTTACCATCCCAAATTTTACCCGCTCGGATGTATAGACCAGCAGCACCACAACGCCTCTCAAACTCAGATCCATTTACTCTTGAACGAGGCAAACCGACTTGGCACATGATTGAGTGCATAAAAGTGAAATCATTGGGCGAGGGTGGATCTGATTTAATCCTTACTGAGGCATCTATTAATTCAGACTCAGCCCGACTCAAGCCTTGTGATTTATCACTATTTTCTACTTCAATATCCGCCTGATACTGAGCAAGTAGTTGGCTAAATGGCTTCATTACTTACCCTGCGGGAATCAAGCCATGCCTCCAACTGATCTAACCTGTATCTTAGTGTTTTATCGCCACTGATTTTATATGGTTTGGGAAATGAAGGGTCGTTTGTGCGGATTCGTTGAAGCGTTGGCACAGAGATTTTAAGTAGGGCAGTCACCTCATACACAGAGATCATCTGCAGGTGACTGTAATCTTTTTCATTTAAAGTTTGCTGCATAAATTTCTCCAGCATCATCATTGATTTACTGGAGAAATTTTGAGGGTGAACCCCCGTAAACATGGCCTCTGGAAGTGCCCTATTTGGGCACCTAGGCGATTTATTCCGACACAAAAACTTTCACATGTGAAAGTTTCTCATTGATAAACATCAACCACCATTGCCATCCAAGTCAGGAAAGATTTCACGCGCTTTGTCGTTTCTAATTTTGTCCACATTAATCCCTTCCAGCCGCTCCATAATACGTTCTGAGGCGTCTTGTCGAGTACCATCAATATTAAAATCACTTCCAGCTCCCGTTAAAGCATCCAAGTTTAACGATGCGGGATCAGGAAGTTTTCCATTTTGCTGAAGTATACCCAACCACTCGTCTAGGTTAACCTTACTCCAATCAATATCCGCTATTCGATCCAATGGAATTCCGCCGCATTGAGGTGTGCGCGCATCACCAAAGTTCAGGCCAAGTTGTGGCCGCACTTGCTCTTGGATGATTCGAGAGAGTGGCGAGTTGAAACAGCAATAGGACTCTCGCTCCTCGACACATGCTCCCAGTACTTTGGACTTGCAGTAAGATCCAACGTATGTGCAGCTATTTAGTGCTCTTTTAGCATTCATGGTGAACTCCCTTTCCTCGCACTTCCAAATCATTTGGATCATGACCATCGACACTACATAGACTGTGTAAACAGTCATAACGGTGCTTAGCATGGCGGCACCTTGTTGGCCGAGGATTTGTTCAGTCATTGATTCAGGAGCCCCAGCAGGTACGCCAGCGGCTCCCGTCGCAGAAGCATTTCCTAGAGCTTCAGAAGTCAGCTTGGTAATTTGCTCCTTTAATGCGCCAATAGTCTCCTGGGCAAACTGTTGAACAGGCTGGAGAAAACTATCAACCGCTCCACTAATATTTTCTATATAACTTGCAAAAGGCTGTGTTATTTCGGTCCAGCCAGACATTACGGGGTCTCTTAATACTTGGTATGCTCCTTTCACGGCACTGCCATCAGAGAGTCCCATAACGGCACCGTCTAGCTTAGGCACGGCCATAATCAAATTGAGATAATCAGCAAACGAAATATTCGTCGGCTTTTCACAACAATCTGAGACACCACCCACAGCAATCTTGCATTCCCCAGCCTCACCGGCAAAAGCTGAACACATCACATTTTCTTCACCAGTGGGGTTATCATCATAATTTTGACCAGTACAACTCATATCCTGAGTCATGAACTGAGCTGCATTCAACAATGCAGATGCACGAGCGAAATCAGTGCTTTGTGACTTTGTTATATCGAGACAATCATCTCCCATACACCTAATGGGTCCACCACATTGATACGTCGTTTCTTTCTCTAAAGTAGGTATTGATATGTCCGTTCCGCAGTCGTAGGTATCTTTAAACACATAACACTTACCCGAGGAACCCTCTGCTCCATCAATACATTCAGAACTAATAAATCCACACTGAGGATTATCCTCATACATCTGGCAACTGTTGAGATTTCCACCAGTATTTACAGGGCAGTGTGTTTCACCTTGAGGATCTGTCCAGCAGTCCATTTGCCCCTTATAAAAGTCATAGTCGGCTTTAACTCGAACCTTTTTGCACAGCTTTGGAATGCCAGGGAAAGGTGACGGTTTCAGTTGGGATTCGCAAACTTTGACCCCGTTGATGACTGTGCAGCCCGTAGCATCAGTCGGGTCATCTATACATGTTATCTCGCCTTCGGCAAAACCATCTACAACCCCTTTTGCTGAATCCATGCAGCTCTGTGGAGCCCACTCATCCTTGGTAATGGCTTTCGATGGGTCATAGCGGAGTTTTATGCGGCCAAAACCCTCACCTTCACCAGTTACTGAAACACGGATCTTGAATGTAACAACATCACCATCTTTCACGTTCTTAAAATAGGGAGTGACATCAACATTAGGGTTTCGCTCCCAACTCGTGGAGAGCTCACATCTACCGGCTGTTTCTGGAGGGAAGTTGCCATCTGGGCCAGACCACACTTTAGTTTCTTGGCCGGACTTACCGACCCACACTTGCATGTAATCATCCCACTTAACATATTCAAGTGTTGCGGAAACGATAGCATCCGGGTTACTAACCTGGACTCTTGTGTACTCTTCATAGATTTTACAGTTACCAGCCCAGTAATCGTCCCCAACCTTACCAATCCAGAGCTCCGTGCATCCGTCACCACAGGACTTTAGGTTGTATGGGCCATCATAGTGCTTCACCACAGAGGCATCGTAGTCATGGACAACCTCACAGTCCGCGCTTTGATCTACAACACGCTGACACCGTTCATACTCTGGAATGTGGGCGTTGATAGTATTCTGATTAATGGTTGTTTCGGCAGAACAATCCCCAAAGCCACCTGCGATGAGGTCCATATCCTCATAGGTCTTTTTGCTTAGATTCAATACCGGGTCATTACTGAAATCAGGGCGTGAGCGATTGGCCGCATCCATGAGAACTTGATATGCAGAACCTGATATTGAGGGATTGGAGCTGTTGGCGTCTTGGAATAAATTGGCTTTTGCCTCATTACCAAACTGATCCATAGCATCAGCATCACTAAATATCTGTTCTAGCTCCTCTGGAGATGCTGCATCAGGGAAATACTCTGCGGTATTTTGACCAGGTTGAACTCCAGGAAACAGTTCATTTATGTTTATGGATGTTGATTGACCATTACCGACTGGTAGAGAAATTTTACCATCTTGAACCTGAGCAGAGTTTTGCTTAACTCCGTTCGCAATAGATAAACCAAATTGTTTGGCATCACGACCAACAGCTCCGATGTTAGGTTCCTGATTACCCGCATAAGAATGTATCGGAAGAACTGAGATGGTTAAACATAGGAGCGAGGCAACAAACCTCGTCATGATGGGCGGCATAGTGGACATAGCATTTCTCCAGCTTTTTAGTTTGGATAATGCTATGTCGCTCTCTCATAAAAATTAGCATCGCTATTTGCCCTTTTGCGGCATACGCGGATGTATTCAGGCAGCTTTTGAGACCCGGCAGAATGGGCATTCAACACATGTTCGCTGATTAATTGACGTAAAAAAAGTGCATTGGCATTGCTCGCAATGCTCTATCATTGCTTCTCCATTGCGCATTTCAGAGGCAAGACACCAGGCATCTGTAATGTCGAAGGGCTCCCATTTTCCTCCTTTCATACCTGGTACTTCTTTACGGATAGCGTGATACATCCTAAACGCTTTATTCAGAGCGCTAATATCTACAGAACGCTTAACTTTTTCCCCTCCAAGATTTGAATAGAGCTGCATTAAAAGCGATGCTTGAATTTTAGATGTCTGACTGTGGATCAGCGTCGCTCCACCACGGAATGTCCTGGATTTCTTATCCTTCACATCATATCCGCAATATTCAAGCTCAGCGTACAGCCTGCGAACTTGCTTATAAGTCAAACCAGTCTCTAGGATAATTATCTTTGTGATATAACCCGCCAATGCCATGTGCCTTGCTTTTACCCAGCGAGATAACGAACCAGATGTAAAACATTCACTCATGATTATCTCCACACCAAAGATTGCTGAATCTTTTTTAATAAAATCGGCGTTGTATCGGCAAGAGCTGCTGATAAGAATTGATCGAGTACGCCAATATCAAATCTCAATGAAAATCTAATAACGACCCTATGCGATAACGACCTTAACTGGCTGTTTGAGGAGGCGGCGACTGAGGAAGCAAGACCAGAAGATACACCAAAAATTTGCATCGCCATGTCCAAGTTTCTACTAGCTAACTTATTAAGCAATAGCCAGTACGCTGCGTCAAAGTCGTCCACAACATTTTTAAGGCATGTGACAGAATCGTAGCTACCGGCAAGAGTATCGATCACTTCCATTTGATCTGTTTCAAGTTTAAAGCTCAGAAGAACTCCACTCGCTAATTGTGAAAGATAACTGTCAGGAGTTGACGCCAATTTATTAACAAGATCTTCTGGAAGAGAAAAATGATTGCTAACCTGGGATGGCGCATTGGCTGATAAAAGCTTCAGTAGTGTCCACAGAGTCAAATCGAACTCATAAATATCTTGGTCTGGCTTCTCTTCACTCAATTGAACGGCAAACCTGTCAAAGCTACCAATAACATCACGTTCTAACGGCTCTAAGGCATACATCAGTAGTCCTCCTTACCTTTTTTTCTGCGGCCCAGATTGATTGAAACTAACGCGCTCCCTGCAATCAACGCTAGTAAGGTAAATCCATATTGGTCATCTCTCCACGACGAGATAACCAAGTGAGCAAGAAAGCTTAGAATAAACAATGTTCCGATTGCCTTAACGACTGTGTTTAATCGCTTTTCAGTTTCACGATCTAAATGCTTCATATCTTTCTCCATAACACACCTGATTTATTCACTGATTAACTTTGTCATCAATCATAAATACCATGACTTTTTGATAATGCAACGCCAAATACTGTGTTTTTTTACAGTATCATTTTATGGTGCTATGAAGATTTGCATTTCTGAACGATAATCTATAATCGGTTACATATTAATCAGGAGGCGTAAATGAAAAAGGCGCTATTCTCTTTGTTTTTCATCGTAAGTTTGTTCTATTCGTACAAACTTCTTGGCCTATGGTCGCTCATATTTTTTGTAGTCGGAGTTTCTCTGCTGGCATCTTTAAAGATTGGTAGAAGAGCCTATCTAATCAGTAATTCCGGGAGTAAAACGAACACATTATCTGGGCGAGATCTGTTTGCAGACGTCACATACAACCCTGCCACAGGATCTCCAATGGTAAGTGACGTAGATGTATCCGGAAGCTTCTATGGATTGAATAAAAACAAAGGCTCCTGAGAGCCTTTGTTTTTATTAATTATAGACTTAACGTTAACTGCCTATCTTTATATCTTAATAACGGATACCGTTGAGGCGACGAAAAAAAACCTATCAAAATGTGTTTATTAAGTTCCGGATGCTCTCTGATTACATTGTTCAACACCGAACCATCGACGATAAATTTTTTATTTCCACAGGAGATTGGCTTTTCGTTTAGCCATCTCCCTTCCCCCAGTAATATCATCACTTTAAGCTCTTTAATTGCGCGTCTATATTCAGCTCGTCTGCTCATTAACGGCCTCCTTTGGCTACGGACAAATACCTTGATACAGGCGCTAAATATCCGCCCGCTTGGTCTTTACCTGCCCCCGCAGAACTTTCAATAATCGCAGCCATTTTATCTGCCAATACGTTATCACCAACCTCTTCTCTGAGATTTTCTCTTAGTTCTCCAGAGCGCGATGAATCGCCGCCCATCAACGATGCAGCAAACAATTCTGCTCCTGCCTGACTATTCAAACCATAATCATATCTTGCAGTATCCATTGCTATCTGCCTGAATTCGTCACCATATTGCTGAACAAACTCAGCCGCCTTTCCAGCTCCAGCCTCGCTTGCACTTGCTAATGCAGAAGCAAAAAACATCCCTCTTTCTCTAACAGACATTCCCTGTGCTGCCTCTGAAAGATCTGACTTACCGGTTAACCATTCTTTACCGGCTTCAAATCCACTGATCCCCACACCAATGATGTCCCTACCCAGATTTGCAGCACCTACAGCCAGGAAGCCTCCAAGACCATACTCTTGCTTGACGTAATCGTCCCCTTTCTTTGTGTCCTCAATAAACTGATCTCGTTGTTCCGGAGTCATCTGGGCTAACTTAGACATCGATTGCCCAAAACTCTCTGCGAACCCTTCTTTGGCGGCTCCTGCGCCACCCACAACTTGCTGTACAAAACGACCTGCGCCCTCAGCACCTGCAAACAAAGCACTGGATGTTGACGGGGCCAAATCGGATGCCATGATCTGTGCTCTTAACGCAGGCAAGCGGTCATTAAGATATTCATTTCTGCTTGTCCCATAACTCTGCTCAAGTTGTTGGATACCCTTTTCATGAGCGTCACGAACAGAATTTTCAGATCCAATACTGCCTGATTCAGCTAAAAGCTTTTGTTCATTGCTCATTCTTTCCGGTGCCGAAAGTGCGCTCGAATTTTCAACCGGCGAGACATAGCGCGGAGCATCCTTTACCAACATTGCACTTTGACCTGGTTGATTAAAGTCAATACCACTGTTGCCACCAGTGGCCTTTGCTATTGCACTGGCTGCAATTGCTTGTTCAGATGGAGAGTTGGAATTGAGCATAGCAAACAACTGCCCTCCAACTATTGCCCTCTGGGAATCAATACCTAAATCTTGGTAATGCTGGGCTTTTCTTTGCGCAAAATCTCTTGTCTCTGGCGATGACTGTCTAACACCATCTGACAATGACTTACCGGCTGACCAGTTGTTCAGAACTTTGTCAGCTAACGCGCTAATATTATTGTTGCTAGTAGTCCCGATAGTTTGCTGAGCCTGAGATAACTCTTGGTAGGTTTGTTGCGAAGACAAAAGATCAGAACTGGATTGCATGAGCTGCTTTCTCTGCTCTTCACCTAAGCTCTGGGTAAAACGTTGACCTTTATCAGTAGACACTTGCCGTGCCAAATCACTCGTTAATGCTGAACTGTCATCTTTTGTAAAACCGAGTCCGCGAGATAAAGAGTCAATATCAGAACTAAGTTGCTGTCTACTATCCTGACTCTGCGATTGCGCAGATACATCTAAACTACCGTTCATAGATACCGGATTAGCGGCATTTACAGCGGCACCAACCGGTCCTGTAAAAGCAGCAGCAAGTTTTCCGGCATCCACTCCAGCGCTAGCACGCATAGCAATAGCTCCTGCCACAGCATCCGTGTGAGAAGCATTTATCCCACGATCAGTAACGTAGTTCTGCGCCGCGGACAAAATACTTTTAGCCTGAGTTGAATCAGACGCTCTCAACGTTTGTCCTAATGATTGTAGTTGTGAATAAGTCTGTTCTGAACCATGTCCAGAAAACACACTATTACTTAATTGGCTAGCGAAGCCTTTCTGAGCCTGTGCAGTAGCAGCAGAACTACTGCTAAGGGCATTACTTACGGTACTTCCTAAGTTAATACTATCAACTAATGACTCACCTCCAGAGGTCATTGTTCCAGCAATTCTGGATTGATTAAATTGTGGTTGTTGACTCAAAACAGAACCACGGTCCACTAAGTCTGGAGACATTAGTTTTTCATTGACTGTATCACTCGCCCCCACTCGTTGCGCGATACTATTGAAGGCATATACCGAGCCAGTTACTAACATCAACGATAAGACTGGCGTTGCTGCGGCCATCATTCCACCTATCCCTATCCAACGCTCAATTTCGGCCCCAGCATATGCAACACCTTCAAATGAGGATAAGTTCCCTGTGGTATATTTTGCGAGCGCCTGCTGCCCCATTATGTAAATGAATAGATTGATTACCGACATAATTGGCAACCAAAGTTGTACCCATATAAGCATTTGAAGATACTTACCAACCAATAGCAAACCTTTAGAACCAAGCACCATCACAAATGCGGCTATGGGCGTAATCGCATAGGCAAACCCCTCTACCAAGGTCATAAGAGGTTGAATCGATTTTACAAACAAAGACTGTTCGGCTGCATATTGCGTATTTCGCTGAGACTCAGCTTGAGTGAGCATGATTTGTGCGTACGGATCATTCATATCACTGTAGTACTGAGCAAAGCCACGCTGTACGATAGGTTGCAGAAAATTGGCTTTTATAAAATCACCTGCGGCCACATTCGTAACCTGCAGGCGATACAAAGCGTCAGATGTAGCATTCAAAGCATCAGTGGTAGACAGCAAATAGCCAAGAGCTTGTTGCGAAAGGCCAGAATTGAACGCAGTTTCAAAGGATTGGCTCAACTGAATCCAGCCATCTGTACAACTGGGATCTGTCGGGCCAGATGGAGACAGGAACAATCGGGTCCCATATATTTGTGAATCAAATCTGAGAGCTGTACGCCAATTCTCTGTGTTGATTTGATCCTCATTTGACTCACCTAATGAAAATTTAATTGCTGTGCATTCCGATATGTAGTTAGTCAGGCTTTTCTTCATATCAACAGCACCGCCTCCTAGGGAATCATTCCAGGCAGTCCATAGTGCTGACTCCATTTCGTGATTTCTGAGCTTTGATAATAACTCTAAAGAATCCATGAACTTTGATTCAGTCACACTCGCGACAGGGCTATATGCAACCTCAAAGAGTTTTGTGAGACCAAATCCAACGCTTGAGATTATAGAACCAGCGGCGGCTGGACCAACAGGTACGTTATCCACTACTCGCACTTGTCCGTTGTACGCGTCCTCAATAGTTACCGTAACGCCGGCTCCAAAGGAAATTGCATACACGAGCCAACAAGCAAAAACTTGATGTAAATCCCAGGATTTAGCTCCCTGGAATAACGACTGAAATGAGATGATAAGAGCGCCAATTAAAAGGCCAATACTTACCATGCGTTCAAAATCACCGGTGCCTGTAGCCATCGCCACAGCAATCATTATTTGCTCTAGAAATGCGGCATCACCGACGGAATAAATACTAAAATCCATTAGTTACTCCTTTTTCCCTGATGCTTGTGCCGCAAGTAAAAGCCGCTGCTTCTTTGTGACATCAAGTAAGCTGTTGTAATACCCCATCAGATCACTTAGCTTCCCGTGTCTCACAATTAATTGGTCATACTCTTGTCTGACAACAGCCCGAGAAGCATCAAGTACATCAACAGCTTTTTGTTGATAGGCATTATCACTGTTAGCTAACGCAATAGTTGTTGCCCGGTATATCTCCTCAATAAACCTGTAGGTTATATCTAGCGCTATGATGGTCTGTGCTTGCTGAGCAAACTGCTCTGCTGTATCACTGGAAACAGCAGCAAGATTTCGGAAAAGTGAGCCAAAGCTACTGGGGAGATTTGATACAAAAGCTATCTCGGCAGAACTTAAAGCCCCAACATTGTTTGCATATTTATAAATCAATCCAGGTGAAGAATCAGAACCAAGAAGTAAATCTGACATTTGATTGCCAATCCCCCTGAGCTGAACACTCTTCAGCTCAGAACCAGCAGAAATACAGTTAACCGTATCACTGTCACATGAATAAACTTTAACAGAGCCACCTGAAATGAGATCTCCAAGGGTAATTCGATTCCCTGGTAAGGTGACGATGGGATTAGTACTGTTGTTTTCTCCAGCAAGATTTGGATCATTAATTAAATCACCAATGACAACGGCACCAGTTATAGACATCATGGCTTCAAGCAGGCTGTTATCCCCGTACTGGAACCATGAACTTACACTATTCTTTTTGAGTTGCTTCCAGACAATATTACCTATCATCTCTTGGTAGGCCTGTGGCGAGTTGTCTTTCAGCGTCTTGATTGCCGTTTGTCCATCCGTTTCCTGCGTTGCAGAAAACATGTCTTCAAATAAACCTTTGGTCGATGCTTTTGTACGAGTATCGTTCTTTAGTTTCGTGTCAAAAGCACTTAGTGAATCGTTAACAATACCCTGAGCTAACTGACAAGAATTGCCTAAATGCTGGTTCAAAGCCTGAACTTTCTTCTGAAAGTTTTCTATCCATTTTGCACCATCAGGAAAAACATTATCCAGAGCTAGTTGAAAAGCATAGCCCTTTGCATTTGCTGCCACAGCTCGCATCAGTTGAACAATCTGATCTGCATTCACAAACGATAAAGAACCACCGAATAGATCAACGCCACCACACCCAGCTTTCCAGGATGGAGGGACAAAGCTAACTAGGTTTTCATCAAAAATACGCGCTTTGGTGGTCACACGCCCACCCGCAATAACTCCACGGCGTTGTGTCTCATGAATACCCGGTCTGGTTGTATTACTCATTTCGTTGAATAGTCTATCCATCTCGGACTGAAGCCCTTCAGCCGAGGCATGAGTGGCGACGACAGAGAAGATGATTAAACAAGAGGCAGATAGTGTTCTAATGTAAGGGGGAGAGACTCTCATACTGTTGCTCCAATAGGTTTCGTGTCACCCGAAAGCCTACCGAGCAAATGAGTACAAACCGAACTCCCAAACTGTCCAATTTGGGCAGTCCAAATAAAACTTTCACATGTGAAAGTTAATCATTGAATAATGTCGGTAACTTTGTCACGTCCGTACAAACTTATGATTTTTAAAAAGTTTTACTTAACCCTTGTTGCATTTTCACAAACCAATGGCACTCTATTTCTAAAAGAGGAGCTTTAAATGAAAATGAATATGTCAACTTCCGTAAGTTCAGCTACAGCCTTGTTCGCCGCCATTATGCTCGCAGGCTGTGCTACAACCCCAAAATCCTATAATCCAGAGATGTCCAGAGCGCTAAACTTGGCAAGAGCTGGGGGTATTTATGACCAAGATCTGAAAGACTCAGAAGATGGGCGGAACTCATACAAACAGTCTCTATTGATGAAAGCGCTAAATGTCACAAGCCTGGCCTCATCGCTTGATGCTCCATTAAGAGGATTGAACGGTCAGCAAACTCTCATGTTTAACACTGCAAGCATTCTTACATCACCGGATAACCCATCCGCTAGGCCAAGTTTGATGGCATGGATGCCTGCATCAATGGCTAAATCCTCAGAAGATGCTTATAGCAACTACATAAACCTAATTGATAATGCCGTTGCGGTAGCCGCGAAATCTATGAACCTGGATTTGACTAAAATAGTGGAAAGTACAGCGCCTAAGATTGATGGAAATCCCTTAATTATGTGGGCAGTAACGGCTCCACAATTTGGCTGTGATGGCTCAAACTGCGTAATTGCATACAACGTTACAATGCCTAATCCTTGGAAAACACCAGCCTTTGTGGGCAGTGGTAATATTGATAGCTTTAATCTGGCCGCTAATAACACGACCAAATATTCTCGATTGATTTTCTCCCAGGTCAGCGACGTGAAATCATTTCCAATGGACGATTTTTACAAAAGTACGAGCCGAGCGCTGCCGGAGTGGGCAGTTATGTATTTCCCGCCCAATAGTGTGTTCCAGGATGGCAAAGCTTTACCATATCCAGTTATCTATGAAAAAGGTCAGCAATTGCTATTTAGGAAGGCACAATGAGTCTGTGGCATGAAGAACTGGAACTGGCTTTGCTAAATCTGGAGGATTCAAAAGCCGGTTGTGATGTGATGACTTACGTGATCAGCCACATTCTAGCCAAATCAGACATTCCACATCAGTGCAGAGTAGGGTTTGTTGAAACAGTGCATAGCAAGACTCAAATCAATCCGCATTGCTGGATAGAGCTAAAGAATGGATGGGGTATAGATCTGACTTTACGCCGGTGGTTGGGTGACGAGGACCGATGGCCGCATGGAGTATTTAGGCTTTCAGACTATCCACAGGTTCAATTCTGGGGAACGCCCCTGTTTGCCCCGAAGCTAGACGATGAGGAAATTAACGCTATGTCCGATCATCTAATTAAGAGAGTAAAAATACCAGTCATAATTAATGATCAGAGCGGTTTTGACGATGTTTGTTGTACAGATACAAACTCCCGAACGTCACAATGGTAAAAAAAGCGAGCAAACTGAGCATTGCAATAGTAAAGGCATCCACGGAGCTGAACCTCTCTTTTAAAACGTTATATACTCAAAGTCTAACCAAACTAGCGAGATTTACCAGTGTCAAGAACACTAGAGCAACTCCTGGAGCAGGAGAAACCCGAAGTTGTGGCCGAGGCCAAACGCAAGGCATCAGAGATGCTCCGCCTCTTGGATGAGCAAGCAACGGCCAAGCTGGATAATGAAACCGATTCAGTAGATTCCTATCCCTAGAAGTAGCAAAGGACCAGACAAGCTGGCCCTTTGATTATTCCGGTCGAACTAAAGAAACTATTACAACATGCGCTGCATCGTAATCTCTAGCACCCGTTTAACTTATGGCCTCAGGGGCACAAAGCCGTTTAATTATCTACACCTTTAAAAATAAAGGTGCCCTCATGTTCAAGCTGCTTCAGCTCAGTAGAAAATGCCTCCTCAAGGTTCAGTTCTGCCTGAGCGGTACGTTTCTTACCGTTAAAATAAGCCCAGAATGAGTTGATAAAAAACTCCTTCTGCAATTTAGAAATCAGAGACTTAACGCCGTCCTGATAAATAATTGTCGGCTTTTGGGTCATCCTGTCGTTCCACTCAACATCAACTTTGATTAGCACTTCATCTATCAAGGATTTAACTTCATCAATCGCGCTCCATGCGTCCTTTTCATCAGCAGCACGATGCGCTGCGATAGGAAGAAGAAGGCCTTGAATGGTCTCTTCAGTTGACCAAGCTCCATCTGATAAAAAGTACTCTCTATTTTCAAAGTTAAGGTGTAAGTGATATGTCATGTTTAAATACTCCTTTGAAAGGTTTTTCAATATTACCAATCTAAGTGGCTCTGCAAAGACGCTGGATCTGCCCATTTTGGACAATCCCAGCGTTCTGGTAGAGTTTTTACCGAGGCGCATATCCCGATTCAGCAAGACTCTTCTGCAATGCAGATAAAGCCTCTCTCATCAGATACGCATCGTCGTCATCCACCGCATTGATCCGAACTTCGTTCCAGCCGATGCGCTTGACAAGTTGAGCCAAAGCCCAGGCATGGCGATCAGATAACTCAGTGGTGATTGTGGTTGTCTCTTCCATTTTTCCTCCATAAATAGCAGGAGGGGAAGCCCCCAGGGCTTCCCCTGAGGGTTTTGCGATTAATGGACCAAGAACGGTTCATCGCTATCACTTTCAGCAATCGTCAAATCGATAGTGAACGTAATTTCGACGCGGTCCACGGTCAGGTTGAACTCACGAGCATGTTCAACCAGATTGTTTCGAAACACGGTTTCCGCCTCGTCATGAGATAAGGCCTCCACCGTTTCAGCCACCAACTCGCCTTCTTGCCCGGTGTAATTGACCTCGCGGTAATACACGCGGCCACATACGTCGAATTGATGGATTTCTTTTTGAGTTTGTCCCAGCATTTTCATTCTCCAAGAGTTTAAACGCCGGGACTTAGCCCAACCGGGCAAAGTACCCGGCAGGGTGATTTAAGATAAAAAGGGCTATCGTTCTGAAAGGTCATTCACACCTTGGCCGACAAGAACTTCTTGTTGGAAGCAATTGCAGCTCGCTCAGCAACCAGTTCCCCTTCAAGCGGCGCGCATTCAATAGCATCGAAAACGCCGGATTGATTGCTACCGGAGGTAGCTCTCAACCATTCTCCGTTCAATGAACTGCTGACAGTAGCCAGCGGACTGACGACCCCTACGGGCCGCGTTTTTCTCAAGGACCGATATACCGCCATCGACGCCGCGTTTAATAGCTTGGCAACGATGGAAGCTCCGAAAGCAATGACGCCAACGGTAACAATCATGATCAAAACGAAAGTGGAAAAGTACATAAACACCTCCAATTAATTTGGAATTGAAGGGGCTACACCGCGTAACCGGTGAACCCCGGTTACGGGATAGGAAAGGAATTATTGGACGGTATTGAACCAATCTGCGATTGGTTCAAATTTGTCACCCCATTCCATGATTTTCACGAAGTCTTCTGAGTTATCAGCTCTCGCCAATCCGCAGTAAGTTTTCGTATGACGACCATCAAGACACCGCAATACGGTGATATGAAGTGGTTCGCCAGATTCAGTTCTAGCGGCTGTTACCCCACGCCGTTGATGAACATGCGCATCATTTAGTGGCAGAATCAGACCGTTAACTTCGATTTTTGACATACAACACCTCAAATTTCTTTGAGGGTTCTCCCTTAACCGGAGAACCCTCGGTTAAGGGAAGGATTTAAGTTTGCTGTTTGTTTTTGGCGACCAGCTATCGCGCTCACTCAGCCTGAGGCTGAAGTTGTGAACACTGTAACAGCCAAGGCGTCGGGGGATACTCGCTGGAACTGCCCTTTTTGGGCGCATAGGTCAATAATTGAGATGAAGGAACTTTGTTGAAGGGAGAAGTTGATGCGGCATCTGGCGAATATAGGGCTTCTGATTCTGCTTATCCTAGGTCTGGCTGTCGCTGCCTATAAGCTTGGTATGGCACTCGTGTTGTTGGTGATCTTGGGTATCTTTCGCCTGGCTCGGCTTCGGAAGAACGCCTTAGCGGGCAGTAATGAGAGCAGTTCTCGATTTCACAGTTGCATTTTTTGATGCCATGGTAAACTGGCGGTAAAGAGCAAGGGGGTTGGTATGAAACATGTGGCCAATGTTCTTCTGCTGGGAGTGGTACTTCTCGGGATAGCTATGATGACTGATACGCCTTGGGGGCTTGGTGTTGCGTTAGCTCCCTTTGTCGTTTGGGGCGGAAGATTCCTGTTACTGGTTCATCGGAGTATCTGGGCATCAATAGTGTTCTGGGCGGGTGTGGCCTATTTCAGTTGGCAAGCCGCTCTTGTTGTCCTGCTTAGTTTTCTCGCGGTGCAAATGGTTAAAGTTGTACGCCAAGAGGGTGTACGAGGACGGAAACATCGTCGGAAAAAAGATGATCTCCACCTTTATCTCGACTCTCGTTCGACAGGTGGTTTAGGTATTGGACCGATGGGGGATGGAGGATTCCAGGACTCCTATGACTATGACCAGAGGCGTCACATCGGCACGAGTGACGATTAACCCGGCGCTCAACCATCCTTTGGCCGGGGAGGATCGCCAGCGCGACCAAGCAATTCCCACAGGAGTCGGAACGCATAGAAGTGATCACGCAATGTCGTCGCACTCAGCCTCTGGTGCCTGGCGTAGTATCTGTGGATATGGGCTCTTCCGACCTGGGATGGGGATTTAACGCCTTTCTCATTGGCCGCAATGTCCTCCAGGATCGCTATCAGGCGTTTCACCATCGCCCGCCTTGCGGTCTTTCCGCCGTGGCGGACATATACATGTGATCTTTCTCTAACCCATTTTTCCATTGGTTCCTCCTGATGTTGCTTACCCCAAATAGGAGTTTGTTACGTCGATGCGCCCGTGGCCCAGCTCTCGCGCAACCTCCGACCGGATCTCCTGGTCCAGCATCCTGGCGTGGGCCACGGATACTCCAAGTTCCTTGGCAAGGTATTCATGGTGGGCGCGGCCATGCTTTATTCCGGCTTTTACCGGGCATTCCGCGCCCAGCAGGTCCCGGTATCGAGTTTGAGCGTAGTGGTGCCGTTCGCCGTGGAAGTTCACCGGATGGCGGCCAATCTCCCGATAGGCTTCTTGCCGGAACTCGCGATAATTCTGCTCGGTAGGGATCATGCTGCGACCATCCTGCATGGCGGCGGCCCGCTGGAGCGCACTAACTTGGGCATCGTTGGTGATGGGAACGGTGCGCGCCCGCCCCCCCTTGGTGCCATCCTTTATGCTCACGGAGCCGATTTTCTCGGCCTCTCTTAGTGCCCTGGCAGCATCCAGCTTGGCCGATTCCTCGAACCGCAGACCAAAATTACGCTGTAGTTCCAGCAAAGCCCCAAGGCGCTCGGAGGCTGCCCCCATAGCGGCATTATGGGCCGCTTCCGAAACACTCCGGTCACCAGTGGCGATACCTGAGCGCTTTGGAAGTCCACCCTCGGAGACGGGGTCTACACGTACCTGTCGGTCGCCTCTCGCAATCTCCATCACCCGATTCACTGCGCTCAGGTAGTTCTGCGCCGTGGATGGCGCGATTTCTCCCCGCTCATAGCGATCATTAAGGTGCGCCGCATAAGCGACCAAATGAGCCTTTTCTATATCCCGCATGTCCTTAATGCCCTGTTCGGACTTAATCCAAGCGCTAAAAACGCTCCATCGGTCGTGGATCGTGGCTATGGACTGGAAACTCTTCATACCTTCCTTCAGTGCATTCAGGCCTGCCTTGCCCATATCGCGACTTCGGAGACCAAAATTCCGGGAGCCCGGATTAGTCCGCTCTGAGCGCATCGTGTGCTCCTTATGATCTTGTTAATCAACGTGTTGCTGGCCCGTCCGTACTCGGTGGTAAGTGAAACGCAGTTTTTTATTAGCTCTGCATGCTAAGGCCAACGCTGGGGATCTCGCCCAGGCACAGGGCAGATAAACCGATGCCCACGGTCATTTCATACGAGCGGTACTGCTATGGAGCGAACTACTCATTCCACTGGCTGGTCTGTTCCGACGGAACAAACTGCCAGCAGATCCGGCTGGTACTGTCGTGTCATTCTCTGGAAAGGAAGCGCGAAGCGCGCCAACCGCCGAAGGCGGTATTGTTCGCGCACATTCGTGCGCGGGGCGAAAGCCTTGAGCCGTTGAGGCACAAGGCTTCCGTCGGGGGCTATACCCCCGTCTCTGTTTACGCCTACGGCGACAGAGACGGGGTGGAGCATCGAGCAAGTTGGGTATTCCAACACTCGTCCTGATGTTGAGGGTGGTCCTCTTTGGTTTGGCTGCTCGGAATCGAGTACCAAGGACACGACATTGCTTTGAGCAAAATCGCGGTATGGAAGCCTGTTAACTTGTGCAATACACAAGCACAGGCCGCAGCATAACGCTGCAAGCATAATGATGATAAACATCTGATTTTCCTCCGGGAAGATTGTTATAGACGGAGGAATGCCCATAGGGGGCAGTCCCCCTGAGGGTTAAGAAATGAAGGCAATCGCCTTAGTTTTGCAGAATGCTGTTTGAAGGCCAGCTACCAAAAACACTTTATATATTAATCAAACAGATAGAGGCGTCAAGTACATCATAAAGTTGCTTTTGGGTTGCTTTTCAGTGCTTGTCTTTAGGGTGAGGTTTGTTCGTTGGGCTCGAATTTAACTCAACGGTCGCTTTTAGGTGGCTTTTCGGTAATGCTTAGAGCGATGACCAAATATTTAGCATCAATAGATTGCTTTTCGATGGGGTTTTAGTAGGTATATCAGATGTCAGTAAACTTTGAATTAGATGAATTGGAAAGTAGAGCAAAAATAATTGTTGAAGATTTCAGCGGTATTTTTTCTCCATACGACGCCTTTTATATACATTCGATAATTTATTCAGCTAGCCGATGTTTGGAAGCTTTTGAACACTACGAATTTGCAAAGGAAAAACAGGCTGATTCAGATTACTCAATTAGTTTGGTGCAAGAGGCAATAGGGCATGCGGCGGCTTTATCTCGATACTTCTGGCCGGTTTGGTATCCGGGCAAGCTAAACAAAACCCATCCCTATCAAGCAGCTCTGAGAAAAAAACGAGGCGAAAAGTTAATATCTGCTTTTGGTATGGAAGAAGACTCACCTATTCATAACAGGGATCTGCGGAACGCCTGGGAACATTTTGATGAAAACTTAGACGACTACCTTCTGAAAAATGATGCTGGACATTTTTTTCCTGACTCAGCAATTGGCAATCATACTCTTGCTGACGAACCGGCCTATCACTTGTTTAAACTTCTGGACCCAGAAGCAGAATGCCTTGTCCTAATGGGGAAAAAGTACTTTTTTGGTCCAATAAAATCTGAGGTCGCAAGAATTTATGATAGGGCCAATTACCTACAGCAAAATGGATATAACTTGAGACCGTTATAGACCCCTGAGCTATAGAGCAATCATAAAGCTGGCTTACCAAACCAGCTTTATGATTATTATGTCCTATAAAAGCTCTGACAAGATTATAGAACTGCCATCTCTTAGCTCAATTAAATTATCTGGTTCAGAACAAAACCACGCATAAGTTCCCCACGCGAGTTCTGACATTGCTTTTTTGAATGGAGCGGCTGAACGATCTTGAAATGCAGTTACAAAAGCAAGATTCTGGGCAGAGAAGCCAGCTTCAATAGCTATTTCAGTTAGCTTCTGTTTACGCATAGAGTTAATTGGACCATCTGAAGCAACAATTTCAATAAAAACAAATAACATGTCACTACCGTCAGTCTTGGTCCCAAGATCAACTAAAATAACGTCAGGTAACGTTTTTGAAGGGTCAATTTTGAGCTTTAACCTACTCGCAAGATCAATACCAACCTTTTCCCCTGACTGAGACAACCATAATACGGCTGGCGTCTTTAAAAACTTCCGAGCGAATTGTTCGATCACCGCCTTACCTATTACGCCTGACGGACCAGACTCAAGCATTACTAACCCAGAATTAGGTAATGTCGCGGTTATCTGATCTGATGCTGCGGCAGTGGCATGCGCACCAAGTAATCGAATTCGACTTAAAGCGGCAGCATTAAGGTGAGAGTTCTGCCAGCTACGAATTAAAGCCTCTAAATCATCCCCAATTAAATCTACATTGAACAGAGCTGCAAATGCTTTTGACATTGCGTATTTAGGAAGAGGAGTTGTCACAGGCAAACCAGTGCGTTCAATAACGGCACCAAGGGCTATAAACCCATATCGAATAGTTTCGTCTCTGACAGGTTCTCGGGAATTTGGAGCATACCAGGTCGTAACAGGTCTATCTTTCTTACTAGATAGCGCCTGTTTAACCCAAGACTGACGCTCCTCGTCCGTCAAGAGAGCAGCCTGAACATCAGACATGTCGGTTACTTGGCTTGGCCTAATCCAACGATCAGCACCCTCGACAGCTCCTGCGTAGAACATAACATAGAGAGTTCTTGCAGCCATTTCTCGGATGACATAATTACGATTTTCTGTCCCTTCAGGGAATATTAGAGGTAAGCGTTCAGCAATCACCTCCAGACTTGGTACATGTGGCCAGCTCAAGTTTGCTCTCTCCATACAATCCTGCTATACACTTCTCGATGGAGAGTCTATCAGAACCTGCTGCAATGATCTTCTCCAGCTTTTTCATGTCGTCCAAGCTCGGTAAAGGCACAGCCATAAGCTCATAAGCAGAAACAGCTACACTACCGCTTATGCAACGGTATATACGGTCAAAGACCTGAGAATTAAGTAATCCGTTAATAGTTTCTACGCTCAACTCCCGTATAAGTGTATCTGCGTAAACGATATTTAAATGATTTTCTACAACGACACCACCATATCGATCAATAAAGTCTTGTGGTATGACAGCACCGAGAACTCTTCGATTTTGTTCTTTAGATGTGGTTCGCTGTACCAAAACACATGAATCAGTAGTTACAAGATGTCGCTGGTTTTTTTCAATTTGAATATAAGGGACATGGTTTCTCTTCACCGAAGAGAATTTAAAGCCATTTGAAGTTACCGATTCAGCCCAAACAAGAGGTAGTGCCCCTTTTGTTTTTTCAGTACGTAACTGGCTTTTATGTCTATTCCAAACAAGTTTCCCAGTCGAAACAACGTAGCCCAGATCAGGGAGACGGGTCTTCATCTTCTTGAGTCGATTTAACAATGCAGCGTCTTCAGCTACTCTAGGGATTAGCCACGGACCATCGCCTTTAATAATTGATACCTTTCCAATAGGCTCTACTCTTGCTTCGTTAAGCCCCTCGGGTACTAACAATGAAACCTTTGCCGGTGTTTTTCTTGCTGACTTTTTGAATGTTGCAAGAAGAGTTTCTTGTAAAACATCGTCAAAAACACCCTCTCTATTTGATATAAAATCAAAAGCTCGTGGCGCAGATTCATCAATTAACAGCTCACGTAATGCCTTGAAATATTGCCCCCCCAAAAATGATGTAGGTGTTAAGTAAGCTATTACCCCTTCAGGCTTGGCGAGTCTTAAAGCGAGGTCGGTGAAAAGACCATATAAATTGGCATGACCAAACAGTGAGCGGCTAAACTTCTCTCTAACTTCTGTATCAAGAGAAACTTTACCGTATGGAGGATTGCCTATTACCAGATCAAAATCTACAGGTGACTGGTACGTTAGAGCATCACAAATACTGATAACGCTTTTTGCAAGACGCCTTCTGGCAATAATGCAATGTTCTATTAATACACACTCTAATAAGACATGCGTCATCCAGGCAGCAAATGGATCTATCTCAACCCCTTTGAGCCTCTTGCCTATCTGCGCAAGCTTCCATTCACTTGAAGCATGTTTGGAACGTTGGAGCATTCGCATAGCGACTGGCGCAAGGAAAGCACCTCCGCCGCATGCAGGATCAATTACCGACGCGGTACTGAAATCAACGCCTGCTTCTTCAGCCAAATCAAGAAGCCTAGATACCAAAGGTGGCGGAGTGTAATAAGCTCCTAAATCAGATCGATAAGCAGTAGGCAACATGGCTGTGTATATTGATCCGATAAGATAGCCCGCATCAATATCAGGGAATTGTGCGATCACTTTACCGGTGTTTTTGGCAACATCCTCTGCATCGAGAGTAATTTCGGCCAATTCTGAATCAGTTGGGATTGAAAAAATTTTAAGCTTGCTATTGTGCCTAGCGTTAATTTCGTCCCAATAAGATTTTATTAAAGCTGCGCAATAAGACCTGGCGATTTTAAGTCGATACTGGTCATCTATGACAGAGTTAGCATAACCACGAGCCATACCTTTGCAGGCCTCATAACGAACAAGAGGCTCCGCTGACTCACTTAAAAGATCCTGAAAGTGGAAAGCGTTCATATACTTGCCCCCTCACGGTCAGGTTTTATGACCCCGACACTGTTATAAATTGTTGTTCTAGATACACCAAATCGTTTAGCCACATCGGAAACGGGTATGCTTGGATCTTTTAGTAATACCTTAATCTCTCGAATATCCTTTGGTGCGAGCTTCGGCTTTCTGCCACCTTTACGTCCCCGAGCCCTAGCAGCATCAAGTCCAGCTCTAGTCCGCTCACTAATTAAATTACGCTCAAACTCAGCTAAAGCTGCAAATACATGAAAAATCAACTTTCCAGAAGCACTATTGGTTTCAATCTGCTCTTGTAAGCTCAGGAATCCAACTCCCCGTTCACCAATCAAATTAGTCACGACTTTAACCAAATCACCCAGGCTGCGACCGAGTCTATCGAGCCTCCAAACAACTAACGTATCACCTGGCCTAAGAGCCTTTAGACAGTTATCTAGTTCTGGCCGGGCAGTACTTTTACCGCTGGCTTTGTCCTCATAAATGATTTCACAACCGGCAGCAACCAACGCATCCCGCTGGAGATGCAGGTTCTGGTCATCAGTTGATACTCTGGCATAGCCGATTCTTTGATTCATGTACGTTTTATTTACATAGTTTTTTATACGAGTATTTTAACAGATTATTGATTAAAAAACCAATCCATAGTGTCGTTTTCAGAAGACGGCTGCACTGAACGTCAGAAGCCGACTGCACTATAGCAGCGGAGGGGTTGGATCCATCAGGCAACGACGGGCTGCTGCCGGCCATCAGCGGACGCAGGGAGGACTTTCCGCAACCGGCCGTTCGATGCGGCACCGATGGCCTTCGCGCAGGGGTAGTGAATCCGCCAGGATTGACTTGCGCTGCCCTACCTCTCACTAGTGAGGGGCGGCAGCGCATCAAGCGGTGAGCGCACTCCGGCACCGCCAACTTTCAGCACATGCGTGTAAATCATCGTCGTAGAGACGTCGGAATGGCCGAGCAGATCCTGCACGGTTCGAATGTCGTAACCGCTGCGGAGCAAGGCCGTCGCGAACGAGTGGCGGAGGGTGTGCGGTGTGGCGGGCTTCGTGATGCCTGCTTGTTCTACGGCACGTTTGAAGGCGCGCTGAAAGGTCTGGTCATACATGTGATGGCGACGCACGACACCGCTCCGTGGATCGGTCGAATGCGTGTGCTGCGCAAAAACCCAGAACCACGGCCAGGAATGCCCGGCGCGCGGATACTTCCGCTCAAGGGCGTCGGGAAGCGCAACGCCGCTGCGGCCCTCGGCCTGGTCCTTCAGCCACCATGCCCGTGCACGCGACAGCTGCTCGCGCAGGCTGGGTGCCAAGCTCTCGGGTAACATCAAGGGGCACTGTTGCAAAGTTAGCGATGAGGCAGCCTTTTGTCTTATTCAAAGGCCTTACATTTCAAAAACTCTGCTTACCAGGCGCATTTCGCCCAGGGGATCACCATAATAAAATGCTGAGGCCTGGCCTTTGCGTAGTGCACGCATCACCTCAATACCTTTGATGGTGGCGTAAGCCGTCTTCATGGATTTAAATCCCAGCGTGGCGCCGATTATCCGTTTCAGTTTGCCATGATCGCATTCAATCACGTTGTTCCGGTACTTAATCTGTCGGTGTTCAACGTCAGACGGGCACCGGCCTTCGCGTTTGAGCAGAGCAAGCGCGCGACCATAGGCGGGCGCTTTATCCGTGTTGATGAATCGCGGGATCTGCCACTTCTTCACGTTGTTGAGGATTTTACCCAGAAACCGGTATGCAGCTTTGCTGTTACGACGGGAGGAGAGATAAAAATCGACAGTGCGGCCCCGGCTGTCGACGGCCCGGTACAGATACGCCCAGCGGCCATTGACCTTCACGTAGGTTTCATCCATGTGCCACGGGCAAAGATCGGAAGGGTTACGCCAGTACCAGCGCAGCCGTTTTTCCATTTCAGGCGCATAACGCTGAACCCAGCGGTAAATCGTGGAGTGATCGACATTCACTCCGCGTTCAGCCAGCATCTCCTGCAGCTCACGGTAACTGATGCCGTATTTGCAGTACCAGCGTACGGCCCACAGAATGATGTCACGCTGAAAATGCCGGCCTTTGAATGGGTTCATGTGCAGCTCCATCAGCAAAAGGGGATGATAAGTTTATCACCACCGACTATTTGCAACAGTGCCTGATGCACTACCTACACAGTTAATTACAGCTTCGACCGATTGCCCGATAGCTCCCCTCTGTATTCCGTTGTCATCGATCATGGACAGTAACTTACGTATGTCACCTTCATCAAACGAATTAAACAAGTCAGCGGCATAACATCTAATCTCTGACTTTATATCTTCGCCACTGTATGAAATATCGCCATGCCAAGGGATATGGGCTAGAAGATAAATGAGTAATCTAGGAATTTTGGCAATACTTCTTATTTTGAAAGCTCTAACCAACTCATCCCAGGTTTGGTATGTATTAGGAAATCGCCTAAATAACGTTGTTAAACCAAGCCAAGCCTCGTCATCATTACTGCTTCTAACAAGTCTTAAACTGTCTTCCAGAGAAATATTTGGCCCTCTCCCAGTAACCAAGGGCTTAAAGTAAGAAATGAACTTCTCTTCATCAAAGTGATTGGCACGACTCAAATCGAAACTAATGGAGCTAGCGTGAACGTTACTCTTCAGAAATTTCTTAATATCTGTCCAATAAGCCGTGTCGAGAGATGGTATGTAAACAACAGCAAAAAGGGGGACCTTATAATTTGTCCAGTAATCCCTATGAGTTCCTATCCTAAATGAACAGGAGTTTTTAGAACTATCATAGTAAGAGTCACCAGACTTGATCTGCAAAGCAAAAAGGTGGTTTTCTGGCTGACCATTTGAGTTTATCAACTCGCAAATCGCATCTATCCCAAGATCATTTTCCTGCTCAATCTTTTGAAACAAGCAGCCAACTCCCTCGATAACTCCTCTTACGTAGTTAATACCTTTCTTAGAAGTTACTAACGATTTTGCATAGGTTGGCATATTGGTTCCTCAATACCTTGAACACTGACGCAGAACGCATTTTTTAATATAATATGTTCTGGCAGTACAAAGTAACCGTACTTAGGTGAATAACCGAAATTACCCCAAATGCACGCCAATTTAATTATAATTAATTGATAATTAATGTTTTTTCACTTTCTGTATCGGCAAGTAGTAAGCCTATTCTAAAAAAGACTCAGTCATCTTCTTCCGTTACTTTATGTGAAGCGCTTAGCTGGGCTATGCCTATTAGTTCGCTCAATTACCTCATTTCTTTTCATAAGTAGTGTAATAGCTGGTCAGTCAAATAACTTAACTCTTCTGGCGACAGAAAAATGAATGAATTTAGTCTGTGGGTGGTTGAGTCGACGCACACTAGCCCGAACGATTTTTACCTAAGAGTAGATGGGTCTGACATCTACACTGCATACTGGATAGTATGTTCGTCCTCGAAAAATAGAGCACAGCAATTGGCTTTACAGATTTCAGAGGAATTGCTGCTGGGAAATACAGAGACTATCGCAATATACCCATACAGACCGGGCGACTGGGTTAAAGACGATAATGTGACGGCGAGAATGGAGAAAATATCAACAAAGTTTAGCGAGCAAGAAGATATCCAGTTAGCCGCCTGGATTACTTCGGAAGGAGGGCTATGGTAGACAGATGTTGATAGCGCAAAATAGATCTCCCTATGCTCGCTAATGTTTTAAATACTGTGTGCTTGGCTCTTTGTTACGGGAAGTAGATTCTATGAAGCCAATTTGGTTGACCTACGCAGCCTTGGCCGCCGCTATTTTGTTGGAAGTGATTGGCACCACTTTTCTGCAAAAGTCGGAACAGTTCAGTAAATTGACGCCAACGATACTCATGGCGTTGTGCTATTTGGGCGCCTTTTACTTTCTGTCTTATAGCCTCAAAACAATTCCTGTCGGCCTGGCGTATGCTATCTGGAGCGGTCTTGGCATTGTACTGATTTCGGCCATTGGCTATTTCCTGTTTCGACAAACGTTGGATCTTCCTGCGATGATCGGCTTAGGCTTTATCATCATTGGAGTCATTATCGTCAACGTATTTTCTAATTCCATTAACCACTGACCGGCTGCAACGCTCTACGTCCCTATCTACTAAACTGACTATTCAGGTTCACACGTTTCTTTTCCTTTTCACTGATCGAAGCGAGTGAGTTAAAGCAGATAGGAAGGTGTCTGAGTGCTTAAAGATGGGCTGATAGGCTTTGTTATTGTTGTTTTTTTGCTCTGCCGGGCGGGTGACGCTGTTGCGCAGGAAAAAATAACAGTCGCTATCGGCGAGTGGGCCCCTTTCATGAGCGAGTCTTATCCTGACTACGGTGTCGTTCCTCATATTATTTCGGAGATCTATCAAAAAGCGGGAGTGAAAGTGGTTTATGGTTTTTTCCCTTGGAAGCGTTCCTACACGTTGGTGCAAAGAGGGGAGTGGCATGCCTCGGCAATCTGGGGAAAGACGCCGGAAAGAGAGGCCGATTGTTATTTTTCCGATGCGGTCTATACGGGAGAAATTGTTCTCTTTTATCTCAAAAATAGACCTGTTGTATGGCGCGGGGCAAAAGAGGACATTCAAGGTCTCACTATTGGCCTCCCTCTCGGCAGCGCCAAGGCCAAACCACTGGAGGAAGCGGAAAAGGAAGGCCTGGTCAGTTACGATGTGGGAGTTGATCATATCCTCGTATTCAGAAAACTGCTCGCTGGGCGTTTTGACGCCTTAGATGAAAATAAAGCTGTGGGGTTGTTCAATCTGCAGTCACAATTCACCGCTCAAGAAAGAGAAAAAATAGGCTACACAGCCCCCGTGGAAAGCTGGCCGTACCACATGATTTTTTCCCGTAAATCCAACGCCAGTCCTCGTTTTATGGAAATATTCAATGCTGGATTGAGTGAGCTGAAGCAAAGCGGGCGACTTGATGAAATATGGGAAGCCTTTTATCGCGGAGAATTTACTGCTCCCTAAATCAATGTAGTGGTCTAATAGTCCCGGACACATTAATAAGAGACAATACCCGTCAACGATTAAGGTGTCAGCATGAGTCAGAAAAAGTCGTATAAACAGTATACAAAAGAGTTTAAAGAAGAGGCCGTTTCCTTGGTCCGCGACCAAGGTTATT
>NZ_JAHMIN010000041.1 GCF_018986435.1 Hahella sp. HN01 | reverse complement strand
CCTGATCCCATTCCGAACTCAGAAGTGAAACAGTCCAGCGCCGATGGTAGTGTGGATTACCCATGCAAGAGTAGGTCGTCGTCAGGCTCTTAATACGAAGAACCCGTCCTCGTGACGGGTTTTTTTTGCCTGAAATTTAACGTCGGGCCAGAAAACTAAAGGTGCCTTACCCCTTCCACAGTAGCGCCTGAGTCTCTCTTACCATTACTGTACGCCTCTACATCTACCTCTAGTTGCTCTAGTTTCTTTCGACAGAGTTAAACTTTGAAAAAGAAATACTATTAAATTTATGTAGTTATAAGTGTTTTCTACTGGAAATTATCAACACTTATCGACTATAAATAATAGAGTCTATAAAATAAGCGATTCCGCCCTACTAAAAAGTAAATTATCACGGCGGAATTTGCTTGAAGCAGCAGGGACGCAAAATGTCATTGACGACGAAAATATAACCTCATTGTCGTTCTGCTATGCGTGTAAATTGGTTGTGGACAGTTTTGGCGTTGATTATTGGCGTCCTTCAATTCCGTCTTTGGGTAGGCGAAGGTTCTTTCGCTCAGGCTTGGGTGCTTGATCGTCAGGTTGAGAGTCAGAAAGAAGAGAACGAGCAATTGGCGGAGAGGAATCGCAGGCTTGAGGCTGAAGTCATGGAGCTAAAACTCGCACAGAGCGCGATAGAAGAGAGAGCTCGCAGCCAGTTGGGAATGGTGTATCCTGACGAGCAATTTTATTTGCTCATCGAAAACTGAACCTTTCTTGATTTTCCTTATTCGCTTCACTGATACTAGCCCGGTTTTTGCAGAAATCGAGCTTGATTAGTATTAGTAGGCAGTATGGAAGAGCATAAGCTTTGGGTGATAGTGCCCGCCGCAGGTGTTGGCTCTCGCATGGGGGGCGAATGCCCTAAGCAGTATTTGAAATTGCTTGATCGAAGCGTTCTTGAGCATACGCTGGATCGGCTATTATCAGCGCCTGGAATATCACAGATCTATTTGCCTCTTCATCCACAAGATAAATGGTGGCCTGAGATTGCTGGCAAGTATATTGGAAAAACAATACCAGTAGCTGGCGGGGCGGAGCGGTCGACTTCAGTGCTCAATGCTTTAGAGAAGATAGAGCCTCACGCCTCTACTGAAGACTGGGTGCTTGTGCATGATGTGGCTCGTCCTTGTTTTCGCATCAATGACATTTCCAATCTGATGCAGTCGTTATGGAATACTCAACCTGGCGGGCTTTTAGGCGTGCCTGTAGCCGACACGGTGAAAAGGACCAGTGCGACAGGTGAAGTGTTAGATACTGTGCCCCGGACTAATCTCTGGCGGGCGTACACCCCACAGATGTTTCGGTTTGGCATTTTATTGGCGGCTTTAAGGCAAGGGCTAGAAAAGGGCATCAACATTACCGATGAAGCCTCAGCGATCGAAGCTCTGGGCTTGAGGCCAGTAATGGTAGAAGGGCATAGCGATAATATCAAAATTACCCATCCTCAAGATTTACCTCTGGCGGAGATATTCTTACGCCGCATTATGCAGGAAGAAGAATGAGTTTGTTTCGAGTCGGTCATGGCTTCGATGTCCATGCGTTTTCTGAGAGTGGCGACTTTATTGTCATTGGTGGAGTGAAGATTCCATATGATCGTGGCTTGCAAGCGCATTCAGATGGCGACGTCTTACTACATGCGATATGTGATGCTTTACTTGGCGCAGCAGCCTTAGGTGATATTGGTAAACATTTTCCTGATACCGATCCTTCTTTTTCTGGTGCAGATAGCCGAAACCTGCTTCGCTCTGTGGTTAGTAAACTGCATGAGAAGGGTTACAAGGTAGGGAATGTTGATGGGACTATCGTTGCACAAGCTCCTAAGATGGCTCCACATATAGAAAACATGCGAATCAATATTGCCGCTGACTGCAATGTTTCTATTGATTGTATAAACGTAAAAGCCACTACCACAGAAAGACTGGGTTATACCGGCCGTAAAGAAGGCATTGCCTGTCATGCGGTAGCATTGCTAGAGGCGCAAAAGAACTGATATGAATTTTGATCTTAACTTTCCTGGAATTTGGACTGACACGGCCCCTGGGATATGGCGTCAAACTCCGGAAGATTTCGGTGTGGATGAATTATGGACGCCACCAGACTCAGGAGGCGAGCATATTTTACTACATATTGAAAAGCGCGGGCAGAATACCGAGTGGGTATCTCGTAACCTCGCGCGTTTTTGTGGTGTGCGTGATTTTGATATCGGGTTAATGGGATTGAAGGATCGTCATGCCGTGACCAGACAATGGTTTTCAGTATATTTGGGGAAACGTCCTGAGCCGGATTGGAGTCAGTTAGAGATTGAAGGTGTAGAAGTTCTCAGCGTTACTCGTACGCAAAAAAAATTACGCCGAGGCGATCACTCAGGAAATGCTTTTAAGATCTGGGTCAGACAGGTGGAAGGAGTTCACGAGCAAATCGATGAAAAGCTTTCATTCATTCAGGCGAATGGTTTTCCTAACTATTTCGGAGACCAGCGCTTTGGCCACGATGGCTATAATTTACAACGTGCGAATGCATGGTTCGTAGAAGGCCAAAAACCGAAAAAGAAGGCCCATCTGGGGATGTATTTGTCTGCGGCGCGCTCTTATTTGTTTAATGAAATTCTGGCTGAACGCGTTCGTCGAGGGGACTGGTCAGCCATGATCGATGGAGATGAAGGCGCTCCTGCCGCCAGCTCTGTCGTATCTGAATACACCGTTCCCACTGGCCCTATGCTGGGCGGCCCAGAGTTTTTGTCAGGGGCGGCCGGAGAGATTGAGCAACTGAGAACGGCATCTTTATCAGAATGGCTGACCGCTATTCACAAAGACGGCGCGCGTACAGCGCGGAGACCTTTTGTCGCTATGCCTGTAGATATGAGTTGGCAGTGGCTCAATGACGATATTGAGCTGACATTCTCTCTTGGCTCCGGCTGTTTCGCCTCTGTATTGCTGGACCAAGTATTTAGATTAAACTGATTCCAGCCAAACCTGTTTACTAATAGCTTCTCCCATTGTCACTATCATTAAAGCAATTGACTGCAAAAGGCTGGTGATGAGGGAGTAGCGAAAAAAGGAAAAGCGGTAGTGAAATTATTATTGTCCAATGACGATGGCGTGCATGCGCCAGGTTTGTCGGCTCTGGCGGATGAGCTAAAAAATATTGCTGAGATTCGAGTAATTGCGCCAGATAGAGATCATAGCGGAGCGAGTAACTCACTGACGCTGACGCGCCCTTTGATTCTGCAGAAAACCTCACAAGGCTTCTTCGCTGTTGATGGTACGCCGACAGACTGCGTGCATATGGGGTTGAGCGAGATGTTCGGTTATGACGCAGAGCGTGTTGTATCCGGCATTAACTCCCACGCCAATCTGGGTGATGACGTGTTGTATTCAGGAACCGTCGCTGCAGCGATGGAGGGTCGTTTTTTGGCGCAACCCGCAATTGCTGTGTCATTGGTAAATCGAGGGCAAGAAAACTACGCGACTGCAGCGAAAGTGGTCGCCAACTTACTGCTCAGACAGTTAAAGTCGCCGATTGCTCCGCGTACGGTGTTGAATGTGAATGTCCCTGACGTGCCTTTAGACGATATCCGCGGGATTCAGCTAACCCGTTTGGGACATCGTTTGAAAGGCGGCGAGCCACACGAAATTGTGGACCCCAGAGGTCGCAAGCGTTACTGGATAGCAGCGGCGGGAGAAGGGGACGACGCCGGACCTGGTACGGATTTTTACGCGGTGGAGCACAACTACGTCTCCATTACGCCTATTCATGTTGATATGACTCGCTACGACGCCTTTAACCAACTACAGGACTGGCTGGGAGATACTGAGTGAACTTCGATTTGCAAGGCATAGGCATGACATCGCGGCGCACGCGTCTGCGTTTGATTGAGCGCTTGCGGAAAAACGGAATTCAGAATGAAGCGGTGTTGGAGGCGATGACTGAGGTTCCCCGGCATATTTTTGTCGACGAGGCTCTCGCGCATCGCGCCTATGAAGATACTGCTCTGCCGATAGGACACTCCCAGACGATCTCGCAGCCTTATATCGTGGCTCGTATGACTGAGCTGCTGTGCAGTGGCTGGAAACCGAAACGAGTGTTGGAGGTTGGCGCCGGATCGGGTTATCAAACCGCGATTCTGGCCCGGTTATCCACACAGGTTTATACCGTTGAGCGGATTGCGCCGCTGCTGGAAAAAGCGAAACTGAGGTTTAAGGCGCTAAAGTTAAATAACGTTAGCGCGAAATTATCCGATGGGCGTTGGGGATGGCCTGAACAGGGGCCTTTCGACGCGATTATGGTGACTGCGGCCCCGGAGCAGACGCCATCGGAGTTGCTGGAGCAACTTGCGGATGGCGGACGTCTTGTCATTCCGGTTGGCGGCGGCAACGAACAGATGCTGAAGGTCTATAAGAGACAAGGCGCGGAAATAGAGGAGAGCAGTTTGGAGCAGGTTCGATTTGTGCCTTTGTTAGGAGGCGTTGTTCGATAACATGTGGAAGACTTATCTGAAAGGCGTGGCCATGGGAGCTGCGGATATTGTTCCTGGTGTATCCGGCGGTACGATTGCATTTATTTCCGGTATTTACGAGCGGCTTATTTCAGCTCTTGGGCGAATTCGCCCGGGACTGATTAGCATCTGGCGCACGCAGGGATTCGCAGCGGTTTGGAAAGACATTGATGGAACCTTTCTGGCGACATTGTTCGCCGGCATTCTCACTAGCGTTTTTTCGTTGTCCAGGATCATCAGCTCTCTATTGCAGAGCCACCCCAATCTGATATGGGCCTTTTTCTTTGGATTGATTCTTGGTTCCGTCTGGTTTGTAGGTAAGGCGATCAGAGAGAAGAATGCGCTAACTGCATTGTTGATCGGGTTGGGCGCTGCGGTGGCCTATGCGCTGACGGCTTTGAGCCCTACCAGCCTGGAGCCGACCTACCTGAACTTGTTCATAAGCGGCGCCATCGCCATTTGCGCCATGATTCTGCCTGGCGTTTCAGGCAGTTTCCTGCTGTTACTTCTTGGCATTTATGGTCCGGTCCTCGCGGCGGTGAAAGGCTTTGAAATTCTGCCTTTGTCCATCTTCGCCTCAGGATGTCTGATTGGCTTGCTGTCTTTCACCCACCTGCTAAGCTGGTTATTAAGACGTTACCACGACTACACCCTCGCAGTTCTGACCGGCTTTATGCTGGGCGCTCTCAACAAAGTCTGGCCATGGAAGTATACGCTGGAATATCGTATTGATTCTCATGGGGCTCAGGTCCCCCTTGTGCAGGCGAATGTTTTCCCCTCTCGTTACGAGGTGATCACAGGCGAGCCGGCGCAAGTGTTAATGGTGGCGGCGTTGTTCGCTATCGGCGCACTGATGGTGGTTGCGCTGGAAAAAGTGAGACTTGGTTATCAAAAATGAGAGAACACTTTTAGGAAATTAAATCACGTTAGTGTTACTTATTTTCCTTGGTGGTGTTACCTCAGGTATCAGGTATAACGAGCGAACCCGACGGCATTGAATCTATAACTCTATAGAATATAGTTGTAATTTAACTACTTAGGAGTTCAATTTAGAAACTTTTGTAAATAATGAGAATAATCTAGGCTGTATTAATTCCTTTTTGTTTTAAAAAAAGCTAAAAAGTGCATTGTCTAAAATCCCAAAAACACAGGTTTTGTAACAGACTGTATACTGGTAATGGCATTTTTTATGCTTTGAGATCGGTCGCTTTGTCGATCACGCTATTCTTGTGCGCCTGCACCTCTCCTTCTATATATAGAGACCCTGCATTTAACCCTCCGGTGTACTGGGGAAGCCATGTCGTAGAGAAAGGCGACACACTCTATTCTATCGCCTGGAGATATGGTCGGGATTATAAAGAGTTGGCTCGTATCAACCGGATACCCGCTCCCTACATGATTAAGCCGGGGCAGCGGATTTCTCTGGTTGTGCCGGATGGTTACCAGACTGCGAGCGCGCAGCCATCCAGGAAAACCAAAAAGACGACTGTCAAAACCAAGAAAACTTCATCTGTTAAGCCCAAGAAAACTACTCAGCCTAAAACTGCCCAGGCTCCAGTTTACAAAAATACACAAAAGAAAAAAGCTCCTGTAACCAGCAAAACCGATCGAATTGTTACCGGATGGGGGTGGCCCCATCATGGCCCGATTATTGATACTTTTTCTATTGCAGGCGACATCAATAAAGGTGTTGATATCGCCGGCAAAATCGGCGACCCGGTTTTAGCAGCGGCCAGTGGCGAAGTAGTGTATGCGGGTAATGGTTTGCTAGGTTACGGCAAGCTGGTGATTCTGAGCCACGGCGATGAATACATCAGCGCTTACGCGCACAACAGCAAGATACTGGTCAAGGAGGGTGACCTCATAAACCGCGGGCAGAAGATAGCCGAGATAGGTGAGACAGGGACCAACCGACCGATGTTGCACTTCGAAATAAGAAAAAACGGCAATCCGGTTGACCCTCTCAAGTACCTACCAAAACGATAAAACTTGCGCCTGAGCAAGTGCAAAACGTCATCAATACCCCGCAAGGGGTTAACGAGAGCAGGGCATCATCATGGCAGCAGAACGTGAATCTTACGCAGAAGATTTGGCTTACGATGTTGATATCGATTTGGCCGAAATTGAGGCTGAAGAGTTTGAAGACGATGAAAGTGATGTTGTTGTCTCGATTGATCAAGGACGTACCGGTCGTTTCTCCCTAGGCGAAGGCCAATCCTACAGAAACCTCGACGCCACTCAGATTTATCTGAACGAAATCGGTTTCTCCCCATTATTAACCCCGGAAGAAGAAGTTCATTTTGCGCGCATGGCGCGTCGTGGCGATGAGAAAGGCCGTAAGCGCATGATTGAGAGCAATTTGCGCTTGGTTGTGAAAATCGCCCGCAGATATGTGAACAGAGGCCTGAGCCTGCTTGATCTCATTGAAGAAGGCAACCTGGGTCTGATTCGCGCCGTTGAAAAGTTTGATCCCGAACGCGGCTTCAGATTTTCAACTTACGCGACTTGGTGGATTCGCCAGACGATTGAGCGCGCCATCATGAATCAGACAAGGACGATCCGTTTGCCGATTCACGTAGTTAAGGAATTAAATGTGTATCTTCGCGCGTCCCGCGAACTGACCCAGAAACTGGATCATGAGCCCAGCGCTGAAGAAATCGCCGACTTGCTGGAAAAGCCGGTGAAGGATGTTAAACGTATGCTCGGTTTGAACGAGCGCATCACTTCCGTCGACTCGCCGATTGGCGGCAACGCGGAAAAATCCCTTCTTGATACCGTCGCCGATGAGGCGAGCAATGATCCTGCTGAGCTGTTGCAGGATAGCGATCTTAAAGGCTGTCTGGACCGTTGGCTTGACCAATTGTCTGACAAGCAACAGGAAGTAATCGCCCGTCGTTTTGGATTGCGCGGTTATCCCATGAGCACATTGGAAGAAGTAGGGCAGGAAATTGGCCTGACTCGGGAAAGAGTGCGCCAGATTCAAGTAGAAGCGCTCAAGCGCATGCGCGAACTGCTGGAGAAAGAAGGTTTGACCGGAGACACACTGTTTAAGTAACTTTTGGTTACACTGTCGTAACAGTAAAAAGGGCGCATCCAGCGCCCTTTTTTAATGGACCGGTTAGACTTGCTGTCAGGAATGTCTTGCGCCTATAGTTGCGAACCAGCTCGCATAACCCGGTATAACTACCTGTTTTACCCTATCTACCGCTTTTGCGGGCTGCCTATAATGGAGTCCGCTCGCCGATTCGGAATTACCCCGCACCGTTGAGCGCTTACAAACAATAAACAGCAAATAATTTAAATAACAATCAATGCAACTAGGGATGAAATATGAAACAACTAATTTCTGCACTTGTGCTCTTGCTGGTTCTATCCCCTTCCTCGCAGGCCGCTAAAGTAGCCGGCGTCGACATTCCCGACACGCTTAGCGCAGCGGGTTCTGAATTAAAGCTCAATGGCGCTGGCGTGCGCTCCAAATGGTTCATTGACGTTTATGTGGGTGGCTTATACCTGCCGCAGGCGAATAAGGACGCTTCTGCGATTGTGAAAGCGGACGAGCCTATGGCGATCAAACTGCATATGGTTTCCGGTATGGTGACCAGTGAAAAGATGCAGAAAGCCACTACAGAGGGCTTTGAGAACGCGACTAATGGCAATACGGCTCCCATTAAAGCAAATATCGATAAGTTTATTGGCGTCTTCGATGAAGAGATCCAGGAAAATGACGAATTCGACCTGGTGTATCTCCCAGGCAAAGGCGTAGAGGTGTATAAAAACGACGCGCTTGCGGCCACTATTGATGGCGGCGTTGCTTTTAAAGAAGCTTTGTTTGGTATCTGGTTATCCGACAATCCGGCTCAGGAAGAACTCAAGAAGGCGATGCTGGGCGCAAAATAGTCGCGGCAATTTCTTCCTAATCACACTTCACAGCCGAAGGCGGCTGGCTTTTTTGGTTAAAGGCGGGGAATCCCGCCTTTTTCATTTCCAACGTTTCCCGCTGATGCCTCAATTTACCGTCGCTGATGAGCGCTATTGGCGATTTCGCCCTTTTTATTCAGTTAGGGTTAAGCTGGCGCAGGGTATAAATAGACTCACATAAAGGCAGTGGCGATGGGATCGGGTAGTGAAATCAGGTCCTGTCGTAATATTCGAAAAATATGAGAATGGTGTAGGAAGATAATGTTGTCTAATCGCTTCAAAAGGCTTGCGGGAGTGGCGTTGGTGGCTTTGGCTGTAACAGGATGCGCGCACCGTAACCTGATCAAGGATGGGGAAGAGTATTACGCTCAAGGCCGTTATGAACTGGCGGTTGAGAGGTATGAAGAAGCCTTGAAGTTAAAGCCCAACGATAAGGACACCCAGAATAGGCTGCAACAGGCGCGCAGAGACTTTACCGCGTGGTTGAACCAGGTAAGAAGCGCCGCTAACACAGCTTATGACCGCAATAATCTGGGCAAGGCCATGCTGCTTTACGGCAAAGTGGCGCAGGCGACACATGAGCAGTCCGCCTGGGATAGATATAACTCTGCTTATCAGACGATAGCGACGCAGCATCAGTTTCGCATTAAGTTGGACAGCGACCGGCGCGTTTTTGGCGATGATTTGGGGTATGGCGTAGCCGGATTGCAATTGGTCAATAAAGTAAACAGCAAACTTGGCAATGAGGCGCGCGTGAGCATGTCTCGGGCGCCGGTTCACTATAATCTGAGCGAGTCCGTTGTGCCGGAAGTGCAGCAGTATGTCAGCGGGCAGGTGATGGTGAGCAACCCTGACTTTATTCGTCTGCAGGGAGATGTGTCTGACCAGCGATATCAGTTGGATCGCGCTAAAGACAATATGCGGGACGCTCGCCGCGATTTTAAACGGGAGCGGCGGGAGCTGGAATCGACGGAGCGGGATCTGGCGAAAGAAGAAAGCGCGCTGAACAAACTTAACCTCACAGACCCGCAATATGACACACAGAAGAGAGAAGTCGACCGTCTGAAGGACAAGGTCTCCCGTCAAAGGGAGGAGGTGCGTAGAGCTGATGATGAAGTCGACAAGAGAGGCCGCAAACTGGATCGAGCAGATCACAAGCTGGACTCATTGCTGACCGAGTTCTCGATGGTTCCGCCAACCGTGATGGAGGATGTTTACTCCGACTACCACTACGAGAGATACATTTTAACCAAGACCGCCAGCTCCGCATTGGTGATGGAAGTAGATGGTCGCCGTAGCGACACCCCGGTGAATGTCGTCTCCGAAGACGATTATTACGATGATCACTACACGATTGGCTTGGCGCGTAAATCGGCGATGGTGGAGTCTGATCTGGATATGGAAAGCCGTCTCAATACTGAGGTGCGTATCGCTGCCCAAAACAGACTCAAAGCCTTGGTGTCGGACTATAAACAGTCGCTGTTGCTGGAAGCGGCGCAGGTAGTGGGTAATGATGACCGTTTCGACGCCTGGGTGGCCCATGGCGTATCCGGCTCGCCCGGGGTAGATGGCTTCCTGGCGGACAAAATGCGTCAGTACCTTGAGCTGGAGCTGGGAAGAGGCGGGGAGCTGGATATCAACGCATTACTGACCCTGCACCCTGGCGCATAAGCGATCACTGTTTAGTGAAATGAAAAAGGCGGTATTACCGCCTTTTTGCGTCTGTCGCCAGGAATACAACTAAGGGGTTTTAATACATCAGGCGACGTTGGTGTAGTTCAGGGGATCAGACGAATAATCTGGTCGGCGATTTGGCCTTGCATTTCGGTCAGATCCCGAATGCCCCGGTAGGTTTTATGAATCATATTCTGCTGCAATACCCTGGCTTGATGGGCGACGCCTTCAAAAGGCTGGATCTTACCCAGCGCCAGTAGCGGCTTTTCCGCTATAGATGTGTGAATGCTTTCAAGTCGGATCAGGGACTTCTCGGTGGTGTCCTGCAGTCGGTCCTTAACGCTTTGGATTCTACTCATGGCTTGACTCTCCTGTTCTAGCTGAGGGCGCTAATGCGCTGACGCGCCAGCTCATGGTAGAGGCGCAGTAGGGACGCTGGCAAGCTGTCTATTCACCCTAAACACATGAGGCTGGCGGGTGAATATCAGGCTTGCTCGCAGGCGTTCCCAGGACGAGCGGCGGTTTGTCCAACGTGCTGCAACACGACTTTGGCGACGCGGGCTATCAGCGGGGAAGGGAAGTCGTGGCCCATGCCGGCGATGACTTCAAGTTGCGCGTCACGGATGTTGCGGGCGCAGGCGACGCCCTCAGAAAGAGGGATGAGCGAATCCTCATCGCCATGGATGACCAGCGTTGGCGTGATGATGCGCTTTTGCAGCTCAACCAAAGAGCCTTCGGCAAGAATGGCGCTGGCTTGTCTCTGCAGTCCCTCGTGGTCGATGCTGCTTCTGTCGAGTACTTTACCTACTCGCTGTAATAACTCTGACCGGGAGGATGGATAGCTGCGACTGCCAATACGCCGTATCTGACTGATTTTGCTTTCAATAACCTCCGCCCGCAACTTGGGGCGCGTTGGCTTTATTAGCGCCAGCAGATTGGCCGGATTTAAGGCTGGGAGGCGGCTAAAGCCAGGAGCGGACATGATGGAAGTCAGACTGAGCGCCCGTTCAGGATATTTGGCGGCGGCGATTTGCGCGATCATGCCGCCCATGGATGCGCCGACAAGATGAGCGCTGGCGACCCGCAAGTGATTCAGCAGACCTATGGCGTCGTTGGCCAAGTCGCTCAGTGTGTAAGCGCTTTTCACCCGCAAACCGAACTGCTTGCGGAGAAAGTTGGTGACTGGACGGGCATGTCCCGCGCCATTGCTTTTGCTGGAGAGGCCAATATCCCGATTGTCGAAACGCACGACGAAATACCCGTTTGCAGCCAGGCGTTCGCACAGAGCGTCCGGCCACACCAGCATCTGAGCGCCAAGGCCCATGATCAGCAGAATGCAGGGATCTTTTTGTGAGCCAAAGGTTTCATAGGCGAGCTGGATATCGCCGATAGCAGCATATTCAACAGTCATTTTTTGTACAACTTGGGCGGGGTTGAAACTAAATCACCATCAAATTGTAATATTGATGCTGTATAAGAGCACGCTGTTCATAAAAGATTCAATTTACTGTCATCTAACTGTCACTTGAAACTCTTTGCTATGAACAGCGCGTTTCGCTTAGGCGAAGCTTTGGGTGATGGCGCCCATTAATGGGCCCTGGCCAAAGTTGCGGGTGTTGCGGTTTTGATTCACCCAGGAGCGAAACATCTCCACATATTCCCCTTTGCGCCAGTCATACAGAAACTGGCAGAGAATCACTAACGCCATATTGCCGCAGTTGCCGGTCAGGCCGCTGACTCGGGCTTCCATGTCCGCTGGCCGGAAGCTGTAGAAGTAAGGCGTGTCGGAAGGAGAGTGCGGTCCCAGGTCGGATCTGCCGATAAGCGATGTGATCAACCCATCGAAATCCTGGGCCTGATTCTGAGTGACGTTGATTTCGTAACTGATCGCCGTTGGGTCCTGGATCATGGCGAAGTCGTCGTACCATAATCCTCTGACGGTGATGTTGTTGCCGCGGGTTGTTTGTAACAATCCGGCGAGCAGGTAGGACTCAGGATTAAATCCCACCACATGGGTGACGACGCCTCCCTGGCGAACGACCAGAGCGGTATGGCCATTCTTGAAGTAGCCGACGCAGCCTTTCGGTGATTGCCAGGAAAAGGTGGACCATAAGCGATACAGGTTGCTGGCGCCGGCGCCTTCCTGCTGAACATTCAGCCGGCGAGGCGTATGCCGCAGCCAACCTTGCCAACTGGAGACGGCGACCAACCCGACGGAGTAATCTTGGTTATTTCCGTTATTAGCTTGAACTGTCATGCGAATATCCCTATTGGTTATTGTTTTTGTTAAGGAAACCGTTGCTTCCACAACGACTTCATCATGCCTGTAATCGGATTGGCTCGCTGTTTCGAATTGTATACGGGGCTATTTAGAACTCTCGCAATGTCCGTTTGATTATCCCGACTCCCTGTGTGATATCCGTTGGCGTCAGGGTCGCGAATCCCAGTAGCAGACCTGCTGCGGGAGGCTCTCCGTGATAGAACGGATGTATCGGATAAACGCGTACGCCTTGCGTTTGCACTTGCTCTATGAACGCGGAAACGGCGCTCAGCGGAAGGCTGGGCATCCAACACACCAGATGCAGGCCGGCGTTATCGCCCTCCACCAGAATCTCTCTGTCGCCCTCTTGGCGTTGTAACGCCGTCGCCAAAGTCTGTTGGCGAATAGCGTAGCGTTTACGCATTCTGCGCAGATGGCGCTCGAATTCACCCGTTTGCATAAACTCGGCGAGGATATGTTGCTCTAACCAGGGGGAGTGGCGATCCGTCACTTGTTTGGCGTAAGTGAGCGGCTCCAGCCAGCTTTTGGGGAGCAGCAGATAGCCCAGTTTGATGGCGGGGAACAGGACTTTGGAAAAGGTGCAGGCGTAGATCACCCGATCGTGATGATCGAGTCCCTGTAAAGACTCAATCGGCTTGCCGCAGTACCGAAACTCACTGTCATAATCGTCTTCGATAATCCAGGCGTCGTTCGCCTGCGCCCATTCCAGCAACGCCAGCCGCCTGCGCAGGGACATCACGCAGCCACTGGGAAATTGATGCGATGGCGTGACATAGACCAGCTTGGGCGCTTCCGCGCCTTGCGGCAAATCCTCTACTTTTAACCCTTCCTCGTCGACAGCAATGGGAATCAACTTGGCGCCGAGAGCGGTGAGCAACTGTTTGACTCGGGGATACCCCGGGTTCTCCATCGCAACCTTGTCGCCCGGATTGATCGCCAATCGCGTAATCAGATCGAACGCCTGTTGTCCGCCGGAGGTAATGGCGACTCTGTCGGGATGGCTGCGGCATGCGCGATTGAGTTGCAGGTAAGCGGATATCGCCTCCCGCAAGGCCGGTAATCCCAGCGTGTCGCCATAATGGCGGCCTTGCCGGTACGCCCAGTGACGAGCGGACTTTCTCCAGATATGTTGGCTTTTCTCGTCAAGATCCACATTGCCATACTGGAAATCAATTACCGTCGGCGGCGGGATGGCTTTGACGGGACGCTGGCGCATCAGGGCCTCACCCCAGAACGACAGACTTGGTGCTGGACCAGAGTGATGTGTCTGTGGCGGCGAGGCGGTGGGAAAATCCACGCCAGGCAACGGTGAGGCGACATAACAGCCCGATCCACGACGACTGACGATATAACCTTCGCTCAGCAACTGGTCGTAAGCGCTGGTGACGGTGGTGCGGGACAGGCCTCGCGCGTCCGCCATGCTTCGGGAGGACGGCAGGCGTTCTCCTTCCGGCAGCAGGCCCGCCAGAATGGACTGCTTTAACTCTTCATACAGCGATAGATAGCGAGACTTCGCATTTTGCGTCGGAGCGGTCATCTTCTTTCTCTAAAGTGGACTCTTTATAAATGTTTAAAGTGGACATTAATAGATGTCCAATTTCAAGCTAATCTGCCCGCATCAATAGCTTGATGTGATTGGAAGGAGTAAGTTCGATGACTGACGATGTACTGCCCATAACCCCTAAGACCGCCTTCACCCGCAAACGGGACCGGGCGGGTTACGATCGCCGCGATATCTACAGTATCTTGGATGCGTCTGTTCTGTGCCATGTGGCGTTTATGTTTGACGGCGCGCCCTTTGTGTTGCCAACCGCCTACTGTCGCTACGGCGATAATTTGATTGTGCATGGCGCGGTAAATGGTCGTCTGTTTAAAAGCCTTGCAGACGGGCGTGAGGCGTCCGTCTGCGTCACGTTACTGGATGGTCTGGTGCTGTCCCGGCGGGCGTTCCATCACTCCATGAACTATCGCAGTGTTGTCTTGTTTGGACAGTTCGAGGCGATTGAAGACCCGGATATGAAGAATGAAGTGCTGAATGCTTTGGTGGACCACATTATTCCCGGTCGCTGTTCGGACAATATCATCCCCAACACGCGCAACGAAGTGGCGGCGACGGCGGTGCTGGCCATGCCGATAGTGGAAGCGAGCGCTAAAGTTCGCAGCGGCCCACCCAGAGACAAAGAAGAGGATATGGATCAGCCGGTCTGGGCGGGCGTGGTGCCCATGCGCACGGTGTATGGAATGCCGGAGGTGGACCCGGAAACCCGCAGTGACGCCAGAATGCCGGATTACCTGCGACACCTGACTACAGGGCAGTAGATATTAACTCACCCACTGCGCGCCGGCTGGCAGCGGATAGTCGCTGAACTCTACGTGGAGAATACGACGCTGGTTAGGCGCCGTTCCCTTGCTGGAGGCGTGCAGCAAGTGAGGTTTCATGACCAGGATGTCGCCTGCCCGGGCGGCGCAGGACAAGGGCTTCGACGATGCGGCGACTTGCTGGATACGTTCATGGGATAACAGTCCCTCGCGGTGAGAACCAGGGATGACTTTCAAGCAGCCGTTGCTCTCGTCAGTTGGGTCCAGATGAATGCGAAACGCCAGCATGCGCTCCAGCGTCGCAATAGGAGGCTGCACGTGCATAACGCCATCTTTCTCAGACCATGGCCCCCAATCTGGCGCATCAAACCGTGCTTTGACGCAAACGGTTCTATCCTGATGCCAGGTCACCAGCCAGTTTTTTCGCGGCGACTTATTGAACAGGATTGTCCGGACCTGCTGTGGAGCGCCCTCTAAATACCGGCAGGCCAGCCGCTTGAGGTCGCCGCCGGCCAGCCACTCCTTCAGCGTTGCATACTTGCGCTCAGCGTTACGCACGCCGGAGCCGGAGTTAACCTCATCATCACGGGCAACTTCCTGCAGGATGGCGTTGATCAATGACGCAGGCAGTGCGTCCCGCAGCCATTCAAAACCATCGTGGTGGAAGTCGAACGTCATCAATCCAGCACTTTTTCTTTGAATTCGCACAGATCGGAGATGACGCAGGCGCCGCATCGAGGTTTACGGGCGGTGCAGATATAGCGGCCGTGTAGGATCAGCCAGTGATGAGCGTCCATCAGGTATTCCTTGGGGACGTGCTTCATCAGTTTGTGCTCCACTTCCAGCACGTTTTTGCCGGGGGCGATGTTGGTGCGGTTGGAGACCCGGAATATATGTGTATCCACCGCCATGGCTGGCTGGCGGAAAGCAGTGTTGAGCACGACATTGGCGGTCTTGCGGCCGACGCCTGGCAACGCTTCAAGGGCTTCCCGGGTCTGCGGCACTTCTGAGTCGTGCTGGTCGATCAGGATTTTGCAGGTCTTGATGACGTTTTCCGCTTTGCTGTTGAACAGGCCGATGGTCTTGATGTATTCCTTAAGACCCTCCACACCCAACGCGTAAATGGCTTCCGGCGTATTCGCCACGGGGTAAAGCTTGCGGGTGGCTTTATTAACGCTCACATCGGTGGCCTGAGCGGACAGAACCACCGCAATCAGCAGTTCAAAGGGGGTGTTGTACTCCAACTCCGTGGTCGGGTTGGGATTTTCCGCTTTTAAGCGGGCGAATATCTCCGCTCGTTTTTGCTTATTCATCAGTCTTCTTATGGCTTGTATTCACAGTCGAATGCGCCGCCCCATTTGTAATGTGGCGGGCAGCGAGAGAGACAGCCGCGCGCGTCAGGATATCTTTCCTGTTACTCGCACGCGTTTGCCGCCGGAGACAGGCTTCTCCAGTTTCACCGCAGCGGCTTCCTTCATGCGTTTATCGATCACATTTTTTAGCGCAATCAACAAGCCCATGCCGACAAAGGCGCCGGGGGGCAGCACGGCAAACAGAAAGTCAGGGTAGTCGGCGAACAACGCAAGCTTCCAGCTCCGCGCGGATTCGCCAAACAGCAGATCCATGCCTGAAAACAGCGAGCCTTGTCCTATTACTTCACGCATGCCGCCCAGCACCATCAGCACCAGACTGAAACCCAGACCCATCATAAAGCCGTCGAGCATGGAAGGGAGAATCGGATTCTTGGAAGCGAAAGCGTCTGCGCGTCCAAGAATGGCGCAGTTGGTGACGATCAGGGGAATGAAGATGCCGAGAATTTCATACAGCTCATAGGCGAAGGCCTGCATCAACAGCTCGGCGCAGGTTACGAAAGAGGCGATGATCATGACGAATGCGGGCAGGCGTACGGATTCAGGCACGTAGTTGCGGATCATGGAAACCGCGGCGTTGGAGCCGGTCAGCACTAAAGTCGTGGCCAATCCCAGGCCGATGGCGTTGACTACGGTGCCTGTCACCGCCAGCAGGGGGCAGAGGCCCAGCAGTTGCACCAGCGCCGGGTTGTTTTTCCACAATCCGTCCCGAACTATTTCTTGATAGCTTTTCGCCATTATGCAGATCCTGGATTCATTCGGTCATTCATGTTCGATACGCTCGCCGTCTGGCTATTCCTGTGTCGCAGTTGCGGTATTGACGCCGCTATTGCTACGCAAGAGTTGATCGCGATGGCTTTGAAAATAGGTTAGCGCATTACGCACCGCCTTCACTACCGCTCTGGGCGTGATGGTGGCGCCGGTCATTTGATCAAAATCGCCGCCGTCCTTTTTCACCTTCCAGCGGTCTTCCGCGGGAGAGCTGAGTGAGCGGCCGGGAAACTGCTCCACCCAGGGAGACTTCCGCGCTTCAATTTTGTCGCCCAGCCCGGGGGTTTCCTTGTGGGCGGTAATACGGACGCCTTTAATCGTTCCATCAGGTTGCACGCCGACGATGCCCTGGATTTCGCCGGTGTAACCATCCGGCGCGACAAAGGGCAGAATCACCGCCACTGGCGAGCCGTGAAGGGTGGCCAGATAGGCTTCCGCTGTGTCTTTGGCGCCGAGCAGAGGGTCTGGGTGCAACAGAATGGGGGTCGCCAGCATGTCGTTATCGTGCTCCTTACGTGGAACGACTTCATACAGCGCCTTGGCGCGGGCGTGCTTTTCCGCATCTGCGATACGATCTGCGGTGCTGACTTGAGTTACCGCGATCAAACCGGCGGTCACCACGGCGAATATCGCAAGTCCAATGCCGCCCCGAATAATGGATGCCTGTAATGCGTTCATGGGCGTCTCCTAATCCTGTTTCACGCCGCGACGGGCTTTGCGGTGTCCGTAAGTGCGGGGCTGGGTGTAGTAGTCCAGGAACGGCGCGGCGAAGTTCATCAACAACACGGCGAACGCCACGGCGTCAGGGTAGTTGCCCCAGGTGCGAATCAGGTAAACCAGAATGCCGACGCCAGCGCCATAGTAGAGTTTGCCGAGTTTGCTGGTGGCGGCGGAAACCGGGTCGGTGGCGATGAAGAAGGCGCCCAGCATAGTTGCGCCAGCGAGCAGGTGCAGCTGCAGCGGCGCATATTTATCTTCATCCCAGCCCAGTAGCAAAGAGCACAACGCCATCGCGGAGAGCATGCTGACTGGAATATGCCAGGTAATAATCTTGCGCCAGATAAGCAGGAGTCCCCCGGCGAGGAAGGCCAGATTGACCCACTCCCAGCCCAGCGCGGTGTGCGCGCCGAAGACAGGCATGGCGAAGACTGCTTCCGAAGTGCCGGCGACGATTTCGTGTTTATAGGTGTCCAGAGGCGTGGCCATGGTGTAGCCATCCACGCCGATTTCCGCTCCCCAGAAGATGTGGGCGAAAGCGTCCACGAGTCCTGGGATTTCCGCCAAGGGACGCGGCGTCGCCCAGTTAGTGGTCATCGCGACAGGGAAGGACACCAGCAGCAGTGCGTACCCCACCATGGCGGGGTTGAATGGATTATTGCCCAGACCGCCGTAAATCTGTTTGGCGAAAATGATGGCGAACGCCGTTCCAACAAATGTCACCCACCAAGGGGCGTAAGGCGGCAGCGCAAGACCCAGCAATACTCCGGTGAGAACGGCGCTGTAGTCCTGCAGATAAAAGGCCAGTGGCCGTTTGCGCAGCGTCAGCACAAAGGCTTCCGCCGCCACGGCGGTTAACGACGCCAGAATGACGTTGATCAGGGTTCCCCAGCCAAAGAACCAGGTCATGGTCAGCAATCCGGGCACGGTGGCCAGGATCACCCACTGCATGATGGCGGTCGTGCGCGCAGGTCCTTTCAGGTGAGGGGATGTGATGTGAAGAAATGCCATGGATTAAGCGCCCGCTCCGTCAGTGCTGGTCTGATTTTCCGCCGCGTCGCCGCGAGCTTCGTTAAGTGTGGCGCGGGCGGCGGCGACCCGATCTTGATTTTTCTCCACCGCTCTGGATAACTTCGCCACTTTCGCCTCGTCCATAGGGGACTCCTGTTGGGCTTCGCTGAGCATGTTCTGCATCATGGCGAGTTTATCCTGCGCTTTCTCCAGCGCAGAGGTCAGAGCCTCGATTTCCTCTGGCGAGGCTGCTTTGACGCCAGCGCCGCTAGCCTGTGTCCGGGCTTCTTCCAGCGTTTTTTGCGCTGCGGCCAAACGGTCCTGGTTCTTTTCCACTGCGCGCTGCAATTTGGCGATTTTGGCTTCGTCCGCCGGCTGCTCCGCTCTGGCGTCGTCCAGCATGCCCTGCATCATGCTCAACTTGTCGCGGGCTTTTTCAACCTGCGACGTCAGTTCTTCCAGGTTGGGCTCCGGCGGTTTATCGATTGCTTTATCCGTTGGGGCTGACTCTGCTTCCAACTCCGCCAGCTTCGCCTTGGTTTTCTCCACGGTTTCGGTCAATTGCGCCGCACGCTGCGGGTCCGTCTCGCGACAGGCTTCTATCGCTTGCGTCAGAGTCTTTATCTTGTCCCGGGTGCGGGCGATAGCGCGCGCCTGTTGCTCTGGGTCCGCCTGTGTCGCTGGCGTTGCGTTTGAAGCGGCTGGCGTCCCTTGCGCAGAGTTCTGGGCGTCGTGAAGGGCTTTTTCCGCCGCCGCCAGGCGTTCTTCGTTTTTTGCGATCGCGTTGCTTAGCTTTTCCTGCATGGCGGCATTGGCCCCATCGGATTCCGCCAGCGTCTCGCGCACTTTTTCCAGCTTCTCCCTGGCCTTGTCCACATTGGTCTGCAATTCCGCGATATTGACCTGGGCCTGGGCCTGGGCCTGGGCGGGAGCCGGTGCGCGCTTGGCTTGGGCGCGCTTGATAGCGGCTTCTATCGCCGCTTTCTTCGGATCTACTTCCGCCGGCGCATCCTGTTGCTGGGCCACCTTTTCCGCCTGCGCTTTAGCTGCGGCTTCCGCACGGGCCTTGCGCTTGGCTTCTTTCTCTTCTTTCTCGCGTTCAAGGCGGGCTTGTCGGAATTCGAAACGCTCACGCGCCTTGTCGGATTTCTGCTGCTCCTGCGCTGTCACCCGAATTTGATTCTTGGCGTAGCGGTAATATTGCACCAGCGGAATGCTGCTGGGGCAGACGTAAGAGCAGGCGCCGCACTCGATGCAGTCGAACAGGTTATAGTTCTCCGCCTTGTCGAATTCCTGTGCTTTGGCAAACCAGTAGAGCTGTTGTGGCAGCAGTTCAGCGGGACAAGCTTCGGCGCAAAGGCCGCAACGAATACAGGCCTGAGCGGGATCGGGTCTGGGAAACTCCTTGGCCGACACCGCCATAATGCAATTGCTGGTTTTCACCAGCGGCAAGTTTGGATCCGTTAAGGTGAACCCCATCATAGGGCCGCCCATGATCAGGCGATCCGTTTTGCTCGCGTCGAATCCCGCCTGTTGCAACAGGTCGGACATGGGCGAGCCTAATAAAACTTCAAAATTACCGGGCGTAGCGACGCCGTCGCCTGTCACTGTGGTGATGCGAGAAATCAGCGGCTCGCCGAAACGGACCGCGCGGTACACTGCCGCAGCGGTGCCTGCGTTTTGGCACATCACGCCGATATCAGCGGGGATCTTGCCGTGGGGCACTTCCAGGCCAGTCAGGATTTTGATCAGTTGCTTTTCTCCGCCGGAGGGATATTTGGTGGGAATCACAACTACTTCGATATGAGTGCCGGAGGCGGCTTGCTTCAGTGCGGCGATGGCGGCCGGCTTATTGTCTTCGATGCCGATCAGGCACTCTTCAGGCTCCAAAAGCTGAGCCATGATTTCCATGCCGCGTATGACTTCGTCGGCGCGTTCCCGCATCAACATGTCATCGGCGGTGATGTAAGGTTCGCATTCCGCCGCATTTAATATCAGCGCATTGACCTTGTCGTTACGAGGCGGGTGCAGCTTGATCGCTGTGGGAAACCCTGCGCCGCCCATACCGGCGATACCGCCCTGACGAACACGCTCCAGCAGCTGCTCTGGGCTAAGTGACCGATAGTCTTCGCATGGCGTCAGGTGCGTCCAGGCGTCTTCTCCATCCGTCTCAATTACTATGCAGATATCGCTGAGGCCGGAAGGGTGGGGTACGGGACGTCTTTCAACGGCTGTCACGGTGCCGGAAGAAGATGCATGAACCGCTACGCTGACCGGTCCTTCCGCTGCGGCGACGACTTCGCCCTTCAACACTTTTTGGCCTGGCGCCACCAGGGCTTTGGCGGGCTGACCAATATGCTGGCTCAGGGGGAGTATCAGCGTTCTCGGCAGCGTCGCCTTGCGAATCGGTCGGCTGGTGGATTGGCTTTTATTTTCCGGAGGGTGTACGCCGCCGTGGAAATCCCAGATTTGTCTCATGCTCAGGCCTTACTTCCTCACGCCGCCATACCGTTATTCTGATCTGTCGCGATGATCGCGCCGTTATTCGTCGGCGGCTTGGGCATATCCCAGGCCCAATCGCGGATGCCGCTGGGGGCGGGAATCATATCTATGCAGTCCACAGGACAGGGATCGACGCACAGGTCGCACCCCGTGCATTCGCTGACGATCACTGTATGCATCTGTTTGGCCGCGCCGAGAATGGCGTCCACCGGACAGGCCTGGATGCATTTGGTGCAGCCGATGCACTCATCTTCGCGAATATAGGCCACCTGTTTGCCTTTGCTTTCACCGTGTTCGGAATCCAGCGGTACCACTTCCACATCCAACAGGTCCGCCAGGGCGGTGATGGTGGCTTCGCCGCCGGGAGGGCATTTATTGATGGCGTCGCCGTTGGCGATAGCTTCCGCATAAGGGCGGCAGCCGGGGTAACCGCACTGTCCGCATTGGGTTTGCGGCAACAGGCTGTCGATCTGGTCGACGATGGGATTGCCTTCCACTTTGAATTTAACGGAGGCGAAGCCAAGCACGGCTCCGAAGGTAAGCGCCAGCGCGGAGAGCGCCAATACGGCTATGACGACAATACTCATCTGCGGAAGGCCTCTAGATATTAACCAGGCCGGTGAAGCCCAGGAACGCCAGCGACATCAGGCCGGCGGTGATCATCCCGATGGCTCCGCCCTTGAACGGTTCAGGCACATCGGCGGCGGCGATGCGTTCACGCATGGCGGAAAACAGCGTCAGCACCAGGGAGAAACCGACAGCGGCGCCGAACCCGTACAGGATCGACTCCATGAAATCATTCTGCTTTTTGATGTTTAACAGCGCGACGCCAAGCACGGCGCAGTTAGTGGTGATCAGCGGTAGAAAAATACCCAGGACGCGATACAGCAGGGGACTGGTTTTTTTGATCACCATTTCCGTGAGCTGGACGACGACTGCGATCACCAGAATAAACGTAATGGTTTTCAGGAATTCCATGCCGAGAGGCGCCAGCAGGTATTCGTGTGCCAGATAACTGCACAACGAGGACAGCGTCAACACGAAGGTGGTGGCCAGGGACATGCCCATGGCGGTTTCCAGTTTGTTGGACACGCCCATGAAAGGGCACAAGCCCAGGAATTGGACCAGTACGAAGTTGTTGACCAGTATGGTGCTCACCAGTATCAACAGGTATTCAGTCATCAGCGCCTCTTATTCAGGATCTTCACCAGCTTTATCCTAATGCTATCCAAAGCGTCGCTTATGGAAGCCCGCCGCGCAACAGCTCGCCAGCTCCCGGAATTCCCTGGCTCTGGCGGTTATTATCTGGTTGTGTTGCAGTGCGTTCAAGGCTGCGCCAGTCGCTCTTGCGCGGATTTAGCGCAAATTTGAGCCAGCGCAGCAAAACGGCGCCTGAAAGCGCCGTTGTGTCGGTTATTTAACCTGCATGCCCGGCTGCGCGCCGCTGTCCGGCTGCAACAACCAGATGTCTTTGCCGCCAGGGCCCGCCGCCAGCACCATGCCTTCGGACATGCCGAACTTCATCTTGCGCGGCTCCAGGTTGGCGACCATGACCGTCAAGCGGCCCACCAGATCTTCCGGCGCGTAGGCGGATTTGATGCCAGCGAATACCTGACGTTGTTCACTGCCGATATCCAGTTGCAGGCGCAACAGTTTGTCTGCGCCTTCTACATGCTCTGCGGAGACGATTTTAGCAATGCGCAGGTCGATCTTGGCGAAGTCGTCGAACTTGATCGTTGGCGCAATCTCCTCTTCGGATTTCGCCTCTTTCTTATCCTTTTTCGCTTTGCCGTTGTCTTTTGGCGCCTGCGCCATGTTGTCTTTAGAGGCTTCCACCATGGCGTCCACAGCCTTTGGATCAACCCGGGAGATCATTGCCTTGAACTCATTGACGGCATGGTCGGTCAGCGGCTGCAACGGTTTGTTCCAGACGATGGGCGCGTTCAGGAATTCTGCGGAAGCCGCAGCGACGCCTGGCAGCACTGGGGCCAAATAGGTGATCAGGATGCGGAACAGGTTCACGCCGACAGAGCAGACGTCCAACACTTCCTGTTCTTTGCCTTCTTCCTTCGCCAGTTTCCAGGGCGCTTTTTCATCGATGTACTTGTTGGCCAGGTCGGCCAGCGCCATGATTTCTCTCACCGCTTTGCCAAATTCGCGATCTTCGTACGCCTGGGCGATAAAGTCGGATTTGGACAGGAACTGTTCAACCAATTCAGGCTCGCTGATCTGAGACGACAGTTTGCCTCCTGCTTTGGTGATGAACTTGGCGCAACGGCTGGCGATATTGACCAGCTTACCAACCAGGTCAGCATTCACTTTCAGCGTGAAGTCCTGCAGGTTCAAATCCAGATCGTCCACGTTGGAGGTCAACTTGGCGGCGAAGTAATAACGCAGGTACTCCGGATTCAGGTGCTCCAGATAAGTCCGCGCCATGATGAAGGTGCCGCGGGATTTGGACATTTTGGCCCCGTCCACCGTCACAAAACCATGCGCATAAACGGCGCTGGGCGTTCTGAAGTCGGCGCAGCTCAGCATGGATGGCCAGAACAGCGCGTGGAAGTTGATGATGTCCTTGCCGATGAAGTGATACAGCTCGGCGGTGGAGTCTTTCTTCCAGTATTCGTCGAAGTCCAGATCCGCGCGACGCGCGCACAGATTCTTGAAGCTCGCCATGTAGCCAATCGGCGCGTCCAGCCAGACGTAGAAGAACTTGCCGGGTTGATCTGGAATCTCGAAGCCGAAATAGGGCGCGTCGCGAGAGATGTCCCACTCCTGCAGGCCAGCGTCCAGCCACTCCGCCAGCTTGTTGGCGATCTGCGGTTGCAGGGTTCCGCTGCGTGTCCACTTCTGCAGGAATTCCTGGAAGTCAGGCAGTTTGAAGAAGAAGTGGGTGGACTCTTTTTCAATGGGCGTCGCGCCAGAAATGGCGGAACGGGGATTGATCAGCTCGGCGGGCGTGTAAGTGCTGCTGCAGACCTCACAGTTATCGCCGTACTGGTCTTCCGCTTTACATTTGGGGCAGGTCCCTTTAATGAAACGGTCGGCCAGGAACAGGTTTTTTTCCGGGTCGTAAGCCTGGGTGATAGTGCGCGTGGCGATCTTACCCGCGTCCAGACAGGCCTTGTAAATATAGGATGACAGCTCCCGGTTTTCTTCCGAGTGCGTGGAGTAATAATTGTCGAACTCGATCAGAAATTCTGCGAAATCGCGACGGTGGTCGGCGTTGACCTGATCGATCAGTTGCTCCGGAGTAATGCCCATCTGCTCGGCTTTAAGCATGATCGCTGTGCCGTGCGCGTCGTCCGCGCAGACATAGGTGCATTGATTGCCGCGAAGCTTCTGGAAGCGCACCCAGATATCGGTCTGGATGTATTCCAACAGATGCCCCAGGTGAATAGGGCCGTTCGCGTACGGTAAAGCGCTTGTGACGAGAATTTTTCTAGGCTCTCCGGACATAATTCTTTCCGTTATTACTCATATAAGGCTTGTCGCCAAGCCATGGACAATAGCCGTCGACGCTGGTGCGTCGGCGATGGTGACAAAACGCGGGACGGATGTCGTCATCAGGATTCCCGCGAGGGGCGCATATGATACCGTTTGGAAGCCTGATTTTCATCCTGCCGGGCGCGATTAAATTGAATAAAACCATACTGATTCAGTATAGTATTGCCCCATCTTTCCTCTATATATCCCACCTTTTCCGGAGAACAGAATGAGCAGCATTGACAGATCTGCAGTGGAAGCCGCCATAAAGGGCTATAAGGACCCCTATCTGAAGGAAGATCTTTTCGCTATCGAAGCGGTAAAGTCACTGGATATTCAAGGGGATACCGTCAAGCTGGAAGTGGAGCTGGGCTACCCGGCGGCGGGCGTCGCCGGCGGGCTGAAGCAGATCGTCGGTTTGGCGATTGAGGATGTGGATGGCGTGGAGCGCTCAGAGGTGAACGTCGGCTGGAAAATCCTGCCGCATCAGGCGCAGCGCAATCTGCAAAATATCAAAAGCGTGAAAAACATCATTGCGGTCGCCTCCGGCAAGGGCGGCGTGGGGAAATCCACCACCGCCGTGAATCTGGCGTTGGCGCTGCAGAAAGAAGGCGCCAGGGTGGGCGTGCTGGACGCCGATATATACGGTCCCAGCCAGGGCATGATGCTGGGCGTGGCCGACGGCTCCCGTCCGGATGTGCAGGACGGTCAGTTCTTCATCCCGATTCGCGCCCATGGCATGCAGGTGATGTCCATGGCGTTTCTGGTGACGGAGAAAACGCCGATGGTGTGGCGCGGACCCATGGTCAGCGGCGCGCTTCTGCAATTGCTGACGCAAAGCCTGTGGGAAGATCTGGATTATCTGATCGTGGATATGCCTCCCGGCACTGGCGACATTCAGCTCACGCTGGCGCAAAAAGTGCCGGTGACCGGCGCAGTGATTGTCACCACGCCGCAGGATATTGCGCTGCTGGATTGCAAGAAGGGCATAGAAATGTTCCGTAAAGTGGATATTCCAGTGCTGGGCGTCGTGGAAAACATGAGTATTCATATCTGCAGCAACTGCGGCCATCACGAGCCCCTGTTTGGCGCTGGCGGCGGCGAACGCGTCTCGGAAGAGTACGATACGGAACTGCTGGGACAATTGCCTTTGCACATGACCATCCGGGAGCAAACAGATTCAGGGTCGCCAACGGTAGCGGCAGAGCCGGATTCCGAGGTCGGCCTGATTTATCGGGATATTGCGCGCAAGCTGGGAGCGATATTGTCGCAGCGGGCCAAAAATCAGGCGCAAATGTTTCCTGAAATCATTATCAAATCGGACTGATGTCCCGTTATATAGTTGATATAGCGCGCTGTTCCGGCATGGGACCTTTGTCTAAAACCGGCTATCCATGTATGATTGCGCGCTTATCGATCAACCTGTGCAGAATGAGTAAGAGTTATGGCGATTAAGTCGGATAAGTGGATTCGTAGAATGTCCCTGGAGCATGGCATGATCGAGCCGTACGAAGGGAACCAAGTGCGCGAGTCGGAGAATGGCAAGATCATCTCTTACGGCGTTTCCAGTTATGGCTACGATGTCCGCTGCAGTAACGAATTTAAAATTTTCACCAATGTCCATTCTGTCACCGTTGATCCCAAGGCCTTTGATTCGAAGAGTTTTGTGGATTTCGTCGGGGACGTGTGCATTATTCCTCCCAATTCTTTCGCCCTGGCGCGCACAGTGGAATATTTCCGTATTCCCCGCAATGTGCTGACCGTCTGTCTGGGCAAATCAACTTACGCCCGTTGCGGCATTATCGTCAACGTCACTCCGCTTGAGCCGGAGTGGGAAGGGCACGTGACATTGGAGTTCTCCAACACGACCAATCTGCCCGCGAAAATCTACGCCAACGAAGGTGTGGCGCAGATGCTGTTTTTTGAATCTGATGAAGTGTGCGACGTCAGCTACAAAGACCGCGGCGGCAAGTATCAGGGACAAGTCGGCGTTACTCTGCCGAAAGCCTGATTCCTTTCTATGATGCAGGCGCTGCGCCGACGATGGGTCGGTTCGCCGCCTGCGGTGTTGGTGTCTCTCTGACGAATTGGTTCGCAACATGGCGCAAGAGGGTGTCATTAAATTTGATCTGCGGCACACGCAGCAACCGCTGCCTGAGCAATTGGATCTTAGCGAGCTGGAAGCCTGGCGAGGCGTGCTATTTGAGCATGGCCTGATTGGGCAAGACCCATTTCGTTATGACGGCCTGGGTTACGGCAACATCAGTATGAGAACCGGTCCAGAGAGCGCCTTTATCGTCACGGGAAGCCAGACGGGAGGCGTCTCTCATCTTGAGGCGAACCAGTATGCGCTGGTGACGGAAGCTGAGGTGGACGCCAATCGCCTGACCTCCCTCGGTGAAATCAAACCTTCCTCAGAATCCCTGACCCATGCGTTGTTGTATGCGCTTGACCCCGAGATCAAGGCGGTGGCGCATGTGCATTCGCCGGAAATCTGGCATAACGCAGCGGCTCTTGGTCTGACGACCACGCCGGAGAGTGCGGAGTACGGCAGTATGGATCTGGTCAACGCCATTAAGTCATTGTGGCGTGACGGCAAGCTGAAGACGCCCGGCGTTTTTGTCATGTTGGGACATCAGGATGGCGTGGTGGCGTTCGGGTCCTCGTTGAGAGCGGCGACCGGCATTATTTTGAACGCCCATCATCAGGCTATATTTGGCGTTCCAACCTCACCCGGCGGCAACCGCCGTCTTTGATTTCCCTTATACTGGAGCCGAAGTATTCGGCTCATTCATTTAACTCTGACTAACTATTCCCGGTAAGGAGACTCCTGGTGGCGTCTTTAAAGCATTTTAAAAAACTCGAAAGTCTGCGCGGCTGGCGGCAAGTGGTATTTGTCTTATCTCTGGCGGAGCGGGCGACCCCGAACCTGAAGTTGTTCGTCGAGTCTCAGGAGTTGACGCTGTCCCGCGAAGTGAAAGGGGTTCTGGGCGCATTGTGGAAAACGGTGCAGGAAAACGCCAAGCTAAAAACTTTGCCCTACGTGGAAAAGCTGGAAGAGTTCCTCGATCAACTTGGAGATATTGACTCCTATGGCGCGCGCCCAGCGTCTGACTGGGCGCAACTGCTCCTGCTGGGACTGCAGTTGTGGGATGATGAGAAAAGCAAAAAGGCGCGTGAAGCTTCTGAAATCTCTTTCCGCACGGTGACGGATTTTGTTGAGTTTTCCGAAGGCGAGGGGCTTTCCGACGACGATCTGGTGGCCTTGTGGGATAAGCATCCCTTGGTGAAGGATGAATTAGCATTTCACGATGAGCTATACGCCAAACTGCAGGAGCTGCGCGCGCCTACTGCCGAGGGGTTGGCGGAGATACGTAAGTTGAGTCGCCAGGGGGGCGTGAGTAATATCGGCATCTCTCTGGATGGATAAGCGCGGTCAGCAGGCGCATCCGTAAAAATACAATTGTCTGCATTCAGCTAAAAATTGTAGTCTCTGACGCTCCCCGTGGAGGTTCTCTGCGGGAAAAAGCCTTAAACTAAATCTGGCCGGCGAAGTTTTCCGGTCGTCGGACGCCATTAAAATAATGAGTCGAGCGTAAGGGGAGTGTCATGTTGTTATCGGAATTTGGAACCAAGTTTACCAGGGAAGCTGGCATCAATTCGTTAATGGAGGATTTGGGGAACGCCCTTGCCGGAGGCGACATGATCATGATGGGGGGTGGCAACCCAGGCAACATCCCCGAAGTGCAAGCCGCGTTTCAAGACCAGTTGGCGCGCATTAGCGCTGATGCAGACGAATTCCGTAAGTTGACAGGCATCTATGATCCGCCTCAGGGTGAGAAGCAATTTATCTCCGCGCTGGCCGAGTTGCTGAGCCGGGAGTACGGCTGGCCGATCAAGCCGGAAAACATCGCCCTTACCAATGGCAGTCAGTCCGCCTTTTTTATTCTCTTCAACATGTTTGCTGGTCGCTATCCCGATGGCGGACATAAGCGCATCATGCTGCCGATGACGCCAGAATACATTGGCTATGCGGACGCTGGGCTCAGCGAAGATTTCTTTATCTCATCCAAGCCGACCATCGAAATGCTGGATGAGCATACTTTTAAATACCACGTTGACTTTGACCATCTCAATATTGATGAGAACGTCGGCGCGATGTGCGTATCCCGTCCGACCAACCCTACGGGCAATGTACTGACCGACAATGAAATGGCGCGCTTGATCGCGATGGCGAAAGAGCATGACGTGCCGCTTATTGTCGACGGCGCCTACGGCCTGCCATTCCCTGACTTGGTGTACATCGACGCCAAACCCGTTTGGGATGAGCATTTGATTCTGTGTTTGAGCCTGTCCAAGCTGGGCTTGCCAGCGGTAAGAACGGGTATCGTGATCGCCCAGCCGGAAATCATCAAAGCTGTGGCGTCGGTTAATGCGATCGTTAATCTGGCTCCGGGCAGCTTCGGCGCCATGTTGACCAAAGACTTTGTCCGTAGCGGCGAAATTCTGCGAATCAGTCGTGAAGTGGTTAAGCCATGCTATCAGGCCAAGGCGGAGAAGGCGGTGGCGACGCTGCATCGCGAGTTGGATGGATTGCCATTTGCATTGCACAAAGCGGAAGGGGCTATGTTCCTGTGGCTATGGTTGCGCGATTTCCCGCTTTCCAGCCATGAGCTTTACCAGCGCCTGAAACAAAAAGGCGTGTTGGTGGTGTCTGGCCACTATTTCTTCCCGGGATTGCAGGAAGAGTGGGAGCATACTCATGAGTGTCTGCGTATTACTTATTCGCAGGACGAAGAGTTAGTGGAGAAGGGCTTGAAGATTATGGCGGAAGAGATCCGGCGCCTTTACGCTGAAAAGTCCTGATTGATGAAATCCATGCTGGGCGAGTGCTTTCGCCCGGCACGGATGAGTAATAAAGAGTGATGCTTAAGGTTTGATTACCCGGTCGCCCACTTTGGCCTTTTCCAGATAGATTTCGTACTTCTCTCCATCCGGTTCAATCTGCACCATTTGCACCAGCAGGTAATTCCAGTCCTTAGCGAACCAGAGGCGGGTTTGGCGGTCGCTGTCCGGCTTGCGAACTTTTTCCACGACGATGCAGTCAATTTTCCCCAGGCGGGTATCCAGCTTTTCTTCGCCGACCACACTGAAGACGAATTCCTTGAGATGTCCGCCATCTGCGACCTTATAAGTCAGGTCGGTTATTCCTTTCGCCAAGTCCAGACGTAGCTGTAACTGGTAGCTGAGCTTGTCCAGTGTCTGCTCTGGAATGGTCATGCTCCATGGCTTGTTCTCAACATTGTTGCGAACGGACATCTTAGTCCAGTCGAAGTCCACGGTAGCTTTCTTGTCCTTGACCCAGCCGCTCCGTTCATAGGAGTAGTTGGTGGGGCGGATGTAGTCGTTAACCCATTGGAAATTAACGCGTTCGTTAATATCCACGATAAACGAGTTAACATCGAAATTGTACGACCAGGAGCCATCCTCAAGCTGTTTCAACTCCCTAACGGCGGTGCCGCGAATGGGAATGCCTTTCTTGTAGGAAGCCTTATATTCCGCCTTGGTGGGGATTAACTCCTGATTTGCGTAGGCCTGACTCGGCGCTGTTACTGCAGAGGCCGCTACCAAAAATAACGAACATGCAACAGGAAGCCTTAGTGTATCTGCGAGCGCCCTGAGGTGTCCCCGCATATATGGTTCTCCGTTGTTTAACTGACAGGTCAACATTAAGCGCTCAGGCGCCTGGGATCAAGCGTCCCCAGGCGTTATCGCATTGCTGATTTGTAATCCGGCGGGAGGAAGTTCGGCGTCATCCAGATAGGCGCGCTCGTCGCGCATGACCAGCCTGCCTTCGCAGAACCAGCGCACGGCTTGCGGGTAGATAAGGTGCTCCTGCAACTGCACGCGATCCGCAAGGCGTTTGGGGTCGTCGCCGGGCAGAACGGGAACGACCGCCTGGATAATGTTGGGGCCGCCGTCCAGCTCCTCCGTGACAAAGTGCACGGTGGCGCCGTGTGCGGAGTCGCCGGCTTCAAGCGCTCTTTGGTGCGTGTTGAGCCCTTGATATTTGGGCAGCAATGAAGGGTGTATGTTGAGCATGCGACCATGATAGTGGCGCACAAACTCGACTGTGAGAATGCGCATGAAGCCCGCCAGCACCACCAGATCAGGAGTGTGACGATCTATCTCCGCCATCAGCGCCTGGTCAAAATCAGTGCGGGTTGCAAACTGTTTATGGTCGATCACTGTCGTGGGAACGCCCGCCTTGGCGGCGCGCTCAAGGCCGTAGGCGTCCCCTTTGTTGCTGATGACACTGACAATCTCGCCGTGAACGGTATCTGCGATGACGGCGTCCAGCAGCGCTTGCAAATTGCTGCCGGAACCGGAAATTAAAACGACGATTCGCCGCGGCGCGGATTCAGTTGCAATAGTCACGCTCAGTCAACCAGGCCTTTCATTTCGACGACAGGTTCTTCTTCCGTGTGGGCTTCAATGGTTCCCAGACGGAACACAGTTTCTCCCGCTGCGCTCAGCAATTCCTGCGCTTTTTCGGCGCTGTCCGCGGGTACGCAGACCACCATGCCGATGCCGCAGTTGAAGGTGCGGAACATTTCGTTCCAGGCGACGTTGCCGTTTTCCTGCAACCAGTTGAACAGGGCGGGGATTTCGAAGGCGCTGACGTCGACCACAGCCTTTGAGTGCGCAGGCAGTACGCGGGGCAGGTTTTCCAGCAGGCCGCCGCCAGTGATATGGGAAAGCGCGTGGACAGGAGTCTGACGGATGAGCTCCAGCAATGGTTTAACGTAGATGCGAGTAGGCGCAAGCAGTGTTTCGCCCAGGGTGGCGTCGCCAAACGGCTGGTTCAAATCAGCGCCACTGACTTCCACGATTTTACGCACCAGGGAGTAGCCATTAGAGTGAACGCCGGAAGAGGCCAGTCCAAGCAGCACGTCGCCGGGTTTGACCAGACTGCCGTCGATAATTTTGGATTTTTCCACGATGCCAACGCAGAAGCCCGCCAAATCATAGTCGTCGCCTTCGTACATGCCGGGCATTTCTGCGGTTTCGCCGCCGACCAGGGAGCAGCCTGCTTGACGACAGCCTTCGCCGATGCCAGTGACGACGGTCGCCGCTACGTCAACGGACAATTTGCCGGTGGCGTAGTAGTCCAAGAAGAACAAAGGTTCTGCGCCTTGTACGATCAGGTCGTTGACGCACATAGCCACCAGGTCGATGCCGATGGTGTCGTGCTTGTTCATTTGCATGGCCAGCCGCAGCTTGGTGCCCACGCCGTCGGTGCCGGAAACCAGAACCGGCTCCTGATAGCCTTTCGGCAGTTCGAACAGGGCGCCGAATCCGCCGAGTCCGGCCATCACTTCCGGACGGCGAGTCGCCTGTGCGGCGCCCTTGATGCGCTGCACCAGCGCATTGCCAGCGTCGATATCAACCCCAGCGTCACGATAACTTAAAGAAGGCTTGTCATTGGAAGCGGTCATAATAGGTGTCTGCCCTATAGCGTAGGTCCACGGAAAGGAGGCGTATTTTAACAGCCCAGTTCCCCCAGCGCCAATGCAGTAAACAATAAGTCGTAGCGGCTATTCGAGCGAGACGTGGCCCGTATTGAAGTTAATCGGCTTTAATAGTGGAGAAAAGTTAAATGGTGTATCCTTGCCTGTCGTGCTTAGGCTCCGTAAATCACCCGTCTGGCGATACTGTGGCGGAAGGGGCGAAAAGGGCGCTCCCGGGTCATATCGTCGGGTCGTCCGTAGTTTGAAAAATACGGGAGGATGGCTTGAAACAGGCCGCTAGATTGTTGTTCCGGGCGATCGTCCTGAAACGCCGGATACTGTCGTTTTTATCTTTATTCTTTCTGTGCGGTTATGTCCATGCTGTCGCGATCAGCGACATCTATGACGTGGAAGTGCCGGTTTCCGGGCAGGACCCGAAAGAGCGCGCCGAGGCTGTTGAGAAAGGCGCAGGCATGGTTATGGATCGCGTCGCAGGTAACAGTAGGTGGCGCAATGTGCTGGATGCGGCGGTGCTGGCGGAGCAGGCGCCGCGTCTGTTGGAAGAATACAGTTATGGGTACGCGGTGGTGGATTCAGGTTCCGGTCCGCGTCGTCTGCTTGTATTAAAAGCGCACTACTCCGCACAGGGGTTTGAGAATCTGCTCAGTCAGTACAAAGTCCCTGTATGGGGTCGCAATCGGCCGCAAGTATTGGTATGGATGGCGGTGGAAGGCGATCGCGGGCGTGAAATCCTGGGCGAAGGCGCTTCGCATCACTTGGTGGCTGCGGTGAAATATTCCGCGCAGCGTTGGGGCGTGCCTCTATTGTTGCCGCTGATGGATCTGCAGGATGCGTCCAGTCTGAATACGTCGGATTTGTGGGGCTTTTTCGCGGAGCCTGTTGAGGCGTCCTCCACGCGTTACAGTCATGACTCAATCCTGATGGTGCGCGCCTATCCGAGGAGCGGCCGCTGGAGCGGCTTGTGGCAGTTGCGCGTCAGCGGCCAGAAGATCGCGGAAGAAAGTGTCGAAGCGGACACCATCAGCGCCATGGCGGATAAGATGATGGAGTCCGTCGCGCTGTCGCTGGCTCATAAGTATGCGGTTAACCTGGGAGCGGACGCCCAGGGCGATGAAGTAACCGTAGAGGTGTCGAATGTGACGGATTTCCGCGCTTATGCGGATATTCTCAAGTATATGCGTCAACTAGCTCCTGTGAAGAAAGCGGAGCCTGTGTATGTTGGCGAGGACATCGTGCGTTTTCAGTTGAAGCTGAACGGTTATCCTGAACAGCTGGCTGAGCATCTGGCGCTACAACCAAGACTGCGTCCTGAGTTAGGCTCTTCCACTCAGCAAGAGGTTGGACGCAGACTCTATTATTCGTGGGCCGGCGACCGCTAGGCCGAATAGAGATCGTGGCGCTTTCCTTGTCACGGTCCTTATGGCCAAGTCTGAACCAGAGCAGTATTGAATTAATACAACGCCCGTACGCCGGGCCGTCACACGGAATGACGACGCAACAAGTTTCCGGATAACTTCAGATTTTTTCATGGCCGGAGGAAAGCAGGATTTGCGATTAGAGTGGCGACATATTCCTAATGTCATAACCGTGTTGCGCATTTTCCTGGTTGGGCCGATCGCGTATTGCCTGGCCCGTGAGCTATATCGGGAAGCTATGTGGCTGTTTTTTGTCGCAGGCGTCTCCGATGCCTTGGATGGTTTCCTGGCGCGGGCCTGTAAATGGTCGAGTCGTTTCGGCGCCGTAACCGACCCATTGGCGGATAAAGCTCTGCTGGTCACGGTGTTTATCGTGCTGACTTACAATGAGGTTCTACCACTTTGGTTGACCTTGTTGGTCTTCGCGCGGGATGTGATCATAGTGGCGGGAGCGTTGACCTACCACAAATTGGTCGGCGCCTATAAAATGCAGCCCTCGCTGTGGGGCAAGCTCAGTACGCTGAGCCAGATTACCTTTATCCTTGCGGTGATTTTGAATCTCGCGGGAATAGCCATGCCTCCATGGGCTCTTGAGGGCGGAGTCTGGGTTGTCGCGCTGACCAGTTGCATCAGTGGCGCGCACTACGTGATTCTGTGGGGAGGCAGATTTTATCGCGCTCGCAACGGACTGGCCAAGTGACGGCGCTGTAACTGCTTATTAGACTTTGCGTAGAAGATGCGGAAATCAGAAAACACACAAATGGCGCTGCGGCTGTCGAATGGCGAAAGCGCTACGCTGGAAAACTTTTTCGAGCCTCCCTCCGGCGTTGTGGTGCAGTCCATTCAACGCTTTCTCACTGTGTCTGAAGATACTGTGTTTTCCATCTGCGGCGCTTCCGCTCAAGGTAAAACCCACCTTCTGATGGCGGCTTGCAACGGCTTCCACAACGCGAAATGCTTTTATCTGTCTTTGCGCGAATACGCGGACTTTGGCGTGGATGTGCTGGCCGGGTTGGAGTCTTTCGATGTGCTGTGTTTCGATGACATTGACGCTATCGCCGGGCAGCCGGAGTGGGAAGAGGCACTGTTCCACTTGTTCAATCGTTGTCGCGATCGCGGTTGCAAGTGGCTGATTACGTCGGCGGAAGCGCCTTCCCAGACCCCATTTTTGCTGCCAGACCTAAAGACCCGTCTGGCCTGGGGAGAGTGCGTGCGCCTTCCTGAGCTGGACGAGGTGCAGCGCATCAATGTTCTGGATATCAAGGCGGCCAATATTGGTTTTCGTCTTTCAGATGAAGTTAAGCAATACATTATGCGTCGCGCCCCACGGGATTTAAGTTCTCTTTCCCTGATTCTGGAGCGTCTGGACAAGGCCTCCCTGGTGGAAAAGCGCCCCATAACCGTGCCTTTCGTCAAATCTGTGATGAATTGGTGACCCTTCTAATCCTTTAGGTCTAACTTTTTGCCTGTTTGGCTGGCAAAATCCCCCCTGATCAGTAAGAATTTTCAGGATATAAAAATAAGCGGGGGGATTATGCGCAGAGTGGTCTTTAATCAAAAAGGCGGAGTGGGTAAATCCAGCATTGTCTGTAATCTGGCCGCCATCAGCGCCGCGCAGGGCTCCAAGACCTTGGTCGTGGATCTGGACCCGCAAGGCAATTCGAGCCTTTATCTGCTGAGCCGCAACGTCATGGAATTGAAGGATACGGTGGCGGACTTCTTTGAGCAGACCATGGCCTTCAACTTATTCAATAAGAAGGTGGACGATTTCATTCACGCCACCCGTTATCCCAATCTATTCGTCATGCCCGCCAGTCCCGAGCTGGAGTTTCTGGAGCGTAAACTGGAAGCGCGGCACAAGATCTATAAGCTGCGTGATGCGCTGGTGAAGTTGGGCGATGTCTTCGACCGAATTTATATTGATACCGCTCCAGCCTTGAATTTTTACACCCGATCGGCGTTAATCGCCGCCCAGCGGTGCTTGATTCCCTTTGATTGCGACGACTTCTCCCGGCAGGCCCTGTACTCCATTCTTGGAGAGATCCAAGATTTGCAGGAGGACCACAACAAAGACCTGAAAGTGGAAGGGATTGTCGCGAATCAGTTTCAACCGCGAGCGAATCTGCCGACGCAGATTATTGAGTCCATGAAGGAAGAAGGTTTGCCTGTACTACCGGTGCGCCTGAACGCCTCCGTGAAGATGAAAGAGTCTCATCAGGCGCATGAGCCCCTGATACATTTCGCGCCCAAGCATCCGCTGACGCAGCAGTTTCAGGAATTGCATACGATGCTTCAGGGAGCGTCTGTATTGTCCGAGGCCTGATCGGCGCGTTTCAGGGCATTCATTTTTTGAGTACGTAATCGTTGTAAGAGTAAGCAGTAGTGACAGATCAAGTATACGTAGAGTTGGCGGATGTCCTGTTGGGACTGGAAATGGAGCTTCGAAATTTAGGCCTGTGGCGGGCAGACCCGCCTCATCAGGACGCTCTCGCCAGTGTGACGCCATTTTGCGCAGACACGCTGGAGTTCCATGAGTGGCTGCAATTTATATTCATTGAGCGCATGAAGGTGATTGTAGAGTTCCGGGCGCCCATGCCGCCTATGCGCAGTGGCATTGAGCCGGCGGCGGAAATGGCGTATCAAGGGCAGCTGGGTAAAGTGACTGGCCTTTTAGCTTCATTGCGCAAGGTGGACGAAGCCATCAACAATGCGCGGGACGCATTAGCGGGCGGTCAGGGGTTCAGTCGAAACTAAGCAAGTCGTGCACGTGATTCCGCACTTGTGGAATCACCTCTTCTTCGAACCAGGGGCGCTGCTTCAACCACAGGGTATTACGAGGCGAGGGATGCGGCAGCGGGATCAGTCGGGGATACCAGTCGCGCCAGTGCTTAACGTTTTCAGACAGGCTCTTGTAGGCGTTTGGCAGGTAAGCTTGTTGCGCATATAGCCCCACCATTAGAAACATTTCCAGACGAGGCAGTCGCGCCAGAATTTTGTGGTGCCAGTGCTCGTAACACTCTTTTCGCGGAGGGAGATCGCCGCTGCGGCCTTTGCCGGGATAGCAAAAACCCATCGGCATGATGGCGATTTGGTTTGTATCGTAAAAAGTCTCTTTGTCCAGGCCCAGCCATGTCCGCAATCTGTCGCCGCTGGGGTCGTTCCAAGGAATGCCTGTGGCGTGCACGCGCGTCCCGGGCGCCTGGCCGATGATCATCAGGCGGGCGCTGGAGCCTGCTTTCACTACCGGGTTGGGCTCCAAATGCCGCTCACACAGGCGGCATGCGCGAACTTCCTGCAACAGTCGGTTTAATTCGCTGTCATTATCCGTTGTGTCTATCCTTCTTTGAGTCATCCCGTCTTTGCGTCATCTTCTTGTGGTAAATATGGCTTCGTTGTTAGCGAACCCGACTCATCCATAAAACGAAGATTTTTCCTGGGAGGGCGCGCGTATTGGCTCGTTGGGAGACTCAGCTTGATCCTATTAGAACTTCCACTCCTTGATCAGCGTATATCTGCTTGATCTTCAGCAGGTCGTCCCCCAGAGATTCTGATGGGAAGATTTTGCCCAGAATGCGGCCGCGCTTACGTTTGCTGTCCGACATCATCAGGATGATTGGCGCGCCGGCTGCTTTGGCGATATGCCAGAATCCGGTGCGTATGGGTTTGCGTTCTTCCTTCATTTTGTTGCGGGTGGCCTCTGGCGCGATGGCCAGTGTAAAGGTGGCGCGCTTGGCGAACTCCTGGTGCATCTGATCGACAAGATTGGTTTTGGAGCTTCTGTCTACGGGGATGCAGCCGAATTTGGACAGGAACCAGGAGAAAGGCCACACAAACAAATCTTTTTTAACCAGTGTGTGCAGCTTGCGGCGGTAGATGCAAAACAACGCCAGAATGCGCACCCCATCCATGTTTGTGGTATGAGGAAAGCCGATCACCACTTGCTTGTCTTCCCACAGCTCTGGTTTCTCGTCGTAAGTCCAGCCGCTGAATTTGAAAAGAAGTTTTGAAAGCAGGTACAACATCGCTGTTATTTCCGGGTAAAAATGGTGTGGATCGAAGCCACTTTTAGGGTTTCAGCCCGCTATTGTAACTCACAACCGCCGGAGCGGGTACTTAAGTCCATGGTCGCCAGACTGTGATAAATGGAGCCGTTTTCTCCCTGTGTGCTCTGGTAGAGCTCAACGGCTTTTACGTCAAAATGGAGCGGAGCGATCAGGTTGGCTCGAAAATCCAGGCGCTGACGTCGGGAGCGCCCTCTGGCCAGGGTGAGGTGAGGGCGAAAAACACGTTCGTCGACAGCTTCCCCTGCCTGCGCTATGCGGGACTTAATATGTTCATGCAGCGCCAGCAAGCGATCGTGGGCTGTAATCTGCGCAGTCAGGTATCCCGCGCGCTGGACGCTGGGAAAGGGGGTAATGGCCTCGAACGCGACAGAAAATGATGGGAAATGCAGCAGACTTTCACGAAGGTCTGCCACAAGGCGCTGCGCGACCTCCGGGTGAAGGTCGGCAAAGAAATGCAGAGTGATATGCAGTTGCTCCCTTGTTTGCCAGCGATACTGGCGCGACAACTCTGGATGCTGCGTTCGCAGGCGCTCGATATCCATGAGCAGGCGTTCTTTGACGCAGGGGGGAGGAACCAGGGTGAAAAAGCATCTCATCGTGTTGGCAGGGTCATTGGCGTTGTTTAAGTTGCTTCAACAGATCTCGCTTCTGCGCTGAAGAATAGCTGCTCCAAGCCAGTATTTCCTGCAGTGTGCGTTTACAGCCGCAACAGACGTCGTTCTCGTCCAGGCAGCAGTTGCGGACGCAAGGGTTGGCGGGCTCGCCGTTGGCGTCGGTTTGACTGGGCGCTTTGCTCGCACCGCTCCACCAATCTTGCGGAGGTGATGATGGGGGCCAGCGTTTGGGCATAAGCGACTCGCTTTGGCGGTCCGTCTTAATTCAGCGGGAGGCCGATTTGGCCACCTTCCGGGTTGAGTACGCCCTGTTTGAGGGCGTTAAAGAATTCGGGCAATTGATCGGAAGGCATGGGAAGGGAGTACAGATGTCCCTGCACGTAACGAACGTTGTGATTGCGGAAAAAGGTTTCCTGTTCGGTTCTTTCTATGCCTTCCACGATGACACGCATATGCATGCGGCTGGCGATGCTGAGCAGGGTCTCAAGAATAGCGGCGTCGTAGTCGTCCCCTGGCACATTGCGTGTAAGGGCGCGATCGATTTTTACTGCATCCACTGGTAGCCGGGCCAGGTTGGATAGCGAAGAGAGGCCTGAGCCGAAGCTGTCGATAGTGATATTAACGCCGATCTCCTTCAGTCTGCCCAGGATTTCCGCCGCCTCAGCGGGGTTGCTCACCAACACCTGCTCGCCAATCTCCAGGTTGAGGAAGGCGGGATTGACGCGTATCTCGGCGATGACTCGTTTCAGCGTATCCACCATCTGAGGATGATGCAGCTGGCGTGCGGAAATATTGATCGCCACTTGCACATGGGAGCGGCTCATCGCCTGTATCGCCCGGCATTGCAGGCAGGCGTTGTAGAAGATCCACTCGCCCAGAGCCGGCAGTAATCCGGTTTGCTCGGCCACGGTGATGAATTCATGGGGCGCGAGCACGCCCCGCTTGGGATGGCGCCAGCGCAGCAAAGCTTCCAGCCCGACGATATGCTGGTTTTCCAGGTCGATCTGCGGTTGATAGTAGATATCGAACTGGTGACCGGAGATGGCGGCGCGCAGCTCCTGTTCCGTGTTGATCTGGTGCGTCAGCTCGTCGTTCATCTCCTTTTGATACATCTGAATATTGTTGCGGCCGGCTTTCTTGGCCCGGTACATGGCCATGTCGGCGTTTTTCAGCAACACTGAATATTCCACGCCATCCCGGGGCGATACGGTGACGCCGATACTGGTGGTGATCACCAGCTGCTGCCCCGGCAGTTCGACCGGTTTGGTAATGGCTTCCAAGAGATTGCGGCCTACCAGCTCGCAGTCTTCCGCTCCGTTTACCCGGTTCAGAAGGATGGCGAATTCATCGCCGCCAAGCCGCGCGATAGTGTCTTCCTCTCGCACGCAGGACGCCAGGCGACGGCAGATTTCCTGCAGTAGCGCATCCCCGGCGTCATGGCCCAGGGTGTCGTTGATGCGTTTGAAGTGGTCTATATCCAGGCTGATCAGGCCAACGTCATGTTGTCGACGGGAGGCCTGCTTCAAAGCCTGGCGGCAGCGATCCTCGAACAGGCGGCGATTGGCGGCGCCTGTCAGCACATCGTAGTGGGCGAGAAAGTGCAGTTGGTTCTGGGTTTCGCGGATGGTGGAGATGTCCTGGCCGATAATGATCGCCTGGGTTAGCTCTTCATCTATGTCCACTACGCGGTTAATGTTCCAGAGCATGACGTGGGAGCCGCCGTCCGCTGCGGTCATTTCGCTCTCCAGGTTTTCCACCGGGACGCCGGTTTCCAGCACTTTGGTGATTTTCCAGGCGGTTTCATCCTGAAACGCCTTCGGCACGAAGCAGGTGATGTAATTCTTGCCGTAAATATCTTCCCGGTGATAGCCGAACAATCGACTGGCGGCGCCGTTCCATTGAACGATGCGGAAGTTCTTATCCATGACAATGATAGGGCTGCCCGCTGTTTCAATAATGGCGCGGTAGCGACGGGTTGAGGTGCGAAATGAGCGTTCCGCCTGCTTGCGAATATGCACCTCGTCCTGCAACTCCTGATTGATGGCCTCAAGCTCGCGGGTGCGTCGCTGCACCAGCTGCTCAATGGCGTCTTCCACTCGGGCGCGGTCGGCGGCGAGCGCAGACAGATAAAGACTGAATATGGTCATCACCGCCACTTCGCTGTGGAACAGATTGAAGTGGGCGAGGGAGCCATATCCGGTATCGCCGTAGCCATAAGCCAGCAGCGCAGCCAGTCCTGACAGGCAGATTGCGAGCACGCCGCCGAAACGGCCAAAGCGCAAGCTCGACCAGGCGAACAGCGGTAGAAGTAAAAACAAAGCCATGCCGCCGTTTTTGATCAGCAGGCCTCCCGTCATGAGGAGCAAGGCAATCCAGACCAGCACTTCCCAGACCCGGGCGACGGCGAGTGTGTAGAACTCGTTCCTGCGACGCCATTGGGTGTAGACCGGGACAGTCAGCAGAATGGGCATGCCGATGCTGTATAAAATATAAAGCGTTGTTTGCAGCAACACTTCTCCGGGCATAGCGCCCCTCACCAGTAGTGCGATAGGCAGACCCGCGGCCAAGGCGCTCAGAAACAGACTGGCCAGCAGATTCCATAAGCGGGTTTCTGAGTGGGGCGGAGCGACGTTCGTCTGCAACAGCAGATACAGGCGCTTCAGTAAAATGGGTTGCGCGCAAAGCAGGGCGCTGATGGCGACGGTAAGGGGGAGTGCTGTAATCAGCGGGTGAGACGTTTCCTGGCGCCACAACGCCAGCACACCGGTGAATGTGGCGATAATGATAACCGGCAGAGCGCGTAGCCCGTAACGGAAATAGGCGATGGCGCAAACCGCGGCGCTAGGCCAGATCCAGGGAAGAGATTCAACGGAGGTGAATAAACTGGCGGAAAGTGCGCAGACGACAGCGGCAACGCCAATAATAAGCAAAGTTCGCCATTCGCCGCGTCCCGACGGTGAAGGGGAGTCGTTGCTTATCAGGCCGTTGTCTTCTGGCATGTTTTGTTAGGAACCGGAGCCGCTGTTCCTTGTGTCCCTGAGTCAGTTTGAGCGCGAATTTGCGACCGTATAATGAAACTATAGTGTAATCAGACTGCTTCCGACGATATCACGACTGCAACGATATGTATCCTCATGTAACTGAACGTAAAGGGATTTGCAGTGCGCAGTCGGAAGCTTGCTGGCGCTGTCTCTTCAGATCAGGCGCATGGAAAGATCGATGGCGCGGCAGTGTTTGGTGACGCCGCCAATGGAGATGAAGTCCACGCCGGTTTCAGCGATCGCGGCCAGGGTTTCCGAGGTGACGCCGCCGGACGCTTCAAGTTTTGCGCGCCCCTGATTAACGACGACAGCATGCGCCATCTGTTCGATGCTGAAGTTGTCCAGCATGACGATATCGGCGCCGGCGCTCAGGGCTTCCTGCAGCTGTTCCATGGTTTCCACTTCCACTTCCACCGGCTTGCCGGGGGCGATGCGGTGAGCTTCCTCTATGGCGTTCTGGATGGAGCCGCAGGCCATAATGTGGTTTTCCTTAATCAGGAAGGCGTCCCACAGACCGATACGGTGATTGCGGCAGCCGCCGCAGGAGACAGCGTATTTTTGCGCGACCCGCAGGCCTGGCAGTGTTTTGCGCGTGTCCAGCACTTGGGCTTTGGTGTGGCTGACCATATCGGCGTACTGGCGCGCCTGGGTCGCTACGCCAGACAGAGTCTGGAGGAAGTTCAGCGCAGTGCGTTCCGCTGTCAACAGCGATCGGGCGCGTCCGCTAACGGTGAATAATACGTCATTGGCGCGGGCCTGATCGCCGTCCTTGAATTTCCAGTCCACTTTGCAGTCTGGATCGACTTTGGCGAAAACTGCGTTAACCCACTCGACGCCGCAGACGATAGCGTCCTCGCGAGTAATGACCCTTGCTTCGGCGCGCTGTTCCGCAGGAATCAGCATGGCGGTGATGTCGCCGGAACCGATGTCTTCCGCAAGGGCTTTCTCTACGTCTTCTTGAATGGCGGGTTGAATGAGTTGTTCCAACATATATAAAGGCTCAAAGTGTAGTGTGTGTATTCGGCGATAAAATCAGCGTGCCGTTACGTTGGGTGAACGACAGTCTCTGCAATGCGCTCATGCCAAGCAGGATTTCATCCCCCTCCGTCATGGAAGAGAGAATGCTGGCCTCGACGTTATGCAGTTCAAACGGGCCGATAGTCAGCGTTTTTAAATAAGTGCGAGTGGCCTCGACGGCGCCATTGGCGGTCTGTACGTAGCCCCGGCTCAATTTTGGCAATTGCAGACGCTCCGCCAGTTCGGCGGGCACCGCCACGGTAGTGGCGCCGGTATCCAGGAGAAAGTCCACTTCTTCTCCGTTGATGAGTCCGGTGGTCAGATAGTGGCCCTGATAATTGGATTGTAAGACCAATTCCTGCGCTCCGTTGGCGGACTGGATGATCACGGGAGATTGGTTGGGATTCTGCCTCTTCTTTTCCCAAAAATCGAAAAACTGGGTGAGCAGGAGAATGCCGATGATCCAGGCGGCGATGAACATTCCTTTTCCGATTCCGCGGACCTGTGAGGGATTATTTTGACTCATAACTGCGGGCTTGATTTGGATACCGGATAATTCTTCAAGGCAGGTCATAATAACCTATAAACGGAGTCTCACAAGAGGCAATTAATTCAAGGGTTTCAAAGCGGTATAGGTTAATGTGTGATCAGCGTCACCCGGCAACAAATTGTGACAAAAGACGGTATGGTGACGGTATATACTTGCACCGTGGACAATATTACGTCGCTTTGTGACGTATTTTGTCAAGCAATGCATGTGGTTAGCTGTTGTCAGGAAGTGCGAGTTGGGAGAAAGTATGTCAACGAGTTCAAAAGTTGTCCGTCTTGACGTTTCAAGGAGTCAGCAAGAGGCTGTCAAGGGTGTGAAGTTACCGGCACTGTTAATCAAGTTACGCGACCGTTGTGGCGAGCACAACCGTAAACTCCTGGACAGGTTATTCGAGCAAGTTGACGACTCGTTTTTTGACTTGGCGGATAAGTCCGCGACCAACTCTGAGCAGGCGTTGTTCTTTGACGCCATGCGTGAAATCCGCCTGAAAAAAGAGCGCATCGCTGCGCTTTTCATGCAGTATTACAACCGCGACTTTCAGTTTTCTGACGCGCATAAGCCAGGGATGCTGAAAGCCAACTTCGATCCTCAAAATCTGACGCTGGTGCAGGAAGATAAGCTGGAAGAGCAGGTCGCCATCGACAATATGGTGAACCGCTTTAAAAGCGAAATTGGCCGTGACCTTGAGCACCTGACCATTCGTTTGGACTCGCTGTTGTTTGACGTCAGCGTGGAAGAGGAAAACAACCCGCTTGGCCCCCAGCGCATGGTCACCAATTTCGTTACTGCCTGCGCCGAACTGGATATGGGGATTCGCGCCAAGCTGGTGTTCTTCAAACTATTTGAAAAACACGTGCTGACGCAGAATAAAGCCGTGCTGGAAGCCGCCAACAAGTTTCTGGCGGAGCAGGGCGTAATGCCTGATCTCAGCGCCAGTCGCAGCGTGCGCCGCACAGGGGTTAATTTGCCCCACGCCAGCGGTTCTGTGATTGATCAGAACACGGGCGCCGTCGGTGAATACAATGAAGGCGGGTGGGACCCGCAAATTGATCCGCTGCAATACATGCGTCAATTTTCTGACGCTCAGATGGCGAGCGCAGCGGGGGCGGCGGTAAATTTACCTGTTGTGCAGCAAACTGCGTTATTAAATTTACTGTCTCGCCTGCAAACAACCAACAAGGCGCCGACAGCCGCGTTGTCTGAAAACGGTCTGATCAACTTCATGGGCCTGATGGAGCGCGCCGTCCTTGGTAAGGAAGGACAGCCCCGCGCTTCCGTGGGGCGTTTGGACCAGGATGTGATGAACCTGGTCACCATGTTGTTCGAATTTATTTTGGATGACCGTCAAATACCTGCGGCGATTCGCGCAGTGATTGCTCGCTTGCAGATTCCCATTCTGAAAGTAGCGTTGCTGGATCGCACCTTCTTTAATCAGGGCGGTCACTCAGCGCGTAGATTGCTGAATGAAATGGCCACCGCCTCTATTGGCTGGACGGAAAAAGCGCCAGGTGAATCTGACCCATTCCTCGCCAAGCTGGAGGAAGTAGTGCAGCGTCTGGTGACGGAGTTCGACAACGACATCACCATCTTTGACGAAGTGCTGGAAGACTTCATTCGTTTCCGTGAGAGCGATAAAAAGCGTCGCCACCTGTTGGAGCAGCGCACGCGCGACGCGGAAGTCGGGCGCGCCAAATCCGACGCCGCCAAGAAAGTGGTGCAGGATGTCCTGAACGATATGCTGGCTGGCAAGAATATTCCTGCTCTGGTCATGGAAGTATTAAAGGAAGGCTGGAGCAATTATATGGTGTTGCTGCAGCTGAAAAGCGGCAGAGAGCATCCCGATTGGCTGCAGGCTCAGTCTGTGGCGGCCAGATTGATTCAGGGATGCGATCCTGATGACACCAGCGCGGAAGCGCCGGAAGTCGCGGCGGTGGATAAATTGATGGAAGAGCTGCGCGCAGGTCTGCAGCAAACCGCTTACAAGCCATTTGAGCTGGATAAGACCCTGCGCCTGTTGCAGAAGGTATTGTCGGAAACCACGCAGCAGCGTCTGGCTAAAGAGATGACGCTGGATGACGAAGACATGGTAGAGGTTGAGACGCTGGAAGTGGCGTCCGCGCCCGCCGTTAAGAACGAAGACGCCTACATCCAGGCGGCCATGCGAGTGTTGAAAACGCCAGAGCCGCCAGTGGCGTTGCGCAAAGAGCAGGAGCTGAAGCCAGAGGCGGCGCCTGAACAGGTAGCGGAAGTTGCTGACGTTGAGCAGGTTGAGCCAGTGGCGCAAGCGCCCGCCCGTATTGTCCTGATTGAAGAGGACAATGAAGAGCCGGCGGTGGAAGTTGAGGCGGATGAAGACAGTCTGAAGCTGGTTGATCGCCTGAATATCGGCACCTGGGTTGAGATCAATGAAGGCGATGACAAGAAGTATCGCTGCAAGCTGGTGGCGATTATTCAGACAACTGGCAAGTACATCTTCGTAAACCGCATGGGCGTCAAAGTGGCGGAGAAGAGCCGCATGGGTTTGGCGATCGCCCTGAAGAGCGGAGGCATGTCGCTGCTGGATGACGGCCTGCTGTTTGACCGTGCGCTGGAATCCGTTATCGGCACCCTGCGCAAGGAAACCCCCAAGAAATCCTGATTCGCCCACCGGTCCCATAAAAGGGATCGGTGTCGGCATAAAAGTGACAATTTACCCTCATTGTATTCCCTCTCATACTCACTCTCCCCAGCCTAATTCTTTCGACAGGCTTGATCCACGCCTAAACTCTATCTAAAGTTCTGATTTCGCTGCGCTTCCTAAGCTGGGCCAAATCCTGTGGAAAATTCTGAATTTACAATAGACGCTCAGGGATGGTTGAGTCTGGTGAAGCGAATGCCTTCGCCTAATTTCAATCAACGACCGACAGATGCGGAGATCAGCCTGTTGGTGGTTCACAATATCAGTTTGCCGCCCGCTCAGTTTCGTGGCGAGTATGTCTGTGATTTCTTCCTGAATCGTCTGGATTGTGAGGCTCATCCTTATTTCAGAGAGATTGGCCATTTGCAGGTTTCCTCGCACTTGTTCATCCGTCGGGACGGCGAGGTTATCCAGTTTGTGTCTCTGCATGACCGGGCCTGGCATGCGGGGCGCTCGTCCTGGCTTGGGCGAGATAACTGTAACGACTACTCCATTGGCGTTGAGCTGGAAGGCGCGGACGATATTCCCTATGAGGCGATCCAATATCGGCGACTAGCCCGCATTGCGAAGAGCATACGCAAGGCCTTTCCCCTGATAACGGAGGATAGGGTGGTTGGCCACAGCGATATCGCGCCGGACCGTAAAACCGATCCCGGACCTGCGTTTGATTGGCCTAAACTTAGAAAACTGATGTCGAACGAAGAAGGATAATCAAATGAAATTTCTGGTTTTGCTGCTGACGTACATCATGCAGAAGAGGCTGAACCTGACTCTGAGCCGGCGGCACGACCAGTGGGCGAAAAGTTTCCTGACCTTTTTCGAATTGCGCCTGCCGGTGATCCGCAACAGTGCGCCTTTCTATCTGCTGATCGCACTGGCGGCGCCGGCGCTGGCGTTGTTTATCGTTCTGCGCCTGACCGATGACGTCTTCTTCGGCTTTCTGACTTTGTTCGTACACATTGTCATGCTGTTTCTTTGTCTGGGATGCGGCTTTCTCAAACAGTCGGTGGATATCTACCTGCAGCAATGGCGAGAGGGGCGTTTTCAGTCGGCTTTTCGAACTCTGGAAGAGGCGGAGATTCACATTGACGAGGCCCAGAATATGAGTCCCGCGCAGCTCCATTACGCCGCCTGCTCGCAGTATCTCTATCAAACCTTTGTGCGCTATTTCATGGTGATTTTCTGGTATATGGCGATTGGACCTGTTGGGGCGCTGCTCGCAAGGCTGGCTCATGTCGCCGGACGTGATCCCTCCGTTTATGTGCCGCAGCAGATGACGACCGTGTACAAGGCTTTAGAATGGATACCTTCCCGGTTGTTGGCGCTGAGTTTTGCGCTGGCGGGCAACTTTGGCGGAGCGATTAAACAGTCCGCCAACGATATGATCGATCCCCATTCCGATGCATTTACCGTCTTGCGCAAGGCGGCGGGCGGCGCGGTGGAGATCTATCCGCTGGCGGCGCCCAGCGCAGGCGGAACTCAGGACGTCGATCTGGAAGTGAAGCAAATGTGCGCAATTAGAGATTTGCTCAATCGCGCCATGATTATCTGGTTTATTCTCATCGCGTTGCTGACAGTGGCCGGACATATGGGTTAGATGTTCCGCCGAGGTGAATGGCTTACGCCGTGTAGGGCGTAAGCGTCGGCTCCAGTTCTCTGAGCAATTCGCCGAGGCTCGCGGCTAGCGTGCGTTGCGGCGGCCGGCCGGCTTCTTCCAGATAGACCTCTCCAGAATGATTGTCCACCGTGACGATGCGATCGTCAGCCGTCAGCCCGATGAAAAGGGTTAATCCCTGACGGCGTTTGCTTTTTTGAAAGGCGTGGCCTAATAGATTTTCTCGCAGAGTTTCCATGTCTTCTTCATTCCACAGTTGAATCAGACTGACTTCTCCAAACGGACTTGAGCACCAAAGGCCATCGCTCCAATAGCTGCCGTAAAACGCCGTGATGGAGGGGTGAATGGCGACTTCCAGGCCTTGCTCCAACCCATCGAAAAGGGTGAAGTCCATGTGCGGCTTGGGCGTCCAGTAGAATACGCCGGCTTCTTCATCGACTTGCTCCACGCAGGGAGAGTCCAGCATGTAGCGAGTCTCCTCATTGAGTGGAATGCAGGGACGTTGTCGCGACGAAGAGTGGTGGCGCTCGATAAACGTATTGGTCAGCTCGCCAAGGCGCGCAGTAACTTCATGTTGGCCCATATAACCTTTCTAAAGATGCGTTAGATTACAAAAAACTTGCGAAAGAATGCAGGACTAGCCGGGATCCTGCAAGTTCCTCCCAATATTTAAGCTAAACTTTGCAGAAAGGAAGCAACGATAAAAATACGGATATAACTAAGCGGCGCGCAGTGGGCGTCGAAATGCGTTCAATAATAAGTCCTTCCTTGCAGAAGAAGGCGGAGAGGTGATCGAGTGAGGCAGATTCTCTGGCCTGCTATCAGGCTCATGAACCAGTTGAAACTGGTCTACAAATTTTTGCTGATCAGCGTTCTGTTTTTACTTCCGATAATCGCGTTGGGTTATAGCCTGGTCAGTCAGCTCTACGATGACGTCAGACAAATCGAAAATGAAGTCGAAGGCATGGCGGTCATTGAGCAGTCTGCTGAGCTGTTGAAGTTGGCGCAACAGTACAGGGACTATCGCAGCGTGGCGAAGCTGCGACAGGCGCCTGAGCTGGAGCAGCGCACTATGGAAATTCGTTCCTCCATTGATGGCGTTTTGGCCAAGTTGGACGCCGCAGAGCTAAACTTCGACGTCAATCATGATTTGCGCAAGCAACTGGAAGATCTCACCGCCTCCTGGCGCAGCCTGACTCAGGGGGATGAAAACCAGATGTCGCTTGATCCGCAGATAACCTACTTCAGTGCTTTTGTCAGCAAAGTCGAGAGCTTTCTCAGCAGCGCAACGCAGGTTTCCGGCGTGGCGCAGGACCTGTCTCGTGAAGTGCAGTTTCTGATGAAGTTGTCAGACGGACAAATCATTCGCGCGAGTAATGTCATGGGGCGCGCTCGCGCCAGCGGCGTTTACGCCGCCCTGGAAGGGCAGGTGGGCTTTGACGTAGGCGACGTCCTGAACAAAATTTTCGATAACTTAACCGCCCTTGGCGACAGCTTCACCAATCAATTGGAGGTCACGCTCAACGCCAGCCCGATGATCCGTGAGGAGCTTGCGGCGGATGCGGACAGCGTCCGCAATGTGATTATTGAGACCCGGGATTATCTGGATCAGAACATCGTCACGCCTGTGGCGCCTGAAATTGAGTGGCCTGTCTTCGATAGGGCGCTGACTGCGAAGATTGATGCGCTGCTGCAATTCAATGACCGCATATACAATCTGACGGAAACCATCCTGGATCAGCGTTTACAGGAACGCGAGACCGCCATGCTATGGATATTCCTGGTGCTGGGCGTTCTGTTGCTGATCATCGTTTACTTGTACATGGGCTTTTTTGTGTCGGTGAAATCCACCATCGAGCGTTTTTCCATTGGCGCCAGAAAAGTATCCGATGGAGATCTGACCGCGCGTTTAAAGCTGGATAACCGGGATGAAATGGGCGATCTGACTCGTGCTTTCAATCATATGACGGAGAAAGTGCACACTCTTATGACCAATCTGGTGGCGACGGCGGGCAGCGTGGATCAGCAGGCGCGCCGGGTGAATGCGGTGGCGGTGTCGAGCAGCGAAGCCTCGGAAAAGCAAATGCAGGAAACCCGGCAGATATCCGAATCGATGCATCAGATGGTGGATACGGTGGCGGAAGTGGCGGGCAGTTCGCAAAGCGTTGAAGATGCGGCGCATCAGGCGGACACCGAAGCGACCAAAGGCAAGCAGGTGGTGGACGCGACATTGCAGACTATCAGTCGTTTATCGGGGGAAATCGCGGCGTCGGTAGAGACCATTAATCGCGTGGCGCGGGATTCGCAGAATATTTCCCAGATGCTGGTGGAGATTAAGGCGATTGCGGAGCAAACCAATCTGCTGGCTCTGAATGCGGCCATTGAAGCGGCGCGGGCCGGCGAGCAGGGGCGCGGTTTCGCGGTGGTGGCGGACGAGGTGCGCACGTTGTCGCAACGTACGCAGAAGTCCACCGAGGAAATTGAGGCGATGGTCTCGCAGTTGCAGGCTGGCGTTAAGGAGGCGGTGAACTCAATGCAAAGCAGCCGCTCAGTGACGGACGCGACTGTGGCGCAGTCCCAGGATGTCGCGGCGGCTCTGGATCACATTGTGGCGGCTATCGCCAGCATTGTGGATATGAGTCATCAGATTTCTCAGGCGGCGGAGGAGCAGACCGTTGTTGTTTTCTTAAAAAAATTATATAAATCAGTTGTTTATTGTTTGTCGGGTATATTTATATCTCAGCCGGTGCGCATCTAACCCATTGATTTATATAGGGTGAAAAAAGCTAAAATATACACAAAAACCCTCTTATTTCCCTTTTAAATGGTGGGTTAGTGGCGTAATTTTGATCGCTTTTCGGTTCCGTAAATAGCTCTTGGTTGTCGCTCGATTTTCATGCAGCAGGTTGTTTGTTGCATTGCCCCCCAGAGTCTCAATGTCTGTCGCGTGCTTGGCTCTCAAGTCATGTTCTGTAAACTTCAATTTGAGTCCATCAGGATCATTTTCACCAGCAATTAGAGCTGCTTTCATTGCGTCTCCCCATTGATGCTGGAATGTATTGCTGGATAGCTTCTGCCCCTTAAGGTTGCAAATTACATAGGTGTCAGACTTTGCCGGGTTGCTTTCAATCAAGTTGTCGATGGCTTTGCGCAGCTCTGGCGTCCATTCAACAATTCCTTTTGTTCCCGTCTTTCTGGTTGTGACCAATATTCCCTCTTCAGTAAGATCATCCAGGCGCATATTTAGCATGTCTCCCTGCCTGAGCCCTGTCGCTAGCTTCACTGCGACATAGGCGCATATAAAGGGCGGGGCGGTTTTTAAAAATGCGTCAAGCTCCTGATCAGAGATATACCTATCCCTTGGTTTGAGCTTGGGCAGCATGATCCCATCTGCTGGGTTGTGTTGAATGATTCCCCAACGCTTGGCGTATTTGAATATGCTTGATAGCAGGCTTGCTTCCTGTCTTGCTTGAGTTGGAGAGCTGCCTGATCTGATATCAACATACTTTTGAATATCTACTGTCATTAGGCTTGTTGGGTGGCAGTCACCAAATACCTTTCTTATTCTTTCTATCTGATAAAGTTGATCTCTTTGGGTTCTCTCCGCTTTCTGAGGGATTATTTCGGCGGCATAGCGGTTGAGTAGTTGGCTCATTCCCGATTCATTGCTCAAGTTTGCCCACAGCTTGTTATAGGCTAAGCGGGCTTCCTGCTTCTCTATGCCGAGCTTGATCCAGGTCTTGCGACCTGGAACAAAATCCAGCAAGTGATTCGGTGTTTTGAAACGCCAAGCGCCATTTTTCCAGTGGCAATACATGGGCATATCCCTGTCTTTCTTTTTGTAATTCCTGCTCACATTATTGCCTCAAAATTCGGCCTTTTAACTTGCGGCTCTTCTTTGGTTTTATTGCCCAGCCTGGACTCGACGTAAGTGCGGCTTACGAGTACTTCCCTGATTTTGTTTTCGATGTAGGGGATGTCCATGGCTTGCAAGCGTTTTGCTTGAATTGATGGCTTGTGCGCGCCGGTTAACTGTTTTATTTCGTCTTTGTTTAAAAATAGTGTGCTCATTTAACATCCTTGATTAACTGGCTGGTTAAAATGGGATATCGTCAAAATCGTCAAATGCTTCGCCTGCGTTTAGCGGCTGCATTTGTTTAGGTTGTGGAGCCGCCATTGGCGCCGGCCTGTATGATTGTGGTGCAGGCTGGGTCTGTTTCGGGCTTGCAAAGTCGACCTTTACTATCCGGCAGCGAATCTTCGCGCTGGGTGTGCCGTCGCCTTTGGTGAACTGCTCCAGTTCCAAATCATCTGCTGTCACGACCAGCTTTGTGCCTTTGGTCAGGTGTGGCTCCAGCGAGATCGCACGGTCCCCCCAGAGCGCGCCGTCGATCCACTGGGTTCGTCTGTTGTCGCCGTGTCCGATGCTGTAGGCGAGGGCGAGCGTAGCCACTGCCTGTCCGCTTGGGGTGTATCTCAGTTCGGCGTCACGCCCGAGGGCGCAGAGTTTGATAAACATGTGTCTCCTTACTTAATGCGGATGTAACTCTTGCCAAGCTCCAGGCGGGCTCCGGGTACTTCTTTACCGGCTTTCAGGTCCTGGGTGATGGCCTGCTTGTTGGGTTTTATCGTCACGTCTACGGCGACGTAATCCTGTGGGAGGGCGGCTTCGTCTTCGATATGAGCCACCTCTCGACCTGCTACGCATGAGATTGTGTGTAGCGGGGTGCTGACGGTTTTAATGCGTGTCAGCTCCATATGGTTCCGCAGGTATTCGCTTATGGATTCTTCTTTGCGCTCTATGCTTTTCTCGCGCTTGTTTAGTCGGTCCACTTCGGACTTGATGGCGGAGCGATCGGCCTCAAGGTTTTGAAGTAGCCGGGCGATCTGCGCGGCCTTGTCCTTAAACTCTCCCTCTACGGCTTCCAGTGTGTCGGCGATGGCTTGCTGCAGGGTTTTGTCGTCTTCGGCGTCAATGTTGTGTAGTTCGGCAAGCTTGCCGGTGATCTCGTATAACTTCGGCACTTATGCTGGCTCCGCGTGCTCCAGGGTGTTTTTCTTGGCGGCGTACAGGATGGTCAGGCGGCGTAATCCGGCGTCGTCCCATCTGGATTTCAGGCGAATAGCGGCACCCTTATAAAGCGCTTCCAGGTCGCTGAGTGTTTCCGCTTCCTCTATCAGTCTCGCTTGATCGTCCAGCCATGCTTTGTCGGCGGCTTCTTGGCGTTTCCGCTCTGCGCTGTGGTTGGGGCCAGGGTCAGGCGGCAGGCGTTTGTGCATTCCCGTTGTAACGTCACCGGCAAAGCCAAGCATGTACAGGCACTTTTTGATGGCGTCCGTCAGCGTCTTTTTGGGCGCGTCTGCGTCGTACTGAATGCCGAAGGCGTCCTTGTAGACGTAGGGTGTGTGTCCGTAGTGGATAAACTCGGCGATCTCGTTTTCGTATGCATACCAGAAGCGGAGCTTGATGGTGTGCGTCTTCCCCATAATCATCGGCTGACCGTCTGCGTCCAGGTTAAGCGGCGCGCCTTCATCGATGCGCTCCTCTAATATTTCATAACCCCAGCCAGTCCCAAGCGGGCCGAATTGTTCAGTGGCTCGCTTGATCAGGTAAGAGGCATTCACGCTGGTCCCAACAAAGCCAGAGGGCAGGGTGTAGGCTTCGGTGTATTCGGGAGCGGTCTTATCGACCGCCTCCCATAGTTGCTGGTTAGTGGTGGGCATACGTTTGGTGCTCCTCGTAGCGATCAATCGCTATGTCTTCCTGCTCTTGTTTGTATGCCGCATCAGCGAGGTATTTCCCGATACTGTAGGCAGCGCTGTCGATCATCTGCTTACAGGAGTTAACCGCGGCGCGGCGGCCTTGTTTGTCGTCGCGGGTCTGGTAGATCAGGGACAACACGGAGTCGATATCGTCGCCTTGCTTTACTTCGTCTAGCACATCTTGAAAGCCCCACTTCTGGCCGTTCACATGGACGCGCCTGCCTTCCAGTAGATCCTCGGCGATAGACTTAGCAGTGCTCTCCAGAATGCGCTCTTTGATCTCTTGTCTTTCCATGTAGTCCATGTATTTCATTGCTCTAAGTCCTTCTGAAGTTGGGTAATGATGTTTTGTAGTTCGGCAATCTTGCGGTCTCGTTCCTGAATGGCTGAGTTGGCGTCGACCAGATCGTCATGGCTGCATTCCAGATCAAATACCAAGTCGCTGTTCTTATCTCGTAGGTCGTCCAGTCTGTAGAGGATGGCTTCAGCCTCGACCGCGCACTTGATCATGAGGGCGTTTAGAAGCTCTCTGTC
>NZ_JAHMIN010000005.1 GCF_018986435.1 Hahella sp. HN01 | reverse complement strand
CCCCCTAACACCTCGCCCCCACCACCTGTCTCCCGCTATCGCGCTTTCAATTTGATCCGCCTGCATCATGCGTATAGGCGTGCAAATAAGAAAGGTGTTGATTATTTGAACACAAACGATAATGATTATCATTTTACAAGCATTTCATTCTATCGTAGAGTGTGCTCCGATAACGGCAAGAGTCCGGTTAAATTTTCGCCGGAGATGATAAACCCCCTTTCGTTTCCCAGGCCGCGCCACAGTTGCGTAGACCGTCCTTATTCTTGCCGAAGGAATCCACCCTGATTGCGACAGCATGCTGGAAGCAGGTGACTATGGCAGATAACAACTCCTCCCCGACCAAGAAATTCGCACTACTGGCTATCAGCGCCGCACTGGCCCTGGGCTTCACTGCGCTGGCTATGCAGAAACCGGATGCAACGCCCGAGACGGCGCAAACGGCGTCCGCAGCGCCCGCGGAACAACCCATCTCCGCAGCCGCTACCGCCACCAAAGATATTACCGACGCCGCCGGCCGCCGCGTCAGCGTGCCGGTGGAGCCCAAGCGCGTACTGGCCCTGGGCGAGTTTGATATGGACGCCATGCTGGCGTTGGGCATGAAGCCGGTGGGAGTGACTGACGGCCGCGGCCAGCAGACGCCGCCCAACTACTTGAAGGATCTCAGCCTCGACATCGAGTCCATTGGACGCTTGGCGCAGCCCAGCATCGACAAAGTGATCGCCGCGCAGCCGGATCTGATTCTGACCGGCACCATTCAGGACGAGAAGCTGATTTCCCAGCTCCAGCAGATTGCTCCCACCGTGATCACCTCCGCGTCTTCGGAAAACTGGCGCGATATGTTCAAACGCATCGCCGTCGCACTGAGCAAAGAGAGCGAAGCAGAGAATTTCCTGGCCAAATACGATGAAAAAGCGGCGAAAATCCGCGAAAACCTGGGAAACCCGGAAAAAGTGTCCGTCAGCGTAGTGCGCTGGAGCCCCAAAGGCCCCACTTATATGCTGCGTGACGTATTCATCAGCCAGGTCATTGCGGATGTCGGCCTGTCCCGGCCTTCCGCGCAACAGGAAAGCGGCATTCACTCCGCGCCCTTGAGCCTGGAAGCCCTGCATGAAATCGACGGCGACTGGATCTTCGTCGGCACCCTCAGCCCGGTGGGCGACGCGGCGGATACCTTTGCGGAGATTCGCGACAACGCCGCCTTCAAACAGCTGTCCGGCGTCAACAAAGGACATCTGGTGTTGATCGACGGCTCCTTGTGGACCAGCGTCGGCGGGCCTCTGGCCGCCATGGCGGCGCTGGACGACATTGAACAGGCCATGCTGGGCAAACAAGGGTAGTCGAGGTTAAAGGAGCATTGATGTCGCAGGCGCATCGCCCGGCTGTCAGCCGTCGTAACTGGGCGTCCGTCGCCATGTTGATGCTGGCGCTGTTCGGCGTCGTATTAACTTCCATGTTGGTGGGGTCCGGGCAACTGGACGCCGCCCACAGTCTCTCCTATCTGCTGTCTCCAGCGGACAACGCCGACGCCTACGTCAACATGGTGATGACGGAATTGCGTCTGCCCCGCACCCTCGCCGGCGTCATTATCGGCGTGGCGCTGGGCGTCGCCGGCAGTCTGCTGCAGAACGTCACCCGCAATCCTCTGGCCGAACCCGGCCTGCTGGGCATCAACGCCGGTGCCGCGCTGGGCGTGGTGATCGGCATCAGTTTCTTTCACGCCAGCAGTTCCTATTCCATGCTGATCTGGGCCATTTCCGGCGCCTTGGTCGGCAATGGCGCCGTCATGCTGGCGGCTCAAGTGGGCGCGGCCAGCATGACGCCATTGCGTCTGGTGCTGGCGGGCGTGGCCATCAACGCCGCGTTCCAGGGATTTACTTCCCTGCTGTTGCATGACCACATCGCCGCCTTTGATCAATACCGTTACTGGATTCTGGGCTCCTTGTCCGGCATCACCATGGAGGCGGTCGGCCAGATCGCTCCAGCGGTACTGGCGGCGCTGGCCCTGGCGGCGGCGCTCACGCGGCCGCTTTCCGCACTGACGTTGGGGGATGACTCCGCCAAAGCGCTGGGGCACAACCCGAATCTGATTCGCGCACTGTTGTCCCTCAGCATCACACTGCTGAGCGCCGCAGCGGTGGCCCTGGCCGGCCCCATCGTTCTGCTGGGACTGATCGCCGCCTATATCGCCCGGGCGCTGGCCGGACACCATCTGCGCAACCAGTTGCTGTATTCCGCCGTCGCCGGCGCGTTTCTGCTGCTGTCCACGGACATACTGGCGCGGGTGATCAATCGTCCTTTCGAAGCCCCGGTCAGCGCCGTGGTCGCCTTTATCGGCGTCCCGATCATTATTCGCATCGTCCATTCCAATCGCATGTTCAGTTAGGTCTGGAGGTATCCGCGATGAGCCGTATGTCGCCCTCTGTCGAGCAGGCCGCCCCATCTCTCGGGCTTCCTGACGCCGCATCCTTCCTCCCGGCCGGTAGCCGGGTGGTCCGAATCGGCTCCCTTTCCATGACCTTCAACCTGCATGACTTGATAAGCGCTCTGCTTATCCTGCTGGTGATACTGTTGGCGGTTTGCGCGTCCCTGATGCTAGGCTCCACGCACCTGTCCCTGTCCCAAGTGTGGCAGGCCATATTGGGAGAAGGCAGTCCCGCCCACCAGCTGCTGACCATGCAGATCCGTCTGCCCCGCATCGCCGCCGGGCTGGTGGTAGGCGCTTGTCTGGGCGCCGCTGGCTGTCTGTTGCAAGGGCTAGCACGCAACCGTCTGGCGACCCCTGACATCCTCGGCGTACATCAGGGCGCCACGTTGGCGGTGGTAATCGCTATGTTGGCGGGAGCGGGAAGCGTATTGGACACTTGGTGGGCGGCGATTATCGGCGCCTCCGCCACGCTGTTGGGCGTGTTGGCCTTCAGCGGCCGCTTCGGCTCCAACGGTTACCGTATTCTGGTGATTGGTCTGGGACTGACCTACCTGCTGCGCGCCATGACGGAAGTGCTGGTGACCTACCTGCCTCTGCATGAAGCCAGCGCCATGTACACCTGGAGCATCGGCACGCTGCTGGGCAGAGATTACGCCATCGCCGCTCCCGCGTTTTTCGGTCTCTGCCTGTTGCTGCCGGTTGCGGTAGTGCTGGCGCGACAACTGACCTTATTGCAGTTCGGCGAAGACACCGCGGCTTCCCTGGGTTTGAATCCCGAGCGTCTGAAGATCGCCGTCGTATTGACCGTGGCGGTGCTGACCGCACTGTCAGTGACTGTATCCGGCCCTATCAACTTCATAGCGCTGATGGCGCCGGTGACCGCCAGCTTTCTGGCGCGCCCGGATCAAACGCCAGTGTTGCGCTCCACCTTGCTGGGGGCCCTGTTCGTGATCGTGGCGGACACCATTGGGCGCATTTACAGCGACGTGGAGACGCCCATGGGCGTCATCGCCACCATGATGGGCGGGCCGTTCCTGCTGGCTGTCATCCTGTTTCAACCCCAATCCAGGCAAGGTAATTGATTGATGTCCGAGCCAAGACTCGCTATTCAGAACGTTTCCCTCAGTTACGCGAACGGGCGCGGCGGTAAAACCGACGCGGCGCCAACGGTGAAAGAGGTCAGCCTGCAAGCCCGGCCGGGAGAATTAATGATCATCGTCGGCCCCAACGGGTGCGGCAAATCCACCCTGCTACGCGCCGTGGCGCGTCTGCACCGACCGGATTCCGGCCGCATTCTGCTGGAAGGCGAAGACGTTTGGTCGCTCAGCAGAAAACAGGCGGCGACCCGATTGGCCCTGTTGCCGCAAACGCCCACCGCGCCGGAAGGCATCCGCGTCGCGGATCTGGTGCGACATGGTCGCCATCCCCATCAGGGCTTGTTCCGCCAGTGGACCAGCGCCGACGAAGACGCCGTGCGCCGCGCCCTGCTCGCCACCGACACCGCTGATCTCATGGACGCGCCTCTGGATCACCTTTCCGGCGGTCAGCGCCAACGTTGCTGGCTGGCCATGGCGCTGGCTCAGGAAACCAACCTTTTACTGCTGGACGAGCCCATCAGCATGCTCGATCTGGGGCATCAGGTTGAAGTGCTGAATCTGGTGCGCGACCTTTCCGCCAAAGGCATCACCATCATGATGGTGCTACATGACCTCATCGCCGCCGCTCGTTACGCCGACACCCTCACCGCCATGCGCGAAGGCCGGGTGGTGGCGAGCGGTCCGCCCCGCGAAATTCTGACCCGGGATATGGTGCGCGAACTTTATAACGTCGACGCGCACATTCTGAGCGACCCTGACGGCAATCCGGTGGTTACTCCGGCGGTGGGCGGCGCGCTTTCTTCTCTGTCTCCCTCCAACAGCAAGGAGCAATCTTATGTCTGATTCCACTACACAGAGCGCCAGCGTGGATTTCGCCGGCAAAGTCGCCATCGTCACCGGCGCCGCGCAAGGCATTGGCGCCGCCGTCGTGGCGACACTGGCTGAACGCGGCGCCAAAGTCGCCGCTCTCGACGTGCAGGAAAAAGCCCTGCGCGACACCACTTCCGCGCTCACCGCACGGGGTTTTCAGGTGCGTCCTTTTGTCGTGGACATCAGCGACGCAGCGGCTATCGAAGCGGTGGTCGGCGATATCGAAGCCGGCCTGGGCGAAGTGGAAGTGTTGGTCAATGTGGCCGGTATTCTGCGCCTGGCGTCCGCCACGGAACTGACGTCCGACGACTGGCTGGACACCTTCGCCGTCAACACCCATGGCGTATTTTTCCTGAGCCGGACTGTCGGCCGCCTGATGAAAGAGCGTCGGCGCGGAGCCATCGTCACGGTCGGCTCCAACGCCGCCGCCATACCCCGCACCAAAATGGCGGCCTACGCGGCGTCCAAAGCGGCGTCGACCCATTTCACCAAGTGTCTGGGACTGGAGCTGGCGGAATACGGCGTGCGCTGCAACATTGTCTCGCCCGGCTCCACCGACACCGCCATGCAGCGCCAGTTCTGGACAGACGACCAGGCGCTGGAGGCCGTATTGAACGGTTCTTTGGACTCCTATCGCACCGGCATTCCTCTCAAACGCATCGCCACCCCGGCAGACATCGCTGAAGCGGTGGCCTTCCTCGCCTCGGACAAAGCCCGTCACATCACCATGCACAATCTGTGCATCGACGGTGGCGCGACGCTCGGCGTCTGAAATAGCCATCGATAATCACAAGGCGCACTGAAGCGCCTTGTTTCTATTCCCCGCCTCCCCGCCTGATTTTTAACTGTCTTCTAACTCTACGCCTTATTCCACATGGCCTAACTCAATCCGCCAATCCCACTCCTGGACAGACGCGGCTACAATGAAAGCGCTTTCAAAAACTTATCGGAAAGACGCCGGATCGGTCGCTCATTCACGCGCACTGGCTCCGCCGCAAAGCAACTCAGGAGGATGGCCTTGAAGACACGCACACTGACTATCGGGGCGCTGGCCCTGGGCGCGAGCGCCCTGCTTGCGCCCACCACGTTCGCCGCGGCTTACAACGCCGGCGTCGCCGCCGCAGGATTCGATGCGGAACAGGCGCAAACCGGCGTGAATCTGCATCCCTACGCAGAGCTGCGCAACTTACGCGATACTGGAATCTTCACCCTGTATGTGGACGTCATGAAACAGGGACAGGAAAGCCCGGCACATAGCTTTCAATGCCGTACGCCGGAACTCGCCTCCCGCGCCCAGTTCCGTTGCGACGGCGACTTTCAGACTGATGAACCAGGCGCTTATTTCGTTCGCGCCAGAGCGGGCAGCATTCAGGCCGGGGATTACTTCAACGGCAATAGCCGCTATCCAGGTCAGCAGGATTCAGCGACGTTGACCCTGGCGGAGCCTGAGGCTCCAGTGGATGACCTGATCATCGACGCCTTCGGCGACGCGTCCCGCTACGAAGGCCTGCACCAGAATCTGCTCGGCGGCTGGACCGACGACGACGGCAGCCTGCAAAGCGATCAGGTCAGCAACGGCGCACTCAGGTTAATATCCGGAGGCGGCGGCTACTGGTACAGCGTGCTCGCCACGGACACCTGCTTCGACGCTTCGCCCTATACACACCTCAAGCTCTCCCTGAGCGCCTCTCAGCGCGCCGATCTCTCACTCAGCCTGCATACCCGCGACGATAGCTGCTCCACCCGTCAGGGAGCTTCACAGGCCGTTACCGTAACGGTGGAGCCCGGCGCTCAAGAAGTGTTGATTCCTCTAAAGGATTTCCAGCTCGCCGATCTCAGCAAAGTCCATGCGCTGGTGGCGGATCATCTGCAAAGCGGTGTGGAATACGACATCGCGGATATCAGTCTGGTATCCCGTGACGATAACGGTGATGGCGACGGCGACGACAATGGCGACCCCGATCCGGGCGTTCCGCAGATCAACGATGAATTCACCGCCAATCAGGGCCAATGGTATTCACGCCGGCAGCCCAACGGAGCCGTGGACTTCGGCGCCGCCGACGCTGCGGCGGGGGATAACGCCGCGCTGTCATTGCTGTTCCCAGGCAATCCTGATCTGAACAGCGGCGACAATGCATCGCCGTACTACGCATCCGAAGTGGGCTACAACCAGAAAACCCATTACGGCCGCTACGAGACCCGAGTGAAATTCGCCTCCTGCAGCCCCGGCGAAGAGGCCGTCAACGGCATTTTCATCTACGATAATGACGGCACGGATAAGAACGGCAATGGACTGGCGGACAATACGGAAATCGACATCGAGCTGTTGTGCGGCGAGCCTAACATACTGTGGCTGACCACCTGGACCGACTACGGCGGCGATAGTGAAAACCAGTTCCGCAAGAAGAGCCGCGCCATCGACATGGCCACTGGCGCATATCGCGAAACGCCGGCAGGCATGGAGGGCACGTATGAAACGGTTCCCGCAGGCGCTCTGCCCAATATCGGACTGGCGGACTTTCCCCACGCCGACACCTATTACACTGTCGGTTTCGACTGGCATGCCGATCGCATCCGCTGGTACATCAAGCTGGACGGCAAAGAGGTGACATTGTGGGATATGCGCGACGCGGCGATGGTTCCACAGCGCCCGGCCATTTTTATGCTGAATCTGTGGCATTCGCCCTGGCACTGGTTTGACTATGGTCCGGCGGACTATCCGGCCGCCAATGCGGAGATGAAAGTGGACTACTACCGCTTCACGCCCTTCTGAGCCAAAAAGCGACGCCCCGGGGAGTTATCCGCTCCGCGGGGCGTCTTGGTTGAGGTTGTAGTTATTATTTCTGTCGTACAAACACGATTAAAAGGGTTGGCGGTGAATACCCTGACTTACAAGTTTTCCCAATCAAATATATGCGGGGAGTTATTACTGCTGTCGGAACCGGCGTTACGACCCAGCCAGTTCAGCTCCGTCGCACAGTCCGCATCGCTGGCGCGCACGGGACCATACCACAGACTGGAAATACAGGATTTATCGGCCAGCGCAGATAAAGCGCCGCGCCAATCGGACAACTGCTGAAAACCAACAAAATCACCGGAGCCGGCAAAAGGATCAGACTGACTCCAAGCCGTTCCCACCACACCGGCGCTGGAACTGGATACAAAAGCGGAACTACGCGCTGAATCCGAAGGCGCAATGGAATAGGCGGTGAGGGACAGGCCGGCGGCGAATACCGACGCCAAAAACGCCGGAATGTGAGCGGATGTTTTCTTTACAAGCGCACGTCTTTTTAGAATTCTAGAGCACTTCACTGTGTTCGCCCCCTACGCGGGATGAAAAAGAGAGAGATGAAAAAACTATCTCACCGCCTTCGCCACCAGGAACACGACTGGCTATGAGATAGTTTCTACGTGGCGTTGATCCACGGAGCTACCATAGCGATTGTCTTTAGGGAAAACACTCGGTTAAAGGGTGTAGAGCAATGCGCCTAGCGAGGGAGAGAAAAGGCTTAACACTTGGATAATCCGCCCGCTGAAAATCGTGCAGAAGCGCCCTTCGGCACAGTAAAGTCAACGCTTGCGCAGGCGCTCTTGTTTTAGTGCATCCCGTTGATTATATTTGCTTTTCGCGACCGACCAGGACAAGTCGGATCGTTATGGCCGTTATGCCTAGGCGTACGCTGGAGATCACCGGCGCCGTCGCCCTCAACGGCCTGGATGACGCGTAGTCAGGATAGTGCGTCACGTCAAAAAAATGAAAAAAGACTACTCGATAGGATAAAGGGAACTTAGATGGAACGATCCTATGACTATGCGGATATTGGTGACGTCAGCCTGCGTTATCTGGCGGAGGGTTCGGGCAACGCCACAGTTATTTTCGAATCTGACCTGGGCGGAGGCATCGATGATTGGGAGCGCGTGCAGCCCCTGATCAGTCTTTTCACCCGCACACTTTCCTACGACCGCGCCGACCTGCAGGACAACGACCCCAGCCTCTCCCCCAAAAGCGCCGAAAACATGGTCGCCGACCTGCGTAAACTGCTGCAGGTCGCCGATATCAAACCTCCCTACATCCTGGTCGGTCATTGCGCCGGCGCCGCCCATATCCGTTACTTCGCGCATAAGTATCCCAATGAAGTCGTCGGACAGGTGTTCGTGGACGGTTACGACGACGCAAAAGCCGCAGACAAAACAGAAAGCCATGACATTCAGGGCGCAACGAAAAGGGGGCAATCCATCCCCTTTCTCAATAACGCGCCAACCAGTATCCTTGTGGGCGACAATCCGCCAGAGACTTCGGCGCAAACGCCGGAACCGACTCACCGCGACCGCAGGCAATGGATTGAAAGCCACCGCGAGTGGCTGCGGCATATGCCGCAAGCGCGATTCAGGGTGATCGCCAACGCCCGCCGTTATCTTCCGCTATCCCACCCGGACTTTGTGGTGGAGGAGATCAATCGGGTGTTGGCGGACGCTCGACGGGCGCTTTAAAGCGGTTGCGGAGATTGCAATGGTTCCCAATGGATAATTTCTCACGCTGCTGTGCGAAACTTTCACGGACGCCGGGGGCCATCTGGAGAGACAATTCGCAGAACGCGTTCTCGCGAACGCCCCGATATCAAACAATAAACAGGAATGGAGTTTGTCATATGGAACAAGACACTATTGTACTGCTGAAAAAAGATTTACTGCGTATGCGTTGTCTGGCCGCCGCCAGATCGCTGGGCCTGAAGGACTGGTATCTTGCAGCAGGATTTCTGCGCAACGCCATCTGGGACCACCTGCACAAGCTTGCCCAGGCCACCCCGCTGAATGATGTTGATCTGGTGTATTTCGACTCCGACGACACCTCCGAAGAACGCGATAAGGAAATCGAAGCCAAACTCAGAAAAATGGTCCCCGGCGTGAAATGGGAAGTGAAAAACCAAGCCAGGATGCACCTGCATCACCAACATGCCCCCTATCAGGACACCGCCGACGCCATCTCTCACTGGGTTGAAGTACCGACCTGCGTGGGCGTAAGACTGGAGCATCTGGACAAGTTCAAGTTCACCGCCAAGTTCGGCCTGTTGGAGAACTGGTCCATGCAAGTGCGACCGAATCCCGACGTGCGTTACGCGGAAGATATCTTCGTCTCCCGCGTATACGGCAAGCGCTGGCACCGCATCTGGCCGATGCTGCAAATTTCCGCCCTGCAATAGCTCCATCCTGCGCAGCGCCCTGGCCTAATTCCGCCAGGGCCCGCTATACTGAAGCGTCGCCCGGACACAACTCTTTTTCACGGCGCCGACCCGAGGTAAGCTCCATGCGCAAAATTCTTTTGTTGATTTCTATTTTCACTCTTTCTTTCAACGCATACGCCAAGGATGACAAAAAGCACGATCTGCCGCCGGGATTACAGAAAAAAGTCGACCGGGGCGGCCAGCTGCCTCCGGGCTGGCAAAAGAAGCTGCATAAGGGCGATATTCTGGATCAGACTGTTTACGACCACGGCGTGATTTACCCCGACGACGATGGCGTCGAAACGGTCTACGTAGAGGACAAGATCATCAAAATTATCAAGTCCACCCGGGAAATCATCGATATTCTGAATCATTGATCAGGCAAGCATGACCAGCGCCTGCATGATCGCGGCGCACAAGGTCAGGTGACAGCGCATCTGCTGATAATCCGCGCGCCAGTAGTCTTCCAGAACGAATCGATCCAGTCCGTAAAAGAACAGGAACGCCGCCGCTAGCGTCAATGAGCGCAGGCCGGGCGGCAGACCCGGCGCCATCCAGGCCAGAATCAGACAGACAATACTGGCCCACAATAACCGCGATGGCGTAGCCGGCCCTTCTCCCCGCAATCCGATCAACCAGACGCCGCCGGCCATGAACGCCAACAACGCCATGCTGTAGTAGTCGAACATAGACCGCAGCAGCGGGCCCTCCTCGCCGCCGAGAATGCAGGCCACGCCCAGAACCAGCAGCGGCGCGGCGCCCAGAATGGCGCTTATGCGCACGTATTTTTCACTTTCCCCGGCGATCATGCCTCCCCCCATAGCCTCCCGACAGGCGAAACGTCGCCCTCCGCACCAGCTTTTACGCTCAAAAATCGGGGAAAGATCAGGGATTATTTTGCATGAAACGGAAGATATGCATTATGTTCATTAGTGCAGGGCTGTAAGCACTCATCGCCACAAAGGAAAGACCTATGTCCGCCAGTGATCCGCTGCAACTCGCCCGGGCCGGCAAACAAGGCAGTTACGCTGTGCGCACCCGTTACCGGCATCGAGACGGAATTCCCGTCTATACCAATCACCTGATACTGGAAGGCTCGCCCTACCTGCTGCAGCACGCCCATAATCCCGTGAACTGGCGCGCCTGGAACGATGATACCTTCGCCCTGGCCAGAGCGGAGAACAAACCGATTTTTCTCTCTATCGGTTACAGCACCTGCCATTGGTGCCATGTCATGGAGGAAGAGAGCTTCGATAATGAAGACGTGGCGCAAACGCTCAACCGCTACTTCATCCCTATCAAAGTGGACCGGGAACAGCGGCCCGATCTGGATGAGATTTATATGACCGCCGTGCAAATCATCACCGGGCATGGCGGTTGGCCTATGTCGAGCTTTCTCACCCCGGAAGGAAAGCCTTTCTTCGGCGGAACCTATTTCCCCCGCCCCCGTTTTATCAGCCTCCTGCAAAGAGTGCATGAATTGTGGGTGGAACAGCAGGAGAACTTGCTGGAACAGGGGCGTCGACTGTCGGACGCCGTCAGCGTTTACCTCAGGCCAAAGCCAATCTCGGAAGCTCTGGCGGAAAACCTGATCGAAACGGCGGTGGAGAAGCTGATTGGCTATAGCGATCGCGAATGGGGCGGCTTCGGCAGCGAACCCAAGTTTCCCCAGGAACCCAACCTTCTGTTTCTGCTCGATAACATTGAGCGCGATTCCCGACCGCTAGACCGACAGCCCGCCTGGAGCGTAGTAAAAAGCACACTGGACGCACTGCTCGCCGGCGGCGTTTACGATCAGGCTGGCGGCGGCTTTCATCGTTACGCAGTGGATCAACGCTGGCAGGTTCCTCACTTTGAAAAAATGCTCTACAACCAGGCGCAGTTAGCGCGCTGCTACGCCCGCGCCTACAACTTGAGTCAAAATCCTGAGTATTTGAGGGTATGCCGGGAAACCCTGGATTACGCTCTTAGAGAAATGCGTTCTCCCGAAGGCGTATTTTATTCCGCCACGGATGCAGACAGCGAAGGCGAAGAAGGCAAATATTTCGTATGGAACTATCAGGAACTGAGCCAGCTTCTCGACACACCGGGCCTCGCTCTGGCGGAACAGGTCTATGGCGTCACCCGTAAAGGCAATTTTGAAGGCGCCAATATTCTGCATCTGCACTGCTCTTTACAGGAAAGCGCTGCGGCGCTGAACCTGACTTACGAAGAGTTAGTGCAGCAACTGGCGGAACTGAAAGCCACCCTGCTACAGGCCAGAAGCCAGCGCATTCCACCTTTACGTGATGACAAAGTGATAACGGAATGGAACGGCATGATGATCGCCGCACTGGCTGAAACCGCCGCCATCACCGGCATCAGCGCTTACGGAGACGCCGCTGTCGCCGCAGCAAACCAATTATGGCGCAGCCAGCGTGGGGAAGACGGCCTGTTTCATCGCATCAGCCTGGACAATCTGCCCAGCGACGACGCTCTGCTGGAAGACTACGTGCATTACATGGAAGGACTGCTGCAGTTGTACGACTACACCCATGACCACCTTTGGCTGGAGCGAATGGAAGCCTTGGCGACCACATTGGAAGAGCAGTTTCTGGACGCAGAACAGGGTGGATTTTTCATCACCCCCAAGAATGCGCAAGGTCCACTGCTGGTGCGCAGCAAGCATTGCGGCGACAACGCCACGGTCAGCGGCAATTCGCAGTTAGCGTCAGTGCTGGCGGCGCTGCGTCTGCGCACTGGCGACCTCAATGTACAACGCATGGCGGAAAACCAGATCGCCGCTTTCACCGGGCAAATCAACCGTCATCCTTTGTCTGCGCCGGTGTTTCTGAAAGGCCTGAACGAATGGCTGACGCCGAACCCGGTCAATCTGCAATACGCCGCGTCCGGCCAGATGTGGGCCACCGTGGCGGTGAAGGAATACAAGGAGGATCACTTGCTGGAAGTACAACTGGATATACACATGAGCGAAGGCTGGCGCATTCAAAGCCACAATTGTCCCGCTCCCGATGGTCGCCGCACACAAGTAGAGTTGCTGTCGCACACTGATCACGACCTGCTGGACATACGTTACCCTCCTGCCAGCGTATGGACAGACCCCAATGAAAGCAACGCCTTAGAGGTCTATGACGATCACTGTCGCATCGAACTGACTTTACGTCGCTCCACACGGTCGCCGGTGCGTCTGGCTCTGCATTTTCAGACGTGCAACGAGCAGGTTTGTCATCGCCCGCACACGCTCAACTTCAGCCTTTGGTGAACGGCCCGGTGAAAAGACGCAGGCATCTTGGCCGATTGCGCCTGCTGGCGACTGCATCTAGTCTTAGCCAAAAGCGTTCCCGGCTCTAGGCGCCCGCTAAAAGTTGATGTTTAATCCGGCGACTTGCTTAATCCGATCAACGTATTCCCGATCAACCTTAACGGAAGGAAGAGACGGTGACTGACTCCCAGCCTATTATTCACGCGTTTCAACTGGACGGCGGCGGCAGCGCAACGCCCATCCCCGTAGAAGAAGCCGCCCAGGCGGCGCAGGACAAATCCCGCCTGACCTGGTTGCACATCAATGTGCTGCATCCCGGAGCGCTTAATCTGTTGGAAAATGAACTCGGCCTGGACTGGCTCATCGCCGAAGCGCTGATGGCCGACGAAACCCGACCTCGGATGATGGAGCTGAATGAAGGGGTGTTGATCATTCTTCGCGGCGTCAACATGAACCAGGGGGCGGAACCGGAAGACATGGTGTCGCTACGGGCCTGGATCACCGAATACGGCGTCATCAGCGCCGGACGGCGACAGCTGAAGGCGACGGCGGACATTATCGAAAAGCTGGAGCAGAACATGGGTCCCTGCGGCGCCGGCGAGTGGCTCACTGAGATGTGCGTAGAGCTTTATGATCACATGCAAAGCGCCGTCACCACACTGAACGAAACCACCGACGATCTGGAAGACCGGGTGTTGGTGTCTCAGGACGAGTCCATTCGCGAGTCCATCATTTCGACCCGCAAACGGGCGATTGTATTCCGGCGCTATATCTCGCCGCAGCGGGATGTGATCGCCCGACTGCAAACCTCGGAACTGCACTGGATTAGCGCCAACGACAAGCGCAGGCTGACGGAGGTGATGGACTGGCTGACCCGCTACGTGGAGGATCTGGACGCCATCCGCGAGCGCTCCCAGGTCATCAAAGACGAACTGGCGGCGGCCATGAACGACCGCCTGAACCGCCACCTGTATCTGCTCTCCATTGTCGCCGCAGTGTCACTGCCTCTGGGCTTGCTGACCGGCTTGTTCGGCATCAATATCGGCGGCATGCCAGGCGTGGAGGATGGCAATGCGTTCTGGATGTTCTCCGCCCTGCTGGGACTCCTGCTGGTGCTGGAAATCGTCTATCTGCGCAAGAAAGGCTGGATTTAACCGACAGATCGCGCATGTTCGATGACTTTTTGCGCCAGTTTCGGCAATAAAGGCAGCGGCAGATCATGCCCCCAGCCGGGAATCATCTCTAACCTGGCGTGGGCGATGCTTTGCTTCAGCATCTGCCCATTCTTGGGTTTCATCAAGGGGTCCGCTGAACCATGTAAAATCAGCGTAGGCATGGTGATGCTTCGCGCCAGCTTTTCCAGGCTGCCGGTGGCGAGTATCGCCCGCATCTGCCGAACAATGCCCTTGGGGCGATAGCTACGTTGATAATCCCTGGCGATGCGCTGCAGAATGCGTTCTTTAGGCGTTGGGAAGGACGGACTTTGCACCGTTTCCCAGAACGCAACGCCTCGTCTCAGCGCGGCTTCCTGATGGTGTCCGCGCACGCCGCCGCCGTTGATGCGCCATAACGTGCCGAGATCAGGCATGGGTTGTTTGGGGCTATTGTTGGAAGTCATCATCAAAGTCAGAGACTTGATCCGCTGCGGCTGCCGCGCCGCGACAATCTGCGAAATCATTCCTCCCATGGAAACGCCCACCAGGTGTGCGCGCTCAACCTTCAATGCATCGAGCAACGCAATGGCGTCATCCGCCATGTCGTAAAGGGTATAGGAAGCCGTGACCGGCAGCCCCAACTTGGAGCGCACAAAGTCCACCGGCACCGGAACCCGATGGGGACACTCTATTTCTGAGGAATGGCCGATATCCCGGTTATCGAGCCGGATCAAACGATAGCCCGCTTCAACCAGGGGCTCCAGAAACTCGGGCGGCCAAGCCGTCATCTGACAGGCGAGTCCCATGATGAGCAACATCGGCTCGCCATCAGGATCGCCCAGTTCTTCGTAACAAATCTGAATGGAGTTTACCTTGAGGTACTGCTCCCGGGGGTGGTAATACGCGTGGGTCATGGTCCGTACAATCGTAAAGCCGTTGTCTCAGCCTTCATTAAAGGTCAGGCAATCATATACGGGAAATTAAGGGCAATTGATTAACTTTCCAAGTTTTAACGCAAAAAACCGCGCAAATGCGCGGTTCATTACGGTTTATGTAGCGAACTGTCAGGCTGATTTTTTACGAATGCGATCCAGCACTGCGTCCGCCTCAGTTCTCGGGCCAATACCCGCTTTCCGCAACTTATCCTCCAGACCATCGTCATTCAGCCCTTCATCCAGCTGCTCCATGGCGCGTTTCATATCGTCAAAGCGCTCCTGACGGTCCCTGATTCGTTGCAGGGAATCCTGCATATCACTGATGCGCGACCCCATGGAATTGGCTCGAACGGTCAAGGAAGCCGTCGCCTGTTGCGTGCTTTGCGTGGCCTGCACCATGCGCAGCTCACGTCGATAATTCTGAATGCTCTGGGCTGCGGATTGCAGACTCAGGCGCAACTTTCTCTCATGCTCTCCCAGCTTTTCCGCTGCTTTGCGCTCATCCGCAAGTGTTTTTTCCTGATCCGCGATCACGGTGGCGAGATCATGAGCCAATTCCTCCAATCCCTTTTCCAGCGCCTGACCAGCTTGCGTTTCCTTTTCCGCCAGATATCTGGCGCGACGGGCGATGCCGCGCTCCAGTCGCATTTTTTCCGCCATGACCCGGGCCAGATCGTGTTTGGCCTGTCCCATAGCGCATTCGCACTCATAGATTTCCTGTTCGAAGATGCGGATAGCGTTGGCGTCCACCACCCGCTCGGCGCTCTCACGCGTGGCGCCGCGTACGGCGGTCATCATTTTTTGCATGTAAAACATATAAAGCACCTCGTGATTCATAAGTCGTCCCTGGCGGACGGGTTGCGGTCTGCTTGCATCCGGTTACTCGGCGTAATCCCGCAGCATTTGGTTGGTTCTGGCTTCATTGATCTTGTGGATAAGGCGATGGGATTCATGTTCATCGCGCATGGTTTTAGACAGCGTGATAGTCGAGCTGATGAGAAACAGCGTACTGATGCTGAAATAACCTTTGATAAGCAAATCCACCGGCATGAAAAAGATGCCGGCGGCCACCGCAGCCAGCGCAATGACGAAAGAAGACTTCACGTAAAACAACCAACCTTTGGAGTTACTCTGTATTTGTTCAACTGTCATGAGTTGTCTCTCTGTGTTCCGATGTCCCGCTCACTCTGCTGTCGCCCCCGCTATTTTTGAATCTATATCTGAATGGGTGCTGAATGGCCGCCTCCAAGTATCGCGATTCGATACCTTCGTTAAAAAAACAACACTCCTGATTCAGATATCACTCCTTCATCCATTCAAATGTTGACACTGAATATTTTGCAAACCTAAAATGTTTACACATAAAACATAAACAAGGATCACCTCCATGCGCCCCCTTTACCATGCCGTGACCTTCTCTCTGGCGACGCTGATCTATGGCGTTGCGCCTGTGGCCGCCGCAGACGAGCCTGTTGTGCATACGGAAACCGTTCGTCTGGAAACCTATACCCTCCCCATAGAAACCAGCGGCGTCCTCGCCAATCAATCGGAACAAACGCTGTCCTTTAAAACGCCAGGGATCGTGGCGAGAATCACCGTGAAAGAGGGTCAGAGAGTGCGCGCCGGGGAGCTAATCGCCATCCTCGACAGAGAGGAAATCGCCGCGGAAGTGGCGCAGGCGGAGGCTTACCGTGACGACGCCCGCCGCAATCTGGAGCGATTCAATAAGCTTTACGGCAGCAAGGTCGCCCCGCTGGAGCAGGTGCAATCCGCCGAAACCGCCTTACGGGTGGCGAGCGCCCGTCTCAAAGTCGCCCAATTCAATTTCAAGCATTCTGAAATCCTCGCCCCCAGCGATGGCGTCGTGCTGCGTCGCCTGATTGAGCCCAACGAACTGGTGAGCGCGCAGCGCCCCGCATTCGTTTTCGCCCAGGAAAATGCGGGGTGGGTTATTCGTGTTGGCGTCAGCGACAAAGAAATCGTCCGTCTAAGAGAGGGAGATAACGCGGAAGTGCGCTTAGACGCTTACCCGGGTCAGGCCCTGACTGGGGACGTTTACGAAACCGCAGCGAAAGCCAGTCCTGGCAGCGGCGTTTTCGAAGTGGAAGTGCGTCTGCATCCCCATGAGGCGCGCCTGTTATCAGGTATGGTCGCGCGCGTGACTCTATCGCCCAAAGCGGAGGAGCAATTGGTGATGATACCGCTCAGCGCCATCATCAGCGCCGGCGGTAAAAATGCGGAGGTTTTCGTACTGGACGCCAATAATCGCGCTCACCGCCGCCGTATCGTATTGCGTGACTTTTCCGCGTCCCAGGTCGCTGTGGCTCATGGTCTGAAGGCGGGAGAAACGCTGGTGACTCGCGGCGCCACCGGTCTGGTGGAAGGCATGCTGGCGACGCCTGTCGCGCTGGCTTCCAATCCCTGACTTATCTAACCGGAGTATCCCGCCATGCGCCTGCCGGAATTAGCGATTCGCAATCACGCCTTCGCCTGGGTCGCCGTATTACTTTTGCTCGGCCTCGGCCTGGTTTCCTTTCTCACCATGCCGCGCTCGGAAGATCCACAATTCGACTTCCCCACCACTCTCACCACCGTTCTGTATCCTGGCGCGACGCCCGTGGACATGGAGCGCTTGGTGGTCGATCCCATTGAAGACGCCATCAACGAACTGGAGGATCTGAAGTCGGTTTACACGGAGATCGAAGACGGTCTGGTGCTGGTGCGCACGGAGTTTCTGTACGGCAGCGACCCGGAAGATAAGTTTGAGGATGTCGTCGGCGCCATCCAAAGCATTCGCAGCGAGCTGCCCCCGGATCTTGCTCGCCTGAACACGGAGAAACTGTCTCCGGCGGATGTCAATATTCTGCAGATCGCTCTGGTTTCCAGCTCCGCATCCACCAAAGAGTTCAAATACTACGCGGAGCGTTTGGAAACTCGCCTGGAGAGAGTCCCGGGGGTCAAACGCGTTGATGTAAAAGGGCTGGCGAATCTGGAAGTGCAGGTGAAAGCGGACTGGGTATTGCTGCGACGTCATGGCGTGTCACTGGACGAACTGGCGGAAGTGGTGCGCAGAGCGGCGCAAAATCTGCCCGGGGGATACGTCAACGGCGACGACCGCCGTTTCAACGTTCGCACCAGCGGCGATTATAAAGACATTGCAACACTCGCCCGCACCGTCGTCCGCACGCGCGACGGTCATGCGGTCTATATCGGCGACTTGGCGGATATCCGCCTGCAAGACGGCACGCCAACCTACAGCGCTCGCTATCAAGGCGAGCCCGCCGTCTTCATCACCGTGGTTCAACGCAAAGGCAGCAATATCTTCGATGTCATGGCGGGAGTGAAAACCACGCTCAACGCCTTCTCGGCAGAGCTGCCGGAGACCTTCCAGACGCATCTCGCCCATGATCAGAGCGAGAGCGTCAACGAGCGGGTCGACGGCTTCTTCGAAAACCTTTGGCAGGGCCTGTTGTTGGTCGCCGTCGTAGTACTGACGTCTCTGGGCGCGCGCGCCGCTTTCGTTATCGTACTGGCGATCCCTTTTTCCATCCTCATCGGATTGGGATGGCTGGACCTGACCGGCTTTGGATTACAGCAAATGTCCATAGTCGGGTTGGTGATCGCTCTCGGCTTGCTGGTGGACAACGCCATCGTTGTCACGGAAAACGTCGAACGCTACCTGCGTCAGGGCGACAGTCGGGAAAACGCCGCCATTAAAGGGACTTCACAAGTCGGCTGGGCGGTGGTCAGCGGCACCGTCACCACCGTGCTGGCGTTCCTGCCAATCCTGTTACTGCAGAGCGGTTCCGGCACCTTTATTCGTTCAATGCCGGTCACTGTCATCCTGACCCTGGCCGCCTCGCTGCTGATCGCCCTGACCATCACGCCGCTTCTGGCCAGTCGCTTTCTCAAAAGCGGCGTAACGTCCTCCGCGCCGGGGTGGTTATTGCGTTCACTGACAAACTTCGCAGACGGCCCCTACGCTCGCGGTCTGGCATGGAGTCTGCGCCGGCCATGGCTGGTGCTGCTGGTTTCCGTGCTGTTTCTGGCGGGAGCCATGTCTCTGTTCGGTCATGTGGGAGTGAGTCTGTTTCCAAAAGCGGAGAAATCCATGATTCTGGTGAACGTAGAAACGCCAGAGGGCTCCACTTTTGAATCCACCCGCAAAGCGGCGCAGGAAGTGGAGCAAAACCTGATGGCGCAGCCCGGAGTCACCGCGGTCGCGACGAATATCGGCAAGAGCAACCCGCGGGTTTACTACAACACCATGGACAGCAAACAGCAGCCCAATTACGCGCAACTGCTGGTGCAGCTGGCGCCACGTCCTTACCAGGAGATAGAACAATGGGTGAGCGAGCAGCGAGAAAACTACAAGACATTCGCTGACGCCCAGGTGCGCTTTAAGGAGTTTCATCAAGGTCCGCCCGTGCAGGCGCCCATCACCATCCGCGTCACCGGAGACAATGTAGAGCGTCTGCGGCAGGCGGCTCAGGATGTCAGCGATATCATCGCCAACACGGACGGGGCCATTAACGTAGACGCCCCTATCAGTCGCCATAAGGTGGATCTTCGCGTCAACATCAACCGTGACAAAGCGGCGTTTCATCATGTCAGTCTGGACGCCATCGACCGCACCGTGCGTGGCGGTCTGGTGGGGCTGAATGTTGGTTCGTTACGGGATGACGAAGGGGAAGACTACTCGATTATCGTCACCGCCCGAGAGCGCGCAGAGCCGGAGCTGGACCAGTTTCAGCGCATGATGGTCGCCAATGCGGAAGGCGTGCTGACGCCACTTACTCAGGTCGCAGATGTTGAGCTGGAGACCGCCGTTCCCAAGTTTCAGCACTATAACCTGGAGCGTATGGCGATGGTGACCGCAGACGTCAAATCTGGGTATCAGACCGAGGCCGTCACCAACGCGATTGTAGACAAACTGGACGCCTACTCCTGGCCACAAGGCGTGCACTATACCGTGGGCGGCGAGCAGGAAAACCGCAAGGAGTCATTCGGCGGCATGGCGAAGGCTTTGCTGGTGGCGATCATCGGCATCTTCGCCGTACTGGTGATGCAGTTCCGCTCTTTCTCGCAGCCGTTGATCATTTTCGCCGCCCTGCCCTTCGCCATTATCGGGGCGATTCTGGGCCTCTACTTAACGGGCAATACCTTCTCGTTCACCGCCTTCGTAGGACTCACCTCACTGGTAGGCATAGTCGTCAATAATTCTATTATTCTGGTGGATTACGCCAACCAGATTCGCGCGGAAGGCGCGGATGTCAGCGAGGCGATGACGCAATCCGCCCGAACCCGCTTGATTCCAATCTTATTAACGTCGCTAACCACGATTGGAGGATTGCTTCCCCTGACTCTCACCGGATCATCAATGTGGGCGCCCATGGGCTGGACAATTATTGGCGGCCTCGCCACTTCAACATTGCTGACGTTATTTGTGGTGCCGGTTCTGTATCGCCTGTTTGAAGGTTCCGGTAGACAGGTCAAAACCACGAACGATACGCAGGACAATCAACGAGAAGGCGAAGCAGTGACTACTTATTCAGCCACTCAGTGATGGGCATGGGGTAACCGAAGGCGAAGCCCTGGATAAGATCGAAATTCATGCGCTGGCATACCACGGCCTCTTCTTTGGAGCCGACGCCTTCCGCCAGCGCCTTCACTCCCATCTTGTGCACCATGGACACCAACAGCTCCAACAGCTCCTGACGCTGCGGTGATTTGTGAATATTGCGAATCAGCGCGATATCAAACTTCACGACATCCGGCGGGGCTTCCGCCAATTCCACCAGACGCGCCTGGCCGGCGCCAAAATCGTCATAGGCCAAGCCAATTCCCATCGTGCGTATTTCTTTGGCAAGGGCCTGAATCACCATAAAATTAGTCACCGCCTGCTCATGAATCTCTAGCACCAGCTCCACATTGGGATGGGTCTTGCGCACGTGCTCCAACGTGGCCAGCAAACGCGGGCCATCCAACAACTCTTGCGGATGCGTATTCACAAACAACGGCAACTTCAGTTTATGTTCGGCGGCGTCTTTAATGCCGATCACACGGAACAACTCGCTGAGTTCCACCGCCATATCAACACTCTCGGCAATGTTGAACAACGGCCCCGGACTGGGTAGCAGATTCGGGTGCGCGCCTCTTCCCAGCAGCTCGTAGGCGACCGCTTTGCCTTTAATGTTGACGATGGGTTGAAACACAGCGTTCACCAAGGTTTGAGCGATCAATTCCTTCAAGTCTCTGGCGCCCAAGGGGATGCGCTGCGATAGATCGCCTTGCATCACCATGGTGGAATAGGTCGACTCCGTGGGCGTGGGCGGACGATCTTCTTCATCCACCACACGCGCCTCGATGTGGGCGAAATGGATAACGTCCCCACTACAAACCGGGGTAACTTGATTGATGCGACAGTGATTGACGAAAGTACCGTTGGTGGAGGACAAATCGCGGACGAACAGCTGCCCTTCCTCTTGATGGAACTCTGCGTGCTGCCGGGATACGTCAGTGGCGTCTATGGTGAAACTGACGTTGTCACTGCGACCGACAACAAACGGAAACTCCCTGACCGGTAGACGCTTTAATTGATTACCCTGGCCTGAATAACATTCCAGATACCAACGTGTCACCGGTGTTTACCTCACAAACAACAGGCTTCCGAGCGGATTCACGTACACGCCCTCCCCGGGCGAAATGCTTGAACGCGATTATCATAATTGTGGCCCATAATCCCTATTAGTAAAGGAGATAATGGTGAAACAGTGTAAACCGCCCGACAGCCGCCATTATCGCCAAAAGCCCGGCCTGAAAGGCGTTCAGCCCCGTCCCCTGCGACATTGGTAGAGGTAACAAAGCACGTCTCCACGCTGAGTGGGGACAGTTCGAAAGTCCGTAAATCCCGCCTGCTTCAGGGCGTTTTGCAGCGCTTCCTCACTCAGAGCGGAGCGGTCCGTCACGTCTGCATCCTCTGCAAGGATCAACTGCCCACCTGGACGAATGACACGCGCAGCCTCCGCCAGCCCCGCCGGTATATCGCGCCAATGATGCAATGTATTCACCGCCCAGGCGATATCTATGGAGGCGTTCGCCAACGGGAGGGATTCCGCCGCGCCCGCCAGATACTCAATCGATGCGGAGTGATCCTTATGTTCTTTGGCGAATTGCAGCATCAACGGAGTGGGTTCCACGCCCACCAGACGCCCCTGCGTCACCACCGCGGAGGCCAACCGCAAAGCCTGTCCGCCACCGCACCCAATATCCAACGCGCAGCTGTCCGGCTTTAGGTCCGCCGCCTCCACCACAAACTCGTTGCTTGGCCACTCACTGTAGTTTTCACAATACCAACGCGTGACCGCCTCATCCCATTCAGGTTGATGATGATTGCTCTCCGACATATTCGCTTATCCCTTGGTTGAACACACGAATGATGTTAAACCCAGCAAGCGCCTCTACGCAGAGCGTAATATGGGAATAAATCGGCTGATATTTAGATTTGTTGCTGGATGAACTACGCTGGAAAAACATAAATCGGCTATATTCGTCCCATGCACGCAACACAACCTATCGCCGTCGAGCACGGCGTTATGAGCTTTAACGAACACAGTGAAGAGGCGTCCCACGCCGAACACGTGTTATCCCTGATTCTGGATGGCAGCGCGCGCATCAGGCACGGCGATGACATCACGCTGGGCGCGGGAGTCGTCACCCTGGTTCCTGCCGGCATGCCTCACCGCTTACTGTCCGCGAACAACCTGGAAGCCTGGTGGCTGGGTTTCTGCGCCGGTTGCCTGGATATCGATGAAACCCACCCCTTAATGTCCCCTTTCAAACGGGTCCGCTCGGGCATGCCTCCGATGATCACCGTAGAACCCGCGCGGCGGGAACGTTTGTTGTCACTGTTTGCAGATCTGCGCGAGGAGTGTCAGCGCAACACGCCTGAAACCAGCATTGTCACGCGCTGCCTGTTGCTCCTTATCTTATCGGAAGTTAATCGCGCCATGCGGACAGATGCGCCAAGCGCGGCGCCACTTACGGACAGCCTGACAACGCGGGCGCTGGAGTATATTCAAAGCCACTGTCTGGAGAAGATATCGCTGCAGGATGTCGCCACTGCAGTGCATCGCACGCCGGCTCATGTCGCCGCGGCGGTCAAGAAGTCTACGGGCTTTTCTGTCGGAGAGTGGATTACCCGCAACAAATTGCAGGCGGCCAGCCTGAAGCTGGCGCACACGGGGGAATCAGTGGAGAAAATCGCCGTCAGCGTGGGTTGGGGCGACGTCACCCATTTCATAAGACAGTTTAAAAAGCACTATGGCTCCACACCCGCCGCCTGGCGCAAGCAGGTCAGAGCCAATCATCGTACGGAGGAGGCCGTTTAGTGGAGCCAAGGCCGTGGAGTTCATTCCAGATCAGAGTGGTTCACGCCAAGGTCATGCAGGATGTCCATTAATTCTTCTCGCGCCAGTTTCCTCACATTCAGCACCAGAATGATCTGCAGAAATAAATCTGCGCCGAGAATCCCTTTATTTATCTTGTTGCGGAGATTATCCGCACTCTGCTGTGTGCCGATTCGGGCCAGTCTGTCGCTAAGGTCGCTATACTTAACGCCACGTTTGGCCATTTCGAATTTAATGATGCGCGAAGCCAGTTCTCTCCAGGAGTTCATTGACGGTTTGGTTTCGTTTGCCATGGCGTCCACTTCTTCTTTATGTAAAAAATAATTTACGTTTATGAGTTAAAATTTACTATAGAGCAAAAAAATGTTTGTGCAAATAAAATTCTTGGTGTACATTTTTCTACAAGCCTTCAATCGGGGTAAAAATTAATAGGAGAACAAAATGAGCTGGGATCTCTTAAAGCTGGAAAGCCTTTTGAGTCAACGCGATGACTACGCAGTCACCAGAGAAGCGACCTGCCTGTGCATTACTAATAGTGACGGCATCGACGCCTATCTCGCGATCAGCGGCGAACAAATTATTGTCGAGTCTCTGCTGTTTGCAAAAGGCCAAGTTAAAGATTGCGCACTTCTGAATGACGACATTCTGAAGACGCATCAAATATTCCCTCTCACCACCATTGGCATCACCAATGTGGAAGGCGAGGACTACTACATGGCTTTCGGCGCCCTGTCGGCCCAATCCAAAGAAGAAAGCATCCTGATCGAGGTTGATATGTTGTTCCAAAACGTTGAGGCGTTTTTGGACGCGTACCAGAACCATCTTGTTAACGGAGTTGAATTATGAGCGTTTGGAAAAAATTAGTGACCGCCATCAAAGGCGGAGCCAACGAAGCGGCGGAAGCGGTTGTGGACAGTCAAGCGCTGCGCATTCTGGACCAGGAAATCCGTGAAGCCAAAGAAGAGTTGCGTAAGTCCGATCACGCACTGACCCAGATCATGGCGAAAAGAAAGCTGGCCGACCAGAAAGTGGCGAGCCTGAAAGCGTCTATCGCTGAATACGAAAGCCATGCCCGTAAAGCAGCGGACAGCGACCGCAACCTGGCGCTGGAATGCGCGCAGAAAGTGGTTGAGCTACGCGACCAAATGGACGCTGAGCAGAAATACGTGGATCAGTTCAATCAGTCTGAACAGACGTTGCGTCGCAATATTTCACAAGCCAAGTCCAACCTGCGTCGCATGGAGCAGCAAATCGACATGGTTAAAGCAACTGAGTCCGTACAAAAAGCGCAAGTCGCTGTGTCTTCCCGTCACATGGGCGCCAACAGCAAAATGAAGACGGCTGCGGAATCGCTGCAACGCATTCAAAGCCGCCAGAACCAACGTTCGGCCGAGCTGGATGCAGCGGAAGAGCTGGCTTCAGAAGAAAGCGGCGACTCTCTGGACGCAAAACTGAAGGCGGCTGGCATTAACGGCTCCAACGCTAACGCAGACGACGAACTGGCGCGTATACTCGGAGGAAACTGAGTTTAAGAGTTCGTCCGATGCTAATAATAAATAAGATTAAGAGAATCTTTATCCGACACTTTATGGAGCTGCGATGGCAAGGAGTCGCCATCGCATTGCTTTCCTACGTGGGACTAAGTTATTTCTTTCTTTATTTGTCCGGCGAGACGGATTTACTGTCTCTGCCGGATTTTGCTTATTGGCTCGTCGTCACCGCATCCACCGTCGGATATGGAGACTTCTCTCCACAAACCTCCGGCGGCAAGGTCGCCGTCTCCATATTCATCATTCCATTCGGTCTGAGTTTATTTGCGTTATTCGTAGGCAGAGTCGCTGTATTCGCCTCCTACCACTGGAAAAAGGGAGTGAAAGGTTTGAAACAACTTGATTGCGACAATCATATTCTCGTCATCGGCTGGAACGAAAGACGCACGCTTCACTTGATCCGGCTCCTGTTGCGCGAACAATTAGGCAGTGAGGAGACCCGTCCGGTAGTGCTCTGCGCCAAAGCGGATATTGAAAATCCAATGCCAGAGGAAATCGGCTTCGTCAGAGTTGAAAGCTATAACAACGACGAGCAAATGAGCATGGCCTGCCTGGAGCGCGCGTCCACCATCATCATCGACGCCCCGGAAGACGACGTCACCATGACCGCCGCCCTCTATTGCTCCAGTCGCAACAAAGACGCTCACATGATCGCCTATTTCAACGACGACAATCTGAGCCGCCTGTTGAAAGTTCATTGCCCCAACATAGAATGCACGCCGTCAGTGGACGTTGAGTTGCTGGCGAAGTCCGCCATGCATCCCGGCTCCAGCGCGCTGCATCAGGACCTGCTGAACGTGCAGGACGGCATGACGCAGTACTCTATAAAATATCCGGCTGAAGCCAATAGCGTCCCGCTGCGGGATTTGTTTCTGCCGCTAAAAGAACGTTATGATGCGATCCTGATTGCCGTCGGCGACGGCAAAGGGGCCGTTACTTTGAATCCACCTATGAGCCATACGGTTGCGCCGGGAACCACGATTTACTACATCGCGGACGAACGCATCGATGGACTTGATTGGGAGAAACTCTGTGTTTAGCAAGTTTTTCAAAAAAGATGAACCTAAGTCCCCTTCCGCACCGGAAATCATGGGCTTACGCCTCGGCGGCGCATTCGAACTCGACCAACTCAGACTACGACTGATAGAGCCTTCCGTGATTTTCGAAGGCGCAGCCAAAACCCAGTTAATTCAAGCGGTAGGTCAGGTGCAGTTGGACGCCAGCAGCACTCTGCTGCGCTTCTACACCGACGACGACGGCTTTATTCAGGTGGTGTTGAACGGCGGCATGACGGAAAACCATATTGAAGACGTCAAGCTCTGGTACTACTACGAAACCCGCGCCGTTGGCAGTCAGGCGGACTGGGATATGTTGATCAACTCCCAGATCAGCCAACCTGAATACAGTATTGAAGGCCATAGCTTCCAACGTGTTTGGGAAAGCGTGGGAGAAGCGTCGCCTCCCGTGGCCATGACGGAAAAGACCACGACCGAAGCTGGCGAAGTCACTGAAACAGATCAGTTCGCCATGCTGTATGAAAGATCCGTGAATGAGGACCTGGACGAGTTTCTTATGGTCTGCGGCGAAGAAAAAATCATCGATAACCGCGCCGACCGCTGTCTGGTGCTGTCTACTGGCATTAATCTGCGGCCAGCGGACATCGTTATCATCGGATAAATGCGGGCTCCCGCATTTATCCTCCTCAACCCACAATACCTCATAATTATTAAAGAAGGAGCTGTCCATGGACGCTATCGCACATTCGCTGTTAGGCCTAACGAATTTTGCGATTTACTTTTCTTCCTCATTAGTCCTGCTGTTGGTGTTCAAATTCCTGTATACCCTGATTACGCCTCACGACGAGTGGAAGCTGGTCAAAGAAGATAAAAGCGTCGCCGCCGCGACAGGCCTTATCGGCGCTGTGATTGGTTTTTCCGTCGCACTCGCCGGAGCCGCCTCCAACTCCGTATCCCTGTTGGATTTCTGGGTCTGGGCGGCCGTGGCGTTGATTGCCCAGGTCGTCGCTTTCGCCATCATCCGCTTTATCTTCATGCCTAAAATCGTGCAGCGCATCACCGACGGCGAAGTGTCCGCAGGCGTCGTACTGGGCGGATTTTCCGTGGCGGTCGGCATCCTGAACGCGGCTTGCATGACCTACTAAGGAGCAGTGGAATGAAGCGTACGAAAGAAATTAATCTGGACAGGATGAAGAAGAACGGCCAGAGCTTTCTGCTGCGGCCCATCACTGTCGCTGTCGCCGGCGTCACGCTCACCGCCTGCTCGGATACTCGCGAAGCTCAGGTTTATAAAGACATGAGCGAGTGCATTAATGAAAACCCAAGCTATGCCTCAGAATGTGAGGCGGCGTACCAGCAAGCGCTGAAGCGGGCGAATGAGACCGCGCCCAAATATATGTCCATGCGGGACTGTGAAGCGGAGTTCGGCGCCAACGCCTGCACCAGCTACCAGGGCAGCTCAGGTCAGAGCTGGTTCATGCCCGCCATGGCTGGTTTCATGTTCGCCAAGATTCTGGACTCGAACCGCCGTTATGATTACCAGCCGGTGTTCACCTCTTATTATCGCGGCTCGCCGTTTTACGGCAGCTGGGTGACTTCCGACGGCTATCGCTATGGCAGCACCTACAACCGCAAAGTCACGGTGGACAACAAAGCGTTTCAACCCAAGCCAGCGGTGACGCGGACCATTTCCCGCGGCGGCTTCGGCTCGACAGTGAACGCCAAGTCTTCCTGGAGCAGCTCTTCCAAGTCCAGCTCCAGTTCAAGAAGCAGCTGGGGCGGTTAAGCTATGCTGCGCATTCCGATCCAGGAGCGGGCCCATTGGCGTGATCTCGCCCATGAATACGGCTTCCAGTTTCACACCATGCATGGCGAGGCCTATTGGGACGAGAGCGCTTACTATCAGTTCTCTCTGGAGCAGATAGAAACCGGGCTCGAGGATCCCACGGCGGACATCCACCAGATGTGTCTGGAAGTGGTCGACCGTGTGGTGGAGGACGAGCGCCTGTTGCGGAAGTTCAGTATCCCTGAAATGTTCTGGGAAGCCGTGCGCGCTTCCTGGCGCGACCAACAGCCCAGCCTGTATTCGCGCCTGGACTTCGCCTACGACGGCCGCACCCCCGCCAAGCTGTATGAAAACAACGCCGATACGCCCACCAGCCTGTATGAGTCCGGCTTCTGGCAATGGTTGTGGCTGGAGGAGAGTGTGCGTAATGGACGCTTACCCCGCGCTTGCGACCAGTTCAATTCTCTGCAGGAAAAGTTGGTGCGCAGGCTCGCGGAAATCTATGCGCAAACCGACGGGCCGGATTTCTACTTCAGTTGCTGCAAAGACACTGAAGAAGATCGCGGGACGATTCAGTACCTGCAGGACTGCGCCGCGGAAGCCGGCATTCCCAACCGCTTTATCTATATTGACGATATCGGACAGGGCGAGAACGGAGAATTCACCGACCTGGATGACCGGGTGATTGAGCTGATGTTCAAGCTGTATCCCTGGGAGTTCATGCAGCGGGAGGAATTCGCGCCGCTGATTCTGCAGAATCCAACGCGCTGGATTGAGCCCTTGTGGAAGTCTGTGCTGTCCAATAAAGCGCTACTGCCAATGTTGTGGAAAATGTTCCCCAATCACCCTAATTTGCTACCGGCTTATTTCGAAGATGAAGTCGAGCATGCGCCAGGGGTGGATTTGGTGAAAAAACCGATATTCTCCCGCGAAGGCGCCAATGTGGCTCTGTATCGCGACGGCGAAGTACTCTTCGATACGGACGGCCCTTATGGCGAGGAAGGCTTTATCTTTCAGGCCTACCATCCTCTCCCCAAGTTCGGTGAAAACTACACGCTGATCGGCTCCTGGCTGGTGAACGATCAACCGGCGGGGATCTCAGTCAGAGAGGATAAGGCTCTGGTGACGCAAGACCTTTCCCGCTATCTGCCCCATGTGATTCTGTGAGGCGTTACTCACAGAATCACATGGGGATAGGATGATTATTACCTGACCGTCCATTGATTACGCTACAGAACTTCAGCCGTTCTCCCTCTTCCATAGTTTGTTGCGCTAGGATTTAAGCGTTCAGACTTGCCCTCCGACACTGTCTCCGCAATTCCACCGGAGAAAAATATGCGGATTCCCGCCCACCGCCGACTAGTGAAATGGGTGGATTTCCACCCATTTAAAAATTCCGCTTTTTCGACAAATCCCGGTAACACACTGTTATTACTAAAATTTCACATTAACGTGGAAATTGGCCCGGAGGTTGCTCTTATGTAATCGACTATGGCTTTCGCCTAAACCCAACAAAAACAACATACGAGGTATAACATGCGTTTCAAAAAACTCCTGACCGCCCTTGTTGGCGCTACGCTGTCTTTCTCTGTTTTCGCTGCTCCCATCCAGATCAAGTTTTCCCACGTTGTGGCGGAAAACACGCCAAAAGGACAGATGGCGATTAAGTTCAAGCAATTGGTGGAAGAACGCCTGCCCGGCAAAGTTGAAGTAAAAGTATTCCCCAACTCCCAGTTGTTCGGCGACGACAACGTATTGGAAGCTATGCTATTGGGCGACGTGCAATTGGCCGCGCCTTCCCTGTCCAAGTTCGACAACTACACCAAGAAACTGCAAGTGTTCGATCTGCCTTTCCTGTTTCAGGATATGGCGGCGGTAGAGCGCTTCCAGAATGGCCCCGCCGGTCAGGAACTGCTGTCCGCGCTGGAGCGTAAAGGTCTGGTTGGTCTGGGCTACCTGCATAACGGTATGAAGCAACTGTCCGCGAACGCCCCTATTCGCGTTCCTGCTGACATCGCTGGTAAGAAATTCCGTATCCAGACTTCCGACGTACTGGCTGCGCAATTCGAGGCCGTTAAAGCGGTTCCGGTGAAAAAGCCGTTCTCTGAAGTGTTCACATTGCTGCAAACCAACGCTATCGATGGCCAGGAAAACACCTGGTCCAATATCTACTCCAAGAAGTTCTACGAAGTTCAGGACAACATCACTGAATCCAACCATGGTCTGCTGGACTACCTGGTGGTGACCTCTAAAGAGTTCTGGATGGATCTGCCTGACGACATGCGCGACACCATCAAGAAGAGCCTGGATGAGTCCATCGCCTACGGCAACAGCATCGCCGCGGAGAAAGACAACAGCGATAAAGAAGCCATCATTGCTTCCCGTCGCACCAAGGTATCGTCTCTGACTCCTGAAGAACGCAAGCAGTGGGTTGACGCCATGAAACCCGTCTGGAAGAAGTTCGAGAAGGAAATCGGCGCAGACCTGATCAAAGCCGCTGAAGCTTCCAATCAATAACCCTCTCGTGAAAAAGGAGCAACCGCCAGGTTGCTCCTATACTTTTGTAATTCGAGCTGTAGAACCGTTTTAAGCCGTACAATAACCAGAATTAGGTCCCATCATGTTTGGTCGAATCGTCCATCGCTTTGAAGAAAGCGTTCTGTGTCTGTTGTTGGTGTCCATGACCCTGCTGGTGTTCTCGGAAACCATGCTTCGTTTCTTTTTCAACACCGGCCTGTTGTGGGCGGAAGAGGCCACCCTGTATTTGGGCGCCTGGATGGTGTTGTTTGGCGCTTCCTACGGCGTCAGGGTGAACGCGCACATTGGCGTGGACGCTTTCGTAAAACTGCTGCCCAGCGGTCCGCGCCGCGCGGTGGCCGCCCTCACGGTGGTGATGTGTCTGGTCTATTGCGGACTGTTCCTGTACGGCGGCTGGATCTATCTCGCCAAGATGTACAAGATCGGCATTGAGCTGAGCGATATTCCTGTGCCTCGCTGGGTCGCGCAAAGCATTCTGTTTATTGGATTCATCCTGCTGGCCATTCGTTTTCTACAGTTGCTGTGGGGAATCATCACTGGCAAATCCAACGGCTTTGAGTTCGTGGATGAAGCCAAAGAAAGCATGCATCTCGCCGATGAGACGGCGGACTCCTCCTCTCCAGCGCAAGGTAACCGCTCATGACCGCCGCCGTATTATTCATCCTGCTGTTCACCTGCATGCTGATGGGCATGCCGATCGCCGTGGCGTTGGGCCTGTCCAGTATTGTCACGATTTTGTTTTTCGCCCCGGACACGTCGCTCGCCTCCATTGCATTGAAGATGTTTGAGGCGACTTCAAGCCACTATACGTTGTTGGCGATTCCATTTTTTATTCTGTCTTCGGCGTTTCTCTCCACCGGCGGCGTGGCGCGTCGTCTGATTGATTTCGCCGTCAGCAGCGTGGGCCATATTCGCGGCGGCCTGGGTATGGCGTCCGTCATGGCCTGTATGCTGTTCGCAGCGGTATCCGGGTCTTCACCCGCCACCGTGGCGGCGATCGGATCTATCGTCATCGCAGGCATGGTGCGTGCGGGCTATCCGCAAAGTTTCGGCGCCGGCCTTATCGCCAACGCAGGCACACTGGGTATTCTGATCCCGCCTTCCATCGTCATGCTGGTATACGCCGCGGCGACGGAAGTCTCCGCAGCGCGCATGTTTATGGCGGGCCTGATTCCCGGTCTGATGATGGGCGGCATTCTGATGATCGCCATCTATATCGCCGCCCGTATCAAGAAGTTGCCCTCGCAGCCGTTCCCAGGCGTTAAAACACTGGTGAAAACAGGCGTTGTCGCAATGGGCGGACTCATGCTGATCGTGATCGTCCTGGGCTCTATTTACGGCGGCGTCGCCAGCCCGACGGAAGCGGCGGCAGTAGCGGCGGTATACGCGTACCTGATCGCCGTCATCGGCTATCGCGATATCGGCCCTCTGAAAAATGTCGCCTGGCGTAACCAGGGGGAAGCCATTCCCAGTGCAGTGATTCGCAACACCCTGCAGTGCGCTTTGGCGCTGCCTAAGTCAGTGGTGAATCAAGAAGTGCGTCACGTGGTGCTGGATGCAGCCAAGGTCAGTCTGATGCTGTTGTTCATCATCGCCAACGCCATGCTGTTCGCCCACGTGCTGACCTCCGAAGGCATTCCACAGGCCATCGCCGCGACTATCGTAGAGTGGGGCTTGCCGGCCTGGGGCTTCTTGATCGTGGTGAATATTCTGCTGCTGATGGCGGGCAACTTCATGGAGCCTTCCGCCATTTTGCTGATCATGGCGCCGATTCTGTTCCCCATCGCCACCCAGTTGGGCATCGACCCGATACACCTTGGCATTATTATGGTGGTGAACATGGAAATAGGCATGCTAACGCCGCCAGTAGGACTAAACTTATTTGTGACGGCGGGCATCACCAATCGCTCCATCGGTTGGGTTATTCGCGCCGCCCTGCCCTGGCTGGGCCTCCTCCTGGGCTTCCTGATTTTGATTACGTACGTGCCGCAGATTTCTTTGTTCCTGCCGGAATATATCGACAAGCTGCAGGGATACAACTAAACGGCGCATAACTAACGGAGGCGTTAGAGAGAGCGTAACGAGATTCGCAAACATCCGCAGACTCTCGCGGATATTCAGGGGTAGATCCCACTACCCCCTTTTTTGCTGACTGATGAGACAGAAAAACATAACAAATAATTATATAAAACAAGGAAATACAACCGTCGGGAATAACATGAAATAATAACAAGCAATATTCACATACCCGGAGGCAATAATGAAAATCCTAACTGCGGCCCTAACCGCTCTGTGCATGGGGGCGGCGACGCTGGCTTCCGCTGAAGACAAGCTGATCTTCAACACGCAGGATTTCAGACCTTTCACCTATCTCGAAAAAGGCGAAGTCGCCGGCCCAGGCACAGAGCTGGTAAAACTCATCTGCAAATCCTCCGAAATCCAATGCGAGTTCAATCTGTTGGACTGGACAATCGCCCAGCAACAGGCCAAGGAAAAGCAGGTGGACGGCCTCTATGTCATCGGATGGAATGATCAGCGCAGCGAATGGCTGCATTATTCCCTGCCCATCCTGAAAACCAGTTACGGCTTCTTTGTTAACGAAAGCGACACCCGGCAGTACTCGACGCTATATAACTTTTCCGAACATCAGGTTGGCGTCTTCGGCCCTTCCAACACGTCCAAAACGCTGGAGACCATTGGCACCGCCATGCCCACGATGAAAATCGTGCTGGCGAAAGACGATCTGGTGTCTTTCCGTATGCTGAGCGATAAAAAAGTGGATTCGGTTTATTCCAACCGCGATGTCGGCTTTGAAATTCTGCGCCAATTGGGCCTCAAGAATATTCGCTTCGCCTGGAACCATAAGTCGATCAACTACTATGTCGGCTTCGTGAAAGGCCATACGTCGCGCAAAGTGATCAACAAGTTCAACAAGACTCTGCGGCAGCTATATAAAGACGGCGAAGCCCAGAAGGTTCTGGATAAATATCAGTTGGAATCATCTATGTAAGCGGCGCTGCTGCAAACGCCTCAGCGCCTGTCGCAATCTATCCTCCGCGGATTGTCCGGCGGCCCTTGAGAACTGGGCATAACCTCACTAGACTGGCGGGTACGGCAGGCGGTCCCCTTTTGACAATGGGACCGCTCCAACTTAACTCTGAATATCGTTCCCTTGTTTTAACGCCAGTTGCCTATCTGCGCTTTTAAACCCGGTCCGATTGAGTTTTACGATAACGAGGCGGAAACACACGAGGGAACGCCCACGGCGGCGTGCTCAACCACCTCACCAAACCTTAAAGGTGCTTTTATGTCTGATATCAAACCCCGGGTTGTGAGCATTCACTACACTTTGACTAACGACGACGGCGAAGTGATCGACAGCTCCGTCGGCGGCGAGCCATTGGCCTATCTGGAAGGCGCGCAGAACATTATCCCGGGACTGGAAAACGCCCTGCGTGAACTGTCCGCTGGCGACAAGAAAAAAGTATCGGTCGACCCTGCCGACGCTTACGGCGAATACTCTGCTGAACTGGTTCAGGTCGTTCCGTTGGAAGCTTTTGAAGGCGTAGAGAAAGTTGAGCCTGGCATGCAGTTCCATGCACAGACTGCAGGCGGCGCGCGCGTCATCGTGGTAATGGAAGTGTCCGACGACACCGCCACTATCGACGCCAACCACCCTCTGGCGGGCCAAACTCTGCATTTTGACGTAGAAGTGATGGAAATGCGTGAGCCGACTGAAGAAGAAATGTCTCACGGCCACGTTCACGGCGAAGGCGGTCACCACCACTAAGTGGTTGATCCCTCACCCGCAAAGGCGACCTCGGTCGCCTTTCGCATTTCTGGGACCTGTCACGTCTCCTGCGTGAGTCCCTGCAGCAACCCGGCCTGAGTCCAGCTCTGTAGCAACTGCGCCGCTCGTTGCGCCGCCTCATCGCCATGCCACTCCCATAACAGCTCACACAAATCAGCGAAATTAGCGCCTTCGCTTACCGCTGTGATGGCTGTAGCTTCATCCACCGCCAGGGAACGAAACAAGGTCACCCACTCCGAACGCCACAATAGCCAGGTTTCCTCTTGCTCCAAAACCTGAGGTTCCGGCGGCGTCAGCTCTTCTTTCAACGCTTTCCAGATCGGCGCGGTATTGAAGCGATGGCGATGCAGCGTCAGCGCAGGGATGAAATCAAAGCGCAAAGTCGGCCAGGCTTCCGGCGCAATCGACTGAAACGCCGTCATGTCTATGGGCTGCGCGTCGCCGGCGTCAAACATAAGACGCAACAGGCGCTCCCATTCCGCCAGTTCAGCCAGCACGCCGTGACGGCTATAGGGTTCTGTGTGCGCCAGATAATCCGGCAACGCCTCGCCGAACCAGCGCACCGAGGTGTTGGAGGATGGATGCAGAATAATAAAGTCGCGACTCATCTGCTTGAAGGCGTCATCGCCCAGCAGTCCACGCACGGTAGGATAATCTTCCGACAACACGCCGATCAGCCGGGTGAAATAGGCGTTGCGATAAATTTCGATACGTTGCGCCGCGCTTAATGGTCCCGCGCTCAGCGCAGAATCAACCGAACCACCCTCCTGCGCACTGATCGCTGTCAGGAAATCGTGTTGCAGCCGGGATAAATCAGACATAGGCCGCTTCGCTCCGCACCATTTCCAGTTGCGGGAACTCCGCTTCCGCAATACTGCGTAATGTCGCCAGCTCGCTCATAAGCTCTGAAAACTCGGGCATATTGTCATCCCGCTCGATCATCGCCGAGACTTTGCCGAAACGGCGCACCGCCAATCGATAAAGCTCCCATACCGGGTCCGCCACCGGAGCGTCATGGGTATCGACGATATAGTCGCCATAATCAGAATGGCCGGCGACATGAAACTGAATCACCCGATCCTGGGGAATGCCGTTCATATAAGTCAGTGCGTCAAACTGATGATTGCGCGCACTCACGTATATGTTATTGATGTCCAGCAACAGCCAGCAGTCCGCTTCCTCGGCGACGGCGGCGACAAACTCCCACTCCGTCATGTCGGACTCACTGAAATTCACATAGCTGGATAAGTTTTCCAGGACGATGCGACGCCCTAAAAACGATTGCACCTGCTTTACCCGCTCCGCCACATGACGCACGCTCTCAGCGTTATAAGGCAGCGGTAAAAGATCATGGGAATTATGGGCGCTAAGACCGGTCCAACAGAGATGGTCGGACACCCACAGCGGATTCACCCGCTCGATTAAGGTTTTCAGGCGAGTTAAATAACCCATATCCAACGCGGCGGTTGAGCCGATGGACAGAGACACGCCATGCATCGCCAGGGGATAGTGTTCACGAATACGGTCAAGGAAATACAGCGGTTTGCCGCCCTCAACCATGTAGTTTTCGCTAATGATCTCAAACCAGTCCAACTGCGGTCTGGTTTCCAGAATATGGGTGTAGTAATCAGGCCTGAGCCCTAGACCAAAACCGGAAAAAGCGGGACGGGTATTCATAGAGATTCAATGCGTCGTGATGAAATGAAAAGTCGAAAACAATATAGACCGTTTTCCTGAAAAGGCGCGTCCGGCGTCACCGCCGGACCAGCGCATATCAACGGTCAACAGGCGCCCGTGATTACTTAACTGTGCCGCCTTTTGCTGAGCATTCGTCCGCAGTCATGCTCAGGAAACCTTGGCCCTGACAGCTACCCATGCCTTTGCAATCGTTGTTAGCGGTTTTACAGTCATTGTGACCGGCGCAGCTGTTAACGCCCCAGCAATGAACCTGGGCTTCCGCTGCTACTGCAGTAGTGGAAGTCAGCGCAGCAGTACCGAAAAATCCAGCAGCAGCGATAGCCAGAGCAGCGCCAGTCAGTTTCTTTTGTGATTGGTTCATAAGAGTATCCTTAAGCAGAAAATAGTGATTGAGAATTTTTTGTCGTCCCAGTTTTGCGACAACGATTGATTTGACCGGGCTGTTTCTGAAAAGTTCACGGGTTCTCATACTCAAAGAAAAATATTTTTCACTTAAGGGTTCCTTAAGCTTGCCAAATTAATCTGCATAGAGACATCCACGAGGAGGCTTTATGCAGCAACCGGACACACTTCCCGCCCCTGAGGCGACAACGGCCATCGACAATCGTTATATCCATGTCGGACCGGGACATCGTTCGCGCGCTGTCGCCGAATCATTCATCCGTCAACGCTTTGCCCAGGAGTACGGCGCCAGCATCCGTTACTTCATGGAAAACTTTGTTCTCTGCTATGAGCAGGACAGGCTGATCTCCGTCCTGGGCTATCAAAGCGCCCAGTTCCGGCCGCTGTTTCTGGAGCAGTATCTGGATGCGCCCATTGAACAGGTTCTGGCGCGGATTCAGGGCGCGCCCTGTTCACGCAGCGGGATTATTGAAGTGGGCAATCTGGCGTCCACGACCCAGGGAGCGCTGCGCCGCCTGATTCTGGTGCTGGGCCGCTACTTTTCCGAACGCAAATATCAGTGGCTGACCCTGACCGTTATTCCAGAACTGTTGAACAGCTTCCGTCGCTTTGACCTGCCCATGATCGAACTCGCCAAAGCGAAGCCGGAAGCCTTAAGCCAGGACGCCGCCGATTGGGGCAGCTACTACGACAAATCCCCTACGGTTATGGCCATTTCCATTCCACACGGCATCCACCACCTGATAAGCAACCCGGTGATGGCGAAGGTTTTGGAGCGCTGTCCACAACCGGAACACGAAGACTGACTAACGCAGGGAGAGCTTGCATGACGGCAAACGCCTTAATACAACGTCTGCGCGAACACGCGCAGACCACGCCCACCCAGATCGCGCTGGAAAATGAAAAAGGGGCGCTGACTTATGAGACGCTATGGCGCGCGGTAGAAAATCTGTCCCGCAAACTGCAGGATCTGGGCGTTCGCCGCCTGGCGCTGGAGGCGGACAATGGGCCTGCCTGGATCTGCGCCGACCTGGCTTGTTTACACGCTGGCGTCACATTGATACCCGTGCCTCTGTTTTTCTCCGCAACCCAGCGGGAACACTTGCTCAACAACGCCGCCATTGAAACGGTGATCGTGCAGGCCGCGCAGTCGCCAACCGCGGATGCGGTAGTCCTGGATGCGGACCTGGGCCTGTACGCGATAGCGACCCAGGCTACATCGCCTGCTCAAGAGACCGCCGAAGATATCATCAAAGTCACTTACACCTCCGGCTCCACCGGTCAGCCTAAAGGCGCGCGTTTGAGCGCCGCCGCATTGGAGTCCGTGATGCTGAGTCTGGCGGAAGCCGTTGAAATCGATGAGCCCATCGGCCACTTATGCACGCTGCCATTAGCCACCTTGCTGGAAAACATCGCGGGAGTATATGTCGCTCTATATAAAGGCGGCAGGGTTATCGCCCCCGGGCTCGCCAGTCTGGGACTAAGCGGCTCCAGCGGCCTGGATCTGACGCAGTGGGCGCAGACGCTGCAACGCTGGAATCCGCAAACGCTGATTCTCACGCCGGAGTTGCTGAAGGCGATGTTGTTTCTCATTGCGGGCGGCCAACTGCGTTTGGAAAAACTGCAATTCGTCGCTGTCGGCGGCGCCAAAGTATCGCCCGTCCTGCACGCTCAGGCGACGCAACTGGGCGTCCCTGTATACGAGGGCTACGGTTTGTCCGAATGCGCGTCTGTGGTCAGCCTCAACCGTCCGTCGGCGTCACGTCCCGGCAGCGTAGGCAAACCCTTGTCTCACGTCAGTCTGTCCTTCGCCGATGACGGAGAAATCATTGTCGCCGGCGCCGCCTATTGCGGCTACCTGGGTGAGCCTCTCCAGACCTCGGAAGCGGTGCACACGGGGGATATCGGCAGACTGGACGAAGATGGTTTCCTTTATCTCGATGGCAGAAAGAAAAACCTGATCGTCACCGCATTTGGCCGCAATCTGTCGCCGGAATGGGTGGAAAGCGAGCTATTGTCCGCACCCTGTATCTCCCAGGCCGCGTTATTCGGCGATGGCGAACCTTTCAATGTCGCCGTGGTGACGCCCGCCAGACCTGACATCGGCCATGACCTGTTGATGCAGGCGGTGGCGCAGGTTAACCAGCGCCTGCCGGATTACGCCCAGGTGCGCAGCATCATTATCAGCGACGCTCCCTTCAGCGCCGCCAATGGTCAACTTACCGCCAACGGCCGGGTGCGCAGATGCGCCATCGCCGCCCGGCACAAGGACCGTCTCAACGACTTATTTCAATCTTCCCAGCCTTTCACCAGGAGCATACCATGAGCTTTTACCAACGTCTGCAGGCGGAAACCCAACAGGAACGCAACCGACTGCTGTCCAGCCCGATTATCCAGGATGCGCTGCGCGGTGAAATTACACTGAGTCAGTATGTCGCGTTCCTGACTCAGGCCTACCACCACGTCAAACACACCGTGCCCTTGTTGATGAGCTGCGGCGGGCGTCTGCCAGAGCACTACGAATGGCTGCGGGAAGCGGTGGCGGAATACATTGAGGAAGAATGCGGCCATCAAGAGTGGATTCTGAACGACATCGCCGTTTGCGGCGGCGACAAGGAAGAGGTGCGACGCAGTCGTCCGCATCTGACCACGGAACTGATGGTAGCGTACGCTTATGACACCGTCATGCGCGTCAATCCACTGGGCTTCTTCGGCATGGTGCACGTACTGGAAGGCACCAGCGTCACAACCGCCACACAGGCTGGCGAAATCATTCAGAAAACGCTGGGACTGCCTAATCAGGCGTTCAGTTACCTGTTCTCCCACGGCAGTCTGGATCAGGACCATATCTGCTTTTTCGAAGACCTGATGAACAAAATCGAGCGCCATGAAGACCAGCAGGCCATCATCCACGCCAGCAAGGTCTTCTACGAACTGTACGGCGCCGTCTTCCGCGCCCTGCCTCGCAACCATGAGAGCGAGGCGCTTAATCAGGAGAGTCACCATGCAGCTTAAAGATAAAACCATTCTGCTCACCGGCGCCACCGGCGGCATTGGCGAAGCTCTGGCGTTGCGGCTAGCCAAACAGGGCGCGGCGCTTGTCATCACAGGTAGAAACGCTGACAAACTGCAAAAGCTGCAGGCGCGCATTCTGGCCAACGGCGGACGCTGCCGCAGCATCGTGGCGGATATCAGTCTGGAGGCTGGAATCTCCATAGTCGCTCAAGAGGCGGCGCGGGAGCCCAAGGTGAATATGCTCATCAACAACGCCGGCGTCAGCGATTTCAATGAGTTTGAAGACCAAAGTCCTGAACGCATCCGCACTCTGATGGAAGCCAACGTCACCGGCCCCATGCTGCTGACCCAACGCCTGCTGCCACTGTTGCGCATTCAGCAGGGCACGATCGTCAATATCGGCTCTACGTTCGGCTCTATCGGCTATCCCGGTTTCGCCGCCTATTGCGCCAGCAAGTTCGCCATGCGCGGTTTCAGCGAGGCTTTACAGCGGGAGCTGGCGGACTCGCCCATGCAGGTGCTGTACGTCGCGCCCCGCGCCACTCGCACCGCCATAAACAGCTCCGCCGTCGAATCCATGAATGCGGAGCTGGGCAACCACATGGACGAGCCAGACTGGGTGGCGGAGCAAATCTGCGCCGCCATCATTCGACGCTCTCCACGGGTGTACCTGGGCTGGCCGGAAAAACTGTTTGTGCGTCTCAACGCCTTATTTCCGGCCCTGGTGGCGGCTTCCATCAGCAAGCAGCTGCCCATTATTCGCAAATATCTGGCGCGTCAGAACGCCTGAACCATTGGCTCTCAACATCATAGCGTCCGAACAATAGAGGAGAATTTTTATGTCATACACACTTTTCGCCCGCGCACTGATCGTAGCCGGAGCCATGTCCCTGGGAACCGCCTCCGCGCATGCGGAAGAGGTCGCGGGTTACGTTAAAGACCTTTATCACGGCTGGGCGCACGTTCGTTATGAAGTCGACGCCAAAGAACAGGAAAAAGGTTATCAGAACCTGAAAGGCCAGGCGGATCAGGCGGTGGACGCACATCCTGAAGATCCTAATGTGTGGATCTGGAAAGGCGTCATCACCAGCACCTATGCCGGTGCCAAGGGCGGCCTCAAGGCGCTTTCCCTGGTGAAAGAGGCCCGGGACTGCTTCGAAAAGGCCATGACCCTCAACGCCAACGCCTTCGGCGGCTCCGCATACACCAGTCTCGGCGCGCTGTATTACCAGGTGCCCGGCTGGCCGCTCAGCTTCGGCGACGACAAGGAAGCCGGCAAACTGTTGCGCAAAGGCCTGGAAATCAACCCGGATGGTATTGACGCCAACTTCTTCTACGGAGACTATCTGCGAGAGCAAGGCGATCTCAAACAAGCTAAGCTATACCTTGAAAAGGCATTGCAGGCGACGCCGCGCCCTGATCGCCAAGTCGCCGACGCCGGACGTCGCGGCGAAATTCAGGCGCTGCTGAAAAAAATGAAATAAACACGGAGCATGATGTAGCGCAATGCGCATTTTATTGGTGGAGGATGACGAGTTACTGGCCGACGGCATCCAAACCAGTTTGACCCAACAGGCCAATACGGTGGACTGGGTGGCCTCTGGCGAGGCCGCTCTTCACGCTCTGAAGCTGGAGCAATTCAATCTCGTCATCCTGGACCTGGGATTGCCTGATATCGACGGACTCACTGTCTTGAAGCGCCTGCGTGATCGCGGCGACGAGATACCGGTTCTGATTCTCAGCGCCCGTGACCAGGTGCAGGATCGCGTCAAAGGTCTCGACGCCGGGGCCGACGATTATCTGCTAAAGCCCTTTGATGTGAGCGAACTCAAAGCCCGGTTGCGCGCGCTGAGCCGACGCGGCTCCGGTAACGCGCATCCGGAAATACAGATCGCCAATATCCGCATTCTGCCCTCTTCCTATCAAGTGTATAAAAACAACGAAGAAGTGCGCCTGTCGCGCCGGGAGTATGCGCTCCTGTACGAGCTAGCCTCACATCGCGGCAGGGTGCTGTCCAAAGATCAGTTGGAAGAGCTTGTCTACGGCTGGTCCGACGATGTATCCAGCAACACCATGGAAGTCCATATTCACAACCTGCGCAAAAAGCTCAACGCCGACCTGATTAAAACCGTTCGCGGCATGGGTTACATGATCGAGAAGGAATAATGCGCTCCATCAAACGTTTTCTGCTGATCTCACTGATCGCCATTATCTGTCTGGGCGGTCTGTTCACCGCTCTGGCCAATTACCACGACTCCCAGGAGCAGGTGGAAGAGCTGTTCGACGCCGAGCTGGCGCAAATGGCCCGCATGCTGCAAAGCCTGCTGGCCAGCCAGATGAAGCGGACCAACCTGGATCACCTGCAAGACGCCCTGGTGTATGAAGACTATGCCATCGATGAGAGGGAAGAAGCGGGATTGAGCGATGGCGAGGAATACACGCCGCTGGGTCATAAATACGAGAAAAAGCTGGCCTTTCAGGTCTGGAGCGAGAGCGGCAAGCTGTTGATTCAGACCAAATCCGCGTCGCAGGGTTTCACCCGGCATCAGGCGGGTTTCAACTCCGACAAAGTCGATGGCGAGCCCTGGCGCACCTTTACCTTGTTCGATGAGAATCTGCGTATCTGGATTCAGGTAGCGCAGCAGGAAGATGTGCGCAGCGAGCTGACGGAGGAAATCGCCGAGCATGTGATTTGGCCGTCGCTGCTGCTGATTCCCATCATTCTGCTAGGCGTCAGCTGGGCGGTCACGCGGGCTTTGAAGCCTCTCTCCACCATCTCCAAGGAGCTGAAGCAGCGGGACTACGCCAACCTGCAAGTCCTGGATGACGCCAACTATCCCACGGAACTCGCCATCCTGGTGGACGCCATCAACGACCTGTTCCAGCGTCTGCAGGCCACATCGGACCGCGAACGCCAGTTCACCGCCGACGCCGCCCATGAATTACGCACTCCTCTCGCCGGAGTGAAAGTGCATTTGCAGAACGCCCAGGAAATGGCGCAATCCGAACCGGTTTCCGACTGCCTGCGCAAAGCCCTGCGCGGACTGGATCGTCTGATTCACATGGTGGAGCAGTTGTTGCAGCTCAGCCGTCTCGATCATGAGCGCGCGCTCAGCGACGCCCAGCCGGTGCAGATAGACATGCTGTGTCAGGATATCCTGCGGGAATCACAGCCCTTGATAGAAGAGAAGAATATCCGCGCGGAGTTCAATGCGGACGCCTGTGCGCCGATTCAGGGCAATCCCGCCGCCCTCAGCATCCTGCTGCGTAATCTGGTGGACAACGCCTTGCGCTATTCGCCCAAAGACTCACAAATCACACTGCAAGTGAAGGACAAAACGCTGGTGATTGAAGATCAGGGCCCCGGTATTCCCCCGGAGCAGCGTCAGCAGGCGATGGAGCGATTTCACCGCGGCAAGCAGCAAAATGAGATCGGCAGCGGACTGGGCCTCTCCATCTGCCAGCGCATTGCGGATCTGCACCGGGCGCGCATTTCTCTGGACGACCGGCAGGACCAGCAGCCCGGGCTGCGCGTACAGGTATCGTTCCCTTGAACTTGATCACTCACGCCTTATCCATATAGTTTTTATTGTTTTTGTATAAAAACACTATATTTTAACTATAAAAACGTCTGTCTTATTCTGCTGGGACACCCACCCACAGGAATAAGACATGACGCTCTGGAGTCCTCACTCACGCACAGTTTTCATCAGCCGCCTGCAGGCAGTTGTGGCGGCCATGGTATTGCAACTCTTTGTAGCGCCATCCGGGCGCGCTGAGGAGATCAGTTTTTCTTACATTGAAACCGGGACCTCCAGCGGAGCCCAGGAAGCCATGGTGGTGGCCAGCGGCAGCTGGTTCACCCGACGCAAGCTATCCCATGGCGCGGTGCTGATTCACCATCCAGACGGCGACTTGCTTTACGACACCGGACTGGGACGCCAGGTGGACGCCCAGTTTGAGGTAAATCCCTGGTGGGCGCGCTCGTTGTTCGCTTACGAAAAAGGCGTCCCTGTCGCCGACCAGTTGGCGGCGAACGCTTATGACGCCCATAACCTGAAGGCGATCGTACTGTCCCATCTGCACTGGGATCACGCCAGCGGCGTGGTGGACTTCCCCGGGGTTCCCATCTGGGTGCAACAAAAGGAATACGATGTGGCCTTACAAGGCAAGCCGCCGGCCTTTCTGCATTCACAACTGGAGGGGCCGAATATCGAATGGCGTTTCCTGACGCTGGAGGACACTGAGTTCAAAGGTTTCAAGCACAGTCTGGATGTCTACGGCGACGGGTCTGTCGTCTTGGTGGAGATTCCCGGACACACCTGCGGCCAGTTAGGGCTGTATTTGACTCTGAACGCGCAGACCCGGTATTTCTTTATCGGCGACGCCACCTGGACCCTGAAAGGGGTTCAGGACACCAGCCCACGCCCCGGATTCGTGCGCTGGCTGGCCAGCCTCAATGATGACGACAGCCTGACAGAGCGCATGGTGGCCCAGCTACACGCCTTGCAGGAGCAGGAGCCGGATCTGACCATTGTGCCGGCTCATGATGAATTGATCGCCGCCAGCCTGCCCCATTACCCTGAGTTCTCTTCGCAACAGTAAAGAGATCAATGGCTTAACTTTCTAACAACGGAGCCAGTATGGATTTGAGAGCCTTGCGTTATTACGTCGCCGCGGTGGAGACCGGCAGCATCACGGCGGCGGCGGAACAGTGTCATGTGGCGCAACCGTCCATTTCCCTGGCGGTCAGTAAGCTGGAAAGCGAATTGGATACGCTGTTGCTGGAACGAGGCAAAAAAGGCGTGCGCACTACCCGCGCCGGTCGTGAACTGCATCATATGGCCCGGCGTTTATTGGCGCAAAGCGACGCCCTGGTGAAACATTTCCAGCAAAGCGCCCCGTTGCCGCCGCTGCGTATCGGCCTGGACCTGGTGGTCAGCCTGGAGCGCGTCAAAGCGCTGCTGGCGCGTCTGGCGCCGCTGCAATCCCGGATGCAGTTGGAGCTGCTGCGCGGCGAGGAAAACACCGATATTCGCATCGTCAGCCGCGACCGCTGCCCGGAAAACTACTACTTCAATCCCCTCTGGCGGGATGAGTACTGCCTGTTGCTGCCCGCGGATCACCCGTTGTCCCTGCGAGGCCAGCTTGGCGTCAGCGACCTGAACGGCATTGGGTTGGTGGAGCGCTCCTTCTGCGATCTGTCCGGACAATGGCGCGCCTTCGCAGAGCGACATCAGCTGGATTTCGCCATCACCGCCCGCACCGACAATGAAGAGTGGGCCCTGGCGCTGGTCGCCGCCGGCGTCGGCGCCTGTCTGGCGCCACAGGGCATCGACGCCAGCGCGCCCGACGGGATCATCGCCATCCCTCTGTCGCAGATTGAGGGATTCCCGGACATCAAACGGGAGCTGGGACTCGCCTGGTCTCCTCTGCTTCGTACAGAAATTAAAGAAGCGCTGCTACCTTTATTCGACTGAATTTAACTAACACTCGACTGACCTGATCCAAAACTTCACTGGCAGCGTATTTAGAACATTATTTGCCCGGTTTATTTTGGAGCTGCTACGCTATGCAGGTAAGTAACAACGTCATAGTGCTACCGATTAATCGAAAGATGGACCCTAACCAACAGGACCCTGACGCAGGCGAGGACTCCGCCTCCTCTAAAGATGTCCTGACGCCCTTAATAGAAGCGGTAGCCGCACAGCGGGACCGGGATGCGTTCCGTCAACTGTTCCAGGCGTTCGCCCCCAAAGTAAAGGCATACGCCATCAAACAGGGCATGCTGGAGCACGCAGAGGAACTGGTGCAGGAAGTCATGGTCAACGTGTGGCGGCGCGCCGCCCAGTTCGACCGCGAAAAGGCGGCGGCTTCAACATGGCTGTTCGCCATCGCCCGTAATGCGCGCATCGACCTGCTGCGTAAACTGGGACGCTCCAGCCAGGAAACCCAGGTGGAAACAGACTACCTTTGGAGCCTGCCGGGTTCAGATGAACCTACCGGCGCGTTCCAACAGGCCGTCATCGTACGCAATATTCGCCAATCGCTGGGGGATCTGCCGCAAGAGCAACGAGACGTCATCGCCAAAGTCTATCTGGAAGACAAGTCTCATCAGCGGGTGGCGGAAGAACTCAGCCTGCCGCTGGGCACCGTGAAAAGCAGGGTCCGTCTGGCTCTGCAGAAACTGAAGGTGATTTTGCAGGAACGGGAAAAAGCAGTATGAGCCAACATCACCCCAGTGATGACATTCTGATGGAATACGCCGCGGGCTGCGCCTCAACGCATCTGGCCCTGTGCGTCGCCGTTCATCTGCAGTACTGCCCCCGCTGCCGCGCCGACATTCAGCGCTTCAACGCGCTGGGCGGAGAAATGCTGCAACAACTCCCTCAGGAAGACCTAAGCGAAGCGTTATTCGAACGCATAATGCTGCGTATCGATCTGGAGGAAAGCGCGCCGGCGACGCCGCAAAAACCCGTCGAAGACCTGCTGCAGCGCTGGCTACCTGACGGCTTAAACGCCGTAAGCTGGCGCAAACAGTGGTTCAAAGTGTACGAATACGTGCTGGAAGTCTCACGCAAAGGGCGGCAACGCCTCAGTCTGCAAAAGATCTCCGCCGGCGGTCGAGCGCCTCTGCACGGGCACTATGGCCAAGAGGTGACCGTCGTACTCCAGGGAGGCTTTTCCGACGAATTGGGCGTGTATGAAGAAGGCGATTTCGTCATTCGCAGCGGGGATCAACGTCACCGCCCTCGCGCCCTGGAAAACGAGGACTGCATCTGCCTCGCTTATCTGGACGCGCCGGTGTGTCTGGCCGGCCCCATCGGTCGCTGGATCGAACGCTTTAGACGTCTGTTCATGCCGGACCTGAACGCGCCCGCCAGCTAACCAACACTGTCACGGCGGCGAGGCATCACCCCTCCGTCGCCATCCTACCTCCCCAGTCATAACCCGGCGTTCTACGCCACGCCAAATGTGCGGCCGAAGTCATATCGGGAGGCTCCGCCAGCGGCGGTCGTCGCTGAAACCAGGGCAAGGCGCGCTCCATCTGCGCCGCCAGACTGAACAGAAGACGCTCCTGACCAATGCCCGCGGCAAACTGCACGCCAATGGGTAAATCATCCTGATTCCACCAAACCGGCAACATCATGGCGGGTTGGCCGCCCATATTGAACAAAGGAGAGAACGGGGTCAGAGAAAAACTCCTGGCGCGAATATTCTGCGCCAACAGATTCAACAGCGGCGTCATCGGAAAACTGCGCGCCAGCTCCAGCAACAGTTTCTCCTGTTGGGTATGGGCCAGCTCGCCAAGGCGCATCGGCGGGCCGGCCATCGCCGGGGTGAGCAATACGTCAAACTGCTGGAACAAGGCTTCCAGCCTGCGTCCCGCCTGATTCATAACCTGGGTCGCCCAGGCGAATTCTGCGGCGGTCTTGCTCAACCCCAGGTTGAACAGCAGATGCGTCGCCAACTCCAGATCGCCTCGACGCGGTCGACCACTGGGGCTGACCTGCCGCACCATCTGCGCGGTTTCCCCCGCCACGATAGTCAAATAGGCCTGCGTCAGCTCTTCTTCATCCAGACTGAGCGTATGCTGGATCACCTCATGGCCCATGTCCTCGCAGACCATGGCGGCGCGATCCAGCGCCAGCAGGCTGTCATTATTCAGCGTGGCGCTGAAGAAAGGCTTTTCGCAAATGGCGATGCGCAAGGGACGACGCGCTCCCGTCAGCGCCCGGCGATAGCATTGCTCGGTATTCTCCAGTCCTGCGCTCACACTTAACAGCATTGCGCTATCACGCACGCTGCGGGAGATCACATGATCCACCGCCATGCCCTGCAACCGCCGCCCCCAGGTGAGGCCTTCCGGTTCCCGTCCTCTGGAGGGTTTGAAGCCAAAAAGACCGCAGGACACCGCCGGCGCACGCAGAGAGCCGCCAATATCCACCGCATGCGCAACCGGAGTCATGCCCACCGCCACCGCCGCTGCGGCGCCGCCGCTGGAGCCCCCCGGCGACCGGCTCAAATCCCAGGGATTACGGGAAGCGCMAAAGAGTTGCGGCTCTGTCGTCACCGCCAGTCCCAACTCCGCTGTATTAGTCTTGCCGGCGATCACCAACCCTGCGCGTCGATACCGCTGCACCAGTTCACAGTCATGAAATACCGGGCGCGAGCAGAACAGACGTGAGCCGGCGGACGTTGGCGTCTTGCGCACTTCCGCATTCAGGTCCTGCAGCAAAAACGGCGCGCCATACAGAGGCTGTTGCGGGTGCAACTGGTCAAGTTGCGCTCTGGCCTGATCATAGAGTTTGTTGATCACCGCGTTCACCAACGGGTTGCGGGACTCAATGCGAGCGATCGCCGCCTCCAGCAATTCGTCGGGGCTCATCTCTCCAGAGCGCGCCAGCTCCGCCAGTCCAATGGCGTCATACTTTTCATATTCGGGAAACGGGATCAAGACAGCGCCTCCCCTGCCTTGCTGTCCTCCTTCGGCGAGGCCATGCGTTTGGTGGCTTCGAGCAACTCATACACCGCGTCAATATCTTCTTGATAAGTTTGCTGGATGGCCTCGCGATTTTTACGTCCCGACGAATGCAGCAATCCATTGGCTACGTTGAACGCCTGGGTTGCGCCAACCACCGCCTTGATCTGCGCGAACTCCGGCAAACGACGGTTTACCCTTTCCACAATGGCGGTCAGCTCGTCCGCGTCTTCCGCTACGACCACCGCCACCAGATTAGACTTTCCCGCGCCGAATACCGCCGCCTGCCGGATCTGTGGGTCTCCGGTCAGCTCCGCTTCGATCCAGTCCGGGGAGATTCTGCGTCCCTCAGCGGTCACCAGCACATCTTTTTTGCGCCCGCGTATAAATAAAAATCCTTCGTTGTCCATATATCCCAGGTCTCCGCTGTTCCATTGTGCATTGGGGCGACGCGGCTCGCCGCCCAGGTAACCGAGGCTCAGCGCCCCGCCCACCATGACTTCTCCCTCTTCACTGATACGCACTCGCGCGTGCGGTAAAGGTTTTCCCACAGAGCCTGGCTTATACGCCTTGGGCGTACTCAAACACACCATCGAGCCAGCTTCGTTCAAGCAGTACCCCGCATATACCGGCGCGCCCTGACGCCGCGCCGCATTGATCAGACGCCTGGAGGCGGGAGCGCCTATCAGGGTCACATGGCGCATGGTCTCCAGAGTCAGAGAACGGGACTGCATATAACTGAGCAGGGGTTTTAATAGTTCCGGGGTGATCAGCAGGGTGGAGGCGCGATAATCCACCAGACTGCGATAGAGTTCCGCCGGATTAAAGACGGCGGCGCCAAATCCACACTGTTCGGCGGGAAGCATGATCGTCGCCGCGCCCGCCGCCAGGGCGGCGCCGGTTCCGGCCACCCGCTCCGCCAACGAGGTCAGCGGCAACAGGCAAAAATGGCGATCTTGCGCGGTGAGCTTGGCGCTGGCGCACACCGACGCGGTCACGGCGTCCAGCGTCTGACGGTTCAGGCATACGCCACGCAGCACGTTCTCGTCATTCACATGAAAAGCGATCCGGTCCACGTCCGCCATGGGATCGCTGTATAAACCAGTCAAAGCCAGCTGATGGCCACCGACCTGCAATAGACGGCTTTCCGGCCACAACTTGCGTAAACGCACACTGGCGGAGTCAAAGCAGATAACCGCTTCGAGGCCCGCCTGGCGGATGGCATGACGTAACTGCTCATCGCTGAGCGTCGGGGGAAGCGGCGCGCACAGAGCGCCCGCGCGGATGGCGGCCAGATCGGCGACAATCCAGGCGACGTCATTGTCGCCCAGGATGCCCACACGACGAATCGAGTAGCTTTTCAGACGGATGACAAGCGCATCCGCCTCCTGACGGAGTTTCGCGAAACTCATACGTTCGCGAGTGGTGATCAGCGCATCGCCCTGGGTGGTTTCCAAATACTGCGGAGTGCTCATAAGAGGCGATCCTCCACAGTTGCGCCATACCCAGCGCTTGCGCGCGCTGAGTCGAATGACGGCGATAACCGTAAGAGAGCGCTGGCGACAGCTCTTTCAGCGTCCATAACATCTTCCTTTACTTACGTTTTCCCTGGAATATGGTCCCGGACGCGGTCATGACCATAGATGCGCGGCAACAATCTGTTGCGCGCCGTCTTGCCGGCTTGAAGAGCGGCCCTGATCATGGACGGCGGGCCGGAGTGCGCAACAGAACTTAGCAGCAGGCCCAGTAGGTCAGTATCCGCGATTATTACGGTTATCAGGGAAGATGCTTATACTTTCCCCGACATTACCGGCATATTTCCCTCAAATTGCCGCGACCGGCTCGGCCGCGCCAACTTTTTGCGTCGCCCGGGTGAGACTTTCCCATAAGAAGCGCACAGCGGGTCCATGGGGCTTCTCTAATTTGCGCAACACATAAAGATCGACTTTTTCAGTGGCGTCACACGGAATATGAGGCACCGGCAACAGCTCGCCCTGGGCCAGCTCTTCTTTGATTTCATGCAAAGGCAGGCGCCCCCAGCCCAAACCGGCCAGGATCATGCGTTTTTTCAGATTGTGGTCGTTGACCGCCCATTTACCGCCGTTATCCACCAGCAGATAGCGCTCATCAAGGCGCTTGATGGCGCTGTCCTCCACGACTATCTGGGTGCTTCGGCAGAGATCTGGCTCGCCATTGTCGCAGCGCAACAGGTTGGCGAGATAATCCGGCGTGGCCACGACTTTCAAGACAATCTGGCTGAACGGTGCAGCTTCCAGAGAGGCATGCACGCGCTCCTGATAGGTAATGGCGATGTCCGCGTGGTTATCCTGTAGACGCTGCATGGCGCCTTCCAGGGTTTCAATGTAGAAATCCACCTGGGTATTGGCGTAGCGCGCGGCGCATTCGCGCAGAGACGGCAACACTTTCTCCAATGGGCAGATGTGATTAACGGCGACTCGAATGACAGGCTCGTATCCCATGGCCAGTTCGCGAGTATAGGAATCAAGATCGGAGAATTTCGCCAGAAGTTCGTTTACTTTTCCGGAGAAGGCTTCCCCTTTTTCGGTCAGTTTGGGGCGGTATCGGTCGCGCTGGAACAACAGGAAGCCAATTTCCTCCTCCAGCGCGCGTATGGTTTTGCTTATCGCGGATTGGCTGCGGTAGAATTTTTTGGCCGCCGCCCTGAACCCGCCTTCGCTCACCACTGCGGCGAATATGCGTAGCTGTTCCCTAGTCATGTAAAATTTCCCTTTAATACAACATGATTACTTTACGGCAACACAAAATGAAAATTAATCATTATTTTTTAATCAGTTAGCGTCATAAGATAACAATAGAGCACTCGCTGGGCGCAGATAGGGAATGATTCCCGATCAAGGACGGCGCCAAAAAGGGACATGTTAAACAGTAATGGATGTAAGGATAGGACGTAAAAGTGCTTACCATGGTTACAAAAGGAAATGACCTCCCCACTGTGTACCGCAGCGCGCCTGCGGAAGACGATCTGCTGCCGTCGCTAGCGCGGCTGAGCGGCGTTCCAATTTCCATCCGAGAAGCGCAGACCATCGGACTCTGGCTATGCGGTTTATCCGCGAAAGAAAGCAGCCAGGTGCTGGGTTTGTCGCCACGAACGGTGGAGACTTACCGGGAAAACATCAAAAACAAGTTTTCCATCACCAACAAAATCAAGTTCTTTGACTTGCTGATACGCAACAAACTGCACATTCCGCTCGTATTGATGGGAGGCAGTTACATCACCGAGTATCAGTCGAACCACCAGGATCAGCCGTTGCAGGCTACCGGATAACCCCACCGGTACGCCCCGCCAAGGGACAAAACAAGAATAAGCTCCCATCAGGACGCCCCTCCCATGTCCGTATCCTATACGGATGCAGGGGGGCGCATTTCTCCCTAGACTGCCGCACTCGAGGGAAAACGCAGCGTTAAGGCGTCCTGATCAAGGCGGCGGACCGTTTTCGCCGGCGCATTCAGGGCGACAGGCTCCAAAAGAGCCGCTCTCGGTTGCAACGCTGATTCAACGCAAGCCGGCCGCCAATGGACGTCTCAGCATGATTCCTGAAGGTGATGGACCGACCCTGATTCACCCGACGCCGAGACGTACGTTTTACAGGCCTGCTTTTTGGAGGGCGCGCCCGCTGGATCCAGGCGGACAAGAGGCCCTCCCTTTTTTAGCCGCTCAGGGCGAAAGCCCAAAACAGATTTCGTCTTCACTCCCCCATATGCAAGTCAGCGGATTTTCTTTACCGTAGCCGGGATTTCCTGGGTATTTCGTCTTATAATCCCTAGCTATTTCGGGGAGTTGTTTTATGAGCATACCTAAAATAGTCGTCGTCGGCGGCGGCGCAGGGGGGCTGGAGCTGGTCACCCGCCTGGGCAATGCGCTCGGGAAGAAGAAACGGGCGGAGGTCCACCTGGTGGATTGCAACCCCACCCACTTATGGAAGCCGTTACTACATGAAGTCGCCACTGGCTCCATGGATTCCGGCATCGACGAAATCAGCTACCGTTCCCACGCTTTCTTCCACGGCTTCACCTTCCACCTCGGCAAAATGCACAGTCTGGATCGCCAGGCGCGCACGATAAGCCTGGCGCCCATGCATGACGCAAGGGGCGATGAAATCAGTCCAGAACGCACGCTCGCTTATGATTATCTGGTGCTGGCCCTCGGCAGCCAGACCAATGACTTCGGCACGCCAGGAGCCGCCGAGTACTGCGCGTTCCTCGACAGCCGCAAACAAGCCGACCTGTTCCACAAGAACCTCATCAACACGTACCTGCGCCTCAGCAGTCAGGCGTCGGAAGGTAAGCCGGTAGTATTGGAGATAGGCATCGTCGGCGCCGGCGCCACAGGCGTGGAACTGGCCGCGGAGCTGCACAACACCACTGCGCTGCTGGGCGCTTATGGTCTGAAGTTAGGCCCCCAAAACCTGAAAGTGACCATCATCGAAGCCGGTCCCAGAGTCTTGCCCGCCTTGCCTACGCGCATCTCCAACGCAGTAGTCGAAGAACTGGGCAAGCTGAACATAGCCATCAAGACCAACACCAAAGTCACCAAGGTTACGGATAAGGGCTTCGAAACCGGCGACGGCGAATTCATCACCGCAGACATGCGCGTTTGGGCGGCGGGCGTCAAAGCCCCGGATTTCCTCCAGGGCATCGATGGACTGGAAACCACCCGCAACAATCAGGTCGAGGTGTTACCCAGCCTGCAGTCAACCAAAGACGACCGCATTTTCGCTATCGGCGACTGCGCCAGCTGTCCCCAGCCTGACGGTTCCAAAGTACCGCCACGGGCGCAGTCCGCTCACCAGATGGCCAGCCATGTTTACGTTAACCTGCGTCACCTGTTGGCCAACAAGCCGGTAAAATCCTATATCTATAAGGATCACGGTTCACTGGTGTCGCTAAGCCGCTACTCCACCGTCGGTAATTTGATGGGGAATCTGACCGGCAAGTCCATGATGATCGAGGGACGCATCGCGCGCTTCGTCTACATTTCCCTGTATCGCCTGCATCAAATCGCTTTGCATGGCTACATCAAAACCGCGCTGATCATGTTTTCCGCGCGCATCAATAAGATCATTCGACCACGTCTCAAGCTGCACTGAGACGCCAACGAAAAACCGGGGCTCAAAGGCCCCGGCTTTATCCGGCATAAACGTATTTCGCTTAGCTCGTAGGCATCTGCGCCCGGCCGCGATGAGCGTTAGTGTTCCTTGCGGGTGATCTTGTCCAGATATCCCATGCAGAACGCGGACACCACAAAAGTCATGTGGATGATCACGTACCAAAGCAAATAGGTCTCCTCCACATTCTCCGCATTCATGAATATTTTTAGCAGATGAATAGAAGAAATAGCGACAATAGACGCCGCCACTTTGTTTTTCAGCGTGCCGGAATCCACTTTACCCAGCCAACTCAGTTTTTCCTGCCCTTCGGCGATATCCAACTGTGAGACAAAGTTTTCATAGCCGCTGAACATCACCATTACGAGCAAGCCGCCAACCAAAGCCAAATCAATCAGCGACAGCACCACGAGCACCAAGTCCGCTTCTTTCATGGAGAAGATCACCGGCATTACATGGAAGATCTCCTGGAAGAACTTCACGCCCAACGCTAACAGGGCCAAGCTTAAGCCCAAATAAATCGGGGCAAGTATCCAGCGCGCTGAATACATCAAATTTTCAATAAAACGCTCCATGATCTCCGCCTAACTCTTACAAGATTGAGAAAAAGTGTCGTGTTTGGAATAACTTCCCGCTTGATGGGGGCTCAGCATAGCAAAAACAAGCAATTTACAGTGAACCTTGCGATAAGTTCATCCCCCACGCCCTTGTATTCCTGAGCTTTATGGATAAGGCCCTGTCAAATTAACGCCATTCAATTTTCGACATGTGTCACAAAAATTTACATTTACAATTTCTTTGTAACATCACGTAACTCGCCAAGTGCCTGTCCATGTTCATTAACTTTTAGTATGGCGAGGTAATTGCCTGTTTTCTGATGTAGTCCACCCTGTCATTAACCACACTCGCAGTACAGGCTCAAGAGTCATGAAACAAACAACAACCTCACTCAAAGCGTTTGTCTTTTCATCTGCCATGCTCGCCTCTACCGGAGCATTCGCTCTTCCGGCGCTGCAAATTGGAATTGAAGATGGAACCTATGACATGGCCTCCGAGGATTCGGTAACCAGCGCCACCGCCTTTACACTTTATGCCTTAGCCGATACAGGTATCGTTGACGCTGGTTTATTTGATTTCCGCCTTAGCATCGCCGTCACGCCCAAACTGTCGACGCCGACTGACTTAGGCAGCATTGTCGTCAATGGCATCACCATTGATATTACCGATGATATGACTTACGGCACTCCTCCTGTAGAGGTAGCCAGCAGCAGCGCTGACCTGCCAGGTCACGGTATTTACGACACTTATTACTACGAAGTCGACTTCTCCTTCGACACCGGTAATAAAGCCACGCCTTACAACGTGCAGGACGATCCCGATGGATTCGCACTGTACGGCGGATCAGGCGACTACCTGTACTACAACGCCTTTGACTTCGACGTTTCCGGCTTTACAGGAACTGGCCTGCACTTTGACCTGTATGCATTCGACTTCGACCTGAAAAAGCCGATAGTGGCATTCGCTCCGTTCTCTCATGACGGTAGCTACAATCGCCGGGAAGTGCCAGAGCCAGAAACGCTTGCGCTGTTCGGTGTTGCTTTAGCCGGGTTGTTGGTATTCCGCCGCCGCCAAGCCTAAGCAGAACGTAGATTATTTACACGCAAACGCCGGCGCCCGCCGGCGTTTTTCGTTTCAGCGTCAGTATTTTTTACAGTGAACGAAAACAGTTGACGTCTACAGTCTAAGTTATTGACTATAGAAGACCTCAACGATAGGGAGTTGTTAACGGAGAAATCATATGCAGCTCATCGGCTCACTTACCAGTCCTTTTGTCAGGAAGATCCGCATACAGTTATTGGAAAAGGGGCTTCCGTTTTCCCTGCTGGAAGAGATTCCCTGGAATGCGGATACATCCGTACCTAAATTCAATCCATTGGGCAAAGTTCCCGTATTAATCGACGAGCATGGCGAGATCTGGTTTGATTCGCCGGTTATCGCCGAATATATCGAGACCCTGGAAACCCGTCATCGTCTGGTTCCAATCAAGTCGATCGACGCAGTCAGAGTACGCCAGTTGGAAGCGCTGGCGGACGGCGTTTGCGAAGCGGCCATCGCCATCTTTCTGGAGAAAAAACGCCCATCGGAACGCCAAGGCCCGGAATGGATCGCCCGTCAGGAGCAGAAAGTAGAGCGCGGCTTGGCCGCCCTGGAAAAGGCCACTGTCGGTAAGCATTGGGTATTTGAAGACCACCTTACGCTGGCGGACATCGCCATTGGCAGCGTAGTGGGCTGGTATGATTTCCGTTTCGGCGATTCAGGTTGGCGCAATAACCATCCGCACCTTGCGGACTATGTGGATCGTTTGTTCAAGCGCGACTCCTTCATTCAGACACAACCGCCTGAATCCTGAGTCGGCAATCCATGGGACGCAGCGACTTGGCGTTGCGTCCCATGCGGTTCACGAAATCAGATAGCCGCCGTCCACCGCCAGCACAGAACCTGTCGTATAAGAAGCTGCGTCGCTCACCAGATACAGCACGGCGCCCGCCATTTCCGTCGGCTCTGCGATACGATTCATCGGCACATGCTGCAGCAACTGTTTAAGTATTGCTTCATTCTGCGTGAGCGCTGATGCGAATTTGGTGTCTGTGCCCCCCGGCAGCAGCGCATTCACTCGAATCCCCAGGCCCGCGCACTCCTTGGCGAATGTTTTGGTCATGCTGATCACCGCGGCTTTGGTGATGGAATAGATGCCCTGAAAGTGTCCGGGAATGACGCCATTGACCGACGCCACGTTCACAATCTTGCCGCTCTTCTGCGCGCGCATGAGTTTGCCGGCTTCCACGGACATAAAGAAGTAACCACGGATGTTCACATCAACGGTCTTTTGAAATACGCCCAGATCCGTTTCCAGCACATGTCCGAAATAAGGATTGGTGGCCGCGTTATTAATCAGGATATCCAACTTGCCGTGCTTTTCTTTTATCTGCTCGAACAGTGAGGATATTTGCTCCATCTCACCAATATGACAGGCGATAGCCTCAGCGGAGCCGCCTGCATCGCGAATCGACTGCGCCACGGATTCACAGCCTTCTATTTTGCGACTGGACACAATGACATGCGCTCCATACTGCGCCAATGTCCTGGCGATGGATTCGCCGATCCCGCGGCTGGCGCCAGTGACCAGCGCAATCTGTCCCGTCAGTTGAAATAAGTCTTTTTGCATAATAAGGCCCTTAATATTTGCGTCAGTTCAGCGCCAGGTGACATAACTGCGATCCCTGCCGCACTGCAAGTAACTGTAATTATTGAAATAAGCCAGCGAGCGACGCCCGCCGCCGCTGTACATGATTTTGGTGATGGAGGCGTTCACAATGAACCAGTTCATACTGAACGCCGCGGGTGAAGGCAGGCCAAGCACTTTCTGCAGTATCGCGGTAATAACGCCGCCAGAAGTCACGATGGCGATATTGCGGCCGCCGCCGACTTCCTCCAGTGTGGATTCAAATGTCTGAGCGGCCCTGTCGCTGAATGTCGACCAGGAATCCATGCCCTCCCATGAGTCTCTTTCCAGCCAGGCGGCAATCACCTTTTCAAACACTTTCTGAAAACTGCGCCGACGGTCGATATTTCCGCTCACAAAGGCCGCAGCATCCGCATCCCGTTGCGCCAGTTCAGGCAGCACTTTGGCCAATACAGCGACATGGTCGAACTCATTGAAGCCATGGCTGCGAACGACTTCCGCCTCTGCGCCCATCTCGTTGAGCGCAATGGAGGCGGTGTCTATCTGACGATTCAGCAAACCGCTTCGCCATGCATCCAGACGCAAACCTTTTTCGGCCAGATAAGTCCCCAGCCTCTGCGCCTGAACGCGTCCCAGCTCAGACAATTTGTCGTAATCGTTATCACCGAAACTGGCTTGTCCATGGCGAATTAAATAGACCGCGCCCATCAACCAATCTCGCCTGTACAGTCGTGTACAAAACCGTGCATGACCATGTAAGCCAAATCAGGACAGAGAAGACGCATGAATCTTGTCTCGCAAATAGCCGTCCAGATATTGCACGGCCTGTATAAAGCTGGCGAAACGCTTGTCCTGTGTCTGTCCGTGGTAGAAGCGGTAATAGATCTGCTGAATGATGACGACCAATCGGAACATGCCGTACACCTCATAAAAATCAAAGCTGGGAATACTCAGATCGGCTCGCTGCAGGTAATAGTCGACAATTTCCGCACGACTCATCATCCCCGGCAAATGCGTGGGTTGGCGCCGCATCATATGCAAGGGAGCCGGGTCATCCCGTTGCACCCAATACGCCAGGCTGTTGCCCAGGTCCATCAGCGGATCGCCAATGGTCGCCATTTCCCAGTCCAGCACGCCGATAATGTTCATCAGGTTATCGGCGTCCAAAACCAGATTGTCAAAGCGATAGTCGTTATGCACCAGGCATTGTCGTATCTGTTTCGGCTTGTGCTGCTGCAGCCAGGCCATCACTTCTTCAAAATCCGGCGCGTCCTCCGTCTTGGAGTGTCGATAGCGATCACACCAGCCATCAATCTGCCTCTCGACGTAATCGCCTTCCTTCAATAAATCTTTCAGGGGCGTACTCTCCCAGTCCGCCTGATGCAGCTCGACCAGTCGATCCACCATGTTACGACACAGTGCGCGCTGATCCGCTTCACTGAACGGCATTCCCGCTGGCGGATCGCCACGCAGAATGACGCCTTTGAGGCGCTCCATTATGTAGAATTCGCCGCCGATAACGCTCTCGTCCTCACAAAACGCCACCATCGCTGGGACGTAGGGATATATCCCTCGCAAGCCCTGCATCACCCGATATTCCCGGCCCATATCGTGAGCGGACTTGGCCTTGCGCCCGAATGGCGGGCGGCGCAACACAAACTCTTGATCGGGATACTGCAGCAAGTAAGTCAGATTAGAGGCGCCGCCCGGGAACTGCTGAATCCGCAGTTCGCCAGACAACCCCTTCATATGTTGCTTGAGAAAGGCGTCTATCGCCGCTGCGTTAAGTTCTTCACCGGCGCGAACCGCACCCGCGCTATCAGCAAATGTCATTGCACTCATCCTACCGCTCGCCCCTTTTCCGTCGTTTCCACGCTGTCATCGCAGTCCTGCCGCTTCGCCAAAAGACGACGCCCCAAGGTCTTCATGCTTCGCAAATAGACTCCGGGCGCATATCTTTTCAACCACCACAACAGCCGGTAATTGGCGTGAGGCAAAATGTAGAAATGCTGCTTCTCCACCCCCTCATATAAACGTTTCGCCACATCCGCCGCGCTCAGCTTGGAGCCTGCGAACAGCTTTTCCATGGTTTCTTTGAGTTTGGGGTTAGGAGAGCGCGCCGTACCCGCCAGCCCAGTCGAAAAGAAGCCGGGACAGACGACATTTACGCCAACGCCAAAGGGAGACAATTCACCCACCAGAGTTTCCGAGAGCGCCACGACGCCGGCTTTGGCGGCGTTATAGGAGCCCATCTCAGGGGCATGCACCAGTCCCGCCATAGAAGCGATATTAACGATCTGGCCAGAGCGTTGCCGTTTGAACAATGGCGCGAATTCTTTACAGCCGCGCACCACGCCCATGAGGTCGATATCGATCACCCATTCCCAATCTTCCAGCGGCGCTTCGCCAATTCCGCCATGGGCCGCCACGCCGGCGTTATTCACCAGGATATCCAGACCGCCCCACAGCTCTACAATTTTGCGCAGCCAGTCCTGTATATCCCGTACCTTGGTGACGTCTACATGCTGATAAAAGGCGCGGTTTTCGGGCAAACCCAGCGATGCAACGATGGCGTTTCCGGTGTCGTCCTGCACATCCGCAAAGGCCACCCTCCACCCACGGCTGAGAAAATGCCGGGCAGTGGCCAGTCCCAATCCACTGGCGCCGCCGGTTATCGCGACGCGCTTTTCTGGAAATCGATGCATATCCCCTCCTCTGGTCTATCGTTGGTATTTCTTAAGTTCATACTTGGCGATCAAAGCCCGATGCACTTCGTCGGGTCCATCCGCCAAACGCAGCACTCGCGCATAGCCAAACAACGCCGTCAGCGGAAAATCATCTGAGACGCCGGCGCCGCCGTGCATCTGAATCGCCTGATCCACAATACGCTGACACAAACTCGGCGCTACAACCTTGATTTGCGAGATATCGCTCATCGCCGCAAACACACCGTACTTATCAATTTTATACGCCGCCTGCAGCGTCAGCAGGCGCGCCATTTCAATATCCATACGCGCGTTAGCGATAATGTCCGCGTTTCCTCCCAGCTTCGCCAATGGTTTACCAAAAGCGACGCGGCTCAATGACCGCTCGCACATGAGCTGTAACGCCCGTTCCGCTGCGCCAATGGCGCGCATGCAGTGGTGAATGCGGCCCGGCCCCAATCGACCCTGAGCGATTTCAAATCCTCGTCCGGGACCGGCGATGATATTGGTTAAGGGGACGCGCACGTTTTCGAAATGGACTTCGCCATGACCGTATGGCTCATCCAACTGACCGAACACCGGCAGCATGCGCTTCACCTTCACCCCCGGGGTGTTGCGCGGCACGATAACCATCGAATGACGTTGGTGACGATCGGCGTCAGGGTCAGTAACGCCCATAAAGATAAAAAATTCACAACGGGGATGGCCGGCGTTGGACGTCCACCATTTGCGGCCATTCACCACCACCTCATCCCCTTCAACGACAATGGTCGCCTGCATATTGGTGGCGTCGGAAGAAGCGATGTCCTTTTCCGTCATTGCGAACGCGGAGCGAATCTCTCCCGCCAGCAGAGGCTTTAGCCAGGCGTCCTGCTGCTCGCGGGAGCCATAGCGCGCCAATACCTCCATATTGCCGGTGTCCGGCGCATTACAGTTGAAGACCTCAGGCGCTATAAACGACCATCCCATTTCCTCCGCCAGCGGCGCGTATTCCAACGTGCTGAGTCCGGGGCCGTATTCCTCTTCCGGTAGAAACAGGTTCCACAAGCCTTCCTTCTTCGCTTCCGCTTTTAAGGTTTCCATTATCGGCGGTTGGGTCCAGGTCTGTCCGGGTTCGGCCAGATGGGCGTAATACTCTTGCTCCGCAGGTAAGACCCGGTTGCGGATAAAATCGCGAACTCGCTGAATGTAGCCCGCAGCGCGCGGTGAATGATCGAATTCCATTGCTCACCTCAAAATCAGAGTTTGGCCATTACAGACGAGCGCTTCTTTGCGCCTCGCCCGCTGCGCTGGAAGCGCTTGGGTTAATGGCTAAACCATAGTCACCGCCATATAATTAAACAAATGAATAATAGAAATAGATAAATATAAAAATCATGCATATTAGCCGCATCGACCTAAACCTGTTTGTGGTGTTCGAAGCTATTTATAGTGAAGGCGGCATCACTCGCGCATCGGAAGTGTTGCATTTGACCCAGCCAGCCGTGAGTCATGCTCTCAATCGTCTGCGGGAAGCGCTTGGCGATGAGCTGTTCATCCGCTCTTCCCGTGGTATGACGCCAACCCCTTACGCCCATCAATTAATCGGTACGGTGAGACAGGCGCTGAATCAGTTACAACGCGGTCTGCAACAGGGCCAGGAGTTCGCCCCTGCGCAATTGGAAACCAGTTTCAGATTGTGCGTGCGGGACCTGTTCGATGTGCTGCTGTTACCGGAGCTGATCAATAATTGCAGGGCGATCGCCCCGAAAGTGGTCTTTAACTGCCTGCGCTCGCCCCGCGAGCAGATCCTGCATGATCTGGCCAGCGGCCGCATTGATCTGGCGGCGGATGTGCTGATCAGCCATGACGACAGCATTTGTCATGAGAAACTATTTGAAGATCGTTTGGCCTGTCTGTTGCGCAATGACCATCCCGCCCTGGCCGGGGAATGGAATCTGGCGGAAATGTTGCGTTGGCCTCATGTGCAGGTTTCCTCTCGGGAGCATGGACCTGGATATGAAGACATCCAGCTATCCCGGCACGGCCTGCAGCGTAAATTGGGACTGCGCACCCCTCACTTCTACGGCGCGGCGTTGACGGCGGCCAGCAGCGATTTGATCCTGTGCGCGCCGGAACAGGTTGCGCGGCGCCTAACGCAAACTATCCCATTGCAGGTCATGCCTTTTCCCCTGACTCTGAACCCATTGGAGACTTATCTCTACTGGCACAGATCCACAGATCGCGAACCCGCCCACATCTGGTTACGAGAGCAAACACAACGAGCTTTGGCGCAAGGATTACAGGGGATTGAGACAGGCCAAATCTAACGCCAGGCCTAGGGAAATAAGGGCCTCGGTATTCACCTACAGTAAAAGCAGGGTGGCTGAACCATACTTTTTAGCGTGTCAATTGTAGGGTTTAGAAGACACGGGAACGTTGGACTCCCAACGCACTCCATACCCTCTTGCATTTCCTTAATGTAGGCACAAAAGTGCTCTCCTGAGCGGGTTACTGCAGGCGCAAGCAGTCTCCCGCTTTTTTTGCGCCTGCAGTCAGATCACAAGCCTTGTTCGATGACCATTTTCCAGGTTGTGTAGAGAATCTGCGCGTCGTTGGCGGCGCGGTGAGTTTCCACGCCTAATGTCTCAATAGCGCGACGACGCGTCTCCGCCCAGTTGTTTACCTGTTGCGGAGCCAGCAGTGCGGCGATGGATTCCAGTTTAAAGGCGGGCTGTAACTTGGCGGCCCGGAACAGACGATGCAGCCAAAAGCTGTCAAAGGTCCAGGCGTCGCAATAAACATGTTCGGGAAGCAATTCGTTGAGCGCATGCGCCACATCGACGACATTGACGCCTTCCTGCTGCAATTGCTGGCGAGAGATGCCATGAATGGCGCAGGCGTCTTCAGACCAATCCGTCCACAAGGGGGCGGGACGCAGCAGCCAACTATGAATGGCGCCATCCGGCAGACAAACGCCCACTTCAATCGGATAACTGCAAATCAGATCCAAACTCGATGCTTCAAAATCGATAAAGCAGGGTTGTTGTAATGCTTCTATCTGCGAAGCCATTGTCTCAAAAGACATATTCGGTTCGTTTTTCACATACTCCTCACGGCATCCTCTGTGCGGCGTCGTATCCGCCACGATCCCCTGTCGCAAGACGGGGCGCAAATACCGGCCACTTCTACAACGCGCCTTGTGGCGAACGGACCGATGTGGAGGACGTCGATCTTAAACACGCCGGAGCGCCTATCCCGCTCCGGCGTCGGCAAGTTCCTTTTCCAGCAGAATGACTGCGGCTTTAGCCGACGCTCCCGATATGGGCGTGTATATTATTTGGTCGCCGGCTACTTCAGGCCAGTAGACAAGCATACTCTGATCTTTGGCGCCGGAGGTATAGTAAATGACCGTAAGTATCCCAGGACGCTCATCCGCGATGTACTTGATGGCGGCCTTGTCTGCGCGGCTGGAGAGATCGATCAGCACCGGATCGGGATAACGGTCAAATTGCTCAGACTGCACCAACTCACTGGCGAGATAGTTGCGTAGACTGACGAAATCAGGATTATCCGGGAACAACAGCATCTCCTCCGCCAGGCTGGCCACTCGCGCGGTCATCAACGCATTATCTTCGGTGGAGAGGTCGCTGAATTCGGGAGGTATGCCTGCCGCTGCGGCGGGCATCATGTTGAGCAGACTGGGCCAATCCTCCGCTTGCGCCGCCACCTCCCAGTTGCTGCGCTCTGGCGTCTGCAAGTACGCCAGTCCGCCCCAGACTAATGCACCGATGATAAACATGCCGCCCTGACGGCCACGCCGCTTTTCTTCCGTTTTGATTTTGATCGGTTGACGGCGCATCTTTTCCGCGCCCAATCCAAGCATCGCCAGAGCGGCGATCAGGCAGAGTACGACTGCAAAGATCTGACCCAACAGGGCTAGCTGAACCGGACTCATATGCGTTCCCCCTTGGTACTTCTCTCGCCCGGGAGCGGAGATCGCGATGAAACGACGCCAAGGCGCGGCGCATCACGGGACGCCGCCCCTTCTTTTCTGTATAGCAGATTTTCCCCAAATTGCCGCTTTTCCAACGTCCGGATCAGGGCATGAACGGACGACAGCCACTATAGCCCGCGGTATAATGCGCTTTTGTTCTCTCACAAGCGGTAGGCAATGAATCAGTCTGATACGTCCCTTATTCCAAATCGCGCCGTCGCCATCTTCTCCGGCGGTATGGACTCATTCACTCTTCTCAACGAGTTAGTGGCGGAAGGCAAAGAAGTTTTCGCCCTCTCCTTCAATTATGGACAGCGACACAGCAAAGAGCTGGAATGCGCCAGGCAGGTATGCGAAAGCCTGAACGTCGCCCATAAGATCATCGACATCACCGCCATCAATTCGTTGCTGGCCGGCTCTTCTCTGACTGACGATATTCAAGTGCCGGAAGGGCACTATGAAGAAGAGAACATGAAGTCCACCGTAGTGCCTAATCGCAATATGATTCTGTTGTCTCTGGCGATTGGCTATGCCGTCTCACTCAAAGCCGAAGCCGTCTATTACGGCGCCCATGGCGGCGACCACGCCATCTACCCGGACTGCCGTCCGGCGTTCGTGGAAATCATGAGTGAAGCGTCCAAACTGGCCAACTACGAGCCGGTTGAAGTCCGCGCCCCGTATTTATACGAAACGAAAATTGAAATTTTGCGCAGAGGTCTGGCGTTGGGCCTGGATTACGGACAAACCTGGACGTGTTACAACGGCCGTGAAAAAGCCTGCGGTAAGTGCGGCTCCTGCGTCGAACGTCTGGAAGCCTTTGAAAAGAATGACGCGGTTGATCCCGTAGCGTATGAGTCTGTATGTACCGGGTAAAAGAAATTTTCTACACCCTGCAAGGGGAAGGGGCGCACCAAGGGCGCCCCGCCGTGTTCTGCCGCTTCAGCAAATGTAACCTGTGGACAGGACGTGAAAAGGACCGCGCCAGCGCTGTCTGCAACTTCTGTGATACGGATTTTGTCGGCGTGGACGGTCAGAATGGCGGCAAGTTCGCGACAGCGGAGGAACTGGCGGAACGCATTCTGTCATTCTGGCCGCAGGAAGAAGGCGAGCGCTTTGTCGTCTGCACTGGCGGCGAACCTCTGTTGCAACTGGATGAGCCGCTGATTGAGGCATTCCACGCCAAGGGCTTCGAAGTCGCAGTGGAAACCAACGGCACCCTGCCCGCTCCCGCCGGCATCGACTGGCTATGCTTGAGTCCCAAAGGCCGTGCGGAAGTAGTAATAAAAGAGTGCGACGAGCTCAAGCTGGTCTACCCGCAACCGGAAGCGCCGCCGGAACGCTTCGATGATATTTGCGCCGGCCGCTATTATCTGTCTCCCATGGCCAACCCGTTGGCGTTAGAGGGCGAAGATGAGCGCAAGATTCACAATACCAAGCTGGCGATGGATTTCTGTATGCGTTATCCAAAATGGCGCTTGAGCGTGCAGCTCCACAAAATATTAGGTATCGACTGATTCCGCCGATTAGCCATTACTGCGTATAGATCAACAGGGCGGACAGCTCCGACAATATTCATTTTCGACACGCTAACGGACGCCTAACTATGCAGGTCAGCGCCGCCCTCATTCCCGTCTTTATACTTATCCTCATCGGGTACGGCATGCGCCGCCTTAACTTTCCCGGCGACAGCTTCTGGCCGCCGGCGGAAAAGTTTCTTTACTACTTCCTGTTTCCCATGATGCTGGTGGATAAGCTCACCTACGCCAAACGGGACGGGCTGATGCTGGATCGTTTATTCCTGGCGATTCTATTGGCGTTTGTCATCGCATCTGCCTTGATGCTGGCGATACAACACTGGCGGCGTTGGTCAGGCTCTCGTTTCACGTCCGTTTATCAAGGCGCCGTACGCTTCAATTCCTATGTGGGATTGGCCGCCGTGCAGGCGTTGCAGGGCGATCAGGGGCTGGCGCTGGCGGCGTTATCCATGTCCATTATGATCCCACTGATCAATGTGCTGTGCATTGGAGCCTTCGCGCTTTATGTGGAGCAGTCAGCGCCCGGCTGGCGCGGCGTGGGCAAAGCAATCGTCACCAATCCACTGATACTGGGAAGTCTGGCGGGACTGACCTTCAACAGCCTGGGGATTGGTTTTCCTGACGCCGTCAACCAAGTATTAAAGCTGGTGGGTAATATGGCGCTACCATTGGGCTTGCTGTGCGTTGGCGCGGCTCTGGACTTGCGTAACCTGAAAGGCGCCGGCAGCTCGCTCATGATCAGCAGCGCTTTCAAACTGGGTTTGTTCCCGCTCATATTCGTCGGCAGCGCGTTGGCGTTGCAGCTACCGCCGCTCAATGTCGCAGTGTTCGCCATACTTGGCTGCCTGCCGACTGCGACAGCCTCCTATATCCTGGCGCGCCAGCTTGGCGGCGATGCGCCACTAATGGCGGGCATCATCAGCGCGCAAACGCTGATGGCCATGCTCACCATGCCGCTGGCGCTTTCCCTGCTGACGGCGGCGCTGCAGTGATGGGATTGAGCTAAACCGCTACAGAGCCGCCCTGCTTTTGCGCGCCAGCGCTTCGGCTTTTACCTTTGCGACCGGTTGCGGACTTCACTGTCACGGGAACGCCATTCAACGCCGCATTGCCGGACAGTGGATCAACCCATAGTTCGTCCGTCAGGTCGTTTACACTGACGCCCCCATGAGCACTGGCCGTGCGCCAGTTGACGCCGCTGCGCTTGTGTCCCCACCCATGGGGAATACTGACGACGCCGGGCATGATGTCGTCCGTCACCTCCACAGGCAGAACCACAACGCCCACCCGAGAGCGCACTTCCGCGTCTTCGCCGTCACGCACACCATAGCGGCTGGCGTCGCGGGGATGCATCAGCAACGTACACCGGCTTTTGCCCTTCACCAGACGATGACTATTGTGCAGCCAGGAATTATTGGAGCGAACATGGCGACGCCCGATCAACAGCAACGCGTCGTCCCCGCTTTCATTCAGTAGCGCTTTCACCCGGGACAGGTCGTTGAGATAAATCTTTGGCGCCAGGTTAATGCGCTTGTCCTTGGTGAACAGTCGCTGCGGCAGGCAGGGACGCAGAGGCCCAAGGTCCACGCCGTGCGGATGCTGTAGCAATGTCTTGATCGAGAGCCCTTTCGGCAGATCGCGATTTTCATCGCTCAAGGGGCCCTGTTTCCAGAGCTGTCGCAGCGGATGTCCGGGATGCAGCGCCTGCAACGCTCTCTCCAGGTAACCGGACCAGCGCTCCGACGCCGGCAGGTCGCGGCCATAGGGACCCAGCTGCAGATAGATATCCGCCAGACCATCTGGCCCCAGGCGTTTAAGCAGCTTGTACTTGATTTCCGCTTCAATAGACGAGCGCAAATCGCGACTGCTCAAACGCCGCGACAACTCCAGAAATATCTCCCAGTCGTGCAGCTCGTTGTCCTCTTTGGGAAACAGCGGCGGGGAGTATTTCACGGTGTTGCGCACCGCCAGCGCGGCGAACACAATATCGATATGGCTACGTTGCAAGGGACCAGCGGGTGGGAGAATGATATCCGCATGACGGGAGGTTTCGGTGACGTACATATCAATACTCACCATAAACTCCAGGGAATCGAACGCCGCGTCCAGCCGTCCGCCATTGGGTGAAGACAGCACAGGATTGCCCGCCACCACCACCATGGCTTTAATCTGCTCAGGCCCTTCGGTCAGGATCTCTTCCGCCAGTGTCGCCGCCGGTAGTTCGCCGCCAAATTCAGGCAAACCGCGCACGCTGCTGCGATAGCGATCAAAATGCCCTTTATGTCCGGACATCGCGCCGATGGCGGGAAGGTCAATGGCGGGCTGGGTAAACATCAGACCGCCGCGACGATCCAGATGGCCAGTCAATATATTGATGCAGTAAATCAACCAGACGCACAAGCCGCCATAGCGTTGCACGCTGACGCCCATCCGCCCGTATAAAACTGCCTGACGGGTCTGCGCAAGCTCTCTGGCCAGCTTCCGAATGTCGTCCGCCGCAACGCCTGTCGCTTCCGCGACGCGTTCGGCGGGATAAGCTTCTCCCGCCAATCTGAGTAGCTCCACATCCTCCGTGATATCGGCGAGATGGCCCAGATTGACCAGGTCTTCATCAAACAGGACGTTGATAATAGCCAGCAACAGCAACACATCCGTCCCAGGTCTGATAAAGATATGCTCGTCCGCTACTTTCGCTGTTTCCGCCTTACGCGGATCAATAGTGACGACTTTGCCCCCACGCTCACGAATGGCCTTGAGTCTGCGCTCAACGCCGCCTGCGCTCATCAGGCTGCCATTGGACGCCAGAGGATTGCCGCCAATGCAAACGAAAAGGTCGCAACGATCTATGTCAGGAACTGGAAACAGGCCCTGATTTCCAAACATGGTGAGATTGGCCAGCATATGCGGAAGCTGGTCGAGGGACGTGGCGGAAAAACGTTTTCTGGTGGCCAATGCGCGCAGAAAAGGCAGAATAAAAAGAGTATTGCCATGGTCATGCACGTTGGGGTTGCCCAGGTAGACACCCAACGCATTGCGCCCATGCTCCTCACGCACTTGAATCAGGCGCTGCGCGGTATAATCCAGGGCTTCGCTCCAGGAAATTTCCTCCCAGCCGTCAGCGGTGCGACGTAATGGTTGGCGCAAGCGGTCTGGATCATTCTGCAGATCTTGCAACGCCACCGCTTTTGGGCAGATAAACCCCTCGCTGAAGGGGTCCTCGGCGTCGCCTTTGATGCTGACCACTTCGTCGCCATGGGTTTCGATGCGCAGACCGCACATGGCTTCGCACAGCGTGCAATTTCTAAAATGGAGTCGCCGGGATTCTTGTTCGGCGCCAGTATTCACAGTCATGCGCAGACCTCGCTCTTCTTGGTATTGTTATATCCAGTTCGGGAACCAAAGCTTTTTGGCTGACGCCAGCAGCGCCAAGCTGTTACTTTTTGTCTAACCTTTTTTTCATATTTACCGCTCAGGTCCCGATGCTTCAGAGTATGCGCCGCAACGCGGCGTAAAAACCATCATAAAAGTCCGCCACGCAACAGACCAATGGCCGAATAAGACATTTTTTAGGCCGAACCGCGAGACCACTGCGCTTTCACATCGCAACAGCAATACTTTTTTCACATAGTGCGGAAATTAATGTCGTTCTTTGCTGCACATGCGTCTACATTTTGCCTTTGCAAAACGTTATTTTGGGCGTCTGGCGCTGTAAATGACGGACTCATAAGAAAAACGACTATTGAGAACGAGACAACCAACCGAACAAGAGGCCATCTGGCGAACCCTATGCCACAATTTCTTTTTGACATCGATCCAGGCTACCTCAGCCTACCTCAGCTGCAGCACCAGCTAAATATGCTGCAGGGAGCCATCAGGAAACCGGAAAAAATCCAGCAGGATCCCCATCTAAAGTCGTGGCGGGGACACGTTGACGCATTGATGACCATGTATAACCTGGTGGTCAGCGAGATTAATCTGCGGCAGAACAGCACCCTTCCCTATATTCACGCCTCAGGCGAATCCTTGATCTGGCCCGCTCGCCCCGGAATGCCAGTGGAAGAGCAATGGCCGCAAGCGGAAGCCGGCGCGCGTCTTCCCAGTCCTCGCAACGACCAGGCCCTGTGGGCGCAGCATAAGTACTCGGTCATGGCGCGTAATCAAGGCATGTATCAATCCCTTGGCCGCGCCGTCGCCGCCCGTGAAATCGCCTTGGGCGATCTGGCGGAAGAACTGGTCGCCGCCCTGCGCGTGCCGCCTCCTCTGGGAGGTTTACGCAACGCGGTCTGGCATATGTGGGGCTATATTTCTCAGTTTTCCCAGCTCAAGCCGGACAACACGCCTCTTCCGACCGTATTCCGGGAGATTCAGCTGCTGGCGGGCAAACATCAGTCCGCCTATCTGCTAAACTCTACGGCTTTGGGCGAACTAGCCTATTGGTGTTGGTTATTCGAAGGTAAACATTAATGCTGCAGTTGCATCATCGCGTTCAGGGAAACACTCAGGAATCTGCTGGAGATAAAGCGCCCCTCGTTTTAATCCACGGCCTGTTCGGCTCTATGGAAAATCTGGGCGGCATCGCCCGATTGCTTGCCGATAATTTTGTCATTCACTCCCTGGACATGCGCAATCACGGCCGCTCGCCTCATGCGCAGATGATGGACTACTCCCTCATGGCGGCGGACGTCATCCGCTACATGGACAATGCTGGCATCGAAAAAGCCCACCTGCTGGGACACTCCATGGGCGGCAAGACCGCCATGCAGATTGCGCTGGAATACCCTCAGCGCGTTGAAAAACTGATCGTGGCGGATATTGCGCCAGTCGCCTATCCACCCCATCACAAAGACATTCTCGCCGGGCTCACGGCACTGGACCCTGCGTCGCTGTCCTCCCGACAGGAGGCCGACGAGCTGGTCAAACCCTACGTGCCGGAGTTGCCGGTGCGTCAGTTTCTGCTGAAGAATCTGCAGAAAGGCGTAGACGGACGCTTTTCCTGGCGGATGAATTTACCGGCGATTCAGCAGAACTACATGAATATCATGGCGGGCCAGGATGCACAGCAGCCTTTCCCGGGACCCGTCTTGTTTGTCAAGGGTGGAAACTCCGACTACATCCAGCCCAAGCATCGTGAGCATATAGCGCGTTTGTTTCCCGCAGCGGGCTTGCGGGTCATTCCGCATACGGGACACTGGCTGCACGCGGAGAAGCCGGAACTCTTCGCTCGCGTGGCTGAACGTTTCCTGATGAACGAGGATTCCGAATGAGCAAACGCATATTCATCATCTACACCGGCGGCACCATTGGCATGGTGCGCTCCCCACAAGGCTATGTGGCCGTCAGCGGCCTGCAGAAGCTGATCGATGAAAAGATTCCTCCGCGCCTGTCCATGGACATGCCGGATTACGACCTCTTCGAATATCCAGACCCCATCGACAGCAGCAATATCAGACCGCCGGAATGGGCCCGTATCGCCAAAGACATCAGCGACCGCTATGACGATTACGACGGCTTCGTCGTTTTGCACGGCACCGATACCATGGCTTACACGGCCTCGGCGTTGTCCTTCCTGTTACGGGATCTGACCAAACCCGTCATCGTCACCGGCTCTCAAATCCCCCTCAGCGAGCTGCGCAATGACGCCCAGACTAACTTGGTGACCGCGATTGAACTCGCCAGTTCCTACACTATTCCTGAGGTTTGCCTGTACTTTAACGGCGTATTGCTGCGAGGGAACCGTAGCAGCAAATTGCTCGCCACGGGTTTTGAAGCTTTCGCCAGCCCAAATTATCCCCATCTCGCCGATGTCGGCATCTATATTGAGCTGAATCAACACGCGCTACTGCCTGTTCCCGATAAGATCTGCTTCGAGCTGCCGGATTATAACTTCGCCCAGGTGCGCGTATTGTCGTTGTATCCTGGGATTGAGGCGGAAGTCATCGAGGCGATGACGCAGACGCCCTGTCGCGCGCTGATATTGCGCACCTACGGCGTCGGCAACGGACCCAGTCTCGATAAGCCCTTCCTGAAAGCGCTGGAGCAAGCCCATAAACGCGGAGTGGTTCTAACGAGCCTGACCCAGTGCACTTCCGGCAGCGTCAATCTGGGTAGTTACGCCGCCGGCTCGGAGCTGGCGAAGACTGGCCTGTTGGGCGGTGGAGATATGACCGTGGAAGCGGCCTTCGCCAAACTGCATCATTTGTGCGCCCTGGGCCTAAGCAGTGACGAAATTCGGACGGCAATGAGCAAGCCTCGCGCCGGAGAAATTACGGCGAAGAAAAATCAATAAAATCAAACAGATAAAGAATAGCTTGCGTAAAGTCCGGTTTTGACACATGCTTGCACACTCAACAGCGGGTACGTAGATCCACGTATCAAACGTTGGACCTAAGGGCCCGAGCAAAATAAGAAGAAGTACATCAAGCCTCACCATTAACTCAACGCGAGGTTGACATGGCTCAAAACCAACCAAAAGCTAGCTTGCCTGCTATCATCGATGTGGAAGCCTCTGGTTTCGGCCGGGGCAGCTACCCCATCGAAGTAGGTTTTATTCGCGCGGATGGATTTTCTTATTGCAGTTTGATCAAACCACAACCTACCTGGACGGATTGGGATGAAAACGCCCAACAGGCTCACGGCGTCAGCCGACAGACCCTGGCCGCCCGGGGTAAAGATGTACGGGACGTGGCCCGGGATCTTAACGCCCAATTAGCCGGGCAAACCATCTATAGCGACGCCTGGGGACAGGATTTCGCCTGGTTGTCTCTGCTGTTCGCAGAAGCTGGCGTACCGATGGAGTTTAAAGTAGAGCCGCTCAGCATGCTGATGTCGGAAACGCAGAAATCAGTTTGGGGCGCGACCCGCGCCAGAGTCGAACAAATGCTGGGACTGCCTCGTCACCGCGCCAGCGGCGACGCCCGTATTCTGCAGATGACTTATCACTGGTCCAGTGGCTCAGAGCAATGCCGATCTCAACACGCCGCGCTAGGCGCAGCCTGAGGTTAACGATCTCTATAAACCGGCATAGACCCGGTATCACGACATAAAATCAGAAACGTAAGTGCAGCGGATAGCCTGAATGACCTGAACTCTCAGGTCATTCAGGATTTAACTGGCGGCAACGAAAAACCTCACTCCTTGCGCAATTCAACCATCGACATGATTTTTTTGGCGTCTGTTAGCATGCGTTGCAACCTAATCTCTTTATCTCCGACGTCTGAGTCCGCCCAAAAAACTACGGTTAGATAAAAGTTCTCATCAAGTGGGTAAGCCCAATAGAAACTTTTATGCGCCCCCGTTATGCCTTCTCCTGTCAGTGAGTACGCCAGCCAATCTAAATCATTAATTCGCTCTTTTTTATAATTTTCAGGCAGCCCGACTAAAAATTGAGGAGGCGTCTCTCCTCCTAAAAAAGGATCATCCTTAAACCTCTCGCGAGCTTTCCAATTGACTCCTTCTTTATCCTCATAGTAGAGCCAATAATCTTTTTTCAAATACGCCTCAAGGCTCGCTAAGTCATCGCAAGCAACCTGTGTATGTTTCGCAACACTATTTACATCAACATACATACTCAGCCTGCCAAGATCCCCCATAGCCCCTTGAAAAAAAACACCTTTATACCCCCACCATTGAAAGCAAAGACGAGCGAAAGTACGGTTATACTCCGTCCGGCAAATTTGCCCAAATAAGTCCTCCCTTAAGTTTAGGTAACTAGGCTCAGGGTCTGATGGGCGATTAGGCGTCAATACGTTTCCAGGCAGGCTTAAAGAGAGGCGATAATTTCCAATACCTCTCTCTTCATTTTTAATCCTCGAAAAATCAGGACCCTTACCCGTAATAACAGGCATTAAAAGCTGCTTCAACATTTCCCTAACCTACTCTGCTCTCGAATCATTCGTTTGGCTTCGTCATCATAACCGTTCAATTGCAAATGACGGATGCTGGTTTCAAGACTGAGAAAAGGTAACGTGTGCGGACTGGTCTGCATCGGGTTCTGCTTACCAACAACAAGCTTTGCAAAGTGATAACATCGACGAATTGAGGACCAACTCCAGTTATTTCCTCCCGCCAAGTTTGGCACAAAATCAAATGGGTTATCTCTATCAATATCAACGACTTCTAGCCCTGCACGTTCGAACGCTTCCGTTGCTCTTTCTTTTTTATTTCCTCCAGCGTGGATAGCCACTTTCTGGCCTTCCAGTCTTATGCCCATATCATTTACCAGCTCAACAGCTCGGTTAAAAATTATTCCGCCTTGACTATGACATACCCACTTAATCGCCCGCTTCTTGCGTTGGCAATCAATTAAAATTGCAGCCAGCTGCTTAGCGACTTTTGATGCGCCAACCTTATCCTGTATGCACTCGAATACATCTTGCACAAAACCTGCTGTGGGATTATGAAACAACGTGTACTTATCAGCCGCATCATTCCAGTAAGCTGCATCTAAGTGGACGCCCATCAGCCATCTCGCCTTAAGCAAGTCGTTTTGCATTCCATTTACCGCAGCATGAGCAGTGCTTACCTCCAGCACTGGTCTTTGATGTCCCCATGCTTTTGTCAGTGTCTGGATGTCAGCGCTACTTGATTGCTTACTGTATCGAACGTTAGATTCACGTGTTACTTCATACAAGCCAGCACGCTCCTTAGAAGCCACGGGCATTGGCCCCACAACGCTCTTATTCAACCCAATCGCATTCACCACAATCTTCTCCGAGTTCACGGAGTAGACCAGATTAAGAATCCCCGCCGCTGCGATGGCGTCGGTCTTTGAGCGCATGGCCATGGGCCGGGTTTTCAGGCCGCCGCTGGTGAGCCCATAACCGCCTTCGGCGACGATTTTGGATAGGGCGCGATAGACTTCGTTTTTCTGATAATCGTTCAAATTGAGTAGAAACTGGTTTGCTTCACGGGTGATGAACACCTGCTTGCCATGACGCTTTCTGCGCAGGCTCCAGCCAGTCTGAGGGTATTCCAACGGGATAAGTTGGTGAGAGGGAGGCAGAGTCCGTTCCTGCATGATACTGTCCTTGTAATAACCAGAAAGGCAATAATTCTAGTTAGTGGACAGTAAATAACCATCGTCTAAGCGCCCGAGGTCTTTGGGCTGATGGGGTATACCCTAGGGAAGTTGTAAATTAGAGGCTTATATACAAATGCTATTAATCTTCTTTCAGAAACGTCTGTAAAGTGGCTTGCAACGCTTCCTCGTCCTTCAATTCACACTCCCACAATACCAGGCAACGCCACCCCAGATTATGCAGCGCTTCGTAGCCGCGTCGATCGCGCTCAATGTTGCGACCGATTTTCTTGATCCAGTACTCCGCGTTGGTCTTTGGCATACGAGCGCCGCGTTTGCAGGGGTGTCCATGCCAGAAGCAGCCATGGATGAAGATCACTTTTTTGCGGGATCGAAAGACAATATCCGGCTTGCAGGGCAGATCGCCCGCATGCAGTCGGTAACGGTAACCGAGGGAGTGGAGCAGTTTGCGAACTTTCAGCTCCGGGGTAGTGTCTTTCGACTTCACCGCCGCCATGATTTCGCTTCGCTTCATATCGCTAGCCACCCCGCTCCCTATGCTGAATCCTGCTCCTGCGTCAGGCAGTACTGGAGGCGAACAAGTCCGCCTGAATACTCTCCTTACGGCTCTCCCGCAACGTCAATGTGTGATATATCGGCTCCAGGCAATGACGGGCGATCCACTCAATTGCCGGCACGCATACCGCATCGCCAAAGCCGAACAACGCCTGGTTGACGCCTACGCTGATGGGAAAGTCCGACGCGCCTTGCAGTCGCGCATATTCAACTGGAGACATCCAACGCATCTTCAGTTTTCCCTTGCCCGCGACAAACACCATCTGCCGGCTGCTGCCCCCTCTTGGCGTACGCAAACAGCCTGCAATGCCGTCCGTACGTATTTCCGTTCTTGATTCGCCATTACGCACCCGGCGATACATACCGCCGACGCTGAATTCGTCCTGACGCTTCAATTCACTGAGCACATTCTGGTGCCCGGCGCTCATCTCATTCCAGTGTTTCTTGACCTGCTCCGGCTCCCACCATTCGCCCGCGTCAACATCAATCAGGTCTCTCAGATTGGTCTTGACCGACGGCAGGTCTTTAACGTCCTGGCAGAACAGACCGGTGGCCAAGTTCATGCCCAACAAAGCCGCTCTGACACTCTTGGGACGTATCCCTTCCTGGGCGTCGATACGGCGGCGCCATTCCGAATCGGCGACGCCAACCACATCGTCGGGTTTCAGGCTGTGGCCGTCCGGCAGCGCTTCCTGCAGGCAGCCAAGAATGAATATCCGCGGGCGGCTTTGCGGTACAAAATGCTTGGCGTCCACAGAGAAGGCGTCGATCCAGTAGCCCAGATCCGCCAGCTCCTGACAGGCCGCCTGAAAATCCCGCCCCTTGTTGGCGGTCAGGAACCCCATGACATTCTCGATCAGCACCATTTTGGGCTGACGGCCTTTTTCCTTCAGCCCCCTTAACGCCGCAGCAAAACCATAAAACGTGCCGGATTCGTCCCCGGACAAACCACTGCGCTTGCCTGCTAATGACAGGTCTACGCAGGGAAAAGAGGCCGTCGCCAACAAGGGAGTCTGCTCAATCCGCTCTACAACCTCGTCGGTCTCCCAGACATCGCCGATGTGATAGTAGCGGGCGTCGCCAAAGCGATCGCGATACATATGGTATTTCTTGGGATCGATATCGTTGGCGTACTCGCACCGCCAACCAGTCCCCACTAATCCGGCGTGCATCAAACCAATGCCGGCGAAAAATTCTATAAACGTCTTATCGCTCATTATTCTGGACTGCTTTGAGGGAAAACCCGGAAAGATTAGGGGAAACACATCGGATAGCCAAGGCCTATCGCTCTGGACAAGCCTGTTTGTTGGATGACCATCTTGTTAATCAGCGCCTTAGCGGTTGCTATTTCCCATGGGCTGCCTTTCAATAATTGCTGAATTCCCGTACGCCACTGCGCGGCGACACGCCGCTGAAGACAGTGCCAGACATACGCGAGCCGCTTCATTACAGACGAATAGAAGGGCTCTCGTTGCCCATCAGATTAACAGCAACGGAGTCATCGCCGACCATGTCGAGCAAGATTACGCTAACGCCCGGAGCGCTGCTCGAACGGCTGCGGCAGGTTTCAGAAAGCGCCCAGGCCAGCGGCGCACTGGTTTCCCTTCCCACGCAAGAGGAAATCTATCCAGACAAAGGCGTCCCTTTCGTTCTGCGGTTGCTGACAAACCTTGAACGTAAGAACGCCAACGCCACCTTGCAGGAAGACGGTTCCGCACCCAAAACCGCCGCCAATCCGTTTCTGCCTTATGACGAGGCGCTATACGTAGGACACATTAACGATGACTACGTCTGTCTCCTCAACAAGTTCAACGTATTGCCGAATCACTTTTTGATGGTGACGGCCCAATTCGAAGAACAAAGCGAAGCGCTCAGCCTGTCTGACATGCAAGCGCTGCATTGGTCGTTGCAGGAGGTGGATGGTCTGGTGTTCTTCAACGGCGGCAAACTGGCGGGGGCAAGCCAAAGACACAAACATTTGCAGACGATTCCGTTGCCGCTGTCCTCCCACTTAAGGGATAACAAAACGCCGCTGGATGCTTTTCTGGCGTCGTCGCCCATGGCTGAAGAATCTTTGCCATTTCGCCACAGGTTCGTGCGCTTCTCTGATCCGCTTCCTGAACCGGCTGCATTGCACGCAACTTACCGCCAATGGCTTCTGGAATTGGGCCTAGTTACTACGCCCAATTTGCCGCCCGCTCCCTACAATCTACTGGCTACTCGCCGCTGGATGATGTTAACGCCTCGCCGTAACGAGCGCTTTCAGGGAATCTCCATAAACGCCCTCGGGTTTGTCGGCGCCTTGTTGTGCGGAAAGGAAGAGCAACTCGCCACCATTAAGGCGGCAGGCCCCATGAACGTGCTGCGGGAAGCCGCTTTTCCGCCTGACTAACCTTACCGACAAGGAGCAGACTGGTGTTTGAATGGATGTTGGACCCGCAAGCCTGGATCGCCCTGGCGACGCTTACCGCCCTGGAAATTGTGCTGGGCGTCGACAACATCGTGTTTATTTCCATATTGGTCGGGCGTTTGCCAGCGCACCAGCGAGACAAAGCCCGCATTGCAGGGCTGGGTCTGGCGATGATCACCCGCCTGCTTTTGCTGCTGTCACTCACCTGGATCATGACGCTGACCGCTCCGCTTTTCACCTTGTTGGGCCAGGAAATATCAGGCCGCGACCTCATCCTTATCGGCGGCGGGCTATTTCTGCTGACAAAGAGCACCCATGAGATTCACCATGATCTGGAGAGCGACGCCGATGAATCGGACAAGCCAGCCAAGTCAGCCGGTTTTGTCGCCACCCTCGCGCAAATAGCCATTCTCGATATGGTGTTCAGTCTGGATTCCGTGATCACCGCCGTCGGCATGGTGGATCACATTCCCGTAATGGTCGCAGCGATTATTTTGTCCGTGTTGATCATGATGGTGGCGGCCAAGCCAGTGGGAGAGTTTGTCGACAAACACCCTACCCTCAAGATGCTCGCGCTAAGTTTTCTGATTCTGGTTGGCGTCGCCTTGCTCGGCGAAGGGCTGGATTTCCACATCCCCAGGGGCTACGTCTATTTCGCCATGGCGTTCTCAGTGGCGGTGGAAATGTTGAATCTGAAACGCAGAAAAAATCTGCGGCGTCGCCAGGCTATCGCCACTGACAACGCCGATTAAGCCATGATCGGGATCAGGCGACCACCTGCCCGCGATACATACGCACCGGGCGCTCATTCCCGTCTTCCTTGGATTTGGGCTCCACCAGAATTTCCTGGCCCCGGTACAAGCGCCGGCTCATTTCGCCCGGCGACCGTTCGAGATCGCGACGGCTGAGCGGCATATTGGCGATCTGCGCCAGCTTGAAAGCCAGGTCTTTGGTTTCTCCACTGGTTGATCGCTGCGCCCAGACAATTACATGCTCCAATGCCTCTGGATCGTTCAGATGCAATAGACCGATGTCCTCGTCACGGAACCTGCGTCTTAGTAGTTGAAGTAAGTCGATCGCTTCCTTTGTATAGACCATGCTTCCTCCTGATAGCGTTGGTACTTCCTACATCTTTCGACGGCAATATTAAGCAAGCGACAAGCCAATCCTGGCCCGAGGATGCTGAAGACAGGCTTCACCCCGCTCGACGGACCCTAACAAGACAGACTGTCGCCTTATTACCGGAAAGCATTATAGGTATTAATACCTAACATGTGCACCCCGATTGCGCATTTACTTAGACCCCTCGTCAAATTTTGCGCTATTCTGCGGCATTCTTGCGGGCTCCCCGCAAAGGTCCTCACCGGCCCAGTCGCATGTATTCGTCGCAAGCGAAGCGTGGCTTCCAAGCACTTGTTTCAGGCCTGGCCGGTCATATCCCTCGTCTTCACACAGGTTGTTGAGGTTATGGCTTTCGTTGACTGGTCGTTAATATTTGTGATTCTCGCTGGCGCCGCCGCCATTCAGACCTGGGTAGGTTTCGGGTTTGGTCTGGTGTTTCTTGGCGGGTGCACTTTATTAGGTTTGTCCGACCTGAAAACACTCACGCTGGCCATCAGTTTGCTCAGTCTGACCAACACCACTACCGCTCTGAAGGGCATGACTCATCATGTACAATGGCGCTCGTTATTCTGGTGTCTGAGCGCCGCCGTCCCCGGTATCGCCGCCGGCGTCTGGCTGCTGGAGCATGCGCAGGCCTATAGCGCCTATATTCAATTGACGCTCGGCGTTGCGCTGGCGGTCAGCAGCCTGATCATCGCCTTCAAGCCTCATGCGTCGCCTCAGCCCAGTCATGACGCAACCTTCGCCGCCACTGGCGCGATTGCTGGCGTGATGGGCGGACTCTTCTCCACTTTCGGCCCGCCTGCGGCCTTTTTGATGTATCGCCAGCCTCTGTCCCTGGACGCTATCCGCAGCACGTTACAGGCGATGTTCTTTACCTCTTCTATTCTTCGGGTCACCCTGGCTCTTGCGCTGCAAAGTATATCGCCGGAGTCCTGGTGGCTGTGGCTGGCGGGGTTGCCAGTAGTATGGCTGAGTACGCTGGCGGCGAAACGTAATCGCCTGCCTCTGGCGGATGCGCAGTTGCGCCGGATGGTGTTTGTCGGGCTATTGCTCATCGGCGTCAGCATTACCCTGTCCAGCCTGAAAACGCTTGCGCTCTGATTCTAAACGCAAGATTAAACCGCGGTAGCAACGCTAGACAGTACTGCGGCTTAACGGTAGGCTGCCCTTTGCACGTCTACATCTGTCGGCCCCGCCGCGCGTTTTCCGGAAAATCATGTTCAAGCGACTTCAACCCCAAGCAGTCTGGCAATTGGTGCTTATTTCCCTGATGACAGTAGTCGCGCCATTAGGGCTGTTGCTATACCACACCACCGTCTCGTTACAGACCTTGGCGCTGGATAGTCGCGCAGTGACCGAAGATTCCGTCGCCATGGCGCAGAATGGCCGCAACGCCAAAGCTTCATTGATCGATATGGAGAGGGTTGCGCGTCAGTACATGGTCATTGGCGATAAAGCGCTGGTGGATCTGTTCAAGTCCGCCTCCGAACAATTCCTGGCGCCGCTGACTGAAATAGCGCAATTGCTGGGCACTCCCGAAGCGCAAGCCTTGCTGGCGGACGTCAAAGAACAGCAACGGGACCTGCAAACCAAACTGGAGAAAGAGAAGCCCAACAGTCCGGCTTTGACCAAGGAAATGGCGGAGTTCTCTTCTTTGCAACGCTCCGCCGACCGCTTGATCCTGCAGGCCCGCACCTTTTCCGAAGATAAGCTGCATGAGCTGGGCCGAGCCGCCGCCCAGGCGCGAGAAAACGTGATTCAATCCTCGCTGGTGCTGGCGCCGGTGACTCTCGCCCTGATTGTCTTGTTCACCTATCTCATCGTGCGCCCCGTCAGACAACTCAAAACAGCGATTCGCACACTCAGCATCGGTCGCCAAAAACCCATCGAGTTATTTGGTCCACAAGAGCTGGTGCAACTGGCTGAAGAACTGAATTCATTGCAGGAACGCTTATCTCAAGTCGAAGATCAGAAGCAGCAGTTCCTGCGACATGTATCTCATGAATTAAAGACTCCTCTGGCGAGTATTCGTGAGGGTGTGGCCTTGTTACAGGAAGAGGTAGTGGGACAGATCTCCCATGGTCAGCGTGAAGTGCTCCATCTTGTGAATGAAAACGGCCGCGCGCTGCAGCAGTTAATTGAGAATCTGTTAAGTTTCAATCGCTTGAATTTTTCCGGCCAAGCGCAAAAAATGACCTTTGATATGTCCGCCCTGGTCGAAGAGCTTCTGCATCTGCATTGGCTGTCGCTGACGCACAAGCGCCAGATTATCTGCGTCGGCGGTCCGCCACTGACGCTGACCGCGGAGCGTCCGCGGTTGCACTCCGCTCTGGACAACCTGATTTCCAACGCCATCGCCTACGGCGCCAGCGAGGGTCGCATCTGGCTGGAGTGGAATATAGAAGACGATCACTTTATATTGCGCGTCACCAACACGGGCGCGCCGATCCCGGAAGCAGAACGCAGCCGCATTTTCGAACCTTTTTACCAGGGTTCGGTCAAACGCAGCGGCGCAGTGAAAGGGTCGGGCATCGGTTTGTCTGTGGCGCGTGACTGCATACAGACTCAGGGAGGCGAGCTCAAGCTGCTGACCACGACTGGACAGTTGGTCAGTTTCGCCATTTATCTGCCGCGGACAGTCGTCAGCGCAATATAGGAACATTCACTACTTATGAAACGCTACTTCTACCTCATACCATTGAGCTTATCGCTGTCGGCCTGTGTCCAGTGGCCGATGGACTGGGAGCGTGGGGGCAAAGTTGATAATCGCCCCGCCAGCCAACCCGGAATCCAGCAGTTAGAGATTGTCGATGCGTCGGTTCAAGAGACGGATGCGGTAGTGGCGGAGTCGCAGGAAGCAAGTCCCGAGTATAACTGGCTGGATTACTATCTCACCGGAGAGCATTTAAGCCAGGAAGAGCGTTCAGCCAGACTACTGGCCCTGGAAAGCCTGCTGGTGATTCCTCAGGACAGCATTCCCGTCTGGAAAGTACACCTGCAACGCGCCACCTTACTCGCCGCCTTGCCTGGCGGTCCCGATAATTGGCGTAAAGCCATGCTGCTTATCGACACCATGCCGGAGTCGGAAGACGCTGTTCCCAACGATTATGTGCGTTGGCTGAAGTCCGAGTTGAAGTTCCGTCTCGACGGCATTTCATCCACCAGTCAGTTAAGAAGGGAAAACGCACGTCTCGAACGTCAGGTCGATCAATTGCGCAAGAAGATTGAGGCGCTGACCAACATCGAGCAGAATCTCACGGAAAAGAAAGAGACGCAGGACCAGTATTAATTCAGACAAGAATCAGTCGAGCCTATGAAAAATCCCGCCAAACCGAGAATCCTGTTAGTTGACGACGATAGCAGCCTGCTGCGTTTGCTATCGATCCGACTAGAGTCTGCGGGCTATGACGTGTATGCGGTTGAGTCCGCCACGGAAGCGCTGAAGCAACTGCAGCAAAATAAATTCAATCTGCTGATCACTGATCTGCGCATGGACGAGATCGACGGCATCGGCCTGTTCGAACGCGTGCAGACGATCAACGCCAGTCTGCCGGTGATTATCATCACTGCGCACGGCACCATTCCGGAGGCGGTAGCCGCCACGCAAAAAGGGGTGTTCGGCTTCCTGCCCAAGCCAATTGAAAAGGAACAGCTGCTCAACACCATTGAAGCGGCGCTGTCGCAGACTCAGCATCACATGTCCGAATCCTGGTGCGAGGAAATCATCAGCACCAGCAGTCGCATGCAGCAGTTGCTTGACCAGGCCAAAATGGCGGCGCAAACCAACGTCAACATCCTCATTACCGGTCCCAGCGGCACCGGTAAAGAGTTGCTGGCCAGAGCGGTTCACAAGGCCAGCCCCCGCGCCAACAAACCCTTTGTCACCATCAACTGCGGCGCGTTGCCGGAACAGTTGCTGGAATCAGAGTTATTCGGCCACACCAAAGGGGCGTTTACCGGCGCCGTCAAAGATTATCCCGGACTGTTCCGGTCCGCCTCCGGCGGCACACTGTTTCTGGATGAGATCGGCGACATGCCGCTGTCTCTTCAGGTGAAGCTGTTACGCGCCATTCAGGAAAAACAGATTCGCTCTCTGGGTTCAGTGGAAAACGAAGCGGTGGATGTGCGCATCTTATCGGCGACGCACCGCGATCTGGAAAAGGCCATGGAGGAGAACGAGTTCCGCGAGGACTTGTACTATCGCCTGAATGTGGTCAATTTCGCACTGCCTCCTCTGGAAGAACGTGCAGAAGACATTCCCGCCCTGGTGAAACATATCCTGTCCACACGCAAAGATCAGCGTAACGGATTCGTGAAAGGCATTGCTCCGGAAGCCATGGCGTTGCTATGCGAAGCCAAATGGCCCGGCAATATCCGCCAGTTGGTGAATGTTGTGGAGCAGACGATTGCGCTGACCACTAATCCCATCATCAGCGCGGCGCTGGTTAAACAGGCGCTGGCTAATCGTGCGCCGGAACTGCCTTCTTTCAACGAAGCGCGGGCGACCTTTGAGCGCGGTTATCTCACCAAAGTGCTGTCAATTACGGAAGGAAGCGTGAGTCAGGCGGCCAGACTGGCCCAGAGGAACAGAACGGATTTCTACAAACTATTGGCTAAGTATGAAATAGATCCGGCCGCCTTCAAGAACAGCTAATTCCGCCGAACTGGAACGCTGCGAAGGGGCCGGCAACTCATCTAGAGTTCAAAACGACATCAACAGGGCTAGGAAGACAGTTCTTTAGGTAGTAAAGAACGTGTCACCGGCGCGTAAAGCGCCGGTTGGGTCAATTACTGACCAGCTGCAGTAGCTTCGCCAGTGTACAGGACGAACTCGTCCTTGCTTACAGCGCCGTCTTGGTCAGCGTCTGCTTTAGCGAAGCTTTGCGCCAGACCAGCGTCTGCGGCAGCTTCTTCTTGGGAGATTGAACCATTTTTGTCAGCATCTAATGCGACAAACTCGGCTTCAGATTCCATCATGTCTGTAGTCTGGGTATCTTCAGCCAGAACAGGGCCAGCCAGAACAGATGCTAATGCAAAGGCAACAATCTTCTTCATGGTAAACTTTCCTCTTTCACTTTATGTGGTATATCGCGCGCTCTCTCCGGAGTGCGCTTTTCATTGGCGGTGAATTGAAGCCTTCGGCCTGTTTGCCGCGATCTTTCGCGTCCAGCGATCCGGCGTCGGCCACTTCAGCTTCCCCTCGAAGAGATAAGTAACAATATCGGCGCCAACTTAGAAAATTCTTTTATTTTCAAAAAGATACGAATAAATGCTGGCCTAAGGCTGGATTTTGGGTGCGCAAGATAAGGGATTTCTGTCTCCGATCGGCGACAGGATGATTTGCAGGTAAAAATAAATATATAAATATCAAACAGTTACATGTCTGCTATCAGCGACAAAGCCTGCTTGCAGAAGCGGTCTAATCAGCGGGTGACAGCCTTAGCAACTCCGCGTTGCTCCCGTCAGTCAACACATATACGGCGCCATCAGGCCCGACTCTGACGTCCCGGATACGCGACTTACGCTCCTGCAAGGAGCGTTCTTCCTTTTGCGCCCGCGCCTCATTCATTTCCACCCGGGCCAACAATTGAAACTTGAGCGCGCCGACCAGCAAATCCCCACGCCACCGAGGAAACATATCTCCTCTGTAAACCGCCATGCCAGACGGCGCGATAGATGGGTCCCAATACCAGACAGGCTTTTCCACACCGGGCGCTTCCGTCTGCTCAGAAATGGTTCCTCCCCAGTATTCCTTCCCGTAGGTGACCAAAGGCCAGCCGTAATTTTTTCCGGCTTGAATCAGATTGACTTCATCTCCGCCTTTGGGACCATGTTCATGCAGCCATAATCGCTGACTGACCGAGTCGTATGTCAGACCCTGAGGATTACGATGGCCATAGGAGAATATTTCCGGCAATGCGCCAGCACGATTCAAAAAGGGATTTCCCGGAGCCGCGGCCCCGTCTTCCGTCAAACGCAGAACTTTACCAGCATGAGACTGCAGGTTTTGCGCATTACGACGATCCCCCCGGTCGCCGATGGTCATGTATAAAAGACCCTGGTCATCAAACGCCAACCGCGATCCAAAATGTCTGCCCTCGCTGCTCACTGCGCGAGCGCTGAGCAGGACTTTCGTTCCCGTCAGCTTATCGCCCTGCAACTGGCCTCGCGCCAGCGCAGTGGTGTATCCGTCCGGCTTTTTCTGCGTGAACGTCAGGTAGACCCAATGGTTCGTATCAAAGTCAGGATGCAGTATGACATCCAGCAAACCGCCCTGCCCATGAACCACGGACTCAGGGGTTCCCTTCACCACGGTGAAGCTTTGCTGCTTGAGGTTTATGTGTAACAGATCGCCGGTTTTCTGGGTGACAAGCAGGCCGCCATCGGGAAGGAACGCCATGCTCCATGGCTGATCCAAGTACTGCAACACCGTCTCTACCTTAAACTTATCTGCGCCTGCAGCGCTTTGCGTCGTCAATAAGGCGATTAACATCAGGCCGCGAAGGGCCCTGGAAACAAATCCTTTCATGCCATCCTCAATGTCTAAACCAGACTCAACGAGGCGAAGGCGGGCAAACCAGCTTCCCGCCTGTGTAAGATGGCGGCGCTGTTTTCGCCGCCAATGAAAGGCGTCAAACGATATGAACTTTGCCGTCTTCCGACGTAAAAGGATTGATGATCGTTGAATCTTCACCTTGTTCGACAGCGTCAGGATGTTGCTGAGCCAATAGCGTTTTTACGACAGTCTCGTCTTCTTTCGGCACGTCAATCATCAACAGGTGCATGCCTTTATCAATGGCGTCATGGAAACGACGAATTTTGTAATTCTCCATGTTGACGCCCGCCATACCGCCAATCCAGGTGCCTGCCAACACACAAAACACTAACAACGCGATCCATACGGCGGGCGGCGCCAAGTCTCCCAGCTCACTGAAGATCATTGCGGTTATTACAAAACTTCCGCCCAACAGACCGCCACAAAGCAGACCTCTCTCCATAGAGTGAATCAGATCAAGCTTGTGCAGCACGTTTGCGGAATGCAGACGTCTACGAGTCAAACCCGCCTCGTCCTTGCTGAGGATATGAAAATGCCAGTCAGTAACGCCATGCTCATGCAGACTTTCAGACACTCTTTCTGCGCTTTGCAATGTGGGCGTCAGATAATAAAGCCTTTTCATCGAAGACCTCCTTCGCTGAAAAAAATTTACACTCAACATTAGTGTACGCCGTTTAACCAGCCTAGGATTAGATTAACTGGCAATATACTTGCGGCGCTTGCAACCAATTGGAATAAAAGCCGGCGTCCAACCACCATAAGAGGCATAGCTATGGCAAAAATTACCCGTGTCGCCGGAGCCGCCATTCATCCCTGGCTGGACGAGCTCGCCAAACTGCGCATCAGGATATTTCGTGAATTTCCTTATCTTTACGATGGAGATATGGAGTACGAGAGAAGTTATCTGGCCAACTACGCCGACTCCGCCAACAGCCTGTTTGTGCTGGCGCAGGAGGGAAATAAAGTTATTGGCGTATCGACCGGATTGCCGCTAAGCGATGCGGATGAAGAGTTCCTGCAGCCTTTCCGAGACCGCCGTATCTCCGCAGGAAACGTGTTTTATTTTGGAGAGTCCGTGCTTGAGCCAGAATTTCGCGGACAGGGACTGGGGCACTGCTTTTTCGATGAGCGGGAGTCTTTCGCCAGAGAACTGGGCTACAGCGTCACCGCGTTTTGCACCGTGGATCGTCCTCTCGACCATCCTATGCGTCCACCGGGCTATCGCCCGATGGATCTGTTCTGGGTGAAGCGGGGCTACATCAAGTATCCCAATATGGTCACTCAGTATTCCTGGAAAGATATTGGGGACAGCGCAGCCAGCTCTAAACCGATGATTTTCTGGCTGCGCCCGGGGGCCTGATACGGTTTCAGGAAGCCTGTTGCGCCATCTTCGGTTGAGGTTTGGCCTTGGCGAACTGCGCCAGCGTCACGCTGAGCAGCACCATCGCGATCCCCGCATACTGTGCAGGCGTAAACCATTCTTCCAGCACCAGACGACCGCTGATGACCGCACTGACCGGACTCAGCAGCGCCAGGAAACTCAAGGCGCTGACAGGCAAACGACGCATGGCGATAAACCAGGCGAGATAGCCCAGAGCGGTATTCACCAGATCCACCCACAGCAGTCCCAGCATCGCTTCACGATTCAGCGTCGGCATGGGTCCCTCCAGTAAAAAGGCCAAAGGCAATAACACCATCCCGCCGAGAAACAACTGTAATCCGGTAAACGCCAAAATGCCTTTGGGCGGAGACCATTTCTTGGCCAGGAAGGTGCCCACGGTCAGGCTGACAACCGCCCCGAAAGAAGCGGCGACGCCAACGGGATCAACTTGGGAAGAAGGCTGGAATATCACCACTCCCACGCCGATCAAACCGCCGAAAGCACATAACAGCTGAATGGGATTCGGCGCCTGTCGCTGCCACCACCATAGAAACAGCAGCGTGGTCAGCGGCGTCAGCGCCATCAACGTGCCCGCCACGCCGCTGGGCAACCGAAGCGCCGCGGTGAACAGAAAAAAGAAAAATACGCTGATGTTCAACGCGCCTAAAATGGCGCTGCGACGCAAGTCCATATGACGCAGGGATTTCAGATCCAGACACATCAACAATAACCCGGCTGGCAATGCCCTCAATACGGAGACCCACAAGGGGCCGAGATCCTGCAACCAAGCCTGAGTGACGACATAAGTGGTGCCCCATACGGCCGGGGCGAGTACGCCAAGCAACCAATACACAACAATTCCTTCAAGTTTTCTGTTTACGCTCGTTTTTAACGTGATATCTTTATGTGGAGATATTCCTCTTTAACTAGCTTAACGTCAAGTATCTTTATATGAAGAAAAATAATCAGAACGATCAAAAAGACCATGTTGACGCTATCCTGCGGCAGTGGAAAACCGAAAAACCCGACCTGCAGGCCCAGCCTATGGGCATTTTCGGGCGCTTACACCGGATACACGCATTCACCCACCAAACGATCAAGGAAACGCTGGCTGGCTACGGACTCTCGATAGATGAGTTCGATGTGCTCGCCACATTACGCCGCTCAGGCGCGCCTTATCGCCTCACACCCACACAGCTCTATACAGCGGCGATGCTCTCCTCCGGCGCCATGACCAACCGTCTGGACAAGCTGGAACGCAAACAACTGATACAACGCCAGCCCGATGAAAATGACCGTCGCAGCGTCATTGTCGCGCTCACTGACGCGGGCATGGAGCTGATCGACAAGGCGGTGGAAAGTCATGTGGAAACTGAATGGGAGCTTCTCAAGCAGCTGGAAGGGGAAGATCAAGAGCAGCTAGCCGGTCTGCTGCGCAAATGGCTGGTCACCATCGAAAACAAGCAATAACGCTGTCCCGCGAGACGCAGCTCATCCCGGCTGCGTCGTTATCTATTCTCACCGCTCCTTAGCTCAACATCGCCCATAAATAAAACAAATTTTCTTTTTTATTGACCAATAGAAATATTTATTCTAATTTTATGATCAAATAATAATCTGACCCGCAAGATACTATCCACTTCCTTGCCCAATAAAATAAAAAGTCCATTGGGAGCGCTGTTATGCACAAGCTCGCTTATGTCCTGTCTATGGCGATATTCACCGTCGCCACCGCCTTATCGTCTTCACACGCCGTCGCAACGGATGTGTATGTTCACCCTAAAATCGACTTACGGTTTCACGATGTGCTGGAGCTGCTGAAGTCCGCGCTGGAAGCCACTACGGAGGAATATGGCCCTTATGAATTGCGCGCCACCAAAGCGGACCTGATCGAGTCCAGAACGCTGTCTGAGACGGAAAAAAACCGTCTGGTCAACATCGCCTGGAGCTCCACCAGCATCGAAAAGGAAGCTCGTCTGCGCGCCATACGTATTCCGTTACGTAAAGGCATTCTCGGTTATCGCATCAGCCTGGTGACGGACAAAGGACAGAAGAAACTGCGCAACGTCGAGTCACTGGATGCGCTACGGGCGCTAAAAGTCGGCCAAGGAGAGGATTGGGGAGATGTCGCCGTTTACAAACACAACAAGGTAAAAGTGCTGGGCGTATTTCAATACAATGATTTATTTACCAAACTGGCGCGCAACCGTTACGACTTATTTCCCAGAGGCATCAACGAAGCCTTTGACGAACTGGCGGCTCATCAAAAAGATTACCCTAATCTCAAAATAGAAGAAGACATCCTGCTGTATTATCCCTGGCCCTATTACTTCTTTATGTCAAAGGATAACGAGCGCCTGGCGCAACGAGTGGAAGACGGCCTCAATAAATTGATCGCTGACGGCCGCTTCGACAAAATTTTCCAGCGTCGCTTTGGCGACGACATCGCCCGCGCCCATATAAAACAACGCCGTATCATCTATCTCGACAACCCCATGTTGCCGGCGGACACGCCGCTGCAAAGGAAAGAACTCTGGTTCAGGCCGGAAGACGCCTGACCCAAAGCGACAAGGATGTCCTGATTATTTCTCGCGGCTCAGAAAGCGCCGTTTGTAATCCCCTGGCGACATGCCGAACACCTGCTTAAACACAGCGCAGAAGGTGCTGACGCTTTGATACCCCACCGCAAACGCCGCACTGCTGACAGACTCATTCGCCGCCAGCAATTCCAGGGCGCGCAGGAGTTTGGCGTGTTGCGTCCATTGACTGAGTGACATGCCGGTTTCCTGCATGAATTTACGGGTCAAGGTACGCCGGCTGAAACCAAACTCCAGCGCCAACGCGTCCAGACCAGGATTGCTTTCGGGCGCCCGCCACAGCGTATTCGCCATGCGCAGCAGTCTGGCGTCATGAGGCATTGGCAGTCGTTGCCGTAAAGGCGTCGCCTCTCTCGCCTCAGACAGAAACACCTGTAGCAAGTGCTCATGCCGCTCCAGCCAGTCTGATTCGGGACACAACTCAATCAGTCTCAGCAGCGTCGCCTCCAACAACCGATGCGGCTCCAGGGTCACTGGCTCTTGCGGCATGGCGGACGCCAGATCCTCCCGCAGGTGCAGCAGCGTCCCTCTGACCATTGATAGAGGCCGGGCGCCATGCTGACAACCTGGGGGAATCCAGCTCAGTTGTCGAGGTGCGGTCAGCCAGTGATAGCGATCGCTACGACAGAAAATCGCGCCCTGCTCCAACCAATACAACTGCCCTTCGGAATGGGTATGCAGATCGCGGGACTGATCCGCCTCGACAGCCAGACGCAACACTTTCAACGGCGCAGATACAGTCATAATGATTGAGCCGCGACCTGCTCTGATTCAAACATAAAAACACCTACTTCTTTAACAAGCCAGCGACCTAATCCGACAGCTTCACCCGGCAACGCATCGACAGGCGGCCGGCTCTTTCCACATAGACCCTAAGCCAAGGCGCAGAACGGAGCCGGCCTTGAACGATGTCATCCCGCTGCGGTCCCCTCGTTGAAGAGAGACTCGCCGCCCAACTCCTGATTGCGATCCTGCAACTGCTTCTCGTAAAGCTTGGCCATCAGATCCGCCTGCGCTTTTTGCTCATCCGACAAGGTCTGGTATTTGTCCGTACTGCGGAACCAGTCGACACTGAGCTGATCTCCCAGCTTTTCCGCCACGATGTTCCATGCATAGGCTTCAACCATCCGGTCTTCAGAAAAATAAGCCTCGGATAGAATCGCCGCAGCGTGTTTATGCCCTCTTTTCAGCGCTTCGCCAAAATAGCTTTTCGCCAGCGCGGGATAATTCACATCTTTACGGAAGTCAGGGTGTCTGGGATTGTCTTTGATGAAATACAGATAGCGCTCTCCCAAATGCACCATGGCGTTGGTGTCGCCCTGCGTCGCCAGGGATTCCAGCGTAGTGAGATCGTAGCTGTGCAGTTCTGGGGGAATGAGATATCCCATGTCTTCAAGCCACTGTTTGGGATAGCGCTCCGCCAGACTCATTTCCGCCGCCGGGTCTTCCGCATCGGCTTTATCATCCGATTTGTCAGCTTTTTTCGCGTCTTTATCCGCGCCGGACTGCGCCGTCGACGCGCCATTTGCGACGGTTGGACTGAACGCTGTTGCGTCCATCGTCGCATCCGCCAGTGAATCCTGGTCCGTCATCGTGGCTGTATCAGCCGTTGCGGACTTTCCCGCCGCCTTCTGTTGAACTTCAGATCGGGCGACTGCGCCAGTCTCCGCCGCCAGCCATCCCTGAGTAAAACTGTTATCGGTAGCGAGCACCGCTGCGCCAACGGCCAACATGCCGCCGCTCAGGGCGAATAAGGTTTTCTTCCCTATCATTGCTCCTCTCCATCACCTGTTGTCAGGTTGCGATTGGTTAGGTTTACGCATGGTCCCGGGCCTTCAGCCCGGCGCCCCCAAGCCCAGGGCCGCCGGACTGGGGTCCGGGTAAACGTTGCGTCTCAGCATGCCCGGCTCAAAGCCGGGCTGACTGTCTCAGTGATCGAAGCGTCCGCAAATCCAGGGCGGGCAGCCGGGAACGCTCCCGCTGTTTCCACCACCGCACAACCAGGGCGGACAAGGAATCGTGCCGCCGTCTCCGCCGCACAGCCATTCAGGACAAGGGATACCGGGATCGTCGCCGCCATCGCCGCACAACCAGGGCGGGCAATGGCCGTCGTCGCCACCGTCATCGCCTCCATCGTCTCCGCCATCGCAGATCCAGGGCGGGCAGTCTCCGTCATCGCCGCCGTCGTCACCGCCATCATCGCCACCGTCGTCTCCGCCATCGCAGATCCAGGGTGGGCAGTCTCCGTCATCGCCGCCGTCGTCACCGCCATCATCGCCACCGTCATCTCCGCCGTCGCAGATCCAGGGTGGACAATCGCCGTCATCGCCGCCGTCGTCACCGCCATCATCGCCACCATCGTCTCCGCCGTCGCAGATCCAGGGTGGACAATCGCCGTCATCGCCGCCGTCGTCTCCACCATCATCACCGCCGTCGTCTCCGCCAGGGTCGTCGCCGCTAATAGCGAAACAACCTTCCTCGCGCTTTTGATAGCCTTCACGGGTGTAGCTTTCGCGCTGTTGCGGCGTGCCGTGTTCGGAGTAATCAGCCGCGTCGCGCGCTGAGCGAACAGCGTTTTCAATGAAAGAGGCGTAGCCTAGGTCCGATTCTGCATACTTATCGAAATTTCCAGCGAAGCAATCCGCCTGCAATTCCATATAAGGCGCTTGTAAACGGATGTTCTTGGTGAACTGGATAGTGTGTCCCCACTCGTGCGCCAGGATTGACTTGGCCACATACTGTCCGTACTGACTCTCCTGACCGCTCATGAAGCGAGTGCCGACGCTGATGCGGTTGGGAGAGCAGGCTACCGCGCTGGGACTGGGCTCCCCGCACGCCTGCTGATCGACGTAGATCTGAGACTGGACATGGCGACCATATAAGCCTCTGATTTCTTCACCGCTGTCCCGCAGATACTGTTCATCCACATCCGCCATGACGCCGGCTGCCGAAGACAGCAGCAACAAGGCGGCGCAATACTTAAGGAAACGATTTCTCCTTATCATTTAAAACCTCGACGTTAATTTAACCTGAAATACCGAGCGTTCCACTTCCCATGGCGGCGCATCAGGCCTGGCCAATCCCACTCACATCCTGGGGACGGCGATGCAGCTCACAGAGGACAACCAAAACGCGGATCAAACCGCGCCTACACATTCAACTGTTGGATTCGGGAAGATGTTTACAGCTTGATTTAAGACTGCCTTTAAGCTGCAAGGTAATCGTAGGAAGGCCGCAACCCCATGTAAATCATGACATTTTCATAATCCAGGGATAGACCGGGGAGTAAAACTGGTGGAAAATTGGCCTACGTCCGCAGGCCTCGCCGGTTAGACTAGTCGTTTATAAAACTTTTTGTCCACCGCCATAACGGGAAAGCTTTGCGGAAGATCTGCAGGGGAAACTTCAGTAAATCTGTTTTTTTCGTAGAAGCGGTGAGCAGCGAGAAATTGCGGTGTCGTCCCCAGGAAAATTTCATGCACTTTTTTCTCTTCACACCATTGCACCAGCGTTTGCAGTAACTTCGCCGCCACTCCCATTTGGCCGCCACGATAGTCCTTATGCACGAACATCTTGCGCAATGCGCCCTGTCCTGCGCCAATGTCGAGCAGCGACACCGTGCCGACCACAAGGTCCTGCTCCACGTCCATGGCCACCCAGAAATTGCCGGAGCCGGACTGGTAATACTCCTCAATGCGCACCAGGTCGGGCTGTTCTTCCGCTGTAATCGGCACGCCGAACTCGTTGCGCTGAATATTGACGATTAAGGACAGAACGCCGCCTTGATGGCGCGACTCATAGGGAAGTACTTTCAACATTGCCGGACCTCATTATTTTCCTCTCTAAACGTAATCGGGGCGCCGCCGGGGATTTCAAGCGACAGCCGCCATGACGTCCCGAAATCTTAATAAGAACAGCTCAATATTGACGGGTTTTCACGCAGATTAACGCTTTCAGTTCGTTTGTCATCAATTTCGAAGTCCCTCGCAGGCTATCCCTAAAGCCTGCGATTTTAGTTCATGCAAGAACGCAAGGAGTTTTATATGGGCGCTGCAAATCTGACGAATTCTCTCTTCGTTGATTCCACCGAAAGTAAGGTCAGACGCTATTTTCCAGACTCTAAACTCGCTCAACTTTACCTGGCGCTTGACGCTACGGATGAATTTTACGGCGCCGGCGTCACTTTCATCGCGCTGCGTCCCGTTACCTTTGTCGTCGGCGGCGATCCATTAAATCCGCCTCCCCTGTTTGACGTCAGAGTGTTGCGCCAAAGCTGCCGCGCTGATGGCAAAACGGTCTACATTCGGGAAGTTCAGCTTCCACCCAAAGCCAGTAAGGAAGAGGTCGTAGCAACAGCCAAGTCCAGCCTCGGCAAAGAGCTCACCAACGCAGGTCTGAGCTGCGCCGGCGCAGCCATTGGCTGGATACTGGTGATCGGAGAAGCCGGCGGCGGCACAGTGTCCGCAGGCGCAGCCTGGGCCGCCATGCCGCTGACTATGGCCGCCACCAGCGCCGCCACTTTCCAGTGCGGGGTCGCCATCGGACGCACAACCAACGTGGTGCGCGGCAACGCTCACTACAATGAGTGGCTGGACGAATCCCCAGAGTTCGGCGCGCTTATGATCGCCCTGGACGTCATACAGATCGCCGACGTCGTCAAAACCCTGGGGAATCAGGCCGTCCTCTATCGCTTCCTGTCCAACAAAAGCATTGGTAGCGGCAACCTCTTGAAGATGTACCAACAACTATCTCGCGCCAGCAGAAAACGCCTGGCGGAAGAGCTGCTGAAGTTTGACCATCCCGAGTTGTTGAAAAGCCGCAAGCTGCTCAAGGAAATTCTCAGCGGAGCCAGAATGCTCGACGACGGCAGCAAGGCGGTGAAAGTGTACACCCAGACCCAAGTGCAGATTCTGATGCGCACCAAGTTCCTGGAGCTGCTGGGCTCCGCCATCACGGTCAATGGGAGCAGCGCCGGCGCAATGACCGCAGCGCAAGGCGGCATCGGCTTCATCATTGGTTTCGGGCAAAAATAATCTGACAGGAAGGCGAACGATGCGCGCAATCACTTGGACCGGTTGCGCCCTGCTTGCGTTAGCGACGGGGTGCTCCCAGATGAACGCAAAGAACGCACCGCCCTGGCTGCAGGACTCACTCAGGGACGGCGGCGAAGGCCCTCGCATGGTCATCGCGCCGGCGGGCGTCGGGGTGGTCGGAGACCAGGCCAGTGGCGTCTCCACCGACGAAGGGCCTCGTCATAAAGTCGTGGCGCAACATTCTTATGCAATCAGCGCCACCGAAGTGACATTCGCGGACTACGACCGCTTCGCCCAGGCCACGCACCGCCCCTTACCTTCGGATGAAGGCTGGGGGCGCGGCGAGCAACCGGTCATCAACGTCAGTTGGGATGACGCCGTCGCCTACACGCGCTGGCTGAGCGAGCAAAGCGGGCGCCGCTACCGCCTGCCCAGTGAAGCGGAGTGGGAATACGCCGCTCGGGGTGGAACCCAAACCCACTACTGGTGGGGCGACGATTACGTTCAAGGCGTCGACCATTGCGACAAAGACCTCGACGGCTGTCCTCCTGAAACCGCGTTATTCCATCCGGGGCCAGTGGGGCGCTTTAGCGCTAACCCTTACGGTCTGTACGATGTCTCCAGCAATGTGGCGGAATGGACGCAGGACTGCTATCACGACAGTCATGAGGGCGCGGGGGAAAGCATGGCGCCCAGAATGGACGGCGACTGTAACGCCAGGGTGGTGAAAGGCGGGACCTGGATGAACACCAGTCCTTATGTGCAACCGTCCATCAGAGCCGGCGTCGAGCCGGAAGAGCGAGTCAGAACCATCGGTTTCAGGGTTTTACGAGAAGTCCCCTGACCGGTGCGACAAGTCTCTCAACAGGAGCGCAAAAATGAAAACCACCTGCCCCCGCTGTAAAAGAGCGTTTTCAGCCAGACAGTTTATCCAGACGCATCGCAGCGGAGTGAATGTAGAGCGCAAATGCCCGAGTTGCGGCTGCTGGTTCCGCCTTACATCACAAATGGCCTGGCTGCATATCGCCGGATTGCTGGGCCTGTTGATTCCCAGTCTGGCGAATCTTGCGCTCGGTTCCGGCCCTCACCAGATTCCTCTGGCGCTGGCCTCCTTTCTCGGCGGATGCGTAGCCCTCGGCGCGATGCTGTACGGAAAAATGGTGGTGGTCAGGCGTCGCGACCACCACTGATGTCGCTGACTACTCACAGTTCGTTACAGTCATTGACAGCAACACCGCCGATTATCAACTAAAATTATCTCTATCCTCAGGGTTGCATGACTTGCTGTCTGCAACCGCCTTGTTTTTCAGAAGTTTGGGATTTAACAAATGGTCAGACGCATTTTTGTCGTAGCTGCGCTGCTGAATCTTTCCGCATGCGCCACCATGAACGAAAACGAATGCCGCAACGCAGACTGGCGCGTTATCGGTTATGAAGACGGCGTAGCCGGCCGTTCAGCCACTTACCTCTCGCAACACAGAGAGGCCTGCTCGGATTACAATGTTTCGCCTGACCTAGACGCTTATCGCGCCGGTTTTGACGACGGCGCCCGCAACTACTGCAAGCCGCAGAATGGTTTTGACCTGGGTCGCGGCGGCAATGCCTACAAAGGACAATGCCCGCCTGATCTGGAGCCGGTGTTTATGCGCGCCGTGGAAAGCGGGCAATTTGTCCGTTATATGGAGAAGGAAATCAAGGACTCGGAGGGCATGCGCACATCCGCCGAGAAAGATCTGGATAAGAACCGCGATAAAATTGACGCCATCGAGAACGAATTGGTTAACGGCTCCGGCGACGCGCAGAAGCGCCGCGACCTGCTGAAGCAGATGCGCGAGCTGGAAAATCATCGGGACGACCTGAATTACGAGCTGCGTCACCTGGATGCGAAGATACGGGAATACCGAAGCGTGATCGACAGTATTATTGTCGAACAACCCTGGATGAAACCCTAAGCCGTTCGCGGCGAATCATCCATTGATTTGCTTCAACTGAACAAGGGCGTCACTGCGACGCCCTTTTTTATTGCCTTGATCCGTCTAATACAGAAGGAGTCAGCCGATCTAAATCCGCTGCGCCAACCAGATCAGTCCCACCAGACTGGTCAATAACGATGAAACGCCGCCGAGCTTCAGACCATGGCGCCACTTAAACATGGCGTAAGCCGGTATCAGCAACAGCGCAATGATCGCCACCTGCCCTATCTCCACGCCCAGGTTGAACATGAGCAACCGCCCCCAGACGCCTTCCCCGGAACTCAGCTCCCGCAGCAGATAACTGAAGCCCACGCCGTGAATCAAACCAAAGCAGAAGATCACCCACCAGCGATTGCGATATACCTTGTCCCAGTCCACGTCTGCACGATTTTGACGCGCCAGGTAATACAGATTCTCCAGCCCCAGGAAAACGATGGTGAGGGCGATCAGAGGCTCTGTAACAGAGGGTGGGATGGAGATGACGTCAAACGCGGAAAGCGCCAGGGTAATCGAGTGCGCCAGGGTGAACGAGGTCGCCCATAGAAAAATACGCCCAAAAGAAGCCGGCACCAGCAGCAGGCATAACAGAAACAGAATATGATCCGCTCCCTGCCAGATGTGCTCCATGCCCACCCACAGAAACGCAGGATCGATAACGCCGCTTTGCGCCGCGCTGGACTCATCTTGCCCGTCCTGATCATTCGCCAGCGGATTCTCCCAGCCTTCCACATCCAGGCGTCGATGCGGGTCCATAGCCAGGAAATCCGGCGTCAGACGCGCCCCCCATTCCCGCAGCAGTTGCGCCACGGGCAGATCGAGTTTCTGTCGATCAAAGGTGAAACGCATGCGCATGCGGTTGTCGGCCATAAACACCCGCACATAGTTCTGATGTCCGCGCCACTGCTCATTGAACAGCTCGTAGCGGATGCTGACCGTCTCCATACCCTGCGGGCACTGGTAGGTCAGAGTGTATTGGTAGGAGGCGATTTCCGGCAACGCCTTCGCCTTGCGATCCTCCAGAAAACAGGCGCGCTTACCCGCCGCCACGAACCAGCCGGCGGCGACCTGCGTGATGTAATCCTCCGGCGGCGCCACACGCATCTCTACGTTGGGCTCCAGTTCCAGCAGATTGTCGCTGGGCAGCGTGTAGATGACCTTCACGCCCGGCTCGGCGATCTGAATAGAAGTATCGGTGAATCCGCTTAAATGCGCGGACGCTGTCATGGACAGCATCCACAAACTGACTGAGATTATTATTTTCCTTAGCATAATAAACGCCTACGGCTGGTTTCCTTCAGTATTCAGGCTCCGCCGCCGCATTTACCGACGGCAGACGCCATGATTTCCCTGTTAGCGGACGCCGGCGGCTTTCCTTCTCACCAGCAGTCCCAAGCCTCCCAACGCCAACATCCACATTGAAGCAGGCTGCGGAACGGAATAGATGCGCATTTCCTTGCGCGCATCGATCACATCGCTTCCCGACAAATACAACAACCCCAGATCTGGATTCGCAGCGCTGTCGCCAGACAGACTCAGCTGGGACAGTCCTGCCGCGACGGCGCTGAAGCTCAGGCGCGCCAGTAGCAGGCCTGCGCCGCTGTCGCCCGTCACGCCGGGAAATGCGGACCCCGCCACATCGATCCCGGCAAACAGCGCGGAATCATCATCCCAAGGGGCTCCCACTGTACTGTCGATGAGCTGGAGCACACCGGCGTCATAGCCAAGATTAAAGCCAAACGCTAATAGCTCATCGCCATCGAACAGGCCGCCAAACGGCTTCTCCAGGATCACGTCCACATAGAACGCATCGCCCACCACAATATGGTCCGTCGACGCCTGAAACGAAATGTATGAGGCCCGCGCGGAAGCCGACAGGGCAAGCAGAATCACAGCGAAAAAATGCAACAACTTCATGGAGTACTCCTGACTACTGAATAGTAAAAGCTATCGAAACCGGAGGAGCCGGGGCCTCAGCCCCCGCTCTTGAACATCGCATACCACAGCCGGTAATCCTGACGACCAATGCAGCCGTCTCCGTCGTAGTCCGCGTCCGTCTGATACCCAGCGTCGCCATTGCATTTTCCGAACATGCTCCGCAGCAGATCCCGGTCGGCGCTGTCCGCTACGCCATCGCCGTTCAGATCTCCCGCCACCGCCGCTTCGCCGACACTGAAAGTCACCCGATTGGAGACTTCGGTGTAGGAGTCGTTGGTGTACATGGCCATAAAATACTCGCCGTCAGGTAAATCATCGGTAAAGGTGACGCTGCCGCTGGCGGCGCCGTCGAAATACAGATACGCCACCAACTCACTGCCAGTCTGACCCGGCACGGCGCCCTTCTCGAAAATGCCGAGGTAATCCTTAGCGACGCCAGGGCCGCCGCTGAAATTGGCGACGATGTCCTCACCAGACTCAAAGTGGGTTTTCAACAGGCTCAGTTCCGCAATACGGTCACCCACCGAGAAATAAACCCGGTTGGAGGCTTCGGTATAACCGTCGTTGATAAAGAAAGCGGCGAAGTAATAGCCTTTGGCCAGACCGGAAAAGTCCACGGTTCCTGCGGTTTCCGGCGCGTATTTCCAGACGCTGGAAGACTGTTGGCCGGGAACTTCGCCCACGCGATATACGCCGATCCAGTCCTTGGCGGCGCCGCTGGAGCCGCTCCAACTGACTGTCGCGACCTCTCCTTCATCGTATTCCGTGTCCGTCATGGTCAGTTCCGCCACCGGACCCATGTAGAAGTAGGCGCGCTCCGCCATTTCCGAATAACCGTCGTTCTCGAAGAAGCCCACAAAGTACTCGCCATCGGCGAGGCCGCTGAAGGTCAGACTCCCCGTCGGGCCGTCCACATAGGACCATTTGGTGGCGCGCACGGCGCCGGGAATCTGGCCTTTCTTGTACACGCCTACCCAGTCTTTAGCGTTACCGTAGCCGTTCTGATGATGGGCCACCACGTCTTCGCCGCTGCGGTATTTGTCTTTGCTGACGCTGAGTCCTGGCTCTCCATCCGTGCTGCCGCCGACGGTGAAGGCTTTGGCTTCAGACCAGTCGGACCAGAGGATGTTTTTATCGCGATGACGCACACGGATGTAGTAGTCGCCATTGGGCAAGCCATTGGCGGGAATTTCCCAGGCCAGGATATCCACGCCGGCGTGGATATCCACCGGCTCATATTCCGGCGCGCCGGTGTCCCCAAAGATATTTTCAAAGTCGCGGATTTTGTCGATTTTCAGATCGCTGAACTCTGCATCAGCGGCGATCTGAAACTGGGTGCTGTTCATCTCCTCCGGCTCGCCGCTGCTGAAAGGCGAGCTGTTAAATACGAAAGGCAGGCTGACAGGCCCTTTCACTTCCGTGGTGATGCTCGGCTGATAGGGCTTCTGCAAATCCAGTTTGCGATGGAAGGAATCGATAAGCCGGCTGTTGTAGTGAAAACCTTTGGTTTTGTATAGCAGCGGGTGCGCTTCCGCATAGGTTTCCACCGTCATTTCCCGCGCCGGCAGATCAAGGTCGATGACTTGCCATGCCCAGTTGGCGATAGTCTTCTGCACGTCGTCGAAGTCTTTCTCCGTGGACTGTCCCCAGTATTGATCCCAGGCGGTGCCGCCGGAAATCATGTGATAGGACGGCCACTCCCGGGTTTGACCGCGGGCGTACAGATGATGGTGTCCGCCAATATTGAGCACATGTTTTTGCGAGCTGGACAGAATCGCCATCCAGGCGTCGCGCAGCGGATGGGAAATGTCGCCAATGTACTGCTCAGCCTGATAGGGGTGGTGAATAATGCTGATAATCCAGTCCACGCTGGCGTCCGCATCCGCAGCGGCGACCACCTGGGTCAACCAGTTCTGCTGCACGGCGTCCGCCTTCATGCTGTTCATGTGGATGACCACCAGCCGCCCCACCTGATAGGCGTAGTAGCTTTCGTTGGGCGCGCCGGAGATGCCCTGATAACTCAGACCGTCATAGAAAAAGTGGGCGCGATAGTTGTTGAGGTCGCCGTCATAGTAGTATTCATGATTGCCCACGGTGGTCATGATGGGCACATTCGGAGAAATCGCCGCCGATTGCGCAAAGTGCAGGTTGGCGTAGTGATCCAGCGTGCCGACGTCCACTTGGTCACCGTCATTGAGAATCAGATTAACGGCTTCTTCAATCGGCTCAGCGTACTTGTTTTCCAGTTTGGCTTTCGCCGCTTTCACCAGCTGCTCATAGCGGTTCTCATTGCGAATCTGGTGGTCGCCCATAACCAGAATACGGTAGTGGCCGGAGCCATCGCCTCGCGCCGGCTGGGTTTTAAAGCGATAGACAGCGGAGACGTCAGCGCCGGTTTTCACCCGATAGTAATACAGCGTATCCGCCTGCAGCCCTTGTAATTGCACGCCGTGATACTGGTAGTCCGAGCTTAACGACTGCACGCCGCCGTTGGCGCTTTGGTCCAGACGATCCGCCGCGACGCCGTATTCGACCTTCGATTCAGAGCCGGTTGCGGTCTTCCATGAGATCCAGATTGATGTGTCTGTCGGACTTTGCAGATAAGGTTTGATTTCCGCCGACGCCGCTCCAGCGAGCAGCGCCAATAAAAACGCCAGGCATGCCGCAGCAAACCTGTGATGACTGGGTTGCATGTTTCCCTCCCCCTCGTTGCCGGATTGTTCAGGCGACTTCCGCTTCACCTCCGGGACAGTTTAGTCGCTGGAAGGGAATCAGCCTGTTTTTTCGGAATTTGATGTTTTGAAATGAAAAATCCCGGCTATTAGAGAGGGAGCGCGTTTCAACTTAAGGTCAGTTAAGTGACGCTTGTGCGACAGTTTTATGAATTCAAAAAGATTCGACTACGCTGGTTCTCACCAGCTCCGCCGAATCAGAATGGGCGACGATTCGCTCCGGCGCCTCCAGGTTGCGGCGTTGCAGCGCGTCTCTCACGCTGCCGCACAGCGCCTCGCTTTTGCGTCGGCACAAGCGCATGCTGCGGTCGGCGACAAATTGCAGATCCGGCCTCACAAAATAACGGTTCAAACGCAGGTAGTCGTCCAAAAACAGATTGAAGGTGTCCATATAGCGCGTTTCGTCCAGCCAACCGGGCTCCTTGCGTAACAACAGGGTCTGGTACTCATGCTCCACCACCGCCGTGGCGAAGGTGTTTTTCGCCTTCAGTCCCAGCATACGATTGAGTTTAATGTCCTCCATCAGTTCATCCAGGCTGCTTTCCTGCGCCAGCGTTTCCGATTTTACCCGCATCTCCACCGCTTTCATTTCCTGCAGCAGATAATAAGGCGGTGTGATCTGATGGGTGGCGATAATATCCATCGCCTGCGCAATAGCGCGCTCCGCCAGAGGTAGCTTTTCCCTGTACAGATAGGCTTTCGCCAGCCACATCAGCGCTTCCAGGTTTTCCGGGTCGCCGGCGCCTTTCACTGCGCCGATCACCGTGGAGGCTTTGGCGAAGTATCCGGCGGCAAGCTCCGGCTGATTCATGAACATGTATTGTTCGCCCAGATAGCGATAGGTTTTACCCACTTGATAATGATTTTCGGGATATAACTTCTGCCGGATCGCGAGGGCTTTCAGCATGTAGCGCTCTCCGGACTCCAGGTCGCCGCCCCAGGTGGCGAGGGTGCGACTGAGTTCCGCATAAGCCGCAGCGGTTTTCTCGTCCAGTTCCCCCAGATTATTCAGATAGATATCCAGGGCGCGGCGACTGATTTCCACCTTGCGCGCACTGTCCCTGACGAACCAGTTCAGCAGCCAAAGCGCGTCGCCGGTCTCCGTGGCGTCTGCGCCCAGGCTCTCGGAAAATAAAGCGATGGCGTTCTCCGCATTCTGTTTCCCCGACGCCAGCGCTTTCGGGCGGTCGCAGTAGGGATAGATGCATTCCAGTTGCGCCATGGCCATCCAATAATGCCCTCGCCCCAGCAGCTCATTATTCGACTCATGCGCCGTACGGATGAGGTCCAGGGTATAACGCGCCGTGTCGTACGCCGCCTGTCTTTCGTTCATCGCCACCAGGGTTTCCACCAATGCGAACTTTATGCGAATCACTTCTTCGGCGTCCTTGCCATGAATCTCCTCCCCCATCCTGACGCTTTGGTCCAGCACCATACGCGCGTCGGCGTAATGTCCCCCGGCCAGATAACAGGCGGCGAGAAAACGTAACTGACGCAGCCGTTCCGCCGGAGACAGTTTACGTTGGTCAATGCGGGGACGTTCTTCGTCGAGCATCGCTTTCAGCGCGCTTTCATGGCGACTACCCGTGGTCTTGTAACGCGCCAGCATATCCAGCATGAAACGGTTCATTTGCGCTGAGCCGTTCTGGAGCTGGAGATTCTCATCCTGCGCCTGTCGCAACGCCTGCTTTTGCGCCATTCCCCAGATCAGCAAAAATAAAAAGAAACCGCCAACGGCCAGACGCTTGAAATCAAAACGGGAACGACGTGGACTGGGAGGCTCTATCTCGACTGGCGCAGGCGAAACCGTAGCGTCAGACGGCGCTTGTTCCGCCTCTGCGCTGATGGGTGCGCGCGGAGCCGTCGTCTCCGGTTCAGAAGGTAGTTGTGGCTGAATTGGTGGTTGTGGGTGAGCTGGTGGTTGTTGGTGAGCAGGTGGTTGTGGGTGAGTTGATAGCTGTGGCTGGATTTGCAGTTCCGGCTCTGGCTGATCGGGACGCACCCGCGCCACCGCCGCTTTCAGCCGGTAACCGCGCTTGGGCGCAGTGGCGATGTAGTCGCGGGATTTATCCTCGAAGATATGGCGCAGTTCGAAAATACTGCGCTTCAGGACGTTCTCACCTACGAAACGCCCTTCCCAGACCTGGTCGAAAAACTCTTCCGTCGTCACCACCCGGTCGTGATGGCGAATCAATAAGACGAGCACGTCGCAGGTTTTGGCGCGCACCTGGTGAACCAGGCCATCGGCCCGGGCGATAGTTTGATTGCGAGGGTTGAATAACCAGACGCCGGCGATGTTGTATTCTTCCACCGCGTCGTCAAAGGCGTCTTTACCGCGCGTATTCAGAATAGGAGAAGCGACTTCCAAGTCCGTCCCTTTGCCGTCCATTATCCATTTCCTTGTTATTCCTTTTCTATGCTGAGACCACTGGTCGATTATGGGCGGACAGCCACCGTCATGACTTGCCGCCAGTCATGGTTTGATGTAACGGGCCTCTTTCCAACGCCGTGGTTGGAACGCGCCATTCTATCAGTATTTTTTGCGCTACCGCTTACTTCTTTTGGCTATCGCCAACGCTTCGCTCCCCCGCGTTAACAGCAAATTCAACAAAAATTTCAGGTTTTTTCCTTGCTTTTACAAAACTTTTTCAGGTTTTCACAACGACGAATCATTAGTTTGTGCTGGCGTCTCAAGGGCGCAGATACAACAACAATTTTTACGGCATATAGGAAAAGGAAACTTCATGAAAAAGTTAACTTTGGGCGTTCTTTGCGGCGCCGCGCTACTAGGCTCCATGGCGGGAACCGCAGCGGCGGATACCCGCGGCGTGCTCTTATTCGATAAAACCGGTTCGATGACGTCCACACGCTGGGACGGCGCCAGCCGCTGTGAGTTCGGCAAGACGTTGATGGTCTCCAAGGCCGCTTCCTTCGTCAGCAGATTCAACGGCGATTATCTGGACATCCGCGTGTTCGACGGCCGCGGTTCACTGCGTTCCATCAGCGGCGGTTATCAGCATGTGGCGTCTGTGCTTCCGGTTGGCAGCACCCAGTGGAACACATTCCTCAATAAGCTTCGCTCCGACCTGAGCGGCGTCTCCTGCTCCGGCAACACCGCCCTGGGGGATGCGCTGTGTGAAAGCGCCGACTCTCTGCGCAGCCTCTACGCTGACGGCGACAAACTGATGATGACCATCGTCACTGATGCGGGCGAGAACGCGTCCGGCACATGCGGCGGCGCCAACTATGTGGACAACAAGGTGAAGCCGAAGATCCTGGCTAACCCTGTCATCCAGTTCGACGTGGATATTCTTGTCAGCGGCAACGTGGGCCTGCGTGCAGCCAGAGCCGACAGAGATCTGGTTGAACTGGGCAATCTGGAAGAAATGCTGGCGGTGTCGGATATGGAGCGCAGCTCATTGGCGCGCACCATGCCCACGGATGAAATCAGTCAGTTGAAGGCGCTGGCGGTACAAAGCGGCGGTACGGCGAAAACCATCGCCGACAAGGACACCTGCAACGGCGAGTGCGATCCAGACGGTCCCTGGTGAGCAACGGCGCTAGCGCCAGTCACGTAGACATTTAGTCATCACCTCGCACGGGCGCGCCTTGTCGCGCCCGAACTTTCCAAAGGAATTCATTATGTCCGCACACCGTTCCCTGGCCGGCTTTTGCAAAAAGCTTGCGGTCGCCGGTTTTGCATTGTCTTTCCTGATCTCCGGCGCGGCGAGCGCGGAGACGAGCGTCAACGAAACCGTTTTGATATCCGGCGACGGATTCGAACTTAAACAGATCACCACTACCGACGATCAGGGCCTGTCCCGCAACGTCGAACTTTACTATATCCACAGCAGCGAAGGCGTTGAAAACGCCTATTTGTACGGCGGATTGCCGCAGGCGGAAAAGGAGGAGCTGGAGCAGGAAATCCGCGAGGATAACGGCAACTGGCTCACCGCCAACCGCACGGGCGAAGACCGTCCCTTCGCCGACACCTTCGACGCCTGGATCATCGACCGCCGCGGCGCCAACCTGACCTCTCAGGCGGAAGCGCAGCTCTATATGGATGAATTCGGCCTGCAGCCGGACACAGACGAGAGTCCTTTAGGCGCGCGCTCCGCACGTCTGTTTGGGTGCGGCGGCTGGAAGGATAAGAGTAAGTCCTTCGATAAGAGCATCGACAAGACATTCAGCCACAACAAACGTTTTGGGCAGGACAACGCCTACATTGATTTCGCCGGCAATATGAATGTGGACGCCGACGTGCGCCTGGAGCTGCATTACAAGTACAAGCGCAAGTTCTGCATCCCTTACAAGTTCAAAGTGCGTCATGTGGTGGCCAAGTCCAACTACGACGTCTCAGGAGAATTCAGCCTGACCGGCGTGGCCAAACACGACTTCGGCAACCTCAATTGGGAGATCGCCGAACCCAAGCTGATGGAGACAGTCTTCTTTGTCGGCCCGGTTCCGGTTCTGGTGAAACTGAAGCTGCCTATCGAAGTAGGCACCGGCAATATTCAGGTGCAAGCCACCGGTAAGATCGCCGCCGTGAAACCCCTTCGCTACAAGGGAGATTTTGACTACACCTGCACCACCCATTCCTGCACCAAGAACAGCGCGCATCACCAGAATCTGAGCGGCGATCTGCGCAACAGCCTGGGTGCGGAAATCAGCGCCAAGATCAACCTGGAGCCCTATCTGCAAGTGGCGGCGAAAGGCATCGTCTACGGCGAATGGTTCCTGTACGCGCAAGTCGGCGCCAAGCCGTCCTTCCCCATTGAGCTGTTCGGCTACTACGGCAACCTCTGTGGCGATGGCGACAACAACGGCGTTCGCGAGACAGTCAACGCCGCACTGGGCGCCGTGGATTTTCGCTTCGGTCTGACCGCAGAAGCCAAGGTATTCGGCGCCTATATTTTGCGTCCGCAATACTGGCAGATCTGGCGCACCGGACTGGTTTTCTTCGACTTCCTGAAACCCTATAGCACCGCCCTGTCCCCGGAACTGCGCCCCGCCTACGACACCGCCGTTCCGACCAAGGTGAATATGCCGGTCTCCATCCGCAGCTGCGTGGGCGACATCATCTCCAGACACCCCCGCGACTACACCGTAGACTGGGGCGACGGAACCCGCACCGCGCTCAACAACCTGGGCTCACAACAAACCGTCTCCCACAACTACACCGTCAACGGCTACTACCTCGTACGCGTCACCCAAAAAGGCGGCGCCTATACGGAAGTACCGGTGATTATTGACGATGATGAATGGTGAGATAGGCGCTGAATAGCTCGTCCCTGTCGTAAAAACACCGCCAGCCTGTTCGATACAGGGCTGGCGGTGTTCTTTTATGGGACGCTCTGGGAAGTCCTTCGACAGGCTCAGGACGAACGGGGGATGTTGGTGTGGACGGAATTATATTGGGTAAAGTCTGGAGGAACGGAGTAACCTCCAAATATCCCGACGCGCTCCTTTTGAAGATCCCAATCCCTTTCGTCATAGCAATACACTGTTGAATCCTCATGATGCACCGTTCGTCCTGAGCCCGTCGAAGGACTTCCCAGAGCGACCACCAATACTATTTACCCCTGGACTTGGACAAACGCACCACCGCCTCCCAATCACCATTAATCAACGCTTCCTTCTTCGCCCGACTCCATCCCTTGATCTGTCTCTCCGAGGCCAAGGCTTCTTCACGCGTGGCGAACGTTTGGGAATAAACCAGCGTCAAAGGTCTACGGTTAAACGTATAACAATCAGGAAACACGCCCTCAATATGTTGGTAAATACGCGCTTCAAGATTCTCCGTGTGTCCGGTGTAGTAACTGTTATCAGCACACTTCAGGATGTAGGTGAAAAAACTCAATCTCAAACTCCTTTTTGATATTCATCGCCCTGGGAAGTCCTTCGACAAGCTCAGGACGAACGGGGATACTGGATAACATAGCTCAGTGGGGCCCTTCGACAAGCTCAGGGCGAACGGTGGATCATTAGGGCGCCAGCAAGTATTACTAATAAAATGGGCGGTGTTCTAGGGGGAAGCGCCTCAGAACATTCCGAATGGTATCCACTCATCATATCTACCCCTCTTGCTCTGCCATACCCCGCTCGTCCTGAGCCCGTCGAAGGACCTTCCAGAGCGTCACACCAGAAACTCACAAACCACCACAAAACTCCAAACTCACCAGCCATACCCCGTTCGCCCTGAGCTTGTCGAAGGACTTTCCAGAGCGTCGCACCATAAGCTCACAAAACACCACAAAATTCCAAACTTACCTGCCATACTCCGTTCGTCCTGAGCTTGTCGAAGGACTTCCCAGAGCGTCTCACCATAAGCTCACAAACCACCACAAAATTCCAAACTCACCTGTCATACCCCGTTCGTCCTGAGCTTGTCGAAGGACTTCCCAGAGCGTCACCACCCAATATCCCATCGTCCCAGGCTTGTCCGAATCTCGATGAATAAGCCCGCGTCCGATTTCTCTATTGTTGCAGGATCACTGTTTCGATAAACGCGCTGTACTTATCTTTCATAGGCAGTTCGTAGTCGACTTTGAGTCGCTTACGCATAGCCGTTACGGTCTCGCCGGTCTTTGGGTTGAGCGCTTCCTTCTCGTACTGTTCCCAGTACATTCCCACGCCTCGCTTCTGCCAGTTGGGCAGTTCATTGAAGTTAACGCCTTTTTGAAACAGGAGTTCGTTTTTATTGGCGATGGAGACTTTGCTCAATCTCGCCGCGGCGGTTTCCGGGTCTACGCCCTCTTTGCGCATGGCCCAATAGCAGTGAGCGTTCAAGGCATTGCGATGAGCGTCTTCGTTGCGCCAGCGGAAGTAATCCACCACCAGACGTGGATTCGGCAGTTGGCAGATACGGCTGTCAAAGGCGCCGATGTCTCCCAGCATCAGACTGAATTTAGCGCTGGCTTCTCCAGCCAGCAGGGAGTTGAGTTTGCGCTCCTTGCGGTTGAAGCTGTTGTCGTCAGGGTGAAACAACAGCGAAATTTCATCGCTTTGCGTGTAGCCATAAACAATGTTGAATCCGCTGTTCATCAGATGGTCCACCGTCGCCACCATCATGTCCCGAAAGCGCACATCAAAGGGCGCTTCAAAGTCATGCGCTTCCTTGGTCAGTTTAGTGAAGCCCCTGCCGTCAATGCGCGCCACTATGTACATGCCCGGCAATACGCAAAAATCATGAGCGGTCTCATACACCCGCATCTTTTTATCGAGATCGTTAAATTTCACTGCGCCACTCTTCCACTATAAATTCGCCACCGTTGAGCCGGACGTAATACAGGGCGTCAAACCCTTCCGCATATTCCGGCAATTCCATCTTTGCGTAAACGCTGCGCAGTCCGGCGTCGGGAATTCGTTCCTTGCCTTCTCTGCCGCTATTGCGGGCCATACAGTCCGCCAATGAGGAGCTGAAGTAATAACCCGCCACACTGAAACGTCCACGCCGAAACAGGTCGATATATTTGCCGCGCCCTTCCCGGGTCGGGTTGGTATTGTCGATGACCACCGACTGCTTGGCTTCAATGCATGCGCTGAGCAGGATGTCCTCCCGTCGCCGGGTTTTCAGCATATCCATATTCAGACGCAGATGAGTTCGGTAAAACTGCTGCAGATAAAACGAGGACTTTCCACTCGCCTGCAACCCAATAAAAATCACACCCTGCACGGTTCCTCCCGTTTATCGTCCGCATCAGGCGAACCTCCCGTTATCGCATCGACTCTCTGTGGCGACTAAAGATTCTTCATCCGCCGCGCCAAGATTCACGTCGTAACCCAGACTACGCAACAGAGGTCCCACGATTCTGAAGTTCATGATAGTTCCCAGCCCGGACAACCGCTGCGGCGCCGCCCAGGCATAGTCTACGCATTCGTTCTGTTTCAGTTGAACGACCAGCGGAAGCGCCTCCAGAGCACAAACGAAGTAGCACTCCCCGCCGACTTCCGCGACCAGACGCTGAACCTTCACCTGCAGGCCGGTTTCCTCTTGCACTTCACGCACGCAGGCTGCTTCCGGCGTTTCCCCACGCTTAACGCCGCCGCCGGGAAAACACCACTGTCCCGCCCTGGTCGTCCGGGCGCTACGCTGCACGAAAAGGAGCTCAGCCTGATATTCAATAATCGCCCAAACCGCCATAACAAAGCGCCTATCTTACTGATTTGGTGAGGCATGTCAGCCAGAACGCCTTCGCCCTTGCATGAAAAAAGAACGCCCGCCAACGCCATCTTCACGGACTCATCTATACTCACTATAACCAAGAAAAACACCAGCGCCCGCCTTTCCCGGGTTTACGGCGGAGCTGACGGGGACTTTCAGGAATCAGCATGCGTCTTTTCACGCCCTTGTTAAGAGGCGGCCTCGCGCTCACTTTATGCCTCGTGTTATCAGGCATTGCGGCCAGTGCGACGGCTGTTGCGGAGGATACTTTGGTGATTCTCACCTGGGAAGATTACATGGCTCCCGAGGTGATTGAGGCCTTTGAAGCCAAATACAACGTCAAAGTACGTCAGGTCTATTATGAGGACGATGATGAGCGCGACCTGATCATGGCTAACACCGGCGGAGCCGGATTCGATCTGCTGGTCTTTGATGAGTTGATGCGCGAGCCCTACCACGCCAAGGGCTGGCTGGAAACTTTCCGCAAATCCGACCTGCCCAACCTTAGATACGTGCGCTATCCCCTGAAAAAGCAGGATCTCCCACAGGAGCTGCAGACCGTTCCCTACGCCTGGGGCAGCGTCGGCATTATCTATCGCAAGGATCTCGCGCCGCGACCGCCGACCTCATGGATGGACCTGTTTCGCCCGGTGGAGGCGCTGAAGGGCAAAATCCTGGTCATCAACACCGCCACGACGGCGTTCAGTATGGCGTTGAAGTCGTTGGGGTATTCCGTCAACTCCATTGACGAAAACGAACTGAACGCCGCCGCGGAACTGCTGCGCAAACAACGTCCTTACGTTCGCGCCTACCGCAACCCGCTGGCAGGCGAAGGCGCAGACTTGTTCAGCGGCGAAGTATGGATGGCAATGGCTTACAACGGCGATGCTTTGAATCTGATGCATCGCAACGCCAATATCGATTTTGTCTACCCCATGGAGGGCAGCGGACTGTGGCTGGACTCCATCGCCGTCCTGACCAAATCGAACAGCAAGGACCTCGCATTGCAGTTCATCAACTTTATTCACGATCCGGAGATCAACGCCCGCAATACCAAAAGCATCTTTTTCGCCACCGCCAATATCGGAGCGGAGCAGCGACTGCCCAAAAGCTTTCTGAATAACCCCGTGATTTACCCCTCCGCCAAGAGCCTGGCGCGCTTTGAGCAATTAGAGCGCCTTCCCGCCTCAACGATGCGGAGAGTGATCGCAGACTTCGTCACCATCACCTCTCAGTAACGCATGTTCAGACTAAAAACCCGAATTACATTGATGCTGCTGCCATTGATCATGTTGCCATTGATCGTCGCCGGGCTGCTGCTGTATCACCGCCAGTCGGAAAACTTTCTGGAGCAGGTGAATGATCAACTGGTGGACCAGCTGAATGTGGCCCAGGCGAATCTGCAACGCCGGGTCGATGTCGCACAGGGCAATCTGCGCCTGATCTCCAAATCAAACTTGATCCGTCAGTACTTCATGACCGATGACGAAGAGCAACGCTTCTTCCTGTTTTATCGCCCGGTGCTGGAGCTGTTTCGCTCTTACCAGGAGATATTCCCCGAGTACATCGACATGCGGATACTGGACACGGATGGCAAGCCACAGACCAGCCTTCCCCAAGCCGCATTCAAAGACAACGCCGACGCCATAACGCAGGCCTGGATCAACGCGGATAAAGGACAGCCTGAAAAAGAGAAGACCTGCGTCATCCGCGCCGTCTCAGGGGCGCCGCTGCTGTTGGTGGGCGCGTCCATTTCGCTATCCACTTTCACGGACTGGAGAACCATCGATGAAAGCGACCGCGCCGGCAGTCTGGTGATCGCCAGCCGCCTGGACGATATCGCCAGAAACATTCAGTCCACCCATATCGGCAAGCACGGCCACGTGATGCTGGTCGACGCCTCAGGAACCCCCTATGTGCCGGAAGATGGAGAGCATCACTCTGGTTACCGCGAGATATTCAAGCATCTCCCCTCTCCTTCTGAAAACGGTGAAGCGGTCGTCATTGGCGAACCGGGAAATTACTATTTGACCTTGCAAAAGGAAGTGCTGCCCGATCTGCGTATTGTCGGCGTCTGGCCAATGAGCGAGCTCAAGGAAAACGCCTTCTATCTGGCCAATCAAGTGGCCTGGCTGACTCTGGTGCTGATCGTGATCACCAGCGCACTGATATTCAGCGTAGTGCATGGGCAATTGATCAAACCGATTTCCCGGGTCACCCAGCTGGCGCAGATACTGGGCGAAAGCCATGCGGAAACGCCGCCGGAAGCGGCGCGGGATTTTCAGTCCACATTGCGACGACGAGATGAAATCGGCGAGCTGGCTAGAGCCTTCAAGAATATGGACGGCAACCTGCGCGCCACGGCGTCCAAGCTGACCTTCATCGCTTATCACGACAGTCTGACCGGGCTGGCCAACCGACATACTTTCGGCGCATTTCTGCATCGCGCCATCACCGAAGCGGCGCGGCATAACTTCCGCCTCGGCCTGCTGTACATCGACATCGACGGCTTCAAAGACGTTAATGATTCTCTTGGCCATGAAGCTGGGGATCTGGTGCTGAAGGAAATTTCCCAGCGTCTGCACAACGTCTTGCGCGCAGAGGATCTGGTGGCGGATATGTCCGCGCAGCATGAGGCCATGGAAGCGACCAAAATGTCGCGCATCGGCGGCGACGAGTTCGCTATCGTGGTCAACCATTTGCACTCGCCCATGGACATTTCCCACATAGTGAAACGACTGCTGGACGCCATGCAGGCGCCGTTCCTCATTGAGTCCCACAGCTTTCTGCTCGGCGCTTCCGTGGGCATCGCCGTCTATCCAGAAGACGGCAAGGACGCCCATGAGCTGCTGAAGTGCGCGGATATCGCCATGTATCACTCCAAGCGCCAGGGCCGTAATGGCTTTGAGTATTTCGACAAGAAAATGAATCAGATGGCGGTGGAGCGGCATCAAATTATCAGCGACATCCGCAGCGCTTTGCAGAAAGGACAGTTCGAGCTGTACTACCAACCTCAGGTATCCGCGCTGGCGGGTAATGTAATGGGTTGCGAAGCGCTGCTGCGCTGGCGTCATCCCGAGCGCGGCTTCGTCTCTCCGGTGGAGTTTATTCCCATTGCGGAGGAAACCGGCCAGATCATCGAAATCGGCAGTTGGGTGCTGAGAGAGGCCTGCCGCCAGTGCCGGCAATGGCAAGCTGAAGGCCTGGACGAAATCCGCATGTCGGTAAATATTTCCGCGCTGCAGTTCGGCAGCGCCACCGATATCGTCGCCGTTACCCGGGAAGCGCTGGCCCAGAGCGGCCTGAACCCGGACTGCCTGGACATGGAAATCACCGAGACCGCCATGATGCAGTCCGGCAAGGTGGGCGTGGACAAACTGAACGCGCTGAAGAACCTGGGGGTGAGCATCTCCATGGACGACTTCGGCACCGGTTATTCTTCTCTCGCATCGCTGCGCGACCTGCCGATCGACCAGCTCAAAATCGACAAATCCTTCGTCGATAAAATCAATCACGACAGCCAGGGCCGGGCGATCATCAAGGCGATCCTGGCGCTGGCCAAAGAGCTCAGTATCGAGGTGGTGGCGGAAGGCGTGGAAGAGCGCACGCAACTGGATTTCCTCAGTCTGCATCGCTGCGATCTGATCCAGGGCTACTACGTCGCCAAGCCGCTTCCGGCGGACGGCATGCGCGATTTTCTGCGGCAACATACCCAAGTGGAGTCGAGCTGGCGCCCCTGATCCCTCCCCTTGGGCTGGCGCTAAGTATCTGATAGATTACGGCCCTCAACGTTAACGCCGCATAGAGGAGCCTATGCTGATCGCCGCAGCCGCTATTTTCGTCGGGTTAATCGTCCTGCTATGGAGCGCGGACCGTTTTGTGGACGGCGCCGCCGCCACCGCCAAACACGCCGGCATGCCCGCGCTGTTGATCGGCATGGTCGTCGTCGGCTTCGGCACCTCTGCGCCGGAAATGGTGGTGTCCGCCCTGGCGGCGCTGGAGGGCAGTCCCGGTCTGGCGCTGGGTAACGCCGTCGGCTCCAACATTACCAATATCGCTCTGATCCTCGGCGTCACCGCCCTGTTAAGCCCTATCGCCGTTAAGTCCGGCATCGTGCGGCGGGAACTTCCCATCTTGATCGGCGTCAGCGCCGTCGCCATCTTACTGTTGCTGGATAAACACCTGAGCAGAACCGACGCCTTCATCCTGCTCTGCATTTTTGTGGTGGTGATGGGCTGGTCGATCATGACCGGGCTAAAGGGAGATGGCGACGCCCTGGTGGGCGAGCTGGAATCGGAATACGAGCAGGACCATATGAGTCTGAAGATGGCGCTGTTCTGGCTCGTCATCGGCTTGCTGCTGCTCACCGCCAGCTCCCGCATGTTGGTGTGGGGCGCAGTGGAGACAGCCTCGTTTTTTGGCGTCAGCGATCTGATTATCGGCCTGACCATCGTCGCCATCGGCACCTCGCTGCCGGAGCTGGCCTCCGCCATCGCCGCTACCCGCAAGGGAGAACACGATATCGCCCTGGGCAACGTCATCGGCTCCAACCTGTTCAACACCCTGACGGTGATCGGCATCGCCGGCGCTATCCACCCATTGACCACGGAATCGGATATTCTCTATCGGGATTTCCCGGTCATGGGTTTCCTCACTATCACCCTGTTCGCATTCTGTTATAGCCGCGCCAACCAGGGCCTGATCAACCGCACCAAAGGCGGTTTGCTGATCGCCTGTTACGCCGCCTACACAATCTGGTTAGTGCAGTCAGCGCTGTCGCAGGCGTCTCTCGCCTGAAACACCAGCTCCTCGGTTAAAGAGAGAGGCGCGCCTTGTTGCGCGCACTCCGCAGGGGGCAGCACGTCCATACTGGGCCATAAACCGCTGGACAGCGCGCTGGCGTAGCCATTATCGAGACCACTGTGGCGCATCCTCTCCTGTGCGGCACGATAATCGTAACTCAGGCGCTGGTGGCGAATGCGCAACCGTCCTTCGCTATCCACCCGCAGCAACGCCCACCACACATCCGGGGAGCCATCATTGGCGGGCATGCCGATGACGCCCGGGTTATGCCAGACCGCGCCATTCAACGCCTGAGTGAACGGAATGCCGCAATGGCCGGCGATCATCAGGTCCGCATCGCAGTGCGCTATTTCTTCTTGTTTGATCTCCCGCGACGTGGACGCGAAGATAAATCGATTCAGCCTCTCAGCGCCGCCATGTATCACCGCTGCGCGCCAGGGACCCAGCCGAAACTGGATACGACGAGGCAACGCCCCCATCCAGGCCCTGGCCTCCGCGGTCAAAGCCTGACGACAGTAGCTGTACCAGTCTTCCGACAACACCGCGCACTGGCTGCCAGCAGTGAATCCGCACCCGCAGTCGGCGGCGTCTGCAGCCAGGGACTCCTCGCAGTTTCCCATCAACACCTGTACGCCCCAATCGCGCAAGGCCTCCACCACCTCCTGCGGTTCCGCGCAGTAGGCGGCGACATCCCCGGTGCAAATGACGCGATCCGGGGTGACGCCCAACGCCTCCGCCTGCTTTCGCAACGCCAGGGTCGCCTGAAGATTGCCGTAGGGACCGCCAAACACCAAGACAGTGTCATCGAAGGTTCCGAGATCAAGGGTCTTTTGCATCAAAGTCATGTGAGCCGCCTTCACTCCAGCGCCGGTTGCGGCGTCCGGGACGAACGAAACGGAAAGCGCGCCCCCACCCAAAAAGCGGCGCATCCCACCGCCATCACGACCAGAGAAATCAGCAACAGTTTGCTGTATTTATGGCTAACGCCGAAAAGCGGCTCAATCAGGTTGCTGTAACTGGACGACTCCGTGAAATACAGCGCCGCGCCCCCCACCGCCACACAGAAGCTGGTTAAATAGCTCCATAGCGGCACATCACGCCAATCCCGCCACAAAGAGAAAAACACTACAGGAGTCAGATACATGGATGCGGTTCCGCTCACCGCCACGGCGGCGAACAGGTCCTTGCTGCCAAAAAAGACGCACAGCAAACCGGCCGCCATAAACAACGCCATCGCGACGCGGCCGTTAGCCAGCGTTGGGCGCAACAGCCCCATGTCCAACGCCGCCAGCTTCGCCGAGCTGGCCAGTGTGGAATCCAATGTAGACATCGCAGACACCACCAGCGCGGCACTGAATATCAGCATCGGCGTTTCTCCCAGCAACCGGGTCAGCGCCGCGTTCATGTCTTCGCCCTGCAGCGCCTGCGCGCCGGCGAACACGCCCAGACATCCAAACAGCGTAATGCACAGACTACTGATCCAGGCGGCGTGAACAAAGCTCTTCCGCGTAGTTTGCCTGTCCGCCAGAAAGCCGCGGTCCATCATGACCGGGTCATGCATGGGATAACTCCATACCTGCAACAGCGCCACCGCCAGCAGGATAGGACCAGGATCGTCAATGACGAAGGGTTTGAACAACAGCGTCGCGAAACTGAAGTCGTCCGCAGTGAGCGCCACCGCTACCAGTGCGGCGAGCACAACCAGAAAAACGCCCATCTGAAAGACATCCGTGCGCAAAGAGGCATGCAGGCCGCCCAACGCGGAATAAAGAAGCGTGATGGCGGAAAATCCGAGAATAGCGATCACATAGGCATGACTGCCGTCGGAGCCGAAGAGAATGCCGATCACCAATAAATTGGCGAATACTTCGCTAACTAAACGAATTGCAATCACCAGGTTATAACAAGAGGCGCCTGCGCCACCGAAGCGCAACCGTAAAAATTCCTGAACGCTCTCGCAACCGTGACGAAATCGCAGACTATCGATAATGGCCGCGCCAGTCAGAAAAGAAAGGTAATAGGCCGCGTAGGCCAATGCGCCCCACAGGCCATAGTAATATCCCAGGATCGCCGCATTCATCAGGGATCTGGCGAAAATCCAGGTGGTGACCTGTGAAAATATCAGCGTTATTAAGCTGGGTTGGCGGCCATCCGGTGAGAGGCCTTTGAAGAAAGCGCCGTCACTTTTGGCGCGCGGAGAGAGAAAAATGCTGAAAATGGCGATTATCGCCACGAAAGCTGGCAAAAACGTCGCAGCCATGAAACACCCCTACAGGCCTGTAATTACATGCGAATATAGGACCAATTATTTGCATTAAAGTTTCCTTAACTTTCTAAAATTAGCTTGATTTCGAACGAATAGACATTATTTACATATGTACTCATGAAGCCTATTTGAAAAATCACGGAGTGTGGTTATATTGATAGGTGTGACGTTATTGTAGTCGTCTCTTATAGTGGGTCAGGCGCATTCCGCGCCGCCGATCACCAGCAGTAATCGTGCGTTATGAATGAAGATCCGAACAAGGACTTATCGGAGCGGTATCATTTGTGGCGCCCCTCGGTTTGGTATCAACATCTTTAGGGAGATTGTATGGACTGGGAAGCGTTATCTGATAGATAGTTGCCAAGGTTGATCCAATACCACCGCTTTAGCGTATTGATATTCAATTCTTCGAAAACTATCCAATTCTGAATTCGTTATACGAAATCAGCTTGATAAAGCTCCTCATTCCTCAAGCAAAGTGAATTGATATGGGCATTACCGTTTTCAAAGACAGCAGCGACAGCACTCGTACCTACCTGCGAATTACCCGCGCCATCAACGGGCGCGAGCAACAACGCTACGTGCGGGTTGAAGGGGCCTCGAAATCAGCCATGAAAAGGGCGATGAAAGAGGCGAAGGAAATCGATCAGCGGTTGGAACAATGGCAGTCCGCCGTTCGTCAGCTCATGATGTTGAAAGGCGATACATTGATCCACGAGGATGGCACCATCCTCGGGTTGCAATTGCAAACCCGGCATCGGGAGGGCCGCAAGCCCGCCACGGAATTTAAACTACGGGTGAAGCTTCCAGGGCGGAAGCCGTTGTTTAAATCGGTATCGGTGGACAAGCATGGCTTTGAGAAAGCGTTCGAGCTATCCGTGAAACGCATCTGCGAATTACGGGGCATAACCGAGGATTCGGAGGCTTATGGCAAGATGCTGATGTGCATCGACGCCTACAAGGAGAAATATGACCTTCCCCCGGGTCTGTCGGAAGCGACCGCCATGCATTTGGACCGAGAGGATTCGCCTGAGAAGGCCGCCAACGAAAAAGGTTGGCTGGATCAGATCTCAGGTTGGTTCAAACGCTGATCCCAGTTTTCCGTAACTGATGTGGCGCGCCGCAACTGCATTGCGGCGTTTCCCGCACATACCGCCAGGCACAGGCGGGGCAGCCGTCCAGGAGGACCTTTGCGCCCGACACGCAGCCAAGCCTGACCGGCGGTTGGAAACACGCCGGGCTATGCTCCGCACCAACCTCTTTATCACCGCCAGTGACAAAGCTTAACGCTGGTCGCCTCGTTGCGGCCATTGCGCTTAGTCTACGACGGGCGCCTCAGGCGGTCGATAAGACGTACTCGGTATTGGCGCGGATGTGACGGCGTTACGCCCGGCTTCGCTTTCACGCACGCCGTCCCGCTGCGGACGGGCGATATGGTGCGCGCGAAACTGACGCTCCACCCGCATCACCACATCACTTTGGAACGCCTTCTCAAAGCGAACGTCCAACACATAAGCCTTGGCCGTCAGGCGCACCGCCAGACGATCCGCCAGCGCCACTTCCGTCATAACGCAACTGATCGGCTTCTTCAGAAAAATGAAGCGGCTGGTGGCCAGCACTTCGTAAACCAGGTTTTGCGCCAGTTCCAGATCCGCATCAAGGGACAGATAAAACTCCGTCACCACCATCATGTCCAATGCGCCAGTGTTGCCGCTGGAGACAGTCTCCGTGATAAAGCGGGAGTTGGGAATCGTCACCATGTTGTCGTCCAGCGTGCGCAGACGCACGGAGCGCAGGCCAATGCTGACAATCTCACCGTAGTCGTCGCCGAACGCCACCCGGTCCCCGACCTGAAAAGGCCGGTCAAACAGCAACATAATGCCGGCGATCATGGACGCGGCGATGTCCTTCAGCGCAAAGCCAATGGCCACTACGGCGCTGCCGCCTATAGCCAGCAGGAACTCTTTCGGCGGTTCGATCACCGTGACCAGCAGCCAGTAGGTTCCGCCGATGTACCAGATGAAGCTGAATAAGGTGATCACCTGCAAGGTCAGGAAACGCTGGCTGGGCAGCTTGTCCATCAGGCTGTCGGACAGATGCCGGGCCGCCCGGTTAACGCCCCAAAGGATAAAAATACCCAGGGCCAGCAGCGCGATTTTGCCGGGCTCGAACAGCCCGCCCAGTTGCAACAGGTTTTCGACTGATTGGTTATCCATGCAGAATATTCTTCCTGCCCAGGTAAGTGGTTAAAGCCGGATACCAAAGCGCATGCACGCGATATCTGTCCTTTTCATCTCCCCACAAAATACCCGCCGCGCAGCCGGATTTCAGCGTCTGCCGCACCATCGCCAGCGGCAGCGTGGTAGCTGCGGCGATCTCCTGCGCGGTGAGATTCTCATGCTGAATCACCGCCGCCAGCATAAAGCACTCATCGTCCTGCAGAGCGTTCAGCACGGAGGTCGCCACACGCTGGGGAATGCCGATCTCCACCGTGCGGTGATCGAAACGGGCGGATTCCAGCCACAGATGCAACGCGGTCAATGGATTGCCCGCGCTCAGCTCCCACATCAGGTTGAAGACGCGGGTGTCAGCGGCTTTGAAAGAGGCAGACTCCGTTCCCGCCAGCGCCGACAGCAACAATTCATCGTAACGCAAGCGTCGGTGTGAGGCATGATGACGGGACAACAGCAGTTTGCGAATGTCTGTAGGACTCCACTTGGGCATGGCGATGATCGTGGAGAACTGATGATGACGCTGGAAAACCCGACTGAGATAACGCCAGGTCGGCGCATGCATGACGACAATCCAGAATGTGTCTGGAGAAGCGTCATTGAGATGCTGCAGGAAGACTTTGACGCCGTCCAACGTCCCTACTTGCGCCAGTAAAAAGTTTTCCGCCTGATCGACAATCACGACTTTTTTCTGCGCAGCCGGCGCGTCCCCTTCCTTTCGCTCTGCGCCCGCGGCCGCAGAGTCAGCGAGAAAGGCCGTCACCGCTTCCACGGAAGTCAGCTTCGGCGGCGCGCTGAGAAAACGCACTGGCGTCTTGTCCCAATGTTTCTCAAACTGGCTGACCAGAGACGTCTTGCCGCTGCCGTGCTCACCCACCAGCAACAACATATTGTCCTCGCCCGGCTTTTCCGCCCAGTCGGCGGCCGGTTTGGTCAAGGTCGCCAGCAGTGCGTCCTGAGCAATAACCGCCTGCTCCTCGCGAGGACGGTCCAGCATCCAATAACGATAAGAACGAGCCTGATACTCATCCGCCTCCGCGTCGTCGCCCTCGGTCTCCGCGCTGGTGGCGGTTTCCAGATGCAGGCGCAGAATACGCACGCTGAGAGAGCGGTAGGCGTCGAACTGTCCCAGCAGTTGGTGCAAGCGCAGCAACAAATCCCAACCCTGCGCGACAATGAACAGCAGCGGCCACCAGGGGATGATCCAGGCACGGTCCAGTAGAAGCGAACAGGACTCCCGCGAGTTCACCTTACTCAACCGGCAAATGAACTTACGGCAGACATCGCCATGACGACGTAACGACAGCACCGCCAGACACCACAGATACAGAATCACAGCGCTCTGTACGATGAAATAGACGTATCCGCCTCCCGTGGCTAACGCCATTTCCCGCAACGCCCAACACACCACGGCGCTGACCGCCAGACGTCCCGCCTCCGCCCGCAACAGTTCGCCGGTTTGCTGAGTAACGAACACGCCGCTTTGTCCATACATGCGGGAAAACAGCCACTCGCTCATGACCCGGATGCCGCGGAACAACGCGTAAGCCACGCCCAAGGGGCGCAGCAGATGAAACAGATACCAATGAGAAGGAGACAGATTACTGAGAGTGACGGACAGCCACCAGATCATCAGCCAGGGTGCATTGGGCTTCAGCACCCAGAACAATCCGTTGACCAGCCGCATGGCGGCGGTCTGCCCCAGCAGTCGCAACAGTCGTCGCTGCAACTGCGACAGCGCCTGGGTCGACCAGGCTGCGGCCCGCGCCATCAGCCAGGCGGCCAGAGCCAGCAAAATCACCTGCAACGACCACAGCGACAACAGCGTTATTTGCTCGTGGCGCTCTTGGGCCAGTCTGTATTCTTCCACGACCGGGCCGACCAATGCATTCAGGGTCATTTCCGGCAGCATGATCAACTCCTGCCGCAACCCGGTCCACTCCCGCTGCGGCTCACGCCAGGTGCGCAACGCAGCTCTCACGCCATCGTCCGCAATGCGGTGATTGCGCAGATAAGTCGCCTGCACCCGCAGAGCCTCTATGGCTTCAGCCAGCGCCTGGGGCCGCGCTTGCAAATCCGGCAGCCGCGTCGCCAGTTCCCGCACGGGATTGCCGCTGAGCGCCAGGATCTGCGGCCACAAGTCGTCCAGGCTCCCGGACGCTGCGTCTATATATAAATGCGCAGCCAATTCCGCCAGCAACGTCTGCGTGCGTTGACTCATCGCCGCCAGACGCTCTACGGCGGCGGCGCGGCGCACCGCTTCGGCCTGGGCTTCAGGGTCGGTTGCGGATTTACCTGCCTCCGGCGAAGACGGGGTTGGGCTCGCTACCGCTGCGTCAGGCCCAACGTTTTGCGACGCCGCCTGACGTTGCGCCAGTTCCGCCGTCAATGGTTGCAGGCGCTCCAGCTTCAACAGCAGACGCTGCAACGCCCATCGGATATCCGCGGGTTGAGTAAGCAACGCCAGCCGCGCGTCCCGCAGTTGGGTTAATTGAGCAGTCAGCTCCCCCTGCAGCGCCTGCATCGGTTTGAGCAGGCGCGCGCACTGATCCAGCCCCGACGGTGGGATAGGCAGATAGCCGTCAGAGCGCAGCACTTGCAGGTAATCCGCTACGGCGGAATCATCATCCAGCGCCACCGGCGTTAAATGCGACAGTTGAAATCCAGGCTCCACCTCGCCCCGTCGCAACGCGGCGAAAGACGCCATATCCCGTTGCGACTCCGCCAGACGCACGCGCCATTGTTGCTCCAACAGGGAAATGGCGTCGCAGGGATCGCGGGCGAGAGCAGGTTGATGCATCGCCAACAACGCAAAAAGCCCCATCAGGGCCCAGCGCCATCGCGACAATAAGACGGCAGCAGCAGGAATGCCGCAGCGGCGGCTGGCGCCGCACGCTACGGAAAGAAAGGTGCGCATCGAAGACATCAAATTTCGATTACGTCCGCAGACAGGAGGGGGTTATCCCGCCTCCCCTTTTTCGATGACTTGCGTTTCCTGCTGGGCATGGGTCAGCCACTCCTGCATTAACGGATCGCTCCAGGTCGTTTCAATATAGCCTGCGCAAACCGCGTTGACTTCAACGCCATAGGTGCGGAAACGGGACGCCACCGGCGCATAGAAGGCGTCGGCGATACTCCATTCTCCAAACAACCAGGGGCCGCGGTCCGCGAAGGCTTCCCGACACTGGGTCCAGATTTCGCAAATACGCGCGACTTCGTCCCGGGTCTCCTCATCCAATTCCACCCGACGGCCGCTTGCGCGACAGTTCATCGGCATGGAGCCGCGCACGCCGAAGAAACCGGAGTGCATTTCCGCAGTCACAGCGCGGGCCCAAGCCCGATCCAGAGAGTCCCGGGGCCAGAATTCAGGCTTCTGTTCCGCCACCCATTCGGCGATGGCCAACGAATCCCATACCGGACGGCTGTCAATCAACAGCGCCGGCACTTTCCCAGCCGGGGAGTATTCCAACAGTTTTTCTTTGTAACCCAGCGTCATCAGGGGGACAAACACCTCTGAAAACGCCAGCCCGCTGCGCTTCAATGGCAGCCACGCGCGTAAAGACCACGACGAGTAATTCTTATTGCCAATAACGAGAGTAAGTTCAGTTTGCATAAGTCCTCCTTTGACTGGACAACTTTAGATCAAATTATCCGGCAATCCTAGATGGCGAGTGAAAGAAGTATTAATTTCATAGAGTTGCGTGTGTTTGGCCGGAAAAATCTTTTTACGCAGGCGAACTATGAAAACGGCCGCTTTTCTGTCAATTTATGGGGCCGGATAAGAAACTGACTCAGCATTTAATGCGAATCCGTCTATTATTATTTAATTACAACTGTTCCTTGAACGGCTGCAGCATGCTTCCGAGGCGTTTCCGCAGGGAGAATTCGAGGTCCAAAGCCCGAAAAAAATTTGCCTGTCCGTCATTCAAAGCTCATGCTTGTCGGTTATTTTTATGAAGGAAATGGTCATTTGAGGGCGTCATGAAAGCACTGCGTCTTATTTTGGTAGTATTCGGGCTGGGATTGATTTGCGCCCCCGCCCTCGCAGAGGGACTCAATGCGCCACAGGGAAGGGCCGCGCTTACCGTCAGCGGTAAAATCGCCAACACTAACGGTAGGAACGTAGCGAAATTCGATCTGGCTATGCTCGATCAACTGCCCCAGCACAGCATCAAGACCAGTACGCCCTGGTTTGATGCGCCGAAAACATTTTCCGGCCCGCTGGCGCGTGATCTGATGAAACTGGTGGGAGCGCAGGGCGGCAAAGTCAAAGCCATCGCTCTGAACGACTACGCCACCAACATCCCGATTCAGGATTTTCAAACCTATGATGTCGTGCTGGCCACGCGTATAGATGGAGAAACGTTAAACATCAGGGAAAAAGGTCCGGTTTTCGTCATCTATCCCTTCGACCTTGTCCCCGAAACCAAAAATGAAATTTTCTTTCAACGTTGCATATGGCAACTTGTTCAGATAAAAGTCGAGTAACCCGCGTAACGCGTCATTTTCAGAGTAGATATTTTTGGTAAAGCGAATTCGGTCGATTCTCGGTGTTGTATTAGCCGCCGCCACAGTCATACTCGCCATCGCCGTTACCGCCACCATAGTCACGTTACGCGAAGGTGCGTTGGAGGTGCGAGTCGCGAAGGACGATTTGTATTGGTCTATTCATCAGATCGAAGTGGAAGTGATGAATATGCTGATCATCGCCCATGCGCTGCAGCATGGCGATCACCTGCCGGAAGATCTGGATATCCGTTACTCGGTGCTGCTTAGCCGCACCGACCTGTTCAAGAAAGGCGAGTTTCGCGAGGCCATCAGCCTGCTGCCAAAAACCCAGGCCCTGATGACCTCCGTCACGTATCAGATCGAAGCCCTGTCGCCTTTATTCGACAACGCCGTCAATGACCCGGACCCGATACTCCCCGAACTGATCGACAAGCTCGACGAAACCCGCCGCATCGCCCATGAACTGACGCTGATCGCCCACCAGGAGCAGGTGACGCTGCGAGTGGCGAAGCGGGACGAGCTGGCCAATATCTTCTTCTATGCGGAAGTGCTGCTGTCCGTGCTGGCGGTAACCGTATTGATCGGTTTCATTTCCCTGTACTGGCTGATGTATCTGGCGAAACAGGCCAAGGTCGAAGCCGATTTCCACCGCCGTCGGGCGGAGGCCAACAGCGACGCCAAGAGCCGTTTCCTCTCCAACATGAGCCACGAACTGCGCACGCCGCTGAATGCGGTCATGGGCTTCGCCCAGCTCATGCAGATGGAAAGCCGCAATCTGTCCCGGGAACAGATGCAGAACATCGACGAAATCTACAAGGCCAGCGAGCACCTGCTCTCTCTTATCAACGACATCATGGATCTGTCCAAGATCGAGAGCGGCCAGCTCAGCATCAGCATCGAGCCCTGCTCCGTGCAGTCTCTGGTTAATGAGTCCGTATCCATGATTCGCTCCATGGCGATGATGAACAACATCAGCGTCTATGAGCCGGAAGTGCGCCTGGATTACCTGATCAAGGTGGATCGCACCCGCATGGTTCAGGTGCTGACCAATTTCCTCACCAACGCCATCAAGTACAATCGCAAAGGCGGCTGGGTGAAGGTCGAGCTGGAGCACGAAAGCCGCAGCGGCATGCTGTGCCTGAGCGTGGCGGACAACGGCATCGGCATTCACAAGAAAGATCACCATAAGGTATTCAAACCCTTCGAGCGCCTGGCCCAGGATATGGCGATCGAAGGCACCGGCATCGGACTCGCCCTCAGCCAACAGTTGGTGCTGTTGATGAACGGTCAGATCGGCTTCAAATCCAAGGAAGGCCAAGGCAGTCTGTTCTGGGTGAAATTCCCGATTCTTGATGTGGTCAAAGCCCAGGACCGCAGCGCCGTCAAAGCCGTGTCGCCGCGCCCGCCGGATTTGGAGATTCTGGCTGCGCCCAAAGCCACGGTGCTCTATATCGAAGACAACTACTCCAACATTCGCTTGATGGAGAGCCTGTTCGCCAGTCTACGCAACGTCCAGTTGCTGACCACCAACAATGGCGAGCAAGGTATCGCCATGGCGCGCACTTATCGTCCGCAACTGGTGCTGCTGGATCTCAACCTGCCCACTACTTCCGGGCTGGATGTCTGCTCCCGCTTTCAGGAAGACCCGGAACTCGCCGACATCCCCATCGTCGCTGTCACCGCCAATGTGAACGGCAGCCAGGAAGCCAGTCGGCTAGGCCTCAAGTTTCAGGAGTTCATCCTCAAGCCCATCGACGTGGAGCTGATGAAGTCCACTATCTTCAAATACCTCGGTCGCCCACAGGCGCACTAGACGCGCCTGGCCCTCCAGCCACATTCATACCTGCTTTACGTTATCGCGCCGCGCTGTTTCCAACGAAACTTGGATATTTTACGGCTTTTCGTTTTATATTAACGGCATAGGTCTATTCACGCTGGCGCAGCCCCTCGGGCCTGAGGCGCAGCTGGCGCGCGCGCGGCGGCGCTTGCTGTGCGGGTAGGCCATCAAAAAAAGAAAAAGGGTTCAGGACGGCGTCGGTCGGATGCGCTCCGGCAGCGCCGACGATACTAATAAGCATAGAAATGGATGCGATTATGGACAAAGCAGTACACGCCTGCAGGATCTGCATGGGCGGTGTGAATTATGTGGGAGCCACGGACTTCAACAAATCCGGCAGTGATCATTTTGAAGGCCGCCGGGTCTTTCCCCCGTCCCTCATTCAAGTCGATTACTACCGTTGCCGCGAGTGCGGCTTCATGTTCACGCCCTATTTTGACGATTGGAGCGATGCGGACTTCGAGCGGCAGGTGTACAACAGCGACTACCTGAAAGCCGATCCGCCCTTCGCCGGTGAGCGCGCCGCTCGCCTGTCGCAATTCCTGACCCGCGCCCTGGGCGATGATCTAAGGAATGAGTCCCTGCTCGACTTCGGCGGCGGCGAAGGGCATCTGGAACGTCTGTTGCGTCGTCAGGGCTTCAGCGATTGCGCTACTTACGACCCTCACCATCACGCCAACTGTAAAAAGCCTTCCCGGATTTACAACCTGGTCACCACCTTCGAAGTGGTGGAGCATGTCAGCGATCAGCACAACCTGTTCAAAGAGCTATGTTCGTTGGTGGCGCCGAACGGCGCGCTGCTGCTGAGCACGCTGTTGCAGCCCAGAGATATTGAAATGCAGGGAGTGGATTGGTGGTACGCCTGTCCGCGCAATGCGCACATGGCGTTTCATACCCGCCGCAGTCTGCAGCGCGTGTTACAAACTCACGGCTTTTATCTGGAATCGCTCAGCGACGAATTGCACATCGCATTCCGCCGCCCGAACGTGATCAGCGACAAATTCCTCAGTCTGGGAGCCGCATCCGTGCAGGTCAACGATAGCGTCTGTGCGGGCTAGTCGATGATGAGAACCGCCGCATCCACTGCGGCGGAAGCCGCTCAGTTCAACTCGCCACTGCATTCAAAACGCTTGAGTTGTTCCTCATAGGGAACCGTGTTGAAGCCTTTGTCCCGCAGCCATTGAGGGTTGTAGTAAGTATCCAGGTAACGCTCGCCGCCGTCGCAGATCATACTGACGACTGAACCAGATTCGCCCCGGGCGCGCATCTCCGCCAGCAATTGTACGGTGGCGTACAGGTTGGTGCCGGTGGAGCCGCCGCAACGACGATTCAATAAATGCTGCAGCCAGCTTAGCGACGCCATGGAAGCCGCATCCGGCACCTTGATCATGCGGTCCACAATACCGGCGATAAAGGACGGCTCCACACGCGGACGACCAATGCCTTCAATGCAGGAGGGTTGCGCCAGAGTCAGTGAGGCGTCGCGGGTCTGGTAGTAATCGTAAAACACCGAATTTTCCGGGTCCGCCACGCACAGCCGGGTGGCGTGTTGTTGATAACGCAGATAGCGCCCGATCGTGGCGGAGGTGCCGCCAGTGCCCGCGCTCATCACAATCCAGGTGGGAATAGGAAAAGGCTCCGCCCGCATCTGCTGGAAAATGGACTCGGCGATATTGTTGTTGCCGCGCCAGTCCGTCGCCCGCTCCGCGTAAGTGAACTGGTCCATATAATGGCCGTCGACTTCCCGCGCCAGTCGCTCCGCCTCGTCATAAATGCTACCCGTGCTGACCTTATGGCATTTGCCGCCGTAGAACGTAATCTGATCCAGCTTCTGCTGCGACGTGGACGCCGGCACCACCGCGATAAAAGGCAGTCCCAGCAAGCGGGCGAAATAGGCTTCGGACACCGCAGTGCTGCCGGAGGACGCTTCAATGATCGTCGTCCCCTCGCGAATCCAGCCGTTGCACAGCCCATATAAAAACAGGGAACGCGCCAGGCGATGTTTCAGGCTGCCGGTGGGGTGGGTGGATTCGTCTTTTAAATAGAGATGAATATCTGGAATGCAGGGCAGATCGACCTTGATCAAATGCGTGTCCGCCGAACGTTGGAAATCCGCCTCAATCTTCTGAATCGCCTCACTGACCCAACTCATGCCCGATTACCTCTTAGTTCTGTGGTTAGTTTTCAGAGTTATAAGTATATAGCCTTCAGCTATTAAACCCACTACTCAATTTGTCGAGTCTTTTTGTCCAAACCTTATTAAACATACACCAGAGCAGGTGAGTCGTTCCGTTATCTTACATTCAGTTACAAACGCTGACATTTTAACCGCTGCGGCGGATGGGATTTCCTTGTAAATGCCAGGGGCTTTCTGTAGCATTCGCGCCCTCCCAAATCCTGCAGCAATTTTCCGGCCAGTTCCCGTTGTGCGCCTACGTGCGTGGCGATTGGCAGCGCGCGCGTTATCCCCAGATGTCGCCGGGAACCGGAAAGTCGTATGCTCAGGCGCTGTGGAGCGAAAAGTATTTCGTCGCCAGGGACGGCATAGGCTTAACCGCCACCCCGGGAGCCGGTCGCAACGCCGGCCTCCCACCCTTTTTCCTGGCGTCTGCACGCTTGTCGCTCTTCCTCTGCTTTGGCATGATGCCCCACTGACATTTCACGGGAGCCCGCCATGTCATCCGCCCTAACCCTGATCGCCGGCCCAAAGGCCTTGCAACACATCCGCAATCGCGGTCTGAAAGCGAATGACTTCAATCTGTTGGCGGGAGCATCCGGGGGCCCCAAATGGTTCATCCTGTTCGGGCTGGATAAGTATCTGTCCGGTGAGTTTTTCAAAGATCGCGGTACGCCGCTGCACACCATCGGCTCCTCCGCCGGCGCCTGGCGCATGGCCTGCTTCGCCCAGAACGATCCAGTAGCGGCGATCACCCGACTGGCGGAGCATTATTCCCAGGAGCGCTATTCCGACAAGCCCGACGTGGCGGAGATCACCGCCAAAGCCAGACTGATGGTGCAAACCACGCTGGGCGCCAATGGCGCAGCGGAAGTCGCCGCCCATCCTACTATTCGTACGCATATTCTGGCGGACCGCTGCCGCGGCCCCGCCGCTTCGGAAAAAGTCTGGCTGCAGTTATTCGGCCTGGCGCTGGCCGCCGGGGCCAATGCGCTAAGCCGGCGGGCGCTGGGATTGTTCTTCGAACGCGTGCTGTTTCACACTGGCGCAGAACCGGCGTTGCAGTTAAAGGATCTGCCTACTCGCACCGCACCTCTCCATGCGCAGAATCTGGAGCAGGCGCTCATGGCGTCAGGCGCGATTCCGCTGGTGCTGTCCGGGGTTTCCGGCATAACGGACGCTCCTAAAGGCGTCTACCGGGACGGCGGTATTCTGGATTACCACTTTGATCTGCCTTTTAATCAAAGCCAGGGGCTGGTCCTCTACCCGCACTTCAGTCAGCAGGTGACGCCGGGCTGGCTGGATAAAAAGCTGCCTTATCGACGCGTCGACCCCCGCCATTATGACAACGTGTTGATGCTGACGCCGTCCAGGGAACTGGTGGCGAAACTCCCCTACGGCAAAATCTCCGATCGTAATGATTTCAAGCACCTGGACGCGGACAGCCGCCTCAAATACTGGCGCACGGTGTTGCAGGAAAGCGAGCGCATGGCGGACGCCCTGCACGAAATGGTCGCCACTGGCAAAGGTCTGGACGACATTCAGCCCTTCCAACCCTGACGAGCGGGGCTTATTGGCGGGGAAACGGGCAAGGTCAGGATAAGCTAAGCAAGGAGAAACCACCGCCGTCCCCTCGGGGACGACGATGGCGAATGACTGTCTAGGCGGGATCAGGCGGTCTCGATATCCACCAGGATTTCTCCCGGCGTAACGCGGTCGCCCTTCTTGGCGAAAACACCTTTCACCACACCGGCGACGCCGACTTTGATCTCGGTTTCCATCTTCATGGCTTCGATAATCAGCACCGCGTCGCCAACGGCCACGGTCTGACCTTCCTTGACCAGCACATCGACAATGTTGCCGGGCATGGCGGTAGTGATATGTCCGGGTGCGGAAGCGCGCTGACGCTTGCCGCCGCCTTCAGCCGGCGTATAAGCGCCAGTGGACTCGATCATGATCTCTTCCGGCTCGCCGTCTACCGTCATATAGAAACGACGCTCGCTCTCGCTGCCGGGGCTGACGCCAGTGACATGAATGTCGTAGGTTTCGCCGTGAACGGTGATCTTGAACTCGGTCGCCACGCCCGCCGCTTTGGCGTCCGCCTTCGGCTGCAACGGCTCCGGCTTGAGGGTGCCCGCTTTGCGCCCTTGCAGGAACGGCTTGGCCACTTCCGGGAACATGGCGTAAGTCAGCATATCTTCATCCGACTCCGCCAGATCGCCCACTTCTTCTTTCAGTTTGTGCAACTCGGGCTGCAACAGGTCGGCGGGACGACAGTCGATCACGTCTTCTTTGCCGATCGCCTGCTTCTGCAACTCCAAATTCACCGCCGCCGGAGCCTGACCGTACCAGCCCTGCAGATAGCGCTTCACTTCGTTGGTGATGGTCTCGTAGCGTTTGCCGGTGATCACGTTCAGCACCGCCTGCGTTCCCACGATCTGTGAGGTCGGCGTCACCAGCGGCGGATAACCAAGGTCTTCGCGCACCCGTGGAATTTCGGCGAATACGTCGCGAATGCGATCCAGCGCGCCCTGCTCTTTCAACTGGTTGGCCAGGTTGGACATCATGCCGCCGGGCACCTGATTGATCAGCACACTGGTGTCGACGCCGTTGTACTCGCTTTCAAACTGGTGGTACTTCTTGCGCACTTCACGGAAATGCGCCGCCACCTCGCCCAGAAGTTTCATATCCAGGCCGGTTTCGTAGCCCGCCGCTTTCAGGGTCGCCGCAATGGTTTCCGTGGGCGGATGGCTGGTGCCGCCGGCGAAGGAGGAAATACAGGTGTCGAGGTGATCCACGCCGGCTTCCACCGCCTTCAGCTGGCACATGGACGCCATGCCGGAGGTGTAGTGGGAATGCAGGAAGATCGGCAGCTTCAGGGATTGCTTGAGCGCGCTGACCAGGTCGAAAGTCACTTGCGGAGTCAGCAGACCCGCCATGTCTTTGATGGCGATACTGTCCGCGCCCATATCCGCCATACGCTTGGCCTGATCCACAAACGCCTCGACGGTATGCACCGGACTGGTGGTGTAGCAGATCGTGCCTTGAGCGTGCTTGCCGGTTTTCTTCACCGCCGCAATCGCGGTTTCCAGATTACGCACGTCATTGAGGGCGTCGAAGATGCGGAATACATCGATGCCGTTACTGGCGGCCTTTTCCACAAACGCCGTCACCACGTCATCGGAGTAGTGTCTGTAGCCCAGCAGGTTCTGGCCGCGCAGCAGCATCTGCAGACGCGTGTTGGGAATGGCTTTACGCAGTTGACGCAGTCTCTCCCAGGGATCTTCCTTCAGGAAGCGCACGCAGGCGTCGAACGTGGCGCCGCCCCATACTTCCAGAGACCAGTAACCGGCTTTGTCGAGTTTTTCCGCCACCGGCAGCATATCTTCCGTGCGCATGCGGGTGGCGATCAGCGACTGGTGGCCGTCGCGCAGGATGACGTCAGTGATGTTTATTTTCTTACTCATACTTAATTCGCTCCCTTACATGCCCGCCTGCGCGGCGACCGCCGCTGCGAGCGCGGCGGCCAGCGATTCCGGCCGACGTTTGATGGAATAGTTGATCAGTTCAGGATGGGCTTCGACGAAACCGGTATTGAAGTCTCCCGCGCGGAACTCGGGATGCCGGAGAATTTCGCGATAATAGGGAATCGTCGTGCGAATCCCGTAAATCTGCATGTCCTCCAGCGCCCGCTCGGCGCGCTCCAGCATATCCTCCCAGGTGAGATTCCAGACGATGAGCTTGGCGCACATGGAATCGTAATAAGGAGGAATGGTGTAACCGGTATAAATCGCCGCATCGGTCCGTACGCCCGGGCCGCCGGGAGAGTAATAGCGGCTGATGCGTCCGAAGCTGGGCAGAAAACCGTTTTTCGGGTCTTCCGCGTTGATGCGGAACTGGGCGGCGAAACCGCGATAGCTGATGTCCGCCTGCAGGAACGGCAGTGGCTCGCCTGCGGCGATGCGGATCTGGGTTTTGACGATGTCGATGCCGGTGATCTGCTCGGTGATGGTGTGCTCCACCTGCACCCGGGTGTTCATCTCCATGAAGTAGAAGCTGCCGTCATGATCGAGCAGGAACTCCACCGTCCCCGCATTTTCGTAACCCACTTCCCTGGCGACTTTCACCGCCAGTTCGCCCACATAATGGCGCTGTTCGTTGGAGAGCTGCGGCGAGGGCGCCAGTTCGATCAGTTTCTGATTACGGCGCTGGATGGAGCAATCCCGCTCGTACAGATGCACGACGCCGCCATGGGCGTCCGCCAACACCTGCACCTCAATATGGCGCGGGTCGACGATGCACTTTTCCAGGAACACTTCCGCACGGCCAAACGCCTTGGTGGCTTCTGAAATAACCCGTTGGTAGTTGCTGCGCAGGTCTTTCTCGTCGTTACAGCGGCGAATGCCGCGTCCGCCGCCGCCGGAGGTGGCTTTCAGCATGACCGGGTAGCCTAAGCCCGCGGCGACTTCCACCGCGTGCTCCAGATCCCTCAGGTTGCCTTCACTGCCGGGAGTCACAGGCACTCTGGCGCGCTTGGCGCTGTTGCGAGCCTCGGTTTTATCGCCCATTTGTCGAATGACGTCGGCGCTCGGACCGATAAATTTCACCCCCCGCTGGGCGCAGATTTCCGCCAGCTCAGCGTTTTCGGAGAGAAATCCATAGCCCGGATGCAGCGCGTCACAGCCTGTCTCCACCGCCAGATTCACGATCTGATGCGGGTTGAGATAGCCCTGCAACGGATCGGACCCCAGGCAATGGGACTCGTCCGCTTTCTTCACGTGCAAGGCGTAGCGGTCGGCTTCCGAATAAATCGCAACAGACCGAATGCCCAGTTCGCGACAGGCGCGGGCGACCCGCACCGCGATCTCGCCGCGGTTGGCTATCAATACTTTTTTGATCGACAGCTTGGGTCTCGATGATGATTGTGGTTGTGATGATGTAGAAGTTACAGGCACTGGAATTATCCCTCTTCTTTTCTTTAGTGACTAAATGAGAGTCATTTAGCCGCCGATAAGTCTAGCGGGAAATACGTATGTCTGTGAAGAAAAGTAACGCCATAGTGTCGATAAAGTTTATTAATCGCCTCTCTGAGCGGCCTGATCAGGCCGCTTCTTGCGCCTTTCGCGGCGACTTAGAGGGCATTTTTACGCCGTTTTCAATCACTGTACTGGAGTCCTCTTCCACAGCGGGCGCTGTTTTATTCCCGCGCCGCTCATGCAGGAAACGCAGCACTTCGGCCCTTAAGTGGTTATAGCGGCTGTCATCCGCCAGCGCCAGTCGATCGCGCGGACGCGGCAGGTCCACGGACAGCACTTCGCCAATGGTCGCCGCCAGCCCGTTGGTCATCATGACGATGCGGTCCGACAGCAGCACCGCTTCATCCACGTCGTGCGTGATCATGACGACCGTGTTGTTAAGCGCATTCTGGATTTCCATCAAGGAGTCCTGCAAATGCGCCCGGGTTAACGCATCCAGGGCGCCGAAAGGTTCATCCATCAGCAGCACCGAGGGCTCCATCGCCAGAGCGCGGGCGATACCGACCCGCTGCTTCATGCCGCCGGAAATTTCCGACGGCTTCCTGTGCATGGCGTGATCCATATGCGCCAGACGCAGGTTGTGCTCAATCCATTCTTTCATTTCCCGCTTATTCTTCTTGCCGCGGAACACCTGACGCACCGCCAGCTCCACATTTTCATAGGCGGTCAGCCAGGGCAGCAGGGAATGGTTCTGAAACACCACCGCCCGCTCCGGCCCCGGCTCGTTTACTTCCTTGCCGTCCAGCACGATGCCGCCTTCCGTGGCCTGCAACAGCCCTGCGATGATGTTGAGCACCGTGGACTTACCGCATCCCGAATGCCCGATCAGGGAGACGAACTCCCCTTTCCCAATGCGCAGATTGACCCGATCCAGGGCTCTGAATTTCCCTTTTGGCGTATCGAATTCTATGCTGACATGGTCGATCAACAAATGTTCAGCGGACATAGGCGACTCCTCTTGGTTAAAACTCATAGGTTCAATTTGTTCAGCGTATGTCCGCTGTTTTATCCCAGGCGATGCGCCGCTGGATGGCCAACATGCCGCGATCCAGCGCAAAGCCGATGGTCCCGATGGTGAATACCGCCACCATGATGCGCCCCAGGGAATTGGAGCTGCCGTTCTGAAACTCGTCCCACACGAATTTGCCGAGCCCCGGATTCTGCGCCAGCATTTCGGCGGCGATCAGCACCATCCAGCCCACCCCCAATGACAAGCGCATGCCAGTGAAGATCATCGGCACAGCGAACGGCAGCACCACTTTGCGCACCTTGGTCATCCAGGACAGGCGCAGCACCAGACTGACGTTGTTCAGGTCCTTATCCAGTCCGGACACGCCCACGATAGTGTTGACCAGGGTCGGCCACATGCAGCACAGGGTGACGGTAATGGCAGAGTTGACGAAGGATTTCTCCAGCAGTGGATCGTCGGTGACATAGACTGCGCTCACCACCATGGTCACCAACGGCAGCCAGGCCAGCGGCGACACGGGTTTGAAGATCTGAATCAACGGGTTGACCGCCGCGTACATGGTCTTGCTAAGCCCGCATACGACGCCCACCGGCACGGCGATCAGCACCGCCAGACTGAAGCCGACGAAGACGGTGTAGAGGCTGGTGACGATCTGGTCCAAGTAGGTCGGACGCCCGTTGTAAGAGCGCCACTTCACTTCCGCCGTGGGGTCTTGCGCCAGCTTTTTCGCGTTGCGTTCTTCCTGACGTTGATAGAACGCCTCCGCCTTTTCCCGCTCTTGTCGGTGCTCCAGCCAGAGCCCTTGCGCCTGCTCCCAGACTTGCGCCGGCCCCGGCACCGCGCCCAGAGAGGTCTGAATGCGCGACGCCGCCGCGTCCCAGACGCCCAGAAACAGCAGAAAAGCCAGTAACGGCACGCCAACGCCCCGCACAATGGCGGAGACCTGCTCACGGGGATTTTCCCCTTTCAGCAGACGCACCCAAGGCGCCAGCCAGGCGGCGCTTTCCAGTCGTTGAGAAATTTGAGCCATCATTTTCCGTCCTCACGCCAAGAAGCGTCGGGCGCGCCCGACGCAGGGCCGTTATTCCACCGTCTCGTCGCCTTTCAAGCCAATGCTGAAGCTGGCGAGATAAGCGTTGGGCTGGCGTCCGTCATAGGCGACGCCATCTATGAATTCCGCTTGCGGCGGCCGGAAGCCGTCTTCACTGGCGAAATCAGGGAAGTCGGATTTCGCCATCTTGCCTTCCGCGATCAATGCTTCCGCGGCTTTGCGATAGATATCAGGGCGATAGACCTGCTTCGCGGTTTCCATATACCAGCTGTCAGGTTTGGCTTCAGAAATCTGGCCCCAACGGCGCATCTGAGTGAGATACCAGATGGCGTCGGAGTAATAGGGATAGGTGGCGTGATAGCGGAAGAACACGTTGAAGTCCGGCAGAGCGCGCTTATCGCCTTTTTCGTACTCAAACGCGCCGGTCATGGAGTTGGCGATCACCTCGTAGTCCGCGCCGACGTAATTGGATTGGGACAGGATTTTCACCGCTTCGGGGCGATTGGCGTTATTGTTTTCATCCAGCCATTTGGCGGCGCGGATCATCGCCTTCACCACAGCGATATGGGTATTGGGATACTTATCCGCCCAGGCTTTGGAAACGCCAAAGACTTTCTCAGGATTATTTTTCCACAGTTCGTAATCGGTGATGACGGGCACGCCGATGCCCTTGAAGACCGCCTGCTGGTTCCAGGGTTCGCCCACGCAGTAACCGAATATAGTGCCCGCCTCCAATGTTGACGGCATCTGCGGCGGCGGCGTCACCGACAACAGGGCGTCGGCATTGATCTGTCCGGTGATGTCTCCTCTGTGGGGCGCGTAATACCCCGGATGAATCCCGCCCGCCGCCAGCCAGTACCGCAGTTCATAGTTATGCGTGGAGACGGGAAACACCATGCCCATCTTGAAAGGCTTGCCCTCGTTCCGGTACTTCTCCAGAACCGGCTTGAGGTAATCCGCCTTGATAGGATGCACGGGTTTGCCGTTCTCCATCGGGATATGCTTTTTCATCTCCCGCCAGACGTCATTGGACACGGTGATGCCGTTGCCGTTCAAGTCCATGCTGAAGGCGGTGATAATATGCGCCTGAGTGCCGAAGCCGATGGTGGCGCCCAGCGGTTGCCCCGCCAGCATGTGCGCGCCGTCCAACTCACCAGTGATCACCCGGTCCAGCAGCACTTTCCAGTTGGCCTGCGCCTCCAGTTCCACATACAAACCTTCGTCTTCAAAAAATCCCTTTTCCCGCGCAATCGCCAATGGCGCCATATCCGTCAATTTGATGAAACCGAACTTCAGATCTTCCTTCTCCGGTTCCGCTGCAAACGCGCCGCTTACACAGCAGGACAGGACAATACCCTTCACCAGATTCTTTAGCGTTATCTTGACTTTCATGGTCCGCTCCGAGGTTAAGAACTGACCACATCAATCCAACATTCATACCATTGACGGATTTTTATCTTTTAAATCATTTAGTTGATATTCAATCACTTTAACGACGCACTTTTTTGGCGCTGGCGAAAATCGTATAACGCACCAAGTTATCCCAACACCATGCACTATGCCCGCGGTATATCGCACCATTTGAGTGAGCAATGACCACTCCGCTCGTCCTCACCGCTTTGGCTTTTCCTCAGAGGTAGGCGATACTTTGTCATATTCCTGTCTTGAATTGCTGAACGGCAAAAACTGCATGTATTGCAAGTATCGAGAGGCATCTGTGGTCAGAGGCGCGTCGTTATGGGTCGCTCTGCTGTTTTATTGCTGCGCTGCAAACGCTGCACAATATCGCTTCGCCCTGTTGATTCCCAATGACACCCCGTTTTGGAGCCGGGTGGCGCTGTTCGCGCAAAGCGCCGCGGAAGACCTGGATGTGGAACTGCACGTGCTGGACGGCGACGCCGACCGCCACTTAATGCTGCGGCAGTTCGAGCGCCTGCTGAAAGAGCGGCGTAAGTTCGACGCCATCATTTTTCCGAACTTTCTGCAGACGGCGGAAACCTTCATCCCCCTCTGCGAGAGCTCTCCGGTGATTTGCGTGCTCTATAACAGCGGCCTGGAAGGAGAAGCCGCCGACAGGCTGGGGAGTCCCAAGCAGCGCTTCGAACACTGGATCGCCCAGCTGCTGCCGGACGATATCGGCTCCGCCACCGCCGTCACTGTCGCATTGATTCGCGATGTCAGAGCCAGCGCTCCCGGACGCCGGGTCAATATGATCGCCGTCAACGGATTCGCCGCCGATGGCCCGGCCATCGCCCGGGAGAAAGGGTTGCGCACGGCGGTAGGCTTATTCGACGACGTCACGCTTAATCAGGTGGTGTATACCGACTGGAGCGCCGAGGACGCTGAAAGCCGCACCATGGGCCTGTTGGAGCGCTTTCCTGACACCAACGCTATTTGGTCCGCCAACTATCGCACAACGGTAGGCGTTCTGGCCGCATTGGAGAAATACCAGCGCACGCCAGGGCGGGATGTCTGGGTCAATTCCTATGACATCAACCCCACCTCTCTGCGCCAGGTAAGCGAAGGCGCGCTTACGATTACCGCCGGAGGCCATTATGTCGAAGGCGCCTGGGCGGTCATTCTGGCCTTCGACCACTTACAGGGTAGGCGTCGCCCGGTGGCCACCAGCGTATTTCACACCCCACTGCTGCTGGCCAATCACCGTAATGCCGGCAAGATCATCGCCGTGCTGAAGCGTCTGGAGGACTATCCACAGACGATACGCAAAGTCGACTTCTCCCGCTATTCCCTGGCCTTAAACCCAACCATCTCCGCCTACAACTTTTCCCTTGAGTCCGTCATTGAACAAATGGCGCTGACGAAAAATTAGTCATCCTGTTTGATAAAGGTGACGCCAGCGATGCCCACCACGGTGGAGGATTTTCCTCCCTTGCTGTCGAAATGGTAAAAGCTGACGCGCTCGGTGCGCCCATCATCAAACTGCAGGGTGAGCGCGTATTCGCTCAGGCGATATTTCCCGGCGGCGCCAGCGTTGGCGTAGGTGGAGACGCCCGCGCCTGCAGACGCCACGGAGCCGCCGGAAGAGCGGTTCAGTTCGAAGCGTCCGTCACGGGTGAAGGTGATGGTTTGCGCTGAGGCGACGACATCCATCATGCCCATTTCGGCGCTAGGCATGATCATGGTTGAGCCTGCTTTCCAGGTTCCATCCAGCTTCGCGCCCTTATCCGCCGGCCATACCGGGTAAACTTGGGGAACTTCCCATGGATCGTCTCCGGGCATATTGAAAACATAAGTCTCGCCTTGCTCCTTCCATCCTCCCCAGGCTCTGGGCCGGACGCGCCTGGAGGCTTCCACATCCAGGTCTTCCAACGCCAGATCGAAATCACAATACAAATCGCCATTACGGAACAGTAGCTGGGGTTTAAATATCAGGTTGAAGCCGTTTGTCGAGGAGATCAGCACTACCTTCTCCACCTCATCCCAATCCGGGCCGCCCCCCTGTTTCAGGTACTTATCCATCTCAGCGGAAATAAGGGACACCTTCACCGCAGGTTTACTTCCTTTTTGCTTGGGGGTTTGCGCAGCATCCGCGTGTTGCGGGGAAGCCTTAAGTGTCCGGTAAAATGCGGGATAACTGTGGATTAGATTAAATTCATCACTGGCGATCGCACCCGCCATCGCCTGACATAACCCCGGCATCTTACTTTCCAGGGAGCGGCGCAGTTTGAGTTTGGCTGACTCCAGTATGTGTTCCACTTTAGCGCTATCCTCAATGCGCCGTTTCACTACTGCATCAACTTGCGCCACCTGATTATGTTCCGCCCATTCACGAAAAGTCGCTTCGCTGACTACGGACAATTTCGCCTTGTTACAGAGCTCACGACTGATGCGCATGGCCTCAATATGCTGATAAACATCCGCCAGCCCTTCCGCAGCGCGCGCTGACGACAGCGTCAGCAAAGGCGCAGCGAGGACGGCCAGCGCCATGGTCAGCACAGAGCGCCGATAGCGTATGGCGAGAGACGATCGGCAAAGGTTTAACATGATGATTGATCCCCTGACTGGAAAATTGGAATATTGATCTGCTGTTAAAACGCTCCAGTTAAACAAGCCCCGCCTGGGGCGATAACTGGGGAAAACCCCAGGCGCCAGCAGTATTTCATCAAGAAAACCAGGAAACTTTTATGACGCAGCCGAATCGATACGCGATCGCCATTCATGGAGGAGCGGGGACCTTGTCCAAAGGAATGCTCACAGAGGACCAGGAGGACGAAGTACACGCCGCCCTGCGGCAGGCGGTCATGGCGGGCAAACAGATATTAGCCCAGGGAGGAACCAGCCTGGACGCCGTCGAAGCGGCGGTGCGCGAGTTGGAGAACAGCGAGTGGTTCAACGCCGGCAAAGGCTCCGTCTATAACTATGATGGCGATCATGAGCTGGACGCCTCCATCATGGACGGAGCTACCCTGAAAGCCGGCGCCGTGGCGGGCATCCGCAACAGCCCGAACCCTGTGACTGTGGCCCGCGCGGTCATGAACAAATCCGAACACGTCCTGTTGGCGGGCGAAGGCGCTGATCGTTTCGCCAAAGCGATGGGATTGCCCCAGGTGGAAAATTCCTGGTTCGGCACGCCCATGCGCCATAGCCAGTGGCGTCAGGCTCAGGATAAAGCCAAGCCCAGCCTGGAGCCGGGCGCAGAGGACTATAAATTCGGCACCGTGGGCGCTGTCGCCTTTGATCAGGCCGGCAACCTGGCCGCCGCCACTTCCACTGGCGGCATGACCAATAAAAAGTACAGCCGTGTGGGCGACTCTCCGCTGATCGGCTGCGGCGCTTACGCCGACAATCGCAGTTGCGCCGTGTCCACCACCGGGCACGGGGAATACTTTATTCGCCATGTCGTGGCCCATGAGGTGTGCGCCCGTTACCGCTATCTTGGCGAATCGCTGCAGCAGTGCGCGCAGCAGGTATTGTTCGAGGAGTTGCAGCCAAGAGGCGGCGAAGGCGGATTGATCGCCATCGATCATACCGGCGCAGTGGTGTTGAATTTTAATACGGAAGGCATGTATCGGGGCTGGAGCGAAGGCGACGGCGAGGTTTTCACCGGCATCTACGGTGACGACGCGGTGCGCCCCAGTAAGGCTTAACGGTCAAAGCCACTAAGATTTAGCATTATTTTTAGCCAAAACAGTGGGATAGACTATTCTTAAAGAAGGTTTTTGACAAAAGTCCCCTTCTCTTCCTTCAGGACGCGAGGGGGCTTTGCGCCGTTTGTCAGTACTTTCTGGGGATGTCTATGCCTAAATTGCTGCGTTTTTTCACCACCCGGCTGTTGCGGCCGGTGCTTATCGTGTTGTGCGTTGCGGTGGCGCTGCAGATTGTCGCCAATATTCTGCTCGGACAATTTCAGTTAAACAATCTGGTCAAAGAGGTCGAATCCGGCCTGCGTGACAGCCGCCAGAAGGTCAGCACTGAGTTGAGCGCGGCGGAAAGCACCGTCGCCACGCAATTACAGACCATGTCCGACAACGCCCAACAGCAGCTACAGAGCAAGCTGGGCGCGCAGTTGGAGACTCAACGTAAAGATATCGCCCAGAATCTGCGACAGACCCTGGATGAAGGGGTTAAGAACCTCACCGGCATCGTCGCCGCTATCGCCCCGCCCGCTATCTGGGACCGGGACACTCCCGAATTGACGCGCCTGGCGCAGTTGGTGGACAACAGCGATTCCATCGTGTTCGCCGGCTTTTATGGCTTTTTCGGCCAGGAGCCGGAGCAGTTGACCCGCTATGTCGACCGCACCGATGAGAAAGTGCAGGAGCTGATCAAACAGGGCGAAGGCAAAGGCTCGCTGGCCAAGGTCATCGATGCGGCGGAGAAAGATCCCGGCATCGTCGTCATTCGTACGGATATCGCGCCCCAGGGCGCCGTGATCGGCCAGTTTGTAGTTGGCGTCAGCACTTCCCGCATCGACGGACAAATGGAGCGCCTGAAAGGCCAGTTCTCAGATCTTACCAACCAGAGCAAAGTGGCGGTGGCCAATGTGCTCGGCAGTGAATTGTCGCGGGTATCAGAGGCGCTACGGTTATCTCTGAAAAACACCGAAACGCAAACGGACGAATCCATCTCTTCCGCCGTCCTGCAGATTCGCGAAGGGGCGGAGTCGTTAATCGGCAGTCTGACTACGGCTTCTCTTGCAGCGGGAGTTATTTTGGTCGTGCTCATATCACTGGTGCTGGGCGTACGGGTGGTGTTGAAGGTGGATGTGCTGAGCAAAGCCATCTGGAACATCGCCGAGGGTGAGGCGGACCTGACGCAACGGGTGAGAATTCAGGGCAATGACGAAATCGCCGACGTGGGCAAAGGCCTCAACGTCTTTATCGAGCGGATACAGAAAATCGTGTTGAACGTGAATAAATCCGCGGAACTGGCTTCGTCGCAATCTGATGAATTAAAGCAGAACACCCAGCACGCCGATGAAGCCGTGGCGCATCAAAAGCAGGAAATCGAACAGATCTCTTCCGCCATCTCAGAGATGTCCAGCAGCATTCATCATGTGGCGGAGCATGTGCAACTGGTGGCCAACGACGTCGATCACATCAAGTCGGAAACCAAGAAGTCCGGCTCTATCTCGCATAATCTGCGCAATATGTTGCACTCGCTGCAATCAGAGATGAGCAACGCGGAAGAAGTCGTCAATCAACTCGACTCTCACAGCAAAGAAATCGGCTCCGTATTGCTGGTGATACGCACCATCGCCGAACAAACCAACCTGCTCGCGCTTAACGCCGCCATCGAGGCTGCGCGGGCGGGAGACAGCGGGCGCGGTTTCGCGGTGGTGGCGGATGAAGTGCGCACTCTCGCCAATAAAACCCAGCAGTCCACCACAGAGATTCAAAACCGCATAGACAGCCTGCAAAGCGGCAGTCAGAGCGCAGTGCGCTCCATCAGCGCCGCCTCAGAGCGGGCCAAGCGCTCCAGTGAGGCATTCACCGAGTCGGACAGCAGTCTGGAGAACATCAACCAGTTGGTGATTGGTCTGTACGATCGCACTACCGAGATCGCCTCAATGGCGGAAGAACAGAGCGGCGTTGCGGAGGAGATCAACCGCAACATCGTCAATATCGCCGACGCGTCAGAGCGCACCCAGCAGTCCGCCGCCGAATCCGCCCAGGCCGGAGCCAGTATCCAGCAGTCCGTGTCGGACTTGCGGCGGCAGGTGTCTGAATTTGTAGTGTGACGCCCGACGTTTTAAGGGATTAATAAGGCCGATAGGTGCTCATGCACTGGGCGATGTGATTGGACGCGTCATTGATACACTCGAAGAACTGGCGTTGCTTACCTTTTGCCTGCGAGCATTCGCGCTGGGTCAACTTGCTTTCGATGCGCTTCAATTCAGGCATGCCCTGATCGTATTGCGCCTGCGTCATGTGGCCGGAGTTCAGGTTTTTCCTGGCGACGTCGCGCATGCTCGAGAGCCAGTCTTTGCCATTGCTGATGGATTTAGAACAGAAATCAGACCCTAATGCTTCCCCGGACGCAGAACCCTCATCGTCTGTAGCAACAGGCGCCGCATCCTTTTTGATTTGCTCCTGCTTCTGCCCCGGACAGGGACGATCCGAAAACGTCATATTGCCCGACGCATCCGTACACTTATAGATACCCGCATTCGCCATCCCTGAACACAACAAGAAAATCACCGCCAACTTCCGCATTTCCAACTCCAAAGGCTCAGTCCACGCCGCTCCTAACGAGCAGCCTTACAAACTAACCAGAATAGACCATCAATTCCAGGATACAAATAAACGCGGAAACACTCGCCAAACGGCTACTTAGCGCCCTTCCATTCACCAATGGAAGCACGACGCTCATCGTCATCCGCTAACGCGTGACTGCCGACCAGCCTGCAGGGTTCGCATTGGTAGGGGAATAACCAGAGGTCGCCGCCCCTCTCAATAGAATGACCTGTCCGCCAATCTCCACCGCACCCCGGACACCTGCGTTTTTCCTCATGTTTGCGTCGGCCCCAATACCGAAAGAGAAAGTAGTACGTAGGTACGCCGGTAGCGTGTTCAATGAGCCGGCAAACTTCCTTCCCAGCCAAAGTCAGCGCACTATTGACGTCGGCAAGTTCCTTGTAGGTTTCTGACTCAAGCACAGCGGATCTCATCCAAATCGAGTCACACTGGCGGTAATTCCGCTGCCAGAAATAAGCCTGCTCACGTTCGTCTGCATCGAAAGGGACAGTGTACAGGGTGATATTTTCTCCATTGTCGCCCCGATATAACGGCGACTCGCCGCCATTATCGAGCGTATGCAAGTACAGGAATGGCGCGCCTTTCCACGAGGCTTCTTTCTTTGGCGCGTTATCCTCCAATATTTCCCAAACTGGTTCACCACCGAAATATCGTTTAAGCCCTTCCAATAAACTCAAACCATAACGGTTATAAAACCTCAGCTCCGTGGCGCTGGGTCCAAGCGTATTAACATATGCGCAAACAAGCCCCTGCTGAACTGCACAGACATAATCGTCTACATTCACCTGCCCATTATGTGCAAGCGTAGAGAGAAAGTTGAACGCCAGCTCCAGCGCCTCATCTTTATCGTCATTAACCAGCGAACCGAAGGTTACTTTATGTAGAATCAAGACTCTCTCCTTACCAGGCTTTACCGCTCCTAATAACTATCGGCCTGTCCACTCGCCAATGAGTGCGAGGTCGTCATCATCCATTTCGACGCCTGCGCCGGAAACAAGACGGCAAGGGTCACATTTGAATGGGAAAAGCCAGTATTCGCGTCGTCCATCAAGCGGCTCTGAAGTACGCCAACGGCCACCGCAGCCCGGGCATTTGCGATGCGCTTCATCCTGGCCACGCCCCCAATAACGATACAGAAAATAATAGGTAGGCAGATCAGTCGCCAACTCTATTAGTCGGCAGTATTCCCTTCCCATCTCGGACAGTTCGCTATTAACATCCGTCATCTCCTTGTAAGCGGGTATTTCAAGAGAGCCGCTATCTATCCAGAGCTGATCATGAGCTTGATACGACAAGTTCCAACGGTAAATATTTTCCCTGACTTCGTCAGACACAGGAAGGTGATAAAGCGGAACCCCTTTGCCATCACCTTCTCTCCGTAGAGAAGCCCCTTCAGCAAACATATCCGTGGCTAGAATCAGCGACGAAGAAGTACGCCAATCAAATTCTTCTTCCTGCATATCCTCCAAACACTCCCAGTGTGGATGAGTGCCGAAAAGTGCATTTATCTTCGCCAAACAATCAAGCCCAAACTGACTATGATGTTTACGATGCATGGCTTGTGCGCCCTGAAGGTTAGCGTATGCATGCAAAGCTCCGTTTTGGGAAACGATATAATAATCACCAAATATTTGACCATTTTTCAGCATAGCCGCGAGGTAATTTTCAAAAACCTCCTTGGCTTCCGTCATGTCAAAGTCCCTGGAAGCGTCAGGTCTAAAACTTATTTTATACAGCACTATTATTTTCTCGAAGAGCGTGAGATAGAGAGGTAATAACGGGCAGAATGAACCATTAATTCAATAGCTAACTGAGAAAGGCTTTGTAGACGAAATAGCAAACGAATCCCACGACAACCCAAAACAGTATCCCAAACACAAACGCAAATAATCCTTCCGGGTCGGCATGTTTACCGGCGAATAGCCGATGGATCAGATATCCCGGACCTTTGATCAGAAACTCCATCACGAAATAGAACACGCCTTGCGCAATGACGCCCAGCAGTCTAAGGAGAAGGACAAGTATATCTTCCATCGAAATACCACATAGAATTGAGGAATATAAAGGCTACGCTATTTCCCGATACATCACATCCGTGCGCAGCACATATTTAACGCCGCTTTCGACAGTGGAGCCTTGATGCATTGTGGCATGGGGAAATACTACCACGGAGCCTTTTTCGGGTTTGATTTTGTCCCAGCGGAAGGCGATTTCTCCACCTTCGTAGTCTTCATTCAGAAAGATCAAGAATGACAGTAGACTCGCTTCTTTCTCGCTGCGGGCGTATGAGCCATCGCGATGCCATTTGAAGTACTGGCCGGGTTCATAGCGATAGAAGCGCAAGCGTTCGTTCAAGCCGATCAGTTCCCAGCCGTCCACTTCCTGCGGCAGCATGGCTTTGATTCGGTTGAAGATATTATCCGCCATGACGGCGTCGTCAAAAATAACGCGATCGTTATTACGGATATCTTTGTACATCTGCGACCCGCGCGCGGTTTGAATCTCCGCTTCGTCGTATCCCATTGCTTCACTGTCGGAAATATAAGCGTCGCACTCTGGCGGCGTTAGAAACCCTTGAATGGCGAAAACGCCTGCACCGTATTCGATTTTTTTCATGTCGCCAACTCACTCCTATGACTACGCGGCGAATGCCCAAATGGGCGGTAGGAGTTTGTATTATCCTGTGGCGGACAGGGAAAACCATACGCATAAGCCGCCCACAAAGGGCGGCGATAGGATGAGGAATAAGAAGGGTAATCAGTCTGCCGATGCTTCCGTTTTCGCCTGCAGTTGCGCCGCTATCTCCACGTCTTTGGCCAACACTTCGCTGAAACTGCGACGACCGGTGACGCGTTTGATGTAAGCGTCGATGACCTCCGTGCGCGGAACCAAACCAAACTGAGTACACCAGTGGAACGCCATTCCCCACAATACATCCGCCGCCGAGAACTTCTCGCCCAGAATATAGGGCCCGCTGGCGATACGCTCGACGATCGCGTTCAACATGACGTCATAATCCGCATAGGGACTGGTGTCCCGCGGCGCTGGGTCTCTTTGCATCGCTTTGTCCACCACCGCCGGCTCAAAACAGCTGGCGTAATACACCATCCAGCGTAAATAAGGCCCGCGCAATGGATCATTCAACGCTGGAGCCAGGCCTGCCTGTGGAAACAAGTCAGCAAGATAAAGAAAGATCGCCACCTGCTCCGTGATCAGCGCATCGCCATGCTGCAGTGCAGGGACTTTGCCCAAGGGGTTCACCTGCAAATACTCATCTCGGCGATTGTCGCCATTACGAATGTTGATCAGTTTCACTTCATAAGCCGCTTCCAGCTCCTCCAGCAATACCATGGAGCCTGTGGAACGGGTCTGTGGGCAGTGAAACAACGTGATTTTCGAATCAGAAGCCATGACGCATATCCTTTTGGTTGGGAAATAAACTCAGTGGCATAATACGACCCCATACCTGTCAACTTTTGTCAGGTTTAAAATAAAAATTTGCAGCAGGTTTGTTATGCGCGCCAGCCGTCTCCTGACCATCCTTATGACCCTTCAAGCCCGCGGCCAGACCACCGCGCCGGTGCTGGCGAAGGAGTGTGGCGTGTCTCTGCGCACGGTCTACCGCGATATAGAAACCCTGAGCGCACTGGGCATCCCGGTTTATAGCGAGCGGGGCGCTGAGGGCGGATACCGTCTTCTGGACGGCTACCGCACCCGGCTCAACGGACTGTCGTCGCAAGAAGCAGAGGCCCTGTTCCTGACCGGTTTATCCGGCCCAGCCAACGATATGGGTCTGGGCGCCGCCGTCTCCGCCGCCCAGACGAAACTGTTGGCGGCCCTGCCTCAGGAACTGCGTTCCGGGGCGGAGCGCATGCAATCCCGGTTTCATCTTGACGCCCCCGCCTGGTTCGCGGAGTCAGAACATCCAGATCACCTCCGGGACATCACCCAGGCAGTCTGGGAACAACGAACGGTCGAGATGCGCTACCAGAGCTGGAAAGGAGAAAAGCAACGTCGCGCCGAACCACTTGGCGTCGTCCTGAAAAGCGGTTCCTGGTATCTGGTGGCGCAGGTCGATGGCGACCTCCGCACCTATCGCATTTCCCGCATTCAGGAGCTAAGCGTCTCCACCACTCGTTTTGAACGCCCAGTGGAATTCGATCTGGCCGCTTATTGGCGCGCCAATACTCTCCGTCTGGAAGAGGAGCTGCACACCTACGTCGCTGAAGTGCGCCTATCCGAAAAAGGCGTCTGGATGATGGACGCGCTCAACTCGCCCTATGTGCGCGCCGCCACCTTGTTAGACCCCACTCCAGACGCACAAGGCTGGCGTAAAGCCACACTGCCCGTTGGCGCCCTGCGTCAGGCTTGTGTGGAATTATTGCGGTTCGGCGCTGATCTGGAAGTGCTGGGACCGCCGGAGTTGCGGGAAAAAATGGCGAGTATCGCGGAGGAGATGGCGCAGTTGTATGCGCAATCAAAGTAGAACTTTATATAGAGTAACTATTCTATCCCAGACATTAAGAGGAAATGGAACCTTGAAAACAAAAAAGCTGCTCCCCTGATGGTCAGCAGCTTTCAATCAAACCCGCTTAAACAAAGACGGTATCAGGAATCTGGATTGGCTTTCCAGTACTCAACAATCCGCTCGTTCGCACTGAAGCTATCGCCAAGCTTGTATTCGATCTTGGTTCCTTCTGTAAGACCGTCAAACTTCAAGCTGGAATCCAGCTTCACCATTTTGACGTCGGAGTCTTTGTTAAAGGTGGACCAAGCCCTGACCAAGCCCAGGCTATGAGAGCCTTTATCAAACTTGTATACATATCCGCTGTATACCATACCGCCCTCATTCGGAGCCGCAGAGCTAAACGCGGAAATAACCAACAATGAGGCGAGTGCGCCCATCTTTACAACTTTATTCAACACAGCCTTCCCCTCCTGCTGACGAGTACGCTTTACATTCCAAAATATATACCTTCCGCACCGGCATCTCTAGGTATTATTTGTTGCTAAAGTGACCACAAGATCCCAATTATCCATTAAATTACAAAATTCCATCATTTCGTTGCAATCGGGCATAAGTCCGAGCGCTCACAAAAGGCTCGACCAGTTGGCGTTTTCATGATGAGGGATATGCCCACAATATCCTGTAAAAACCACCCAAACCCCATCGGATATAGTCTGTATTAGGGATACTCCACGCCTTCCTCAGCATGCACAATTTCCCGACGGCTTTAACCAGTTTTTCATATTGCTGTGAAAAATTAGGGCCGCGTTCACACCCCATTTACTGAACAGGATGAAATGGGGATGCCTCATTGAACAATAATTAGAAAAGGACTCTTTAAAATCATGCATAAACTCTCATTTCTGACTGGCGGCTTGCTCGCCGCTTCGCTCAGCCTGACCGCTAACGCTGAATATTGCCCTGACTACGACAGCGTGCTGCACGCGCCCGGTTTGCAAAAGCCGGCGCAGAAGTCGTTTCACCACTGGGGAAACCGTCTGCTCGCTTCCTTGAACAAGCCGTTCCATATGGTCCATGACCAGATCGTCAAAGCCGGCGACTCCGCCACCATGGTGGGCAAATTCGATTACTCCGCCCTGTTCCACAAAGATCTGGAGGACGAGGACATTCATGTCTACGTCTACGGTACCGGCATGTCCGGTTGGGAATACCTGGGAGAACATCGCACCAATAGCGACGGCAAGATTTACGTCAACATCAACAAGCCTGAAGGCGATTATGTGGTGCGCATGGTGGTGGAAGGCGACCAGACGGAAGCATCCGGTTACCTGACGGTGGTGCAACCCGGCCGTAAAACCGTGCTTTTCGACATCGACGGCACGCTGACCCTCAACGACTTCGAAGCCATTGGCGACTACCTGGGCACAGACACTGCGGAAATGCACAACTACGCGGCGGAAGTGGTGTGGGACTATGTGGAGAAAGGCTATCAAGTGGTGTATCTCACCGGTCGCCAGTACTGGATGGCCAAAACCACCCGCAACTGGTTCAACACCAAAGGCCTGTTTCAATGGCACCTGCGCACGGACAGCAACGCGGAAAACCCCGCCAGCCCACAAACTCAGGCCTATAAAACCGCTTATATCCGCCACCTGCTGAATGACGTGCAGTTGGATATCGTGCGCGCCTACGGTAACGCCGCCACCGATATCGCGGCCTACTCCGACGCCGGTTTGTCAAAGGCCGAGACTTACATCATCGGGCCGGAAGCAGGCCAGGAAGGCACTCGGGCGATTGACGGCGATTACGCCTATCACTACTCCACGGTTGTGACGGAAACGCCCGCCGCGGGATGCGAGTGGCGATAGTCAACGATCCCTAAGCAGTCATAAGCAGGGAAGCCTTTGCTTCCCTGCTTTCACCTGATCAGAGTGGGAACGAAAACTCCTATTCCTCCTAAACCGTGAACGTCAGGACTTATCCAGCTCCCGCAAAAAAATCTCCATAAAAGCGTCCACCACCGCCGGGTGCTTGCCGGTAATCAGATTGCCGTCCACGAAGGTGTCCACCGCCTGATTATTCTCTACCTGCAATATCCCGCCAGCGTTACGGACATCGGCAACAATATTGTGCGCGGCGGTGACCTTACGACCCTGCAGCAGAGCTGGATCTGCCGTGAATAACCAGAGCGAGTGGCATATAGCGCCGATTTTGATGCGATCGGTGGCAATAATCTGGCGCAAAAACTCCACCGCCGGGGCATGGGAAACACCATCTTCGCTCAGCTCGGTTTGATAGCGCAGGCGATCCATGGCGTAGCCGCCGATCAGGATAACGCCAGCATATTGCGACAGATCCGCTTGAGTGATATCCGTCTTCACCACCACTTGGCGCTGGTGATCGTTGCCGTTAAAAGTCAGCTCAGACTGCCCCCACAAGTATGACATGAACACCACTTCGTAGCCGTGGGCGGGAAAATATTGCTGGAACGCCACCAGCTCGGTTTCATCAAAATGTTCTTCCACCAGCACGCCGATTTTGCCTTTGTAGTCCCCCGTCACCGGCGGCGTCTGCACTGTGACTTGCGGTATTTCTACTGAGGAAGCGGAAGAAAAAAGCGAGGCGGACAGCGTCAGCGCCGCCAGCAGTAGGGTCGTCGATCTTAAAAACATGGGTTAATTCCTTTCTATCCAAATATGCGGACGAACGCCCCGCACACAGGGCGCTCGTAGAGAGCATCAGGCGGGCGTCAGCCTGACTTTGACGCTCATTTCCTGATGATCGCGAGGCAGCGTCACCGTCAGGTTGGCGGGGTCGAAATCCTCATAGAGTTCGCCGTTCACCCACACTTTGTCGATCTTCACGCTGCCTTGGGGCAGGATGTCCGGCTGCACTCGCAACAGGTTTCCGGTAAAACCGTTCGCCTGCGGCCTGAAGTAAAGATCCATGGGTTGCTTCAGAATCAGCAGCTTGTTGTACACCGCCGACAGATAGGCCAACTCAAACGCGTGATATCCCGCCATGGAGTGGCTGCCCTTGCTGCGTTCCATCCCTTCCACATAGGGCTGTCCGCCCGCCAATACGTTGAAGTACACGCCGCCGTCTGCGCGATCCAGGAACCAGGCGTTGTAGAAAGCGGAAGATTCTCGCGCCAGTTGCAGATAGTCAGGATTGCCAGTCACGCCCGCCAGAATCTGATAGGCCAGAATGCCCTGCTCCTGCTGCCACCAGGCTTTGCGATCATGGAAAGCGAAACGGTGCTGACTCTGACCGTCATCACGCTTGCGATCCACCACGTCATACCAGCCGCCGCGCTGCAAGTCAGCGCCGTATTTCGGCATGGCGTCGCCCAGGGTTTGCGCCAGCTCGGAGTAGGACGCCTTCGGGCGCAGGTTGTTCATGCGCATCAGGTTCCAGGCGATTTTCAGATCATGGCCGATCACCGCCCGATCCTGCTGCCATTTGTAGCCGGCGTCCACGGACCAGTCCGCGAAAAAGCGCTCGTTGACGAAGGGACTCTCGCTCACGCTGGGGAAGCGGGCGACGATAGTGTCGAAGGTATCTTCCAGAAAGTCGGCGTATTCCGTCCTGCCGGTGGCCAGCCACAGGTTGATCAGATACGCTGGCGCGTGATCGCCGACGGAATTCCAGTTCTTCTTGCTGCGATTATCGCCCAGAGACTCCGCATGAGGACTGAACGTGCTTGAGTCGATATGGGAAAAATAGCCGCCCTGAGCGCTCTTGTCCCGATAGCGATCTTCAAACAGAGCGAGCGTTTTCTCCACATCCTGCAGAATGGCGCTATCGCCGGTGATGCGGTAGGTCTGCACCGGTCCCGCCAGATCATAGATCTGCTCGTAACAGGGAATGGCGTTGTAATCGTCGGAAAAACGCGAGCCCGCAAAGGTTTCAACGCCGTTTTTGCCATTAACGTCCAACGCATGCAGCCAATAGAACTGCTCGCCCTTGTTCACCTGAAAGTTGGCGCGCAGGTATGCTGTTCCCTTCTGCGCCGCCTCCCAGTAGCGATCCTCCCCCGTCATCATGTACGCGGTGGCGAAACCGTATATCAGGCGCGATAAGGTGGCAGCTTCCTGAATGCCGTCACCCAGTTTATCCCCTTCAAGAGACAGGTTGGTGCGATAGCGTGTGTAATCGATGGGACCATCGCCAAACTCCGCCTGCAGATAAAAATCCGCCAGTTCACGGATCTGACGGCTCCACCAGTCGCTTTGTTCAAAGACGTATTGGTTATCCTGACTTGTGGGGAAAACCAGATGGGTCGCTTCCAGAGCATACTGACCGCCATCGGGATAAAACACGCCATAGGCGTATACGTAGCGGCCCTGGGTCAGCATGACGTCCAGCTTATCCGTGGCGTTCTTGAACTCCTCCCCGAGGTTGCGCACGAATTCCGCATAAGCGTTATCGCCGATTTTCACGGACAGCTCGTGGCCATTGCGGGTTTTCATGGCGAAGGTCTTATTCGTGCGGTCATATCCGTTCACGTAACCGGCGACCAGATCGGAAAAAGTAAATCCCGTGCGTTCCGCCATGGATGACGCAGAGACTACAGCGCTTGCCGCCTGCGGCTCATTCGCCGCCACGGCCAGGCTGGATGTGAAAAGTAATGGAGAGAGTGAAGCAGTAACAACGCAGGCCAGTATCTTCTTCTTAAACATATTATTCTTTCGTTTTCTTTTCGTTTAACGTCAACAACTACCAATGTGCTATAAACAAAAATCCCTATCGCTCCATCTCCCTGGAAGCGCCTGAAAACTGCCTGTTTTCACCGGCTGAACCGGTCTGATCCCCCTGTCTGCGCACCCACGCAGGCGCTTGTTTGAAGATATGAATTGCTTACAACGCAGAAATAAGTCTGTGAGGACAACGCGCTCCGCCACCGACCGGCGCAACGCGTCGCTTATGTATTTACTAAACCTGGCATTAACCAAGTATGGTAATAACCAAACCTGGTATTAACCGGTCTAAAGTCCCAGTGTCAGCGGGGCTGTCGCCCTTTACACGGATTGATTCTGGTACGCTCCAGCGCTGTAGTGCAGCTCGTAGGAATGCGAATAAATTTCCACGATGTTGCCGAACGGGTCTTCCATGTAGACCATTCTGTAGGGCTTTTCACCCGGAAAATATTCCCGGATCGGCATTCTTTGCTTGCCGCCCAGTTCGACGATGCGCTGAGCCAGCCCTTCCACATCCGGGTCCTGTACGCAGAAATGGAACACGCCAGTCTGATAGGGGTTGAACTCGTGGCGGGGCGTTTTGTTTTGCGGGAATTCGAACAGTTCTATTCCGATGCTGTCGCTGGTGGACAGGTGGGCGATTTTGAAGGAGCCCCAGCCTTCGCCGAATACGTCGATGCACATGGCGCCAATCGCGGTGTCCTTTTCTTCCTTGACCTCCGTGACGTCCATGATGACGTACCAGCCCAGCGCCTGTTGATAAAACTCCAGGGCTTTGGCGATATCGGGAACGGATATCCCAATGTGGGAAAAGGCTCTTGGATATCTTTTTTCCATCTGTTGACCTCAATGTTTTGTTGCTCGCGCCCGCAGGCGCATTTCACATAGAAATGAGAAGCAGAAAAACAAGTCGGCCGAACTTTTTCTCTTAATTATATCGCAGAGCGACTGCGATCTGAGAGCATCATAGGCAGGGCTAAGTGGCTGATCAAGTAGGCACTTTTTGGTAAGCATCCTCTCTTCCGCCAGCGATTCCAACTTGCATAGCAGGCAGGATCGCCGTTAAACCCGCGCCTCTGCTGACTTAAGTGGAGATGGGTGGGAGCGACTCTGTTTGCGCCGATTTTTTCAGATCGAACTGCGCGATGGCCCATTCATGCATCTGCTCCAGAATGGGAAAGATGCTGTGGCCACGCTCCGTCAACTCATACTCCACCTTGGGAGGCGCTTCCGGGAAAACCGTCTTCACGATGAGTCCGTCTCGCTCCATTTCCTTGAGCTGCTGCGTCAGCATTTTCTGGCTCACTCCCGGCACGATACGCTCCAGTTCCTTGAATCGCATTTTGCCCAAATGCAGGTGCCACAGTATCAGGCACTTCCATTTGCCGCCCACCGCCGCAAAGGCGATCTCCACCGGGCATCGATAGGGTTTGTCATTCCAGGTATACATGCGTCCCTCGGCGAACTCTCTCGGTAACCAAAATCCGAATGGTAATACAGGGTTAGCGCGATCACATCCTCCTAAGGCAGTCTCTTTTCAATCATTTTCTACTCCCCCTTGACCTATGTGTTACTCCCAGGTTTTACACTAAGCTTAAATTCATCGACGCAGACAATGGGAGATGCCGGAACATGACGGGTTTACAACTGAAAGTCAGCGAGATGGCGAAACGCAGCGGGGTCACCGCAGACACCGTGCGCTTCTATACCAAACAGGGTCTTTTGAAGCCCAGGCGCGATCCGGACAACGGTTACCAACTCTATGATCGGGACGACCTGCAAAAGCTGATCTTCGCCAAAAAGGCGCGGCAATTAGGGTTCAGCGTCAAAGAGATCAATCAAATCATGCTTCAGGCGGAGGATCATCACTCCCCCTGCCCGATGGTGCGACGCTTGTTTGAAGAGAAGTTCGCCGAAGTGGAACGCCAGATCGCCGAACTCACTCAGCTCAAAGTCCGTATGCAGGAGGCGATGAGCGCCTGGGAGCACATGCCTGACGGCGATCCCAACGGCCACACCATCTGCCGGCTGATCGAATATTGGGAACAAGAATCCAACGTATAAGACTAAGCTCTGATAACGGAGGCTGACATGAACCAGACACTATCGGAACAAGGCGCGCTTATCGCAATCCAAGGCGCCGGTTGCCAAAGCTGCGTGAAGAAAATCAAACACGCGCTGACCCCTCTGACCGACACAGACAAGGTGTCGGTGGATCTGCAACAACAAACCGTCGCCATCGACGCCGCCGTGGATATTCCCGCCGCGCTGGAGGCGATCCGCCAGTTAGGCTATCCGGCGGAGCTGAAAGAGAACCAGCAGGATAAAGAGAACAAACGGAATAACGATGGCGCCGCTGACGACCATTGCGAACTCAACACCGAGAAACTGGAATCCTCACCGGAACAAAACGCTTCACCACCGTCGACAGGTCAGGCTGGCGTCATCCAATTAAATATCACTGGAGCCAAGTGCGCAGCCTGCGTCAGTAAAATCGAGCAGGCGTTGCAGAACGTTCCCGGCGTCGCCAGCGCCTCCATGAACTTCGCCGACCGCACCGCTGCAGTGGAAGGCGATGCCGATACGGACGCATTGATTCAGGCGGTCGAGCAGGCCGGATACGGCGCCACCCCGGCGACGGATGACGCCGCTGATCAGGAAGCCAAGGAGAAGGCGGAGCAGGCCTACTACAAGCGGTTGCTGCAAAATATGTGGCTGGCCCTGGTCCTGGGCGTCCCCTTGATGGCCTGGGGGCTGTTAGGCGGGGAAATGATGGTGCAGACGGGTCTCAGCCAGTTCGCCTGGTTGGCGGTCGGCCTGATCACCTTGGGAGTGATGGCGAAATCCGGCGGCCACTTCTACACCGGCGCCTGGAAAGCCTTCAAGAATCATTCAGCCAACATGGACACGTTGATCGCTACCGGCACCGGCGCCGCCTGGCTGTACTCCATGGCGGTGGCGGCTTTACCCCAGGCTGTGCCGGAAATGGCGCGGCATGTCTACTTTGAGGCCTCCGCCATGATCATTGGTTTGATCAACCTGGGTCTGGCGCTGGAAGTGCGCGCCCGCGGTAAAACCTCCCAGGCCATAAAACGACTGCTGGACTTGCAGCCCAAAACCGCCCGCGTCATTCGCGACGGCGACGAGAAAGACATTCCCATTGAGAACGTCCGTAAAGGCGACCTCCTGCGCGTGCGCCCCGGCGAAAAAATCGCGGTGGACGGCGAGGTGCGCGATGGTAAAAGTCTGGTGGACGAGTCCATGCTGACCGGCGAACCGATTCCTGTGGAGAAAAAACAGGGGGACAAGGTGTCCGCCGGCGCGCTCAATAAAACTGGCTCCATGACCTATGTCGCGGTGAAAGTCGGCAAAGACACGGCGTTGGCGCAAATCATCGCCATGGTGAAAAAAGCTCAGAACGCTAAACCCCCGCTGGGACGACTGGCGGACAAGATTTCCGCCGTGTTCGTTCCTGTGGTGCTGATCATCGCCGTCATCGCCGCCCTTGCCTGGTATAACTTCGGTCCCGATCCCCGGATCGCGCATATGCTGGTGGCGGCGACCACCGTGCTGATCATCGCCTGTCCCTGCGCTCTTGGGCTGGCGACGCCCATGTCGGTGATGGTCGGCGTCGGCAAGGCGGCGGAGGCTGGCGTACTGATCCGCAACGGCGGCGCCCTGCAGCAGGCGGGCGAGCTGGCCACTCTGGTGCTGGATAAAACCGGCACTATCACCGAGGGCAAGCCTTCCGTGCTGGAGATTCAGGCGGTCGACGGACGCGATCAAACTGAACTATTGCGTCTCGCCGCCAGTCTGGAGAAAGCCTCCGAGCACCCTCTGGGCATGGCGATTGTGGAATCCGCTCGCGAACAGTCCCTGACCTTGAGCGATCCCGTCGACTTCCATAGCGAATCCGGTCAAGGCGTGACCGGAGTGATTGATGGCGTCACCGTGCTGCTTGGCAATCGCCGCTGGATGGAGACCAATCACATTGACGCCAGCCCGCTCAAGGAAGCGGCGGATAAACTGGCGGAACAGGCCGCCACACCGCTGTTTATGGCGACCGATGGCGCACTGGCCGGGGTCATCGCTGTGGCGGACAAGATCAAATCCGACTCCCGCGACGCCATCGCCCGTCTGCGCGAACGCGGCCTGCGCGTCATCATGCTGACCGGCGATGTGAAACGCTCCGCCGAGGCTATCGCCAAACAGGTGGGTGTAGATGAAGTTATCGCCGAAGTGTTGCCGGAAGATAAAGCGCGCGTGATTCGCGACCTGCGCCAGAAAGCCGCGCAGGGTGAATTGGTGGGCATGGTGGGCGACGGCGTCAACGACGCTCCGGCGCTGGCCGAGGCGGACGTAGGCTTCGCCATCGGCACCGGTACGGACGTAGCAATTGAAAGCGCCGACATCACCCTGATGCGCGGCTCCCTGCACGGTCTTGCCGACGCCATTGAGGTTTCCCGCGCCACCGTGCGCAATATCAAACAGAACCTGTTTGGCGCTTTTATCTATAACGCGCTGGGGATTCCTGTGGCGGCCGGATTGCTGTATCCCCTGCTCGGCGTGCTGATGAGCCCGGTGCTGGCCGGAGCCGCCATGTCCATGTCGTCGGTCACGGTGGTCAGCAACGCCAATCGCCTGCGTCTGTTCAAAAGCAGCGCCGCCAACGCGCAGCATCAACAAGAGGAGAAAGCGGCATGAGTATTCTGGTCAACCTGCTCGGCCTGGGCGCTATCGCTTTTGTGATCTATTGGTTCTGGCTGTGGCGGCCGCAAAGCGCCGCGCGCAGCGCCGGCGGCGCCATCGAAATCACGGTGGCGGACGGCGTGTACAGTCCCAATCACATCGAAATACCCGCTGGGGAAAACGCCACCTTGCGCTTCCTGCGCAAAGACCCCAGCCCCTGCGCCGCCATGGTGATTTTCGACGGCCTGAATATCAGCGAGGAGTTGCCGGTCGGCCACGCCAAGGACATCCGCATTCAGGCGCAGGAAAAAGGCGTCTATAAATTTAACTGTCAGATGAACATGTACCAGGGATCGCTGAAAGTTGTCTGATCGCCAGCGATGAATAGCATGAGCAACAAGGAGCCAATCATGATCTCAAATATCTCAACCTTGCCGCGCCGTCTCAGCGGCGTCCTGCTGGCGCTGAGCGCTGGATTCGCCGGCGCGCAGCAGGCCGCAGCGGAAGAAATGACCGTCTACAAATCGCCCACCTGCGGGTGCTGCAAAGTATGGGTCGATCACGTCAAAGCCGCCGGGTTCGACGTCACTGTGCATGAAACCCGCGATGTGTCGCCAGTGAAGCAGCAGGCGGGATTGGCGCCGCAGCTCGCTTCCTGTCACACCGCATTAGTCAATGGTTATCTGATCGAGGGCCACGTGCCGGCGGCGGATATTCAGCGTTTGTTGCAGGAAAAGCCTGACGCCTTGGGTCTCAGCGTTCCAGGAATGCCCGCCGGGGAAAATGTGCCCGGCATGGAGGTTCCCGGCGTTAAAGCCAAGTTTGACGTATTGCTGGTGAGCAAGGACGGTGGAGCCGTTCCCTACAGTCACTACGAATAAGCCGCGTCACTCGCCGATGGGGTGATAATACAGCCGCACGGTGTCGCTGCGGCTGGCGATGATGCGCCCGCCGTCGAAGGGCTGCGCGGGCGTGGAAATACGTTCGCGCAACAGCGACAAATCAAACTCACAGGACTGCAACTCGCCGTTGCGCATGTCCACTTCCGGAGAGCCAAACGTCAGCGCATCCACTACGGCGCCGACCAGACGCGCGCTCATATCGGCCAGGAAGCCACTTTCTGCGCCGTCCTGTGAGGCGATGATGTCCCCTACTTTGATTTCCGCGTACCCTTCCGCCGCACCGGCGCCGTCTTCCCTTCCCAATACTTCGGAGCGGGTGTAATACTGCCGACGGCCGTTGCTATAGTCGCAGCGTCCGCGCACGGTGTAACGGATCTGATCGTCTTCGCCCAGAGGCGCCCACTGTAACGCAATACGGTCGCTACGCGAGGCGTATTCCATCTGCGCGGCGGGAGAAGCCAAATGAATCGCGGGAGGGAATTCGATAGAAGTGGTCAAACCCACCAATTCGCCGGGGCGAGCGCTGACATCAGGCAGGCCGGAGGTGAACCAGCTTTTGTCCTGCGCCGCGGCCACATCATATTCCACGCTGAAATAAACGGTGTCGAATTCGGACGCCACATCCAGGAGCCCCTGGTAGTCGCCGCTGAGGTTTTCCAGCGCATTCAGGCGCACCTTGTCGATGGCGCTCTCGGCGACAATCACATCGCCGCCCACCAGGGGCTGCCGTACGCTATCCTTGAAAATTACCGCGCCCACCTGCGCCTGCGCGCCGGAAGCGGGTAAGTTCGCCTGCACCAGCGCCGCGATTCCTTTTTCCGGAATCTTCGGCGGCTGCGCGGTTGATTCATCGCCTCCGCAACCATACATCATAGATATGGCCGCGACGATGACAGCTCCGCGTAGTATCCCTGAACTCATAGCCTTGCCTGTTGTTAGCGGAGTATCCATCAGTTAATGATGGTATGAATTCCGTCAGGGGCAAGTCGAAAAGCGCCCGACGGCGATAAACGCCACATCATATCATGGGAGTATTCATGCTGAAAAAGTTACAGGCGATCTTTCAGGAACTGGCCGCTGACGCGCGCATGCCGATCAAGCAACCGGCGTTGGAGCGGGTCACCGCGGCCCTGTTGATACAACTGGCCAGAGTCGACCAGCACGTGGATAACGCGGAACTGCAGGTGGTGGAAAAGTATGTGCGGCAGGCCTTCAATGTGGACGGCGCCGAGTTGACCGAGCTGATGGAAGCCGCCGCCAAAGAAGCCGAGAGCGCCACCTCTTTGTATGAGTTCACCTCGCACATCAACGAAATCTGCTCGCCCCAGGATAAATACAGCATCATTCTTAACTTGTGGCGCGTGGCTTTCGCTGATGGCCAGTTGGACAAGTACGAAGAGCATTTTGTTCGACGGGCGGCGGAACTGATCTATGTGCCCCATGCGGAGTTCATTCGCGCTAAACTGGAGGCGCAAGAACAAGCCTGAGCCGCATGGGAGGGAAAATAATGACCCAACCTAAACTGACGGTTTACTACGACGGCGCCTGTCCCCGCTGCGTCCGCGACCGTCGCAATTATGAAAAGCTGGCGGGGGACCGCGCCGCCGATGTGTGCTGGCTGGACATCACCGGCCGCGATGACGACCTGCGCCGCGAAGGCATCGATCCCCACGCCGCCATGACAGAGCTGCACGTACGCGATGAAAACGGCGATGTTCATCGGGAACTGGACGCCTATATCCTGCTTATGCGTCGTACTCTGCTGCTGCGTCCCCTGGCCTGGCTGCTGAGCCTGCCCGGTTTGAAAAGCTGGTTGTCCCGCTGGTATCGCCGCAGTGTCATGCAACGCCTGCAGAAAAGCGGACGTGTTTAAAGTTCGGCTTTAGCGATGACGCTCAGACGGATTCCTGCGGCCAGACAATACGCTGATACAACGCCAGCAACTTGCGCCCTTTTTCTGGATTGATTCCCGCCATATACGCAATGCGCCCCCTCAAGTGCGCCGCCCAGTGCTCGTGGCTCTGGCGATTCTGTCCAACGGGACCGAAGCGCACGCAGTTATGCAGCACCGCTTTCAGTGCATCGTAGTCCTTGCGCGGAATATTGGCCTTGGCGTTCACTACCACGCCTCCCACCTGCTGACGCGCGCCCTGCCCGATCACCGCGTTTTTGCGCGTGTTCAAAACGAAACCTTCTTCCAATGCGATAGCGCCGACCAAGGCTTGTAAGCGCGTTATCGCGCCGGGACTCATCGTCGGCCCCGATAAAACGAAATCATCGGCGTATCGACTGTAACGCCGCCCCATACTGTCAGCCAGCGCGCTCAGGCGCCGATCCAGATGAGCGGCGGCGAGGTTGGCGAGCGCCGGAGAGGTTGGCGCGCCCTGAGGCAAGTGCGCACGGCGGAATAGTTCATCGCCGCGTTCAAGATGACGCGCCGCCGGATGGCGAAGTATCTCGTTGGGCGTGACATGAGAGCACAGCTTACTGAGCAGGCGAGCGACCTGATGACCATATCCAAGACGCCGGAACGCGCGATAAATCTGTGCATAATTCACCGACGGAAAGAAGTCCTTGAGGTCGAACTTAAGCAACAATGGCTGCCCGATATGGACGCGGGCGTGAGTCAGGCTGGAGCGCTCTGCGCGAAAACCATGAACAGCGTCGTGCAAAGGCAGCGGAGCGAGAATCTCCTGATGAATACGCCGCTGCACTGTCTTCAACCAGGATTTAGGGGCTTCCAGTAATCTGGCGCCGCCACGGGGTTTATCCAGCCAGCGATAACAGTAATGTCCCAATCTGGATGACGCCCTACCCGGTTCCCCACGGGCCTGCGTCAGCCAGTTCAGGTCCTCCGGGGTCAAATGCAGCCAGTCCAGCAGGTCGCCAGCGCAACGCAACGCCGGCAATCCCCATTGCGCCGCCGGAGAGTCTGGCGGCAGTTCCTGAGGCGACGGCAAAAATATATACCGCACCTGAACCGGGTCGGAAGATAAGGCAAGCCCCCGCTGAAAGCCCCGGTCAGCCAGAATGGCTTCCGTCAGAGTATAGGCGGAGGTAGTTTCCCAAGCCCGATGGAACCGCGTCCGCATTCGGCGCGTCAATGGCGAAAGCCAGCCAGGGTGTTGCGCCAGGGACAGAGCGGCGCGTTGATTCATTTCCCGCGTTATCGGCGGGCCGGATTGGTATGCGTCGGCGAGGCGGGCGGCCAACCAGCGGTCATATCTCATCGCCAAAAAATCCCTGGAGAGTATTGGACGCTAAAAAGGGAAAGAGGACGACGCTCCAACCCTCCTCCCGTGGTCGATACCGTTCTACGCCTTGGCGTAGGGCGGTATGGACGGCGATATGTTCAGTCAACATGTAACCCCGGGGTAGCCCCGGAGCAACGGATCAGGCCCGGTCGCGCCGGTTCCGGATCACGCTCGCTTGAAGCGTCGTCGCAGAGCAAGGTAGAGGACAACAAACGCACTTGTCAACGCTGGAAGCGCGACGCCAAGGGGATCAACGCACCCGTGGCGAGTCCTCGTAACCTTGATACCAGAGACCTTCGCGATGCAAAGGGGTTCTTTCAGGCAGGATAGGATTGGTCAGCATGTACACTTCGCGGTGCGCCAGCTTGGCTTTATTCAGCAGTTCGCCGTGGTAGTAGAAAAACATATCGTCGAAGGAGCCGTCCGCCAAGGCGCGCAGCAGACCTTCTTCGATCAGCGCCTCCAGTTCCTTGTTATCCGGAGCGACGAAGTAGTAAAAGGCGGTGGGATAGCGCAGTAGCTTGGTCTGTTCGATGGCCAGCCCCATTTCCCGATGGTTCTCCAGCTCCGCCCAGATTTCCACGATAGAGCGGGGAAACAGATCCACGCGGCGGCGCGCCAGCATATCGAAGATGGTTTCGTAGTTGGGCGTGCCCAGCACTTTGTAGCCGTTCATCTGCAGGATTTTGGCGTCCGGCCAGTCGTGGCCCTGCACCATCAGAAACTGTTTCATGTCCTGCGCGGTCATGGGGCGGCTGAGGCGCTCCACGTCGCTTTCATTGATCAGAAAGATGCGCCAGCCGATCAGGCCTTTGTAGATGGGGATGCGCACCGGCAGCAATTCCTTTTCGCGCTCGTCGGAAGTCATACTCCAGACCACATCCAGATTAGAGCCGGAACGCAACAGTTGCAAAGCGCGCCCCTGATTCATCAACTGATCGGTGGGAACCAGACTGTAGTCGACTTTCATTTTCTGAAAGGCGAGCTCAAGCAGCTTCAGCGGATACTCGGTCCGCTTATCCACATCCGCCTCAGGTCGCGGATATCGCACCACTATGGTTTCCGCTGCAACCGCGAGCGTCATCAACAGTAACGCGGACGCCACCGCCCAACGTAATGTACGCACAAACTTTTCCCCGTCCGGCTAGACTAAAAATCCCCATAGTTAAGCATAGACAAAAGAGGAAGGCATCACACGCAGACGTCAGGTTCTCCAACTGGTTCGCATTCCCGACGATATAACCAGATGGCGGCGCCCAATACGCCGGTCAGCACCAGCATGGAGCCCAGCACGACCCCATCCCAGCCCAAGGCGCTCCAGAATGGATGCAGATAAAAACCGCCGCTGCTGGCCCCAAGGTAATAAAACACCAGATACAGAGAAGATGCGCTGGCTTTGGCCCCGCGGGCGCTGCGATTGACCAGACTGCTGGCGGAGGAATGCGCCAGGAAAAAACCGAAGCTGTTAATCAGCAGTCCCGCAATAATCGTCGGCAGCGTTTGCGCCAATGTCAGCAGAGTTCCGCTCATCAGAATGGCCACGCCCAGAGCGATGCACAGAGGCTGCGGGACTTTTAACGCGATCTTGCCGGAGAGAGACGATCCCACCGTGCCGGCCAGATAGGTCAGAAACAGCAGCCCCAGATACTGAGCGGACAGGTTAAACGGGGCGTCTTCCAGCACGAAGATGATATAGCTGTACTGGTTGATGAAGATGAAGAAATTCAGGCCGCCGATCAGGTAGCAGGTAAGCAATATCGGGTTACGCAGGTGGCCACCCAAGTCCGCCAGCATCTGCCGCGGCCGCAGCGGTTTACGAGTGAAGCCGCGGGAATTGGGCAGCATCAGAGCGAACACGATCAGACACAGAACGCTGACGATGGTCATCGCCACAAAGGCGGATCGCCAGGAAAACGCTTCGCCCACAAAACCGCCTATCAGGCGTCCGCCGATACCGCCCAGACTATTGCCGCCAATATACAGCCCCACGGCGAACAGCAGCGCCTTGGGCGAGAACTCGTCCCCCATGTAAGCGATGGCCACCGCTGGAAGTCCGCCGAGGAAAAAGCCCTGCGCGGCGCGTAGCGCGACCAGGGCGGAATAGGATTCAACCTGCGTCAGCAACAAGGTGCACGCTGTAGCGCCGACCAGTGAAATGAGCATGATGGGCTTGCGGCCAACAGCGTCGGAAAGCGGCCCGTATATGAGCAGCGACAAACCCAGCATCAGAGTGGTGATGGTGAAGCTGCCGTTGGCTTCCAACACGGTCAGGTCGAAAGCGTCGGCGATCATCGGCAGCAGTGGCTGGGTGATGTAGACATTGGCGAACGTCATGAAGGAGCCGATACACAGCGCCAGTGTCGCCAACCAGAATTGTCTGCCGCCTGATTCGATCATGCTACTGCCCCTCAACCGCCTTTCCTGAAATGAAGCTGGATGCAGGATCACTATAGAGCTACAGTTATCATCAATAAAATATATGCTGCTTATACAGTTAATAACGATTACTTATGGACATTAAAAGCCTGCGCTACTTTTACGAGGTCGCCCGCCTCGGCAGTTTCACCCGCGCCGCCGAATCCCTCGGAGTCGCGCAACCGGCGGTCAGTATGGCGTTGCGCAAGCTGGAGACGGAGCTGACGTTAACGCTGCTGCACCGTAACGATCGCCGCATTTCTCTCACGGACGAGGGCGCGATTCTGTATCGCCATGCGGAAAAGATACTGAGAGCCGCTGACGACGCGGCGCTGGAGATGAGCGAGTTGAAAGGCCTGACCCGCGGCGAGGTGCGCGTAGGAGTGCCCAGCATGTTGGGGTCTTTTTACTTCCCGCCCATTCTGATGGCTTTTCGCCATCGTTATCCCACCCTGAACCTGTCGGTCATCGAAGGCGGCACCTGGCGTTTGCAGCAAATGCTGGAGCAAGGAGAACTGGACCTGGGCGTCATCGTGGCGGAATTCGTGCCGGAGGAGTTGGAAGCCCGTCCTTTTCTAAGAGAGCAAATGCTGGTGACCGTGTCCCAGGAACACCCGTTCGCGAAACAGGAAAGCGTTACGCCGGAGCAGTTTTTCCAGGAGGAACTGGTGATGTTCAAGGAAGGCTACTTTCACCGCAAAGTGGTCGACAGACTCGCCAAAGCCGCCGGCGTCACCCCCAACATCGGTTTCGAAACCAACCTGCTGCCACTGATCAAATCCATCATCAAACAAGGCTTCGGCATCTCCACCCTGCTGGGAATGGTAGTGGAGGAAAACGAAAGCCTCGTCACCATCCCCTTCGATACCCCCATCTGGCTCGACCTCAGCATCGCCTGGCGCCGCAACGGCTACCTCTCCCGAGCAAACCAGGCCTTTGTGGAGTTTTTATTGGAGCATAGTGGGCGTTGAGTAAAGATGGTCTATGCAGTCATTAACTTCCCAAAAGAGAAGCAAATCAATAATAAAGCCCCGCACACCTTCTGATTGGGTGTGGGGTCGGTGCTGTTGTTACTCTTTACGTAGTTCAACCATTGACATGATACGTTTAGCATCTTCGTACATACGCTGATATCTCAGTTCTTTGTTGCCAATCTCTGAAGAAACCCGAAAGTTGAGTGTTAAGTAATAGTTATCGCTCAGTGGATAAGCCCAATAATAACTTTGTCCCCGCCCGACGCCTTCACCTCTAATGCAATAGTGAAGCCATTCAAGTCCATTAATAGCCTCTCTGTAGTATATTTCTGGCAAGTGCGTCACTAACTCTAACCTCCCAAGGGGTATATATCCCTTAGCTCTAACTTCGTCAGGATTTTCAAAATTATAACGCTGCTGCCAATTAGCCCCAGGCTCTCCATCCTTATTTTCTTCTGTTTCGTAATATTCCCAGTAGTCCTTTTTAAGATACGACTCCAAACTATCAAGTTTCTCTTTAAAAAGTGGCGTGTGAGATTCTGCTTGATTGACGTCAAGATGCAAACTCATCTTACTAATCAGCCCCGAATCGCCCTGTAAGAAAATTCCTCTATAAGCCCACCACTCGAAATCCATTCGCACAAAGGTACGGTTAAAAAGCTTCTTTGGGCTATATGACTCAAATAGATCAGCTTGCAAGTTAACTCTTGATGGAGTCTGAGCATCGGCAGTTCCAATTTTTATGATGTTGCCGGGAAGCTTATATCGCAATCTGTAGTCACCAATGCCACACTCCTTAGTAGTTAGCTTTGAAAAGTTCGGCCCTTTTCCTGTTAATAGGGGCCTCACCAGCTGTTTGATCATAGCAGGTCAAACTCCTTCATGGTTAGCTCCGCTAGCCTTTCCGCTTTCTTATGATAGCCGTTCATCTGCAAGTGGCGGATAGCTGTCTCTCTCCCAAGGTAGGGTAGCGTATGTGGGCTGACTTCAACAGGACGTTTATCACCAGTTACAAGCTTCATACTGCGGATGCCTCGGATAAATGAACCGGGTGATAAATCGTTAAAGCCTAAAAGGTGAGGCACGAAATCATCTGGATGATCCCGTCTGATTTCGTCGATGATCATCCCTGCTTTTGTAAAGGCATTTTCTGCTCGCGTCTTATAGTTTCCGCCAGCATGAATGGATACTCGTTGCCCTTCTAACTTTATTCCGCGCATATTCACCAGCTCCACTGCTCGGGTCATGATAATCCCACCCTGACTATGAGCAGTCCATTTACGATTCACGCCATTTTGCTGACTCTCTATCAGCATAATTGCCAATAGTTCAGCCAGCTTAGAAGTTGAAACCCGATCTTGTATACACTCGAAGATATCGAGCTTACCGCGAGTGGGGTTGTATACCAGAGTGTATGCCTTTGCGTTGTCGCCCCAATATGCCGTGTCCATATGAACGCCCATTAACCAAGATGCCTTTTCAAGGTCATTTGACATTCCGTTAATAGCAACATGCTCAGTTTTAATAGTACTAATTGGCTCTGGAGTCCCCCATGCATTTTCCAACTCTTCAATATCTGCCTTGGTAGAACCTTCATGCCAGCGAACACCAGACTTACGTTTAACTTCAAACAAACCCATTTGCTGCTTGTTTACAGGAGTTGCTAGGCTTGTAGGCTCTAGTTCCAACTTCATTCGGTTAATTACGATCATTTCAGGGTTCACGTTATACATAAAGCTAATTCCACCTGAGCACTTCTTTTCGCGCATGAACATAGGGTCTTTCCTAAAACCCTTACTAAAACGTCCATAACCTCCCTCGCTGGCTAGCTTTAGCACCTCATTATAAACCTTTGTTTTTTCGTAAAGGTTCAAACCACGCATGAAGGTGTCAGCCTCCTTGGTGATCATCAATTTCTTACCTGTGATCTTTTTCTTTAAATTCCATGACGGCAATGGGTTTTCAAGATCAAGTAATTGGTGCTGCGCGGGGAGGTTGCTTTCTTGCATGGAGCTTTCCTGAACTGATTATAAAAACAGCAATGCTAGCAATATTCACACCCTTGCCTATTAGCCTCATGGCCAAGACCAATAGGCTGATAACGTAATCCCTAGGTTAAGTCAGTGAATATCCACCGAAATACCCCAACCAACCTCCACACCCCAATCCGTAAAATTTCGTTACCGCCCGCACGCGCCGGGGTGCGGTGGACTATACTGAGAGTGAAGGCGTAGGCCCGCCGGGGAGTAGTAATACGGCGCAGATCTATGACAGTCCTTGTCGTCGTCACAATCAGCAACAGCACTTGCGTTCGGTTCAAAGATGGGCGTGTTTTCGCATATTCATCTCCCTGATTCCGAATCCGACTTGATAGCCCACAATAGGACACAATAGAACATAACTTACTGATTTATAATAGCCAAACTACTCCTTAAACATCCTTACAGCTCGTTGCTGTGGACACAATGCGGACACTTAAAGCGTAGCAAGAGGGTTTTTGGATACTGCATCAGCCAAGTGGGCCGGAGCCAGTTTTGCGTAGCGAATTGTCATATCCAATGACGCGTGCCCCAAAATATATTTTAACTTCAGGATATTCCCATCATTGATCATATAGTGGGAAGCAAAAGTGTGTCGTAGGATGTGTGTTAGCTGACCGTGTGGGAGGGTTAATCCAGCTCTCTTTACTGCTCGCTCAAATGCTTCTTCTGATCCCGCTCCTCTAAACAAGCGCCCTCTTTCTGCACGTCCTGACAGTATCTCAACCGCCAATTCTTCCGAAATTGGAACTGCTCTTGATTTACTGTTTTTAGTGCCAACAAAGTGAACTTTGTTATGTCTGATTTGCTCCGCATTCAGTTTCTCAGCTTCCCCCCAACGGGCCCCTGTTGCCAAACAAATTTTCGACATGGCCAATACATTGGGATTTCTTGATTTCTTCAGGGCTTCTAGTAACGCCCTTATTTGGTCCTTTTCCAGATAGGTTAAATCACGTTCGTCTATCCGAAGTTTTGAGACACCTTTAAGGGGGTTCTCAAGCTTCCAGTTACCAAACTTGATCAGTTTGTTAAAAACGGCCGATAAGTACATGTGATCATGGTTTACCGTGTTTGCTGAAACCAGCCTATTGCTGTTTTTAACTTTCTGCGTAAGTCGCCATCGCCTGTATTCTAAAAAGTCCTCGGCTGTAAACTCTTTGGCTATAGGGTTATTTAACTTCTCGCACAAAACTTTCAATGCGTGCAGCCGGTTATCTCCATCTTTAAGTGTATGGCCATGCAGGTCATGCCAAGTTTTAACAAGATCAGATAATCTTCGCTTGTCCTTGGTTGGCACCTTCCATTCACCAGAATAGGCTTTTGACTTTTGCTCGGCTTCCCACTGCTTCGCCTGCTGGAGCTTAGGAAATGTTTTTCTTACTCTTTTCCCTCCACGCCCTTCAGGCCTTATATCAACCTGCCATCCCGTTGCAACTTTCTTAAAAGCCATTACTTAATTTTTTCCTCCAACATATACCCTTCAGGAACCTGCCCTGCTTCTATTTTCGCTGCGATCAATCTACAGAGCTTTGCCTCACTGTTTTGCAAAGCGCTTAACGAGATATCACTTTCGCAAGCAACCCAATGCAGCATTTCTGGAATCAGCAATCCAACTTGAGCGAACTCATCCTCAGCCATTCTTGCTTTTTGCTGCTCAATATTTTTGAGCCGGAAATAGTCAATACCAAGCAGTTCGGCAAATTCACGCTGAGTTAATCCAATCAATTCTCTTAGTCCCTGGAGCCGATCACCCGCCTTCATTTTCATAGCTTTGCCTTCTCAAAATTTGATCATAAGTTGGCCTTCCAGTGATCTCGTTAATAGGCCACGTTAGAGCACATTATTACACCTTGCTGCATACATAGTGAATGTTACGTAAGAATTTTTACGCCTTTAGGAGTAACTATGAGCACCCGCAACCCATAAAGAGCATTATTTACTCTTCCTGGATCTAATAATACTTGACTGCCGAGACGCAAGGAGTAAATAATACTCCGGAACACGTAAGACCAAGTTACAACATGATTAAATGGAGAGTTGTACTAATGAGCGAGGCTGTTGTGGTTTTAACGCCAGTGATGACTCAGGAGAATTTTGCAAAGCATTCTGGATTGAGGGTTGACCAGGTAAGAGGACAAGTTGACAGAGGGAATATACCAACCATGCATATTGGTAGGCTTCACCTCATTAACATCGCCCAGCTGACACTGGAATGCGTAAAAGCAAGCGAAAGCCAAGGGTAATTGGGGCTAAGGACGACTAATGCAAATTTTCGATAACAGAAACGAAATAGCGGAGGCGCTGGCCAGCGATGGCCAGTTCGCTTTCAAGCGTGTAGGGGAATACCTACAGCAGGGCAAATGCCCAAACTGCGGAAAGAAAGAGCTTTTCGTTAGCATGAAAGAGCCCTGGCGCGTCAGCTGTAACCGTTTAAAACATTGCGGCTATAGCGAGACAACCCGGGAGATATACCCGGAACTTTTCAATAACTACTCTGAACGCTTCCCCACTACGGAGCAAAACCCGAACGCCACGGCGGACGCCTACCTGGCGCACAATCGCCGTTTCCCTTTGAGTGAAATGGTGGGGTGGTATGAGCAAGGCAGCTATAAGCAGCCCAAGTCTCAGGAGTGGTGCAACACCGTCCGTTTCTATCTGAACAGCGACCGGACCCTTTATTGGGAACGGCTGATCGACAAACAGAAGGACGACGGCCAGCGCATCAACTTCAGCGGTAAACGCCATAACGTCAATGGGCGATGGGTTTTGGTTGATCCGGTTAAGGGCAAATGGTGGATGCCGCCGACCCAGGTGCTTAAACAAGGTGATCGCGTTTATATCGTGGAGGGGATCTTTCACGCCCTCGCGCTGCACTTCTGCGAGCATAAGGCGGTGGCGATCCTGGCCGCCGGCTACTACCCAAGCGAGGCGATAAAACCCTATCTAGGGAAAAGAATCACTTGGGTGCTGGCGTTGGATGACGACGCAGCGGGACGCAAGAGCATGAAATCCCACTACACCAAGCTCCAGATGGCGGGTGAAAAAGTCGAGATATCTCTAACCGGAACCAGCAAGGACTGGGACGACCTTTACCGCCTGGATAGTATCAACGATACGTTCCTGCAGGAAGCGCAATACCGGGGGAAAATGTTCACAGCGCAAAGCGTGATGTGGAAGGCGTACGCGTACTATTTGTGGAAGCGTCATTCTTACTTCGTTATCGACTTTGAGAACCGGCTGTATTCCGTTTCGGTGGACTTACATAAGCTGTCCGAAGCACTGGACGGTGCAGCATTGACGCTAGGTAAAGGCTATGACTCGTTTAGCCAGCACTGCACAGCCTTCCCTATCAGTAACTTTGTGCCGGAACTGCTTTATGCGGAGCGCGACGAGATCCTGGACGAAAAGTTTTATGTGTTCCGGGTGCAGTACAGCAGCAATAACGCGGATGCGTTAATCCCATTTGATGGGAGCAACATCGACACGCCATCGAGCTTTCATAAGGCGATGATCACCAAGGGCTATGGCGCGTTTTCCGGTAGCTCCAAAGACATGGCCATGCTGCATGAGTTGTGGTTAAACCGTAAGGTCAAAGAGATTCAATCCATTCCTTATGTGGGCTACCACGCCGACAGCCAGGCTTACGTCTACCAGACCTTTGCTTTTAGTAAAGGCAAAGAACTGGAACTCAACGCGGAGGGGTATTTTGAACTGGACCGGGGCGGCATCAAAACCAGCTTTAAGGGCTTTCGGGTGCAGCCTGGAGAGTTTAACCCGGAGTGGATCGACAACTTTTTAACGACCTTTTCCTGGCAAGGATTAACGGCGCTTGCCTTCTGGCTGGGCTCGTTGTTCGTTCAGCAGATCCGGGCGAAGCACAAGAGCTTTCCCTTTCTTGAACTGACGGGCGATCCTGGCGCCGGTAAATCCACGTTGATTGAGTTTCTTTGGAAGCTCATGGGCCGCGACGACTACGAAGGATTCGACGCCATGAAGGCGACGGCCGCCGGACGCCGACGCGCATTCACGCAAAGCTCTAACATGCCCCTGGTGTTGATTGAATCCGACCGGGGCGACGATATGGACGTGAAAAAGAAGCAGTTTGATTTCGACGAGTTTAAACCCTTCTTTAACGGGCGCGCGGTCGGGACGCTGGGCGTCGCCAAGCGCGGCAACGACACGGAAGAACCGCTCTTTTTAGGCTCGCTGGTGTTTGCGCAAAATGCCGAGGTGGATGGATCGGAAGCCCTGCTACAACGGATTGTCCATTGTCACTGTACGACCGAACACCACTCGCCAGGCACGCGAAAACTGGCGCAGTGGTTCGAACGGCAAAGCGTCGATCAGATGGCGGGCTTTCTGCGTAAAGCGTTGGAGAATGAAACGCAGATCTTAAACACGTTCTTCAACGAGTTTAATCGCTATGAGGAAGCCTTCACCAACCGCGGGGAAATTAAAACCAGCCTGCTGCGTTTGGTGAAAAACCACGCCCAGATAATGGCGGCTGCAAAAGCGTTGCGGCATATCTTCCCAACCCTTAATGAAAGCGCTTTCAGTGCTTTGAGCGATTATCTGTATGGACGGGCTCTCAGTCGCCAGGAGCGCCTGGCGGATGACCACCCGGCGGTGGCGGAGTTCTGGGAGTCTTTCGAGTATCTGAACGCGCAGCCGGACCCTAACGCGTTTGCGTCCAGCGCCCTGGTGGAAGTTCTAAACCACGCCGTAGGGACAGGAAACATCGCCGTTAACCTGAACCATTTTGACGAGGTGTGTCGCACTCACGGCCAGAAGTCACTGGACCTCAAGGCCTTAAAGAAACTGCTGCCCAACAGCCAGCGCTACAAGTTCATTGAAACCGGGAAGGTTTATTCCAAGAGTCTCAATAAAACGATTCATTGCTGGATATTTAAGCGCTAAGCAAACGTGTAAATAMGTGCGCCTATGTGCGCGTTAAGCAGAGGAAGCCCGTTTTTTCAGGGGGGTGTCGGGATTTGGTAATTTTGGTAAGACGGGTTTAAAAAGTGATGTTTTTCTATTTTAAATCAATGTCTTACAAACTTAATAAAAAGGTAATATTTAGGTAATTTTGAGGTAAGTTTCTTACCTTTTGAAACCCTAAAAAATTACTTCCCCATTACCTTTTTAAAAATGGAAAAAGCGTTATAAATCAAGGGTCTTACTTTTTGTCTTACCTTGATATTACCTTTTTCTTACTTTTTGGGAGTGACTAAAAAATCATTTAAAAACATAAAGGTAGGTGCTGTTTTCGGGGTCGTCTTACCTAAATTACCAAATCCCGACACCCCCCACCCAATTATCGGGGGGAGATTCAGGCCCGGGGCTGACCCGGAATCAATGTAAAGGAGTTAACACCATGATGAATAAAGGGGCGATTGCGCCCACTTTAGAGGCCCCCTTATGCCCAATGGAAACCTGGGCGGCGGGGATCTGCAACGGTCTGGCGATTGCGCCGGGCATGTCGAAAACCCTTAATTCGCGGCAGGCGCTGCGCTGTTGGGTGCATGAGGCGAAAACAAAAGGCCGGCTCGCCGTGCTCGAAACGCTGGGCAAGCGTCACTACAGAGCGCCGTTCGAATTCCCCCAGGCGACCCCGGCTTTTTTCTTCTACTGGAGCCAAGCCGTCGAACTGCTAGGGGAACACGCCTTTGCTATCCAAGCCATGAAGGAAGGCTACAAGGGCGTTAGGCGTCTGGAGCAGATTGGTTTGAGATCCCCGGCGGCGCTAAATGCGGCATTGCTCAACGCCAAGCGCCGCGACCAGATTTTACTGGCGACCATGGCCAGCCTGTTAAAGCCCGTCTGGGGAACGCTACTTGTCGCCAGCCATGGCGTGTGTAGTCAAAGCGACTTGGCCGGGGGCGTGATGGATAGCTATTACGAGTCAGTTTTAGAGGGGTTGCTGATATGAGCAATATTAAAGGAGCACTGGTAGCCGAACTTGGCCGGGACGCTACCAGCCGCACAAGCATTTATCAGGAAGACAAACCACACCAAGCCAACAAGTTGGCTCTGCTAGGCGCCCATGCGTTAGCCCGAGTGTGATTCTACGTGGCGAAACGTGCAGAGGAAAGCGCCGGCAATGGAACGCAAACACCCGAAACACAACGGCCACTTCATCGCCTGGCTAAAGCATCTAGTGAAAGGCGGCGAGTACCACCGCAGGTTCAGAGACAGGAACAAACGAGCAAAGCAGACGACAAGAGAAAATGATGACGTTACGCCAGTTAATAATGGCGATATGAATTAATCAAATGGAAGCACAAGCAGAGGGCTGCAATCGCTCGCCCTCTGCTCATTAGGACAAAGTAAAAGTGAATAACGAATTATTGGAGCTTTTTAAAGGGTGGCTATACAGCCCCCAAGTAGTGGTGCTGGATACGGAAACCACAGGCCTGGACGACCAGGCGGAAGTGATAGAAATCAGCGTCATGGATATGCGCGGGAAAGTGCTGTTTGACCAGCTGGTGCGCCCGCTTAATCCGGTGCCGAACGAAGCCGCCGACATCCACGGGATAACCTCCGAAAGCCTGGCGGACAAGCCTAACTTTCCAGACGTGTATCACTCACTTAAGCGAGTGATCGGCGGTAAAACGGTGGTGGCCTACAATGCCGACTTTGACTGTCGGCTATTAATGCAGACCTGCGCCGCCTACGGGTTACCGGTGATAGAGGCAGACTGGCAATGCGCTATGAATGCTTACACACGGTATCGGAAAGAACCCGACGCAAAACGAGGCGGCTATAGAAGACAGAGCTTAGCCAAGGCCGCCGCACAAATGGGCATAGAAGTAAATGGCGCCCACCGGGCTGTGGCGGATTGCTTCACTACTGTAGAAGTGATCAAGGTCATGTTCACCAGGCTTTTAGTTTTGGATTTTATGCCCTGCCCAATTAATTAGACATCCTTCGCCAGCCTGCTCACCAGACTGGCCTCTTCCCGTCGTTCCGCCCAGTAGTATTGACCCCAATAATTTATGCCATTAGGCTGATTCAGCGTTTGCCTGGATTTGGCTACTATACAGTCGATTTTTACCTTTTAGTGCCCCCCTAAATAAGGAGATTTATCCCGCATGAATGCGCCTGCGACAGAATTTACCCGAACGACCTTGAGTCAACCTGGCTTGACTAATCATGGCTTTAAACGCTCATTTGGAAATGCAGCATCTGGCTATATATTGATGTTTGATGGTGTAGGGAACGAATCAGGCCGAAAAATATATATACCTGGCGGTGATCTAGGGAAGCGCTTCGCACACTTAGTAGCAGCCGGTGGCAACGAAGAACTCATATTATCCCGTCTATCCCGGCTAAGGTCATGCGCAGGGGGATTTCAGTCTTACTCTAATAAACGAAATGCATTTGAACATGTTGACCTAGTGGAAAACCTACGCATTAGTTATGTAATTCGCCAAGATAGCGTAGACGGCCTTTCTCCGGGTGTATATATAACGGATATTGAACTGGTAGAACATGCCGAAGGCCATAAGCCAGGCTTTTATCACGTCAAATATATAGTTGATAGTTGGAAGGTAAGCTCATCTCCTGAAAACAATTTGTCCAGTAAGCATGTTGCAATAAATGGAGGTTTTACAGAAAACCTCAAAGTAGCTGCGACTCAGACAATGCCAGCTATTATCAAGGATGCCTATGACGATCAAGCTTATTTGGAGCAAGAAGGCTATACACTAGCTTATAATCCACCACCTTTGTATCGGGACTGTACAGAGTGGTCAACCCCAGAGCAAAAACAAACTTCTGCGTCATTCACTGCAACAATGCTCGCAAGAGGCATTTATAGAACGCAACGAATTGGACGAGAGATTAATTGGACAGTCATAGGTAACGGCGCTGAATTGATGTATAGCGCTCTTAAGCAACTACCGCCCAACCTGCAGCTGGACAAGCACACTGTGTTTTTAGGCGCACCAGGAATGATCGCCAACCCTCTATTGCTTGAAATGCAGAGGCGCGGTATGACTTTGGCGAAAGACGTAACAAAGACACAAACGGATGACTGGACTTGTGTAAGGTCTAAAATGCTCGAGCAGTTTAAAACTGCGGAGATTTTAGCAAAGTGGGGAGGAGCCCCTTCAGAAGTTGCAGAAAAGGTTCGCGTGCAGGCGCGAATTGATAGTGCTTGGGGCTTTGGTTTTACTGCTTCTGCGTTTGGTACGGGCTTCAAGATAGGATCAATCGCAATGGGGGCGCCAATAATCTCTACATTTGGAGGTGGCGCTGCTGCTGCAGTTTCAGCGGTTGGGTTGTTGTTTGGTGCGTCAAAAATCAGAAACATAGTAGCCAATAGCTCTCGGAGCCCTGTGCTCAACCCTCATCTAAATCCAACAAAAAGTAACGTTGATTTTAATACGCAAGTTATTAATCAGTCTGGAGGGTTCAAACAGTCATTCATGGCTTTGGTTCGTGACGTGAGGTCGCGCTGGTAATGCGATTGATCAAGTCATTTAAAGCATCTTTAATGAATCCACTGGGGCCTGACTTCAAGTCAGCCCCATGGCGTCATTTTAATTTGTCAGGGAGCATGCTTAGGTTTAAGTGTCCCCCACATGAAATATCTTCTGCTTTGAAGGTGGCTCCTGAACATATTGACATATATAGGGATGAGCTATTTAAAGTCTGGAGCAGCAAAAAAGGAATGTCCCTTGAGCTATTGACAACGGGATGGAAATTTTGGGACAAGCCTTTCGGAAAAGGTGCAATTGGCCTGACCGTTACAAGCATTAAACTACGTCGACGACACCCGCACTTTCAGAAAATTGACAGCTTTTTCATTCAAAGCGCTATGTCGCAGTGGCTGCTACAGTATTGCGAGGATATGTGGGGAAACCTCAATAGAGATACTAGAGCACGCAGAAATAAAAAGGTCAGGCCGGTAGACCAAGAGCGTGACTTCTGGCGTTATCCTAAAACAGAGAATGAGATTGATATTGTAAATATCAACGGTTGTAACTGGTATGTGATTCTATCAAAACTCCCTGAAAAAGCAGTCGAAGTAGAATGGCACACGCCCATTTCAGATGACCATGATCTTGCAATTATATTTGAGCCAAGTGCGATTAATTGCGAGTACTACAAACAAGACAACAATATCCCCAAAGCAGTAGACGAAGCCATAAGTGAATTTATGTCTAATGTTTTTGTTGAACTTTCCCAGGAATATCAGAAGCGACTTGATGATATGGCCCCCCTGAAGAGCAAAGATTAATGCTTTATCGCCACGAGTGTGTAACACATTAGATATGCTTTCATATTTAGTTTGGCACGCTTAATACGCATTCCATATAACCTAAACAAATACTTGTTTCTTGATCATTTAGCTGTTACGACAAGAGATAGCGCTACAACTATTGCATACAACATATTTAATAAATGGACAAAAATTTTATGGAAAAATCGGCATCATGTAATAGAAAAGTATATGGCGCAAATATTATATGGTCCCTACTCTCTATCTCACCTCGCTGGCGGTTGATTATCTCTCCGGAAGAAGCAAACTCTAGCATCTCAATTTTAAATGGAAAAGTATTCAGAGATATCAGCTTTCAAAAAATAAGAAAGATAACGTCAGGAAAAGGTCTATTCTTTTCTTGGGTTTCGATATCCTATGAAAGCGAGAATATAACCCTGAAGGGAGTTAACTCCTCTGAAGTGAGCAATATCATTAATGCTTTAGAAGCAATCGTTATTTCCGGCATTAGAAAGAGTGTAGATTCAAGATTTTCTGAAACGAAGTATATTAATTCATACATAAAAGATTTTTTTTGCAAGTATAGATACATCAAAAAAAGTGAAGAAATAGAACTTAGAGAAACTGCAAAAAAATACTTAGATAAAGTTGAAGGAGAATTTTCCGACTTGCTTTTATCTAACTACTTCGACTCTATAAGTAAAGCGAAGCTTACGCGAGAGGTTTTATCAAGGGCAGGAAAAGTCGCAAGCAAAACATCTCAAATAATTGAGTACTACAATGATAAATATATAGAAAAAGAACTCGAATCAAACAAGTCGTTTTTTGACAGTATAGAGAAGTCAAAACTAACACTCGAACAAAGAGTTTCAGCAATTATATTTGAGGATAGAAATCTTTTGATTGCAGCTGCTGGCTCAGGGAAAAGTTCTACATTGATCGGAAAAATAGGTTATGCGATAAAAAATGGGGTTTTCAAACCTGACGAAGTTATTGCGCTAGCATTTAATCGAGCTGCGGCTTTAGAGCTTAATGAACGGATTAATAAACGCATAGCCCCAAACTTAGATGGTGTCAAAGTTAAAGCCCATACCTTTCATGCCTTAGGCTATAACATAGTAAGAAAAGCAGCAAGAAAAGACGCACAAGCAACTGGAAAGAAGCCTTTTTCAAGACTTTCATATAAAGCTGACGACTACATCCGCCTTAATAAAGCAATACAACACTGCCTGAAAAATATTAATTTTATGGAAAGCTGGATTTGGTTTGTCACGTTATTTAAAGAAGCTTCACCAAGTGATAATTATTTCTCTAACTTTAAAGAGTATGATTCCTACATTGAACGACAACGAACTGCCAAAAAAAATAGCAAGGGGCTCGAGTTTGTTCCATTTAAAACTCTAAGCGGAAAGCTAGTTCGTTCTAGTGAAGAGTTGGCAATCGCAAATTGGCTTTTCATAAAAGGTGTACCATTTGAATATGAGTCAAATTTTGACGAATTGCCAGACACTTGGAATAAATATATGCCGGACTTTTATTATCCGGATGTTAATCTATGGCATGAACATTTTGCTCTAGATGGTGAAGGAAAAGCCCCCGTTTTTTGGGAAGGGTATGCGGAACAGGCAGAAATAAAAAGGTCTTTATTGGAAAGTAAAGCTCCAGGTCGCTGGTTTGAAACAACGAGTTATCAATATCGTACGAAAACTATATTCAGAGTAATTGAAGACAAATTGAAAGAAGCAGGGCAGAAATTTTCACCACCTGCTCAGGAAGATGTTCTCGCTCATGTAAATAGTATGGGAGGAGACGGTTGTCAACAACTGATACTCGACTCGATCCATCTGGTAAAGGGAAACATGATAGATAGAAGCGAGTTTAATAAAAGGATGTCTTCAATTTCAGACAAGTATAGAGCTGATTGTTTTTCTGCAATATTTTGGCCTATCTATGATGAATATAGCGCAATCCTTAGAGAAAGTGATAAGCAAATAGATTTTAATGACATGATAGTGGAAGCTGTAAATATCATTGAAGACGAAGCTTATCAGTCGCCTTACAAACTTATACTTGTAGATGAGTTTCAAGATATTTCTCAGGGACGTTCAATGCTTGTCAAAGCTTTGCTTAATAAGCATAAAGATAGTGTTTTGTTTGGAGTTGGTGATGATTGGCAAGCTATTAATGGCTTCTCTGGATCTGACCTTAAATTATTCATGAATTTTGAAAAAGAGTTTGGTTACACTAAAATAACGAAACTTACGAAAACTTTCCGTTGTGCTCAAGGTATCTCTGATGTTGGTGCGTTTTTCATACAGGAGAATAGGAACGGTCAGATACAGAAGGAAGTTATATCTGAAATTGACAAATCTATTAAATCTGTTGTTGATATACGACGCTACAAAAAAGGGAAGCTTCGAAATGAATTAATATTGAAGTTTGATAAAATAGTTGAGATTGCAAAGTCTGTCCAGAATGTTTCAGAAAACGCGGACAAGCGAGTATCTGTATATATTCTGAGTCGCTATAGTCTTAAAAATACTAAAAATATTGATGACAAGTGGCTAACTGAAGTTCAACGAAAATATGGTAAATGGCTAGATATACAATTTATGACAATTCACGCTTCTAAAGGACTAGAGGCTGATTATGTATTCATTCTCGGGATGAACGGAGGGTTTGGATATACGTTCCCTACAAAGTTCACAACTGATCCAATAATTGAGTCTCTTAGGTCAAATAAGGACTTATACCCGGACGCTGAAGAGCGTAGATTATTTTATGTTGCTCTAACACGAGCAAAAAGAAAGGTATACGCTTGGTTCCAAGACTGGTTACCTTCTTTCTTTGTCACAGAGCTGTTTGACGAGAAATACGATGGTAGGGTTTTATTCGATGGTGGACCAATTCCTAACAAATGTGATCGATGCGGAAATGGCTACATGATCAAGCGCCCGGGAAGTAACGGAGAATTTTTAGGATGTTCCAATTATCCAATGCATGCTGGCAACTGCAAGAATACTAAGAGAATTGGGGAATTGGCTTAAAAATGGGAAAGTTATGGTGGACTTGGTAAATCATTATTCGGCGTGATAAAGGAACTGGGGAAACGATAATAATGCGCTGGCTGAGACGACTCAACGCAACAAAAATGAATCCTATGGGGCCGGACTTTTCATCAGCCCCTTGGATTAATTTTAATCTTTCTGGTAGAGAATTGCGGCTACGTTGTCCTCCCCATGAGATGGATGGCCCTTTTGTAAGGTACGCAGAAGCAATAAACATTTATCAGGATGATATTTTTGAGCCATGGAAAACGTGTAATACAGGCATGTCACTGCGACTACTTCATGCTGGATGGGTGTTTTTAGATAGACCGTTTGGGGCTGGTGAACTCGGCTATGTGGCGCTCAGCATTCGACTTAATAGACGTGATCCGCATTATAGAAAAATTGACTCCATGCTATACCCAGAAGAAATGGAAGCGTGGATTTTGACATATGCAGATGGACTTTGGGGCTATTTGAATAGAGATTTAGAAAAATACCCCGAAAGAAAAGCAACCCCAATTATCCCTGAAAGGGACTTCTGGCATTACCCACAGACAAGGGATGATATAAGAAAGCTTACGATTAATGGAGTCCATTGGTTTACCTATGATGTGGAAAGGGGGAAGGATGAAAAAGATCGACTTTGGCATACGCCAATATCTGAAGACCATGAATTAGTCTTTGACTTTGAAGGCGAGCCACTGGGTCGAAAGTACTACTCTGAAGACCATGATTTAGATGGCGCGATAGAGCGCACTGTAAAAGAGTTTATGAACAACGTTCACATTAAACTCGATTAGTCCCCCCTCCTTCCGCATAGCGCTGAATAGCGCTATGCGCCTTTCACCTTAAAGTCTCTCGACTCCCTAACTTTATATAAATGATTACTGTGGTTAGTAAATGAGCAGAAAAAACAAATTGTGACACGGCTCACAAAATGGAAAAGATTTAACAAAGATTCGTTACACACTGCGCCTACAAGAAAGTGATATAAAAATGACTGTATTTATATACAGTTACCTAAAAATTTTAATGTGAAATCTGATCTTTTTATAGCCAACAAGTCAGTTTGTTATCAGATTGGTTATGCTTTGAACATTCACCACGATAGTTGTGGCCTCCATCAATCAGAGGTTCTGAGCCATAAAGGCATAAAAGGAAGTATTTGGGAGTTATCGAGTTTTGTTATCCAGGAAGAAAAACATTAACAACGCTTTGGATCTGCTGACGGATAGTCAGAGAGTGTTGAGCTTCATGCAGCAGTGTTTGACGCGAAATCCATGGCCAGAGTTGAACCAGGAAAGCCAGGAGGGGTTCGATATCATTATTGAGGACGTAAAGGAAAAACTGGAGAAATCACAGAATGCGATCAAAGCGGAAACTAAATAGCGCCCGCGTTGTGTTGAGCCTGGGCTAGTAGTTCCAACTGCTCGGCCCGACCCATTCCTCGCAACATTTCAATCATCATTCGCTTGGCCTGAAACGACGATGGGCTAAGCGTATGACTAAACGCCAGATTCATTACGAAGCTATGCCCGCATTCCGCATTTTTACAAACGCAATACAGGTTCGCCAGTTTAGGGTCCAACACTTGGCGGCTGGTGATAATGGCTTTATTTCCGCACTCTGCACAATTGACTTGCATCGACTTCCCCCTGATTTCATGTGAATGGAAATAGTATCATATTACGCTTTTACGCGTACTAATTACCCATTCCTTGTAATGGATTGAGAAAGCGAATCTGCTTCGGGTTAGACAAATCCTCATTCAGTTTTAAAAACACATGCTGCATCGGGACGACTTCGTTTTCATAGTAAACGCGGCTGATCTTTTCTATATCCCCAAATCCCCCTGTGTTCTCAGGCATGATACCGGCCAGCGCGGGCTGAATGCGCCACATGCTCAATACATCGTTACGGCTTAGATTCTTGACCCGTTCGAATTCATCCTTGGTGGCGATATCGCCCACGGGAATGATTTTCACAGAGTCCGGTTTGCCGCCCGGTATGTTGATGTACAGGCTTCTAAAATTGCCCACGCCTTTGCTGGCGCGGATTTGTTCTTTCAGGGATTGCTCGTCTTCCGGGTCCAGCTGGGCGTCGGCGGTGTAGAAGATGAAGCCCATGTGAGCGCCGTTGTTGTAGTACTTCCTCCGAAATAGCGTTGCGCTCTCATTCAGTAAAACGGATTGCAGGCCGCCCAGGTACTGCGGAACACCATAGATTTGCTGGTTCACGTCGTACTCTTTTAACTGAATGATTTCCCCCGGACGAAATGCTAACGGGTCCACTTGGTTAGGCTGAAGCAAACAGAACTGATCCGGCGCTTTCATGCGCCGCATATTCAGTGCGGGGATGTGTTGCAGGCGGACAATCTGACCCAGGCGATTAAAGATCTTCTGAAAGTAGCACATGCCAAACACCAGGTAATCGAAGCCGGCGTTCTCCAGATCGGTGGCGCTAAGCACGGGTGACGGCACGTAAAACTTGCGCAGCATGTTGCGCTTAAAATAGGGAATGGTCCCGTGATGGGCGTTGGCGCGCAGCAACTTGGCCAGCCCGGTGAGACTGACCGGGGGCGCGTAATAGTCGCCATGGGGATTTAAGAACACGCCCAGGTAAGAGGTCAGCGTCGTGTCTAAAACAGCCTCGGGCGCGCCAAAGCTAAACGCCATGGGCGAAGTCGATTTACTCATTTTCAATGCTCACTTATCCGGCCATGGCGATGGAGCCACGGCGCTGCTTACGGTCCAAAGGTTCATTGCTTAGCGCATGCATAATCGACCAGGCCACATCCGCGTGGCCGGTTTTGCTGCTGCGGTCGGCCACGTAGGTGACCAGGTCGTTGCCGGTGGTGGTTTGCTTCACCTGCAGGAAGGCCTGGGGAATGTCGGTGTGTTCCGCGTCCCACTCAATGCGGGCGTTTTCGATCACGTCCATGGCTTTCAACACCAGGGCGGTTTTGGCGTTCAGGCTGTAGTGAATGGGCGTGGCGCGAGGGTAAAAAGCTTTCACCTGCTCAAACACGCCCAGACCCGGCCCGGTGCAGTCGATCCCCACAAACTGCACGTTGTAACGTCCCAATAGATCCTTGATGCGGATCGCCTGATAGCTGAACGCGCCTTTTAGCTGGATCTTTTCCAGCACGCGGAATTTGCCGGCGGGATGCATCGGCGGCGCGACCACCACCACGGTGGAGCGGTCCCCCGTGCGCGCCGGATCGTAGCCCAACCACACGGGATAGTTTGCAAACGGGCGCGGCTGCCTGGGTTTGAAGTCGGGCCAGACGTCGCCGCTGCATACAGCGCAGCTCAACAAGTCGTCCAGCTTGAACACGGAGAGGCCCGCTTCCATGAAAGCGCACATAAACAGGTTGTTGAATTCCGCCTCGGTGTATTCCTGCTTCAGCTCCTCGATGTCGAACAGGTCGCAGCCCTGATCCGCCGCATCCTCCACCGTGACCACATTACGCCAGACCTTATCCGGTCCCAGCCGGCCCTCTCGTAACGCCGCCCGCGATAGATCAAACTCGACCTTGTGGCGGCGGCTTTCGTTGTAACGCTCGCCGCTCCACAAGGTGTAAGCGCCGTGGCTTTTCACTGATGGCGTGGAAAAATAGGTTTTGCGCCATTTCTTATGAGCGGCCATACCGCTGGCCAGCTTGTTGAGCCGGTCAAAGTCGGGAATCCAGAACACTTCATCAATGTATAAATGGCCGTGGTAACCCTGGGCGGTGCGGCCATTGGTGGACACAAAGCGCAACTCCGCGCCGTTGCTGAGCGGGATCACGTCTACGCCTTTCAATTCCGTATCGAAATACTCCCGCGCAAACTTGAGGATATAGGCTTTAAAAATGTCGGCCTGGGAGCGGCTGGCGGATAAAAAGATCTGGTTATCGCCGGACGTGATGGCGTCCTGGAAGGCCTCCCACGCAAAGTAATAGGTGGCGCCGATCTGGCGCGACTTCAGTATGAAGCGCGTGCGCTGGTTTTTGTTGTCGTGCCAGCGGTGCTGGTAGTCATAGAACAGTTCTTTGCGGATCGTCTCCAGGCGTTCCGAGGTAATCCCGCTGACGTCATTCTTAACGCCGCGCTTTTTCTTCTTACGGTTGCCGCCTGCGTCGCCTTGGTCCGACTGCGCTTTCTCCCTCGCGGTTTTGGCTTTCTTTAAATCAATGCCGGCCAGCCTATCCAGCAGGTTGCTAAGCCGGTCTATCTCCTGGTAATCGCCCGCCACCTTATTGGTCTTTTCCACTAAATGAATTAACCGGCGGGCGGTGGCCTGCTCGACGGTTTCGTGCTGCAGCATGTCTTTCCAGTTGTGCCGCTCGATCCACTGATAAATAACGCGGACGTTATTTATCCCCAGCTGCAGCTGGATTTCCGCTGGCGTGACATGGCGAAGAAAAAGGCCCTTCGCCGCTTCGATGATTTCAGGGGGGTAACGTGATGACATGCGGCCCAGTTTAAGGGCTTTTTAGTGGCGTTAATCCTGGTTTAACTCCTTGTTATTCCTACTAAAAACGACAAGGAAAAGCGCGTATTCAAAGCCTTTGCCGGACTTGGTGGGAAGGCCTATCTTGGCGTCATCGCAACGACTGACGGACCCGAACCCATGCCCCGCACCCTGCATACCGATTTTGTCAAAGTGGCCACCAGTGGACCCACGATTGACGGGCGCAACATCGCCGCCCAGGACATCATCGACATAGCCGCCAACTACGACCCCGCCGAATACACGGCGAACATCTGGTACGAGCACATCCGCATTTTTGGAAACCTGGGCCAGGTGGTGGACGTGAAGCACGAACAGGACGACAAAGGCCGGGAGTGTTTGTTCGCCAGAATCGCCCCCTCGGACCAACTGATTTTGATGAACACCAGCGGACAAAAGCTGTTTACCTCTATCGAGATCCAGCCGAATTTCGCCGGGACCGGTAAAGCCTACCTCGCAGGCCTGGCGGTGACTGATTCACCCGCCAGCCTGGGCACGTCAGAGCTTCGCTTTAACGCCCGGGCGCAACACCCGGACAACCTGTTTACCGCCCCGATTGAATTAGCGCCGCTGCGCGTGGATAACCCGACCAGCCTGTTTTCCCGGCTCATGGGCAAGTTTGCGCGCACGGAACCCAGCCACGACCCCAACGAGCAAGAGCACGCCATGACGGAAGACCAATTCAACCAGCTTAACAGCGCTCTGGCGGACGGCTTCGCCAGCCTGACGGACAAGCTAAACGCCAAAGACGAACCAGCCCCGAAAGAAACTGAAGCCCCGGACCTGGCGCAAGCCCTGGCGGAGATCAAAGCCGAGTTCGCCGACCTGAAGACCGCGCACGACAGTTTAAAAGCCGAGTTCAGCGCCGCGCTGGAAGAAGCGCCCGGCACCACGACCCCGGAAGGCGTCGGCGACGCCGCGCCGCGCGTGCTGTAACTCTAACCACCTACGAGCGGACCGAATGAACTTTAAAACGAAAAAATTATTCAACGATATGTGCGCCGCCATGGCGGCCACCTATGGCGTGGGCTCCGTCGCGGAGCAGTTCAACGTAGAGCCCACTATCGCCCAGGAGTTGCAGGACAAAATCACCGAAAGTTCGGAGTTTTTGCAGCTGATCAACGTGGTGGCGGTGGACGAACTGAAAGGGGAAAAAGTCATCGGCAGCGTGACGGGCTTTGTGCCCAAGCGCACCGACACCGACAGCGCCGACCGCCAGACCAGCGACGTGCTGGCCCTGGGCAGTAAAGGCTATGAGCTGCACCCGGTGGAATACGACACTCACATTAAATACAAAACCATTGATTCCTGGGCCAAGTTTCCCGACTTCCAAGCCCGTTACGGCGGATGGGTGCGCAAGGCAATCAGTCTTTCCAAGCTCCGTGTGGGCTGGCTGGGCACCAGTTGCGCCTTGCCCGCCACTAAGCCTGGCGACCACCCCAACGGCGAGGATGTGAACAAAGGCTGGTTGCAGCAACTACGGGAATTTAAATCCGGTTCGCAGTGGTTCGTCGAAGGCGCGACCGCCGGCCAGATCCGCATTGGCGAGGGCGGCGACTTCGCCAACCTGGACGCAGCCGTTCACGCCTGCTTACAGATGGTGGACGAACTGCATCGCGACGGCGGCGACCTGGTGGTGATCATGGGGCGGGATCTGCTGGCGGAGGACAAGGCGCAGCTGTACGCGGCGCAAGGTCACAAGCCAACGGAAAAAGAGCGCCTGGAGAACCAAGCGATTATCCGCACCTATGGTGGTTTGCCGGCGATCACCGCGCCCTTTTTCCCGGCCCGGGGCCTGCTGGTCACCAGCCTGGATAACCTGAGCCTTTACTACCAGGCCGACAGTTTACGCCGCCAGGTGATCGACAACCCGAAACGTAACCGCGTGGAAGACTTCAACAGTCTGAACGAGGGCTATGTGATCGAGGACGAAACCAAGGCCGCCGGCTTTGAGTTCGCCAACGTGAAGTTGCCCGACGGTTCCGGCGCTTGGGCATAACGCCATGCCGCTGCTGACCGTTCAACACAAACAGCGCCGCCTCGCCAGGCAGGCCGCCAGCGACGCTATAACGGCGGCGGAGGTAGCGCGCAATTCGTCTGCCACCTATAGCGCTCTGTCGCCCCGGGTGCGGGGCGATTACCAGGTGGCGCTGGCGGCGCTGACGCAATGCCGCGAACAGCTGGCGGAGCTGGACGGCATCCCGGACAAGGTTGCGTTAAAGGCGCGCGTGCTGCCTCAGTTCATGGACTTTTTGCAGGCCTACCGCGACAGCGGCCAGCGCTACCCCAACGAAGTATTGGTGTTTTGCGTCATCTGGCTGTTCGACGTGGGCGACATCGAAAGCGCCCTAAGTTGGGCAGGGCTCGCCATCGAGCAACAGCAATGCATGCCTGGCCACTTTAAACGGGATTTGCCGACCTACGTGCTGGAAGAGGTCCACGACTGGGCGGAGCGTCAGTTCAAGGCCGGCGACAGCGCCAGCCCTTACCTGGACGACGCGGCGGCGCGTTTAACCGCGCAGACCTGGCCCACGGCGAACGACATTGTCGCCGGCAAGCTGTACCGCCAGTGCGGTCTGAATGCGGAGCAAAACGGCGACCTGAACGCGGCGCTGACCTACTTCGAGCAGGCGCAGGCGGCCAACCCGGCGGCGGGATGCAAAACCCGCCTCGCCAAACTACAGGCCAAGCTCGGACTGGCCTAAGTCTACCCACCCAGGCGGGCGCCTGGGGGCGCTGCCGGCTTCGCGCCGCGTCAGCTAAACCCAGTGCGCGCCGCCTTCTTATTCGGAGGCTGCGACCATGAGTTTCAGCGGTAAAAGCAACGCCGTTTTAGAGGCGACGCTGACCAATGACGGCTTTTTCCCGGACCTGTCCCTGGCGGAGTTCCAACGGGTTTACCGCATCCCGGCGGAGTACCACGGGGACATGGTCGCGGCCCATATGCGCCAGGCCATGCTGGACATTAATTTCAGCCTGGCGATGCGTAAGGCGGAATGGCTCGGCGGCGGCTTTAAAACCTTGGATGCGGTCGGCGCGGAGCAGCTGGACGGTCACAACGTACTGGTCCTGTACTACCTGCGCGCCGTGTCCTGCCGCGCCAAAGCGTCGCTGCTGAACGCCTTCGCCACCATGAACCGGCGGGCGCAGGCGGAGAACCTGGCGAAAGAGTCGGACGAGACCGAGCAGCATTTGCTAAGCGACAGCGTGCGCGCGCTGCGGCGTCTGCTGGGGGCGGCCACGGGTATCACGGCGGAGTTGCTGTAATGGCGTTGGCGAAGCTGCGCGACCTGACCCGCTTTCTGCTGGCCCAGGAGCTGGCGCCGGCGGAACAGTGGGACAGCTGGATGGAAAACGGAACCCTGGAGGCGGCGGACAAACGCCTGGGCGCTGGGGTGCGCGTGTGCCGGCTGAAATATGACGCGGTGCTGGTGGTGGAGCGTTACAGCGGCCCGCCGCAACTGCTGATCGCCCATGTGGTGACCTGGCTCATGGACCACGACCCCGAGCGGGACCGTGACGGCCTGGGTCATCCCGATATTGATGTGGACGTGAACGGCGACGATACCGCCGACATAGAAATTCGCATCGGCTTTTACGAAAACCTCGACCTGGTCGCGGACGCCGCCGGCGCGATCCAGTTTGGCGGCGCACGCTGGCGGGTGGAAACCGTCCCGGTGTACGAGCCGGACGCGGTCGGCGTCGGCGACGATAAAGCTTTGCCCACGGATGCGCCTTATGTCCGTAAAGCTTGAGGTCGGCGGCCACCTGAAATTAAAGCGCCAGCTGGCCCTTTTGAAACTGCCGGCGGCCAAGCGTAAGCGCATTCTGGGACAGATCGGGCGCCAGGTGCGGACCCAGTCACGCAAGCGCCTGCGCAGCCAGACCGGCCTGGACGGTAAACCCTGGGAGGCGCGCAAACAGGGCAATAAAAAAATGCTGCGCGGCCTTAGCAAACGCCTGGCGGTGTTCCCAGGCGCGGACCGGGTGACGATCACCTTTAAAAACACCCTGGTCGGACGCATCGCGCGAGCGCAGCAAGAGGGCGTCACGGAAGTGATGACCCGCGCCCGCATGCAACAGCGCCACGGCCAACCCGACTACGCCGCCCCGGCGACCCGGGGCCAGGCCAGGCAGTTGCGCGAAGCCGGATTCACCATCCCGCGCGGCCAGGGACGCGGACGCAAACGGCCCACGCTGAAGTGGGTCACGCAGAACCTGACTTTCGGCCAGGCCGGCGCCGTGCTGCGCGCGCTGACCGATAAACCGCGCCAGGGGCGCTGGTTGATTCCCCTACCGGCGCGCAGCTTTTTAGGGGCGACGCAGCACGACATCGACGCGTTCATTGATCGCATTTTTGAACAGACATTCAAGCAGGCAACGAAGGGTTAACCATGGCGCAAGGCAAGGTCACCATCAATAACTTGAACCTCTCGCAAGGGAACTTTCCCGAGGTGGAGCGCAAGGCGCTGTTTATCGGCGTAGGCGCTAAGAACCTGGGGCGGGTGCTATCGCTAAACACCCAAAGCAACCTGGACGAGATCCTGGGCGCGGACGACAGCGCCCTAAAAACCAACGTCGCGGCGGCCAAGGCCAATGGCGGCGAAAACTGGCAAGCCTACGCGGCGCCGATTAACAGCGGCGATCCCTGGGAAACCGCCCTGGAGCAGGCCATGTTGACCGTATCGCCGGAACTGGTGGCCTTGTGTTCGCCGGCGGCGGACGCCGCCGCCATCGAGGCGATGCAGACCAAGGCGGAATTGATCCGCACCACCATCGGCCGGCGCGTCATTGTACTGACCGCCAGCGCCGGCGTGGACTCTGAAACGCAAAGCTGGAGCGATTACGAGGCGGCCCAGGCGGCGATCACCCACGGCGCGGCCTGTCCCCGGGTGGCGGTGATTCCCCAACTGCACGGCAACGACTTAGGCGTGCTGGTGGGGCGCTTGTGTAACCGGGCGGTGAGTATCGCCGATAGCCCGATGCGCGTCGCCACAGGCTCCGTGTTGGGCCTGGGGGACGCCCCCGTGGATCGCGACGGCGTGGAGTTGCCGGACGCCMCCCTGGCGACCCTGGACGCCAACCGCCTGTCCTGCGTGCAGCGTTACCCGGATTACCCGGGGACGTACTGGGGCGACTGCAACCTGTTGGACGTGCCGGCGGGCGACTACCAGGTGATTGAAAACCTGCGCGTCGTGGACAAGGCCGCGCGCGCCATTCGTATTCTGGCCATCGCCCGGGTGGCGAACCGCTCGCTGAATTCCACGCCCGTGAGCATCGCCGCCAACAAAACCTATTTCATGCGTCCGCTGCGCGAGATGAGCAAAAGCGTCGTTTTTGCGGGCGAACATTTTCCCGGGGAGATCAAAAGCCCCAAGGACGACAGCATCGAAATCGTGTGGCCAACCAAAACCCGGGTGGAGGTGTACTTGAAAGTACAGCCGTACAACTGCCCGAAGGACATTACCGCCAACATCATTTTGGATCTGTCCCACTAAGGACACGGAGGAACAACCATGAGTCAAAAGCGCCTCTCCGGCAAAGACATAGACGTGATGATCGGCGACATGCTGGTGCATGTGGAGGAAGTCACTTTAAGCATTGAGGACGCCACGGCGGTGACCAAAACGCGCGGCATTCCTAACGGATACGTAGACGGCGAAGTCGGCGCCTCGGGCGATATCACGGTGGACACCACCAACCTGCAAACCATTTTAGACGCGGCCAAGGCCGCCGGCAGCTTCCGCGCCCTGGAGCCCTTCGACCAGGTGTTTAACGGCGCCACCAGCGGCGGGGAACTGCGCATAGAAGCGTTCGGCTGCAAGTTAAGAATTTCGGATCTCTTGAACGCCAAAGCCAGCGGCGGCGAGCAGCTGACCCACAAACTGGCTTACGACGTGACGGACCCGGATTTTGTGCGCATCAACGGCGTGCCCTACGTGGACGCATCGGAAACGGAAAAGCTGGTGTAAGTCATGGCGCGAGACATCTTAGACCAGGCCGCCGAACTGCAAGAAAAGCTTAACGCTCAAGCGTTAGCCAGGCAGCTGGCCGGCTCCACCCTGGGCCAACCCAGCCGCGCATATTGCATCGACTGCGAGGACGCCATTCCGCCGCTACGGCAGCAGCTCGGTGGCGTCACCCGCTGTGTGGAATGCGAAGACTACTACCAACATGCGCAACGGCAAATACGCCAAAGGGGGCGCGGATGATGGCTATCAACTATGAACAACTGCGCGCGGCGGTGCGCAACCAAGGCCACCGTTTTTTTGAAAGCGGCGATTACAACCTGAACCTGGTGGGCGTGCGCGCCCAGGATCGCCACGCCAACACCTTTAACGATTTGCTGTGTGTGGCGTTTCAGATCCAGGGGCAAACCCACTGCTTTAGTTTTCCGGCGACCACTGACCCGGGCGTTTATTGGCGCGAACACCTGGCGAACGAAAAAGGGACCGCCATTGTCGCACCCGGCCAATACGCTGGCGTGTGGGCGCTGGGCAAACATCAAGGCAAATACGAAGCGTTAGTGCAGCGCGGGCCGATTACCGTGTTTCGGGACAAGAACCGCAACGCCCAGCTGGACGCCCAGGGAGAAACCGAAACGGGGCTATTCGGCATTAATTGCCACCGCGCCACGCTTCAGGGGAGCAGTCAACAGGTGGACCGCTGGAGCGCGGGCTGTCAGGTCATTGCGGACAGCGCCGACTTTGATGTGCTGATGGCCTTATGTCGCAAGGCGGCAGGGCTATACGGCAATCGTTTTACATACACCCTGTTGGACGAGGTGAACCGATGAGCCTGTTAAGCAAAGTGGTGGACGTGGTGACCGGCGGCCTGGCGGACAGAGCTTACCAGGTCGTCAAAGATTACTTTCCGCCGGACATGAGCGAAGCGCAGCGGGCCAATGTGCAGCTGGCGCTGCAAAACCTGGAACTGGAGAAAAAACGCCAGGCGGAGCAAGCGCGCCAGGCGGCGGAAAAGCAGTTAACCGAGCGTATCAAAGAACTGGAAGGCAGCGCCAAAGACTTGTTGCGCCTGCCGATCCTCGGGCCGCTGATGTTGTTTCTGCGGGGCTGTCAGCGCCCGGTGTGGGGCTTCGTCACCCTGTATCTGGACTGGATGTGGTTTAGCGCCTGGACTCTGAACGAACAGCAACAAACCGCGCTGATCACCATCAACGTGCTGGTGCTGGGCTTTTTATTTGGCGAGCGAGCGGTGAAGAACGTCACCCCTCTGATCGTCAAAGCGGTTAAGGCTAAGCGAGGTGGTTAAGGTGCCGGAAAAGTCAGCCGTCGTAACCAACTATGCGGCCTCGGCGATCACCACCGTGGCCGGCCTGACGTTCAATCAGTGGGTGGCGCTCGGCGGCCTGCTGATTGGCGTGGCCACCTTCGTGATGAACTGGTGTTACAAGCAAAAGCATTTAGAACTCGCCCGCAAACGGGCATTAGAAAACCAAAGGGAAAACCATGACCACTAAACAGATGATCGACCTCACCGTACTGGACCAGGACTTTAGCTTTCAGGTGACGCGCGAGGCTTACAACAAGTACGTCAACGCGGTGACGCCCACGAACAAGGTCGCCCCCAGCCATAACTTTTTGGTCGGGACCGTGGCCCAGGAGCAGCGCGACGCCCTGGTGAAACTAATCAGAGAAACACCTGGCGCGGAGGTGCAGCTGGCCGGCGCGGTGCTGGAGGAGTACACCCCGGATCTGGGCATCGTGGCAAAAAAGCGCAGCGCATAGCGGACCAGATCGCCGCCAACGGCTACGACCAGTTACGCGCCTACGCCGCCAAGTGGCTGTCCGCGCAGGAGCCCAACGAGGACGCCCTGGGACTGGCGTTATTTTTAGAGCGTGATTACTGGAGTAAACACGAAATCGCCGTCGCTAACGGCATCGCCAAAGCCTTAAAAGGGTAACGACTGAATGAGCAACAAACTCGAAAAGCTAATGTTCAGCGTGTCGCTGATCGACCGGGCGAGCGGCGTCGCCGGAAAGATCCAGCACAGCCTGGACAAGCTCACGCAGCACGCCACGCGGGGCTTTGTGCAGATGGCCGCCGGCGCTACGGGTTTGCTGGGCGCGGGCGTCGCCCTGGAGAGCATGCTGGGGCCGGCCATCGAGATGGATCGCGCGTTGGGGGAAGTCAAAAGCCTGGGCGTGGCCAACGAGGCCTTGCGCACGTTGGAGGAAACCGCCTTGCGCTTTTCCATCCGCTACGGCGAAGCCGCCGACAATTTCGTGCGCTCCAGCTATGACATTCAAAGCGCCATCGCCGGGCTAAGCGGTCGCGAGCTGGCCGCGTTTACCGAGGCCGGCGGCGTGCTGGCCAAGGCCACCAAATCCGACAGCGCCACAATCACGAATTACATGGGCACCATGTATGGCGTGTTTCAGCGCACGGCGGAGCAGATGGGCAAGGCGCAATGGGTGCAACGTCTGGCCGGCCAGACCGCCAGCGCGGTGCAGATGTTTAAAACCACCGGCGCGGAGATGGCGGCGGCCTTTGGCAACCTGGGCGCGGAAGCGCAAAGCCAGGGCGTGACCCTGGCGGAGCAAATGGCGGTGTTGGGGTCGCTGCAGGCGACCATGAGCGGGACCGAAGCCGGCACCAAATACAAGGCGTTCTTAGCCGGCGTCGGCAACGCCCAGAAAGCCCTGGGCCTGGCGTTCACGGATAGCGAAGGCCGCTTGCTACCGATGGTGGAGATCCTGACCCGCATTCAAGGCAAGTTTGGCGACATCGACACGGTGGCCAAAGCGGATCTATTGAAACAGGCCTTTGGCTCCACGGAAGCGGTCGGCCTGGTCAAGCTGCTGATGCAGAACACCCAGGGGCTGGCGGGCGCCATCGACCAGCTGGGAGCGCAGACCGGCATGGACAAAGCGCGAACCATGGCCGAGGCCATGATAGATCCCTGGCAGCGCTGGGCGGCGGGCGTGAATGCGGTCAAGGTCAGCCTGGGGCGGGCGTTCCTGCCTTTGCTGCAACCGCTGTTAGATCGGTTGACCGCCGGCGCGGACACCCTGACGCGCTGGACCCGCTTGTTTCCGAACCTCACCCGCCTGGTAGCGATCGCCACCTTAACCGTGATCGGTTTAGTGGCGGCGGCCTCCGCCTTCGCCCTGGTCGCCGGCGTCGCCCAGCTGGTCCTGGCGGGCTGGCACGCGGTGCTTTTGCTGGGAGCGGGAGCCATGCGCGCCTGGTCCCTGGCGGTCAGCGCCGGGCGCGCGGCGCTGTTCCTGTTGCAGATCGGAACCTATCTGGCGGCGGGCGCGTTTACCGCCATGCGGGCGGCCTTGCTGACCGGCGCGGCGGCGACCTGGGCGTTTTCCACCGCGCTGCTGGCCAACCCTATTATCTGGATCGTGTTGGGTGTGGTGGCGCTGATCGCAGCGCTGGCCGCCCTGGTGATCTATTGGGACGAGGTTAGCGCGGCGGCGTCCGCCGCCCTGGGCTGGATCGTGGAAAAGTGGACCGGCTTACGCAGCCTGATCGAGGACAACGCCTTTTTAAGCGCGGTATTCGCCCCGCTGCTGGCGGCGGCGGATCTGGCGGGTTGGGTGATTGATTCCTTTGGAAAGATCCCCGACTGGTGGGCGCAGTTTTCCGACTGGCTGGCGCAGCTGGACCCGTTCGCCGTGATCGGCGCCGGGGTGGATTGGTTGATAGACAAAATCAACGCCATTCCCGGGATCGACCTCGGCGATGGCGGCGAGATCCAGCTATCGGAAAAAGTGCGCCAGGAGCGGGAAAGCATCCAGCGCTTTGCGCCGGCGCTGGACGAAGGCCGGGTGAACCAGACACCCCCCGGGGGATTTCTGCAGCAAGTCAGTAACGCCAACACCACGACCAACCGGGGCGTGACGGTGGAGAAACTGGAGGTGAACGCCAACGGGCCGGTAAACGGCTTCATGCTGGCGGATGAACTGAGCATGGCGGCGGGGTGACTATGGCGGACTTTATAGACCTGCACATCGTTAACAACGATATCAGCCTGGACGCTATCGGCGTGCCGCAGGAGATCAGCGGGCGCGCCTCCATCGCCCAGGATATCAAACACATGATCCGCGACAGCGGCCTGCTGGTGGAGCTGATCGGCGAACGCAACCCGGAAAAAGTGGCGTTGAACCTGAGCCGCATCGAAACCCGGGTGGAGAACGACGCACGCATCAAACCGGGCACGGCGAAGGTCACGCGCACGGACCCGGAAACGGTGTATATCACCGCCAAAACCCTGAAATACGGACACATCGAGTTTTACCTATGAACGATCACCACGCGGACTTTGCGCGCCTGGTCAAAGAGGCCGGCATTCCGACCACCGAGGCGGAACTAAAAACCGTCTGGGAAAACGAAGTCGCCGCCCAGGGCGTGGCGTTCAGCAACAACAGCGAGTATTCGCCCTGGTGGCGCATCGTGTCGGCGCTGGTGACCAAGCCCGTGCTATGGCTGGTGGATCTGCTGATAACCGGCGTGCTGCCGCAAATGTTTGTGAAGACGGCCAGCGGCTCCGCCCTGGATCTTCTGGCCTGGGGCGTGGCGGTGGAGCGCAAGCAGGCGGCCAAGGCGCGCGGACGTGTGCAGTTCACCCGGGGCGATCTCTCCGGAGAACTGGAAATCGCGGCGGGAACCTGGATACAGAGCGCCAGCATTAACGGGCGCATTTACCGATTACAGACCACCCGGGCGCAGCGCTTTAGAGACGGCGAAGCCCACTTGCTGGTGGAGGTGGAAGCGGCGGACACCGGCAGCGGTTACAACCTGGCGGCGGGTTATTACGCGGTGACGCCGAGCCCCATCCCCGGGGTGACCGTCACCAACCTGGACAACTGGCTGTTGCAGCCTGGCGCGGATCGGGAAACCGACGACGCGTTACGTCTACGAGTGCGCAACCAGTTCAGCGCGGTGAACCAATGGCACACCGACGCAGTGTATACGGCGATTATCGCCAGTTTCGACGGCGTCAGCGTGGACAACGTGTTTTTTGAGCATGAGGCGCCGCGCGGTCCCGGGACAGCCAACGCCTTTATCTTGTTTGAAACCGGAACCCCGGACGCGCCCTTTTTGGCGCGCATCCAGGCGCGGATATCCGACGAGGGCAACCACGGACACGGCGATGACCTGCAGGTGTTCGCCATGCCGGAAACCCAGCACGACGTCAGCGCCGATCTATGGGCGGACAGCGCCCTGGATGCGGACGCGCGGGAGCAGTTAAGGCAATCGGTGACGCAGTTTATCCGGGCGGCGTTTCGGGAGAACCAGGACTACCAACCCACGCGGACCTTTCCGTTTAGCCGGTTTTCCTTCAGCCGCCTGGCGCAGGAGTTACACACGACGTTTCCGGCGCTGGCGTCCATTGATTTTAAAACTGGCGATATCACCAGCCGGATGGATATTCCCCGGCTGAAGTCGCTAACGGTGACCTTGCCATGATCGAAATTAAATTGCCGTTTTGGCTCGGCGGGGAGCAGCTGGCCAAGCTGGCCCGCGCCGCCCGTCGTTACTGGGAGCGCGTCGAACACTGGTTGCGCTGGCCGCTGCGTCAGATCGACGCGGAAACCTGCGCCCTGGGCGTGCTCAATCTGCTGGCCTGGCAACGCAATATCGCGCGCTTTGCTGGCGAGCCGGAACGCCTCTACCGGCTGCGGGTGAAGTACGCCTACGCCAATGCGGTGGACGCCGGCAGCGTGGCTGGCTTCAAGCGCATCATGCTGCGTTTGGGGGTGGGCTATGTGGAGATCGAAGAACGCGCCCCGGGGCGGGATTGGGACGTGATCATCTTGCGTCTGTCCGATAACCAGCTGAGCGACAACCCGGAGCTATTGCGCATCATCCTGCAAATGTACGGGCGCACCTGTCGCCGCTATGAGTTCGCCTTGATTACCCCGGTTACGTTCGACGTGCGCGTGGGGGAATTTGACTGGGACCAGCAAACCCTGACGGCGATCTTGCCGAATAGTCTCCGCCTGTCCTTACGCCTGGCGGAGCCTAACCACGATTCACAACAGTTAGTCGCACGACTTTAAAGGAGTTTTTACCATGCCTGTGATCACCCTCGCCGGGGAACGGCTGATCGCCCAGAAACAAGCGGCGGGCGCGCCGCTGACTATCGACGGTTTTGTACTGGCCAACGTGCCGGGACTGGACCCCGTCGCGCCTATTGACCGTAACGAAGGTTTACCCGACGCCAGCCACCAGGTGTTTAGCGGCGGCGTCACCCAAGTGGGCTACGTCAATCCTAACCTGGTGGTGTACTCGCTCATTTTGGACAGCACCCAGGGCGACTTTGCGTTTAACTGGATCGGTCTGGTGTCCACTACTGACGACAATACGGTGGTGGCCATCGCCCATGTGCCCCTGCAACAGAAACGCAAAACCCAGGGCGGCGTCACCGGCAACGCGATCACCCGCAACTTTATGCTGGAGTTCAACGGCGCGCAGTCGCTGACGGACATAACAGTGAGCGCCGACACCTGGCAGATTGATTTCACCGCGCGTCTGTTGGGCATCGATGAGCGCGAGCGCCTGAGCAATCAGGATTTTTACGGCGCCGCCACCTTCATTCAAGACGGGTTTAAAGTGGTGCGCGCGGGTGGGCGCTTCGCATTGCAGCCCGGAGTCGGCTATGTGGGCGGCGTGCGCATCGAGCTGACCGAGCCCTTAGCCGTCACGGTCACCGCGCGGCCCGCCAGTATTTGGGTGGACGCGGCCCTGGTGGGCGACGTGAGCGGCGTAGAGGCACGCTTGCAGGTGATTGTCGCAGAGCAGGCCGAAGGCGGCCCCGACGCCAACGGCGTGCGTCACTATGTGGCGAAGCTGGCGGATATCGCCATAGATGGCGTTATTACAGATCTCCGTCCGCTGGCGGTCGCCGCGATCAAGGACGCCCTGAAAGCGCATAAGGCCAACTCTGACCCACATCCGCAATACCTGACCGATGGCCAGGGGCGTAGCGTCGCCGGCGAGGTGGCCAAGTCGGCCTTGGCGGCGCACACAGCGGACGCCGATCCGCATGCGCAATACCTGGACACGGACAAAGGGAAACAGGTCGCGGCGCAAGTGGTGCAGGGCTTTATGGGCGCGCATATGGCCCAGGCGGACCCGCATCCGAATTACCTGCGCAAGGAGCAATTCACGACGCTGATTTCCGGGCGCAAAAACTTGCTGATCAATCCCTATTTTTCCGTGTGGCAAACCGGCCCCGCCGTGGTCAGTCCCGGCCACTTAACCTATCTGGCCGATGGCTGGCGGCTGCATCGCGCCAATAAATTCAACGGCGAGCTGAACGCACACTTGCTGGACAACAAGCTCGGCATGGCGTTGACCTGTACCGCCGCGTCCACCCGTAATTCGCTGGTGAGCGTGGTGCAGTTCATTGAGGCGTCCACCTTGCAGCCGATCACCCGTCTGGGCAAATCCAGCAACATCAAAGCGGTGTTTAAAGTGCGCTTCTGCGCCAATTACACCGGCAAACTGGGCGTGGCGGTGCATAACCACGACACCAGCCTGCTGCTGGGCTGGAAGGCCCTGGCCGTCACTGGCGGCGCTACCTTTCCCTTTCAAGAGGTGGAGGTCGCCTTTGAGTTTGCGGACCACCACTTAAGCACGGAGAGAACCGGCGTCGGGATTAGCGTGTCCGTGCATATCGAGGACGACACCCATTATGGATTTGCGGCCAAGGTCAACAACCAGCTGCGCCTGCATGCGATGCAGCTGGAGCTGGGCGAAACGTCCAGCGAATTTGAACCGATTTCATTGCATGAAGCCCTGGCGCAATGCCAACGCTATTACCGCGCGGTGACGATTCCCTACTTGCAAGGATGGACCACCGATGAAGAGCGCTTCACGGTGGGTAGCCTGTGGTATCCGACCATGCGCGTGCCGCCGGCGGTCAGTCTGTTGGACCTGTCTTGCACGGGCGGCATTTTTGCCAGAGCGGAAGGGGTCACCGATAAAAACTGTTATATCACCCTGCAACCCAACGGCAGCGGACACACGGCGATCAGGCAAGGCAGAGCCATTTTGGACGCGCGCTATTAAGGAATAAGACACGATGACGAAACGCTATCTAGAAAACCAATACGGTGAGTTTGTGTGTGACTGCACCACGTACCCGGCGCACTTTAAAGCGAAGATCCTGGCGGAGGTGGAAGCCGGCGCCGCGACGCTGAGCCCGTTTGACCGTAGCGCGGCGGCGCTGGATGACAAGCAGCGCGCGGAACGCGCCTGGCGCGACCTGGAGTTGAAGCGCGCGGACATTGAATTATTCAAAGTGGAGGACCTGGACAGCGACGGCCAAGCGCAACGCTGGCGGGCGTATCGCTGCGCCCTGCGCGACTATCCCCAGCAAGCGGATTTTCCGAATGGACCCCGACCCAGCGCGCCGAACCTTCGGCCCGAGGCGGTATGAGTTGGCGACTGACCGCGTTCAGCGCGTCAAATACCGAGGCGCAAGCCGTCGCCCTGGCGGCGCCGATCCTGGCCGGCGCGGACGCGTCCCTGGCAGAAGCCAGCACGCGGATTAATGGGCTATCGCTCGCGTACTCTCCAAATCCCCTGGCGACGCAGGCCAGCGAGGCCGCAGCGGCGCGGGAGGCCTACCAGGCGTTAATGCGTTATGAAGGCCGTGTGTTGTGTGTGCATCCGTTTCAGGAAGGCGTGGGCGACGGGAGCGGCTTATATCGCTACTTGTCCGCGCCCAATGCGGCGGCGCGCCTGGCGGCCAAACTGACTGACGCCCAGGACACGGGCCGGCCCCGGGGCCAGCTGGACGCGGTGGCCGTGTTGATCGTGGCGCGGGATCTGGCGGGCTTCGCCGAACGCCTGGCGGCTTTCAACGCGGTATTCCCCGCGCCGGAGCTGCAACTGGCGCAGCGGCGGGCAGCGCAGCTGGCCACCCTGGAGCAGGAAAAGTGGTTGCTACCGGATGCGCCCCTGACGCCGCCCTGGACGGCACGCGACGGCGTGCAGATCCCGCGCCTGGCGCAGCATGGGCGCGCGGTCGGGGCGCAGCTGGCCACGGCGCAAGGCTATGCGGCGGAAACGCCAAGCCCAATGGCCGAGCTGCAAGCCGTCATTGAACAAAAGCGCCAACGCTTAAAAGAACTGCAAAGCCACTACAACGAATTAAAAGGCCAGCTGAACGGCCAGACGGGTTTTGCGCTTTACGCCCAGGGCGATGCGTCAGCCGTGGCGGCGCAGTTACAAGCAGGCGCGCCCGGGCATGAATACGTGCTGACGGCGGGGGCGTTGTTTGTTGCCAACGCGGGCCAGCTGACCTTTTTAAAAGAGACTTTCGGATTATGAGACTCAACGATTTTACCGTCCCCGGGACCGAATTAACGGTGACGGGCAATCTGCGCATCGAGACGGAGGACCTGGGCGGCCAGACCAGCGGCACGGATCGCGCTAACAAGGGCATCAAGCCGAAAACGCTGACCGTGTCCCTGCTGATCCTGAAGAAGCACGCGGGCGACTTAACCGACCTGGTGAAAGTGGCGGAAGCGGAGGACGGCGCCGGCAAGCTACGCGTTTACGACATTGTCGAAGATACCGCGCGAGCGATGAACGTGCGCCAGGTGCAATTCACGGGAGCGTTCGTGTGCAAGGATCTGTCCCCCAGCCAGGCTTGGCGCGTCAGTTTTACCCTGGCGGAATACCTGAGCGTGGCGGAGAAGACCGAACAGCGCCGCGACCTGAGCCAGACGGAGGTGCAACAGGCCACCGGGGAAACTATCGCCGTCCAGGAAGACGCGCCCGCCGAAGGGGAAACCCTGACCGGCTTTGAAACGTTCCTGAGTAAGGTAGACAAGGCGCTGGCATGAAGCTGCATAAATCCCTGAGCGTGGGCGGAACGCCGCTTAAATTGGTGTCTGAAGACGTGCGCCTGGCGTTGTTCAGTCCTGGGCGGGCGGTGTTTACCGTGCAGGCGGACGCCCCCTTGTCCGGCGTGGTCCAGTTCGCGATGGGCTATGACCCCAGCGCCTTGCAGCGGTTTTTTATTGGTTACGTGGAAAGCTGCACGCCCCTGGATAACCAGCAACAGCGGGTATTTTGTCGGGAGCTAACCGCTACGTTAAACCGACGCTTAGCGCTTAATCTGCGACACGTGACCTTAAACGAGACCCTGGCGGCGATCAGTCAGGACACCGGGCTAATTTTTGTGACGCCGCCGGAGTCTTACGCGAACACCAAAGCGCCGGCGTTTTATTCATGGGGCGGCGGTTATCACTGCATGGACGCCTTGGCGGAGGTGTACGACATCCCGCAACTGATCTGGCAACAGCAAGGCGACGGCGCGGTTTATGTTGGCGGGTGGGCTCATAGCTACTGGGCGACCCGGCCCGTGGAGATCCCGACCCACTTATTAAACGGCTTCGGCGTGGCCAACCGCGCCCGCCTGCCGGCAACACCAAAACTCCGCCCTGGCGTTTGGCTGAACCAAACCCATTACGTCACCCAGGTAAGCCTGGCCGACAATCACATGAATCTAACCTGGAGCGCTGCGCCGTGGACGAAGAGATTAAAAAGATAGTATTGCGGATGTTTCCAGAACTGAGCGGGAATTTACATTTGCCGCGCCTGGCCAAGGTGGTGGCGATCAGCGACCCACTGCAAAAGCCGGAACTCTGCGACCGCTTCCGCCCTCGCTACGCCGTAGACGTTCGCGTGCTGACGCCCCAGGGTGAGGAAGATCCGGAACTTCCCCTTTATCGTTGCGTGCCATTGCCGGCGTCTTATGGCGGCATCGAGCGCGGCCAGTTCGGTTTCCCGGAACCGGGGACCATCGTAGAGGTGGCGTTCGCCTATGGCTTACCGGATCAGCCCTTTATCCGCACGGTATTGGGACAGGGCTTAGGCGCGCCAGGTATCCAACCCGGTGACCTGGTGTGGCAGCAATCCGAAGCGGTACGCCAGCGCGTGAGCGCCAAAGGCGACTGGTTGCGCGAAACGCCCGGAGACATAACCGATAAAAGCGCCCGTCGGCGCGTGGACGCCCAGGACAATCAAGAACGTTACCAGGACAGCCTGACCGAGGTCAGCGAACATGGCGCGGAATATGTCGGCGGCGTGAAGACGGTAGAAGCCTTGGGAGCGTTAAAGCTGCTGAGCGGCGGGCACGCCAATTTATCGGCGGCGGATAACCTGAACCTGACCACCGCCGCCGATCTTAACCAGGCCGTCGCACGAAACCGGCAAGCGTCGATCCAAGGCGACGACAGCGCCACCGTGGGCGGCTCGCGCTCCGTGACGATCAGCGGCAACGACACACAAACCAGCGCCAACAAAACCATAAACGTTCAGGGAAGCCATACCGACATCGCCAGCGCAGCCAGGCAGATTCAGGCGCAAGTCATCGAATTAAAAGCCAGCGCCGCCGTAACCATCCAAGCGCCAGCAATCGCCATGGGCGGCGGTGGAGTGGATGTGTTGCAGGTGATTGCGGATCTAATCGGAGTGGTTCAGGAGTTGGCGGCTACGACGGCGAGCCACACCCACGGAGGAGGAAGCGGGACGCCATCAAGTAGTGGGAGCCATAGCGGCCAAGCAAGCCGGGCAGGCACTTTGAAAAGTCAAATTATAGGGATAATGCGGTAGGCTCAAATATTACCTATACCCAAAGCAGGTATTGGTGCATGTGCTAACATTTTACTCTGTGCAAAATAGAGAAGAACTGCTTTCGCCACAAATTGGACATCATGACTGATACAAAATAACAAGTAGAATTTGATATGGATATTACAATAGATACTGTATTTGAAGACTATCGATTAAAGCCTTTGTTTGATGATGAGTCAAAATGTGCTTTGCAGCTTTGGGTTCTCCAAAAAAAAGATCGCTCTTCCAGGTTGGTCTATGGTTGGGTTGTTCCTTATCACTTTTCTAATAATTCTTGGAGTGCACCTAATGAAGATAAATTTAAAAATATTTCGGGAGAAGAAGTACAGGTCATTTGTCTTAGTTCTTATCTAAATGCAAAAGAGATAAAATCTTTTCTCGGACTAATGTATAGCGGAAGCTCAATTGAAGAGGCAAGCAATCGTTCAGAAATAGCCATGAAAAAAGTCTTTAGAGAGCGGTTTGGAAATCTAAAGCTAGACGAGTGTAAAGTTCTCAAGCCAGTTACCTATCTTCCGTCCCGCGATAATTATGAGCACAGAGGGCTGTTTAGCCCTTATTCGGGGGCGGGAGCAAATAGTGCTTCAATCATTTCTTTGCAGAAAGAAACATTTATTCAATCTGATGGTAGAGTCTTGGATGAATTGTATCGTTACATTTCTAGTGAAATAAAATTAGATACTGGGCTTGACCTATCTAAAAAAGATGCTCCTAGAATAGGTGATCTCGAAATACTGTCATTCCCTACCATCGATGAATATTGTCGCTCAAAATTAGAAATTATTGATAGCCAGAATGGCGTAAAAATAAATTATCACCCTGATAGACATGAAGAATTTATCTCTTACGTGCTAAAAGTGGAGCATATAAATAACAATCAAGCTTTCCAGGCAAATATCATTGCCAATGAATACCATAACGAAAATAAAATATCCTTTAATGTGAGAATAAATCAAGACTGGAAGAAATCTGTTGACGGTCGAGTAATTGAACTTTTTGGGCAGAAGAGAGATTGTAATGAATGTTTTTTGATATTTAGTCAAAAATATAATTTCATCAGAGAAATATCATTAAGTGTGAGTCCTGTATACTTCTCAGGGGTTATTGAGAACTCATGGCTGACAAAGCTGACAAAACTTAATGACGGAAATGATAGAGTTAAAGCAGCACAATCAGTCACAAAATGCAGCAGGCGACAAACCTCAACTATTAGCACTCGCGATCCGGATCTATGGGTTAACGAACAACGAAAAATAGAGAGACTGGTAGCGCGTGAGTTTCCTGAAAAAACAGAGGGAAAGTTTTTTCCTCACCATACAGAAGGTGAAGGCAGGTTGGAATTTGTCGAATGGTGGAAATCTCTGTTCAATAAACACGCTGGCGATGACTTTATAATATTTGATCCGTATTTTGAAAGCGTTGGAGTCGATCTTATTGCTCGCTATGCGGATAATGGTTCAAATGTAGTAATATTAACAAGCAATAAAAATAAAAATATTGACAAAATAAAAATCTCAGTTGAAGCGATGAAAGATATATTATCAAGTAGTTGCATAAAGGTGTATAAGGTTTCGGAAATACATGACAGATACTTGTTAATTGCAGATAAGAAAGGTCGAATAAAGAAAGGGTTTTCATTGTCAAACTCAATTCAAAAGGCAAATGAAAATTTCCCTCTATTGGTAACATCAATAGATGGCGAGATTATTCCTCATGTTAATAGGTACATTGAAGGTGTTTTAGCCGGTGAAGGTAGTTTAACTTTGGCATTCTGTTCAAGGGACTATTTGAAGAAAAAGAGTAGTCTGTCGCTTGATGAAAAAAAAAAGAAAAGCAAAGAAATAAATAAATCGATATCTTGTGAAAATGTTTCTGCCGCTTTGGAAGCCGTAGAGGACGCAGAGCTGTTTTCATGCTGGGATGATCTTTCGCTACTAATAGCTAATACGGATACTGGGAGCTTTTTTTCTGCTGACGCTGCTTTTAGCCAAAAGGCACTAGATAAAATATTTATTTATTTAGATGGAAGGTTCAAAAATGCGGCCGAGATAGTTTCCAATAGTATGACAATGCCAGGAACATATTCTTACTTTGAAGCCTCGTTGGATGTGCTTCTGAGAAATCTGATTGATATAGATAGGGACGGATTCATACAATATTATAAGATAGATGGATTAAGCTGGGGTGATTACTATGCAATTAAAATTTTGTATCAGTACGAAACGGAAAAGTTTATAGCTCTTTTAGAGAATGATTTAATTCCTTCTTTGTCATCTAAAAAAACTCGTAAAAAGTTAGATTTGATAGCTCATTGTATATCTGAGATATCAACTTCTTGTCACCGTAAAAGTACTAAATTCCAGATGGAAATATTGATTTCAAGTGAACTCCCTGTGTTGAAATTTATTGCTTTTTCTTATATCGAAATTAAGTTGAATGAAACTCAAGACGCCGCTGTTTTTTTGTCGATTATAGATAGAGTTGACAAAAAAACTCAGATCCAATTTATTGGTTGGTTACTAAATAGAAACTTACATGGTGGGAGCGATCCTGAGTGGGCTAAAGATATTATAGAGTACCTTATAAACACAGCAATTTCTAAATACCCAACAGACGATGATGTTACACATATCGTTGATTCAATGAGAGGCAGGATGAGAGAACTTGGCTATATTTCATCTTGGTTTCCCGAGAAAGTATTATGCCCATTAGTCGAGCGATATGCAGATAGCAAGAAAGTTTTTTTATCTATATGGATTACAGAGTTGGAAGGTAGGCTTAGCAAATTATTTGAACTTTCCAGTTATCTGTCAAAAGAGGATGTAATGATGACAGATATTGCAGCTCAGTTGTTTTCTATTAGCCCTCTTAAAGCGCAGTCTGAAGCTATAAATAGACTAGCTAAAAGGCTTAAGAAGGTTGAGAGAGATATTAGAAGGCCTCTTTCACCCAGCATTAACTGGAGTAAATGGGACTCATCTATGAAGTTGGTTGCTTGGCTTTATGGATTTTTGAATTGGTGCCAATTCTATTCAAATGATGGGCCAAACAATTCTGAGCTGACAAGCTTGACGAGGGAAATTAATCGCCTTCTTGAATATAAACCCAAAAAAGTATGGTTGTCCGAAAGTAGGAAAAATAATCTGTGGTATGTATTTTTTGATAATCCAGCTACATGATCTTGAAAGAAGTTATTCCCCCTTGTCCATTTTAACGATGAACAGACACCAAAGCTTCTTCACCCTTGGGTAATCCACGCTATTGACTCACTACAGCCTACTGCCGTCATGGAAGCTGAAGTTCACTCCTCCCCACGCCTGCGGGTTTCGAGAAAAGCTTTTCGCCATGAAACTGGATAGCCGAGGGAAGGCCCGCCACTGGCGAGCATGTGAGAGCTAACGATTTTCCTAAATTGAAACTTTCAGCTATGTTTTGAAGTACGGGGGAGCCAAGTTTAAGGAGGAAGCCGCAGCCAGCATCCCGTGGACACCGCTTGCGGCTGTGGACACTTTGTGGACATAATAAATCATATTGATCATTTATTGAACAGCAGTATTATCCATAAGTGATTGATTTAATTATGTTTACGATATTTAAAGCCCGCCAAAATTGGCCTAACAGGCCTGATTCCGAATCCCAGCCGGATTCTCTGCCCTCTTTTGTCGAAAATGAGCAAGGGGCGGGGTTGAAGAGGGTGTTGTTGCGCATTACCGCGCTTATTCTGGTCGTGGGAACCCTCCTTTTTTACTTTGAAAGTCACACTTCTCGTTTTCAGGCGCGGTTGTTTTCGCGCTACGCCGGTCAACTGAACTACAGCCTTACTGCGGGGCCTGCGGAGGCGGTGCGCTATCCGGAGCAGGGACCGTTTGATAAGCGCTTGGGGTATGTCGCTCTGCCGGATTTTCTGCAGCAACTGAATCAACAAAGCTGGGAAGTTAAATCCCAAGCCAGTTTCTCTCCCGCCTTGATGGAGTACACCTCCCACGGCCTGTTCCCACCCTATCGGGAGAAGTCACAGGCTGGACTGGATATACTCGACTGTCGCGGGGACGTGATGTACCGCAACCGTTACCCACAGCGGATTTATGACGACTTTGAATCCGTGCCGCCGCTGGTGGCGAGCACGTTGCTGTTTATTGAGAACCGTAACCTGCTGGATACGGAACACCCGCTGATTAATCCCGCGGTGGACTGGGGGCGCTTCAGCAAGGCCGCCGTTGTGCGCATCGGCAACACGTTAGGCGGAGATTTCGCCTCTATGGGCGGCAGTACCCTGGCCACGCAAATGGAAAAGTATCGCCATTCCGCCGAAGGGCTGACTTCCTCACCCCGCGACAAGCTGCTGCAAATGCTGTCCGCCAGCGTGCGTGCCTATCAGGCCGGGCCGGAAACGCTGTCCGCGCGCAAGGATCTGGTGCTGTCCTACCTTAATACGGTCCCGCTGGCCGCCGCGCCCGGTCAAGGCGAAGTACACGGCGTCGGCGATGGTTTGTGGGTCTGGTTCGGGGCGGACTTTATTGAGGCTAACCATCTGCTCAACATGAACGGCGCGGAAGGCGAGCTGCTGGAAAAGCAGGCTCAGACGCTGCGCCGCATATTGTCCCTGATGATCGCACATCGACGCCCTTCCTATTATCTGATGCAAGGCCGCGCCGACCTGGAGAATCTCACTGACAGCTATCTGCGCCTGATGGCCAATGGCGGCGAGATCGGCGCGCCGTTGCGGGACGCCGCCCTGGGGCAACGCACGCACTATCGTGATTTTACGGAAGCCCGCGTAGTGACGCCGGTGGATGCGGACAAAGGCGTCAATGTGGCGCGCCTGCGTCTGGCGCGGATGTTCAATTTGTCCCTGTACGACCTGGATCGCACCGATCTGACTGCCTCCTCTACCCTGCAGGGCAGCCTGCAACGTCAGGTGTCCGCCTATTTGCGCGGCCTGAGCGACCCTGAATTCGCCAAAGCCACTGGACTGGTAGGGCCGCGTTTACTGTCCGAGGGCCAGGCGCGAGAGGTGTATTACAGCTTCACCCTGTTCGAGCGCTCCGCCACCGGTAACCGGGTGCGGGTGCAGACCGACAACACCGGACAGCCCTTCGACATCAACGAGGGCAGCAAGCTGGAGCTGGGCTCCACCGCCAAACTGCGGGTGCTGGCCAGCTATCTGGAACTGATCGCCACGTTGCACCTGACTTACGCCGCCGAGGACGAAGAAGTCCTGCGTCACACCGCCAAGACGTCACATGATCCCATCACCGCCTGGGCGCTGGAGTATCTGATCCAGGCGGAGGACAAATCCCTGCCGCCCATGCTGCAGGCGGCGCTGGACAGACGTTATTCCGCCAATCCAGAAGAGATATTCTTCACAGGCGGCGGGGTTCATACCTTCCGCAATTTCAGCAGTCAGGACAATCATCGCTTTCCCACCGTGCGAGAGTCCCTGCGCGAGTCCATCAACCTGCCCTTCGTGCGCCTGTTGCAGGATCTGGTGCGCCATGAGATCAACGCCAACCAGCAGGACAGCCGGCAATTACTGGGAGACCCCGACGATCCCCGTCGCCATGAATATCTGGCGCGCTTCGCCGACCGCGAGGGGCTGATCTTCCTGCAACGTTTCTGGAGCGCCTATCAAGGTAAAAGCAGCGAAGAGCAACTGGATATATTTCTGGACCGTCTGCGCCTGAATCCAGTGCGGCTGGCGGCGGCGCATCGCTATATCTTCCCCTATTCGGATCTGCGCACCTTCGAGACTTTTCTGGCGCAGCGACTGCCCCATGACAGAATCAGCGATGAACGCATGGAGGAATTGTTCGTACGTTATGCCCCCGGCGCTTTCAGCCTGCCGGATCAAGCCTATATCGCCGAAGCGCATCCGTTGGAGTTGTGGTTGCTAGCGTATTTACAGAAACATCCGCAGGCGGAGTTCGCTGAACTCTCCGCGGCCAGTCGCGAGCGTCGCCAGGAAGTGTACGGCTGGCTGTTCCGCACCCGCGCCAAGAATGCGCAGGACTCCCGTATCCGCACCATGCTCGAAGTAGAGGCTTTCGCCAACCTGCATCAGCGCTGGCGTCGTCTGGGCTATCCGTTCGACCATCTGGTGCCCTCGCTGGCTTCCGCTCTGGGCAGTTCCGGCGACCGTCCCGCCGCCCTGGCGGAGTTGATGGGCATCATCCTCAACGATGGCCTGCGCCTGCCCACCTTCCGCCTGGATCAGTTGCATTTCGCTGCAGAGACGCCTTATGAAGTGAAATTGCGGCACTATCGCACCACAGCCGACCGGGTCATGGACCCGTATGTGGCGGCGGCATTGCGAGACGCGTTGTCAGACGTGGTTGAGGCTGGCACGGCGCGGCGCCTGCAAGGCGGTTTCGTACTGCCCGATGGACGCATGCTGGCGTTGGGCGGCAAGACCGGCACCGGCGACAACCGTATCTTCAATATCTCCGATAACGGGCGTCGCAGCGGCGGCACGGCGCTCAATCGCACCGCCACCTTTGTGTTCTATCTGGGAAACAACCATTTCGGCACGCTTACCGCCTATGTGCCGGGCAAAGCCTCCAGCGACTTCCATTTCACCTCCGCGCTGCCTGTGCAGGTATTACGCGGCATGGCGCCGATTCTGGAGCCCTACCTCACCCCCGGCGACGTGACCCTGTGCATTGACACCGTCAAGCCGCATCAGGAGCTGGCGCAGGCGGAAGTGGATATGCTTCCGCCGCTATAGCCTCCGGGTGATCGCTCAGCGATTGGCGCAGAAACCAAACTCCGTGCTTTCCCGTGGCCCCAACTCCCGGTTCCAGTGCACCCCGGAAGCGTTCAGCGCATTGCCTTGCTGGCTCCAGTTCGCGCTCCAGGCGGTGTAGACCTGTCCTTCGATGGGAACGGACACGGACCAGACCAGATCGCTATCGCTGGCGTTGAGGACGCGTACATCTGCGCAGTAGCCATCGCCCCAGTCATCAGTCTTACGCAAAGTGGTTTGCGCAGGGTTGTCCTGATCGCCACCGTCGCCGCCATCATCCCCTCCGTTGTCGCCACCATCTCCGTCATCGCCGCCATCGTCCCCACCATTATCGCCACCGTCATCACCGCCGCCCTCTACCGGCGACCACCAGTTGCCGGAGATAAACAGCATGGACAGCAGATTGATAGAGTCGGAGTAATAGTCAGAGCGATTGCCGCTGATCAGATCCCAACCCTGATTGAGGAAGCTCTGATGCCCAGTGACTGAAGCCGCCGCCACCATTGGCGCGGTGAACGCCATGGCGGAATAGCCCACTAAAGGCTCGCCATTAAGCTTGTAGCCGGCCATGACGCCGCCGGGATCGCCGCCTGTAGCGTTTACCGCCCATTGCATCAGTTTGCTCATGGCGGCGCTGGCGCGCGCGTCGCCGAAATGCGCGGCATCAATGGCGATACGCAAAGGATAGCGACAGGCGTTCCAGGAGAAGTCGTCGTCCGTGTCCGCCTCCAGGAAGTTTGGCGGCGCCGGCCGGGGATTGCTGTCGATAACAAAGTCCGACATCAATCCGGTGGCGCTGGCGTGGTTTTGGGTCATCTTGTCGATGACGCCATAGGCGGTGTCCGCCGCCTCGCCCCAGAATGCGTCGCCGGTGGCCTTCTGATAGGCGTGCATGTGATCCGTCATCCAGTCGGAGGAGCGGGTAGTCCACTGGTCGTCATCCCAATCTCCCAGCATGGTGCGCTTGGAAGAACGGTGCACGTCATCGCCTTTCAGACCGTTATTAATGATGCGCTTCGCCTGTTGCAGGTAATTGATGGCGCCATCGGAGCCCCACTGATAATGCGCCAGCAGCAGCGCGTAGGCGATGTCCATATCACCGTCGGAGGCGGAATCGGAATCCTTGCTCGTGTTTTCGCTGGCGTCGATGACCCATGACATCAAATGATTGTTGAGCGTGGAGCGATGCTTGTCGTACATGTTGTACATGCCGTCAAAGTACTGCTTCGCCTCGCTGTCATGTCCAGCCATGAGAGCAAACAGCATCATGCCGTAGCCATGAGCCTCCGAGGTGGTGATCTCATTACCGTCGCCGCCGGTGCCTTTCATGTTGACGTAATAGCCGCCGCCGGGCGTATTGCCGTTGGACGGTTTCACGTAAGCGCTTTTCCAATAATCGTAGAACTGGGCGACCTTGGCGTTCATTTGCGCCTGAGACACATGATCCGGTTTGATTTTGCCGGCGAACTCAAGCGCCTGAGGAAAAGGCCGCGCCGCCTGCGCCTGCTGCGCCAGAGATTCCTGACAAACCGCATCCGCCGCAGCGATGGTTGTTTTCGCCGTCGAGTCCGCGCAACCGGCGAGCGCCGTCTGCGCGCTCAAGGCTAATCCAGAGAGAAGAATCACCCGCGCCGCCAAAGGCGCGATTCGAAATGTATCAGGCATCATGGTCCGCTTCCTTTACTCGTTTTTTCAGGTTGTCGCCCGAGTCTAGGATGGGAATCGTTCCCAAACGATCACCCGAATGGAGTAAATACCGGCGTATTCCGACAGGGGATTTGGAGTAGGCGCTCTTGCAATAAAGAGCGCCAAAATTGAAAGGAACGCTATTTCTCCGCCCAGTTAACGCCGACGCAACTTGCGCCAGATAAACCGCAGAGGGAAGAACAGAAGGCTCAGCATCACCAGCCATGGCAGCAGGTAGGCGCATGCGGTGATAACTTCCGAGATGGCTTCCGACAGGTCTTCCGAGAATGAAGACAGCGAGCGACTGATAGGGTTCCAGAATGACTCATTGTGCTCCGCGTCGAAGGAGATGTTGAGGATATCCATGTTCACCCGCTGCAGCAGATAGGCGTTATCGCCCATTGCCTGCTCCAGTTCCGCCTGAGTTTGCGCCAGTTGCGAGGCGATTTTGATCAGTGAATCGATGTTGTCGGCGGAACGCTTCTCCAGTTCCAGCAGGCGGTCCCGGTAACTGGTCAGCATCTCCACCTGCTTTTCCGCATCAACGATGGACGCCGCCAGATCCTCCACATGGGTATTCACCTGCGTCACATCTCCCGCCTGCGCCAGTTGTTGCAGAATCGGCTTCACGCCGGCGGGTTTGATGCGCAAACGCAGACTGGCGCGAGCGTATTCCCGGTTCAGATCGGCGTCGAGCAGCGTGCAGTGGTTTACCCGGTCCGCCGCGCAGGCGTCCATGATTTGCTGGTGCGTGGCGGCGATCTTGTCTTCCTGCAAGCGCGCGCGAACAGAGTGTTCATAAGCCAGGTAGGGGTTGGATTCACGCTGCGCGGACTCCGCCCGTAAAGACGCATCGCCTTGCATCCGCCCCGGGTAATCGGTGGGGCTACAGGCGGCCAGGGTCAGCATGAGTATCGCCCACATAAAGCGGCGCAAAATCGGTTTCTGCATGGAAATCATTTCCTTCTGGAACAGGGATGACGGACGAAAACAGAGGCCGGAGAGGCGAATAGCGCTGATTGCGGCGCCTGCCTGATCAACAGGGAGGACGTGGCGTTTCACGATAACCGAATCCTCCCTGATGTTTGAATCTTAACGGCCGCGGTTATCTTAAGGACAATTGCTCAAGAAGTGTTAGTAAATCCAAAGATGGACGCTTAAAATTGCGCCCCCGATTTGTCCGTCACTCTGGCGGCCCGCCCCTAGGAGACGGGTGTTTTCACCGCCGCCGCATTCCTGTGCGCCGGGTTTGACGCATCGCAAGTTTTAAGCGGCAGTTTTAAATTTCTTAACCAAATGGTCGAGTTTTCTATTACACTCCCGCTAACAATAACAGTTAAACAGAAGGGTTTTCTTATGATACCAGTTCTCGATATTTCCCGGTTTGACTCAGACCGGCAGGCGTTTTTGGCCGATCTAGGGGCCGCATATAAAGAATGGGGCTTTGCGGGAATTACCGGACACGGCGTACCTAAAGAAACTATCTTCAATGCCCTGCGCGCCGCGGAGAAATTCTTCGCATTGCCGGAAGAGGTGAAGAAAAAATACTTCCTGGATAACTACGGCGCACGCGGTTATACCCCGTTCGGCACAGAAATCGCCAAAGACGCCGCCGTGGTGGACCTGAAAGAGTTCTGGCATGTGGGTCGGGAAGTGCAAGGCGAGCCGCCTTACGAGCAATTGATCCCCAACGTATGGCCTGAAGAACTGCCGGACTTCAAGTCCGCCATGCTGGAGATGTATCAGGCTCTGGATAACCTGTCCAACCGCATGTTGTCCGCCTTCGCATTATTCCTGGGTGAAGACGAAAACTTCTTCCGTGAGAAAATCAATTTCGGCAACAGCATCCTGCGTCCCCTGCACTATCCGCCGATCAATGATGATTCCCTGCCTAACGTGCGCGCCGCCGCTCACGAAGACATCAACCTGATCACTCTGCTGGTCGGTTCCGAGCAGGAAGGCCTGGAAGTGTTGAGCAAGAAGGGCGAGTGGACGCCGATCTCCATGATCGAAGGCACTATCATCTGTAACGTCGGCGACATGCTGCAACGCATGACCAACCACGTTCTGCCTTCCACCACTCACCGCGTGGTGAATCCCAAAGGCGAGGCGTCCAAACACAGCCGTTACTCGATTCCGTTCTTCGTGCATCCTAATCCAGACGTGTGGCTGACCGCTCTGCCGCAGTGCGTCACCGAAGAGAATCCAGTGCGCGACGAACCTATTCTGTCTCACGACTATCTGGTTGAGCGTCTGCGCCAGATCGGTCTGCTGAAGAAGTAAGTATCAGCCGGCCACTGCGTAACGCAGTTCTGAGGGTTTGATGGCGTAATCATTGGCGCTCATATCGCGCCGCGCCATCAGTCCCTCTGCATTGAACTCCCAGTGCTCATTACCATGGGTGCGCATCCATCTCCCCGCCTCTGCGTCATACCACTCATACTCAAAGCGCACGGAAATGCGATTGTCCTGATAGCACCATAACTCCTTCATCAGTTTGTAACGGGTTTCCCGCTCCCACTTACGGGTCAAGAACTCACGTATGCGCTCACGTCCCTGGAAAAATTCAGCGCGATTACGCCACTCCGAATCCTCCGTATATCCCAATGCAACCACCTCTGGATTACAGCTATTCCAGGCGTCTTCCGCCATTTTCACCTTGGCGCGGGCGGACGCTTCGGTAAAAGGAGGAACTGGAATCTGTTTGCCGTCTCTTTCAATAAACATGAATTGCCTCTCTGTTTTTATCAAAAAGTAGACTATATTGTCTACTTACGCAGGAGAGAGTAGACAAACTAGTCTACCTTTGCAATCAGAAAGTAGACAAATTCGTCTACTTATTTGTTAAGTGATTGATTATGAAAGCTTCAGCACGAGAAAAAATTATCGAAAGCGCCTATCGCCTGTTTTATAAGCAAGGGCTTCGCGCCACTCAGGTGGATCAGGTGATTCAGGAATCCGAGGTGGCCAAACGCACCTTCTACAAGCATTTCCCCAGCAAGCAGGATGTGGTGATGGATGCATTGCAGGAGCGTCACCAACGCTGGATGCAATGGTTCACCGACAGAGTGGAAGCACTCAACGCTCCAGGTAAAGAGCGGGTGCTGGGCATCTTCGACGCCTTACGGGAATGGTTCGACGATCCTGAGTTTCGCGGCTGCGCGTTTTTAAATGTGACGGCGGAGATCTATGACGCTCAGGAGCCGGAACGGGAGCTGGCGCGGCGACATAAGCAGGATATGGATGAGAAAGTCGCCCAGTGGCTGAAAGAGGCAGGCGTGGAGGATGAAAGTCTGGCGCGGCAGATTGGGGTGCTGATCGACGGCGCTATTATTCGCGCCCAGTGCTTTGGCGACGCGGATTACGCCCAGACGGCGCGGGCTTTATGCGCGGCGATATTACGCGTCTGAGTCGAGAAGCCGGATCGCGTCAGTTGGCCACCGGACCGCTATTTTTGCGCTCCTTGAAGCTGGCCGCGACGGCTTGCAGCACCTCGCTTTTACTGTCGTAGCGGGACGCCAGCGTCCAACCCAGCACCTGATAAAAGTGCGCGTCGCCCATCACTGTGGTGATCAGGTAGGTCACTTTGACGCCTCCGGTCGAGCCGGTCAGCGCCACCTGGCGCGCAGGCAGGCCATTGATTTCAACCGGGCTCCACTCTCCCAGCGTGCGGGGATTTTCCAGAGATTCCTGCATCAGGGACACAATGAGTTCGGAATAGTCCGTCAATGTATAGCCGTCTTCAAAATCAACGCGGGACTCTTCCAGAATCAGCGCATAGGCGTCATCGAACAAGTTGCCGACTCCCAGAGACGCCTCTTCATTCAGGTCATCCATTTTCTTCCAACGTCCGGGCACGCTGAGGGACAAACGTCCGTCAGCGCTGCGCAGCACCTTGTCCAATGCCTCCGACGCGGCGGAGACGCGCCGGTCTCCGCTACTGGTGTGGCTCCCACCCCGACATATAGTCGGGCGGTATTGATCCGGCATGGAGCCTTCCATACAGGTCCATTCAATCTGACCGTTCCTTTCTGCGGGAACCCAGTCAATGGTGTTATTTTCGCGCAGACTCTTGATGTCGTAAGTCACGACCATGCGGGCGTTTTGTTGCAGCTGAATACTGGCGACTTTATCGCGCAGCTCCTCAGGCAACCCCGCATCCAGGTTCTGGTTGGGATAGAAGCCCGTACGCTGGATAAAAGCGCTGACTTTGTCCTGGTTTTCCTTAACAAACGGCATAGAGGTCTGGACTTGAGAGCGCGCTATGTAGTCTTGATAAGCGGGGATCGCTACCGCCGCCAGGATGCCGATAAAGGCCACCATTACAAATAACCCGACAACCGCCGCGACAATCATAGCCGCGCCGCCGCCGCGAACCTGACCGTATTTTTCCTGCCATCTGTCTTCCGACGACGCAAAAAAGACGATCGCCTCAATCAACGACACTATGCTGGGAATCCAGGTAAACCAGAACAACATATAGAAAATGCCCCACCATTGCCCCAAATAGAAGCGGTGCACGCCCAGTCCGCCCAGGAAAAACGCCAGCAGCCCCGCCGTCACTTTGCTCTTGGAGCTGGTGGGGGATTGCTTGGCGTGACAATGAGGGCACTCGCTCAAAGTGGCGGAGATATGCGCGCCGCACTGACGACAATAAACGATTTGATCTTTTACTACCGGCGCAACAGGCGCACGGTAGGCGTTCGCCACCGCATCGTTAGCCGTCGCTCTTATCGGTTCAACGGACTTGGCGGCGGCAGGCCTGGGCGCAGACGCTGCGCGCATGGGCGGTTCTTTCTGCACCGGCGCCACGGCGCTCTTGACCAGTTCACACACGCCGCCGGCCTGCTCTATCGCGGTTTTATATTTTTTGGCGGTGGCGCCATCAACGCCTTTCTTGATCACATGACGGCTCTTCACCATCATTTTTTCCACCTTGTCCACATCCGTCCTGAACAAGGCGGCCAGTTTGTTTATTACATCATCTGGGTTCATGCCCTGCTGGCACTGCCCCAATAAAACAACATCGAATTTTAATTCAGACACGACTATTCCTGTCAGCCTTACAGCCGCTAAGTGATTGATACTACGCTATTATACGACCATCCTGAGTTCGTTCTACGACGTGGTGGTCAAAACTGAGATGGGAGAAGCGTCCGCTTCTTCGTTAAGAAAAAGCGGCGCATAGTACTAGGATGTAAGGATAGTTTAAAAGCCCGAAGGGTCAAAAACCCATGGCGGAGGATGTGCTGCGACGGGGGTCGGCGGCGCCGAAAAACACGCCGTTTTCATCAATGAGAATGCTCTGGCTGGCGCCCATCGCCGCCTTCTGATTCACCGCATGCCCCATTCCTTCCAGCAGCTTCACGGTATCGGGGCTGAGACCTTCTTCCACGCGGATCTCATCTGGCGACCACTGGTGGTGAATACGGGGCGCGTTCACCGCCGCCTGAATATTCAGGTGATGGTCGATGACATTCATGATCACCTGCAAGGTCGTGGTGATGATGCGAGAGCCGCCGGGACTGCCGGTAATCAGGAAGTTCTTGCCTTTGTTTTTCACGATGGTCGGCGACATGGAGCTGAGCATGCGCTTATTGCCTTCGATCTTGTTGGCCTCGCCGCCCAGCAAACCATAGGCGTTGGGCACGCCCGGTTTGGCGCTGAAGTCATCCATTTCGTTGTTCAACAGGAAGCCAGCGCCATCGACCACGATATGCGATCCGTAGCTGAAGTTGATGGTGTAGGTGGTGGACACCGCATTGCCCTTGTTGTCGGCGACGGAGAAGTGGGTGGTCTCATTGCTTTCATAAGGCAGGGGGTTGTCCGGCGCCAGCGTAGAGCTGGGCGTGGCGCGGTTCATGGGAATATCCTTGCGCTGCTTCGCCGCGTAGTCTTTGGACATCAACCCTTTCTGCGGCACTTCTACAAAATCGGGGTCGCCCAGGTACTTGGAGCGGTCTGCATAGGCGCGCTTCATGGCTTCCGCCATCAGATGAATCGTTTGTGCGGAGTTATGCCCGAGGTAGCCGATGGGATAGCCTTCCAGAATGTTCAGAATCTGTATCACATGGATGCCGCCGGAGCTGGGCGGGCTCATGGAATAAATATCAAAGCCCCGGTAGGTCCCGTGAACGGGCTCGCGCATGACCGGCTGATAACTCTTCAGGTCTTCCAGCGTAATCAGTCCGCCGCCGCGCTTCATTTCCTCCACGATCAGCTTGGCGGTTTCGCCCTCATAAAAACCTTTAACGCCTTTCTCGGAAATGCGTTTCAGGGTCGCCGCCAAGTCTTTCTGGATAAAGCGGTCGCCGGGTTCGTAGAAAGAGCCGTCCGCTTTGAAAAACACTTTGCGGGAAGAGTCCCATTTGCCCAGTCTTTCGGCGCTGTCTTTCACCCCATGACTGAAGCGAGGCGTGACGATAAAACCTTCCTCCGCCAGCCGGATCGCCGGGGCCAAAGCTTCCTGCAGAGAGATCGTGCCGTATTTCTCCAGGGCCAACGCCAATCCCGCCACCGTGCCGGGCACGCCCGCGGCTTTGTGTGAGAAGCGACTCAGATTGCTGTCCGCCTCACCGTTCTTGTCCAGGTACATATCTCTGGAGGCGGCCGCTGGCGCTTTCTCCCGGTAATCGATGGCGATCACTTCATTGCGGCTTTCCGAGGAGATCAGCATGAAGCCGCCGCCGCCAATATTGCCGGAACGGGGTTGCGTCACCGCCAGAGCGAAGGCGGCGGTCACTGCTGCGTCGATGGCGTTGCCGCCGTTTTTCAGCACCTTCAATGCTTCTTCCGTCGCCAATGTGTGGCTAGTGGCCACCATGCCGTGATGCGCTTCCGTGGGAACGCTACGGTCTCCCTCCAGAATGAATTCAGCGTTGGTGGGCGCCGCGACCGCCAAGGTCAGGGTGAGTAAGAAGGGTTTCGAGAGGATAGTTACGAGAGACTTGAAGCCAAAAAGGCGAGCGTCAGTTATTTTTTTTGTTTCGCTTAGCATAACAACATTCCTTATTGGTGAATGGACAATGCCGTTCTTGTACGCCAATAACATGCCAGTAATAACAAGCGCCTACAAGCATCGTTTGCGAAATTCACTGGGCGTCTCGCCGGTCCAGCCGACGAAGGCGCGGCGGAAATTGGAAGCGTCGCTGAAGCCCAGTAACTGCGCGATTTCATCCACGGTCAGACGACTGTCCCGCAAGTGCTGCAGCGCCAGTTCTTTTTTCACTTCCGCCAGCAGCGCTTTGTAGGTAGCGCCCTGCTCCGCCAACTTACGGTGCAGGGTGCTCACGCTCATGTGCAATCGCGAGGCGAGCTCGGTCTGGCTGGGGAATTCTCCTGCGCCGGCGTACAGCATTTCCTTCACCCGTCGCGGCAGCTGTTCATCCCGGTCGTCATGTTGGATGGACTCACAGCGTTTGGTGAACAGGCTCGCCGCCAGGGGGTCCGCCGAGGGCAGCGGCTGCCGCGCTACGCTGAAGGGAATAAGGATGCCGGTAAACGCCTGCTGAAACCGCACCGGCGCCTGAAACATCTCTCTATACAAGGCCACGTGGGGCGGCTCCGCATAACCAAGATGGATTTCCACACCCTGCATGCGCCCGCTCAGGAGAAATTCCGTGGAAGTGTAGATGCTGCTGATCAGAAATTCGGTGGTCACCCAGGGCCGCTCTGGCAGCGTGAAACTGGACTCGCAGGCCAGCTCGTAATAGCCATCGCAAGTCCGCAATTCAAAATACGCCTTGGGCGCCTGCACGCTGTAGAACTTCACGAGTAGCTGCAACGCCTGTTCATAGCTGGCGCTGGCCATGGCGGCGTATCCCAGCGCGCCATGGGTGTTGATATTCAGACGTCGCCCCACCAGCAGACCAATACCGGTCTCCTGCACCCGCTCCGCCGCCAGACGGGTCACCCGCTCCAGGCGCCGTTGGTCGATCAGGGTGTCCGCATTGAGTTCGTCTTCCTGTAACTGGCAATCCTGCAAAAATTCCGCGCGATCAACGCCACGCTCCACTAACAAGTCGATCAACGCTGCAACGTAATGACCTCTCATGACAGCTTTATCCGCTCAGGTTTATTGTTGTTGGCGGCGTCCGGCGCCGAGTCTGTCGTTGTGACAAAGAATGACCCGCTATTCGATGGGCCGCAACCTGTTTGCGAGCCGCGTCCGGTTATAGATTGTAATCAGATCACTTGGGTCAACGGGAGACGCCGTCATGACAATGGAACACAGCACCACAGAACGCCACCCCGCCGCAGGAGAGGGCGACAGCCGCACGCCGCCGGAGATCAACGTCGAGCCGCGCAATCTGAGCTTCGACGTGGACGCCGAACTCAGCACGCTCTGGCATGGCGGCGACGCATTTAAAACCGCATTCTTCAATGCGCTCTCCCTGCAATTTCCCGAGGGCGAGCATCTGTTCATCAAGGCCGTGCGCGACTACCGCAAAAATGTGAAAGATCCCCAACTGCAACAGCACATTCGGGGATTTATCGGTCAGGAAGGCATGCATAGCCGGGAACACGCCCGCTACAACGACGCTCTGGCGCAACGCGGCTATAACCTGGACAAAATGAACGCCCGCTTTCACAAACACATGGAGTTTGTCGGCGGATTCAAACGCAGTCGCCGTCTGGCGGGGACCTGCGCCGCTGAACACTACACCGCCGTATTGGCTCACGGCGTATTGAAAAATCCAGACTGGATGGCGGGCGCCAGCCCAACCATGCAGGCGTTATGGCGCTGGCATGCGGTGGAGGAAATCGAGCATAAATCCGTGGCCTTCGATGTGTATCAAAGCCAGGTCGGTCTCTATCGGATGCGCTTCGTGGCGTTCTGGATCGTCACCTTCCAGTTCTTCCGCTTCACCTTCCTCAACACCTGCTCCATGCTGAAAACGGAGGGTAAATTCTGGGATCTGAAAACCTGGCTGCACGGACTGAATTTCCTGTGGGGCAAGCCCGGCGTGCTGCGTCAGTCATTGCCTCAGTTTCTGCGCTATTTACGTCGCGACTTCCATCCCTGGGAAGTGGACGACCGGGAGGAAGTGGCGCGCTGGCTCAACAATAATGAGCGCCCGACGGAGGCGGCTTGAGATTGCTGCAGGGCTCTATTTAAACTTCTACTTGCAGCGATATTGTTAGCGCACTAACATATTGCGCCATGAAATTAGATGACAGCCTGGGTTTTCTGCTCAACAAAGCCGCCGGAGAGATGAAATTCGCTCTGGAGACGGCGTTACGTCCCTATGATCTGACGCCGGGACAATGGTCAGTGCTGGCGCGGTTGCGACAAAACGACGGTCAGAAAATCAGCGAGCTGGGAAAATCGCTGTTTTTCGACCGCCCCACCATGTCGGGCATCATCCGTCGACTGGACGCCAAAGGGCTGATCCTGAAAGTCCCGGACGCTAGCGATCAACGCGCTTACCGGATACATATCAGCGCCAAGGGCGTTGAGCTAATGGGCGAGTTGCCGATTCTGGCCCAGGACATCAATGCGCGGGCGTTAAACGCCTTCACGCCTGAAGAAGCTTCCCAATTCAAAGACTACTTGCGACGCGTTTTGAAAAACATGTCGTAAGGCGTTTTTTTAAGCATATAGTTAGCGCACTAACAAAAAAGGAGTCTGTTTGTGAGAACTTTACTAAAAACTGTTCATCTACTGTCGATCGCCGTGTTCTTTGGCAGCATCGCCGCGTATATCTTCTTCGGGGCCATCCTGCCGGAAAATGACTTACGCGCTCTGACGCTGAACCGGGAGTGGGTCGCCGCCGGAACCGGTTGGCTGACGCTGCCGGCGATGTGGCTCGCCGGCCTCAGCGGCATTCTGTTGTCTGGAAAGCCCAAAGCGACCTGGTTGTGGATAAAAGTCGCCGGGTTTGTTCTGATCGCCCTGAATGCCCAGTTGATGGTGTATCCGGCCATTCTGCTATCCCTGGAGACGGTCAACGACGCCAATCAGGTCTTCGATCACGCCATGCTGCGGGAAGCGGTGTTCGGCGCGTTTAACGTGCTGCTGATACTGGCCCTTGTGGTGGTGGCGATTAAGAAACCGTTCCGCCGCAGCCGACCCGCCGTCTGATCACAGGGATTCGATCCGCTCCAGATAATCCTCCGCCTGCGCCAGGATCTCACGTCGCTGGTCTTGCGAGAAACGCTCCCAGGTCCGGTAGATCATGGCGAGCCGAGGGTTATGCTGAAGCTGTTCCCGATGCCGCTCAATAAAGCGCCAGTACAAGCTATTGAAGGGGCAGGCGTTGGCGCCGGTCTTGGCTTTGACGTCGTAACGGCACCCTTTGCAGTAATCGCTCATGCGCTGAATATATGCGCCGCCGCTGACGTAGGGTTTAGTGGCGATCAGACCACCGTCGGCGAACTGGCTCATGCCGCGGGTGTTGGGGGCTTCCACCCATTCGATGGCGTCTACGTAAACGCCCAGATACCATTCATCCACCTGATCCGGATCGATCCCGGTCAACAGGCAGAAGTTACCTGTCACCATCAGACGTTGGATATGATGGGCGTAGGCGTATTGCAGCGACTGCCCGACCACCTTGCTGACGCAACGCATATGGGTGTCGCCGTCCCAGAAGTAACTGGGAAGGCGTCTTCCTGCGTCAAGCGCGTTGCTTTGCATGTATTCCGGCATATTCGCCCAGTAAACGCCGCGCACGTATTCACGCCAACCGAGAATCTGCCGCACAAAGCCCTCGATCTGAGGCAGGCTGATGTCTCCATTAGCCTGCTCATAACGTTCCAGCGCCGCGCGGATCACCTGCATGGGATGCAACATTTTGGTATTCAAGGCGAATGACAGCCGGGAGTGATACAAACTCCACTGCGCCTCCACCGCGTCGGTCATGGCGTCCTGATAGCGCCCGAACTGAGGCAGACACCGTTCGCAAAAGTGTTGCAGCAATTGCTGCGCCTGACGCCGCGTCACCGGCCACAGCAAACGCTCATGGGCGACGCCGAAGGTCTTCGCCCCATGTCGCCGCAGACGTTCGAGAATGGCGCTGACATCATTATCGAAACACAGGGGATCGGGGATATCCGCCAACTGCTCCGCTTTGATTTTATTGCGATTTTCGCTGTCGAAATTCCACTTGCCGCCCAAGGGCGCGCCGTTCTGCATCAGAATGTCAAAGCGCTTGCGCATGCGCCGATAAAAATTCTCCATGGTGAGATGCTCGCCGCGCACAAAATGATCGGAGATCTCCGCAAAAGGCAGTAGAAAGTGCTCCGTGTCCGCCTGCGCGATTTCAATCCGCTCTCCTAATTGCAGTCGTTCCATCTGCTGCAACAGACGGTATTCGTCCGGGCGCTGATACTCAAAGCAGCGCACTTGATGACGCTCGCACAGATGCTTCAATAGCGCTGGCAAATCGGCGAACTCTTGTGTGTCATCCAGGGTCAGATGCAGCACGTCATGGCCGGCCTTCCGCAGGGCATCGGCAAATGCCTGCATAGAGGCGAAGAAGGCGCAGATTTTCTGCACATGATGCACGACATAATCGACTTCCTGAGGCAGCTCCGCAATCACGTAAAGGACGCCCGGATCTGTTTCCCGAAACCAACTGTGGGCGGCGTTGAGCTGATCGCCGAGCAACAACCTCAGCGTATGAACATGGGCGGGCATGATGCACTCTACCTGGCTTGACCGATGAAGCCCCCTCGCCTGCGTGTTGCGAACGGGTTGTCATGATTACGCCCTGGCGCTTGCTTCGGATCTCTGCTGACCTAGAATCACAAAACCTATTTACGAAAAGATCACGCCAGTATATGAAATGTCCCAAGTGTGGGTTTGAACAGAGGGATAGCAACGTCGACTGCGAAAGCTGCGGCATCGTATTCGCAAAATATTTGAAATATCACCCGCCGCAACAGGCCCATGACAGCCCACATCCCGCGCAGGAACCCGAGCAGGAAACGGAAGAAGCGGAAGAGAAAGTTTCCTGGCGGGAAATTTTGCTATATCCCGGCGACGCCTCTCCCGATCCCATTTCCGTCGGCGGACGCGCGCTGCTGTTGGCGGCGCTGGCGCTCTGGGGACTGTGGTTGATGACCTCCTCCATCGCGTCCAATGCGGCGGGCGAATCCTTTCTTCACCTGATTAATCTGCCTTTTCACGAAGCCGGGCATGTGATTTTTCGTCCCTTGGGGCAGTTCATCGCTTCCCTGGGAGGCAGTTTGGGCCAGTTGATCATGCCCGCCATCTGTTTTGGCGTTCTGCTGTTCAAACATCACAACACCTTTGGGGCCGCCGTGTGCGCCTGGTGGTTCGGAGAAAACTTTCTCGATCTGGCGCCCTACATCAACGACGCGCGCGCGGGACAACTGCCATTGCTGGGCGGCAACTTCGGCCACTCCTCCCCATACGGCTTCCATGACTGGGAGTACCTGCTCACGGAAACCGGACTGCTGCGCTTCGACCATGGCATCGCCCAAGGTGCCCATTTACTGGGTTCATTGATCATGATTGTCGCAGTCGTCTGGGGCGGCGTGGTGCTGTACAGCCAGTATCTTCTGATGCGCGAACAGGAATAACGCCGCGGCTACGCCAATTCATAAAGGACGTCGGGACAACGCTCTTCATTGCCGGAGCCGTCAGTAAAGCGCACTGGGACAAACCCGTGGCGTTCATAGAAGCGGCGTGCGTCCTGGTTTTGCTGAAAACAATGCAGCCTGACCGGCTTCGACGCCAGCGACAACGCATGGGTCAACAGCTGGGTGCCAATGCCGCGTCCGACAAAGTCAGGTGCGAGATAAAACTGAGTCAGCCAGGTCAGGCGGTCGCCTTTGTCCAGCGAGAGAAATCCGGCGATGCGCTCATCCGCCACGGCGAGCGTCACGGACTCGCGGGGAAGCAACAGATATCGCACCCAACCACGGACTTCCCGTTCCGAGTGGGCCATAGGAGCATAAGCCAGAAACTTCTTTCGCGACGCCAGCATAATATCAGTCACGGTATCGGCGTCAGCCGCCGTGGCCGGTCGCAATACTACATTCATCGTTTACTACCTCTCAAACAAGCATAGCCGATCGGATGGCCGCTGCTCGCCGTCCGGTCTTCTCACATCGACGCAGGCCGACGGGAGACGCCGATTTTGGCCAAATACGGCGGACTCACCTAAGCTTTAAAACGCACCCGTAAATCAAAACACCACGACGGAAATCCGATGATACGGCGTTTTCACTGGATACGGCTCCCACTGCAATCAGGATCAGCGCGCCGCGCGATCGCCGTGCTGACGCTGTCCCTCCTGCTGCTCCCGTCTTCGTCCGTCATGGCGGCGCAACGACCGACGACCATATTGGCCACACTCAACTGGGAGCCCTATGTCGGCGAAGAGATGCGCAATTTTGGATTCGTCTACGAACTGGTGACGGAAGCGTTCAAACGCGGCGGCTACACGCCCAACGTCAAATTCCTGCCCTGGGCGCGGGCGCTGGACATGACCGAACGAGGGGAAATGGACGCGCTGTTCCCGGAATATTACTCCTCCTCCCGCCTGGAGGATTTCGTTTACTCCGACCCCTTTCTCGGCGGCCCTGTAGGCTTTTACGTACGCAACGACAGCGGCATCCAGTTCAGCGTGGACCCCAGAAGAAATCAGCTTGAGGCGTTACAGGCGCTGTCTCAGTATAAATTCGGCGTGGTGCGCGGCTATATCAACACCGACACCTTTGACAGCGCGTCCTTCCTGTACAAGGAAGACGTCGTCGACGACCTCACCAATTTACAGCGTCTCTTCTATAACCGAGTGCAACTCATCTTCATCGACAAATTCGTCGCCCGCTACCTGCTGGAAAAAAACTACCCGCAATACCTGCGCGACCTCCGTTTTCTGGAGCCGCCCCTGGAGGTCAAATTCCTGTACGTGGTGTTTTCCAAAAAGGCGCCCGACTATGAAGACCAGCTGGCGGCTTTCAACGCCGGCTTGAAAGCCGTGAAAAAAGACGGAACCCTGCAGGATATTTATACTCGTCACGGCTTCCGGGAGGTCTTGGAATACGAAGGGGAGCTGGAAAGCCGTCGACTGATCCCCGCTCACTGAGGAGGGACTGTCCCCTCCTGTGAAGATAGACGCACTCCCTGCCTGTAAACCTTATACAGCAAATACCATGAGAACAGCGCGGGACCACCGCCTGCGACCCAGAACCCTACCAGCACGTCAAAGTCACCCGCCATGAGCCGACCAACCAAGGAGTGTTGATAAGACCGCCCGCCTGTGTCGCCAAGCATATAAATAAAAACACCATTTCCAGCAATCAAACCCAGCCATATCCATATCGGAACACTTCTCAGAACATAACTTGGGCGCCGTATCCATAACCATACTAATGACAGTAACCCGAGACCGGTCACTGCGAAAAAGATCATAATGCCAAAATCCACCCCCTGTTCATTCCGTATCGAATGCCAGAACACTAATGAAAACCCAAAGATATACATCATCGTCGTAGGGAGAATACACAGTAAGCCCAGCAACACCTTTAAACCTTTTAGCGCTACGTTTTTCATCAGCCATCCTTTTCCACATCGGCAGGTTTGCCCTTTAATACGGGGTTTTCTCTCGCGCATTCCGTCCGCATCAACCAGTCCCTAAACGCCCGGATTTTATTTTCCTCACTACGCGCCGGGTGATGCAATAAATAGTAGTTTTCCGCTTGCGGCAAGTTCCGTTCACTCAACGCCAGCAGCGCGCCGGAGCGTAGTTCCTGCGCCACCAGCACTTCCGGCAGCAAGGCGACGCCCAGTCCATGCATCGCTGCCTCGATCACCATGTAGTAATGTTCAAAGCGGGCGCGCCAGGTCGGCGTAGTGAAATCAAAGCCCTGCGCCTCGAACCAGTGAGCCCACACATGAGGCCGGGTGGAATGCAACAACAGGCGACCCGGGTCAGCTTCGCCCCGTCCCAAGGCCTCCAGTTCCTCACGCAGCGATGGCGCCGCCACCGGCAGCAGTCGCTCCTGGAACAGTTTATGTCTCCGCACGCCGGACCAGTCGCCCTGACCGATATACAGCGCCACATCCAAACCATGTTCATTCAGGTCCAATTCGGTGAACGCCTTGGAGAAATCGGAAGGCGTCGTCTTCACTTCGACCGAGATATTGGGATAACGCCGCTGAAAATCCTGCAACTTGGGAATCAACCATCGGGAACCCAACGTCGGCAACGCGCCGATCGTCAGCAGACCGCCCTCGCCCCGATGTTGCAGCAATTCATCTGTGCCCAGTGACAGGCGATCCAACGCCTGTGTGACATGAAACAGATAGGCGCGTCCGGCGGCGGTAAGTTGCAGGCGGCGCTTGTGCTGACTGAACAACGGCGTTTGCAGACGTTCCTCCAGCCCGGCGATAGCGCGGCTCACGGCTCCGGGCGTCACACAGAGTTCTTCTGCGGCCTTGGTGAAACTGAGGTGACGGGCGGCGCATTCAAACGTACGCACCGCGTTTAAGGGAGGCAGCATCCGCATAGTGCGAAAATCTCAACCAAATTGAGTTAATATCGCTTTTTAATCGTTAATTTCACAGTGATAATTGCACACAGCTCAATTATCACTTATTTCAGGAGGTATGTATGCGGCCGTTTCATCTGGCCTTTCCCGTGACGAATCTGGACGCCGCCCGCGCCTTTTATGTGGATCGTTTCGGCTGCGCTATCGGTCGTACCGCGGAGCGCTGGATCGACTTTGACTTCTTCGGCCACCAGATTACTGCCCATCTCGTGGAAAGCCCTCAGGAAGACGCCGGCCGCAACGCCGTTGACGGCGACAGCATCCGCGTGCCGCATTTCGGCGTTATTCTGGATAAAAGCGAATGGGAAACAGTGCGCGATCGCATTACCGAACGCTGCGACACCTTCCTGCTGGCGCCGAAAATCCGTTTCGTCGGCGAACCCGGTGAGCAAGGCACCTTCTTTGTCAGCGATCCGTCCGGCAACGTGCTGGAGTTTAAATACTTCAACAGCGACGCAGATATTTTCAGAACCTGATCCCGCTTCCAAACAACGGTAGAGATCTTCATGAACATCGTATTTCACAGCGCCGCATTCGACCTGCTGGCGTGGCGGCGAGTCGCTCAAACCATCAGCCCGGAATTCCAGCTGCTGGCGCCGGAAGACGTCGCTATCGAAGAGATCGATGTTCTGCTTATCTGGCGCCCCACTCTGACGGACTGGACCCAGGCGTGCAACCTGAAACTGGTCATCGGTCTGGGCGCAGGCATAGACGGACTGCTTCAACAATTACGCCTGCCCGCGGGGGTACCGGTAGAGCGTATGCGGGACGCTGGCATGCGTCAGGCGATGTCGGAATACGCCACCTACGCCGTCCTGCATTTCCAACGCAACTTCGACCAGTTTCGGCAAGCGCAACAGGACAAAGTCTGGCTGACTAACAGCCCTTACCGCGCTAATCGGGAGACCCGCGTCGGCGTACTGGGACTGGGCAGTCTGGGAGGCGCAGTCGCCCAACACCTGAGTCAGTTGGGATATCCAACGTCAGGCTGGTCGCGCAGCGGCAAGCTACTGTCCGGCGTCGCCACTTTCGCCGGTGAGACGGCGCTGGATGAATTTCTCGGGCAATGCGACATTCTCATCAACATGCTGCCTCATAATTCAGCGACGGAGAGCTTCCTGAACCGGGACCGTCTCTCCCGCCTGCCGCAAGGGGCCGCCGTGGTTTGCGTATCCCGCGGTGCGGTGACGGACGAAAACGCGCTTCTGGAGCACCTGGACAACGGCCATTTACGCGGCGCCATGATGGATGTATTCCAACAGGAACCCCTGTCCGACACCCATCCGTTATGGAGCCACCCGAAAGTGTGGGTGACGCCCCATCAAAGCGCGCCCACCCAAATCGAACCAGCGTTGCGGGAAGTCGTGGATATTCTGAGAGAGCGGGCGCTCAACTAAGTCCACCTCGTCGATTTTTTGTCCCTTCAACCCTGATTTAATTCGCACTTTTCACCGTTATAACACCGCATCTTGCACACGCTTTAAAACCAAGCCGGCCACATTTTTTCACGTCATTTCGAAACTATTTTTTAGCGCCCAAAACACGACTTTCTATCTTGTTAAAACCTCAAAAAAGCGGGCACTTACTCACCTTTTAACACATGCCATATATGGCTTATATGACGTATGAAAATTTTTTGTTACCTTCCAAATCTTCACAATTTTACCGCCATTTATGGACAAGGATTACATCATGGAGAACCAAGCTAAAAACAATATAGATTGGATTGATACGGCAAAGGGCGTTTGTATTTTGTTAGTGGTGCTTCACCACGTCATTATTACTTCCTATGCTTTGCCCGGAGTTGAGTTAAGCTCCACCGCCGTCAAGTTTGAACATTTTCACCATTTGGTGAGCACCTATCTGGCGCCGTTGCGCATGCCGCTGTTTTTTATGATCTCCGGCTTTCTGGTACACCGCGCCGTCACTCAGTATCGATGGCGCGATGTGGCGCAAAAGCGAATTTACAATCTGGTCTTTCTATTCGTGCTCTGGGGCGAGTTGCAATGGCTGGGAGTCACTATCGTGAACTGGGTGGGAGGCTCCGAGAAGCAATTAACAGAAGTCACCAACGCGCTGTATTCCTCTAATCCGGCGGAGTTCATCGCCCTGACCCTGACCGGTTCCAGCAGCCTTTGGTATCTCTACGCCCTACCCTGGTATTTCGCCATCTGCAAACTGATGTCCAATCGCTGGCCGCTGGCGATGCTGGTTTTGCTGACAGGTCATTTTATCGGACAAAACTTCGTCCATGATTGGCCTACCAAAAGCATCATCGCCAATGGCGTGTTTTACGGGCTGGGCTGTTTCTACGGCCGCCATCTGTTTTCTCTGCTCAGCCGCATCAGTCTGCGCAGTATCGGCCTGCTAGCGGTGTTTGGACTGGCGGCCTTGAGCTTGAAACTACTGCATTGGGAGCATTTCCTGTTCACCAGCTTGCTGCTAGTGAGCATCAGCGTCATGGGGTTCGCGTTCACACAGTCCATTGCGGATTTCAAAATGTTGCGCTGGATGGGCAAGAACACGCTGCAAATTTACGTGCTGCATCGGATATTTATTGAGATGGCGGGGGTCTGGCTGGCGCCGGCGCTGATCAAGGCCGGCGTATTCGACAGCAGTGCGGCGGTCACCGGTTGGTACGCGCTGTATCCGACCCTGGCGACCCTAGGCGTCACCGCCCTGTCTCTGTTCGTCTGGAGCCTCACCAATCGCGGCCCAGGCGTCTTTCTTTACACCGCGCCTGATTTCCATGTGCGGGCGGCGCGCCTCTCCGCACTGGTGTTGAAGCGTTAAAAACGAATAGGCCCGGTGCGGCGAACGCATCGGGTGCGTTTACAACGCCCCTTCCACATACTGATTCACAATGGCCTGATGGCGACCGTTGCTTTTCAGCTGATCCAGCGCCTGCTGAAAACGCTGCACCACGTCATCCGGCGTTTGCAGGCTGAACGCGAAATACTGATCTGAGTCTTTCAAAGTAAAGATCTCTTCATAGTCACCCGGTTTCAGTTTCATCTGCTTGATGTACCAGGCTGCGCCCAGCCTGCCGTATGCCCAAGCGTCCACCTGTCCAAGGCTCAGCATCGCCAGGGCTACCTGAGGGCTGGAGGTGCGCCGCAGCGCGCTGTCAGGTACGCCGTTATTGAGTAACAACTGTTCGCCGATATCGTCGCGCACGGTGGCGATGCGCAGCGTCTTCAAATCCTGCAGAGACGCAACGCGCAGGGATTTATCGCGGCGAGCGGTAATCACGATATGAGAGGGGATAATCGGCCCCACCCATTTGAACAGACCATCGCGATGTTCTGTGCGGGTCATGGCGAACAGCACCGCATTGCGGCTTTGCTGCACATGGGTGTAGGCGCGCGCCCAGGGCATCAACAACATATCTGCGCGGGTTTGCGAGTAACCGGCGATCTGCAGCATCTCTTCCATCAGGTCCACAGATACGCCTTGCAGACGACCGTTCTCTGCAAAGTTCAGCGGAGCGTAGTCCTCCGTCATCATATTTAAGTCGTCCGCGGCGCGGCAGACGCCCGCCAAAGCGAAACACAGCAATGTGAGGCGGACGGACAGTCTGATCAGAGCAGAAATTTTCGTCATCATCAGCGATATCCCTTGTGACTGAAAGCGCTGCCCCGGCGCGGGATTGTCTTGTTTGACGCGGTATCCGGACCGGGAATGTTAGACCTGAACCTGACCCATTCTATGCCCCTGCGCGCCGCTTTTTAACCCCTTATGGATTAAGGTTCCGCAGCCTTCACGGCTTGCCAGACCAGAAGCGAACAAACGTCGACGCCCTATCCCCAGGACGCCGTTTACAGGCAAAGATATGGCTAAAACAACCTATTTTATGTCATATACGCCAGTGTTAATCCTCAACGCCATGTGCGACGCTGAAAAATCCAAAAGGCTATCTGAAACACAGTAGACGCAATCAACAATAAAGGTAATACATCCATGAGCGAACTGCTTAATAAGCAATATCGTCTGGCCAAGCGTCCAGTGGGCGAACCCGGCGACGATACCTGGGAATTCTGCGAGAAACCTGTCGCGCAGCCAGGCGCTGATGAAGTACTGGTGAAAATTCAATACGTGTCTCTTGATCCCGCCATGCGCGGCTGGCTCAACGAAGGCAAGTCCTACATTGCGCCGGTGCAAATCGGCGACGTCATGCGCGCCGGCGCCGTTGGCGAAGTTATCGCCTCCAACCATGCCGGCTTCACGCCCGGAGACATGGTGGTGGGAACATTGGGCGTCCAGCAATACGCCATCTGCAACGGTAAAGAACTGCACAAAGTCGATACGCGCATCGCCCCGGCGCCACGTTATCTTGGCGTCCTCGGCATGCCCGGTATGACCGCCTATTTCGGACTGTTGGACACCGGCAAGCCGCAAGAGGGCGAGACCGTAGTGGTGTCCGGCGCCGCAGGCGCAGTGGGCGGGGTGGTGGGCCAGATCGCCAAGATCAAAGGATGTCGCGTTGTGGGTATCGCCGGCGGTACTGAGAAGTGTCGCTATCTGATCGACGAACTTGGCTTTGACGGCGTGGTGGATTACAAGAACGAAGATGTCATGGCGGGTCTGAAGCGGGAATGTCCCAACGGCGTCGACGTGTTCTTCGACAATGTCGGCGGCGATATCCTGGACGCCGTGCTTGCTCGCATCAATCTGCATGCGCGCATTGTCATTTGCGGCGCGATTTCCCAATACAACAACACCAAACCGGTAAAAGGTCCTTCCAACTATTTGTCCTTGTTGGTCAATCGCGCCCGCATGGAGGGCATTGTGGTGTTCGACAACAGCAAACATTACGGCAAGGCGGCCATGGAAATGGCTGGCTGGATGGCCGCCGGCAAACTGAAAGCGAAGGAGCATGTGGTGGAAGGCATTGAAAACTTCCCCAACACGCTGATGATGCTGTTCAGCGGCGACAACTTCGGCAAGCTGGTGCTCAAGGTAGCGGATAACTAAGGAGCGCGGATATGGCTTACGATCTGCAGGACAAGGTGATTCTGATCACCGGAGCCGCTTCCGGCATTGGCAAGGAAACCGCCCTTCTGCTGGCGCAGTTGGGGGCGGAAGTGGTTCTCTCCGACATTAATACGGAACAGGGCGACGCCGTCGCCGCATTGATTCGCGATCAGGGCGGCCGGGCGCATTTCTGCGCCGCCGATGTCACCCAGGCGGAGCAGGTCGCCCAGTTGCACGCCTTCGTAATGGAAGTCTGCGGCAGACTTGATTGCGCCGTTAACAGCGCAGGCGTAGAGCACGTCAACGCGAAGATGGCGGATATCGACGAAGCTACCTGGGATCAGGTGATCGACATCAACCTGAAGGGCGTGTTCCTGTGTATGCGTGAGCAGATCAAATGCATGCTGCCCCGCCGCGACGGGCGCATCATCAACCTCGCCTCTATCGCCGGTCTGCGCAGCGCGCCGTCGCTCGCACCCTACTCCGCCAGCAAGTTCGGCGTGGTGGGGCTGAGCAAGTCCGCCGCGGTCGAATACGCCAGCTCCGGCATTCGCATCAACGCAGTCTGTCCCAGCTTTATCAACACGCCGATGGTGCAACGCGCGCTGCAGGCGATGGACGAGAAGAAGGCGCTTAAGGTAGTGCGCGCCAATCCGATGCAACGGTTGGGCGAGCCGGCGGAAATAGGGCGTATGATCGCCTGGCTATGTTCAGATGAATCCAGTTTCATGACCGGACAGGCGGTGGCGCTGGATGGCGGATTAACCGCCTGAAGTCTCATCTGCTCCATCATTGATATGCCGGCGTCTTTCGTCAGCGTGACGAGCGACGCCGGATGTTGAAGGATCATGACGAGGCAGTTACGCCAATCGGCGCGCCGCCTCGAATAGGGGCTCAGAGGGCGTGGCGAACACCAGCCGCGGACCGACATTATGGGTCACCGCCGCCTTGATGATGACCGGGGTTACCGCATCCTGGTAGCGCAGATCAAATTCGATGTCCTCTTCTTCCCCATCGCCCAGTTGCGCCAAGGCCGCTAACGCCAGCGCGATCTTATCCTGCGCCAGCGGTTCATCCAGTTGCCCGCCCAAAGCGTCGAGAAAATCGCTCAGTCCATCGACCCCGCACGCCAGTTCAAATTCATGCATCGCTCCGCTCCTCCGAAGGTTATTCCACATGCGAAAATACTATACTCTTTGGTATCACAGGGAGTTTGATCCAAGGCAGAAAAACGATGTCGCCCATGCACTTGACTTGGGTCAGCAAGATAGCGTTAGCTAGAGCTATCCTAGTAATATTCCGAAACTCCGCTAACAATAATTAAGGATATTGCCTATGACATTTGATGTTGTCACCATCGGCAGCGCCACCGTAGATCACTTCGCCGACACGGATTCCGAGCTGATCCGCATCGACACGCGCACCACACATTCCGAACTCATCGCTTTTCCGTTAGGTAGTAAACTTTTAATCAAAGAGCTCAGAACCACCACTGGCGGCGGCGGCACCAATACCGCAGTGGCATTCTCCAGGCTGGGGCTGAATACCGGCTTTCTGGGCAAAGTCGGCGATGACGCCAATGGCGATTTCGTGCTGAATAAATTGCGCGAGGAACATATCAGTTTCATAGGCGCCCGAGGCGGACAGACCGGCTTTTCCGTTATCCTCAACAGCATCAAGGACGACCGATCCATTCTCGCCTACAAAGGAGCTAACGATCATCTTGAGACGGCGGATATTCAGCCCTTCCAGACCCGCTGGGTATATCTGTCGAGCATGCTGGAGCAGAGTTTCCAGACCGTCTGCGATCTGGTCGCCGGCAACGGCTTCAAGCTGGCCTTCAATCCCAGTAACTATCAGGCGGAGTTGGGCTACGCCAAGTTGTCGAAGTTGATCGACCGGGTGGAAATTCTGGTCATGAATAAAGAAGAAGCCTGTAAATTCCTCGGACTCAATTTCTTCAAGTCGCCATCGGTTCCCGACCTGATTCCAGAGCTGGCGAAGCTGCCGCCGGCCATTTTCGCCATCACGGACGGCGCGGAAGGGGCATATGTCTATGATCGCGAGCATTTGTATTATGCGCGCCCCCTGCCCGACCTGCAGGTAGTGGAGACCACCGGCGCCGGCGACGCCTTCGCCGCAACCTTTACCGCAGCTATTATTCTCGGCGAGAATACCGCCACAGCTCTCCACTACGCCATGACCAATTCGGAATCTGTCCTGCAACATAAAGGCGCCAAGGAAAAGCTGTTACCATTAGCGGAGCTACGGGATATTGCAGCCAGAACCCGTAGAGATATTGAAACACTGAATTTATAACTCGCCGGCGGCGTCAGAATGACGCGCCCGACAGCGCACAGCACGACAGTGGAGCCTCTTTAATGCAAAGCACAGAAACGATTCAATTGGAAGTCAAAAACGCGGTTCCCAGCGGCGGCGAACAAGAGACGGCGTTGTGCATCGACTTATGGCGTCAGATTGACGGTTTCTTCAAGGATCGTCCTTTCAAGGTGGAAGACCCCTATCGCGGCAAGCTCGGCGAATACGATATTTCTCTGGATGCGTCAGACATGGTGCGCGCACTGCAACAAGCCAAGGACAGCTCCGGCAGTTTCAATCACTATCGCCGCAAGCACGCCGAAGACAGCAGCGTCAGCCTGAGCGCCACGCTGAGCCTGAAAGTGGTGGCCCGTAACGACCTGACCGCCCCCTATTCCATTTATCACACCGCCAGCGTATTCATTCAACAACTGATGCTGGGCATGAACATCGCGCTGCCGGGCTCCTGTCAGCTCCTGGCGACCCAGTTCCTCGGCGAGCAGGCGCACCGTTTCGAGGCTCAGGATTTTGACTCCAAAGCGTTCTATGACGCCAATCAAAGCGCCGTGGACCATGGCTGGCCGCGCATCGGCCAGTTAAGTTTTGAGAAGGTCTGGGACTGGTTCGAAATGCTGGGAACCAGCCATCGTAATACCGCGATTTCCACCGCCAACAAAGTCCTGGTGGATATGCTGAAAATCGCCCAGCAACGCTATCGTTACGGCGCCCGCACCGCCATGCTGGTGGCCAATCAACTGGAAATGCTCATGGGCGCCCGCAGCGACGAAGACATGTTGCACCTACGCGAGCGGGTCACACTGGTTCTTGGGCGCCCGCCTGAATCGGCGGACTGCTTCAAAGAGTTGTATCGCCTGCGTCACGCCCTGTTTCTTGGCGAGCATCCGGTGCGTCGACCCGCTCTGGGTTATCACGACGCCGACGAAGAAATCAAACAACAGCTTTCCCAGCACAATTCCGGCGTGGAAAAAGCCATCGCGGTGGTTCTGGCCCTGGTGCAGGATCTGATTGAAACCCAGTCCCGTGAATACGCCTTTACCGAGCGAATGAGCCGCAAATAATGCCATTTGCCGAGTGGTAAGGGCGGCGCTGCCGCCCTTTTTCATTGGCTATTGCGAAAGCCCGTCTAAACTTAAAGTAAATAAATCCAACAGACCGACCAGATTTATGCCTTCCTTACTCCGTTCGCCCGGAGCTGTCCGATATTTCAGTGTTTGCGCCGCGCTGCTGGCGTTAATGTGGCTCATCGCCAGTCCGTTATCCCAGGCTGACGCCCTCCAACCCAAACTTCTGCTCGTGCTGAAGGGCGATAGCAACGCTTATTGGCGACAGGTTTATCAGGGCGCGCAAAAAGCCGCCAACGAGGCTGGCGTCACCTTGTTGCATCGCAGCACCAAGGATGACGGCGACATTGCGGGACAGATACAGATTCTGTCTTACCACCTTAGCCAAACGCCGCCGGATGTTCTGATTCTGGCGCCCAACTCCGCCGAAGATCTGGGCCCCAGTGTGGCTCAATACCGCGCCAGGAATATTCCCGTGCTGGTGGTGGACTCCGATCTCGCCGGCGACGCCCACCAGGGACTGGTGGCCACCGACAATTACGCCGCAGGCCAACTGGCCGCCCGCGCCCTGCTCACCACCCTCGATCTGAGCAAGAAGCGCAATGTGGTTCTGCTGCGCCTGCGGGCGGGCAACTCCTCGACGGATCAGCGGGAACAGGGGTTTCTGGACGTGCTCATGGAGTACGACATGATTCACATCGCCGCCGCGCCATATGTCGGCGACGATCGCGGCGCCGCGCGCAGCGAAATGCTGCGCTTGCTGAAGGAACTGCCGACCATCGACGGCCTGTTCACACCCAATGAATCCACAACTGTCGGCGCCCTGGTGGCGATTCGGCAAGCGGGTACAACAAAGCGGTTTGGCTTCATCGGTTTCGATCAGACGGAGGAATTGGAAGCGGCGATGTATGCGGGAGAAATCAGTAATCTGGTGGTGCAGAATCCAGAGTATATGGGCTATCTGGCGGTGCAGAGGGCATTGGATCTGATCAAAGGAAAGCCCATACCGGCGTTCACCGACACCGGCGTCAAACTACTGCAGCCGCTGCCCAAGCCCTGAATTAATCGCGGTCGCCCTGAAACCAGCGAAACAGATCCATGGCGAACACCATTGATATCGAACAACCGAAAATATACAGCGCAATCAACCATCCAGGCAGCGACTGAGACGCCTCCTCAGGCAACGCAAGATTGAGTAGATACAATAACAACAGCAACACGCCGCACAGCCTGAGCCGGTAGGCGCGGCTGACCAGTCTGGAAAGCATGAACCACTCCTGATCAAAACCCGAGGGTCTCATTAAATCCTATCCAGCGCCACCGAAACGATAACTCCACCACAGACTCAGCCCTAAGGTCTTGGCCTGCTTCCACTGCAGACGATCCATGGTCACGCCAAGATACAGGTCATAAACCTGCAGGTTGAGATTGAGGGCGTCCGCGTTGAAATAATAGCGACCTCCCAGCGTCAGCCCCTCATTGAAACGGTAGGCGGCCCCTATGAGACCCAAGTCGGACTTATCGTGACGCCGCCAACCAGCGCCCAGACTGACGGCATCGTTCAGGCGATATTCGCTCCATAAAAACCCTCGCAGCGGCAACTCCTGCACGTGATCACGATAGCCTTCATTACCGCTCAACGCCGGCGACACGTCCAAGGCGCCGTCTTCATCATAATCAATGGTGTCGGAGGTAGCGCGGGCGACCGTCGCCGTCGCGCGATCCCAGTATATGCGATTGAACGCATCTTCCAGCGCCAGTCGCGTCTCCCACTGCGGGTGAGGCCGCCACTGCAGATACAGATCCACCGCAAACCCATCGCCGCTGACGTTTTCTGGAGGTCGGTCCAGCAGGTGGTCTTCCGTATAGGCGTAATCCAGCTCCAACTCGCCTGTGGGTGAGGCATCTGGTGTATCCAGATAGCCGCGCAGATAGCCCTCAGTCAGCTCATCCGCACGAAAGTAGGAAAGCGCCAACTTGACGTTGAAAGCCTCCGTCAATGCAAACCGGTAGCCCAGCTTGACGCCTTTCGCACGCAGTTGGTTCGCCGCCAGGTAAAGGTCATAGTGGGCGTCGCTTTCATGAGGCAGGTCATTGTTGTAGAGGTATATCAGTTCCGCAGCGTCGGGACTGAATTCAAGGTAGTAGTCGTAACGCTCGACGAAGGACAGGCTCAGGTTGCGATATTCGGCGCCGATCTCGATATGATCATGTGTGTACGCCACATCGCCCCGGGCCACGGGATCGCCTTTCAGGTCATGGGCGATTTGGTAAATCGGCGCCGCATTGCTGTAGGAAAAGCTTTCCACCTCCGTATACAGCCGCCAGTCGTCATCGCTCGCCGCAACCATCTCCCCATAGACCAGCGTGCAACCCAGCGCGCCAATCAGCGTAATACGCCTTAGCTGTTTTCCATAATCAGACAAAAGCCAGATTCCGTTTTTAATGATTCGTTTCGCAAGCGCCAAGCGTTAAAAAGGGAGGACAAGCCTCCCTTTAGGTTTCGCATACTGTATTCAGCTTAGTTTAAAACGATTCAAAGTCACCATCGCTGAAGCGCACCAACACCACGCCACTCACTTCGGATATGGTGGCGTATTGGGTTCCGTTGTTAGTGATGGTTCCAGTCACTTTATCATCGGAGCCTTCCGCCACGGACAGTGTGACGCCATCCTGGTTGGTGACGGTGAGTGTCTGCGCGACGGAATCGACGGCCGCATTCAGAGTGACGCCGCCATACTTCAGTTCCAGGGTCGCCTGCCCGGATTCCAGGCCGGTGCGATCCACGATCAGCTTCACGCTGATGGCGTCAGCGACGCCATTGACCGTCACTTTGAATATGAGGGTGGCGTCAGCGTCTACATAGGTCGATCCGTTCTCATCCGTACAGGTTTCCGAGGATGTTCCGCCTGACATAGAACCCTCGCAGCTTAGGGTCACGCCCGTGGCGTTGGCATTCAGCGCCAGCGATGCGAAAAATGAGTCTGTGGCGTTACTGAACTGACCGCTCAACGTCATCGCAAACGTTCCTGCGGTGTAACTTTCCATCCAACTCTCTTCATAGGTGCTGCTGGTCTGGGTATCCGTCTCGTCTATATCCGCGGAAAACGCCGATAAAGTCGCACTCATCGCCCCAGTGAAAGAAACCGGATTTCCTACTCCTTTCTCAGCCAGCGTCACATTCAGTCCCAAAGACAGATTACTGAGATCCAAATCTTCATCCTGTACGGTCGTAGATGTCCCGCCACTAGCGGTATCATCTTCGTCACTGGTGTAGGACAAAGTGACCATGACGCTACTGCCGCTGTTCACGTTTAGAGATACCGAGCTGGACTCCACGGCGCCCAAGATAGAGAAATTTACTTGTGCGCTGATTGCCTGGGTGGTGTTTGTGCCGCCGGAAATCGGCGTTTCCACTTCATCGCCCACATTGATGGTGGAAAGGTCCGTGGCGGTCAACGATACGGCGACGCCTTCAATCGTAGTGTTTACCGTAAATGAAGCCCCGCCGCTCACGATATTAACGGTCACTATCGGAGAGCCATCCGTCGAGCCGTCTTCCGCAAAGGCCATGTAAGACGCCGCGATTTGCTCCAGCGCGATCGCCATGACGTCCAGCACTTCAGAGAGATTGTCATCCGTAGCAAAGGTAGCGGCGGCGATCTGGTCTGCAAACGCCTCTATTGACACCCGATCTGCAGTGCTCAACAGCATGCCGGTTCCTAGATTACGAATCTCCTGCACCATGGCCTTGGCCTGAGCTAATTCCGTCGCGTTGGCGGTATCGCTGGCCTCGCCTTCAGATTCATCAGTGGAGCCGTTGTTCTGCACATCGCTCTCTTCCGCGGTGATGATGGTGATCAGGCCGCCCAGGTCCAAATTGCCTGATTCATCCGCCGCCACTGCGGCGTTCAGAATATCCAAGGTGCTCGCCAGGATTTCCTGCAGCGTCGTCTTCGTCCCATCAGTGTCCGCTTTGTCCGCGATGCCGCCATCAGCGAAATCTTCCGCAAAGGCCGCTACCGCCTGCTCAATACTGAGCCCTGGAGAATCTCCCTGCACCGCCTGCACGATGGCTGCGCTTAGGGTGTTGTATTTGACCCCGCCCTGACCAGCGGCGGCCACCGCCGTCGGATTGGTGATGTCCACTATCGCAATTTTGGTCAGGTCGCCCGCCACGCCAAAACGATTCGCCACTTTCGAATTCGCCGCCGTCACCGCCGCCTGGATATCAGACGCGCTGGTGGCGCCGCCCATAGTGATATCTTTCAGCGCCACCTGGGTGGCGACATCAGTCAACACCGTTATGTTGACCGATATATTCGATGAGCCCGTGGGAACCACTGCATTCAGCGCAAAGCCGCTGTCCGTCAGAGCGTAGTCCTGCCCAAAGGCGACACCGCTTCCGCATCCTCCGCTTAGATCGCAACGCATCAGCGTGCCGGTCGTTGGCGTTATGCGTACGACCACAGGCCCGCTGTAACCGGAACTCAACGTCAAATTGTAAGTTCCGTCCGATCCAGTCGTGGTTTGGCCCAAAACGTTGGAGGTGTCCACCGCGCCATTGATCACCGGATAAGCGCGCACAAGGCCGCCGATGATAATGCCTTTGGAAGCCGCGCCGCTCAGTGTGACGCTGGTCGAGCCGCCGCTGTCGTCATCACCGCCGCCACCGCCTCCGCCGCATGCAGTCAGAGCGATCGCCAGCATGAGAGGCGTCAGATTGTTCTTGAACCTATCGAATTTGGACATGTTTCCTCCTCGCGATAGCCGTAGCCTGTGAATTTTTCGTTTAACTTCCGCCTGCGTCAGCGCCGGAATCCCCCTTCCAATATGAGCAGATTCAATCTGTCTCCGAGCCAAATTCGCATAGGACGCAGTATTTAAGTAAAGCACAACAGACCTGACGGAACGCCTGGCTGGCGGGATAATTCGTGACTATTTGTTACTAGTTTTTGAGGCACTGCGTAAGTGTTTAGCGCTATTGGCATTTTTTGATCGCAGGTGTATATTGATCTGCTCTCTTCAACTCCAACCCCAATGGAGGCCTGGTATCCATGCAAACTAAAAACATTCCTCTCGTCGCCTGACGAAGAACGCTCCAGGCCGGCTGATATTGATCGCGCTCAGGCGCATTACGCGTAACGCACATCATCAGCGACGCCCTTACTGATATTTTTCTGACAGAAACAAATAGGTCTTCGAATCTCCCCGTTTAACACCGGGATTGCGCTCTTTCTGCGCCGCAGGCCAGTTGTAGGCTTATAGCCAGGGTATACAATCAATGAACCACGAATTAAGGTCCCACAACCTGTGGGTGCTTTCATGGCCAATCTTTATTGAAGAAATAACCGGCGGTTTGGTGTTTCTCGCCGACGCCTATTTCCTCAGTCGTATCTCAGATGAAGTCGCCGCCACAGTTGGCGTGCTACTGCCAGTGTTATTGCTGGGGTTCTTCATCATCCCGATGTTCACCACCGCAGGCACCAGCGTCGCTTCGCAATACATGGGCGCGAAGCAAACGCAGCATATCTTGCCGACCTACATGGCGAACATCGGCATCAGCAGCCTGCTTGGGCTATTGATGTTTATCGTCAGCTTCATTTACGCCGACCGCGTCGGCTTGTGGCTGGGCATGACGCCGGAGTTGAACGCACATTCAGAGACTTATCTTCTGGCGGTGTCCTTCAGCTTCTTCTGCATCGCTGTGCGTTTCTCCTACGCCTCTATCCTGGCGTCCCGAGGCATGACCCATTGGAACATGGCCACCGCGCTGGCCACCAACGCGCTCAATGTGATTTTGAACGCGGCGTTCTTCCTGGGTTGGTTCGGGCTGCCCAAGATGGGGTTGCTGGGCATCGCCATGGCGACGTCGATTTCCTTCGCCGTGGGCGCGCTGCTGGTAATGTGGGTGGTGCATGGTCCGATGAAGATCCGTTTCCGCTTCAAAGGCATGTCCGGCCCGATTCGCCGCGTAATGCGCCCGATTCTGAAAATCGGCATTCCTTCGGCGATGGAGCCGTTCAGCTACACCGTGCAGCAGATAGTTGTATCCATGGCGGTGATCAGTCTGGGGCTAGAGGCGATGGGGGCCAACACCTATGTGTTGCGGGTGCTGGTGGTGGAAATCACCTTCGCCTTCGCCCTGGGCGCCGGCAGCCAGATTCTGATGGCGCACTTCATGGGCGCCGAAAACTTCAAAGAGGTGAACCGCATCTTCTGGAAGTCAGTGGCCTACGCATCCGGCTTCGCTTTCATCAACATGCTGATGTTTGTATGGATCTACGACAGCCTGCTGACCCTGTTCACGGATAATCAGCAGATTATCGAGCTGAGCAAGTGGATGCTGGCGGCCTGCATCATCATGGAGCCAGCGCGAGCGGTGAACATTATCGCCGGCATGGGCCTGAAAGGAGTGGGCGACGCCCGCTTCTCCGCCGTCAACAGCATGATCTTCATGTGGGCGGTGATTCCTTTCGTGTTCTGGGTCGGGCTCGATATGGGCTACGGCATGCTGGGCGTGTGGATGTGCTTTGTCGTGGATGAATCCCTGCGGGCGGTCATCAACCTGTGGCGCTGGCGCACTGGCAAGTGGCGCAGCAAAGGCATCCGCCACGACAATGACGAAGGCGGCTTGGCGGAAGTTCCCGCCTGATGCGCCTCTCTTGATAAAGAAAAGCCCGGGAGACCGGGCTTTTTTTGGTGCGCGCATCCCTGTCGCGCCTTGCTCAGATAGTCATATCAGGTAAATAACTGCGCAGGACTTACTTCACCAGCCGAACGTTATCCACCTGGAAATGCACATTGCGCATTTCTGAATCCCACACTGGCAGAATCTCCAGAACCGAAGTCACTTCCGCAGTGTTAAGGCCATCATAGTCCGCAAAGTTGATCTCCACCGGATGCCAGACATTCAGCGCGGCGGAGCTGTCCAGAATAGCGATATCACCCGTGCCGCAGTCGGCGCCGCAATTCACTTTCGCCATCAATCCGGTAGACGCGGCGAAATCGATGACTTTCACATCGAAAGTAAGCTTGCTCAGGGCGGAAACGTTTAGCGGCTTGGCGGACTTGAACAGCACAACGCCTTTCGCTGCATGCTCCGCCGCCGGGGCGCCGTATTGCGCGTCCACAACAGTTCCCGCGCCGTCAGCAAGCGCCGCGTCGAGGGTCACGAAGCTGGCGTCTTCCTGATAGGGGTCCCAGGAAGAGACCGCCCACACGCCGGGCTGAGCGAACAATTCGGTGTCCGTCACGCCATCCGTATACACGTCCGTGGTTTCCGTCAGCGCGACATTTTCCTGCGCGAAGCTGCTGCAATCCGGCGTGTCCGCCGCGGTATTCGGCTCCCAGCGGATATTTTCCAAAGACAGATCCATGGCGCCGCCAGAGTAAAGCAGGAATGGCGTATTGACGTTGCTGAAGTCGAGGCCGTCGTCCACAAAGCACTGGAAAGGAATGCTCACTTCCGTCCATTCACCCACCGGCAGGCCGCGCATAAAGTCGCCAACCGCTACTTCACCCAGACAGGGGTAAACGCAATGCAACGAGAGATTAACGTCGCCAGCAGGCGCTTCATTCACTTTAACCCGGAATTTCACCGACGTTTTTGAGTTGTAGTAAGGCGTCAGATCCTTGCCTTTGTTGTCTTCCGTGGCCTGCATGTAGATCTGGCCCACATCCGTCCATTTCACCCTCTTGGCGCTGAACTGAATGGCGCCGTCTTCGGTAGAGACGCTCACTTCATTTCCTTCCAGCGCCGTGGTCACCGCCGGGTCCATGCTGACTGGCGTTCCGCCCCAGTTGGAAGGACCGCCGATGCGCATGACCCAGTCACCCTGATTCTGTCCGCTGGTGAACAGATCAAGATTCACGTTGGTGGTTCCGCCATCGCCGGGATCGGTCTGATCGCAGCCAAAGGCCTGGCTTACCTCGCTCAGATCGTCGCCCAGGCTATCGGCGTCCTGATAGCTCAGTCCGTAGCCGTAGGCGAACAGAGCATCACTGGCGTCGCCTTTATTCAATGGCGTGTGACAGGGCGAGTTTGGCCAGGAGTAAGACAGCTTACCAACGAAGTCGTTGTTGACGCCGCCGTCCGCTTTGGCGAACAGCACATCCGCTACGCCCTCACCTTCGCTGCCCGGCAACCAGGCGGCGACAAAGGCGTTGGAGCGGTTCAGCTCTTTATTCACATACAACGGACGCCCGGACAGGAAGACCGTCACCACCGGCACGCCGGCGTTGCGGATAGCTTCAAGCACCGCCAGATCCTGCGCATAATTGCGGGCATGCTCCAGCGTCTTGGCGCCTTCAAGATCGCCGACGCCTTCCGCATAGGGCGTTTCTCCGATCACTACAATCGCTGCATCATGCAGGTTAGGGTCAGCGTCGCCGCCGTCCGCATCATAGGTCACATTGGAAGCGACATCCTGAATGCCTTTCAGGATGGACGTCGCGCCGGGAAAGTCCTCGGCTTCATTAAGACCGGTTCCCTGCCAGGAAATGGTCCAGCCGCCGCTTTGATTGGACAGACTGTCCGCGGATTTGCCCGCCACCAGAATCCGGGCGTCCCGGCTCAGAGGCAGGATGCCGTTTTTATTCTTCAACAGCACCAGCGACTTACGCACCGCTTCCCGCGCCAGTTCCCTGTGTTCGCTGGAGCCCAGCACTTCCACTTTCCCCGCCAGAGCGCGCTGGGAGGGCTTGGGCTTATCAAACAGACCTGCGCGCAGTTTGACCCGCAGAATGCGCGCCACGGCGTCATCAATGCGCGACATCTCAATGGCGCCGGCGTTTACGGAGTCGATGGTGTTTTGGTAGAACGCCTTCCAGTCGGTTTTGTAAGGCACCATGAACAAATCTATGCCCGCGTTAACCGCTTGCGGACAGTTGCTTTCCGTGCAGCCATCCACCTGACCAATGCCGTTCCAGTCGGACACGATCAGACCATCAAAGCCCATCTTGCCTTTCAGCACATCGGTCAGCAGGTCCTTTCTGCCGTGCAGCTTCTCGCCCTGCCAGCTGTTGAAAGACGCCATCACCGTCTGAGCGCCAGCGCGCAGGGCGGAATAGTACCCCTGACCGTGCAGGTTGATCAGCGTATTCTGGTCCACCAAGTTGTCGCCCTGATCATTCCCCTTGTCCGTGCCGCCGTCGCCAATAAAGTGCTTGGCGGTGGCCACCACATGCGACTGGTCGAAATTACCCTGCAGGCCCTCCACCATAGCGGCGCCGTAATTAAAGATAATCTCGCCATCCTCGGAGTAACCCTCATAGGTGCGCCCCCAGCGATCATCGCGCACCACGGCGAGAGTGGGCGCAAAGGTCCAGTCAATGCCGGTCACCGCCACCTCTTCCGCCGTCGCCGCGCCGATTCTGCGAATCAGATCCTTATCTCGCGCCGCGCCCAGGCCAATGTTGTGGGGAAACAGGGTCGCGCCCACCAGGTTGCTGTGACCGTGCACCGCGTCCGTCCCCCAGATAATGGGGATGGCGGCGTTACCGTCGCTCTCATCCATGGAGGCTTCCCACAACGCATCGGCGATATCCAGCCATTCCTGCACCGTCGCATGCTTTTTCGTGCCCGGCCAGGAACCGCCGCCGTTCAGCACGGAGCCAATGTGGTACTGTTTTACTTCTTCCGGGGTCAGATGCTGCAGCTCCGGCTGGATCATCTGTCCGATTTTTTCTTCCAGAGACATGGTCGCCATGATCTCGACGATCTTGGCTTCAATTTGCGGGTCTTTGGCGATGGCGCTTTGAATGGCCGGCCAATCACTGAAGGTATTGATGTAATCAACGCCGACTACCGGGTCAGGCGTTCCCGGCCCATCTTTACCGTCGTTATCGTTGGAATCACTGCTGCATGCCGTCAGCGCCGCGACAATCATCATGGTCGACAGCGCCTTCAGCTTGAGGCGTCTGGATACGTACATGTGGTCACCTTTTTATATTTAGCGGTAGTGGACCGAAATATTATGAAAGCGCTTTCATTTCAAAACTAATAAATCCGACTCAATTTCCTGATACCTGATAGTTTGCTGAGTATCCCGACCTGAACAACGGACGATTACTAACGAAAACCAGGGCACTAGCCGGCTTTTTCGACGCTATGCGGTAAATGCACCGCAAAACAGCTCGCGCCATAATGAAAGCGATTTCATAAATTGCCCTAATTCAGGCGTTATTGTCAATAGAACGTAATAACGCCGAAGCGGGGTTTTAAGATGCTGAGGAGTTTTTGGGAGGGGCGACGGAGTCGCGCAACACCAGTTCCGGCTCAAACATGGGAGCCGGCTGCGTCCGGCGTTCGCCCTGAATGGATTGAATCGCCAGCGCCGCAGCGCGTTTACCCATGGCGTTCACCGGCTGACGCACGGTGGTCAGGGCCGGATACAGCAACGAGGCGTATTCCACGTCATCGAAGCCAACCAGGGAAATCTCTTCAGGAACGCTCAACTCGGCTTCGCGCAGCGCCTTCATAGCGCCAGCGGCCATCTGATCGTTACAGGCGAATATGGCGGTGAAGTCGCGGCTGCGCTTCAATAAGCGCTGAGTAGCGATATAGCCGCCCTCTACGGTGAAGTCGCCTTCCACCACCAGGTCCTTGTCATAGCGCATACCCAGATTTTCCAGCGAGCGACGATAGCCGGACAGACGCGCGCGCCCTTCCTCATTGCCTAACGGTCCACTGATACAGGCGATGCGGCGATGCCCTATGGACGCCAGATACTCTACCACCAGATGACTGCCCTGCTCGTTGTCGACGATGACGCATTCGCCAGCCAATTCAGGCACATAGCGGTTCAACAACACCAGCGGCGGAGATTTTTCCTTCAGGCTGATCAACTCTTCATCCGTCAGGCAGTACGGAAACAGAATGATGGCGTCGCAACGGCGGCCAGCCAGCATGTCGATGGTTTCCTTGATCTCGTCGGATGAATAATTCTCTACGGAAATGATGAGGTTATAGCCGGATTCGCGCAAAGCGCGCTCCAGACTTGAAATAAGGGGGCCGAAGAATACGCCAAGCAGATCCGTCACCACCAGACCGATATTATTGGAACGGTTGGTGACCAGTCCCTGAGCGAATGAATTGGGTCGATACCCCAGATCCTTCATGGCTTTAAATACCCGCTTACGGGTGCTTTCCTTAACGGGAGCCGTGTTGTTAATCACACGGGAGACTGTGGATATCGAGACCTTCGCACGGTCGGAGACTTCTTTTATTGTAATCATTCGGAGGACGGGCACCTTGCTTAAGGGGAAACGCTTTCAGAGCCGGCCATCATGGGAGAAGCGGGCAATGCATGTCAACTAGGCGATAGCCTAACAAGCTCCCTTGCAGCCCGCGCCTGCAGGCATAGCCACAACGGGAGTCTGCAGGAAGTTATGCGACAGTATGGGAAATTTGTCAATTCAGACGAAACACCACCGGCACCACGATGGTTTCCCGGTCGAGTCCATCCGCCGCCGCCAGACGCCAGCCGGAGAGGGTTTTCAGCGCCTGCTTGTCGAGCACGGTGTAGCCGCTGGAGCGCTTGATGGAGACTTTCACGGGGTTGCCCAAAGCGTCCACCAACAGCTCCACCATGACGGTGCCCTGCCAGCCGCGCCGGGTGGCGAGGCCAGGATACTCAGGCTTCGGCGTATTGGCTTCGCCTAACTGATACCTGGGCTCCGACGGCGCACTGACCGCCACAGGCGCAGAGACGGGCGCGGCGGCCACGGCTGGCGTCGGAACCGCCTGAGCGGGCTTGCTCACAGCGGGTGTGACCTGCGACTTCGCCGCTGAGGTTTGTGGAACAGGTTGCGCAACAGATTTGTGCGCCACCTGCGTTGGTTTAGGGGTCTTCTCTTTTACGACAGGTTTGTTTACTGGAACCGGTTTTGGCTTGGGGGCGGGCGTCTCCACCGGCTTAAGCGCCACTTTGGGCTTCTGTGACACGGGTTCTGGCGCTGACTTTAGAACTGGCTGCGGAGTCGGCTTCGGTTCCACAGGTTGAGATTGAGGTTGAGCCGGCGCTACGGAAACTGACGTTGGCGCCGCCGGAGCCTGAATAGCCACGGTCATCGTGGTCGATTTCAACCGATCTCTAGTTGGCTGAGGGGAATTGAAATACAGCACCAACGCCAAATGCGCCGCCAGGGAGGCGACCAGGGCCATCCATAGTAATGGCGGGTATTTAGCGTTGCTGACGTCCGTGCTCACTTCAGACTCCAGGGCAGCAGATAAGGCCGTTCCTCATGGAGCCCCCGCACCACCGAGACGCCGAACGCCTGCTGGATGCGCTCATCGCTCAAGACCTCGTTAGTGTCGCCCGCCACCAGGGTTCCGTCTGGCATCGCCAGCATCGCTTGTCCGCAAAACCGCAGCGCCAGAGTCAGATCGTGCAGCACTACTACGCCGATTCGCCCACTTCCAGCCCAATCCTGCAAATGGCTCATCACCTGAATCTGGTGCTGAGGGTCCAGACCCGCCACCGGTTCATCCGCCATCAATACGGGAGCGTCAACCGCCAGCGCACGCGCCAGSRTSAYSCTGGCGCGCTCGCCGCCGGACAAGCGGGTGACGGTGCGCTGCGCCAAATGCGTGACATCCGCTTGCCGCATGGCGTTCTGAATCAGGGCCTGATCTTGCGCGCTTAATTTGCTGCGATGGGTTTGCGCTGGAAAGCGGCCCAGACTGACCAGGGTTTCCACGCTCAAAGGCCAATGACAGTCGGTATCCTGATCCAGATAAGAGATATGCTGCGCGCGCTGTTTCGGCGCCATCTCACACAAATCCTGACCTTGCAGCCGCATGGCGCCGGATAATTTGGGGATCAGGCCGACAATGGTTTTCAACAGAGTGGACTTGCCTGCGCCGTTGCTGCCCAGTATCGCCGTCAGTTGACCGGATGGAAGACGAAAACTGACATCGGATAGAACCGGAGCGCCGGGATAACCCACCTGCAATCCGCTTAGCTCCAGGCTCAGCGCGTCGCTCATACCAACGCCTCCGCTTTACGCAGGTGGCGCAGCAGCCACAGGAAAAACGGCCCGCCCAGCAGCGCCGTAATAACGCCGACTCGCAACTCCGGTCCCGGCGGCAGACAGCGCACAGCGATATCGGTCAGCAACATCAGGCTGGCGCCCGCCAAGGCGCTGGGAAGCAGTAATCGACCGGGCCGCCACTCGGTAAACGGCCGCAGCATGTGAGGCACCACCAGCCCCACGAAACCAATAACGCCGCTCACTGCTACACTCGCGCCGACCGCCAACGCCACGCCCAGGCCCGCCACCCATTGCACTTTCTGCAGACGCACGCCCATGGAGCGGGCGGTGTTTTCCCCCAGCGACAGGACATCCAGGGAACGCGACACGCTGAACAGCAACGCCATCCCCAGCAGCGCAGGCGGCGCCGCCAAATAAAAGTGCTGCAGAGTGCGATGTTCGAATGAACCCATCAGCCAGAACAGAATGTCCTGCACCGCAAAAGGATTCGGAGCCATATTTAACGCCAGTGCCGTCAACGCTGAACTGAAAGAATTAATCGCGGCCCCGGCGAGGATGATCATCACAATGCCCGCTTCCGATCCTACGATCATTACCAGCGCCAGCAGTCCCAGCATGGCGCCGATAATGCCCGCCACGGGCGTAAACAGGCCGCTGGCGGAAAAGCCGAAGTAGATGGCGCACACCGAACTCAGCGCCGCCGTGGAGGAAACCCCCAGTACGCCGGCGTCCGCCAGCGGATTGCGCAACAGTCCCTGCAACACAGCGCCGGATAGCGCCAATACGGTTCCGCATAACAGCGCCAATAGTGTCCGCGGCAGACGGATTTCCCATAGAATCAATTGGGTTTCCAGATCCCACCCCGGCCAGCTCACCCCGGTCACCCGGCCGGTGCACAGAGACAAACCGATCAAAAAGGCGAGCGACACACTCAGAATCAGGAGCAAACGGTTATAAGTCATCCGCTGTCTCCGACACTGACGCTTTACGCTCGTGCGCCAATATGTGATCCGCTACCTTTTGGGCCGCCAGCTTCATAGCCAGCGTTCCGCAGGAGAGCCAGTCGGCCGGGATATACAGGGGCTCGAAACGGGAAGGACGGCGCTTCAATAAAGGGTGTTCCACCCAATTCGTAGCCAACGCTTCGCTGTCATAGCTGTTGCTGACCATCAGCAGCAAATCCGGCCGCCAGCGTACCAGCGTCTCCAGATCCACTTGTCCCCAGCCCTGCACGCCCTGTTCGCTCGCCACGTTAATCACGCCGATGGCGTCCAGAAAGGCGTCCTGGAAATTACCCTCGCCAGCGATCCAGCCATTGGCGTTCAGAATCAGCGCTCTGACTTGTTTATCCGCAATCTTCCCGTGAACCTGAGCGAAATAGGCTCTCAGCCGGCTAACGATACTGGCCGCCTGCTCAGGTTTGCGCACCGCTTCACCCATCAGGCTCCAGCTTGACGCCAAATCATCGAGAGATTGCGGCAACGGAATCTCCACCCAACGCATATTGAACTTCCGCACCAGCGGTTTAAGCGAGGACGCCCCATACTGGCCCGCCATCACGATATCCGGCCGGAGTTCCAGCACTTGCTCGATAAAACCAAAGTTGGCGGGAATGTCACGCAAGGTCGATGCAATTTCCAGCTCAGAGGGCTGATGGCTGAGCCAGGTGACCGACACCAGATTTTCCGGGGCGAGATACCCCATCATTTGGTCAACGCACTGATTGACCGACATGACCGTGGGCTCAGCCGCGCGCGCATCGCCCCCGTTGACGGAAAGTGTGAACGTAAGCGCTGATAGCACTCCCAGGGCCCGAAAAGCCTTAACCAACATGCAGATGCCGCCTTGAATCGATGCGAGGTGCGAATCCGGCGTAAATTCCCCGTTTACGGTCGGATAAAACAGGCTCCGAATGGGAGTCGAACAATGGCAGGTCTCCTGGCTTGCGTTTCGTAGTCCTGTCCCGCCTTCCCGAACATGGAGACAATCTCCACCCAGTGGCCTTTGATAACGTCGCGATAAGGAGGGGCGGCGTTATCCGGGACGAACTCTTCGCTCACAGTTGCGGGGACAGCTCCGGCTGATCAGGCGCACATAAAGTGGCGCCCACCGGATTCCCATTTAATCCTGCTCTCATCGAAAATGATCGAACTTTGAGCAACTGGAACCATTGCGGCCCACATTATCGTGAATTGATCATTTTAAGTCCAGAAAGCCGCTGAGGGGCGCTGGACCTGCCTGCAAGATTGTGTCAGTTTTACGCTCCCGTAATTACCGACAAGAATAAGACTGTATGACCGACGCGCCCTTGTCCCGCCATGGACTCATTCTGAAACGTCTGCTGTTCCTCGTGTTCATGTATGCCGGATTGGCCTATGGCTTGAGCCTGTTGGAATATACCGTCTTCAATCTGACCGGCTGGTCGCCGGTGAGCATCGAACGCAGTGTCGAACTGCACAGCCGGGAAGAGGTGAAAAAGGAGTTCGATCTTTGCGGCGGCCCGCTATTCGCCGCCAACGCCGTGGTCAGCGTCCAGGAAGGCGATCGCCTGCTCGCCCGCTGCGGACGCTTCTGGCCTTTCTACCGTTACACCATTGAAGCCACCGCCCACCCATTGCTGCCGGGCTCTTTTATCCTGTATCCGGACGAAGCGCCGGCGGCTGTTACGGCGCGAGAGAATTTCATCATCAATATGCAGGTGATCAACGGCGGCTTCGCCCTGGTAGCGCTGTTTGTGATTGGTTTGAGCTGTTTCGCAGGTTATCGCTTTCTTTTCAAGAAGGACGAAGAAGCCGGCTACAAGACCGCTTTTCACGGCTTTATCAGCAGCTTTCTGATGCTCGCCTGTTATAGCGGCGTCATGTTCTTCATTGATCCCACGTTCAGCTTCGGCTGGTAATCCCGCTTAGCCTGCGCGCAACCAGACGCCCAACTGGCGGATCGCGTCTTCCGCCTCCGCCGTCCAGGGCGCCGCGCAATTGAGCCGCAGGCAATGTCTGTACTTGTCGCCATCGCCGCTGAACAGAGTTCCCGGCGCAATGCTCACGCCAGCGGCCAGCGCCTTGCGATACAACGCGACCGTATCGCAGTCCTCCTCCAGCTCTACCCATAACACAAACCCACCCGCTGGCTGCGATACTCGCACGCCAGTAGGAAAATGCCGCAGCACCGCCGTCGTCATACGCTCCACATGTACCGCGAACTCATGGCGCATACGTCGCAGATGGCGGTCGAAATCCGCCTGCGCCAGATAATGCGCCACCGCCATCTGCGGCAAACTTGGGCAGGCCAGCGTACTGGCGAATTTCAGGTAACCGACCCGCGTCCGCCAGCGCCCCGGCGCCATCCATCCCACCCGCAAACCGGGGGCGATTGATTTGGAAAACGACGAGCAATACAGCACGCCGCCGGCGCGGTCATAACTCTTCGCCGCTCGCGGCCGCAGGCCGGAAAAACCCAGCTCGCCGTATATGTCATTTTCGATCAAGGGCACGCCCCGCACTTCCAGCAAACGCACCAGTTGCTCCTTGCGCTCATCCGGCATCAGGCACCCCAGAGGGTTGCTAAAGTTGGGCATGGCCACGCAGGCTTTGACCGGCCATTGCTCCAACGCCAGTTGCAGCGCCTCCAGACTGAGTCCGCTTTTCGGGTCGGCGGGAATTTCCAGCGCCTTTAACCCCAAGGCATCAATGACTTGCAGCAATCCAAAGTACGTTGGCGACTCCACCGCCACCACATCTCCCGGCTGTGTCACCGCCCTCAACGCCAGAGTCAGCGCTTCATGACAGCCATTGGTAATAAGAATGTCGTCCGGCTCCAGATCGCACCAGGCATCCTTCATGCGTTGCGCAATGGCCTCGCGCAAACGCAACGCGCCAGGAGGAAAACTATACCCTTCAATCTCTTCACTGGGCCTGCGCAACGCCGCTCGGAACGCTTTTTCCATCGCCGCCGCCGGCAAAAACTGCGTCGCCGGCGCCGCCATGGCGAAATTCATACCCTTAGGGGATTGGGTCGCCTGCACCAGGCTCATGATGGTCTGCTGCGTGTCCACCAGGGTTGGCGCGCTTTCGAATCCTGTGACCTTGGGCAACGCCGCCTCCAGTTCGGCCAATCCATTCTGATTGCGACGGCGCACGTAATAACCGGATCGCGGCCGCGCCTCCACCCAACCCCGCCTCTCTAGCAGACGTTGCGCCGCCATGATGGTGGACACGCTGACGCTGAAGTGCTCCACCAGATCACGGGTGCCCGGTATACGCTCTCCCACCGCGTACATGCCCTGACGGATGCGTCCCGCCACAGCGTCAGCTACTTCTTCATATCGCTTTTTGCTCATGCCGATCGCCGCCTCATTCATACATAAACAAGTACAGTTCTTCATCGATATATCAGTACAGTGAGCGAAAATGAAAAACTGTATCGATATATATAAATTTTTCTTGGCCTATATCGCAATCCTTCGTCTGTTTATTGTTGATATATTTCCCCATCAACCTGACCAAGCAGGAGAAAGACTATGCAAACCGCCGCCTTCCCCATCCCTTATTGCTGGCTGAACGGAGCCATCGTTCCCGCAGCGGAAGCCGCGATTTCCGTCTACGATCACGGCTTGCTCTATGGGGACGGCGTCTTTGAGGGACTGCGTTTCTATCAACGTACGCCCTTTCGCATTGAGCGACATCTGCAGCGTCTGCAGGACTCCGCCGCCGCGTTGGGAATCACCCTGCCTTATGACGCCGACGCCTTACGCGAAGGAATCAGCGCGTTGATAAGCCGTTATGACGGCGAGAGCGGTTATCTGCGTTTGGTGGTAACCCGCGGCCCGGGCAACCTGGGGTTAAATCCGCGTAACTGCGCGACGCCGAATGTGTTCATTCTGGCGGATCAGCTCAGCATGGCCTCCAGCGAGGCGCAGGAGAAAGGACTCAAACTGATTATCGCCAGCGTACGCCGCACCGTCGGGGCGGGATTGGACCCCAGAGTGAAAAGCCTCAACTACTTGACCTCGATCCTGGCGCGCATGGAAGCCAATGTCGCCGGCGCCGATGAAGCCTTGTTGCTGAACGAACGCGGTCAGGTGGCGGAAGCCTCAGCGGAAAACCTGTTCATCGTCCGCCAGGGTCGCCTGCTGACGCCCCCCACCAGCGACGGCGCGCTGGCGGGAGTGACCCGCTCGGTAATCATGGAGCTGGCTCAGGCCAACAACATATCTGTCAGTGAGCGCACGCTCACTCCTTACGACCTGTATACGGCGGATGAATGCTTCCTGACCGGCAGCGGCGCAGGGATCTTACCTGTCGCGGAGGTGGACGGACGTCCCCTCCGCACATCGCCCGGCGAGATTCTGCAACGCCTGCGTCAGGCTTTCGCCGCCTTGATAGCGCAAGAGTGCAGCGCTTGAATCACTCGCGCCCGTCAACGCATTCCGCGTTGGCGGGGTCGCTGTGGCAACGCACTTTCAGCATTAATTGCAGGGCTTTGGGGTCATAAGCGCCGTCCTGCTTCAACGCAATACGCACTTCTTTGAGCATATTGTTAAACCCGGCGGCTTCCTCCTGATTGGGATGTATCCACACCTTCGCAGGTATTTCCGCTTCCGCCTTTCGCACCATCTCCATCAGTTCATCAAAGCGCCCTTGGAAATGCTCCCGCGCATTCTGGGCGAAATCCGCATTGAAGCGGTCTTTTCGCACCAGCATCTGGTAGGTCATCTGCGCAAAACTATATGAATACACACCACCATCCGGCTCTACGCCTTTATATAGCTCCAAAGGCTGGTAGGCGATCGCGGGAGCGTAGGCGACATCGACGCTGCCGTTATTGAACTTACCGGCGAAGCTGGAGGGCGTCGCGCCCACCACGGAGCCGCCCACATGGCGCACCATGGTGACCGCCGCAGGATCATAATCGAAAGTGGCGATTTTCTTGCCCTGTATGGTCTGTACGCTGTTGACGCGGCGGTCCCGCACCAGCACATACACCGCGCCGGCGGGCAGCAGCCCGGCGACTTCAAAATCGCCACTGGTCATCAGCTTGGCGGCCTTCGGCTGGGCCAGCGTCTGCAAAATCGTCTTCAGCTCGCCATATCCCGGAATCGCGCCCAGCGCCACCAGGGTTCCGGTGAAACGGTTGAAGTCCCGCGCCCTCACGTCAGTCAGCAATACGGCGTCGCATTGGCCGGCGCGAAAGTCGTCAGCCGCGATTTTTTCGTCGGTATAGGCGTTCAATTCCAGATCATAGCCCCAGTTCAGGGCCTGAATACGGGTGGCTTTCATCAGGTTATACACAGGGCCGGCGGCCCCAAGAGGATCAAAAACGCAATAGCTGCGTTGCTCAGCCGCTTGCGCGGTGAGTGCGGCGACGCCCAGGAATAGCCCCAGCAACGCACGACGAAGGCATGCTGTCATGGTGTGAATCTCCATTATTGTTATTGGTATTGAGGTTTTCCTTGTACAACGGTCGTCCCTGTCTGAGTCAGCCGAAATGGCCCATCCGCCGCGGCGTCATTGGGTTTCGAGTTCAGCCTGACTATCGCGGAATATATGACAAACTAACGCGTCTTAATGCCACAGAGAGCACGTTTCCGCGATATTCAAGGAGAAGGAAAGATTCGCCCCAGTTTGGAGCAATATCCCGTGAGCCGTGTCAAAATTTACTTGTAAAAACGGCCCCAGGCCTTATTCCGCCCGGCTGAATGCATGATTTATGCGCTATCGCGGCTAGAACCACGCGGGCATTCGGGGTAATATGACCCTCCTTCGATGTAAGCCCGGACAACCAGCGGTAACGATCAGCTTTCCCTTTCAGCAATCATCACGAGTGACCACTTTTCCATGTTAAATTCCGATGCTTTAACCCAATTGAAACAGTTCAAACAAGACCTGCGTATCGCCAATAACCGTTTTGAAGGAACGGTGAAAGGCAGTCCGGGGCGTTTTGGGTTTGCTGTGTTGGATGACGGCAGAGAGTGCTTCCTGAACCCGGACGAAATGCAGAAAGTATTTCCGGGCGACCGAATTCTGGTGGAAGTCAGCCAGGACGACAAAGGCCGCGATGTCGCCAAAGTCGTGCAACACATGAGAAGTGAACTGAAGTATTTCGTTGGCCGTTATTTCACCCGTGGCCAAGGGCATTTCGTTGAGCCCGACCTGATGGGCATGAACCGTTGGATTTTCATTCCGCCGAAGAAGCGCCAGCAAGCGCACGTCAACGACCTGGTTCTGTGCCGTGTTTTGCAGCATCCCTTCCCTGAAGGCAAACCACAGGCCGAGGTGGTGAAGATCATCGGCAAGCCAGGCGCATCCGGCCTGGAAGTTAATTACATGCTGGCCAAGTACAATCTGCAGGCGCACAACCGCGCCTCCATCAACGAAGCCGAGCTGCAGAAGCAAGTCGCCGCGGAGCTGGAAAAGCGTAAAGACCTGCGGGAAACGCCGTTCGTCACCATCGACGCCGCCAGCACCCAAGATATGGACGACGCCCTGTTCGCCACCGCCAAGCCTGAAGGAGGCTGGGAGCTGCTCGCAGCCATCGCCGACCCGTCCTCACTGATTCCGGAAGGCGGCGACATCGACAAATACGCGCAACGTCTGGGCAGCTCTTTCTACTTCGCCGACCGCACATTGCCTATGTTGCCAGCCAAACTGGCCAACCACTTCTGTTCACTGAAGTCCGGCGAAGATCGTCTGGCTCTGGTTTGCACAATGCAGATCGACGCTGATGGCGCCATTTCTTCTTACACCATCGAGGAAGCCTCTATTCGTTGCGCGGCCAATCTGGCTTATGAAGAAGTCGCCATCGCGTTAGCCTCCGGCGACGCCAGCGCTCATGCCCACGGCGCGACCTTGCAAGCCTTGAATGAGGTCAGAACGGCTCTGGCCAGCCATCGCCGCGAGCACGCGCTGGTGAATGAAGACCGCCCGGACTATCAGTTGGAGCTGGATGAGAACGGCAAGGTCAAGAACATCCATCGCAAGATCAACAGCGTCGCTCACTCCATCGTGGAGGAAGCGATGGTCGCATCCAATCGTTGTGCGGCGGACTTCCTGAAGCAAAATACCGAGCGTTCTCTGTACACTGCTCATAGCGGTTTCCGTCCTGAGCGTCTGGATCAAATCAAACAAATCGTCTCCGAGCAGATCTCCGACTACGATTGCAGCGACCTGCATACGTGGGAAGGCTTCAAAAAATTCATGGACTTCCTGGATGCGAATCCACCGGAAGTTCCCGTGAAGGCCATCGCCAACCGTTTGCTGGCGCGTGGCGCGCTGTCTGACCAGCCCTGCCCTCATTTCGGCATGGGTCTGCCTCACTACACCACCTTCACGTCCCCGATTCGCAAATACGTGGACCTGAGCATTCATCGCCAGATCAAAGGCGTACTGAAAAACCAGAAGCCACATACACTGAACGACAAAGCTATCCAGCAACTGCAGGAGTCTCTGCGCGCTGGTCGTAGCGCCGTGAACGAGTCTGAGACCTGGTTGAAGTGCGAATACGCGCAGACGCTGATCGGCAAGACTTTCGATGGCGTGGTGCAGCACACCACTGGTTCTGGATTCCAGGCGCGTCTGGATGAGAATGGCATTGAAGGAATGGTGAACCTGGGCGCCTTGCAGGAGAAGTTCCGCTTCGACGGCACTTACTTCCAGCACACTGGCGAGCATCGCCAATTCCGCCTGGAGCAACCTGTGAAAGTCACCATCAGCGCGGTCGACATGGAGAAAAAACTGATTCAGATGGAGCTGGCGGAGCCTACCCCGGTAGCGCAGCCCGTTAAGGCGGAAGAGCCGCAAGCGGAGCAATAATCGTACATCGCCGCAGCGCTAGCCGGCGCTGCGGCGGTTCCCGCCTCACCTCTTCAAAACAATGGCTTACCGGTACAGAGGATAAAACTTAAAGTCCTTTGGCCACTCTTCTCTCGGCTTAAACGCCAGCGCCACTTCCTGACCTTCCAGAGCGGACTCCGTAATCACCACATGGTCTGCAAAAGTTTTGGCTTTCTCGAACTGCTTTTCGTTTACCTTGCAGAGGGTTTTGTAGAAAGGGCCTGACAACCACTCTCTTACTTCAGCTGTATCCTGAAACTTCAAATAGGCGGCGAGCGACGCATGGGCCGCAGCCACCATGGCATACCCGGAAGAGATCGTGTCTTTAATCAGGATATACATTTTCATGGTAATCAGGATTCCGAGGCGTTTTTCACGCCAAAACTGGTGAGGCCCGCCTCCGCCAGTTTGCGACGGTAGCGACTGCTTTTGGGGATAAAATGAAGCTGTTCGCGCAATGAATCGATGTAGGCGTCCGGGGCCAGATCCAGCGTGTTTTCCGCAATTTGTTCTATCCAGATGCGGGTGCCGGCGGCTTGCCAGGGATCATGGGCGCTTTGCACGATATGCAGCAGCTCTAGGGCGGGCAGTAACGAAACATCGCCCAAACCGGCGTCAGTCATGTCCACCAGCAACGACCGCAGCGTAATCTCCGCGTCGATATAGCGTTCTTTGCTGTAGTAAGCCCAGGCCAGACGCAGATTAAGGTTGTAGCTGATCCCGTCGGTATATCCGGTGAAGGCCTTGGGACCGTATAGAAGAGATTCCAGACGCTTGATGGCGGCGTCGTTCAGGTCTTCATTCAGGTAGAACTCCAATAACCGCAATTCCACCGTGCGCTTGAAATCCACGGACTTGGAAGCCTTGATGCCCTGAATATAGGCGCGCTCCGCCTCCACCACCCGATGCAGTTCCGAAAGCGCATTGCCCTTCAACATATACAGTTGCGCCACACGCTGCTCATTACGACGGATATCGCTGTTGGCGAAGGCGCCGTCAATGTTCTTCAGGGCTGATGTGTAGTCGGACTGGAATAAATAACACTCTACCAGCAGCTCATAAATATCAGGGATCAACTCGCCGTTCTGGATGCGCTCTTTTTGATATAGCCGCAAAGCTTCCTGCAAATACGCGATTGATACGGACTCTTTATCATTGGTGTTCATGAACAAGGCCTGCGCCAACTGATAAAGAATCTTTATTTTTTCTTCCGGGCTGATGCCGTTTCTTTCCGTCTCTTTTAGCGCCAAGTCGTAATATTTCTCAGCCATGACCTCATCGCCGGAATAGAAATAGTAGTCCCCTGCGGCAATCAGCAGACTCAGACGCTCTCTGGGGTTCTTGGCGTTGGCGATTTGTCCGTCCCAGTTCATGCCTTTTTCAGGCAGCCAGGGGGCAATCAGATCCTTCAGATAATCGCCGTACTGGGGGGACTGCATCAGCGCCGCCGGGGCCCCAACTATCAGCGTCAGATATAGGGTTAAACCGAACAGGATTTCCCATGCTAAAGGCGGCTTTTCCTTCAGGCGCAGCATTAATTCATTGACCTGCTGATAAGCAATTGCGCCACTCCAGGGTAGCTTGAGCTTTTCTACACCCTCATAAACAGCCGCTAATTGCGAAGACGAGTCATGCTGTGACAGCTGAGGATATTTTCGACGGATATGGGAAAACAGTCTGGCTTGACGCCACTGGTTCGGCAGCAAATACACCCAGAACAACGCCACCAATCCAAGCACAACCTCTTGTGACCACCAAGAAAACGCAGCGAACGCCAAAATACTGAGGCAAAAGAAAACAAACTGGACCATCGGCCAACGCCGGAAAAACAGAAGATTCCAAAGCTGTCCTCCATCCAACGGCTGAACCGGAGCCAAGTTGAAGTAGTTCAGGACAATCAGCATGAACACCGCTCGAGTCATCCAGTCAGGAGCATCAATCGGCAAATAGAAACAAAGCGCGATACCGAGTATCAGCCCTGGCGCCGGTCCCATCAGGTCAACAATCACTTTCTGCCATGCCGGCACTTGATCCTTATCGCCACGCGCAGCAGCCCCTAAAAAGGGAATGAACAGAATCTGTAAATCGCGGAATCCACAGACTTTCATCGCAAGCAGATGTCCCAACTCATGCAAAAAAAGGACAGCGACCAAGATCAGCAATATAGGGGCATCCATTCTGAAGCCAAAGCTCAGCATAAAGGCGCCTAAAGAGAACAGTAACAGTAGCGCCTTTCCTAACCAGCCTGTCGACTCCTGTCCTGTCAGGCTTGAATCGATTCGCATATGCGCGGCAACCTGATAATCCAATGAGGGCGCGTGCCTGGGCGCACTCTGCATGGATTTTTGTAGGCGTTCCGCCCCAGTTTTAGCTATTTTTTGACTGCGCAAAGCTCCCGCGAGCGTATACTGTACGCATTGTGTATTGGGGGAAGCGAGCTTTAGGACCTTCTGCGCCAGCAGCTCCTGTATGTAGGCCTTATAAAAGGCGTCGCCTGTATCTACTACACACTTTGGCGTCTTTTCCAGCCGCTCAACACTGCTCTGTTCAAGACGGTGCAGGTGTGCACGCCAATGTTGAGATAGCTCGGCGACATAAGGGTCTTCAATGTGATAACCAGTGACATCAGCCAGAAGGCAATGCTTGCCGCCGTTCATCGTTTCAAGGATTTCGCCATCGCGGAGGTAAGTGATAAAAGTCACTTGCACCTCGCGACCGACACTCAGATCAGATTGAAGGGACAAGAGAACGTAGGTCCGCTCTCCTGGGTGATACATCACACAGGCATATATACCCACCTCGTCTTTGCTGAACCCTTCGCTGTAGCGTAACCAACAAAATTTCGCGAAGCCAAATTCAGACAGCTCTTCGATATTGGGGATTAAAACACGTCGATAGGCTTGTCCCACTTCCTCTTCATTAACGACTCCGCCGGATACCTCCAGTTTCCCCCTGAGTTGCAGAATCCGCCAAGTAACTGCCCCCCAGGCAAAAACCTGGATGCATATAAGAAATAACAGGAAACCAAACAGATAGGACATTTACCGCAACCGCTACAAAAACTACCAGTACGCTCTCAAGTCGGAAGGAGTCGCCAGCAACGCAGTCACCGCAACGTCTGGCCGATTAAAAATCGCGCAATTATACCCAAATTGACCGCTATTACACTTAAATTCCGTCAATCCGCGGACAAATGTCCAATTTGAGACCCAGGCTACATTCAGCGCCACGGATTATTGCCAGCTTTTCAGCCATGCTGCTATGGTTTCCAGGCCTTGCCGCGCTTGGCTGTGCGGCTGACGCGATTAACAATAAAGACAAGACCGACTCTCATAATCATAATCACAACAGGAGCTAGGGATGATCGTAAAAGGGCAGCAGCATTTCCCTTACACAGCAGCCACCGTTTTCAGCGCTTTTGGCGCTCCCCACCACATTGAAGAAAAGCAACGCTTTCTCGGTTCCCGCAACATAGATATCCGTCAGTGCGAACAGACTGACTCCGCACTGGACTTGAAGATAATTCGCGAGGTGCCCGCAGAGGCCCCGGCGATGCTGAGAAAATTCATTTCCGAATGGAACCGGGTGACTCAGGAAGAACACTGGCGTGAGAATGCCGGCGAATACCGCGCGCAGGTGAAGGTGGATATACAGGGCGTGCCTGTTTCCATCAACGGCGAAATGCGTTTGTACTCAGAAGGGGAAGGCAGCGTCCATGAGGTCACGCTGAACTTCGAGTGTCGCGTGCCGCTGGTAGGCAAAAAGCTGGCGGAGTTCGTCGCCGCTAAATCTCAGGAGACGATGCAGAACGAGTTCGCTTTTGTAGCGGATTATCTGCGCGCCAACCTCTAACGGATTGAAAAAAGAGGAGAAACAGGGAGGTTTAAGGCAGCCGGCCAACCCAAGGGCGGCCGGCGCCGGAGCGATGCAAAAGAAGGTCTGTCAGGAATCGGCGTCGGACATCTGCTTCTGCAGATAGTTCTCCATGCCCACACGCTCCATCAGATCCAGCTGAGTCTCCAGCCAATCGACGTGTTCTTCTTCCGACTCCAAAATGTTCTCCAGAACCTCGCGGCTGATGTAATCGCGTACCTGCTCGCAATAGGCGATTGCTTCGCGCAAGTCTGGAATAGCTTTCAGTTCCAGCTTGAGATCGCATTCCAGCATTTCTTTCGGGGTTTCGCCGATCATCAGCTTGCCCAGTTTTTGCAGGTTGGGAATGCCGTCCAGAAACAGAATCCGCTCGATCAATTGATCGGCGTGCTTCATTTCATCAATGGACTCTTCATATTCTTTCTTGCCCAGAGCCGTCAGGCCCCAGTTTTTATACATGCGCGCATGCAGAAAATACTGATTAATCGCAATCAGTTCATTAGCCAAAATCTGGTTAAGGTGTTCGATAACCTTCTTATCGCCCTTCATCACAGCGCTCCCGTCAGAATGATTCTCAATTGCAATAACCCCATAAAAACAAGGGGTTACCAACTCAACCCTTAAGGTTAGTTGTAACGGGAAGGAAAGTACAATCGAATTTTCAGGCGGCGGTCAAGGTAGGAATATCTGCTGCGTAAGCCAGTTGCTCCGCCATAGAGAGATCGTATTGAGATTTAGCCTCGTCAAATACTTCACGAGCGGCTTCCACACAGCGGGCGCAGTCTTTCGCCAATCCCAACGAACGCACTACATCACGCAGATGTTGAGCGCCTTTCGCGACTTCTTCGCGAATGGAGTGATCGGTAATTCCGTTGCAAAGACATACGTACATGAAAATCTCTCTCATTTATTAGCAGTCTGTGAAGAAAGTTAATGCTAATGAGAATGATTGTCAATAATGTTTTTAATAGTTTCTTTGCCGGACTGTAACCAAAATTTCCTGAGCTGTAGCGCAGTAAAATCGTTATAAAAAATTATTCCTGATTAATCATATGGATAGCATCCAACAGCGCCTCGCGCTTGGCTTCCGCCTCCTGTAACAGTTCGGGGGAGACGCCGCGGGTGCGGCCTTCGGCGATCAGGCGCTCCAATTCATCCGCCTTGTCCCGGGCGGCGGAGCGGAAGTTATTGAGCACCCGCTGATGCTGCTGCGCTTCCAGGCGGGCATAGGCTTCATGATCCGCCAGGGTTTCCGCATCCGGCGCTTCTTCCGGCGCACGCCTGGTGATGGGAGGAGCGCGCCGGTCCCCATTTTCAATGGAGGCGGACAACGACGCCAACGCCTCAATGTCGGTGGGCAACTCAGGGTATGCCTCTTCTTCATCTAACTGAGGTAGGACTTCTTCCTGAGTGACAGCTTGCATTGACGAGCCTACTGGCGGTGCAGATTTAGGCGCCTGCATCGGCGGTAGCTCAGCCGTCGGAACCGCGACAAGACTGGATGAAAGCGGGACTGAGTCCTTGGGCGCGTCAGTGCTGATGAAAAAGAAAAATCCCATCGCCATACAGACGGCGCAGAAGAATGCCGACAGGATCCAGCCAGGTCGCCATGACTTCCGGTTCATACCTTACTTTGCAGACTGGCCTGACGACGCAGCTGATTGATCAGCTCACTATAGGCCGCCACCGCCTGCTGAATCGCCAGCACATCAGTGGCAAGATAGCGCACCGTCTCGCTGTCGGCGGGATAATAGTCGTACTCGCGCCCGCTCACTTGCAGAATCACCCAATCTCCCGTCGGAGAACGAACGACTTCACTGACGTCTCCCGGCGGGGTGGCGAAGGCCAATGACGCCAGCCAGTCCGTAGGTTTAACCGCATCCTTATGCAGCCAGCCTTCAGCGTCTAACGGCAAGTTGGCGGGATGGGATGGCGCTTTTAGATCCGCCCAGGACAGGCCGTTCATTAGCTGTTGGCGAGCGCGTCGCGCTGTGGCCTCATCGCCATATATCGCGCCGCGCGCCTTGATCTTCGCCAAAAAACGAAAGTCTTCCTGATGTCGCTGATAGTAACTGTTGATCTGCGCCGCGCTAACTTGCTCTCTGAACTTGATCAGCCCGGGATTATCGCCATGATTGCGTTTAATCACGCCCAATGCGTTGAGGATCTTGGGGTAAAAATAATGCGCCTCAATTGTCCGTCTCAGATCGTCAATGGCATCCCTCTCAACGCCGCCTTCGTGACTTAGCCACCATAAGCGCAGTTGATGTTGCTTCCAGGAAAGCATTTCCATACCCAAGAGTTTGACGTCGCCTTCCATCAGCGCCTTTTTACCCTGTATGGACTGTCCCTCGTATACTTCCAGCAATGTCAGCGTCACGTCTTGCTGGTCTGGAAAGGCCATACGGGCAAGTACCAGAGAGGCGGCGTTGTCCCGCTGCGCCGGCGTCAGTTGGTAGCCCAGAATCGATTGGGCGGCGATCGTCGTCAGCGCCTCCCGCGCCTCTACGCCGGGTTTGGAGTACTGTCGCATCAATTCCGAAGCTGGCCACTTGGGATATAGCTTGGCCAACGTCCGATCCAACTGGCGGCGGATATGCCATCCATAGGCGTAGCCAATTTCAGTCCCCCGCCATTGCTCTTCAGGGAGTTCTTCTTGCGCCCAACGGTACATCAGCAAGGCGTCGATTAACTCGTCAGCAAAGGTTTTGCGATCCATTTTGCGAAGCTGGCTCGCCTGCTGATGCAACGCATCAAATGCTTCGCGCGACAGGCTGGTGTCATCCACCGACAAGTAGACGGAGGCGGAGGCCCCGCCTGCGCACAGCAGGCAAAGGGCCAGCGCCAGGACCTGGAATGTCCCGCGCATGATCAGAACCGGTTCATGGCGTGATTAAGAATGCGCACGGTCATGGCGATAGCGTGGGGCACCACGATTTTCGCCACAGCCAGCCGATCCGAGTGATCTGTGGAAGACAACACCACGCCGCCCATGGAGTAGGAAATTTCACCGCCCTTGGTCAACAAGGGACGAATTTCCGCAGAGTTGGCGCTTAATGTGGGGAAGTCCGCCAGCGCCTGCTCTACCAGGGCGTCATCGTTCAGGTTCTCCGAGTCGTAGTAGTCACGCACCCAGGCCTCCCAGCCGGAATGGTTCAATGCGGAGGTGGTCCAGGTATGGTGCGGCTGCAACAAGTCCGTGGTGTGCAGGGTGAAACCCAGCGTCTGAATCGTAGGCTGCGCCCAGAATGCGCTGTACCAGTATTGCCCCAGGTTATCGATGGGCTGAAAGGGAATGCTCTCAAAATCCTTGTACATGCTGTAGGTGGAGTAACTGCCCTGCCGATAGTTGGCCTCGGTGACCTGATAGCTCTTGTATTCAGAGTCCTCCGCCCCGAACCATCCAGTCTGACCGCCCGCGCCGTCATCCAGGTGGTCGCCTTTCAGCCAGGACGCCGCCATGTTATCGACATCCCCCTTCACGCTCAGCTTGGAATAGTCATAGCCCCCGATGTCGTTGCCATGAGCGTCCGCGCCGCGAGTATGGTTCTGGAAGTGCCAGTAAGAGGTGTAGTTGACGATGCTGGAGCCCAGACCCCATACCGGCGCCAGCACACAATCGCCGGTCACCGCGCCGCACAGAAAAGTGTCTTCGAAGTCATCCACGTCGTAGGCGCCCTGACCAATCATATCCGCCATCTGAGTCACGCTGATTCCCGCTGCAGCGGCCACTGCTTCCAGTTTGGCGTAGTTGGTGATGTCAGGATGCGTGCGCATGAACTCGACAGCGTCGATAACGAAGCGCTTGTGGGTTTCCTGTTTGAAAGCCAGAGCAGGTTGAGCCCCGAGGGAAGCAAGGATAACGCCGGCCAAAATCAGATTTTTATTTCCCATGAACAGTCATCTCCTTATTTTTTATCGTGTTTGTGTAAGGAAACTCTAACTACTGCGTGTTACAGAAAGGTTGTAACGAAAAAGATGAGAGCGCCTTTTCGTAATCGCCCGTCATTCCTGGATTAATGGACCGACCCGCTTAACCAGGACGTTTTCTGCGGCATTCTCTGAACGCCGTTAGGAGAATAAAATATGATCAGGGTTACAATCACCCAAACAGGTGAGCTGCACGGAGTGCACCGGCATCCAAAACCATCCAGAAAATCATTTACTTCATTGAAATAAAAGAGGTTTTGATCCAATATTGTCCGCAATTAATCACCTGCATCCGCTTCAAATGTGTACCGAAAAATGTACCGGTACAAATGCGGGGGACTTTTGTTTTTAACCCATGAACTAACGGAGTGCTGTATAAATGGGAAAACTGAGCGATGCCAAAATACGCAACGCCAAAACAGAAACGGACACCTGTCTTTCAGACGGCAACGGCCTATCCCTTAGAATCTACCCAAAACAAGGCAAAATGGCCCGAACCTGGGTGTTTCGCTATCGCCGACCCGCCACCAAGAAACCCGCCAAGCTAACGTTAGGAGACTATCCTGCTGTGTCTCTAAGGGAAGCCCGCCAGCAAGTGGAGACGATACGTCGACAGCTGTTTGAAGGGTTTGATCCTCAACATGTACAGAGAGAACAGCGCGCCAATAACGCTAACGCTGTAACGGTTAAGCAACTGTTTGAATCCTGGCTAGCGCTCCAGAAATCAGCGGGTGAAGTTGCTGACAAAACGTTAGCCCAACATGAGGGGCGCTGGCGCGTTCATCTGCAAAAGCCACTGGGACTTCTGCTGGCCAAGCACGTCACCCGTCGCCACATCGCAGCTGTGCTTGACGCTATGGTCGAAAAGGGAATCAAGGAGGAAACCCGCAAAACTTTATGCCTGTTAAAAATGATGTTCCGCTACGCAATAGAGCGCCATCATATTGAAGAAAGTCCAGCTGAGGCGTTAAGCGCTAAAAGTTTCAAGGTCACCTCTGGCGCCCCACGAGAAAGAGTTTTGTCACTTACCGAATTGCGTACATTTTGGAGCTTACTTGATAGAGAGCCCCTTGCCTTCGCCACAATCAACGCATTCAAGTTGCTGATTCTTACTGGAGCGCGACGTAGCGAAGTTGCAAACATGACTTGGAGCGAACTGGATCTAACACAGGGTATATGGACCCTGCCTCCCGAGCGCACGAAGAACCGCAAAGGACATACTGTGTACCTGTCCGACTTGGCAGTCCGCGTTATTAAGTCCATGCGCCCAATCAGCGGATATGGCAAATTTGTATTCAGCACAGGCGATGGCAGCGCGCCTATACATACAGACGGCCTTTCTGGCTGTCCTGGGCGGCTATCAGCAAAGCTGAAAGGCGTTCCGCACTTCACAGTTCACGACCTGCGTCGCTCAGCTGCAACAGCCTGGGGCGAGCTACTAAAAACGCCCCCTCACGTCATTGAAAAAATGCTGAACCATCAACCCTTAGACAAGTTGGTAGCAACTTATCAACGGGCAACCTATGTGGACGAACAAAAAACCGCTTGGAAAGCTTGGGGGGAGATGGTGGAGAATCATGTCGCCAACGACTTTGGGAACGTAGTTCCTCTTCACGCCTGACAAGACTATCCTTCATTCGCTACGGCGGCGTATTACAGCTAACGCCGCTTTCTCTCTTCACCAAACCTAATCATATGGTACGGTTAGGAACGATCAATTTTTTACGAATTAAACTTGCACCTGGCAGTGCCCACAAAGCATTATCTAGCGACGCCATTCTAAATAGCCTGCCTAGCCCTTTGCTGCCTTTCGAGTATAACCAGATTGTAATAAATCCTCTGGCTAAAACCGGCCCACGCACGTTATTACTCGTTAAAACACACACTTGCACATTAGTGGAAACCGCCTTTTCTCGTATTTGCTCCCAAAGCGACAGATACGGTCTAAATCAGATATAGCACTAATCATAAGCAACTGATTTAATTGATAATAAACCGGATCACAGTATTATGTAGCGGCTATTTACAACATCCGTTTTCGAGCAAAGGAGTCCGATAAAGCATGGCGGAAATGATTTTCAGAATTAAAGAAACAACCAAATTAACAGGCCTTTCCAGGTCGACTATTTATGAACGTGTAGCCAATGGCAGCTTCCCATCTCCAGTACACTTGGGAGATCGGGCCGTGGGCTGGTTTGAGTCCTCACTCGACGACTGGCAGGCCTCCCTGAAAGCAGGCGTACCTTACGCTCAATGGGTAAACCGGAAAGAGACGAAGTGTTGAGCGGCAAAGCCAAAGGCGTTCTATTTGGGGTACTCTGGAATCGCATGTGCCTGAGCTTCGAAGAACAGAATGGCTACCCTCACCCACTACTCAATCATAACAACCATCAAGTTTCTCACTACGCTCAAAAGGTGGCCGGATAGCCGGAGATTACTCAAGGTGATGATGCGAATCTACGATGGCCCTGTTTCTGGGCCGTTTTTTCTTCCCCTCAATAAACAAATAACAAGCTCCACCGGCACTTCTCACGCTCACCAACCTGAAGGCCACCACTCTGAAACAAGCCGCCTACTCCGTTTTAAGTGAGGAATAGACCACTGGAAGCGACTTGAATAATAGCCTCCACAGCAGAGAGATAATGACAGTTTAGCCCGGATAAAAACATAACCAGCTTACTATTACGATGCAGAGGAATTTGAAACCCTATCGCTCGAACCGTAGGTCCTCCCTCTACTTAGTTAATCCGCATTCTGGAGAGGTTAGACCCTGCCTGCGGAGTGCTCGAACGTAATGTCAGCCACGCCGATATGAGGGGGTTGAGGCCTGATGACAAACTATCCAAGCAATGAAAATCAGAATACGGCCTGAGGCTTTTTATAAGAGGACTTTATAGAGTGGGCGCAACCTATGTATTGGCCTGAACGAGAAAGCGGATTATGCAGGCGCTCAGGCAATATTCGAACATAAAAAAATCCTCTCACTTAGGACGACTTTTTATTCTCGAACAAAATCAGCCATTTGGGGTCGTGGTTAGCCACATCTCCGCTTAATCTTTCAGCCGCACATAGCAAGGCAGTCCGCACCTTGGCGACGGTAAGGCCAGAAACCTTTTCCAGAATGTCTGTGACAGGCATCCCGTCCGCCAAGAAAGCCAGCACGTCTGCGACGGCAATCTGCGAAAAAAGACTTGCCCTGTCTGATCTGAGCGTCAAAGCAAACGCCAGCGTCAAGGCGACAAATAAAAATTCTCTATTCCGTCGCGTGGATTAATTTATTCCGTCATGCGGACCAACAAGGCCCTGTTACCTACAGCCTCTAATCCAACATACGGAGCTATAAAACCCTGCTTTTTGACTTCCCTTACTCCGCCTTACGGACACCTTCTTAGAATCTACCATAGTCCCACGTATTGTTTTGACATATGGCTATTTAGGTTATTCAATCAGCGCGGTCAAAAACTCGGATTTGACGATATGCACCACCTGCAAGCCTAACCATCTACAACTTGATTTTTCTCCTATTGAAATACAAGGTGATTCCAGGCGAGCAAAGAGCCCCTCCATGATTTTCCAAACTAGAGCCAATTCAAGGAGCGTTATGAGTTTGGATGCAATGTGTTGCTGTGATTTTTGAGAACCTCGCCTGTACAATCTCACAAAGAATATGATGTAGTCTAAAACTACCTCGGCTTGATGAAATGCAAGGTCTTCCTGATACTGGACAAATTGAGAGTTCATCACGCCCAGGCGGTGAAAGCTTGGCTTGAGGAGAACCGGTATCAAATTGAAGCATTCTATAATCATCCGAGCATCAAATATGCGGCATAGCATGCCTATATCTATGCCGCATTAATAATACCAAGCAGCTTAAACGCATCCTAAAAAATACCGATCGAGTAGGCCCGATAGTTTCCAACAAGCAGCCCCCTTACGTTGGCGTTCGTTCGCCGATTTTCTTTCAAAACAGACTCAACTATTCACCTCAGTGAACCGGCAACGACGCCAAGTTTAACGAGGTGGTTATGCAGGCAAATCGCACTATGTGGCTACATAGTAGCCAGACCCGATAGCACTTTTTTTAAGTAACCATGGTCCCAGCCCGCTCGTAGCCTCTTAGTTTTTATACCYCCTTTGTCCGTCTTCTCATTCTTCAATAAATTCAACGCCATATGTCTCAACACCGCTAGATTCTCCGCGCTGTGTCCCATGCGATGCCGCGAGTCATCCTCTTTAAACGCTACATCCAGCACCCAGTGCAGTTTGTTCTCTATGTGCCAGTGCTTTCGCGTCGCATTCAGGAAATATCTCGCATCGCCTTCTCGACTCGAAATATACAAGCGGCGCTCCAGCGTTCTTTGTCCTGACTCCATTCGCTCTGTTTCTACGACGATGAAACTCTTCAGGTCTTGCCAGCGACTTTGTAGCTTTTCCAAGCCCTCCAGATTCGTTGAAACGCGGCAGCGCCGCTTCTCATCCTCAGCGCGCCCTGGTTCGCATACAAAGTCGACAAAATCCTCGCCGAAGCCTTTAGCCTCAGCGTCCACGTACCGGTCGTGAATCTCATCGTGTAATGAGGCCTGATTTTCCTTCACACCCACTAAATAGTCTGCTTCCGCGTGACGGATATGCTTCACGATCTCCCGCTGACATCCCATCGCGTCCAGGGTGACGAGACTTCCTTTTAATGACAATGCCTTCAACAGTTTAGGAATAGCAGTGATTTCATTGGATTTCTCCTGAGTTTTCACCTGTCCCAACACCAGTTCGTTCGCTGTCGACCAGGCGCTAACCATATGAATGGCGGGTTTGGAAGAGGATCGGTCGTATGAGCGCCGTAGCGTTTTGCCGTCTATTGCGATCTGATCATCTGGAATCTGCTCCGCCAGCRTCGAAGTCCAGGATAGAAAGCTTGTCTCTAGCGCCTCGGGGTCTAACTTCGCAAAGATGTTGTTGAAGGTGTCGTGGGAGGGAATGCCGTTGGGCAGCTCCAGAAAAGACTCAAACCACTCTTTTTTAGCGTCGCCAAACCGAGTGATGGTGACCCAATCGTCAGCGCCACAGATGATCCCGCAGAG
>NZ_JAHMIN010000040.1 GCF_018986435.1 Hahella sp. HN01 | reverse complement strand
GCGCCGGCGCCTCTTTGGGCAGCTTCGTCAGCTATACCCTGGAAAAACGCATTCTGGGCAAGAAGGCCAAGTTCGGCGAAGGCGACCCTCGCGGCGTGGCTGCGCCGGAAGCGGGCAACAACGCCGCCGCCAATGGCGCGCTGGTGCCCATGCTGACCCTGGGCGTACCCGGCAGCGGCACCACCGCGGTTCTACTGGCGATGCTGATTTCCATGAACATCACCCCAGGCCCGCTGATGTTCCAGCAGCATGGCGACATTGTCTGGGGCGTTATCGCCGCGCTGTTGATCGGTAACCTGATGCTGCTGTTGCTCAACATTCCGCTGGTCGGCGTGTTTGTGAAACTGCTGTCGGTGCCGCCTAAATACCTGTTGCCGATTGTCACCATGGTCGCTTTTGTAGGCGTCTATTCAATCAGTCACAGCGTGTTTGATCTGTACTTTATGATTTTCTTCGGCGTGCTCGGCTATGTTCTACGCAAGGTCGAGATCCCACTGGTTCCTGTCATTCTTGGAACTTTGCTGGGGCCGGAGATGGAGAAAAACCTGCGTCACGCCATGACGTTGTCGGACGGCGACTGGAGCATCCTTTGGAGCAGCGGTCTGTCCATCACGCTTTGGATTGTCGCTGGAGTGGGTCTAATCGCTCCCTACGTTATCGGGCCGATTCTGCGCAAGCGCATGAAAGGCGTCGATCACGAAGTGGACGAGGCGGTGACCGCCGATTGACCCTTGCGTCCAGGGACGGGCGCGCAACTGAGATTTGATTGTAAGTCTTGGTCCCATTTTCGGGTCGAAAGACCCTTTTTCCTCGGTGTGGAAACTATGCCCGCTCTCCTCCTGTTAAAGTCATAGTTTCCATTGCCTTGGCTGCGCGGCCCCCGATTTTTGCCGTCGCAGCCTTTCTTTACTCTTTTCTTTCTCTTTCTCTTTCTCTTTTCCTATTTCCCTTTGCCCTTATTTTTTCACCTCTCTATCCCTTCACGTCTGCATTTATTTACATTCCTTGTCGCTGATTGAGTGTCCTGATTACGCAGGTTCTGGACGCACGGGTTTGCCCGGTTCCGCCTCGACATTGGCCGTCAGCCGGATGCGCCAGGTTTTGTCGTCGTCCGCCAGTTCGCCATCTTTCAGCGCCGTTGGTTGCGCCACTGGCGCTACGAAACCTTCGGGATCGCATACGCGGACTTCCAGTGTCCAGCACTCTCCCGCAGGGATGGCGTCCACGCGCACGAACTGGGATTTATCCGCCCGCAACAAGCGCGCTTCCGCCTGCAGTTGTAACTGCGAGCCGTGCATGGGCACGATGCTGGGTTTTTCCCACTCGAAATCCCGGGGATTGGCGTTGGCGAAGGGCAGTGGCGCGTACAGACCGGACGACACGATCTGCCATACCGTCACGGGCTTGCGGTTCGATACCGCCTGATCCGCTGGGTTGGCCAGAGTCATGCGCGCCAGGGCGCATAAATGCTGGTCGCCGCCGACGAAAATGACGTTAGCGATCTGCCGCTCGTAGATTAGCCCCATTACCGCCGCCAGGGTATGAGGATAGCCGCACCAGCTGTCGTGGTTGCGCCACAGGTCAGGGTACTGTGTGAGGCGTTTTTCCACTGGCGCAATCACGCTGCCGGAAAAGATAAATTTAGGTCGTTCCGGCGTCAGCCGTTGCGCCTCGGACAGCCAATTGGACAGGGCGGCGAATTGGGGCGCGTCGATCATTTCCGCTTGCGCGCCGACGGCGCCAGCGCTGCGTAGTCGCCGTTCGGTGCGGGTGTCCATGACGAAGATCGGACAGTCGAATTCCCGAGCCGCGCTAACGCCCTGGGGATACCAGAGCGCGGCGTCCGGCTGGCGTCCGCTGCATTGAAAACTGCGGGCGGCGCGCAGGGCGAAGTCAAAGCGTTCGCGCTCCTTCAGGTGAGCGTCCAATTGGGGAGGGCGCCCAGAGCAATCGTCGCTGAACTCATGGTCATCCACCGTGAAGTGAACGGGCGCCAGTTGCAGCAGTTTGCGCATATTGGGCGAGTTGAACGCCTCCCGGTAGCGCGTGATGTAGCGCTCTTTCAGGGCGGTGTTATCGAACGCCTCGGCGGTGGCGTCTGCGTATATCTGATCTCCGATAAAAAAGACGGAATCTGCGCCAGGCAGTTGGGCGTCGCCTCTGACCTGACGTCCCATACCGACGAACGCCTGATCGGCGAGATCCCGTTCCAGCACCGCGCCCGGATAGCGGCAGGAGCCAACCAGAAAGCGCATGGCGGGGCTGACGCCGCGATGCAGGCAAAGCTCGCGCAAACGCCGCAGCCAGCCAGCGGAGGCGGGGATATGCAATGTCTGCGACAGTGCCAGCTGGGTTTCTGGATCAAACTGGCGCTGGGTCAGGCTGAAGCGGATGCGCACCTCACGTTCCTGTCCCGGATCGACTTTCACCGCCACATCCAGCAACAAGTGATGCGGATCATTGGCGGAGCAGAACTGACATTGAATCAACTCCGCGCCTTCCAGCGCCAGACGTCGTGTCGGCGTCGCCTGGGCGTCGGCCAGATCCGCCAGATCGGAAAGCTCCGCCCACAAACGCAGCACCATGCGCGGGCGGCCAATCCCAGCGCTATCCAGCCAGGCGCCGCGGATGATCGGTCCGGCGCTGAACAGGTTGGCGCTTACCGCATGCAAGTCATCCGCGGGGCGATAGCTGTCGAACAGTTGATGGTGAAATTCAATGCGGTCCCCGGCGGAGTGGCGCAGACACCCTACATCTTCGCTGAAAAAGGCGCGCAGACTGGGAAAAGCGTCCTTGTAAGCGTTCTGCGCCAGGATGACATCCATGTGGCCGAAATGTGGTACCCGCTTCAACAGCACAGGCGGCGCGGATGGACTGCCTTTCAGCATTTCACTGAGCCGGATGGCGGAACGGGTGGCGGATTGCGGATTGAATACCTTGCTTTGCTCGCCATGGATGAACAGGGTGGGATAACCCCAGTGTTTGCGCACCGCAGAGGGGGTGAGAAAGGTGTTTTCGCCGTCCCGGGAGGTCACCCGCTGTTGCTGGGCGAAGTAATACAGATGCCGATAGACGGCGCCGGGAGCTTGCCCCAGCATGTCCTGAAAAGCTTTGTGGGTGGCGGGAGAAATCTGATCGTGTCGCCACATGCGGCCGTACAGAAAGCTCATTTTGTCGCAGATGCCCTGGGATATTTCCACGCCGCCATCGGGCGCATGGTCGCTGTGTGTATGCAGCTCGCCGCCGTTGCGCGCTCTGCCTTCTTCCGCCTCCTGCAGCTCGCCCAGGCGTGCGAAAGAGAACGCCAGACGATCGAACATGGAGTCGAAGGCGCTGGGGTCAGGTTGTGGGATGGGGTTGAGCTGAGCGTCATTCACCGAGTCGCGCAGGAAACTGCCTAGCTTGGCGCGGCTGCGATTGACCGGGGAAGGGATGATCCAGGGATGGATTGCATTGAAGGCCACCCGTCCGATAAAGGAATCGGCGGGATCGTCCAGCCAGCCTTTGAGTATGGCCATGGTGGTGGCGGTGGCGCCGACGCAATGGGCGAACAGGTTGATCTTACCCGGATTGACCCGGTGAATATGGCGCACCGCGGCGGGTATATCGTAGCGGGCGATTTCTTCAATACTCCAGCCCTGCAGGGGCGCCGGCGTGGGAAGGGCGTTGCTGAGTCGATAATCCAGCAGCCACACATCGAAGCCGGCCCGCCATAGATAAACCGCCATGTTCTCGGGGATGGCCTCAGAGCAATAAATCAGACTGCCCTGGGCGAGCCCATGAATGAGCAGCACCGGTTGTCCCGGCCGCTGTGTGTTGGTTTGCGGATAGCGGGTCAGAACAATACCGATCTGCACCGAGGAGGCGTCATTCAAGGGGACGCTGAGTTCCGCGCGCTGCGGGCTGATCACCCGGTTATCCGATACGCGTAACGCCCGGGGATGCGGATTGGAAGCGATGGGCTTGTCAGGATAATGGGGCGAGCCAAAATCCCAGAACTGGGTTTGCAGCAAGCAGCGCAGAAACAGCATGCCCAGGCCCGCCGCCGCCATGGCGGACTCCGGCAGATTGGGCGATTTGACCACCTGAGCCAGCCCCCTTTCCGACATGTACTCCATGTCCACGTACAGGGAGCCCGACACAGCGTCGCCATAGCGCTGGTGGGACAGCTCGATGGGAAGATTGGTCAGGGCGCGCCAGAGCCTGGGAACGCCGTTCTTCCAGGCCAGCAGCTTTTCTCCGCGCAGGTGAATGATCTCCCCAGGCATGTTTTTGAAATGAGGCGTGCGCGAGCCGTTGGTATTAGGGGTGAACTGGAAGTTGTAACTCATGCGACGATATTGCGCATGATGCTTGGCGACGGTCCAGAAGCCTTTGATTTGTTTGAACAGCCCTGGCGCCGGCTCCTTCAGCGAAGCGTCTGAATCCCAGCGACTCAGGCGCTGTTTGAGCTGACGCAAGGCGAAGCCGGACAAAGATTGGCGGCGGGTGCGATAAGCGTTGAGGGCCTGCGCGCCGCGCCAGGCGGTGGTCAGCGGACCGGGTTCATCGCAGTGCAGCAGGCGCACTACGCCTTCGCCGACAGCGATGGGAATCGCGCCTTGCAACAGCTCCGGAGGCAGACCGTAAGTGTGCATTTTGGCGGTTTGCTCCGCGCTGAGCGGATTCAGGTACAGCTTCGCCGTCGCTTTCAGCTCCTCTCCGGGTTTCTGCAACCAGTCATGCAGATCTTCTATCTGTGTTTCCACCTTGAAGATCAGGCCCTGATCACCGGTAAGACGCGCAGCGACGCCACTGGCGGGTTGGGCCTCAGTGGGGAGCGCTTCGGCCCACTGTTTGATCCAGCTTTCTATCCAGTCGGGCAGACGAGCGTTGACTTCCTGCGCCTGCAAACGGCCGAACATCTGCTCGCTGATGCTCAGCGTCACTGTGGGGCTGGGCTTGGCCGCCGTGGTAGACGCGGACTGTTTTACTGGAGAGATGGCTTGCGCCAGCTCAGGACTGACCTGTTCCTGCGTTGGCGCAAGCCAGTCATGTTGTTCCTGAATCGCCTCTGCGGCCCGAAGAGACAACGCGGATATGGTCAGGAACGGATTGACCCCCAGAGCGGTCGGCAGGATGGAGCCATCCAGCACATATAGCCCCTCATGCAAAGCGGGTGCGTCCGTATTCCTGGCGCTTGGATCGGCTTTGAAGACCTGGCCGTAATGGTTGACGACCCCGGTGTCGGGACCGTCGCCCATGGCGCAGCCACCCAGCGGGTGCACAGTGATGACGCGACCGCCGGGAAGCTTGCCGCTCATAACGGTAGAGGCGTCATCCGGCAGGGTTTTCCAAAGAGGGTTAGGGACGTACTGGCCGCCGTCGAAGCCTTCTTTTCTGTCCTGGCTGCGCAGCAGGGCGTCAGCCGCGGTCAGGCAGGGGTTCTCCGCCGCCTTGGGCCAATCGACGCGAATGCGGGAGTAGTCTGTGTCAGCCTGTTGTGCGGGGTTATCGCTGGCGCGCAGGGAAAGGCCGCCGGCGGCGCCGTCATCTCCCATGATCAGGAGGATTTGCGATCGGTCCATGGCGTCGTTGTGGTGCGCCAGAGGATCTTTGAATATGCCGTTTTTACTCGCGTTGAGAAACCAGGCGGGCAAGGTCATGTCGGTGAGACGGTTCAGTTGCGCGCCGGTGGTGGCGATTTCGCCGAAAAGGCGCGCCACGCCATAGGGCGCAGAGCCGTCCTCCAAGGTCAAACGTACTTCTGCGCCGGTTTCGGGATGGCGAGCCAGCGGGCGGGATACGCCGGTAATGGTTGGGCCGACGCAGGACTCCTCGCCGGCTTGCAGAGATTCGTCAGGCTTGCCGATCGCCATGACCGGGTTCGCCTGTCCATAGCTCATGGCGAAACCGTCGCCGTTGGTGGAAAAGCGCTTGCCCAGCCTGTCGGAGAGCTGCAAACGGCCGGAATTCTGCGACCGTAACAGAATTTCCGTGCTTCCCAGCGCCCCCGCCGCCAGGATGACGGTGGCGGCTTCAACCCAGAATACCTCGTCGGACAGACTGTTCTTTTCCGTAGCGGTGCGTCGTACCCGCACCCGCCAACGACGCCCGTTTGGCCCGGTCGTATTATCCGTAGCAGAAGAGACAATAGGCTCCAGAGTGAGCACGGTGGCGCCAGTGTAAAATCTGGCCCCACGGGCTTTAGCCAACGGAATGAGGTTCATGGCCAGGGTATTCTTTGCGCCCTGATTGCATCCGGAAACACAGTTGCCGCAGAGATTGCAGCCCGGCTGCTCAACACCGACGGCGTTGGCGCCAGGACGCATGCTGATGGTCAATGGCGCTGTTTCCACTGACGCGTCAATTGCGTTGGCGAGTCTGGTCAGCGCCTGAAACTTGGGGAGACGGCATAGCCTGTCGCGGGCGGTTTGATCCTGATCGCGGACTCCCAGCAAGTGACGCACTCTTTTAAAGTGCGCTTGCAGCAGTCCAGGGTGCTCCCGAAACTCACGCGGCCAGGCGGCCTGCGCCAATGTATCCGCCTCTGGCTCCAGGGCCACGTTGGCGTTGATCAGCGACCCGCCGCCGAGCCCGCAGCCCACCAGCACATCCACCTCTTTACCAATGCGGAAATCATAGAGCGCGTCGGCATAGCCAATCGGGCGGGTGGAGCCGGATTTGAGTAATTGCATATGGCCGGGAATATCCCCCAAGGCTTCCGGGAAATCCCCAGGACGGTATTCCTTGCCCCGTTCCAACACTGTCACTGTCGCGCCACCGGCATTGTCTCCGGAAGACTTGCCCCCCGCCAGTTGCATGGCGGCGATGGAGCCGCCATAGCCGGAGCCGATAATCAATACATCGGTATCGTGGACCCGCGTTTCTGGGAGCGCATCTTTTATCAGGCTTTCGAATGGTTCGGAAAGATGAAAGTGCATGGCCGGAACTCCTTCCCTAGCAAAGGACTTGTTATGAGGTTGATGTCCGTTCGGCGGCGTTTTGACTGCGATGTCCGGGCGCAAGGGAGCGTCGGACTGCGCCGCTCTGGTTCCAGGGTGATGGGCTACGCCAATGCGTTGCACGCATTGTATTGACCGACAACATGTTGACCGACAAGGGGATGGCGTTCGGCTTGTCTGTCGATCGGGTCGTTATTGTTAGAGGACTGCTTGAATCAGAATAGCAATGAAAATTCGGTTTGGTTATTTTTTGAACAAAATACAGGTTGAATACACAGAAAGGAATAAACGAGGGGCCTAAACCTAGGTTTACTTGCAAGCGTCGAAAATTCTGCTGTTAAACTGAAATTGAATCGCCGCGCGGTAATCAAACTCATCTAAGATTAAAAGAGAGCGTGGCGTGACGCTCATCCACCGATGAGAAGCGTTCTCAACCCAGCCCGGAGAGCAAGGTGAGACAAGAGCATAAAGCTAAGGATTCCAGTCGCTTAGGGACGGCGCCGGAGGAGTTTGAGCGCGCCCATCTGATCGAATCCGTCAAAATCCGATGCCAGCAGACGCTTCCTGCAGTGCAGGGCGTGTTTCTTATCATGGCGATCTTTCTATTCATGTTATGGGATCAGGCGCCCCTGTCGCGCATATTGCTGTGGGTGGGCCCTGTCGCGGCGGCGCAAGTTCTGCGCCTGCAGATCAGTCGTCAGATTATGCGCCAGCTGGACAGCATGACCTTTCAGGAGATGCTGCACAGCGACAGACGCTTGTTGCGCAGCAGCCTTTTCAATCAGGCGCTGGTCGGCACGGGCATTTGGACCGTTGGCGCGGTGGAGACGGACAATGTCGCGTTTTTCATGACCCTGGCCATCAGCCTGTACGGAGTGGGGGCCATGGTGAATCTGGCGTCCGATTACCGCTCCTTCCTGTTGTCCATTCCCCTGTTGATGGGGCAGCCGATTCTGTACTGGTCCCTGCAGGGGGTGGACGAACTGCGCATCGCCGCGCCTTTGGCGACCCTGACGCTGTTAATGATCAGTTCGGTGCGCCGCAGCAGCCGCACTTTTGCGGAAAGCGTCGCCATGCGTTTTGAAAAGAGCGCGTTGCTGAACAAAGTCGAGGCGGAGCGCAAAAAAGCCGAAGAGGCGTTGGCGGCGGCGCAGGAAGCGAATAAAGCCAAAACCTATTTCATGGCGGCGGCCAGTCACGATCTGCGCCAGCCCTTATACGCGGTGTCACTGTTGACGGACACGCTGTCGTATCAGCCTTTGGGGGAGACGGCGCAGGAAATCGTCAGCAAACAGCGGCAGGCGATTGAAGTGCTGCGCACGCTGTTCAACAACCTGCTGGACCTGTCGCGCTTCGAAGCCGGCAAGTTTCAACCCAATATGAAGGCGCTGTCGCTGGAGGAAGTCATGCGGCCTCTGGAGGCGGAATTTCAGCCATTGTGTCAGGCTAAAGGTCTGGCCTGGCGCTGCAGTTATACGCGGGTCAGTCTCTATTCCGATCTGGAGCTGCTGAGCCGACTGCTCAATAACCTGATTTCCAACGCCATCCGTTACACCCACAAAGGCGAAGTCAGCGTGGATGCGGCGGTGGATGGACGTCGAGTGACGTTCACTATCAGCGACACGGGACCGGGAATTGAGCGTGACGACCAGGTGCGCATCTTTGAAGACTTTGTGCAGCTCAATAATCCCAGCCGCAATCGGGACAAGGGCATCGGTATGGGGTTGGCCATCGTACGCCGCATCAATGAAATTCTTGATGCGGGGTTGACTGTGCAGTCTTCGCCGGGCAAGGGCTCGCGCTTTTCCTTTTACGCGCCCCTGGCGGAATATGCCTGTATCGCGCCCAGCCTTCGCGACATAGAGGCCCCGGACAATGCCTTCATTGATCTTAATGTCTGGCTGGTGGAGGACGATCCATTGGTGAGGTCGGCGCTCTCTTTTCAATTCGACGCCTGGGGATGCCGCTACGAAATCGTCGCCAACAAGGACGAACTGCTGGCGCTGCGCCATCGCAGCCAGGGCTGGCCGGACGCGCTGATACTCGACGACATGCTGGACAAAGGCGAGGATGGGCTGGATATCGCCGATAGTCTGTCCCTGCAGATGCCGAAGGAAAAGATGCTGCTGGTGTCCGGCAATGTGCAGCCTGAGCGAGTAAGAGAACTACAGGAAAGTGGGTTCAGCTTTCTCACCAAACCCATCTCTTCACATCAATTGCAAACCTGGATAGAGTCCGTCGCGCCCCACTAGGCATCCCACTAGGCGCCCCACTGGGCGCCCCATCAAGGGCGACTGAGCGCTTTAGATGACGCCCAGCTGCCTCGCCTTCAGAATCGCCTGCGCCCGATTACGCACCCCCAACGCTCTGAATATGGTGTTCATATGGGTTTTCACCGTGCCTTCCGCCATATCCAGACGCGCGGCGATCACCTTGTTGGGCATGCCTTCCAGCAAATAGTGAAACACCTGCTCCTGGCGGGGGGAGAAATAGGGGCGGGACTCGACGGCGGTATTGCCGATGGCCACGGTTCCCGCCGCTGGTTCAAAACCCAACATGCGGATCGCGTGGGGCGGGATGTAGCAACTGCCGGCGAGTACGACTTTGACTGCGCTCACCACCACTTCCACAGGCGAGTTCTTTGGCACGTAGCCGCGTACGCCATACTCAAACGCCTTGGCGATGGTGTCGGTGGAGTCATCGCCGGAGAAGATGATGATGGGAACGTCGGGATAGGTTTCCCGCAAGGTCATCATGGCGTGTATGCCCTCGGCGTCGGACAAGTGCAGATCAAGCAACACCAGGCTGAATTCCACATTGTTAGCCAGTTTTTCCTTGGCTTCCGCCAATGTGTTGGCCTTGTCGATCCAGTTACACAGCTTCAACGCCAGCAACGAAGTGGAGAGTGCGTCAATCACTATCGGGTGGTCATCGACCAGAAGGGCGCGAACGTCAGCGCAATGAGTGCTTTCCATGTTTTTCCCCTTGGCAAAATCGCGTATACGCCTTGATTTCCAGTGTAGTAATGCTGGCCCAGCGCAACAATAAAATCGACATTTCTTTGGCCCTAAACTTTGGTTTAGGCGGGACTGTGGATAGTCGGAGGGGAGTGGGAGGCGTATAACTGAAGCTGAGACAGGAGATACGACGGGTGGGGACTGACAGTCATCTCTCTGAGAAGAAGCTAGGGCGCGATGGTTATCCACCGCGCCCGTTTTTTTGACGCCCCCGTTTCGATCACATGATCAGTGCGAGCGGCGTCGAGTTTCGCTGTACGGGATGCTTAGAACAACACGCGGCAGCGAATGGTGCCTTTGACGGACTTGAGTTTTTGCAGCGCCAGATCGCTGTAATCCTTGTTCACGTCCACGACCACATAACCGACTTTATCGTTGGTCTGCAGGTACTGACCGCAGATGTTGATGCCGTTGTCGGAGAACACGCTGTTGATCTCGGACAGCACGCCCGGCACGTTTTCGTGGATGTGCAGCAAGCGATGGTTCTGCGGATGCGAAGGCAGAGACACTTCCGGGAAGTTGACGGATGTTACGGTGGCGCCGGTGTCGCTGTACTTGGCCAGCTTCTCGCCGACTTCGCGACCGATGTTTTCCTGGGCTTCCATGGTGCTGCCGCCGACATGAGGCGTCAGAATGACGTTGTCGAACTCGCGCAGGGGAGAGACGAACTCTTCGTCATTGGAGCGAGGCTCCACCGGGAATACGTCGATCGCGGCGCCGAGCAGCTTCTTGGCGCGCAACGCGTCCGCCAGGGCGTCGATATCCACCACAGTGCCGCGGGAAGCGTTGATGAAGATGCTCTTGTCCTTCATCGCCTCGAATTCCGCTGCGCCCATCATGTCTTTGGTGCTGTGAGTTTCCGGCACGTGCAGCGTGACGATGTCGCTGATGGCCAGCAACTCTTTCAGGCTGTCCACTTGTGTGGCGTTGCCCAGGGGCAGTTTGGTGGAAACGTCGTAGAAGTAGACTTTCATCCCCATGGCTTCCGCCATGATGCTCAACTGCGCGCCGATGCTGCCGTAACCGACAATGCCCAGGTTTTTGCCGCGAATTTCATAGCTGTCCTTCGCGTGTTTCAACCAGCCGCCGCGGTGCGCCGACGCGTTTTTCTCAGGAATGCCGCGCAGCAGCAGAATGGCTTCCGCCAGCACCAGTTCGGCGACAGAGCGGGTATTGGAGTAGGGGGCGTTGAAGACGGCGACGCCTTTCGCCAGCGCTGCGTCAAGGTCGACCTGATTGGTTCCGATACAGAAACAGCCGATCGCAATCAGCTTTTTCGCTTCTTCCAGCACGCTTTCAGTGAGCTGGGTGCGGGAGCGTATTCCGATGAAGTGAGCGTCAGCGATGCGTTCTTTCAGTTCCTGTTCGGGCAGGGAGCCCTTGTGATACTCGATATTGGTGTAGCCAGCCGCTTGCAGGGTGTCTATCGCAGACTGGTGCACACCTTCGAGAAGAAGGAACTTGATCTTGCTCTTGTCTAAGGACGTCTGTGTCATATCGGTTCGGACCTTTTGTGTAATCGCACTTATTTCCGCCGCTAAGTTCTTAAACAGAAAGGCTTCCCGGGCCGCCTCCATCGTTATTCTATTTTTCAGGCTGGGAACGGCGCCGACAAACTCCGCCACTGGCGCTTAGCATTTTGGGCTCTGCTGTTGGTGACCAAACCCCGGATTCAGACATAAATCGCATCAGGGATCTACAGCGCAGGGCGCGTATGATACCATAATCGCCGCTTTTTGAACTCGCATATTCATATAAATCGCCGGTTGACCGATGTCTCTCCACGGCATGTGGGAAAAGGCTGCGCGCGCAGTGGCGGCGCGGTTTTCCGGACGCTGATTACAAGGTGTTGTTGAGAAATCCTATGAGTAAGGTTGCGGCGGAACAGATCGTTGAGAGGCTTAAGGCCATTGTCGTCTCCGGCAAAGTGTTGACGGACGCGGATTCCTTGCAGGCGTACGGCAAGGACTGGACCAAAAAATACGAGCCCGATCCCGTGGCTGTCGTGTTGCCCAAAACCACGGAAGAAGTGCAGGCGATAGTGCTGGCGGCCAATGAAATGGGCTTCGCCCTGGTGCCGTCAGGCGGCCGCACGGGGCTGAGCGCCGGCGCGGTGGCGGCCTCCGGTGAGGTGGTGGTGGCGTTCGACGCCATGAACAAGGTCAGCGACTTCAATCCCGCCGACCGTACTGTCGTCTGTCAGGCCGGAGTCATTACCGAGCAACTGCAGAGCTTCGCCGAGGAGCAGGGACTGTTTTACCCGGTGGATTTCGCCTCCGCCGGCTCCAGCCAGATCGGCGGCAACCTGTCCACCAACGCCGGCGGCATCAAGGTGATCCGCTGGGGCATGAGCCGCGATTGGGTGGCCGGCCTGAAAGTGGTCACCGGCAAGGGCGATATTCTCGAACTCAACAAAGGTCTGGCCAAGAACAACACCGGCTATGATCTGCGCCATCTGTTTATTGGCGCCGAAGGCACTTTGGGCTTTATCACCGAAGCCACCATGAAGCTGACCCGTCAGCCTAAAAACCTCACGGTGCTGGTGCTCGGCCTGAGCCACTTCAATCACGTGATGGATGTATTGCAGGCGTTCTCCCGCCGCATCGACCTGACCGCATTCGAATTTTTCTCCGACAAAGCGTTGCGCCATGTGCTGGCTAACGGTGATGTGACGGCTCCTTTCGAAGGGGAAGCGCCGTTTTACGCATTGCTGGAGTTTGAATCGCTGACGGAAGAAACCCTGGAAGAAGCCATGGGCGTTTTCGAAGAGTGCATGGAAAACGGCTGGGTGGTGGATGGCGTCATCAGCCAGAGCGAAACCCAGGCTAAGAATCTGTGGCGTCTGCGTGAAGATATTTCCGAAACCATTTCCAAGTTCACGCCTTACAAGAACGATATTTCTGTCGTTCCCAGCAAGGTGCCTGAATTCCTGACTGAAATCGACGACATCGTCGCCAGTCGTTACCCGGATTTCGAGATCATCTGGTTCGGCCACATCGGCGACGGCAACCTGCACTTGAATATTCTGAAGCCGGAAGGTCTGGCTAAAGAAGAGTTCTTCGCGAAGTGTGAAGAAGTGAACACCCAGGTGTTTGAAACGGTGCAGCGCCATCAAGGCAGCGTTTCCGCCGAGCATGGCGTGGGCTTGCTGAAAAAGGACTATCTGCAATACACCCGCGCTCCGGAAGAAATCGCTTACCTGAAGGCGATCAAGGTGGCGTTTGATCCCAACAATGTGATGAACCCCGGCAAAGTGCTGGATATCTAAACGGGAAAACGGAGCGTTTGCTATGGTCAAGGCGCGTTTTATTGGCGGCGGCGATTTTGAGAGTCAGATCGGTAAAGTGGTGTGCGTAGGACGTAATTACGCCGAGCACGCCCGGGAGTTAAACAACCCGGTGCCGACCACGCCCATTCTGTTCATCAAGCCGAGTACTGCGGTGGTGGAGATGCGGGGTCCCCTGGTTATTCCGGAGGGGGATGTGCACTATGAAACGGAAATCGCCCTGCTTATCGGCAAACCGTTGAAAAACGCGACCCCACAGGAGGCGCGCAGCGCCGTCATCGGCGTTGGCCTGGCTCTGGATCTGACCCGACGCGACCTGCAATCCGCTCTGAAGGAAAAAGGCCTCCCCTGGGAAATCGCCAAGAGCTTTGACGGCGCCTGCCCGTTGTCGGATTTCGTTTCCGTGACGGCGGAGGACGACCTCGCCGACCTGAATTTCAGCATGTATCTGAACGGCGAGCTGCGTCAGGATGGCAAAGCGTCGGACATGATCACCGCAATAGCGCCTCTCCTGGCCTATATGTCCTCGCATTTCACACTGATGCCTGGCGATGTGGCGCTTACCGGCACGCCGGCCGGCGTCGGTCGTCTGCAATCCGGCGACCGCGTGGAGCTGTCTTTGTCCCTTGGTCTGGATGTCGCCACTACCGTCGCTTGATAGGAAAGGGCGCGCTGCGCCCGTTCCTTTTCCTGTTCTCTTCGCTCTCCGTAAACCGATTCCTCTTTTACGCCAGAACCCCGGCGCAGCTTGACTCCGCTCACAGTGTCGCCGCGCCTGCAACAACATATTACAGTTGCGCCGGTTAAGCCTTCATGCGCCGTCTATACTTAGTTGGTTACGCACCAAAAAAATAAATTTGTAGAGGTTGGTCATGAAGTTACCTACGTCATTGCGCTTGTTAATGACCATTAAGGCGCGCGTTATCCTGTTGTTCCTGGTCTTTATTCTTATCTCGGCGACGTCATCCTATTTTTTGAATCTCCGCATCAGCGAAATATCCGACACGGTCTCTGTGCAGTTGCAAAGCATTGACGCGCAGAACGAGTTGGTGCGTGAGCAGAACCAGTTGATGGGGGAGCAGCAGAAAATCTATGACAGGGTGGCGGCGATTACCCAGGCGCAGTTGTTGTTGAGCGAGTTGCAGTACTGGTTTTTCCACGCCTCTCTGGCGGCGGACCGCAATTCATTGAGCCTGGGCGAAACCACCTACGGTCGGGTTAAAAAAATGCTGGCGGATCTGGCTGCGAATGATCCCGAGCGAGAGGAGCGTTTCAAAAAGATTCAGGATGCGTTGGACCGGTATCAGGGCTTCGCAGTGAGAATGTTCGGGTTCTACGAGGAGCGCTCCATGAGCATGGGTAAGTCCATGAGCGAACGGGCGCGGGGCGAGGCCATTAAATTCATCACTATGCTGAACCAGATTCGCGGCGAGTACGAGATGGCGCAGAAAACCTCGGCGGAAGGCGTGGCGTCGGCGGCCGATAAGGTCGCGCATCAGGGCAGTCTGGTGCAGGAGGGCGCCTTGTCGATTGGCGGCGCCGTAGAAGATGCGCGTCGGGCGAGTCTGGTCGGGCTTGGTTTTATGGTGATCTCCTGTCTGTTATTGGGCGCTTTCTTCATCTGGTCGGTCGTGCGCCCGGTGCGCAAAGTGACTCGGGTGATTTCCGACATCGAAGCGCAGAATGATCTGACCCGCACCATCGATTATGACAACTCAGATGAATTGCAGGATATCACTGAGGCCCTTGACCGTATGCTGCTCAAATTCCGCAGCCTGATCAGCGATGTCGGCAAGGCGACCGAAGTGTTGCAGGGCGTGGCGGCGGAAGGGGCTGACGGCAGTTTGAAACTGGCGGACCAAGTCAATCAGCAACAGGCGGAAACCTCCATGGTGGCGGCGGCGACCAACGAGATGACCGCGACGGCAAAAGGCATTCAGGAGACGACGGACAGCGCCGCGCATATTGCGGAAGAGGTGACCGACCTCACAGAAGCGGGACGCAGTGCGATGGCGGCGTCGGTGCGCTCAATCGAAGACCTTGCCAACCGCATTCAGAGCGCCAGCGAAGTCATTGGCAAACTGGCGCAGCGCACCGAGTCCATTGGCGGCGTGCTGGATGTGATTCGCGGCATTTCCGAGCAAACCAACTTGCTGGCGTTGAACGCGGCGATTGAAGCGGCTCGGGCCGGCGAGTTGGGGCGTGGTTTCGCGGTGGTGGCGGATGAGGTGCGGAGTCTGGCCAAGCGCACCAATGAATCGACCACGGAAATACAGGAAGTGGTGCAAAACCTTCAACGGGATGCGGAGAGCGCGGTAGGTGAAATCGGCGTCAGCCTGAACGAGAGCAAGCTCAGCGTGGCGAAGATCGATGACTGTCGCAAAGCCCTGGAGGCCATCTCCGACGCGGTGGCGCGTATGCATGAGCTGAATCATCAAGTGGCCCAGGCGACGGCGGAGCAGTGCGAAGCGGTGCAGAGCATTGACCGCAGCATTGATAACCTGAGCGGTCAAACCAATGAGATCAACGGATTGGCGGAAGCCACCACGGATATGTCATCAAGGTTAAACGAGGTCAGTAGCGATATCCGCACGGCGGTTGGACTCTTCAAGTTTTAAATCTTCGGCTCGACAACTCGACAGCTCGACAGAAAAAAGCGCAGGCGGATAATCCGCCTGCGCTTTTTTGTTTGCTGATCTTGTTAAGCGTTGGCTTAGAAGATCGTTTTGCTCATCAGATTAGAGAAGTCGCTTTCCGTACCGCTGGTGTCGATGGCGGTAATGGTGAAGTAGTGCGTGCCGGTTTCCAGGTTATCGAAGTAGTGATAGTACTGGCCGGCGGGCACGTTATAAGTCGCTTCCAGGGAGCCAGCGTCGTTAGTGACGTAGATGCGGTAGCCTGAGATGTCTTCCAGAGCTAGCGCGCTGCCGTCTTCGCGAGTAGTGGGCGGCTGCCAGAACATGTTGGCGGTTCTGTCTACGAACACAGTGACTTGCGCACTGTTGCTGACCACGGAGCCTGTGCTGTTGGAGACGATGACATCATAGATCCCCTGGTCGTCCATGGTGGCGGCGCTGATATCGTAGTAAGACTTAACCGCGTCTGGGATAGCCACGCCGTTCTTACGCCATTGGTAAGCCAGAGTTCCGCTGCCAGTGGCGGAGACGTTCAACGTGGTCAGGTTGTTGACTGACACGTACTGAGACATCGGTTGGAAAGTAATGTTGATGTCTACCGCTACGGTTTGTTGTTCCGTGGTGGCCGCGCTGCTGGTGGAGGTATCCGCAACAGTGGTGGTTGTGGAAGTGTCCGTAGCAGTAGAGCTGTCAGTGCTGGAAGTGCTAGTCGTAGACGTGTCAGTAGTAGAGCTACTTGTAGTAGAGGTGTCAGTAGTCGTGACGTCTGTGGTCTTTTTCCAGGAACCCTTAGTGCTGACTTGTGTGTCGTTAGAGCGCTTCCAGGAAGCGGCTTCCGCCATGGGAGCCAGTTGGGCCAACAGGCCGCTAGCCAGAATGACGCTGAAAACTTTTGCTGTAAATTTGGTAGTAGTAGTCATGTTGTTATTCCCCAGATGAATGGTGATTCGTAACTGATGGGGCCATTCTACGGATTAATTTTTAGTCAAAAGTTGTAAAACGCACATAAAATGTACAAAAATGCGTCAAAAAATTGGCTATTTTTTGAACTGAGAAATAGTCCATTTGGGATATGTGAACTAATTGGGACAAAGGCGCCGATTAGTTCACGGGGACAAAGAACGCGAAGAGGAAGGAACGGAAAAAATTGAGGGTATTATTCGATGAAAGTCGCTTGCCGGCGTTTTTTTATCTTTCGGTGAAGGGCCCTATTGGGGGATTTGAGCGCCAAGAAAGTCCAAAAAAGCCCGAATAGCCGGCCGCATGTAGTGGTTATCAATGTAGACCGCATAAATCTCGGCGCTTTTTTCCGCATAGAGCGAGGCGTCCCATTGCGGCAGCAACTGCAGTAAACGTCCTTCATCTATATAGGGCTGCATCGACCATTGTGTGAGCAGCGTGACCCCCGCGCCTTGTAGCGCGCATTCCAGTAGCGGCGTGCCGCCGGCGGAGCGGATGGAGCCTTGCACCTGCACGCGACGATACTCCTGGCCCTTGCGAAAGTGCCACCAGGCCTGACGGCGTCCGCGACTGATCAGTAGACAGTTATGTTGCGCCAGTTCGTCGGGTGTTTGTGGTGAGCCAAACCTTTGCACGTACTCCGGGCTGGCGCATAACAGTGTGCGGCCGTCGGTCAATTTCTTGGCTTTAAGCCGTGAGTCTTCCGGCGGGCCGATGCGTATGGCGATGTCCACGGCGTCCCGATACAGATCCACCATCTGATTTTCCAGCTCAATGTCGATGCTGACTTTGGGATAAAGCGCGAGGAATTGCGGCAGCAGGGGAGCGATGCGTAATCTGCCGTAGCTATCGAACACTGAAATGCGCAAGCGGCCCTCTGGTTCGCTGTGCTGTTGGCGTAAGGATGCAATGGTGTCGTCGACCAGCGCGAGAATGTCTTCCGCACGCTTGAGGAAAAAGTGGCCTTCATCACTGAGAATAAGCTGTCTCGTCGTGCGCTGGAAAAGCTTGGTCTGCAGCTTGGCCTCCAGATTGTCGATTTGCCGGGAGACGGATGAGGGAGATAACACCAGCGCCTTGCCGGCGGCGGAGAAGCTGCCGCATTCACAGCATTTGATGAAGGTTTTGAGTTCGTCGAGCATAGGTGTATTTTACCGTTGACGGAAAATGGTCGGCTTTGCAATTTATGCAAAACAGATTTGATTATAGGTCTTATTCCTAAGTTTTTTGCATAGATTGATAATGCCCATGGCTAAAGCCGATATCGTTAACTAATAGAAGGAACATGATGATGAGCACTCGTATCGCCCTGGCTGAAATCCCCAAACCCCTGTACGCCGCGATGATGGCGGTGGAAAGCTACGTACGCGGAACCGGTCTCGCAGAAGAGTTGCTGGAACTGGTGCGCCTGCGGGCGTCGCAGATTAACGGCTGCGCTTACTGTGTCGACATGCACTATAAGGATGCGGTGGCGGCTGGCGTCGACCCTTTGAAGTTGAACGCTGTCGCAGTGTGGCGGGAAATGGCTTGCTTTGATGACAAGGAGCGGGCGGCGCTGGCGCTGACAGAGACATTGACTCTGGTGGCGGAGCAGAAAGTGGAGGACGCCTTGATGGAAAAAGTGATCGGCCTGTTTGGGCATGCGCAGGCGGCGAACCTTGCTCTGGCTATCGCGCAGATCAACAGTTGGAACCGCCTGGCGAAGTCTTTTGCATATACTCCCGGTGATTATCAGGTAGGGCAGTACTCTTAAGCGTCCTGCGACACTGGCCTTATCCAGACCTGCGCGGCGGGGGCGTTGGCTCCTTCCGCGGCTTTCTCCTCCCGCTCTCTATCTCGATTCACAGCCATGCCTCCTTCTATTTATATAGCTATATAGGTTTACATCGGTGATACGCAGATTTGCACTGGACCTTTCTGCGGCGGCAGTTTAATCCTTACGCCCGATTACCTGGGCCGTAATTTTGCTAGTAATCTTTTGCACATGATTATCTACGTATTTTCACGTAAAATGACGCGCTCTTCGCCTGCTTCGGAACGGATGGGGACCCGTAATGAAGCGTCTGCGGCGGCTTTTGCGGCATCATGTCGCACAGGTCTGTCGATGCGCGAAGGGATTCAGGAAACCACAAGAGAGTGTGTTGAGGCTTACTATGACAGATAGAGTACAAGTAGGCGGCTTACAGGTCGCTAAGGTTCTGTACGACTTCGTGAATGAAAAAGCGATCCCCGGAACTGGCGTTTCTGCGGATAAGTTCTGGTCCGAGCTGGAAGCCGTCATCAATGAAATGGCTCCCAGAAACAAGGCGTTATTGAAAAAACGCGATGAGCTGCAGGCGCAGATCGACGCCTGGCACCGCGAGAACCCAGGTAAGGTCGATCTGTCGGCCTATAAAACATTTCTACAAGACATCGGTTATCTGGCGCCGGAAGCGGAAGACTTCCAGATCGCCACCGCCAATGTGGACCCGGAAATCGCCACCATGGCCGGTCCGCAGTTGGTTGTGCCGGTGATGAACGCCCGCTTCGCTCTGAATGCCGCTAATGCCCGCTGGGGCAGCCTGTACGATGCGTTGTACGGCACCGATGTCATCTCTGAGGAAAACGGCGCGGAAAAGGGCAAAGGCTATAATCCGGTGCGCGGCGCCATGGTCATCGAGTTCGCCCGTAAGTTTCTCGACGAAGCCGCTCCTTTGGCCTCCGGCAGTCACAAAGACGCCATCGGCTACAGCGTGGAGAACGGACGTCTGGCGGTGAAACTGCAGTCCGGCTCCAGCGTCGGCCTGTTGGATGAAAGCAAGTTGGCCGGCTACGTCGGCGAACCCTCCGCGCCTAAAGGCCTTCTGCTGCAAAACAATGGATTGCGCTTCGAGATACAGATTGATGCAAGCAGCCCTATCGGCAAAACCGATCCCGCTGGCGTCAAAGATGTCCTGATGGAAGCTGCGTTAACCACTATTCAGGACTGTGAAGATTCTGTGGCCGCGGTGGACGCGGAAGACAAAGTAGTGGCGTACGGCAACTGGCTGGGTCTGATGAAAGGCGACCTGGCGGAAACCTTCGACAAGGGCGGCAAACCCGTTACTCGTACGTTGCACGCTGACCGCGAATACATCGCCCCGAATGGCGAGCGTTTCAGTCTGCCAGGACGCAGCCTGTTGTTCGTGCGCAACGTCGGCCACTTGATGACGATCGACGCCGTGCTCGACAGCAATGGCGAAGAAATTCCGGAAGGCATCCTGGACGGAATGATGACGTCGCTGATCGCCATTCACGATCTGAAAGGCGAAGGTCCTTTACGCAACAGCAAGACCGGCAGCGTCTATATCGTAAAACCGAAGATGCATGGCCCGGAAGAAGTGACGTTCACCAACGACCTGTTCGCTCGCATCGAAGATGCGCTGGGACTGCCGCGCTTCACTCTGAAAGTCGGCATCATGGACGAAGAGCGCCGCACCACTATCAATCTGAAGGCGTGCATCAAAGCGGCGGCGGACCGGGTGGTGTTCATCAATACTGGGTTCCTGGATCGCACGGGCGATGAAATTCACACCAGTATGGAAGCCGGTCCAGTCGTGCGTAAGGCGGCGATGAAACAGCAACCCTGGATCAACGCCTATGAAGACTGGAACGTGGATACTGGTCTGGCGGTAGGTCTGAAAGGTAAGGCGCAGATCGGCAAAGGCATGTGGCCGATTCCCGATGAAATGGCGCAAATGCTTCAAGCCAAGATTGGTCATCCGCAGGCGGGCGCCAATTGCGCCTGGGTGCCGTCACCCACGGCGGCGACCTTGCATGCGCTGCACTACCATAAGGTGAACGTGGCGGCGCGTCAGGAGGAGCTTGCTTCCCGTACGCGTGCGTCTCTGGACGATATCCTGACCATTCCATTGCTGGGCGATCAGACTTTGTCCGCGCAGGATATTCAGCAGGAGCTGGATAACAATGCGCAGGGCATTTTGGGCTATGTGGTGCGCTGGGTCGATCAGGGCGTGGGATGTTCGAAGGTGCCTGACATCAATGATGTGGGGCTGATGGAAGACCGCGCCACGTTGCGGATTTCCAGTCAGCATATCGCCAACTGGCTGCGTCATGGCGTTTGCTCGAAAGAGCAGGTGCTGGAAACCATGCAGCGCATGGCGGCGATTGTAGACCGTCAGAATGCAGGCGACCCCAGTTACCGCAATATGGCGCCAAACTTTGACGACAGTGTGGCGTTTCAAGCCGCCTGCGACCTGGTGCTGAAAGGATGCGAGCAGCCCAACGGTTACACCGAGCCGTTGCTGCATGCCTATCGTCGCAAGGCGAAAGCCAAATTCGGCGGTTGATCCCGTAACGCTGAACGCAAAACGCCCGGCCTGAAGCCGGGCGTTTTCGTTTTCAGGCCAAGAGGCCGGCTAAGCGCCTCTTGCGACCAGCCTTAGGTGACGGAGCCCACCGCCAGCAACGGCGATGCGTCGATATCGGTGGCGTCCATCATGTCCGCGACTTTGGCGAGGCTGGCCAGGATCAGATATTGCTCCCACTCCGGCAGGTTGTCGAAGCGGGAGGTGAACAGCTCCTGCAGCGGCCGAGGCGCGCCCGCCAGTACTTCTTTGCCTTCATCCGTCAGCACCAGATAAATGCGACGCTTGTCTACCGAGTCGCGAATACGCGCCACCAGATTTTTCTTTTCCAGGCGGTCAACGATACTGGTGACCGTCGCCTGGCTCAGACTGATGTTCTGCGCGACCTGGCTCATCGTTGTGTTTCGTGAGTCGCCGATAGAGCGAAGAATTAGTAACTGCGGCGCGGTGAGTCCGGTTTCTTTGCCCAATTGCTTGGAGCGGAGGTCCGCTGCACGAATAATCCTTCGTATCAGGACCAATACTTCATCGTGTCGAGTCATGGGTAAATTACATCAATGGAAAAACTCATATTATCCTTCATACTTGTTGGGCTATCCACCTTTTAATTTGTGACATAAATATTACATGACAAAATTTTAAAATAGCCTAAAAACAGATGTGTAGGAGGTTTCGTGTCATTTTTTTACTTTGTTGTCAAAGTAAATGTGTGCTAATATTGATCAGCTATATGTATGAACAAACCAAGGAGTTCTTATGTGTGGCATATGCGGAGAGATCCGCTTCGACAACCACTCGCCCGATTTAAATTTCATCCGTCACGCCAACGACATTCAAACCCCCCGCGGCCCGGACGCCGAAGGCGTCTTCGTCCAGAACAATATCGCATTCGGCCACCGGCGCCTGAAAATCATGGACCTTTCCGATGCGTCTCAGCAGCCGCTGTACGACCCTGCGTTAGGGTTGGCGCTGGTGTTCAATGGCGCTATCTACAATCACCGGGAATTGCGCGCTGAATTGGAAGGTCGGGGTTATACATTTTATTCTGACGGCGATACGGAAGTGGTGTTGAAGGCCTATCATGCATGGGGCAAGGATTGCCTGACCCGGTTCAACGGCATGTTTGCGCTGGCTGTCTGGGAGCGCGACAGCGGTAAAACGATGCTGGCCCGCGACCGTCTTGGCATCAAGCCGCTGTATTTTCAACATGACGCCAAAGCGCTGCGTTTCTCCTCATTTATGCCGGCGCTGGCTAAAGCGTCGGACTTCAACGCGCGGATCAACCCCAAAGCGTTGAATATGTATCTCAACTTCCACTCCGTCATACCGGCGCCTGATACGATTTTTGAAGGTATCTACAAAGTGCAGCCGGGAACCTGGATGGAGCTAGATAAAACCGGAAACATCAACACGGGCAGCTACTGGAGTCTTGCTTTCGGCATGCAGCCTGGCGACGAGGCGCTGACCGCGGATGATTGGCGCGATCGTCTACTGGAAGCCTTGTTCGCGTCCGTGCGCCGTCGCAATAACGCGGCGGTTGAGGTCGGCGTGCTGCTCTCCGGCGGCGTCGACAGCAGTCTGCTGGTCGGATTGCTGGCGGAAGTGGTTCCGGACGGATTTCAGACTTTCTCCATCGGCTTTGAAGCGGTTGGCGGGGAAGAAGGGGACGAGTTCCACTATTCCGATATCATCGCCAATCATTTCGGCACTCGTCATCACAAAATTCAGATCGCCTCGGACCGCATGTTTTCGGCCTTGCCGAAAGCGATCGACGCGATGTCGGAACCGATGGTCAGCCACGACTGCGTGGCGTTTTATCTGTTGTCCCAGGAAGTCAGCAAGTACTGTCGCGTGGTGCAGAGCGGGCAGGGCGCCGACGAGGTGTTCGGCGGCTATCACTGGTATCCGCCGCTGGTGGGCGCGCAAGATCCCTACGCCTGTTATCGCGAAGCGTTTTTTGACCGCAGTTACGAGGAATACAAGCAGACAGTGCAGCCTCGCTGGATAGCGCCGGATTACGCTGGCGAGTTCGTCAAGCAGCACTTCCTGCGTCCCGGCGCCAATGACCCGGTGGACAAGGCGTTGCGTCTGGATATGAGCGTCATGTTGGTGGACGACCCGGTGAAGCGGGTGGATAACATGACAATGTCCGCCGGCTTGGAGGCGCGGGTGCCGTTCCTTGATCACGAGCTGGTGGAGCTGGCCGCGCGTATTCCATCGCCATTGAAGGTGAGAGATGAAGGCAAATGGATTTTGAAGGAAGCCGCGCGCCGCGTTATTCCTTCTCAAGTGATCGACCGCCCCAAAGGCTATTTTCCGGTGCCTGCGCTGAAGTATCTGCGTGGGACCATTCTGGAGTGGGTGAAGGAAGCCCTGTCCACGCAAAGCGCACGGGAGCGCGGCCTGTTTGATCAGGCGTATGTGGACAACCTGTTGTTGTCGCCCGATATGCACATTACGCCGTTGCGCGGCTCCAAACTCTGGCAGCTTGGCCTGCTGGAGCTTTGGCTGCAGCGCCACAATTTATAACGGTAAGCATTATTCAGCCGTGAAGCCCGCAGCGTCTCACCGGCGCTGCGTTAAGCAACCTCAGGCACGAAAAGGTTACATCAATATGGCTATTACACCCCGCCATCATCATGAAAGGATGTTGCGCAAACAAATGCCGTCATACGAATCCATGCAGGCGGAACATATACGCGCCGACGCGGACGTGGACGCTCCCAGGAATGTGAGCGTTCACTGCGGCTGGGGGCGACTGCTGCTGGCGAATACATTCGAAAGCCCGAAAGAACTGGCGAAGAGTCTGGCGGAAGAGTCCTCCGGCGATCGCGATATCGCGCTCTACGTCGCGGACCCGCATGTGGTGCTGAGTCATGCGCCGCAGTCGCTGTTTCTGGACCCCTCCGACACCATGCGCTTGTGGATGAGTCAGTATCGTCCACGCACTCGCGCTCTGCCGGGCGTCACGGTCAGACGAGCCAGCAGCACGGCGGACGTGGAAGCGCTGAATGCGATTTTCACCCAGAGAAAAATGGTCTGCGCACCTGTGGATCATGTGCTCGCGCATCGTCATTCCAAAGATGTCGTCTATCTGGTGGCGGAGGCGTTGGGCAGCGGCAAGATCATCGGCACCGTAATGGGCGTGAACCACATCAAGGCCTTTGGCGACCCCAGCAAGGGCTCCAGTCTGTGGTGTCTGGCGGTGTCTCCGGACAGTAAGACGCCGGGCGTCGGCGAAGCGCTGGTGCGCTATCTGGCGGAATACTTTCAGACGCGGGAATGCCAGTACATGGACCTTAGCGTGCTGCATGACAATTATGAAGCCAAGGCGCTATACGAAAAGCTCGGGTTTCAGGCGATACGCACCTTTGCGCTCAAAAAGAAAAACGCCATCAATGAGAAGTTGTTTGTTGGACCGGAGCCGTCCGCGAAGCTGAATCCTTACGCGAAAATCATCGTTAACGAGGCCATGCGCAGAGGCATTGAGGTGGTGATTGATGATGAGGTCAACAACCTGTTCACCTTGAGCTTCGGCGGTCGTCGCATACGTTGCCATGAGTCTCTCACCGACATGACGACGGCGCTGACCATGTCCCTGTGCCAGAACAAGATGCTGACGCATCGCACCTGCGCCCGCGCTGGTCTGCGCACGCCGATTTATCAACTGTATCACTCGCGGGAGCAGGCGGAAGAGTTTCTCGCCGATCACGGAGCGGTGGTGGTGAAGCCACTGGATAGTGAGCAGGGTAAAGGCATCTCCGTGGATATCCGCAATGTGGACGACCTGCATGCCGCGATCAGCAAAGCAGAAAGCGTTTCCTCATCGGTATTGCTGGAGACTTATCATCCCGGATTCGATCTGCGGGTGGTGGTGATCGACTTCGACACGGTGGCGGCGGCGATTCGTCGCCCGGCGGAGATCTACGGCAACGGACGCGATTCCATTCGCACGCTGGTGGAAAAACAAAGCCGTCGTCGCGCCGCGGCGACGGGGGGAGAGAGCCAGATCCCCATAGATGCGGAAACCGAACGCTGTATTCGCGAGGCGGGCTATGACTGGGACAGCGTGTTGCCCGTGGAAGCACACCTGTTTGTGCGGCGCACCGCTAATCTACATACCGGCGGTACGCTGATTGACGTCACCGACGATCTGCATCCCGAACTGCGCGCGGCGGCGGAAGAGGCCGCCAGAGCGCTGCAAATTCCGGTGGTGGGCATGGACTTCATCGTCAAGGACCACACCTCGCCGGATTACGTCATTATTGAAGCCAATGAACGCCCAGGGCTGGAGAATCACGCGCCCCAGCCGACGGCGCAACGTTTTATCGATTTGCTGTTCCCGCTGACGCGGAGCGTACGACATGCATCTTAGAGGCGAAGTTATGATAGAAGAGAAAGGCTATACCCTGGACTCTGAGTACCTCACCAAAGTATTGCTCGAATTGCTGGCCATTCCTTGTCCCACCGGCTTTACGGATGGGGCGGTTGTATACGTGTGCGAGCGTTTGAGCGAGCTGGGCATTGATTATGAGCTGACCCGGCGCGGCACCATCAAAGGGCGATTGCGGGGCAAACTGAATGCGCCGCAGCGGGCGGTGGTGACGCACCTGGACACCATCGGCGCGATGGTGCGTGAAATCAAGCCCAACGGCCGTTTGTGTCTGACTCCGGTGGGGCATTGGTCGAGCCGCTTCGCGGAAGGCTCGCGTGTGACTATCTTCAGCGACAGCGGCTGTTTCAGAGGATCGGTATTGCCTTTATATGCGGCGGGACACCGTTACAACGAGGAGGTGGATCGCCTTCCGGTGACCTGGGATCACGTGGAAATCCGCGTGGATGAATGCATTTACACCAAAGAAGACGCCCTCAGAATCGGTATCTGCGTGGGCGACTTTGTGGCTTTTGATCCCAATCCGGAATTTCTGCCCAATGGCTTTGTGGTTTCACGTCATTTGGACAACAAAGCGGGAACCGCCGCGTTGTTGACAGGGTTAAAAGCTATTGTTGATCACAATCTGCCGCTGGCCATGGATTGTCTGCCGATATTTACCCTGACAGAAGAAATCGGATCAGGGGTTGGGCATGCAATTGAGGCGGATGTCACTGAATTTGTCGGTATTGATATCGGCCCGGTGGCGGAGGGCCAGAACGCCAAAGAACATGGCGTCACCATTGCGATGAAAGACTCCTCGGGGCCATTCGACTGGCATTTGACCCGGCACCTGATTCATCTGTGTCAGGATCATCATATTCCCCATCAGCGCGATGTATTCCGCTACTACTACAGCGACGCGGTGTCGGCGGTGCAGGCGGGCCATGATATCCGCCATGCGCTGGTGACCTTCGGCACTGACGCCACCCATGGTTACGAACGCACCCATATTGACGCGCTGACTGCGATTTCCGATCTGGTGGTGCGCTACGCGCAAAGTGAGCCGGTGCGTCCTCATGACGCCCAGGCGAATATTCCCAAGGAGGATTTCCAGGATCAGATCACCTGGGACGAAATGCAGTTTGGCGGCACTGCCGTGCCGACGGTGAACGAAGTACTGGGCGAGCGCGAGAAAGGCGGCCGCAGTAAAAAGCAGATCGTGAAATAGGCGCTAAAAATTGCCTTTGAGCATATCGTCCATGTAGCCGTCGAAGACGCCGTCTTTATCCATTTCCTCCAGGCTGGCCGTCAGCAGGGAGGAAAGGCGTTCGCTGTCCGGGTGGGCGCGGGAAAATAGAATGAAGCCCTGCGTGGTGGTCAGCGGCTTGGCCAGGGTGGTCAGCAGGTCCGCCATGCCTGCGTCGAATTGTTCCCGCACAATGCGCCAGCCGGTCATTTCGTCAATGGGGAAGAGGTCAATGCGACGGCGCAGCAGCTTGCGGAAGTTAATGTCGTCGCGTGCAGTCTCCTCCAGCCCAAACACATTATTGCGCGCGGCGTTCCAGAACTCGTCGGAGTAGGTGTAGCCGATGGTGGCGCCGACGCGATAGGGTTTCAGGTCGGAGAGCTTGTTCCAATTGGGGATCGGATTGGACTTGAGGTGAAAGAACACCTCGTTATGCCAGGACACCGGCCCCACCTGATAAAACTCCGCGTTACGCTCTTCATTGAAAAACCAGAATGAGCTGGCGTGGACGCGCAAGTTGCGCACTTCCTCGTAAGCCCGTTTCCAGGGTAGATAGACAAACTCCACTTGAATGTTTTTGCGTTTGAAGGCTTCTCGCACCAGACGGTTGACGTAGCCGCCATAGCTGGACTTTTCGACGGTCCAGGGTGAATAGTCGCCGGTGCTGATAGTGATGGTTTCCGCCGCACTGCAGAAAGTCGCGGCGAGCGTCATGATGATGCAGCCCAGAAAAGTCGTTACACGTCTGTTCATAACATTCAACCCAGTACGCCGAGGTTATGGCGCGACTCGGAAGACTGCGCCCGGCCGCTGCGGGAAGTCGAAGGGTCGCTATAGTCTAAGCATAGGCCATCGTCGGGAAACCGCTAGGGACTGTCGACGTTTCGGCGTCGCTATGGAACAAGGTTGTTTTTTGGCTAAACAGACTCGAATGCGAGATTATTTGCCTGCGCTTTCCTGCAGCTTTTTCAGCACCCGCGACACTGCGATAAAACCGAAAGTGGCGGTGACCGCCGTGGCGGCGCCAAAGCCGGAAGCGCAGTCCAGACGCGTACTCTCCATATTGCCCGGTTTGCTCTGGCAGACTTCACCCCCTGCATCGGGGTAAACCTGCTGCTCAGTAGAGAATACCGCTTCAATGCTGAAACGGCGTTGCGGGTTGTCGGGAAAGTTATATTCCTGACGCAGGCGCTTGCGGGTTTTCGCCAGCAGCGGGTCGTGATAGGTGCGGCTCAGGTCGCAGGCTTCGATGCGAGTAGGGTCGGTCTGGCCGCCAGCGCCGCCGACGGTGACGATCTTGATCTTGTTGCGTCGGCAGTAAGCGATGATGGCGCATTTATGACGTACGCTGTCGATAGCGTCGATGATGAAGTCATAGCCGCGATCCAATAATTCCGCCACATTTTTCTCGGTGACGAATTTGAACTCGGTGCGCACGTCGCATTCCGGGTTGATCGCCTTGATGCGTTCCGCCATCACTTCAATTTTATTGCGCCCAACCGTGTTCTGCAGAGCGTGAATCTGCCGGTTGGTGTTGGACACGCAGATGTCGTCCATATCGATCAGGGTGATGGTCCCCACTCCTGAGCGGGCCAGGGCTTCCGCCGCCCAGGAGCCGACGCCGCCAATGCCGATCACGCAGACGTGGGCGTTGCGAAAGCGCTCCAGCGCGCGTTGGCCGTACAGGCGGGCGATGCCCCCGAAGCGAAAACTGTAATCTGAATCTGTCATGGCGGTCTGATCCGGGACTAATGCTGAATGAATCCGGCTGAGCGCGCGGGAACCTTGGCGCGGCGCAAGCAAAGCGCGGATTATAAGCGCCATCGGGCAATTTTTCTAAATTTTCCAAGCAGTCATGGACGGCTCTTTTTTGCCAATAAGGGCAAGATGATCTTTACTTATCTACAGGATATCGGCAAGAGCGCGCCTAAAATTTCGACTTCATAAGCCAACCAGAGGGAGATTTTGACCGCCTGCAAATTGGCTACTGGCGAAACTCAGGTGGAGACCGTTCGCTTGATTCAGTAGTCATATTCAAACAACCGCTATCGTACATGCAGACAACTATAACTGGACTTATACATGACCATTCCCATTCTTATTTGCGATGACTCAGGCGTGGCGCGCAAGCAGATGGCCAAGTCGCTGCCTGCGGGCTGGGATGTTGAGGTCAGTTTCGCCGCCAACGGCCAGGAAGCGATTGACCTGATTCATCAGGGGCTGGGGGATGTGTTATTTCTCGACCTCAATATGCCGGTTATGGACGGCTATCAGACGCTTGAGGTGATCAGCAAGGAAGAGTTGCCGACGATCGTCATTGTCGTATCCGGCGATATTCAGCCCGACGCCAGAAAACGCGTAATTGGGCTGGGCGCTTTCGATTTTATTAAAAAGCCGATCAACGGCGACGAGTTGACGGCGATTCTGCAGAAGACCGGTCTTTACAACGAGTCCGATGCGCCGGCCAAGAAGTCCGCCCCGGCGGTGGACCGCACCGTCAGCCATCAGGGCGCTATTTCCATGTTCGACGCCTTCCAGGAGGTGGCCAACGTCGCCATGGGGCAGGCGGCCGACCTGCTGGCGCGTTTACTGGATGTGTTTGTGCTGCTGCCGATACCGCGGGTGAATCTGCTGGAAATATCCGAACTGCAAATGGCGCTGCAGGCGACAGAGGACAACGATACGTATTCTGGCGTATGTCAGGGGTTTATCGGCTCAGGTATCGCCGGCGAAGCCTTCCTGCTGTTCCATGACTCCAGCTTCAAGGACATGGCGAAGCTGATGCGTTATGACGGCAAACTGAATGAGCTGGTTGAACTGGAGCTGCTGATGGATGTGTCCTCAGTGCTGATCGGCGCCTGCATCAAAGGCATCGCCGAACAGTTGGACATCGCCTTCAGCCAGGGGCATCCGGTGGTGCTGGGGCAGCATGTGAACGTCGGCGACCTGTTGAGCAACAACAACTGGCGCTGGACTAAAACCCTGGCCATCGAGATTTGCTACAGCATTGAGAACTACAACATCAATTGCGATCTGCTGCTGCTTTTTACGGAAGACTCGCTGCCGGTATTTCGCGATAAAGTGGCGTATCTAATATAGGGCGTACGTAATGTCAGGCGTATGTAATAAAAAATAAAAGGAAAACGATAAATCCATGGCTGAGAATCACTTCGACATTACTGAATTCCACTGGGTAATGGATATGCTCCAGACCATCGATGTCGGACTGGTGGTGCTGGACTCGGAATACCGCATCAACGTCTGGAACAGCTTCATGGAGAACCATAGCGGGCTGAGGCCGCATGTGGTGAAAGATCAGGTGCTGTTCGATGTCTTCAAGGAAATACCTGAGGAGTGGTTCAAGCACAAAACCCAATCCGTATTCCTGCTCAAGAACCGCACCTTCACCACCTGGGAGCAGCGTCCATTTCTGTTCCGCTTCAAAAATTACCGTCCTATCACCGGGACGGAAGAGTTCATGTACCAGAACATCACCATTACGCCTTTGGTGTCGCCTAACGGCGAAGTGCAGAACATCTGCCTGATCATATACGACGTCACCGACATCGCCAGTAACCGCCGCCAATTGGAGGCCGCCAACTCCAAACTGGAAAAGCTCAGCCGCATCGACCGACTGACTCAGCTCAACAACCGCGGTTATTGGGAAGAACAGCTAGTGAAAGAGTATCAGCGGCTGAAGCGCACCAATGAGGCGAGCACGCTGATCATGTTCGATATTGATCACTTCAAGAAGGTCAACGACACCTATGGTCACCCCGCCGGGGATGAAGTGATTCGCCTGGTGGCCGCCACGTTGCGGGAAACCATGCGCAGTACGGATATCGCCGGCCGCTACGGCGGTGAAGAATTCGGCGTCATATTGGTGAATACCGACTGCAAAAACGCCATGAACTTCGCTGAGCGCCTGCGCACCCGCATTGAGAATCTGGAAGTCACTCACGAGGGGCAAGATATCCGTTTCACGATCAGCCTGGGGCTGGCTGAACTGGATAAAAAGATTAAAGATCATAAAGAATGGATCGAGCGCGCCGACAACGCCTTGTACGCTTCCAAACAAGGCGGACGCAACCGCGCCACGACCTATGAAAAATAACGAGCGAATTCAGTGAAGTGCGCGTCCCCAAAGGCTTGGAAAGGAGTTGTGATGTGATAAAAAGTCACCGCTAGGGGGAAAGTGGGCGCTATCAACATTTTTTTGCTTTTAAACGGTCGTTTGGTTAGAGTTTCGGCGGTCGTTTGTCGCGAGAACCAGAAATGAAGGCGTCCCCAAGGAGTCGGTTGAAAAATCCAGCTACCCACCTGCATGCTGAATTAAAAATCAAGCGAGGACTGTTGTCGCGGGAGTGGGTAAAGGTGCAGATTCTGCAATTTTCCGCGGAAGGCATGCTGTTGCGCACGGATGAAAACCTTCAGGTCGGGGGCAAAGCGGTCATTTCTCTCAAGCTGCCCATGGACTTTGGCGATATCGCCATCAAAAAAGTCGAAATCAATGTTAAAGACCGCCAGAAGGTGTGTAGCTGCTTTGACTACGAGGTTGAATTCAATTTGGGCGGCAGCATGCTGCAGAGCGACAGGATTCGCAAAGACCTCAAACAGATTGAATCCCTTCTTTCCCGCTACGACTCACTGATCAACAAAATCCGTAACGGCCCGCTTTCCAGCAACAATCCCGGCTGATCTTTTCTCTCCTCCCATTGGCGCGACCCCATCATATTTACGCAATCTCACGTCAAAACTGGCGACTTCCGCTGTTGTCTGAAAAACTTGTAAAGCAAACCATGTTAACCCTGGTTAACGTATGGAGTATGCTAGTTCCGCCAGAGAGTTTAATCGCCGTGGAGGTAAATTTTGGCTAAGCGGACAAAGGACGACAGCAAGCAAAAAACAGCGCCGGCTACCAGGACCAAGCGGTTTCTGAAGCTGGCCGGCATGACGGCGTCCGTGGCGGGCAGTTATGCGGCGGAGCGGGTGCGACGCGCCTTCAATGAAGAGGACAAGGAGGAGCGTCAAGCCAAGGCCTACGACAAGATGGCCAATCAAATCGCCGACACCCTTGGCGAATTAAAAGGCGCGGTGATGAAAGTGGGGCAGATCGCCTCCCAGACCCAGGATTTTTTACCTAAAGAGTTTTCTCAGGCGTTGCAGCGCTTGCAGAAAGAAGCGCCGCCCATGGACTATGAGGTGATCGCCAAGCAGGTCGAGAGAGAGCTGGGCGCGGCGCCGGAAGAACTGTTCAAAGAATTCAGCGAGGAGCCCTACGCAGCGGCATCCATAGGCCAGGTTCACAAGGCGATGACGCTGGATGGGAAAGAGGTTATCGTCAAAGTGCAGTATCCAGGCGTGGATCGATCCGTGGACTCTGACCTCAAGCAGCTTAAGTTGACGCTGAAACTGGGGGGATTGCTCAAGCTGCCAAAAGAAAGCGTTGATCAGCTGTTCGAGGAAATTCGCGAGCGTCTTAATGAAGAGCTGGATTATGAGAATGAAGCCCGCAACATTGCGGATTTCCAGCGCTTTCACGCCAAGGATGAAGGTTTGATCATTCCCAGCGTCGTGCGTCAGCTATCCAGTAAGCGGGTGTTGACCATGGAGTGCGTGGAAGGGGATCACATCAGCGCGGTCAGCGCAGAGGCATACGGGCAGGACGTCATTAACCTGATCGGCCGACGCCTGTTCCGCATCATGGCGGATCAGCTATTCAAGTTTCACGCGATTCATGGCGACCCTCACGCGGGCAACTTCGCGTTTCGCCCTGACGGCTCTATCATCATGTATGACTTCGGCTGCGTAAAACGCCTGAAGCCGGAGATAGTGCACGCCTACAGTCAGGCTTTGACGGCGGGGCTCAATGCGGATTATGACGCGCTGGACAATTATCTGGTGGACCTGGGCGTCAGGGTAAGCGGAAAGCCGGCGGTGGAGCAGGACTACTACGCCATGTGGCGGGATATCTTCATACGTCCGTTCCGCAGCAAGGATGAGGAATTCGACTTCGCCAGCTCTAATCTGCATAAGCAGGTGGCGTCCAAGGCTACCACCGTTTTCAAGTACATGGACTTTTTCCAGCCGCCCGTGGAGAGCCTGTTTATCGACAGGATGATCGCCGGTCACTACTGGATGATGATGCGATTAGGGGTGCAGGCGGCTTTCCGTAAGGAGCTGGAAGATTACCTCGATCTTTCCTCCGCAGCCTGATAAGGCGCCCAAAATGGTCACTTTCTGCCCTTTTCGGGCGGAAGTGTGACGTAGTTTGGGTTTGTAACGCCGTATCTCTCACGGAAAACGAGCTAACTCAGTGGCAATATAAACGTTCGCGAAAAGCTAAGCGTTGTTGTATTGATACGGTAGTGAGCTAGTAAGTCCATGTTGAAAAGTCTTCGTGAAACACTGATGGGACGAATCGTCGGCGAGAAGCGTTCCAGTAAGCAAGTTGAGGAGAAAAAGGCGGAAGTCAAAGCTCCTCCGGTGGAATTTGAAATGAGCGCACTTGAAGCACTGCGCGTTTCTACTGTGACTCGCCGGGTGTAATAGCCCGCTGAACAAAACAACATAACGCCAAAAGATGTAGCTGAACGCTTTCTTTTGTGTGAATAGGGACCTGGATGGTCCCTGTTTTTTTTAGCCCCTCTGAAACCAACCTCAATCATACTCAAAGACCGGTATTAAGCCGGCGGCCCCTATACACGCAGGGGCCTTTCTTCTGTGACTTATCGCCGCAAACTCTGGCGCGATGCGGGTGAAATGTTGGAAAGTTTGCCCGCAAGCCCTTACACCTGCCTTTAAATCTGTTATATAACAGGCCTTTATTCTCCCGGATTAGTGAACGTGTCTACCTCCGAGCATCCTGAATGCGCCATCTATCTTGCTGATATTCGCCAGATCGACCCGGGCCTTGATGGCCGTTACTGCGCCATGCTGGGTCCAGGAGAAGACGAACGGCTTTCCTCGTTTCGTTTTCCCGAGGGGCGTTTAAGTTTTTTGCTGGGGCGGGCATTGGCTCGGACTCAACTGGCGGAAAGGCTGCACTGCGAGCCGGCGGAGGTCGCGATTGCCATCAGCGACAAGGGCAAGCCTTTTCTGAGCGATAGGGATGCGGCCTGGTGTTTCAGCATCGCCCATGCCGGCGCCTGGGTAGCGGTGGCGATCGCGAAGACGCCTGTAGGGCTCGATCTTGAGCGCGCGGAGCGGCGCAACGTCAAGGCGTTGGCGCGTCGCTTTTATACGGAGCAGGAATATCAGTGGGTGTGCGGGCAACCTGAAGAAAGTCAGGCGCAATGCTTCTTTCGTATCTGGACGCTGAAAGAGGCGGAGGTGAAACGGCGTGGTTCGGCCATGTCGGAACTGCTGTCCGGGGCGCCGTTTCGTCTGCATGGCGACTTGGCGGTGGCGGAATTTGCTGAAGGTGCGGCCTGTGGCTATGGGCTGTTTCAATGGCGTGAAGAGCAGTTGTTGGGAGTGGCCCTGAGCGAGCCGCGCCCGATGCGCTTTTTTGAAGGCTTGCCGGGACAGGGCTACGTCCAGGTTTCGCCAAGTCTTCTGGCTGGTTCGGAAAACTGGCGACATCAATAATAGAAAGAGAGTGGATACTAATAATGTCAGAATACTCAACACTTAGCGTTACACAGGAAGGCGGCGTCGCCGTCATTGAATTGAATCGTCCCGACAAAGCCAATGCGCTGAACATGGCGATGTGGGAAGAAATCGGTCTGGCGTTTCGTCGGGCGGATCAGGAAAGCACAGTGCGGGTAGTGGTGCTGCGCGGCGCGGGTAAGCACTTCTGCTCAGGTATCGACCTGATGGACTTCGCTTCTGTCATGACCGGCAAGGAAAAGTGCGACGGTCGTCGTCGTGAAGAGCTGCGCCGTCTGATTCTCAAGCTGCAAGGCTGTCTCTCCGCCATTGAAGACTGCCGTAAACCCGTGCTTGCCGCCTTGCATGGCGGTTGTATCGGCGGCGGCGTGGATATGGTGGCGAGTTGCGATATGCGCTACATCTCTGCGGAAGGCTATCTGCAGATCAAGGAAATCGATATCGGCATGACGGCGGATGTGGGCACGTTGCAAAGACTGCCGCATATCATTGGCGATGGCGTCATGCGGGAGCTGGCGTATATCGGCCGTAAGGTCGACGCGGAAGAGGCGCGGGCCATTGGTTTGGTTAATCGTGTATATGAGTCGCCGGAAGCCTTGATGGCGGGCGTCATGGAAACTGCTCAGGTGATCGCCAGCAAGTCGCCTTTAGCGATTCGCGGCACGAAAGAGATGATCAAATACACCCGTGACCACAGCGTCGCGGACAGTCTGAATTACGTCGCTACCTGGAATGCGGCGATGTTGATCAGCGAGGATATTCAGGAAGCCATGATGGCGCAGATGCAGAAGCGTGAGCCCAAGTTCAGGGACTAGTCAGCTGTGAAGAAAGGGGAGGCGGGTCCTCCCCTGAAATGTTAAGTCTTACTTTTTGTTCCTGTGTCTTGGTCTTTCTTCGTTGATTTTCAGGAACATGTCTCGCGCTCTGACGCCCAGGTCAGGGTTATCCGTAAAGAATCCGCTTACCCCAAGACCAAGCATTTGAATGGCTTCGCCAGTCAGCGTCTGTGGTTCGTTGTTCGGATGCAGGGTCAGGAACTGTTCTTCCACACGTAACGTATAAGGGTGAATCTCCAGTCCGTTAGCCAGGGCTTCCTGCAGGAAGGGGTGCACGCCGCCGGTCAGCTTACTGCCAACTTCAGCTTTGCCGTCGCCGTTGGTGTCTTCCTTTTCGTCAAGGCTGGCGCGCAGCAGGAAGCTGTTTTTCCAGGGGCCGACGCCTTCCGCGTAGTTGTCCGCAATAAACTTGACGGTTTCCGGGCTGACCAGTTTGCCGTATCCGGTTGTATCGGTGACGCCGCCCTCGATCAGGTCATTCAACTCGCCATAGATCATTGCCATGTCCGCGCCGTGTTTCGCGTTGTAGTACATGTCGTAGGGGCGAGAGAAGTTGCTGTCCGGTTGTACGTAGATATCGTCAAAGTCGCCATACAACTGCACCAGCGGCAGATCTACGTTGTTGCTGGGCATGATGTCCTTCTGCAATTCCATCAGGTTTTCAACCTCGAAGGATTGAATGTAAACCCGTGTGGGATCGGTGAAGTTTTCGCTGACCAGGGTTTCGATCAACTTGCGGCCGATGGACATATTGATTTTGCCGCCTTCCAGAAACTCGCCTTCTTTCGCGAAGTAAGTGGGGTGCTTGGTTTCTGGATAGAGGCCGACTTTTTTGCCGGTGTTATGTTCGATCAGACGCACCATGCCGATAATTTCTTCCAGCGTGGGAATGGCGAATTTGCCGTCAAAGCGCGTGTTGCGAGGACGTACCTCCGGAATGCGCTCTTTGGCGCGCAAGGTTTTGATTTCCGCCAGGGTGAAGTCTTCACTGAACCAGCCGGTCATGGCGACGCCGTCGATCATTTTGGTGGTTTTGCGGTCGGCGAATTCTGGGTGATCCGCTACGTCAGTGGAGCCGCCCAGCTCGTTTTCATGGCGGGCGATCAGGTGTCCGTCTTTGGTTGGCACGAGGTCGGGTTCGATAAAATCCGCGCCCTGGCGAATGGCCAGCCAGTAGCTGGCGAGCGTGTGCTCAGGACGGTATCCGGGAGCGCCCCGATGGCCGATGACGATAGGGTGGTCGGCGGCTGCGGTGGCGACCGCCGGTTGCTTGGCCTGCGCTGCGGTAACTCCTGCGCTGAGCGCGGCCGCGGCGATCCAGGGGAGACACTTCGGCCAAGTGAAATACTGTTTCATCGTTATATCCCTAATTAGATTTCTCATTCACAATCAGTAGAGTACAAACTAATAGAAGAAAATGACAGTTTAAGGTCACGCTATTTTTAGCCGCTTAAAGCCATCGTGAGCAAGTTTCAATTTGGTCATGAAAACCAGGATTTGCAGGGGTTTACAGACGCTCTTTAAAGGCTCTCAGAGGCCTTTATTGCGATTGCCCACAGTCGTTTTGGGCGCTCTTTACAGAAATTTAATGCGCCTTTATGAAGAACAAGGTCAAGCACAAAGACAAGCACTTAGACCCGCAAAAATAGGAAAGAGCGATCAGACTGAGGGAGAGGAAGTAAGCCGGAAGTTTTACTTCCAGCTTACTGAAGAGGGCTGTCAGAGGTGGTCCATTTCCCAGGTGACGGAATAGGAAGCGGAGACGCCTTGTGATTGCGGGCTGCCGGATAGGCTGCCGCCTGAATTGAACTCGACTTTGTATGTGCGGCCTTTTTCAGTGGGAATCTCGATATAGCTCACACCATCTTTGAATCCGTTTTTCGGATCATAAGTGATGCTTCCTCTATAGCCATTTCCTCCTGCTGATACATAGCTGTTCAGGGGCAGGCAGGAGCCTTTTTCCGGGCAGTTGCGGTCCATTTGCTCAACACTGAAGTTGATGCGCAATACACCGTCTTCGGTAGCGCGGATACTGTGCTGGAAGTTGCCGCCGTGGCTGACTGCAACGCCGGTCCGGTCTCCCTCGCTGCGGACGATATCTGCGTCAATGCGGTAGCTCAGTGTGGCTCCGTTATCGAAGTGGGAGACTTCCAGATTGTAATCCAGAGAGGCGGACGCGCTGCTTCCATTGACGCTGAGGTCGTAATGTTGGCGCACAGGTTCTGCACTGTGCAGTGTCTTGCTCTCGTATTCTCTCTGGGTTTCGCCGCCAACACCGGTCTGAGCCGTGCTTCTGTAATACTCAAACAGGGTTTCGGCGGCGCTGACCTGAGTGGAAAGCATTGTTGCGGCCGCAGCCATAAGTATCAGATTCTTCTTCATAAATCGTATTCCTTGAAAACATCACAAGAGATTGGCCATAGAGCTGGATCGCGTTTCCGGGCGCTTTCCATGCAATAACTCATCGCGGAGCCGAGACTGGCTCAGGCGTTGAGGAGTTATGTGGCGCTAGAATAAATCGGCGGGAAGACGCTGACTTGTAAAAAACGGACACGGTTTTACGGAAGGGGAGAGAACAAAAAATGGGGCCAAAGGCCCCGAATGACATCGTTGGGAAAAGTCGGTAAGACGAGCCCGAAAGGGCTTAGAAAATCTGCTTGCTCATGATGTTGGAGAAGTCGCTTTCAATGCCTGAGGTGTCCACCACGGTGACGGCGAAGTAGTGAACGCCGCTGCCCAGGCCGCCAAAGGTGTAGTCTGTCGCATCTGCCTGCGTTTCCACGCTGGCGCCCCAGGAGCCGTCTTCAGTGGTGTGATAGATGCGGTAGGCTGAGATTTCCTGTTGGGCCAATGCGCTGCCGTCTTCGCGAGTATTCGGTGTGTTCCAGACCAGGCGCACGCTTTGGTTGACCGTCAGGGACAAAGTTGCGCCGCTGCTGGTGACGGAGCCGGTGGCGTTGCTGATGATAACGTCATAAACGCCTGCGTCGCTGTCGTCCAGGTTTGACAGGCTCAGGTAAGACTGCACGGCGTCAGCGATGACGACGCCATTTTTACGCCACTGATAGTTCAAAGCTCCGCTGCCTGACGCGCTGACGTTCAGAGTAACTGACTCCCCTTTGCCGGCGCTTTGCGAGGCGGGCTGCAGGCTGATGACGATATCCAGGGCGACGTCGCTTTCCTGGCTGGAATCCTGAGAGTCGTTCTGGACTTGGTCCTGCTGTGTGTCCTGCTGGGTTTGAGTGGAAGAGCCTGAATTGGTCTGGCTGCTGTCCGTAACAGTGTCATTGGTGGTGGATGAATTAGTCGTGGAAGTCTCCGTCTGGGTGGCGGTTTGCGCGTTGGCTTCAGACGCTGAACTTGTGCTTTCCACCTGTGAAGAAGTGGCCCCTTGAATGGAGACAGAGCCGTTGTCGGAGCTTTCACCCGCCGCTCCGCCGCCGCAGCCATGTAACGCCAGCGTCGCGGCTAAAATCGCGGTGGACAGTAATCTGGTTTGGGTGGTTTGAGCAGCCATCGGTCACTTCCTTCGTTATATGTCAACTTATGATCAATAGTAGATGGCTATAAATGAAAAAGACTGTAAAACGTCACACGTAGCTAACGTAAATCGTCAAAAAAATGACGAATCAGGCTAAATCTTGAACTTTGTATGCAAAGTGTGCGGTTCCTCTCAGTTTGTGAGAGCCGGAAAGAGTCCGAGAAAGGAAAACGAGTGAGGAAGAAGAGAGAAAGAAGTGCGAGGATCGAATAGTCCAATGCGCGGATGTACGTTCTGATCGCTAGCGAGTAAAGTGGCCGGCCCTCGCAATCGCTAACATGGCGAGCGGATCAGATGAGCATTGTCGTTATCTTTACCTTTACTTAGGGATGAGCGCCTCCATGAACTTCTATGAACAATATCTTGCGCCCTGGCTAACGGACTGGACCGATTGGGCGCTGCTGGCCTGTGGCGTCTACACAGTTATGTTTGGGATGTTTGAGATGTTCTGGCGGCGGACAAGGGCGTATGATTATTTGTCTACTGCAAACTTTGTCCTGCTTCTGTTACTGCAATTCCTACTACCTGTAATGGCCGTCTGGGGCGCTGATTTTGTGCAGCCGGGGCTGATCTTCATGGCGATCTACACGGCGCTCTTTTTTATCAGCACTTCTCATGTAAACGAGGGCGGAATCGCATTCATGATCCACCTCCAACTATTGATGCTGATCCTTCCCCTCGCGATTCTGATCCGAGTGATCCGGTTTATTTGGATGCTGTTTTAAGGGAGATTTGAGTGGCGTTCTTGCTGTGCAGCCTGGGCGATAAGATAGACATGAACCAATTGTGCGCTGACTCTACCCTGGTTTTATCTTTTTAATGGAAATTATGGCGAACGAACTATTCGAAAAGTGGTTGCTGTCTCTGTTTGATCATGACCCGGCAATGGGCGATTGGCGTTGGGAGGTCGAACCCATAAATATCGACCCCACCTTGGCCCCGGATTTTATCGTTCTATTGAACCATCGCTGGAGTGAGCTGTTAAACAGGTACGACGATTGGCAATTGGGGACTGGAATTGAGTATCTCTATAACAATTCCTTCTCTGATTTCGCGTTTGACTTACGAGACGCTCCTGCTCCGTTGGATGCGCGAATTGCCGCTATCCAGTCGATAAAGTACATGTACTCAGATTGCTTTGCTATACGATGTGAAGCGGCTTTGGGACATAAGTCCGAGACAGCGAGCGAGCTGAATTGTTGCTGTTATATGCTTTGGGATGTCACGCCTCTATCTTATTGTGAAGGCAACCCCGATAAGGAGGCTCTATATTCCGCCCTGGCGGAAGTAATGGAGTTTGCGCTTGGATTGAGCAACCCCGCGTGTATTGAAAGCGCGTTACATGGGCTGGGTCATATGACGCCTTACTACCCCAAAGCCAGGCAGATCATTCAGCAGTATATTGACCGAGGCGTTAAGAAAGCCTCCTCGGAAATGGATAAGTTGTTGCTGCATTACGCTGTTGCAGCGAAAGAAGACGGTATTCAGTAAACCTGTATCGTTTCAAGCATCCCCAAAGCATAAAGAAAGAGGCCCTCATCTGAGGGCCTTTTGCGTTTTACTCAGCGCAATCAGCGTAGGCTTTTGATTAAGTTTTCACATTCACTGGCGCTGATATTTTCACCGCACACCGGGATTTGGTTTTGCGGTTTGCCGTTGGCGACGTCGTTCACCAGGGTATTGCCGAGAACATGGTTGACGGCGTTGAGGTTGTAGCCGTTGTCCTGCTCCGCCATCCAGAAGAAGACGCCGGCGAAGCCGTTGTCTTTGGCGTACTGTGCTTTTAGCGCAGCGGTTCGCGGCGATTCTATGGTGATGAAGGAGCCGATGGCGGGCTGTACGAGATAGTCGGCATTGGAGGCTTTGTCGGTGTACAGCTTGTACCCGTTGTAAGGCCGTAAGGATGGATCAAGGAAGCTTTGATACATCTCATAGCCTTCCAGAACACCGGCTTCCCAGCTGCCGTATCCGGCGATGGCGAGTATAAAGTCAGTGGTCCCCGGCGCCTGATTGGGCTGGTGGGTGGTCGCGCCAGCGACTCCGTTGCTGTACTCGGTTATATCCGCTGAGCTTTTGAGGCGCTTGGCGCGATGGTAGTTCGCCACGCCGACCATCAGTTTGTTATTGGGGACGCCCTTGCCCTGCAGATAAGACATCGCCGTAGTGACGGAAGTATTGGCGGATGAACCCTGCGCGCTCGGATTTACCTGCATGGGGGTGTGATTGCTTAGCTCGCGCTCCCAGGCGCCGGTGAGGTCATAGGTCATCACATACAGGCGATCCATATATGGATGCACGGCGGGCCAGTCGATCAGGTCGAGACGACCGGTTCCTGCGGGGATCGCGGAGGACAGGCGATAATGCTTGCCGGTCTTCTGTCCCAACCAGTCCATACCTGCACGAATTTCTTTCAACAGACGCACATAGTTAGCGGCGTCTTCCGGCCTGTCCGCGTCAGGAACGGCACCGTCGGAGGCGGGGTACTCCCAGTCGATGTCGATACCGTCGAAGTCAAAGCGTTGTAAGAAATGGATCAAGGAGTCGACGAAGGCTTTGCGTCTGGCGTCATCCCGCGACATCCAGCCAAAGCCTTCAGACAGGGTCCAGCCGCCGACGGATAGATCCAGTTTCAAGTGCGGATTTTCTTTTCTCAGTTTATAGAGCACGCCGAATACGCCGCCAACACTGGCTGGCTCCAGCTCATACATGCTCTCCGTTCCCGTTACGCTGCCGGGAACGCCGACATTGCGCACGAAGGCCGCTTCAAAATCGGCGATGGCCATGGCGCCGTCAGGCAGATTGCTCTGATTGCAGGTGCGATTCACCGCCGCGGGAGCGGACGTGGGGAAGCCAGGGTCCTGAGTGCTGGACGCATCGGGATAACAGATACCGGAGAAACCGTAGACGATGCGATGCAGGTTCTTCACGGGAAGTTTGGTGAAGTCATAGCGCCGACCGTAGATCGCCCAGTCGCCGATGTAAGTGACTATTTCCGTTCCTGCGCGCAGTGAATAAGTATTGTGCTGCAACGGCACGGTTCCGGGAGGCAGTTTGGAAACTCGGGCTCCGTTATCGGCGTCGAAGCCGGGATGATCCCCGCCTGGATCGGTGGACGGAACAGAAGAGCGCGGCGTACTGGTGGATGGCGTATTGGAGATGCGCGCCGCGCCGATGGCGCCGCCAGGAAAGCTGACGCCGGCGTTGGGGTTGCCATCGACAGGCTGCGGATCGCCGTAGTCGATGTCGTTGGGAATAGGGACTGGGCACAAGCTGTCATCGGGTACGCCTACCAGTTTCCAGCGATCGGGATAAGTAGGGTCGTTAGGGGGAATGCCCCAGACATCCACCTGGGCCTGGTAAACGCCGCCCTGATAAGCCGCCACGGCTCCGGTGCGATAGACTTTGCTGGCGCTCCAGGCGCTGGCGCAGAATGGCGTATCCGGCCCTGGACCGGGATCATCAGGGTTGTCGGGGTCGTCTGTGCCGCAAGGCCCAATTAAGGTCCAGGCGGAACTCCAACTACTGCCGACGCCAGGCTCATACGCCCGGGCGGCTGCGGACGAGCACCAGCCGGAGACATCGCAGCGATAGTCATTGCCAACGTTCTGCACGATTTGTCCCGCGCTGTAGCTGGTTCCGGCGGAATACTGCGGAGCGTCGCAGGCGCCGGGGTCGTCACCGGGGCCGCCATCATCGGGAGGGGAATCGCCATCGCAGGCGCCGAGCCCGTTCCAGGCCTGTTCCCAGGCCCAGCCTACGCCGGGTTCATAGGCTCCGCCCAATCCGCACCAGCCGCTGACGTTGCAGCGATAAGCGTTGTCGTGATGTTGACGAATGGCGTTGGCGCCGATAGCGCCGGTTTCAAAGGGGGCTACGCTTGTGCAGTCATAAGCGTAGCTATTGGCTGCGATGGTCCAAGCGCCGCCAATTAAGAGCGTGGCCAATAGCTTCTTCATGGTCCATTTCTCTCGTGTGGTTGGTTAACAATCCTGGGTCAGCCAACTGTCATACCACCAAAATGGCTTCGCCAAGCGGTGGCCGAGCGCACCCGTGCTGGACCGGCGCACGGTCAGTTTTTGTGGGCTGGATTCGCCGCGGGGAGCGATGAATCCGGCCCGGTAATGCAGAAGTTCTTTATAGTAGTTGGTGAGTTTTTAACCTTTTTGTCCGTTATTGGCAATAGGCCGGTCGGGGGAAGAAAATCGCCGCTAAAATAGAGGGTTATGCGCTTTTGCCAGGGAAGCCTTTACCCGTCTTTGCCGGCTTTGGCGTCAACGTGCAACAAACCGGCTTTTCCCCAGTTGCTGTCGTCATAGTCCTGTAAAAATATCGTGACCGACTCCGGCTTTACCCCGTAGCTGGTCACAAAGGCGTCGGTAATTTTTTTCACCAAATCCCGTTTCTGCTCCAAGGTTCGGCCGGGGGATTGCGCGATGGTGACGACGGGCATAATTGACTCCTGCAAATATATGAATGGAAGGGTAGCTGCATCAGCTTTGCTGTCTGGCCAGCGAAGCGGGTCGCCACCAGAGTTTGGAGACCATCAAGAAATTACCGAAGATGATGACGCCAACGCCTGAAAATGTGGTGGCGTCCCACCGATAGTCTTCAAACAGCGTGGAGATCAGGATCGCGACGATAGGGAACGCCACCATACAGTACGCGGCTTTGTTGATGCCGATCTTGTTCACCAGGGTCAGGTAGATCGTAAAGCCGAGCACTGACGCGAAAATCGCCAGATACAGCAGGCTGAAAATATATTGGGAAGTGAAGCTGAACTTGAGCGGCGTGTTGGTGGCGAAGACGGCGATTAACAGCACCATGGCGCCGTAAGCCATTGAATAGCCATTGCCGGTGAGCGGCGTGATGCCCTTGGCTCCATTACGCACAGAGATCATATTACCCAGTGAAAATACGAGTGTGCCCAGTAGTGCGAACAGCATTCCGGTAAAAAAGTCCGCGCCAAAGTGTTGTTGCGTCAGTTCCCGCCAGAACAGGAGCACAATGCCGGCAATGCCGAAGGCGATGCCGATGAACTCGCTTTGCGAAGTGCTTTGACGCAGGAACAGCCAGCGATTGACGCTGTTGAACAGCAGCACGGTGGAGAAAATGATCGCGACGATGCCGCTGGGGATGTATTGGGTGGCGTGATAGAAGCACAGAAAGTTCAGGGAAAAAAAGCACAGTCCCTGCCCGGCGAACCACAGGTGGTCGACAGGCTGGGTCTTCTGGATTTTTTTTAGCAAAAACAGAGCGGGCAGCAGCAGTAATGCGGCAATGGCGAAGCGATAGAAAATGGACGTCAGAATGGGAACTTCGCCCAATTGCATGTGGATCGCGAACCATGACGTGCCCCACACCAGAATACAGGCGATATATAAAAAAGCGGTCATAACGAGCTTGTCTCCTTTGCTCTAGCTGGCGGCCGCCGTCTCAGGCGCATGTACGGCCACACATTCCTTGATAAAGTTGCGCAGGCGGGAAACCCCTTCGCTGATCTGCTCCGGCGTCAGGTAGCTGAACGAGAGCCGGATTTCATTGGACTCCCGCGGCGGCGAATAGAACATTTCCATCGGCGTCCAAAGTACGCCGTATTGTTCCGCTGAGGCTTTAAGCTGTTTCAGGTTAACAGTGAACGGCAGCGTGAGCACGAGAAAAAAGCCGCCATCTGGTCTGTTCCAGGTGATTTGCGAACGCAGGGGCGAGCCTTTGGGAAAGGCGACCTCAAGCTGATGCAGCAAATGCTTCAGATTGTTCTGATAGAAATGGATTCTGCTCTCGCAATGCAATCGCAGGTCGCCCTTGCATTCCAGCAACACGCCGCCGACCACGGCCTGACAGATCGGCGATGTATTGAGCGTCAGCATGCTTTTGATTTTGGTAAGCGCTTCCGCCAGTCGCCGGGATACAACAAACCCCATGCGTACGCCTGGAAACAGCGTTTTGGAGAACGAGCCCAGGTACGCCACGGAGCGGCCGTTTCTGTCCAGAGAAGCCAGCGTCGGCTTGATGGCGCTCGCCGCGCCGAAAATACCGTAAGGGTTGTCCTCCAGTACAGTGAAGTTGTAAGTGTGGGAGAGCCAGACCAGATCCATGCGCTGGCTGAGAGGTAGCGAGACGCCCGTGGGGTTGCAGAAGTCGGCGTTGATATACAGCGCTTTGACCTTGTCGCCTGCCGCCTCCAGCGTCTGGATTTTGTTTTCGATTTCACTGATTTCCACGCCCTGATCGTGGACATCGAAGGTTTCGACCCGGATATCCAGCAGTCTGGCGGCGCCGATAATGCCGACGTACACCGGCTGTGGAACCAGCAGGACATCCCGAGGATCGGCGAACAGAGCGCGCAGAGTCAAAATCATTCCTTCCTGGGTGCCGGAGGTGACCACAATATCTTCGGGGCGACAGATGACGCCGTCGGTTTTCTCCAGCATCTCGGCGATGAGCCCGCGAATATGCCCTTCCGACGGGCCGTATTGAAACAGCTGAGTGATGACGGCGCTTTCAGGCCGACGTTTCTGCTGGGTGAGATGCTCGACATAGCGATGCAGATAACGACCGATATCATCGATTCGAAAGTCCGTTTCGATCGGGCGTCCGGGCGCGAACGATATCGCGTCGGGATATTGCCCGGCGATATCGTTGAGAAAAGTCATGGAGTTAAGGCATGGGTCCGCCAGGGATGTATGCAGCGGCAGCTCCTCGCGTTCATCCTGAGGTTGCATTGCGTTCATGAATTACTCCTTCCAGATTTGCGGGCAGAAATCCGGATCGGTGTAGTCCGGGTCGCCGTTGCCGTTTTGGCGGCAGAAATAGTCGTTGTTGTATTTCAACGCGGAACCGTCCGCCATCGTGTGGCGCTTGTAGGTGTTGCCGCCGTCCTGCAGGTGAAGAGAAATCGAGACGCGGTCCACTTGGCTGTAGTTGGGGGAGCTGCCATGAAAGGTGTGGCAGTTATGAAAGCTGATATGGCCGCGTTTGCTGGTCATGGGTATTTTTCTGACGGTGTCGCCATTAAGCTGGGCGGTTTCCTCCAGCATGGTTTGCAGCTCATCGATGCTGCGCCGTCCGAAGTGGCGGGTGACGCTGTCGTTGGCGTCGATTTCCCGCCAGCGATGGCTGCCGTCGATCATTTCCAGGGCTCCCATGCCTTCAAAGCAGTCATAAAAGTTGATAAAGGCGGTCAGCAGTTTGCTGGACGTGCAGGTTGACCAGTAATGGGCGTCTTTATGCCAGGGGACGACGGGGCGAAACATGCCTTCAGCCGCAAAGTCGCCTCGGGCGGGCTTGGTGATCAGCGCGCTGTTCCAAACGCGTATTTCGTCTGTCTGCGCCAGCCGGGCGGCGATAGCGCCAATGATTGGCTTGGTCAGCAGACGCCGAAACGTATCGCTTTCATAATGCACGTAGTCATTGTTGCGGGCGACATCGCCATCTTCCGGGGTCCAGTAGGCTAATGTGGAAGGCATGGTCGGCAAGCGTCTGTCGCGCTTGCCTGCATAATAATCGCGACTTTCCTGAGCGAAGGCGTCCAGCTCCTCGTCGGTAAACACTTTGCCGGTCATGAACCAGCCGTGCTCCTGGTAAAAACGCACGTCCTCATCGCTGGGCAACAGAGCATGTTCTTGCTCGCTCAGTGGGTATTCCGCTATATACACGTAGTATTCCTTTCTATGTTTGATGTCGGAGAGAGTCGCCGCGGGGTGGCCGGCGTTTATCAGTAGGCGTCGCTGGCTTCCAGTTGGCGGAACAGGTCTTCCACGTTCTGCTCCGAAAAGCCTTCTTCCTCGTTTCTTTCTATGAACTCGATCATGACGCCGGAATTAGGGCAGCGCACAGTGAAGCGCTGGATGAGGTCCGGGCCTTTGATGGTTTTGGTGCTGAAGTCCAGCCCTTGTTTTTCCAGCTCTTTGCACAGGCTTTCCACGTCGTCCACCTCTATGGCGATGTGCTGTGGCCCTGGGCCGTATTCATTGATAAAGCGGGTGATCTGAGAGGCTTCGTTGACGCCTTCCAATAAAACGAACTTGATTGGACCCGCCTCCATGACGGCGGAATGCATGGCGCTGTGCGCACCGGTGGTGGTCATGCGATCGGAGAGGGTGAATCCCATCATGCTGAAATAGCCGATGGCCTGCTCCAGATCCAGCACAGCGATCGCCACGTGATCAATTTTTTTCGCCTTATGCCTGAGCATTAACTTAGACATGTTTTCCCAACCTGTCGTCATAGGGTTTCTCCTTGATATGAGGGGTGTTTGGTCCAAATAATTTCCTGGCTGATGTCCGCAAGCGACGCGCAACCGCAAAGGTGCATGCTGAGCGTCAGATCATCGATGAGTTGTCTTAACACCTCGGCGACGCCTTGGGCGCCTGCGGCGGCGAGTCCCCATAAGACCGGGCGGCCAACGCCCACCGCGTCGGCGCCCAGGGCCAGAGCTTTGAGAATGTCTGCGCCGCTGCGTACGCCGCCATCCACAATGAGCGGCATGGACTCGCCTACGCGTTGACGTATGTAGGGCAGCATGTCGATGGCGGAAACATGGTGATCAAGTTGGCGACCGCCGTGATTCGATAGATACAAGGCGTCGACGTCGTGCTTCAGCGCGATTTCCGCATCCTGCGGATGCAGCACGCCTTTCAATATCAACGGCATGCGGGTCTGGTTTTTCACCCAGTCCACATCGGCCCAGGAAAGAGCCGGCTCCAGCTGTTCTGCGACGAAGGCGGCGACGCCGCCGGACTGACTGGGTACAGGGGGCTCACTGGATAGTGGCTCGTCAAACTGGTCTGTGCGTTTTTGATAGCGCTTAACGTCAAAGCTATTGCGACGATCCCGCAGCCGCGCGCCCATACGTGGCACATCAACGGTCAGCACCAGGGCGCTGCAGCCGGCGTCCTGCGCCTGCTGAATGATGTCTCGATTGCGTCCGCGATCTTTGTACAGGTAAAGCTGAAACATGACCGGCTCTGCGGAGTTTTTGCAGAGGGTCTCCAGGGGCGTGTCTGACATGGTGCTGACAATGAGTGGCGCGCCACACTGGTTGGCGGCCGCCAGGGTCGCCCGCTCGCCGTCAGGGTGAGCGAGTTGATGGTGCGCGCTGGGAGCGACAATCATCGGGGTGGCGGGCGTGCGGGCGCTCTGGAGTGGCGATAAACGCGGCGCGCTCGTATCGACGTCGCTAACGCCGCGCAGCACACGGGAAATCAGTTTTACCCGCTCCAGGGCGCGGATGTTTTCCTGCAAAGACCGCTCAAGCCCCGCGCCGCCGGCGATAAAGTCGTAGATTTCCGGCGCTAAGCGGCGTTTGGCAAGCTCTTCCCAATCCTCAATACAAACCGGCTCCATGCTGGCTCCCTTTGGTGTGATGGTTTCCCTGTCCGTTCAATGCGAAGGAGTACGCCCTGTGACGATATCCGAAGGGCTCCTGCAGTCGGACATAACGGAAAATATTCAGATTCGTCTCTGATTGAATATTTTCGTAAATTTTCTAATTTGTACGTATTTTTTACTCTATTGGCCTCATTAATTCTCTGTCAACGAAAATTTGATGAAATTTCGAATAATGACGAAGGTTGGGAACATTGGGAATGCATTGCTCATAACGGGCGTTATGAATTAAAAACCTCTCTTTCCGTTGGCGTCTGTGAGGTGTTGAGAATGAGAAAAAGAAAGTTTTTCACTTTTCTATGCAATCCCGGCGTCGCAGCTAGACTATGTCTACATGACCATTTTCATGCGTAGATGAAAGGAGTTCAGACCATGGCTAAATCGATGCGGGATCTTCAGGTAGGTGAAAATTTGGGCGAAAGTCGATGGGTGAGAGTTGATCAGGCGCTGATTGATCAGTTTGCCGATTGCACTCGCGATAGGCAGTGGATTCATGTGGATGCTGAGCGTTGCCGGAAGGAGAGCCCATATGGCCAGCCCATCGCTCATGGCTTTCTAGCGTTGTCGCTGCTGCCGGGGCTGTTATATGAGTTGATCTCTCCGCCAGAGGACGGTTATGCGCTGATTAATTATGGTCTGGAACAAGTGCGCTTTCTTGAGGCGGTGCGGAGCGGCGATGAAATTCGCTTGGAGGCGAAGCTGGAGAGTATTCAGCAAAAAACGAGTGGAACGTTATATCGAATAAATTGCGCGGCGCGCATCAATCATCGCGAAAAGCCTGCCCTGGCGGCTGCATTATTGGTGCTGTGTGCGGAGCTGAAGCCTTAGAGCGTACTGCGGAGTGTTGGCTTCAGCGCTATCTTGAGATGGTTTAGAAACCTTGCAGGCTGGCGAGATCTTTAACTTCGCCTGCGCTGACGGTGCAAAAGCTTAGAGGAGCTTGCTTTTGTTGGTCGCTGATAACTTTTACCTGGGCTGCCGCAACTTTGCGCAGGCTGTCGAAAGGCAGCGTGGTCACGGAATCGTCTTTTTGGGTAAGGGCTCTAAGAAGTTTGCTGAACATGATGTCGTATCCCGTAATTATTGTTGCTTACATTCAGTAGCGACCTTCTCCGGCGGTTCCCGTCAAAAAAGTAAAAAAATGTCATATTTTTATTGGGAGGGCGGTGCGCTTCATGGCTTCGTTGGATGCGTAGCCAATAAAAACATGAGATTATCTCCGCCCACCTTTCGAAATACCCTGTAAGAGATCCCCTTAGATGCAACGAAATCTAGAAGACCGATCCTTTTTGCTGCTGTTGCTGGCTGTAACCTTTGGGTTTGGACTGCTGATCCTGCCGTTCTTTTACGCTATTTTCTGGGCGGCGATGTTGGCCATTCTATTTGCGCCGTTGCACCGCTGGCTGATTCGCCGGTTTCCCGGCAGGGACAACGTCAGCGCGCTGCTGACATTGCTGGCCAGCGTATTGATCGTGGTGATTCCGCTGGCGGTGATGATGACGATGTTGGCGAAGGAGGGGGCCAGAGTCTATCAGCAGGTAAGCTCCGGCGAGATACAGTTGCAGGTGCTGGTGGACAAAGCCAGAGCCGCCATGCCGGTGATTCAGGAACTGGCTGAACGTTTCGAGATTGACTTGGGCAACGTCAAGCAAATGCTGTCGCAGGCGGCGTTGACGGGCAGTAAGTTTTTCGCCACCCAGGCGTTCAATTTTGGACAGGAATATCTGCAGTTCACCGTCAGCTTTGTGTTGATGCTTTATCTGACTTTTTTCTTTTTAAGAGACGGCAGCAGTTTGATACAGCTGTTGATTCGCGCTCTGCCTTTGGGTGACACCCGGGAAATTCATCTCTTTCAAAAGTTTGCGGAAGTGTCCCGGGCGACGGTGAAGGGGAACCTGGTCGTGGCGATGGTGCAGGGCTCTCTGGGAGGTTTGATCTTTTGGGCGCTTGGCATCAAAGGCGCGCTGTTGTGGGGCGTAGTGATGGTGGTGCTGTCTTTGTTGCCGGCGGTGGGGTCCGCCCTGGTATGGGGCCCGGCGGCGGCATATCTGTTTTTCAGCGGCGATGTTTTCAAAGGCGTTGTGCTGGTGCTGTTCGGCTTCTTTGTCATCGGGTTGGTGGACAACGTGTTACGCCCGGTCCTGGTGGGACGCGACACCAAAATGCCTGACTATCTCGTGCTATTGTCGACCTTGGGCGGTTTATCGTTATTCGGCTTGAATGGATTCGTGTTGGGACCAGTATTGACCGCGTTGTTCCTGGCGTTCTGGCAGATCTTTATGGAAGAGTTCAATAATGGCGAAGAAGAGACCTTCGTCGATGAAGACGAGGCGTCCGGGGTCTGATAAAACCGGGCGCGTATTGCGCCCGGATGTGCTTATCAGTCGAGGTGGAACAGCTCTTCTGGCAACGCCATCAAGCTGGCCGCGCCGGCTTTGACGCTGGCGGCGAGTGAGCGAGTGCGGGGCAATAGACGCTCAAAGTAGAACTCCGCTGTGTGCAGTTTGGCTTTATAGAAGTCACTGTCGCCGCTTTGCGCTTCCAGTTTGTCTTTGGCGGTCACCGCTATGCGCAACCAGAAATAGGCCAGGCAAACGTAACCGGAATACATCAGAAATTCGACTGACGCCGCGCCGATTTCATCCGGGTTGGTCTGCGCTTTTTCTGCAACGCCCTGAGCCAGTTGCCGCCACTCATCCAAGTGCTGCATCAGCGCGTCCGTCCAGACACTGAAGCGGCGGGCGGCGTTCTGAGTTTCGCAAAACGCGCGTATCTCATTGACGAACTGACGCAGCAGCTCTCCCTGGCTGCCGATGATCTTGCGAGCCAGCAAGTCTATGGCCTGAATGCCGGTGGTGCCTTCATACATGGTGCAGATGCGGGTATCCCTGGCCAGCTGCTCCATTCCCCACTCCTTGATAAAGCCGTGACCGCCGTAAACCTGCATGCCGTAGCTTGTGCACTCCTGCGCTGTTTCCGTCAAAAAGGCTTTGACGATTGGCGTCAGCAGCGCCAGTTTCGCCTCCGCGGCGGCTTTGATGTCAGCGTCTTCGCTGTAGAGCGTCAGGTCGATTTGCTGGGTGCAGTACATCGCCAGGGCGCGTCCGCCTTCGCGGATCGCTTTCTGCGTCAGCAGCATGCGCCGTACGTCGGGATGCACGATGATCGGATCTGCGGGCTTGTCCTTGTTGACGGGGCCTTTGAGAGAGCGCATTTGCAGGCGATCGCGAGCGTAGCTGATGGCGCCTTGAAACGCCGCTTCGGTGGCCGCCAGACCTTCCAGTCCCACGCCGACGCGAGCGGCGTTCATAAAGGTGAACATGCAGTTGAGACCGCGATTGGGTTCGCCGATCAGATAACCGCGCGCGCCGTCGAAATTCATGACGCAGGTGGCGCTGCCTTTGATGCCCATCTTATGTTCAAGGGAGCCGCAGGATAACGTGTTGGGCGTTGTGATTTCACCGCTATCGGACACATTGTACTTGGGTACGATAAACAGGGATATCCCTTTAGTGCCCGCGGGGGCGTCCGGCAGGCGGGCCAGGACGACATGAACGATGTTGTCGGACAGGTCATGGTCGCCGGCGGAGATGAAAATCTTGGTCCCGGTTATGGCGTAAGCGCCGTCAGGTTGCGGCTCCGCTTTGGTTTTCAGCAGTCCCAAATCTGATCCGCAGTGGGATTCAGTCAGACACATGGTGCCGGTCCAGCGCCCTGCAATCAGGTGAGGTAAAAAGCGCTGCCTCTGTGAATCCGAACCATGGGCGAGAATGGTTTCAATACAGCCCTGACTCAGTCCTGGGTACATGGCCCAGGCGTGATTGGCGCCGGAGAACCACTCGGACAGAACGCTCGACAGCGAATAGGGTAAGCCTTGGCCATCGTACTCTAATGGCTGCGACATGGCGGGCCAGCCGCCCTCGACATACTGTTGATAAGCTTCTTTAAAGCCTGTGGGCGTTGTCACGACGCCGTCATTCCAGGAACAGCCCTCTGTATCGCCCACCGCATTCAGCGGCGCCAGGATATTCTCCGCAAACTTACCGCCCTCCTGCAGGATCGCCTGCACCATATCCGGCGTCGCATCCGCGAACCCCAGCTTTTCGTAATGCTCGAAGAAACCCAACAGTTCATCCATCACAAACGCCACATCACGCTGCGGAGCTTTGTAGTTCAACATATGCCTACCTCGTCTTAATCAATCACCAACAGCCAAATATACTCAGCCAATAAACCCAGTTTACCCGCAGAGGCAGGTTAAGCCGTTGGTGGTTTTTGACAAAAATGATGCTGCTTCGGACGAAGGGGGGAGTAGATATTCTGTAAAAGGGGATGATTTTTTGACGGCTAAAAGGTGATAAGGTCACTAGTTTCGCGTTGTTATTAGGGTGGAGTAAAGTGCGCGTCGCTCATGAAGAGTGTTCAGTTACAGCAATATTGCTAAGCTACTTACGGCCTGAAAATATACAAAGGATTTTTGGGCAACTTGCAAAGAGCAAATATATTGACAAGATAATTGTTTCTAATAACAACCCTGATGTCGATCTTTGTGTATATATTGAACAGCATCCAAAGCTAACATTAATCCAGCAGGTTGTTCATTATCCGCCATGGATAAGATTTGAATTTGCTGCACATGAACCCGCTAACTACTTTTTTTCTGTCGATGACGATATCTTCCTATCCGTAGAGCAGATTGATCTGTTACTTGAACGATTGTTTGATAGACCTGTTGTGCCTCATGGAGTATGGGGTCAAAGAATAGTTAATACACCTAAAGGCCTCAAACTGGTTGATGGCGTTCAAGGTCAAAGTAGAAGCGTGGATGTACTTAATCGAGTATACGCATGTACAAAGGAGCATGTTTTAAACTCCTTTAAGTTATTAAAAATTTTGGGCTTGGATCACGCTAGGAAAATAGGTCCTTTCGAAGATGTCCTTTTAAGCTTTGGTTCGGCAGAGAGACCCTTTTGTCATGATCTTGGTGTGTTAGAAGAGTGTGATTCTTCCAGTAGCCTTGAAAAAGCATTGCATATGAAGCCTGGTTTTATTGGACTCAGACAGCAGTTGGCTTTAGATATATTAGAGCGGGCTAAAGATATTCCTTGGCTTGAGCCAGAAAGGTGTACGGTTGTTGAATATTTGAGCGATTATGAACGGTTTTTGCTCGAAACTTAGTTTAGGTCAGATTGTTGCCAGTCATGGTGTGCGGTGATTAAATGACATTGTATTTTCTTTTAGAGAGAGCTGTGGGTGAATTGCTGTAAGGATACTGTTATGAAGGGGCATTTCATCCTCGTAGCTCAGTTTACATCATTTATATAAAGCGATAGGCCGCTGACGACAGGCGCAAAGTCTGCCGTCAGCGGCTTTTTTATGCGTTAAAAAAGTCAGTCGGAAGTATTTAGGAGTCATCAAATGGTTGCGGTTGTATCAGGGGAAGGTCTGGGATTATTTGGCGCGGCCTTGTCAGGCGCGGGCGCGGGATTATCGCAAGCGGGCGTGGGCCAGGGCGGCGAGCGGGTCTACGTCAATGCGGCCACGGGCAACCTGGTGCTGCAGCGCCGCGATGAGCTGCTGTTAGGCGCGGGGCGCGACGCCAGCCTGATCCGCACTTATAACAG